>NZ_JAAXDD010000011.1:0-284144 GCF_019798305.1 Rhizobium leguminosarum
GCGACCAAGATCGCCGTGCTGAAGGATGGCGTGCTGCAGCAGTTCGGCACGCCGGCCGAGATCTATAACAGCCCGTCCAACATCTTCGTCGCCGACTTCATGGGATCGCCGGCGATGAACCTCTTGACCGCCACCGTCGAAAACGGCGCCGGCGGCCTCGAAGTCTCGCTGGAGCGGCCGAATGCCGCCCCGCTGAGGCTGCCGGTCATCTCAGGCAATGACGGCCTGACCGCCTATACCGGCAGACAGGTGATCTTCGGCATCCGCCCGGAGGCATTGACCGATCCCGATGGCGCCGACCGCAAGGCGCGCTCGCTGACCGAGGGCGATTGCCTGATCGAGGTGGTGGAACCGGCCGGCTCCGACACCTTCGCCGTCACCAAGCTCGGCGGCAAATCCGTCGTCGCCCGCCTGCGCGCCGATACCGGCATCGCCCCAGGACAACAAACCCGCCTCGCATTCAATCTCGACAAGGCCGTGTTCTTCGATCCCAATAGCCAGGCGCGGATCGCGTGAGGGCCAGGTGCTAACATGAGCGGTTCACCTGACATCGTCATCATCGGGTCAGGCGTCGGCGGCGCGACGGTCGCGGCCGGCCTGGCCGTGACCGGTGCGAAGATATTGATCCTCGAAGCCGGTGATCAGATCGCCGATCTTCCTGTCAACCGCGACCAGCGCGCGATCTTCCAGCGGGGACATTTTCGACCGAAGGAAACCTGGTACGAGGCAAGCGGCAAGGGGTTCAATCCCGGCAACTACTACAATGTCGGCGGGAATTCGAAGTTCTACGGCGCCGTGTTGTCGCGTTATCGCAAGCAGGATTTCGACGTCATCCAGCACCGGGAGGGCGTGTCGCCGGCCTGGCCGTTTCCGTATGAGGTGCTGGAGCCGTGGTACTGCAAGGCGGAACGCATGTATCAGGTCCGCGGCAGCCTTGGCGAAGACCCCACAGAACCGCACCACTCGGCTTCCTACGAGTACCCGCCCGTCCCGGACGAGGCGCCGATCGCCGATATCAGGGCGCGACTCAAGCGGAAAGGCCTGCATCCGTTTTCCCTGCCGCTCGGCCTTGATCTTGACGCCTGGCTCTCCAAAGCACGCACGCCGTGGGATGCGCATCCTAACGCCCGCGACGGCAAGATGGACGCCGAGACCGCAGCCCTTGCAGTGGCGCTGAGGCACGAGAACGTCCGGCTCGAAACCAATGCGCGGGTGACGGGGCTTGACACGGGAGCGGGGAGCCGGATCGACCGGGTGACCTACATCAAGAACGGGGAGACGCTGACTGTTTCGCCCGAGATCGTGATCCTCTCCGCCGGGGCGGTCCAATCATCAGTGCTTTTGCTGCGTTCGAAAAACGACCGCTTCCCAAAGGGTCTGGCGAATTCTTCCGACCAGGTGGGTCGCAACTTCATGAACCACAATGCCTCCGCGGTCATCGGGGTCTCGCCGCGGTTCAGCAACACCTCCATCTACCAGAAGACGTTTGCCTTCAACGACTTCTATCTCTCCGACGGGGAGGGAGGGCCGCCCCTCGGCAACGTGCAGCTCCTCGGGCGCATCTCCGAAAGAGTTCTCAAGGGCTCTCTGCCCCAGGCTCCGGAATGGCTTCTGCGCTTCATCACCGGCCATGCCATCGACTTCTATGCGATGAGCGAGGACGTTCCCAATCCCGAAAGCCGAGTCATGGTGGATGGAGATCGGATTATTCTCCAATGGCAGCGAACCAACTGGGATGCTCATCTCGCGCTTGTCGCCAGGCTGAAGGCAATCCTGAAGTCGATCGGGTTTCCGATCGTGATGGCGAGGCCCTTCGACAAGCGCACGCCCTCCCATCAGTGCGGAACGATCCGCATCGGAAACGATCCCGCGGCTGCGCCGCTCGACGCGTATTGCCGGGCTTATGATCACGACAATCTCTTCGTCGTCGACGCGAGTTTCCTCCCCACATCGGCCGCTGTGAATCCTGCGCTCACTATCGCCGCCCAGGCACTGAGAGTGGCAGATCACATCGCGTCAAAGGACTTGCAGGCACGAGACGCGCTGGCAGACCGAACGGACAAAATAGGAAAGTAAGATGGGTTTCGACTATATCATCACCGGCGCCGGCCCTGCAGGATGCGTGCTTGCAAATCGGTTGAGCGAAGATCCAGATGTCAGCATCCTCCTGCTCGAGGCGGGTGGAGGCGACTGGAATCCGCTTTTTCACATGCCCGCGGGCTTCGCCAAGATGACCAAAGGCGTCGCCAGCTGGGGATGGGAAACCGTTCCCCAGAAACATATGAAGAGCCGCGTGCTTCGCTATACCCAGGCAAAGGTCATCGGCGGCGGTTCGTCGATCAACGCGCAGCTCTACACGCGCGGAAACGCGGCCGATTATGATCTCTGGGCCAGTCAAGACGGCTGCGAGGGCTGGGACTATCGTTCGATCCTTCCCTATTTCAAACGTGCGGAAGACAACCAGCGCTTCGCCGACGACTACCACTCCTATGGCGGTCCGCTCGGCGTCTCGATGCCTGCTGCGCCGCTCCCGATCTGCGATGCCTATATCCGTGCAGGGCAGGAGTTCGGCATTCCCTATAATCACGACTTCAACGGACGCCAGCAGGCAGGCGTGGGGTTTTATCAGCTCACGCAGCGCAACCGTCGCCGGTCGTCGGCATCGCTCGCCTATCTCTCGCCGATCAAGGACCGGAAGAACCTGACGGTGCGGACCGGCGCGCGCGTCGCGCGTATTATCGTGGAGGGAGCCCGTGCGACAGGCGTCGAGATCGTGACTTCGCACGGCTTGGAGATCGTCCGCGCCGACCGGGAAGTATTGGTTTCCTCCGGCGCCATCGGATCGCCGAAGCTGCTTTTGCAGTCCGGCATAGGACCGGCCGACCATCTGCGGTCGGTGGGCGTCAAGGTGCTCCACGATCTGCCGGGTGTCGGCGGCAACCTCCAGGATCATCTGGATCTTTTCGTCATTGCCGAATGCACCGGCGATCACACCTATGACGGCGTCGCAAAACTCCACCGGACCGTTTGGGCCGGGATACAATATGTGCTGTTCCGCACCGGACCAGTCGCCTCGTCGCTCTTCGAGACCGGCGGCTTCTGGTATGCCGATCCCGAGGCCCGTTCTCCCGACATCCAGTTTCACCTCGGCCTCGGATCGGGCATCGAAGCAGGCGTCGAACGGCTCAAGAATGCCGGCGTGACCCTTAACTCCGCCTATCTGCATCCGCGCTCGCGGGGGACAGTGCGTCTGTCATCCTCAGACCCGGCTGCCGCTCCATTGATCGATCCCAACTACTGGTCCGATCCCCACGACAGGACGATGTCCCTGGAAGGGCTGAAGATCGCGCGCGAGATTATGCAGCAGGCGGCGCTGAAGCCCTATGTCATGGCCGAAAGGCTTCCTGGACCGAAGGTCACGACCGACGAACAGCTTTTCGACTACGGCTGTGCCAACGCAAAGACCGACCATCATCCGGTTGGCACCTGCAAAATGGGAACGGGACCCGACGCGGTTGTCGGGCTTGATCTCAAGGTCCATGGCCTGGAAGGCCTCAGGGTATGCGATTCATCCGTCATGCCGCGCGTGCCGTCATGCAATACCAACGCGCCGACGATCATGGTCGGCGAAAAAGGCTCGGACCTCATCCGGGGCTTGCCGGCACTTTCCCCCACTATCTTCGCCTACGAACGCAACGATACTCGGCCTCGGGCTCGCGCCGAAATCCGGTAGGCCATGTCGAGAGGAGAGACGACAATGTCTGAAGTCAGAGTTGCAGTGCTTGGCGCCTCGGGCTGGATGGGAAAGGTCCACACGATGGCCTATCAGACCTTTCCGCACTTCTTCGGAGTGTCGGACGGAACGGCACGGATCGTCGCTCTCGTCGAAGGCCCCTCGAAGGCAGCCGGGGACCTTTCTCACAGGGCGCCGGGTGCAAGAATTCTTCAGGATTGGAATCTGGCGGTCGCTGATCCTGAGGTCGATCTGATCGATATCTGCCTGCCTGACCACCTCCACTACGAGGTGGCCAAGGCGGCCTTGCTGGCCGGCAAACATGTCTATTGCGAGAAGCCACTGGCAAACACCGCCGTCGAGGCGCGGGAACTGGCCGACATCGCCAGGGAAAAGGGTGTCATTACCCGCGTTGGACACGCCTTTCCCCGGAATCCCGTCCATGATCTGGCGAAAGACATCATTCAATCCGGCGAAATCGGCGAGATCAAGCTATTCCGCGGCTGCCAGCACGTCGACATGTATGGCGATCCCGGTGCGCCCTTCATGTGGCGCGCCGATGGAAAGCTCGCGCCGACCGGGATCGTCGGTGATACCGGTTCGCACATCTTCAGCTTCATGGATTTCCTGGTTGGCCGCGTCAGTTCCCTGATCGCAGACAATCTCATCGCGACGCCGCGCCGGCCTGTCGTCGAAGGCCTTGCCTATGGCGAGCAGGTGAAGCTCACGGGCAGCGAGTCCTGGGCTGATATCACCAATCCCGATGCAACCAATCTGCTATGCCGGTTCGAGAACGGTGCCGGCGGGATCGTCGATTTCAGCCGTGTCGCGACCGGCCGCAAGTTCATGCAGACCTACGAAATCTATGGAACGAAAGGCAGCATCGCCTATACCTATGACGAGATAAACCGGCTGCGCTTCTACTCCAACGACGACCGAGCGGGACGGCGCGGCTTCCGGGAGATCGACGTGGGTCCTGAGAACCCCACCTTCAGGGCTTTCCTTCCCCTGCCGAATTTCGGCCTGGGTTACAATGAAAGCAAGATCATCGAGGTGGCCGAGGTGATCCGCTCGATCGTTGCAAACAGACCGATGTGGCCGACATTCGATACGGGCCATCACATCTGCCAGATCGTCGACGCATGCATGGAGTCCTCCCGGCAAAAGCGCTGGGTCGACATCCCGCTGGGTTGAACGCCGATGACCATAGACGTTCCGCAGGACATTCTTGACGCGCTGACCGATGTCGACATGCCGCGCCTCCCACCCGAGCTCACCCCTTCGGACGTGGTCCGGCTCGCCGGCGTCGAGGTGCCGATCTACCGGGCAGGTTGCGTCGTCGTCGGATCCGGCGCGGCGGGTCTGCGTGCGGCGGTGGAATTGAAGCGGCGCGGCGACGACGTCGTCATTATCAGCCAAAGCGCGTGGGGTGGAACCTCGGCCTGTTCGGGATCGGACAAGCAGACTCTTCACACGGCAAACACGGCCGATCAGGGCGACAATTACAAGGCAATGGCCCGAGCCATCCGCAGCGGCGGTGCGATGGACGAGGACACGGCCTATGTCGAGGCTGTAGGCTCGCCCCGGATGATGGCATCACTCCAGTTCCTGGGTCTGCCGCTGCCTCAGGATCCGCTTGGCGGGACGCTCAGATATCAGACCGACCATGACGAGGTCGGCCGCGCCACCAGTTGCGGCCCGCGCACCTCGCGCCTGATGGTTAAGGTGCTGGCCGAGGAAGCGATCCGGCTCGGAGTGCCGTTTTACAACCAGACCACCGCGGTAAAGATCCTTACCGACGGCGATGGCGGTGATCGTCACGTCGTCGGGATAGTCGCCATGCGCGCCAGCGACCGCAGGGAGGAGAACCCGCTGGGCCTTGCGCTGTTCGTCAGCGGCGTGATCGTGCTCGCCGCCGGCGGGCCGGGTGAACTCTATCGCGACAGCGTTTATCCCAACGGCTGCTTCGGCTCTCTCGGATTGGCGCTCGAGGCAGGCGTCGAGCTCGTCAACCTGACTGAAAGTCAGTTTGGCATCGGAACACGCAGGGAAGGGTTCCCATGGAATCTGTCGGGCACCTACGTCCAGTCGATCCCGCATATCTACTCGCTCGATGCCGAAGGCGCCGAGCACCATTTCCTGGCAGAATACTACCGCAGCACGCAGGAGCTAGCGTCGAACATCTTCCGCAAGGGCTATCAGTGGCCATTTCACGCGACGCGCATGCTCGATTTCGGCTCGAGCCTGGTCGATCTGGCCATCTTCAGCGAAACCGCCGCAGGGCGGCGCGTCTTTATGGATTTCAATCGCAATCCCCTATCCGTGCCGGGCGACCTACCGTTCAGCCTGGAAAGACTGGATGAAGACGTCCGCAACTATCTCCGCAAGGCCGGCGCCGACCAGGGCATGCCGATCGATCGCTTGAAGCATATGAACCCGCTCGCGATCGAACTCTATCGCCGCTACAAGATCGATATCGCCAAGGAGCCGCTGGAGTTTGCCGTCAACAACCAGCACATGAACGGCGGCATCATGGTCGATACCTGGGGCCGCAGCAGTCTCGGCGGCTGTTACGCTGCCGGAGAGGCAGCGGGCACACACGGCGTGACGAGGCCGGGTGGAGCAGCGCTCAATGCCGGGCAAGTCTTCGGCACCCGGGCAGCCGAGCACATCAGTGCGAGTGGCCGGGCGGAGCGAGCCGCCATGAAGGATATAGCCGCCATGGCAGAGGCAGGCATTGCCGAAATCCTTGCTGCCCTGCGGACGGAGAGCCTGCTCACCGTCAAATCGATCCGCTCGCAAGTGCAGGCGCGAATGAGCGACAAGGCTGGCATCCTCTGCGATCAGGAAAGTGTCAGCGGCGCCCTGCTCGATGCACGCAAGCTGAATGCTGAAATTCGCGATAACGGCGTCGCCTACGGTCGAGCAGCGGAGGCGGTTCGCGGCGTGCAATGGCGGCATATGGCGCTTGCTTCGGAAGCCGTGCTCAGCGCGCTTGATTTCTTCATTCGCAATGGCGGCGGCAGCCGCGGGGCGCGTGCGATATGCGACGCGGAAGGCGAATCTCTCCCGCTGGCGCGCTCAGGACCGTTGCAGGATTATCGCTTTCGGAAAGAACGCGAAGCGCATCGCAAAGAGCAGATTATTGTTCGTCTTGATGGGGATGAGATAAGGCTTTCCACACGTCCGAACCGCAGCTTCGACGCGAACGCCAGATCCTTCTTCGAGCGGGACTGGCCAGCCTGGTTGACCGGCCGCATCTACGACCGCGGCACGGATGGATAAGGCTGCGCATCACCTTCGCGGGGGTGTGTTGATCAATCGGGATTCGGGACCGGCGGCGGCACCCGGATGCGTTCGGTGTCGTCAGAACCTTCGGCGACGGCTTCCTCGCTTTTTCGCACGTGCCGCGGCGGGTCCTTTCCTTCGACCGGCTTCGGCGACAACTGGTCGTCGGCCTGGATCTCGTCGGTGTTCAGGTAATTCTTGCTTTCGCCCATAGCGGTTACTTCCGGTTGGAAAATTGCGGGGCTGGGATGCGGTCCTTCTGATCGGCGCGGCCTGTTTCCGGATCGGTATCGGTGACACCGTCGCCCGCCTCGCGGCCGCTGCCCATGCTGATTGGCGGCTTACGCTGGTCATCGACATTAGCCTCGGGCAATTCGTCGTCCTGGGTGTCCTCATTCAGTGACTTCGGCGGAAGCTTTGCGGAATTGGGGATGGAATTCGTAGGCATTGGAAATCTCCTTTACCAGCTAACTCCGGCCGGCATTGCAGGTTCCCTGGTTCCCCTGCAATCGACATCGCGGCTTACAGATCGGCCCCAGCTTCGGAAACGTCGAGCTCGATCATGACCGGTGCGTGGTCGCTCGTATGCTCCCAGCTTCGCGGCTTTCTCCTGACGGTTGCCGATCGAAGCAACGGGGCGACTGCCGGACTGAGCAGGAAGTGATCGATCCGAAGCCCGGCGTCACGTTCGAAGCTGTTCCGCCAGTATTTCCAGAAGGTGTAGATACGCTCTTCTGGATGCAGATGTCTGATGGCGTCGGTCCAGCCCTGGGCAACAAGATGGGCATAGGCCTTGCGCACTTCCGGCCTGAAGAGGGCGTCGTCCAGCCAGCGTTCCGGCTTGTATACGTCGATCTCCGTCGGCATGACGTTGAAGTCGCCGGCCAGGATTGAAGGCACTTCGAACTCGAGGAGTTCGGCGGCATAGTGGTGCAGACGGCGAAACCATCGAAGCTTGTACTCGAACTTTGCTCCTGGGAACGGATTTCCGTTCGGAAGATAGAGGCATCCGATCAGGATGCCGTCGACGACAGCTTCGATATACCGGCTGTGGCTATCATCAGGATCGCCGGGAAGACCGCGCCGCGTCAGGATCGGTGTCTTGCCCTTCGCCAGGATCGCCACCCCGTTCCAGGATCTCTGTCCGTGCCAGACGGCGCCGTAGCCGGCTCGTTCGATCTCCTTTCGCGGAAACCTGGCATCGTCTGTCTTTAGTTCCTGGACGCAAACCACATCAGGGGCATCCTCCTTGAGCCAACGTAACAGGATGTCCAACCGTCCAATGATCCCGTTGACGTTGTAAGTTGCGATTTTCATGAGACCCCCGGGAGCCCGGGCGATTTCCGGGCAACATCTAAAAGCGCTCCTGAGTTTCCTCCTCAGGAAGTCCCCGTCCGCAATCGGCCCAATCAAGACGGCTCTCCACACCGTAATGTCCCGCCGGGCTGATCTTTTCCGGGTGGTCGAGCGAGCCGACGGTCACCCGAATTAGTTCATCGCCGTCGTACTGAAGGTAGAGTGGTGTTCCGCACTTGCCGCAGAAGCCGCGCGTGGCGATCGGCGACGATCGGTACGATGTGGGTGTACCGGCCGTCCAGGCAAGATCGGCGATCCTCGCCTGGACCAGGGCCGCGAAAGGGCCTCCGGTCGCCTTCTTGCACATATCGCAATGGCAGTATCCCGAATGCGGCGGATCACCGTCGAATTCGTACCGGCAGGATCCGCAAAGACAGCCGCCAGTCCATCGCGCTGCCATGGCTGGCTCCTCAGCGCGTCGCGCCAAAGACGAAGGCGAGACCGGCGACGATCGCTACGGCCGTCAGCGGCTGCCGGCGTATGCTATCTTCGAGATCATGGACGAATGTACGGGCTTCGGCCTTTGCCAGGCGAGCCGATCCGGACGCCAGTTCCGATGCGGACTCGGCCACGCGGCTTGCTTCTCTCTGAAGAGATCGCATTCCTTGGCGATCGACACCGGAGGCGTCGGAGGAGCGGGCGGTGTCGCCCGTCGAGTGCAGAGCTTGATCGACAAATGGATATTGCTCGTCAAGCCTGGTGGGATCCGGCTCCCGCTGCACACGCTCAGCCGCTTCGACGTCGCTGCGGCCGGCGGGAATAGAAGTGTGAGTGGCAGACACCGGGTCGGATGCAGGAAAAGTATCCTCAATTGCTTTGTCGAGTTCGCCTTTTCGCGCCTGCTTCCGCTGCTCTGCCTGCTCTTTTCGCATGGATTGGACTGCGGGGGATTCGTTCGGGTTGGCCATGGAAGTTTCCTCTGTTGCACTTCGACAATCAAAGCGACGACAAGGGGAGAAGTTCCATAGAAATACTTCTTCGCCTCACACGGCAGGTTGAATGAGGAGAAGCGAGCAATGTAGCGCTTGCGATTGCCCGGACTTTTCTCAATGACGAGTACGGCAATCAAGTAAGCCGGACCAAAGTCTTGCCGGGGCCTACTACCTAGGTCGGTTGCATTCTTTACTCGGAACAGCGAGTCTCATACGTCATATATTGCATGGAAACGGCGAAGAACGGACGAACGAGGCTGTGGCATGAGTATCCGGAAACGCGATTTTCTGAGATTGGGAGGCGGCGCGACGGTCGCCCTCGTCGCTGCCGCATTGCCGGCCAGTTTGAATTTCGCCGGTTCCCTTCCTGTTCTGGCGCTGGACTTTGCGCAGGCAAAGGACGGTAACAACGGGAATGGCAACGGGAATGGTGGAGGGAATGGCAACGGCGGCGGAAACGGCAACGGAGGAGGGAATGGCAACGGTGGCGGCAACGGCAACAGCGGTTCCGGGAATGGCAATAGTGGGAATTCCTCCGGTGGGAATTCCTCCGGCGGCGGAGGGTCTTCTTCCTCGAGCACAGGGTCGTCAGCAGGATCGGGAGCGACAGCGACCGAAGCTTCCGATGGCTCGATCGACGTCCGTCATGCGAATGGTATCACTGAGATCCTGCAGCGCGGGCGCTACATTATGAAAGACTCGAAGGGCCGCACGATCATAAGCCGTCAGGCGACGGCCAACGATGCCCGCCGGCTGAGCCGCTTCCTTCGCTAGAGCGTGATAGTCGGAGCAATAACCTCTTTCAGCGCCGTTCCCGCCATTGCAGAGCCGCTTCAGTCCTGTTCGAGGCACCGAGCTTGCTCAGAATCTGGGTCATATGGTGCTTCACCGTCTTTTCCTGCAGGCTGAGACGCAAGCCGATATGCTTGTTTGATAAGCCTTGAGCGACAAGATCCATCACCTCGCGCTCGCGTGGCGTCAGATTGGTTTTGTCGGAGGTTCCGCCATTCAGTGAATTCTCCATGACCTTTGCCGACATCGTCGGCGAGATATATCGCGAGCCACGCAGAATGGTTTGGATTGCTTCGGCGAGGCCACGTGAACCGACACCTTTCAGGACGTAGCCCATTGCGCCCCGTTGCAGAGCTCCAAGCAATGTGTCCACCTCCTCGGACACCGTCAACATCAGTACTTTCGTCGTCGGGCTCCGCGCCAATACGTCACTGATCGCAGACAGCCCGCCGCCGGGCATCGAGACATCGAGGAGCATGATGTCGGGGTGGCTGTCCGAAGCGATCATCGCCGCGTCATCGCTGCTGGCCCCCTCACCAACCACGATAAAGCCGCTGATCTCGGAGAGGCTGCGCGTTACACCCTCGCGAAAAAGCGGATGATCGTCCACGACGCCGATGGTGATTGATGCCATGTCTACTCTCCCACTTCCATTGGCTCGAAGGTCATTGTCACGGTCGTTCCTCCTTCGCCCGTCTTGATGTCGAAGGATCCTCCCAGGCTGTCGATACGCTCCCGCAACCCCACGAGGCCGAGGCTCGTTGGCCTTACCTCGGTCGGATCGAAGCCGTCGCCGTGATCGCTGACCTCGACACGGACATGCCCCTTGCGCGAGACTGCCTTGACAGCCTGCTGAACGCCACCGCCGTGGCGGTAGGCGTTGTTCAAGGCCTCCTGAATGAAGCGATAGATACAGATCTTCACGGCAGGAGGAAGTTCCGGTCCATCCTCGTCGATAATCGTTTCGACATGGGTTTCCGTCTTGTGTTGATGCGCTTCGACGACCCGCGTGACGATCTCTTTGATTGAGGATTTCTCGATCTGCGGCAGCACCAGCCCTCTGCAGATATTGCGGATCTCCGTCATCGCCTCGGCCAGGCTCGAGCGTATCCAGGCAAGCTCCTTTTCTCGCGCCTCAGGCTCGGTGGAAGCGTTGACCAACAAGTCGCTGTCCAGCCGTAATGAGGCATAGGCGATGTGCTGGGCCGGACCGTCATGCAGATCGGCGCCGATGCTGCGCAAATATGTTTCATTCAGCGCTGCCGCCCGCTGGGAGGCGCGCTGCAGCCGGCGCTGCAGGCCGCGGTTTTCCGCCAGCAGTGCAGACAATTCGATGACTCGTTCTTTGAGATCCTTGCGCTGCGCCTCGATCGTGCGGCTACCCCGGAACACCAGAATGGAAAGAACAAGGAAAAAGGTCGCCGTGAGAGCGGCGACGGCGCCCCAACTCCGGAGCCTGGCATGCGCCAGACTATCGCCCAGTCCTTCAGCCGTCTCGTAGAACTCCAGGACGGCGACCGCCTGTCCGGACCATGGCTGGAGCACCGGGTTATAGATCTCCATCAGCGGCTTGCCCAGCGCGCGCTCCTTGTCGCTTTCCGGATCGCTGGCGATTTCGTAGCGCGCGACGAGAGACCCTGCGAATGCCCTCTGCAGCTTGTCGCTGACCGCAAACTTCCTGCCTACCAGCTCCTTCTCGTTCGCATAGAGGACGGTGCCGTCGCCTCGCCACAGCTTGAACGAAACAAGGCGCTTGCCGAGTGCACCTTGACCGAGCGTCTCGTCGAGAGCCTGTGCACTCGCGTCGTCCAGCAGTGACTCTGTTTGCATATCGGGAAGTAGCGGCGCGATGACGCTGTCCACATACAGCGCCGTCGCCGCGCCCGAATTGTGGATGACGGTCTCGTCTATGAGGTGGCTTACAAAAAAGCCCACCACGAACATGGCAGCAATCGAAATGAGCCCACCCGCGATGAAGAACTGGGAGGCGAGTGAGCGAGCATTCCAACGGCGAAGCCAATTCATTTTTGATACCGGTAAGAGACTGCCCGATTAACCTACCGCGTCTTCAGAGTTTTTCCAAACAGCGTCAGGGCACACTCCTGGTGTCGAACACCTCGGCGCCTCTTATGCTTTGGGTCAATCCGACGGTATCGCCGGACATGGCCGCGCCTAAGACGTAGAGAAGGGCGGCCAGAACGATAACAAGTGCGAAGACGGACACATTGCAAGCGTCATTCACTCGGGATCTATGACTCTGGTGCATGTTCGGATCTCCTTCGGTATCGTTCGAAACGGCGCGGGTCCGACGCGCGTTCCACTCCGGGGACTTCGGTCGGAGAAGATTGGGACCAAGGTCTGACCCCTGTAGACATCAGCAGATTCAGGCATATTTTCCTGGCCGACGAACCCGGTTATGGAGGCTTGTGAGTGACGATTTCCATGGATATCGAAGGCGGCGCCCACGCCGCATCGGCCCCTTCTCTCGCGCCATTCGAGGAAGGCGTCGCCGAGCTTTACGATAGCCTTCTCGTGCCTATCCTCTATGAGCCCTATGCGTCGGAGGTGGCAATCGTCGCCGAGCGATTGAAACCGGGCAGCGTTCTTGAGGTCGCTGCGGGGACCGGCGCATTGACACGCGCTTTGCGGGCGACACTCGATCATGCAACAGAACTCGTTGCCACCGATCTCAGTCAGGCGATGATCGACATCGGCGCACCGTCGCTGACGATGTCGCGGACTCACTGGATGCACGCCGATGCGCAAAATCTCCCATTCGCGCCTTCGATGTTCGATCTCGTCGTCTGCCAGTTCGGCGTGATGTTCTTTCCTGATAAGTTGAAGGCCTATGGCGAGGCCGCCAGAGTCTTGCGAAGCGGAGGTCGTTTGCTGTTCACCACGTGGGATTCACTCTCGGCCAATGACTTTGCAAGATCCGTGGACGAATGTCTGGCAAATCTTTTTCCGTTCGATCCACCGGATTTTCTCAGGCGGCTGCCATATTCCTACTACGATATACCCTTGATCAAGGCACAGGTGTCTTCGGCGGGATTTGACGCAGTTTCCTGCGATCGGATCGAGTTGACCTCCGTCGCAGCCGCGCATGACGTCGCTGCGGCCTTCTGCCAAGGCACTCCGCTCAGAGGAGAGATCGAAAGGCGGGCGCCGGAGCGCATTTCAGATATAGTTGATGCGGTGACCGAGCAGGTGGAATCGCGCCACGGAGTCCGTCCGTGCGGCGGCATGAGCGCGTTCGTCGTCGTCGGTCGCGTTTCGTAACGCCGCTTATAGTGCAGGCCAGCGGATCAATCGCGCGATTCTCCCAATGAAATGTCCAAAAGCTCTGTCCGCCGAGTATGACGGCTCACCGGACTTCAGCTACTGCGCTGGGCGTAGGAAGGTTCTTGCATCGCGCGGATGACGTGCTGCTCGATTTCGAGGCAGGTCTCGTCGTATTCCCGCACCAGGTTCGAATTGAACGGCTGCCCTCGAAGAATGTCCCGCGCTTCGACTGCCTTCTGGTAGGCCTCGAAGAGTTCGAGCTGCAACGGGTCGCACGCTGCCATGATCAGCTTCCGCATATGCGGCAAACGCATCGCCAGACGCCTGCGTCCCGCTTCCCGGCGGTTGGATCGCGCCATCTCCTTCAGTCTCCTGCCTCCTGCATAATTCCTCATTCCTCAAAGCGACATCGATTTAAGGGTAAATTATGCCGTGATTCAAAGTGTTACAGCGTCCTTTGCGCGTCTGAAAAGACGCGCGGTGCTGTAGCCCGAGACACAGGGCCCTTTGATCCTGAAATAGAGCCGGCAACGGACACGGAAATGGGTTTGGGACCAAGGGCCGAGGCCTATCCGACTGAGGTCCGGGGCGTGGAACGACCCCGCCGTTAGCTAGTTGGTCTCGCAGCGGTCACGAAGGCCGCCTTGAAACAGAAGGAGGAAAAAATGCTCTCCAAGCTTATCGTCGGTGCGGCAACTGCCGCGACCCTCATGTCGGGCGTTGCATTCGCCCAGTCCTCGACGGTCAACGGTGCGGCGGGTGGCGCGGTGACCGGTGCGATCGTCGGCGGCCCCGTCGGTGCTGCTGTCGGCGGCGTTGCCGGCGCAGTCGTTGGTACGGCGATCGATCCGCCGCCGCAAAAGGTCGTCACCTATGTCCGCGAGGCTCCGGCACCATCGGCCCGCGTGGTCGTGAAGGAGAAGATTGTCGTCGGCCAGCCGCTGCCGGAGACGGTCGTCGTGACGCCTGTTCCGGATGACCCGACTTATGCTTACGCGGTGGTCAATGATGAACGTGTCATCGTCGAACCGTCGTCCCGCAAGGTGATCCAGGTCATCAAGTGACCTGATGCGACGCAGCCACTGCCGCGTCATTGTTCCGGAAATCATCTTAAAACCTGAGAGCGCCGCACGACAGACGGGAGCGTCGTCGTGCGGCCAAAAAGCAGAGAGACTGTTATGAAGACCAAGACACTCGCCGTGCTGATGACGGCACTCTCGATCGGCGTTTCGCCGGTCGGCATCATCTCCGTTGCGGCGCAGGACGCGCCGATTCTCCCCAAGAAGGGTGCTGCCCAAAACAACCAGTCCAGCGCTGGCGCGACCCAGCAACCGGATGCGGGCGCCACCTCCTCGGGTGGCGCAGGAGCATCGAGTGGCCAGGATGCGCAGAAACCTTCCGGCTCCGACGGAAACTCGTCGGGTGCGTCGTCCGGAACCTCAACGGATGGCTCCTCCGGTCAGACCACAACTCAGCCCGGCGCTAAGACCCAGTCCGGAAGCTCCACCGAAACCGGCTCCGGCGCCGCAGGCACGGAGGCCCCTGGCGGAAGCCCGGACAGTTCGAAGTCTTCCGATTCGGGCCAGTCCTCGACGGAAAACCACAAGCCTGCCGGCAGCCAGGACACTGGCACGTCGACCGGCTCCGGCGAGACCCAGAAGTCGGGCGACGCGAAGTCTTCCAGCGGCTCGACTGAGACCCAGTCGAACAGCAAGACTAACAACACATCCGTCGATAGCAACACTCAGAACACCACGAAGACCGAGACGAGTAACACGACCAATGTGAACATTTCCGTCGAGCAGCAGACGGAAATCCGCAGCGTTGTGAAGGAGGTTCATGTCGAGCCGGTTCGCGAGGCGGACTTCACGGTCTCGGTCGGCGCCACCATCCCGAAGAAGATCAGGCTCGAGCCGTTGCCGCCGCGGATCGTGGAAATTGTACCGCAGTACAAGGCCTACCGTTTCTTCCTCCTCGCGGATGGCCGGATCGTCATCGTCGATCCTTCTGCATTTACGATCGTTTACATCATCGCGGCATAGAGCGCCGCACGTCCAATAGGACGCGCAAAGAAGGCTCTAGCAGGCGCCCCGACGGCTCGGCGCCGTCGGGGCAGAGGAGAGGAACATGATCTATTCCGAAGAGAAATCTGGTGGTCTGGCCTTGCCCCTGATCGTCATCCTGCTGGCAATCGCCGGCATTCTCGCCGTGCTTGTCGCCACCGGCGGCAGACATAGCAGCACGACGGGCCGCGTCTGGGTTCCACAGGCTCAATCGCAGGGGTCGGGACAATGAAAGCCATCGCCTCCCTTGTCTTTGGAATCTTAAGCTCCGTCGGGGCGACCATGGCGGCTGCATCTGTCGCCTCCCACGTGGTGGTGGATTCGAAATCTCATACTTTCAATGAACTTGCATCGCGCGATCTCTGGACCACGACGCCGGTGAAAGTCGATCCTCGCCAGCAGCACTATGAACGAATTCCGCCTCTCTATTCCAGCTATGTGACCGAAGCGCCGACGATCGCGACATCAAAGGCGACACCGGATTCTGATCGCCCGTCGACCAAAGTTCAGACGCCACAGCCAAGATTTTCGCCCGAGCACCTTGCTTGGTGTGCGGACCGTTACCGCTCTTTCGATCCCGCGACCAACAGCTATCGATCCTATGGCGGCGAGACCCGCGAGTGCATTTCGCCTTTTCAGCGGATCGTCGCCGAGGCCGATGAGAGCGGCGGCCCGAAAGTGAATGCAGAGGCAGCAGCCCGGTGCGCCACTCGCTACAAGTCGTATCGACCGGAAGACAATACGTATCAACCATGGGAAGGACCGCGGCGCAGCTGCGACGTGTCGGATCTCGTTGCGACAAGCAATTGATGCGGTCGTATGGTGCGTCCTCAATTGCACGACCTGGCCACGGACTAAAGTCCGTGTTGCAAACGCTACGGTTGTGATACCTGGTTGCAGAAGGGTTGGAGGTCGGGGATGGCGACGACGTTGATAACGGAAATCCAGCAGGCGCAGACGAGGCTTCCGCTCTTGAGCCGAGCGGACCGGGGAGCCCTTATCGCTCGCATCCTCCGGGAGCTGAAGACGCATCGGCGGGAGGTTCTCGCAAATGTGCCGGCCGCCGAGCGCTGTGTTTGGATCGACAGGCTGATTGCGTCCGTGTCCTCGACGATATCCGAAATCACCAACATGCAGGACGCCGAGTTCAATCGTGTCTTGAACGAATTCGAAAAGCTTATCGCGACGCTCGATGGCATTTCGCATGCGGAGAAGCCGTCGAAGACAATTCACTGAGAGGGCGGCCAAGCGAGCGCCTCACCGGAAACCGATCGCCGCGCGTCAGCGTTCTCCTTCCATGACCGAAACGAAATCTGCGACTGATCACAACAAGGCGCCGTCCGGCGAAGACGGTTCGAAGCCCGGCGCGGACATTTCTTTCCCCTACGACAGGATGACCGTCGAGCAATTCCGAAGACGCTTCCCCCGTGCCCGCTGGAGCGACGCCCGCAAGGCCTGGTTCGTTCCCGGCCGTACGGCATCGCGTCGCATCGGACGATGGCTTGCCGAGATCGAGGCCGAAGCCGACGCCCATGCGGATGCGAAGGGACGCGACGCCTTCGCCTTCGATCCCATCGACAGTCCATATCTTGAACTCGGCAAGGCAGACTTCCGAATCCGCACGCCGTACTCGAAGACCGTCGTCGACGAATTGCACGAGGTGCCATTCTCACGATGGGATGCCGATCTCAGAATATGGCACGTTCCCTTCCGGTCCTATGAGGAGCTCCGACGCAGATGGCCTGAGATCGAGGCGGCGGCTTGCAGAAACGAGCCGGAGGAGAGACGACGTCGCGCCGAGGAGCGGAAGAGGACCGAACAGGATATGCGCAGCAAGCTCCGCTCTGCCGAACGAAAGCGTCATCGTTACCCGCTTCGGAGCGACGACCTGCCGCCAATAGGACGTCCTGTGGTCATCGCCTATGGAATCGTCGTCTTTACCGAAGTCTCAGGCGAACTGGTCGACCCGGACGTCGTTGTGGACTTCTATCCCGGCGTCACCGAGGATCACGTCTGGGGATATTGGCGGGCGCCCACATTCGAAGAACTCATCCGGACCTGGCCCGCGAAAATGCTTCCGGTTCAGAACGCCGAGTGGTGGCTGCCGACGATCGAGGAACTGAGGCCGGCCCGTCGCACGGCAAGATCGCGTGAGGCCAGGAAATAGGCGAAGACACCGTGGCCACTGCTTGCCGTAGAAAAGTGGATGACTATGCCCGGCGCCGATCATCAGGCTCGGTGGCGCAGGGCGTCGACGAGCGCCACGAAAGCCGGTGAGGACTGCCTTCTGCTGGGATAGTAGAGATGGTAGCCATCCCAGTGTGGCGAAAAGGCTTCCAGCACGCGTCTCAGACGGCCTTCCGCGATATGAGGTAGCGCGACGTCTTCCGGCACGTACGCCAGGCCAAGTCCTTGCAGCGCCGCTTCTACACTCTGATAGGAGTTATTGAAGGCAAGCTGTCCCTCCACCCTGATCCTGATCTCTTTCCCGTTGTCTTCGAATTCCCATGCCCAGAAGCCGCCATATGTGGGCAGGCGCTCGTTGATGCAGTTGTGGCGGACAAGGTCCTGCGGATGCTCCGGAACCCCTTTGCCGTCGAAATATGAGGGCGCGCCGACAACGGCAAAGGGGAAATCAGGCCCGATGCGTGTCGAGATCATGTCTTTCGCTACCTGCTCTCCCATCCGGACGCCCCCGTCGAAGCGCTCGGTCACGATGTCGGACAGCCCGTTCTCGCGTATCAGCTCCACCTTGATGTCAGGGTTGTTGGGCAGGAAGCGTTGGAGCTTCGGCCAGATGATCCACTTTATCGCATGGTCGGATGCCGTAATGCGGATGTTGCCGGCGGGGCGGTCCCGGAGTTCGGTGAGAGCGTCCAGCTGAGCATTGATTTCATCGAAGTGAGGCCCCACGCCTTGGAACAATCGTTCTCCGGCGTCGGTGAGCGAAACGGCCCGCGTGGTACGGGTCAGCAGCCGGATTCCGAGCCGTATTTCGAGCTGGCGGACAATGTGGCTGAGCGCCGATTGAGAGACGCCCAGCTTCGCCGCCGCCCGCGTAAAATTCTTCTCTCGGGCGACTGCCAGAAAGGCCATCAGGTCATTGACGCTCTCGCGCGGCATTCACGAGCTCCTTCGGATCAAGTGGCGGTTGTACTGAATTTACCGAGGCTGGATATTGAAATCATCGTGAACAGAAGCCGGCGGTTCCGCTGAAGACGTAGCTGTCGCCGAAATTCTCCAGCCGCTCTCGCGCAGTGGAACAAGTTCCCGCTCTGGCCATTTGTCATCCATGAAAACAGCCCTGCCGATGTCGCTGCTCGCTCTGGCCTTTTCCATTGGCGGTGCCGCCGCGCGGGAACTCCGGCCTGAAGAAATCAATACCGCGTCGATTGCGTCCATCGGGACTGAGAAATCTGGGCCGGGAGATCCGGACCCGGCGATCGTTCGCCTTCAAGTCCTGCTCGACCGTGCCGGCTCGTCTCCCGGCGTGATTGACGGCCTCTCCGGCGAAAACGTCGACAAGGCCGTGGCCGGCTTCGAGGCGATGAACAATCTGCCCGTAGATGGGAGGCTGGATCCGGAAGTCGCCTCCCGCCTGGAAGGCAATGGCGCCATCGTTGCCCCGATCGTTGAAAGCTATGTCGTCTCGGCAGAGGATGCCGCGGGTCTCGTTGATAAGATCCCCGAAGACTATGGCGAGAAAGCAAAGATGCAGAGCTTGGGATATACGAGCGTTACCGAGAAGTTATCCGAGCGGTTCCACATGGGGATCGATCTCGTGCACGCGCTCAACCCGGCTTCGCAGTTCGCCCCTGGCGACACGGTGTGGGTGGTGAACCCCGGTCCTCCAAGGGACGGAAAGATTAAGAGCATCGAGGCTGACAGGAAGACGGGACAGGTGCGCGCCTATGCTGCGGACGGATCGCTGCTTGCGGTCTATCCCGCAACGATCGGAAGCCAAGACAATCCGGCGCCGTCAGGCAAGCACAAAGTCAAGGGCGTGGCCCGGATGCCGGTCTACAGATATGACCCGAAGCGCAACTTCAAGCAGGGAAAGAACGACAAGGTCCTGACGATCCCGAAAGGGCCGAACGGTCCAGTCGGCACGGTCTGGATCGACCTGACCGAGCCGACCTATGGAATCCATGGGACGCCGGAGCCGAAGCTCATCGACAAGGTGGGATCGCATGGCTGCGTGCGGCTGACGAACTGGGATGCCGAAGAGTTGGCGGCTATGGTCAAGCCAGGGGTCTTGGTGGATTTCGTCGCAGGCAGCCCCGCCGCCCCGAAGTGAGACGGAATTATTTCTATTCCGATCCCTTCTCGTGCTTGCTGCCGATAGGATGTCGGGCGCTTCCCGGCATCTCGACCATCTGTCAGACCACAAACTAATGCAGGGATCCCACACCGATGTCGAGCTTCGCTGCCATGTTTACCAGATGCGGCAACGTGCGGGCGTTCATCTTCCTCATCACCTGACCGCGATGAGCCTTCACTGTGATCTCGCTGATGTTCAATTTGAACGCCACCTGCTTGTTCAGTAGCCCCTCGGCGACGAACTTCATGACTTCTCGCTCTCGCGGCGTAAGCGTCTGGTAGTTTCCCTCCAGGCGACCTATCTCCATCGTGGCCTGAATGGCCGCACGAATCTTTTCGGTGAGAGCGTTCAAGTCGAAGGGCTGTGGGATGAAGCTGACATGAAATTTCGTTGCGTTTACGGTCATCGCTTGCCCGCCATGGCCGGTGAGGACGATCACTGGGCAACGGGTTGCATGCGCACATATTAGATGTGTCAGATCAGACGCGGTGAGATCAGGCAGCCTCGCGTCAAGAACAACGCAACCTAGAAAGTCTGCCTCTGGGCATGTCAGAAATTCCGTTCTAGATTTATAAAAGTGCGGCTGCCAACCGTTTAAGCAGATGTTTGCGTTCAAAGCCGAGGAGATAGTATCGTCGTCACTAAAAATGAAGACGATTGCGTCTTCTGGCGAGCGTTTCTGCGTTTTGTGCGTTTTGGCGTGAGCGTGGTTGCCAGTGTACATTGCCATTCTCCTTTAAATTGTGTCGAGAATTCTGGGGGCAAAGATATTGAAATTGAATTGTACTCGCGTCCGACTGTTGATTGTCGCGATCGCTGCTGGAATTTCTTTTAGTGGATAGCGATTCAAAATGGCACTTAAGTGCTATGAGAGATTCTGAAAAAATCTGAATCGCTGCTTTGGAGCGCGGCCCCGTGCCCCTGGAATAGGGGGCGTTCCTATGGTTTTATGGCGCTAAATTCCATTGCCTGGACGGATGAGAGAGTGCTTTGGGACAGATCGAGCTAGGCCTTTTCGAGTTCTGCGGTTGGGAGCTTGACCTCGCGAAGCGAGAGCTGCGTGCCATGGGAGCGCCAGTACCCATTGGCAGTCGGGCATTCGAAATTCTGGAAACACTTGTGGTTTCGGAAGGCGATATTGTATCCAAAGACGACCTTATGAAGCGCGTCTGGCCCGGACTCGTCGTCGAAGACAATACGATCCAAGTTCACATATCGGCAATTCGTAAGGCTCTCGGAAAAGATAGGAATTTGCTGAAGACCATTTCTGGTCGAGGCTATCGCATCCTTGGCGAGTGGACGTGCCATCGTAAACCGGCACACGCGCCGACGCCTCCCATCCAACCGCGGTCGACCGAGAATTCGTTTGTTACGAATATTCCGGCCTCGATGTCTGATCTGGTAGGCCGCGAGACGACGATTACCCAAGTCCTGAACCTGACTTCTGCCTACCGAGTTGTTACGCTGACCGGCCCTGGCGGTATCGGAAAGACCGTGCTTGCATCGGAAATCGCCCGCCGTTTGCTGCCATCGCTGGATGGCGACGCCTTCTTCGTAGAACTTGTATCCCTGTCGGATCCAAACCTTGTTCCCACAACGCTAGCTCAAACCCTCGATTTGCATCTTCAGGGAGACGACATTTCCGCAGAGCTGGTGGCGCGCGCCATCGGAACGAGGAAGATGTTGTTGGTGATCGACAATTGCGAACACGTCATCGACGCAGCCGCCTCAATGGTCGAGGCGATCGTGCGCGCTTGCCAAAACGTATCGGTGATCGCAACAAGCCGAGAGCTTCTCCGTATCGAGGGCGAATTCGCTTACCGCGTGCCTCCGCTCGAGGTTCCGGCGAGCGAGGATCTCGGCAACGCTCTGGAACATAGTGCAGTCCAGCTCTTCATCGCTCGCACCCGGGCCTTGCTATGGGATTTTTCGCCAAGCGAGGAAAGGCTGTCTGCCATCGCGACGATATGTCGGCATCTCGATGGAATTCCGCTCGCCATCGAATTTGCCGCCGCCCGCGCTGCGACCCTCGGTCTCCAACAGATCGCCGGCCGACTGGACGATCGCTTTGTCCTGCTGACCGGCGGACGTAGGACGGCTCTGCCTCGCCATCAGACACTCCGCGCGGCGCTGGACTGGAGCTATGAATTGCTGCCGGAAGCCGAACGCCAGCTGCTTTCCAGTTTGGCGATCTTCCCGGCCGGCTTTACGCTGGATGCCGCCGTGGCGGTGAGTGGGGAAACCGAGGCGGAAACGGCTCTCGCCATTTCTAATCTCGTCTCGAAGTCTCTGGTGACATTCGAAGGAGCGGAAACAGGTCCTCGCTGGCGTCTTCTCGAAACGGTGCGGGTGTACGCGCGCGAAAAACTCGGCGTCCGTGATAGCTACCAACGCGCCATGCGTCGACTGGCGAAGTACTTTCTGTCGTTCTTTCGGCCGTTTTCGGAGGAGCGCCATCTTCAGGCTGCGATCGAAGATATTGCTCGCTATCGCCGGGAGATCGACAATCTGCGTGCCGCGTTGAGATGGGCTCTCTCGCCCGATGGGGACGGAATTCTGGGCGCAAGGCTCGCCGCCACCACGAGCGACTTCTGGACTGCCACGTCGCTCGTTTCGGAGGCGGCTGACTGGGCGGAAAAAGCGCTCGAACAGATCGGCGAGGAGAGCGGAAGCCGCACGGAGATGGTCTTGCGATGCGCTCTCGGATTCGCGCTGATTTACACCCAAGGCATGAGCCATCGCGGCAGGGACCTGCTGACCGGTGCCTTGTCGCTGGCAAAGGCATTCGTTGACTTTGATTACCAGCAGCGCGTGACATGCGCACTTTGGCTGTTCTCCGCCCGATCGATGGAATTGGAAGACGCGCTGGTGTTTGCGCGTGAATACGAGCAAGTCGTCAAGGGACGAGACATACAGTCCCGGGCTACGGCCGCATGGCTCGTGGGAATCCCTCAAACCTATCAGGCGGAGCACCAGGAAGCTGGCGAGCGGCTTGATTGGGCGGCGAGGCATTTCCCCTTCGACAATCGCCGCAAAGATATACTGAGGCTGGGAGCCGACGTTCGGACGTCCTCCATGGCCCATAACACGGTGAACCTGATCTCACGCGGTCAGTTGGACGCGGCGGTTCGAACGGCGGAGGAGTCGATCCGGGAAGCACGCGAAACAAGGCAGCCATTCGTCTTATGTGTTGCTCTCGCATGGTCGGGTGCCTTCGTTTCACTAAGCCTTGACGAAGTACATCGAGCCAAAGAATACGGCGAAGAGTTGCTCGACCACGCATTGCAGCATGGCCTGCGCCCTTTTCACGCGGTTGGCCTGTGCGTGAAGGGAAGTCTGGCGGCTCGATCGGGCGATCCTATGAATGGAATCGACGCGCTTCGATCCGGCATTGGTGAGATGCGTGAAGCAGCGTACCTGCTTTTTTATCCTTTTTTTTTATGCGAGCTCGCGTCTGCGATGAAGGCGGCCGGTCGTTTTAATGAGGCGCTTCAGGAAATCGGAAATGCTCTGCATTTTTCAGAGCAAAAAGGCTACCGGTGGATGGTGCCCGAGATTTTGAGAAAGAAGGGCGAGATATTAGCCGCCCAGAACATCAGCGACGTCTCTGATGTCCAAAACTTGTACCAACAGGCAATGCAGCAGGCCTCCGCGCAAGGCGGAATTTACTGGCAAATTTCAGCAGGAACCAGCCTGGTCGAATTCCTCGGTCGCAATGGTGGAGGCGGATCGGCCCGCAATATCCTCCTTCCGATTTACGAACAGTTCACGGAAGGATTTTCGAGCGTCAAACTGTCACGAGCAAAGATGCTGATCGACGGTCTGGGCTGAAGCGAAGGCCGAAAATCGCTGCACGACAGTCTCTGCGTCGCAACCGAAATCAGATATGGAACGTCCATGTTCAACGCGTCCGTGCTCAACACATGGAGCAAGGCCGCCGGAAAACCGGCGACCAGGCAGGCGGCCGAAGCGTGTTTACGTTCTGACCGAACGGAACGCAGTCCGGAGCTCTTCGCAGAACACCGTCGTCTGCTCCCATGCCGCGAAGTGCCCGCCCTTCGCGAGCCTGTTGTAGTGTATCAGGTTCGGGTAGGCCCGCTCCGTCCAGCTCCGGGGTGCCGCATAGATTTCGTCGGGAAATACACTGACCGCCACCGGAATCCTAACATTCTTCACAGCGAAGAATTCAAGCTTGTTCTCCCAGTAAAGGCGTGCCGACGAGACGGCCGTGTTCGTGAGCCAGTAGAGGGTCACGTTGTCAAGGATATCCTCTCGTGTCAGGCCTTCCGTCTCGCCGTCGAAGACGCGGGCGATCAGCTCGTAGCTCCGGATGTCGTGATCGATCATCCACGCGGCAAGGCCAACGGGTGAATCCGCGATCCCGACCAAGGTCTGCGGGCGGTTTGCCATTTCGATCGCGTAGCCGAGGCCATGCTTGTAGAAGTCATCGAGCTGGTTGTAGGCGTGTTCCTCGTCGGCCGACAGTCCTGCAGGCTTGATGCCTCCCGGCCGGAGCGCGGCGGCGATGTCGTCCGGAACGGTGGCCGGCATATTGACGTGGATGCCGACCAGTTCCGGCGGGGCGATCAGTGCCATCTGCTCAGTCACGGCGTCGCCCCAGTCGCCGCCCTGAGCGACATATTTCGAGTAGCCGAGGCGTTTCATGAGTTCGATCCAGGCATGCGCGATCCGGATGGGATCCCAGCCCTTTTCGGTCGGCTTTCCGGAAAAGCCGTAGCCCGGAATTGAAGGGATGACGACGTCGAAAGCGTCCGACGCCGAGCCGCCGTGTGCAGTCGGATTGGTAAGGGGCTCGATAATCTTCATCTGCTCGATGATCGACCCCGGCCATCCGTGTGTCACGATGATGGGCAGGGCGCCGTCGCCCTTGGCCTTAACATGGATGAAGTGGATGTCGACGCCGTCGATCTTGGTCGTGAACTGGGGCAGGGCGTTCAGCCTGCCTTCGACCTTTCGCCAGTCATAGTCCTTGGCCCAATACCTGGCGAGCTTTTCGATGGTCGCGGACTGAACGCCCTGCGTATCGTCATCGACGATCTCGCGCTCCGGAAAGCGCGTTGCTTCGATGCGGCGGCGGAGATCGTCGAGGTGGGCATCGGTCGCCTTGTATTTGAAGGGACGAATTTCCTCGCCACCGGCTTTGGCCAGGGCGATCGAGGCTGGAAGGACGGTGAGAGCGCCCGCGGCCGCGGCGGTTGCCAAAAGTGTGCGGCGAGTGACTGAGGATGAGATGGATGACATGAGGGTCTCCTGGGTTCAGAATTTCGACGCGCCAAAGCTCTCATGTGCGGAAGTGAGGTTCTATTGCACCAAGGTGTTGCCGATACCATTGGATCGGTTCCGAATACGGATGGCAAAAAGGGCCTTTGGAGCGTGTCGAACAGGCCGTCATTGGGAGCAACGAGGCTCGTTGATGTCGTGATCAAAGCGGGCATCTCTCGCTCGTCCGGTCGGCTAAAATTCGAGCTAACTGGGCGAGGCCGCGCCCGATGTTCCAGTGGAACGGGGGGAGCTCGAACATGGCAAAAGAAAAGGCCGCCATCATCGCAGATGGCGGCCCCAATCCAGCGTCGATCGCAACAGTTGCTGCGGCCTTGCTCTGAGCGGCCGGAAGCACTCTTCGAAGGCTCCCATGGCACATGCCGGCAGTACAAAATGAGCCATCAGTCGGGCAACGGCCGTCCTGAGCGCTCGGCGATCATGTACTGCGCATACCAGTCCGGCCAGTTCACATCATGATTGCCGCCGGTGCGTTTCTCATGTTCGCCATGCGCGGCAGCGGCGCGGCGCAAGGCGCTCGCAAGGTCGCTCTCCGATGAGAATGCCGCGCCGGTGGCGTCGATGCGGCCTGGCAGCCTGGCCGTCACCTCCTGGAAGAGCCAGCCGTTTCCGTCGGGATCGCTGAACGATGCGAAAGATGAGTAACTGCCGCGAGTTGGATGCGGTCCGACAAGACGACCCTCGTCGTCCTGATGATGGAAAACGCCGCCGACATCATGAAAGACACCGCTCATCGCGGCGCCTCGGGCGGCCAGCGCCGCATGAGCCGTCTCGATGTCGGAAACGATGAGATGAAGGCCTTGCGCTGAACCCGGCTTGGCGGAGGTGACGCCGCTGCCGAAGATGACAGAGCACGGGGAGCCAGGCGGCGTCACCTGAACCACCCGGAACCCGCTCGCGCCGGAAACGTCGGCGTCCAGCCTCCAGCCAAGCCCGGTGTAGAAGGCCTTTGCGCGATCGACGTCGGAAACCGGAATAACCACGACTTCGAGCTTCATGTCGATGTCATGCACCTTCCCTGCGGCAGTCCTGTTGCGTTCCTGGATGGACATTTTCAATTCTCCCGTAATGAGCGTGATGGGCATTGCCCTTGATGTTTCGGACGATGCGTCAGCCCAGGGCGGCCGTCCATTGTCCCATGGTGTCGGTTCGATCGTTGCTGCGATAATCGGCGATGGTCGATGAAGGCCGTGCCGAACGTCTGTGATGCCCGCCCAGGAAACGTCTCCGTTTGTCCGACTGAGCAGACAATAAGCTTTGTTCACCCTTGAAGGCGCTCGCTCGCTCCCGGCAGAATGTCTCCGCCGAGGGCCTCTTTGGCGCCGCGCGACGCTCTTGTCACGCTGCAAGGGCTTCAACAACATCGCTCGTGTTCACGATGGCGCTGGCGTAGTTGGGCATGTTGATTTCCAACGCCGCGTGCATCATCTCGTCCGAGTAGTCCGCAACCGCGTCCCTCACCACCGTGACGTCGTAGCCGAGTTCGGCGGCAAAGCGGACCGTGGCTTCGATGCAGGTGTGAGCGACCAGTCCAATGACGATGATCCTCTCGATGCCGTGCCGCTTCAGCTGCAAATCGAGATCGGTGTTGGCAAATCCGCTTGAGCACCAGTGTTCGGACGCGACGATCTCACCTGCGGCCGGAACGAACTCGGCACGGAATTCTCCGCCCCAGGTCCCTAACTCGAAACTTTTACGGTGCCACGCAGCGCGCTGGATCGGCGCCAGGAATTTCCAGTTCTCATAATCGCCTTCCCGGTACCGGTGATGCATGGCGAAAAAGATGCGAAGCTTTGCAGCACGCGCTGCAGTCAAAACCTGCTGCATGTGTGGCACGCAGTTGTTGGCTTCCGCCACCTCCTTAATCCGAGGCCAGATCTTTCCGCCCTCGGAAATGAAATCATTATAGGGATCGACGACCAGCAGGCCGGTGTTGTTCGGATCGTATGACAGGGGTTTCATGGTGCTCTCCGTACGGCAACTAAATTCAGACGGTCAGCTGTTGCGGAGCGCGGCGCGCTCGATATTCGCGGCGAAGAGCGGCGTCTCGCCCTTGTTATGGGCAATGGACATCGGCTGGCGTTGCGTCCGGAAGATGTCGAATGGAATCCCCTGGCGGTCGAGGAAGGAGAGCATCTCGTCAGTCGCGTAGGACCTGACGCGGTTGGTGAACTCGCATCTCGCCTCGTCGATCCGCTTGGCACTCAGCTCCCAGGTCACATGGATGGTCGTGCGGCCCGACGGGGTGAACACGTCCGAGTGGGAGTCGAGGATCAGGTGATCCTTCTCGCCGAGCGTCTCGACGTAATGCTGGACCATCAGACTGCCGCCGATGGTCTCGACATTGATCGACATCCGCCTGCCGTCCGGCGCCGTGGTGAAGCCGGCGGCGATGTGGGCCGGAGAGCAACCCTGGTAGTCCTTCTCGGATAAGGTGAAGCACCATTGAGGGATGTCGATCTTCTCGATCGGGGCATTGATGATGGCGGAAAAGCTTGAATCGACGATCTGGTTCTCAACGCTGTGCATGTCATTTCTCCGTTGTTCATGGTGATGTGCAGGCTCGCGAGCCAAGGCCTGCGATGCCCGTGAAGTGGATTCTGTGGCATCACTGGGACACCGTTACCGAATATTGCGGTAGGTCCGTGCGACCTGCCAGTTCACGCCGGCGCCTCTTCAGTCTACTTGTCGGCCAAAGTCTGCGTGTAATGGCCGAGCCTGGACTCGATGTCGGGGTTCGTCTGCAGGCCCATCTCCATCAACCGGCCGATGTTCTTTTGCGCGACGGGGCGCTGGACCGAGGAAATGAAGGCGTCCCAGCCGGCGCCGATCTCCGGGTCGGACGGCAGGCTGGCGAAATCGACCAGCCGTTTCGTATCCGCGATGGCTCCCCGGTCGAATCCCGAGATGCGCGCCGCAAGGGCGTCGACGAAGGGATCGAGCTTGTCGTCTGCGAAGGAACGGTTCACGTAACCGTATTGCTCCGCCAGTTCGCCATTGATGTCGTCGGATCCGAGCAGGACTTCAAGCGCGCGCCCTCGGCCCATCAGCCTGGGAAGCCGTGCCATGGGACCGCCGCCCGGCACGAAGCCGGCGCCCACCTCCCATTGTGACAGAATGGCCTTTTCCCGGCTCGCAAAACGCATGTCGCTCGCCAGCGCGAGTTCGCTTCCGACCCCCGTGGCGCGTCCACGGATCAAGGCGATCGATACGACCGGCGCCTTGCTCAATCGCACCAGCATATCGGGAAGCGGATGAAGACCGGTGCGCCCCGAGGGAAGGCTCGTCGACTCCTCCAGAGGCGGCGTGAAATTGTAGTGCGTCAGAAAGAAGCCTGGCACGTCGCTGTCGAACACGACGACCCTGAGGTTCGGATCGATCTCGATGTCGGCGATCACCTTCTCGAGCTGCGGAATGGTCTCCGGACCGAAAATATTGAACGGAGGGTTGTCGAATGTCACCCGCCAATAGGCCGGCGTCCGCCTGTCCACTTTGATCTGGGATTCGTGCGCCGTTTCGGACGCGGATTTTGCTTGTGCCGTGCTGTCCGGCTTGAGTGACGACTGGCCGGAGAGCGCAAGCGCCGGCAGCATCAGGACCGCCGCGGCTGTCAGAAACGTGGATGAGGCGGCAACGACGGCGAGAACCGGCTGCGATCCGACCCTTTTCGATGATCTGATTGTCATGATTGTCTCCATGTCTGGGGTTGGTGAGCGAAACCCTCGCTAGGGCTCGATTTCAAGAATGAGCTCGATTTCGACGGGCATTCCGAGCGGGATGCTGGTGACGCCGAGAACGATGCGTGGCGGAATCCTTTCCGATCCGAAGATGTCGAGCAGAAGCTCGGAGGCTCCGTCTGCCACTTTCGGATGTTCGCGGAACGCGTGGGATGTCGCGATGTAGACGCCGAGCTTGGAAATCCGACGAACGGAGTTCAACGATCCCAGGTGCGACCTCGCGGCCGCGATGCCGCTGAGGCAGGCGGTGCGCGCGGCATCATAGCCTTCAAGGGTCGAAAGCTCCTCGCCCACCCGCCCGAAGTAGACGGGATCGTGGCCAACCACCGGAAGCATGCCGCTCAGGAACAGCAGCGGCCCTGACTGGATCGCCTCGACATAGGCGCCAAAAGGCGTCGGCGGGGGAGGCAGGACGATCCCCAGTTCCTGCAGGCGCCCCTCCGGGTCGCGGCCTACCATTTTCCCAAATGTGCGCCGTTGTCGACGTGCAGCACCTCCCCGGTGATATTCGCTGACTCGGTCAGATACACGACACCGTCGACGATCTCCTGGACGGCCGTGATCGTTCCCATCGGCGAAAGCGACTTGAGATAATCTTTTGGGTTCGTCGCATGCAGCGGCGTATCGACCACACCTGGCGACACCGCATTGACCCGGATGTTATCCCTGGCGAATTCCAGCGCCAGGCTCTTGGTGATGGCATTGAGGCCGCCTTTCGTGATCATCGGCACGGACGCCGTCACACCGGCGATGGGATGATCCGTCAGCGACGACGTGATGGTGACGACGCTTCCTCCCGACTTCTGACGAAGCATCTGCCTGACAGCGGACTTGGTGAAGTGAAGGAAACCTTCGACATTGGTCGCTGTGAGGCGCCGAAAGTCATCGATCGTGTAGTCGAGGAATGGCTTCGTGACGAAGATGCCGGCGTTATTGACCAGCGCGTCGATCGACCCGAACCGCTCGACAGCCCGCTGCGCCACACGCTCGGCGGTCTCCGGATCGGCGACATCGCCGTCGATCAACGCCAGCCTGTCATTGCGCTCGAACGCCGTCGTCTCGCTGATGCGTCTCGACGTCCCGACGACATTGTAACCCTTATCGAGGAAGGTCTTCACGAGGCCGGCGCCGATCCCTTGGGATGCGCCGGTGATCACCACTGTCTTGTGCAGGCTCATTTCCGCCTCCGTTACTGGTACGCACCGACCAGCCGCCCACCACCCATGGCCGGGCGCTGCCTCGATCGCGAATTGTGTGTTGATCCGGCCTTCAGCCGGGAACGGTTTCGACATCTCCGTTGCCGTTCTGTCAGGAACATCTCGCCAAAAACGGTGGCCGCCTATTGTACGAAGGTGTCGCCGATACCTTTTGGTCGGATGGCGGGACCGAGGTTGATCACCGGAGCCGAATCCGCGCGTTGGCGACACCATCGTCTAATGGAATCCGCCTTTTCCTTTCCGCATCCTCAGCAAGCCGGCCCGGGCCGGCGCTTCTTTAAAACCAAGCGGAAAGAGGTTCTGACATGCAGACGCATCTCCGAGAGATAACGGGAAACGAGGCGAAGACCGGCGACGGTCCGCTAGACGCGCTGATAGAGTTCTACCGGGCGTTCAACGCTGCCGACATGACGGGACTGGAAGCCGTCTGGGTCGAGGGCGAAGCTCCGAGCATGGACAATCCCATCGGCGGAATCCGACGCGGCTGGGGCGCGATTGCCGAGGGGTATTCCAGGCTTTTCGAAGGTCAGGCGAAGGTGCAGGTGGCGTTCCACGACTTCACCAGCCAGGGCGGAGAAGACTGGCACCTCTTTGTCGGCCGCGAAAGAGGCCGATGCGAGACACCCGAGGAGAGGCTCGATGTCGCCTTTCGTACGACACGCTGGTTCGTTCGAATGAACGACACCTGGCGGCAACTCCACCACCACGGTTCCGTCGAAGACCCCAAGATGCTCGCTGACTACCAACGTTTGATCTTTGACGGCAGGGCGAAAGGCAGCCAATACCAAGGTATCGACGATACCAAGGTGTAGCTGTGGTGCGAGCGGAAACTTGCCATACTTCTCTTCACGCAGCCGGTTCTGACTGCGGTCGAACAAGAAGGAGTCGACAGATGAAGATCTTGATGGTGTTTACGTCCCATGACATTCTTGGCAGCACCGGCCGAAAGACGGGCTTCTGGCTCGAAGAAGGAGCTGCACCCTACTATGTCTTTCGCGATGCCGGCGTTGAACTCGTCCTCGCCTCGACCAAAGGCGGTCAGCCGCCGGTCGACCCGAAGAGCGATCTGCCGGAAAATCAGACTGAGGCGATGACTCGCTTCAAGCAGGACGCAGCGGCGCAGAAGGATTTCGCCAGCACCTTGAAGCTGGCGGATATGCGCTCAGAGGATTTCGACGCGGTGTTCTATCCGGGCGGTCACGGACCGATGTGGGATCTGGTCGACAACCCGGATTCGATCTCCCTGATCGAGTCCTTCTACAATTCCGGCAAGCCGGTTGCGGCAGTCTGCCATGCACCTGCGGTGCTGCATCGGGTGACATACAAGGGCGCCCCGATCGTCAAAGGAAAACGCGTCACAGGGTTTGCGAACAGCGAAGAGGAAGAGGTTCAGCTCACCGATGTCGTGCCGTTCCTGGTCGAAGATGAATTGAAGCGGCTCGGCGGACTCTATGAAAAAGCCCCGAACTGGCAGAGCTTTGCCATCACGGACGGCCGGTTGATCACAGGACAGAACCCGGCTTCTTCCACTGCCGGGGCGCAGGCCTTGGTCAAACTTCTGTCCGCCAGACAGCCGGCGGTCGGTTCGAGCGCCGCGTAAGTCACCCCGGAGGTGGCCCAGTTGAGACAGCAAGATGCGTGGTCGCAGGGCTTCCATTGCGACCATGGAAACAGGTCCCCTGTTTGCCGAAATCGCCGTTGCGTGACATGGCGGGCGAAACAAGATCGCTGTCCCCGCTATTCACGAAGCCTTGGCTTCGAAAGCCGGGGCGAAATCACCCAGTGATTTTGCCTTGAGGATGGTGGCCTCGATATCCTGCTCCACGATCGCCTCGAGGTCGGCGAAGCCGTCGATGACATAGTAGATCGGCTGGAGGATATCGATCCGGTAGGGCGTGCGGAGCACGCTCAGCAGATCGAACGGCCGGAATTCGCACGACTTGCCTTCCATGGCCGCCTTCGCTTCGCTGGGAGATGAGACGATGCCCGCGCCGAAGCAGCGGCGGCCTTGCGGCGTATTGATCAGGCCGAATTCGACGGTGAACCAGAAGATGCGGAACAGGTGCCACGAATAGCCCTTGCCGAGGCGGACGGCCGTTTCGCCGAAATGCCGGACGAAATTGGCGTAGCTCTGGTTGGTGAGCATGGGGCAATGGCCGAAAACCTCGTGGAACAGGTCCGGTTCCTCGATATAGTCGATATGCTCGCGACGGCGCAGGAAGGTTGCGAGCGGGAATTTGCCTTGCGACAGAAGTTCATAAAAGCGCGACGGCGGAATGAGCGCCGGCACGCCTTCGACACCGAAGCCGGTGGTCTCGTTCAGGCGTCTGTTCACATCGAGAAGCTGCGGCACGTTGTCGGGCTTCAGCCCCAACATGGTGACGCCGTCCAGATATTCGCGGCAGGCGGTATCGGAAAGCAACGTCATCTGGCGTCGGTAAAGCTCACCCCAGATCGCATCTTCATCGGGGGTGTAGTCATAGAGACCATCCGGGCCGGGCAATTTGGCGGTGTAGCTGCTTTCCTTGGTCATAGTCTGATCCTCCCGAGAACGGCGCTTTTGCTGCCATTATGATCCGGGTTTGGAGGATTTTCTTTTCTTTCATGCTGGCTGTCGCCATAATGGTGGCAAATATTCCCGAAAGTGACGCCAAAAATGAAAGAACCTGGGAATTTTCGTCGCAAGCTTCTGCAACTCGTCCAGGCCGACGGCAGCCTTTCGCTGGCCGACCTGGCGGAAAAGGCCGGCATGTCGCAGAGCTCGGCCTGGCGGAAGATCCAGGAGTTGGAAGCCGACGGCGTTATACGCAAGCGTGTGACATTGCTCGATCCTGGAAAACTCGATCTCAAGCTCTGCGTCATCGCGCATGTGACGCTGGAGGATCACCACGAAGAGGCGGTCGCCTCTTTCGCTGCGGTGGTGCTAGAGCGGCCGGAGATCATGGAGTGCTACGCCTTGTCCGGCGCCTTCGACTACATGCTGAAGATAAGGGCAAGCGACGTGGAAAGCTACGAAGCCTTCATGACCCGCTATCTCATGCGCAACCCGCACGTGCGCACGGTGGTCTCGAGCTTTGTGCTGCGCGAGCTGAAATTCTCGACCGAACTGCCGATCTGACAGGTCTCGCCAAGGTGGTCACCGATTGGTGCGGCGAGACGCAAGGGGATGCCGTCAAACTTATCGGATGCTGTCCCCATGCCGGCTGCTACCCGGCATATGTACCGGAAAGCCTTCGAATGTCTTCAGCGTGTCGAGCACGATCGAGGTCTTCACGTGCTGGACCGACTCGTGGGGCAACAGGACGTCGTTGACGAATTTGGAGAGGTCGGCGAGGCCGCGGGTCGCGACCGTCAGGTGATAGTCCATTTCACCGGTTAAGGCATAGGCTTCGAGAACTTCCGGCAGTCCGTTGATCAGTTGCGAAAATCGGCGCGCATTATCTCTATTATGGGTCGCAAGCGTCACGGAAATGACCACCAGCATGTCGAGACCCAACTTCTGCCGATCGAGGTGAGCCCGGTAGCTGCGGATATATCCGTCAGCCTCCAGTCTTGTGCGCCGGCGCGAGCATTGCGACGGCGAAAGCGCGATCCGCTCCCCCAACTCGTTGTTCGTCAGCCTGCCATCCTTTTGAAGTTCCTGGAGCAGGCGCAAATCCAATTTGTCGAGCGGTTCATCCATTGCACGAAATCTCCAGAACACTCATGGATCGTGCATAATCTCTTCCTGGAGCATGAAGAATGCAAGAACTTTGCACGCGTTTTGGGCCACACTTTGCATATCAAATGCAATCTCCTCTGGAGGAAAGAAAATGGGTCCTTTCCCGCATGACGCGCCGCCCTCGGAAATCACCGCCGACAATCCGGCCGGCACCGACGGCTTCGAATTCGTCGAATTCGCCCATCCCGAGCCCGAGACGCTGCGCGAGCTCTTCACACGCATGGGCTACGTTGCCGTTGCCAAACACAAGACGAAAGACATCACCGTCTGGCGACAGGGTGACATCAATTATCTGCTGAACGCGGAACCCGGCAGCCATGCGGCGCGGTTCGTCGCAAATCATGGTCCCTGCGCCCCATCGATGGCCTGGCGCGTCGTCGACGCCCAGCACGCCTTCGACCACGCGGTGTTGAAAGGTGCTGTTCCCTATGACGGGGACGACAAGGCGCTCAATGTCCCGGCGATTGTCGGCATCGGCGGTTCGCTGCTCTATTTCGTCGAGACCTATGGTGCCAAGGGATCGGCTTACGATGCCGAGTTCGACTGGCTTGGCGAAAGCAACCCGCATCCCCAGGGGATCGGCTTCTATTATCTAGACCATCTGACGCACAACGTCTTCCGCGGCAACATGGACAAGTGGTGGGATTTTTACCGCAATCTGTTCAATTTCAAGCAGATTCACTTCTTCGATATCGATGGGCGCATCACCGGTCTGGTCAGCCGCGCCATAACCTCGCCCTGCGGCAAGATCCGCATTCCGCTGAATGAATCGAAGGACGACACCAGCCAGATCGAGGAATATCTGAAGAAGTACAAGGGCGAGGGCATCCAGCACATCGCCGTTGGGACGGAGGACATCTACGACGCCACCGACAGGCTTGCCGACAACGGCCTGCGCTTCATGCCGGGTCCGCCGGAGACCTATTACGACATGTCCTATGAACGCGTGAACGGCCATAGCGAACCTGTCGAACGCCTGAAGAAACACGGCATCCTCATCGATGGCGAAGGTGTGGTGAATGGCGGCATGACGAAAATCCTGCTGCAGATCTTCTCCAAGACCGTCATCGGCCCGATCTTCTTCGAATTCATCCAGCGCAAGGGCGACGAAGGCTTCGGCGAAGGCAACTTCCGCGCTCTTTTCGAGTCGATCGAGGCCGATCAGATCAAGCGTGGTGTCATCGGGACTGCAGCGGAGTAAACTCTAAAGCGCCGCGCATCTTTCAGACGCGCGGCGCCGGAGTGTTCGGGGAGGAGTGAGCATGGACCAGACATCGATCCAGACGTCCGACGGTGAAGCCGCGACGGCAAACAAGCTGAAATATATGCCGGGGTTCGGCAATGACTTCGAAACCGAGTCGCTGCCCGGCGCCTTGCCGCAGGGCCAGAACAGCCCGCAGAAGTGCAATTACGGTCTTTATGCGGAACAGCTTTCCGGCTCGCCGTTCACCGCGCCGCGCGGGACCAACGAAAGATCCTGGCTTTACCGCATCCGCCCGAGCGTGCGTCACACCCGCCGCTTCTCCAATGCGTCCTATCCGCTATGGAAAACCGCGCCGTGCCTCGACGAACATACGCTTCCCCTCGGCCAGCTTCGCTGGGACCCCATCCCCGCACCCTCGGAGAGACTGACGTTTCTCGAGGGGGTGCGGACCATCACGACGGCAGGCGATGCCACCACCCAGGTGGGCATGTCAGCCCATGCCTACCTCTTCAATGAGGACATGGTCGACGACTATTTCTTCAACGCCGATGGTGAGCTGCTGATCGTGCCGCAGCTCGGCGCCATCAGAGTGTTCACCGAAATGGGGATCATTGACGTCGAGCCCCTGGAAATATGCCTCATCCCCCGCGGCATGATGTTCAAGATTCTGAAGGGCGGCGAGCAGACGATCTGGCGTGGCTATATATGCGAGAACTACGGCGCGAAATTCACCCTGCCGGACCGCGGACCGATCGGCGCCAACTGCCTGGCAAACCCGCGCGATTTCAAGACGCCTGTCGCCGCATTCGAGGACAAGGAAACACCGTGCCGCGTCCATGTGAAGTGGTGCGGAAAATTCTATGTCACCGACATCGGCCATTCGCCGCTGGATGTGGTGGCCTGGCACGGCAATTACGCTCCATTCAAATACGACTTGCGGACATTTTCTCCTGTTGGCGCCATCCGCTTCGATCATCCAGATCCATCGATCTTTTCGGTGCTGACCGCGCCGACCGAAGATGCGGGCACCGCGAATGTCGATTTTGTGATTTTTCCGCCGCGATGGCTGGTCGCCGAGCACACCTTCCGTCCGCCCTGGTACCACCGCAACATCATGAGCGAATTCATGGGCCTGATCCACGGCCAGTATGACGCCAAAGAGGAGGGCTTCGTGCCTGGTGGCATGAGCTTGCACAACATGATGCTTCCCCACGGGCCGGACGCGCTCGCCTTCGAAAAGGCATCCAATACCGAGCTCAAACCCGTGAAGCTCGATCACACCATGGCCTTCATGTTCGAGACAAGGTACCCGCAGCAACTGACGAAATACGCAGCCGAGCTCGAGACGCTGCAGGATGATTACCTGGAATGCTGGGATGGCCTGGAACGCAAGTTCGACGGAACCCCTGGTATCAAGTGAGGGGTATCAAGTGATGCATCAAGTGAAGTCATCCTCCGGCACGGAATTTCGGACATGAAACTTGCGACGTTAAAAGACTCCACGCGGGACGGCCGGCTCGTCGTCGTTTCCCGTGATCTGACCCGCTGTTCGGAGGTCGGTCATATCGCCCGCACATTGCAGGCGGCACTCGACGACTGGGAGCATGTGGCTCCGAGACTCCAGCTGATTGCCGAAGGCATCGAGACCGGCGCCCAGCCGACGATCCGGTTTCACGAACATGACGCTACGTCACCTTTGCCGCGCGCCTACCAATGGGCCGATGGTTCCGCCTACGTCAACCACGTCGAACTGGTGCGCAAGGCGCGCGGCGCCGAGATGCCGGCAAGGTTCTGGACCGATCCGCTGATCTATCAGGGCGGTTCGGACGCGTTCCTCGCGCCGCGCGATCCGATCGTCGCGGCTGACGAGGTTTACGGGATCGACATGGAGGGCGAGGTCGCCGTCATCACCGGCGATGTTGCCATGGGTTGCAGCCCGGAGGCCGCACGCGACGCCATCCGCCTGGTGATGCTCGTCAACGACGTGTCGCTGCGCGGTCTGATCCCGGACGAATTGGCGAAGGGATTTGGTTTTTTCCAGTCGAAGCCGGCATCGGCATTTTCTCCGGTCGCGGTAACGCCGGACGAGCTCGCAGATGCCTGGGACGGAGGCAAGCTGCATCTCCCGCTGCTCGTCAGCCTGAACGGCAAGCCGTTCGGCAAGGCGAACGCCGGCATCGACATGACCTTTGATTTTGGCCAGCTGATCGCCCATGCCGCCAAAACCCGTAACCTCCTGGCCGGAACGATTATCGGCTCGGGAACGGTGTCCAACAAGCTTGACGGCGGCCCTGGCAAGCCGGTGGAAGAGGCAGGAGACGGCTACTCCTGCATCGCCGAAATCAGAATGATCGAGGCCATCGACACCGGATCCCCGAGGACGCCGTTCATGAAGTTTGGGGATCAGGTCCGCATCGAGATGAAGGATAAGGCAGGTCATTCGATCTTCGGAGCGATTGAGCAGACGGTCGAAAAATACCAGGGGGCCGGGCTGCAATGAGCGAGGTCGTCCTTTACGACTACTGGCGATCATCGGCGAGCTATCGCGTCCGCATCGCGCTCAATCTCCTGGGTATCGATTATCAGACAGTGCCCATCAACCTGTTGGAAGGGGCGCACAAGACCCCGGAATATCTGGTGCTCAACCCGCAGGGACTGGTGCCGACATTGGTGATCGACGGGAAAATACTGACGCAATCGCTGGCAATCGTCGAATATTTGGCCGAGACCCGGCCGGAATGCGGATTGCTGCCACCGGACATCGCTGATCGCCAGAAAGTGCGCGCCCTCGCATATGCGGTCGCCATGGACATCCATCCGATCTGCAACCTGCATGTCGTGTCGCATCTGATGAGCATGACGGATAAGCCCGATGCTCGCGAGCAATGGATGAAGCATTTCATCGCAGACGGGCTGGGCAGACTGGAAGCCATGATCCGCGAAGCCGATGGTGCGTTCAGCGTTGGAGATGCGCCGACGATGGCGGACCTCTGTCTTGTTCCCCAGGTCTACAACGCCCGCCGCTGGGGCGTTGATATGACCACTTTCAAGCGCATCGTCGACATCGACGCCAGATGCGCAGACCTGCCGGCCTTCCAGGCGGCGCATCCCGACCGTGTGAGGCCGTAGCGGCAGAGCGACGGCAATGGATCCGAAGAAGCGCGGTAGGCCCACGGCGACACATCGGGAATGTAGTGACAAATCGGAAGCGGCCCAGGCGCATCAAGTGCGTCCTCGTCAATCGCGTCGTAGGTGATGCCCTCGGTCAGCGCCTTGGGGGGGGCAGCCAGATTGCCCCGTCCACCTATTATGAGGTCGTTGCCAAGCGCACGGACGTGGAACGCCTGTCGGCCCGCGCCCGGCGCGATACTGCCATGAAGATCGAGATACGCCGGGTGTTCAACGAGAACTTCCAGGTCTATGGCGTGCGCAAGGTCTGGCGACAATTGCAGCGGGAAGGCTTCGACATCGCCCGCTGCACCGCCGCTCGGATTATGAGAATGATGGGCCTTCAGGGCATCATTCGCGGCAAACCGATCCGAACGACGATCAGCGATGCCCGCTCGACCGCGTGAACCGGCAGTTCTTTGCTCCCGCTCCGAACATGCTGTGGCTATCCGATTTCACCTATGTGGCGACCTCGCAAGGCTTCGTCTACGTGGCCTGCGTGATCGACGCCTTCGCCCGCCGCATCGTTGGTTGGCGGGCAAGCCGGACTGCCCATGCGGGCTTTGTGCCTTCGGACCAGGCGCTTCATGATCGGCGACCCGTCCATAGCGGCGGGCTCATCCACCACTCCGACCGCCGCGTCCAATACGTATCCATTCGCTATTCCGAGCGTTTGGCAGAGGCGGGCATCGAGCCTTCCGTCGGAAATGTTGGCCATTCCTACGACAACGCTCTGGCCGAAACGATCAACGGTCTTTACAAGGCAGAAGTCATCCACCGGCGAGGGCCATGGCGTAACTTCGAAGCCGTGGAGTTCGCCACGCTCGAATGGGTCGACTGGCTCAACAACCGCCGCCTTCTGGAGCCTATCGGAAACATTCCGCCAGTCGAGCCGAAGAACGATACTACGCCATGCTGGACGCACCAGCATTGGCCGCATAACTTAAACTAAACGGTCTCCGGCAAATCCGGGGCGGTTCAGCCTGTCGGCCAACAGCGGGCTTTAAAGTCCCAGACTTCTGCACGTGCAAGCCGGGCTTGGATGAATACGAGTCTATCACGCCGCTCGTTTTGCCAAACCTAATACCAGTTTATACCGAACTAAAGCCTTCGCCGCGCCAAGCCGCGACCTTGAAATCATAACAGTCGCAGAATCGCGCTACGTCAGTGGCAGATTTGCAATCCAAAATAAAGTTAGGGGAATCGTCAGGCCAAAATCGTTCGTGGCTGAAGTTTGGCAGTTGACAACTCAGAGGGTACTAATATGCGATGCCGAAGTAATCGGCGGTGGTGATTTGCCACCTGGCGTATCGGGGGCATAAGTGCAGTTCATCATTTCGGTAGGCGATTTCGTCCGCGCGTCAATTCTATTCTTTGCGGGCCTCCTCACGCATGAATCCGCACCAGGTTTCATCGCCTTCATGCTACTGGTCGCGTTGGTTGCGGCTTCGATCGCATTCGCGGTTCGGGTAGACAAGCAGCGGAAAGCGATTCTTTGGCTCAAGAGCCAAATCTCCGCGAGCGCAAATGAATATGACTTCAGTCGAGACATCGAGGCCCTGTGCGCTCGCATCCAAGAAAAAGCGAGGTCCTTACATCAGCAGCAGGTTGCTCACGCGTGGACCGAGTACAGGGAGACCTTTGTACCCCATGAGGAGCACGGCAAGGTCATCTTGCGCAACGCCGTCCGGCCGTCGACCTTCTTCAACGTCGATGACTTGGGTTTCGGCGCTGGCGCGTGGCGCATAACCCCCGGCCTCTTCGTCACGATCGGTCTTTTCCTGACCTTCCTTGGTCTCATCTCTGCGCTGAACGCAATGTCGCAGGGCACCAGGATCGACAGCGACACAATGCGTACTCTCCTGAGCATCGCCTCCGCGAAATTCATCATGTCGCTAACGGGACTATTTTGCTCGATCATCTTCACGGTCGTATTCCGTAGGCTCTATGGCAAGCTTCTACAGGCTATTCACAAGCTCTGCGAAGAGATCGAACGAAAGCTCACCTATATCAGCCTAGAAGCATTGGCGACGGAGCAGCTGCACGCGGTTCGCGAGCAGCGGGAGCACTTCCGAATCATCGGTATGGAACTCGTCGCCGAACTTGGCCGTCCTCTAAGGGAGGAGCTTCCCAAAGCCATCTCCAATTCGATCACCGAAGCGATGGCTCCGGTGGTCGATCGCGTCGGAAAGCTCGGCGCCGAAGGCGTCGGCGACATGGTGTCCGGTCTTTCGTCAAAGCTTACGGACACGGTCGGGCTGGCCCTGTCTGATGCCAGCCAACGACTGGCGGAGGCAGGCTCCAAGATCGGCCTCCTCGCCGACCGCATGGATCAAAGCTCAGGTCGCATGGGGCAGGAGATGGAAGCAACCACCGCCCGCGTCGCCCAGGCCGTGGAGGACCTCAGGAAGTCCATGACTGCGACAGCGCAGTCTACTGGCGGTGCATTTACGCAGGGTGCGGAGCAGCTGCTCGATGTCATGAACCAGACGCTCGAAGGCATCAGAAGTAACACAGGTGAAGGCGCGCGGGCCATTACCGAGGCAGCGACCGAGATGCGGACAGCCGCCGAGGCGTTTCGTTCGGAAATTGAGCAGGCGGCCAAATCGGGCAGCGACGCGGCCCACGCACGTATGCAGGCAGCCGCTGCCGATGCAAGCGGATCGATCGGCGCTGCGGGAGAGAGCCTCGTCGCCGCGTTCGGGAAAACGAGTGCGGATATTGCGCGGGTCTCGGAGGAGGCCGCCCTCAAGGCAAGCCGCGAAATCATGGCACCTCTGGAAGATATCGCCGGACAACTGAAAGAGATGCTCTCCGGTTTGAACCAGGGCAACGCAGACCTTCGACGCATGGCGGAAGGTGTCCGTGCGGGTGCTGACGCCTCGGCGGATGCGGCCGGAAGCTTCCGCGCGGCCTCTAGCGATCTGGTCTCGGCCGCCTCGCCGATAAGAAACGCGACCGAGAGAATGGAAAACTCCGTACGTCAGCTGGCCGACAGCACCCAGCATGTCGCCACCGTCGTTTCCCGTTCCGCCGAGAGTACCGCGGAGGCCGCCGCGGCGGCGCTCGAGTCCGCGAGGCAAGTCCTCGGACAGGAGGCTCGTGCCATCGAAGCTTCGCTGACGGGTCTGACAACGCTGGTCGACCGTATGAGGGGGCAGGGTGATCGTCTCGACGAGATGGATACCAAACTTGGCAGCGCATTTGAAACCTATACGGATCAGGTGGCGCGCGCTATTGACGGCATGTTCGGCCATGTCCGGGATATGCAGGAGAGACTGAACCCGGCGCTCGATACGATGAGAGAAATCGTCGAGCAGGCCGAGCAGTTTGCTCCGCAGTCACGGAGAGCTTGATGCGCGGCGGGTTTCGCGTACACCATCAGGAAGAAGAGGAAGAAAGCGCTTTCGTGTCGATGACCGACATGACCGTGAGCTTCCTTTTCATCGTCATGCTGTTGCTTGCGTTTTTTGCGAGCCAGTACAACGATAAGGACACGGTTAGCAGGTCGACTTACGAAACTGTCGTAACTGAGCGGAACGGCGCGCTCGAGCAACTCGAAGTCCTCCGGCAGATCCTCGTCGAAAAAGACAAGGAGATAGCCGAACTCAAGGCGACCACTGCCGATCTTCAAAAAGATATCAGCGAACTGAAAGCCAAGATCGCCGAACTCGAAGATATCATCGCCAAATCGAAAAAGCCTGACCCGCTGGAAGCCTACCTGACCCGGTCGGCAGCCGAGCGTCGCCGGATTCTCGAGACACTGCGCGACCAGCTTAAAATCGACTTTCCCGATCTCAAGGTCGTCATCAGCGAAGAGAGCGATGCGCTGCGCTTTCAGGGAGAAGGACTATTCGACCGAGGCGTGAGCACCCTCAAGACAGACAGGAAAGCTGTCGTCGAAAAGATCGCTGCCAGACTTCAGCAAATTCTGCCCTGCTATACGATCGGCCCACTGTCGACCTGGAATGAGCAATGCAATCCGGGGGCTTCGATCATCGAGGCCCTCCAGATCGAAGGGCATACCGATTCAGACGGAAACCCGGAGAGCAATCTGATGCTATCCACGGCTCGAGCAAACTCGACCTTTACAACGATGACCGCGAGCGAGCCGCGTCTGGTAGACTTCCAGAATTTTCGCAAGCAGCCCGTTCTCTCAGTTGCGGGCTATGGCCAGATGCGCCCCATCCGCCCGAACGAGACCTTGGAAGGAAAAGCTACCAATCGCCGGGTGGACCTCCGGATCATCATGTACAGTCCGAGCCGCTCGGCTGAAATCGAACGTATCCGCCACTCGTTGGAGAAATACGAGGAGCCATCCAATGGGCCTCCTTGAGAAACTGCGGAAGTCGGCCCCATTCGAGGCACCAGCACTTCCCGCGATCAACCGACTGACTTCCGCGGCAGAGCGGGTGCTCTCCCGTTGGCCGGACGTCGTCGGCAACCCTCCGGAGCGGGATCGCGAAAAGCTGGTCGCCGAGGTCAACCGTCGCCTCGCTGAAGGCGATTGGACCGATACGCCGATGTCGCTGGTGACATCGGCAGCTCGCGCCCTCTTTGACGAGGAGAGACGTGAAAGGCCTGACCTCGAAAACCTGCGCCGTTTCTATTATGACGAATGCCGCGCATCGACCCGTATGGGCTTCATTGGCGCGATGATCTCTGTCTACATCAGCAGCTATGTCCCCGGCGCTCGCCATTCGCTCGAGCTTGCCGAGGCTCTTGATAGCGTACGCGAGCGCCTTGGAGGCCGCTGGAAGCAACTACTTGAACATTTTCCGGAAGTCCTCGATGCGTTTGTCGGTCACGCGGCCGTGGCGCGGACGATGCTCGACATGGATGATCCGTGGAACGGCCTGAAAGCGATCGGGATGCGCAGCCCGCATGCCATGGGTCTGATGGACTACGCGCACATCGAGTACATGAAGGGACTAACACCCGCGCTGAAGGAGAGGGAGGGAATGAGCCGCCTGTTCGGTTGGCTCAAGCCTGAACGGCAGGAGGCGAAACTGAGCGGAGCCGCCGAAGCGATTTCGGCCTGCCTTGGTCACTGGACGCAATCGTCCCCACTCGAGGACGACCAGCGCTACCTGCTCGAAAACCTCATTGGCCTCTATGGGGACCCCCGCGTTCATCGTGGGGGCGCGTGGACTGGGGTAAGCGAGCCGCTGATGCGGGTCATCCTGAGCTGGCTCACGCGCGAGAATATCCGGTTCTTCTTGGATATCGTTTCGGAAGTCGAGGAAAGCCACATGTGGGAACCGCGACGGAAGTTCTGGCTCGGGCTTCACCAACAGGGCCGCATCGACGCCGCGTGGGTCGCGTTCAGCGATCGTGCCCGGTTTGAAGCAATCAAGCGAAGCAAGGCCTCGGGAAGCAGGGGCACGTTGGGGTTTGGCCGCCAGACCGCGGGTTATTCCAGAGCGAACACGTCGCTCCTCATCCTGCAGGTGGGTAGGAAGATAGTTGTGGAAGGTTCGCATAGTTACAAAGTGCACATATTCAACGCGTCGGACCCGAGAGCACCCACCCTTTACAATTCCGAATACGACTGTGAACGCATTCGCCTACTTCCCAATGCCAAGGCTCAGTCGCATTTGGGCTACTGGGAAGGCTGGGTGCTAGAAAATATCTAAAGGAACGCCCGTGGATTTCGACCTCTCATTCGACGACGACGGTGTACGGATAGGGCTGCAAAGCAAACGTCCTGGTTTCCTCAGCCAACTGATCCCCAAGAAAGCGCCAGTCGATCTCCAGAACCTCCCGATCGGCGAGCGCGAAGTTCTATTTGCGATAGCTGACACGAGAGCCATCGGCAACGAGATGGGCATCGAACCCGTCATAACCGCTACCGAGATACGATTGAGCCATCGGCTGGCGGCGGCACTCGACTCGGCTACTGCCGAGACTCTCGGCTTGCCCCCGGTTGTCGATCTGGTCCTCAAAACCGATGTCGAAGGCATCATTGGAAGCAGTGGTTTTCGGCTCAAACACGAATGGCTTAGGAACGGCCAGCGTCAGTTGCCTGCGCGGGTAGGCTCGATCCTAACAACGGCCGCTGGGCTGCGGCGTATCCCGTTATGGATGATGGACGCCATCGAGGTTTCGGAATCGCATCGTCCCGGAAAAGGCGAATCCGCCGACTGGGAATCGCTTGCCCGTTTTCGGCAGATGCTGGACCCGGGAGCCGACGGGGAAAACAAAGGCCCCGCGGCGCGTCTGTCGATGACCGACTTTCTCAGCGGCCTGCAGGTGCGGCTAGCTGACCGATTTTCGATTTCGCCCAGAGGTTCGTCGGACTTCGAAGTGGTGCCGTTTTCGTCTCGGCGTCTAGGGCAGGACGACAGTGGTCATGATGAGGTCTCCGAAGATATGGGGGAGATCGACAGCACCAATCTCGGGGTGTTCCAGACAAGGCTGCGCGAACGCGGCGCGCTGCCTGCTTATCGCCTGTCTCCCGGAAGCTATCTCGTCGTCGACCGGGCAGCGGCCCCCGCGCTCAAGGTCATGGCCGACATGCAGAAAGCGCCGACTGACGAACGGCGTGAGTTCATGCGCAATCCGGGCCTCAGAATCTCGGACGCTGTCGAAGCCCAGCTTCGCGCCGACGGAAAACTCCAAGGACTAAGTCCACAAGCCGAGCAAGAGGCCATCGAGGCGGCTGCAGGCGACCTACTTGTCGAGACCCGAGAGTATTCCGAACGCGTAACGGGCATCGTGGCTTTCGAAAAGGTGGCGCTCGACATTTCAGAGGGTAGCGGTACGACGTGGATGCCCGAAGAGTTCGCGCGCAAGCTCGGCGAAGTTCTGGGTAAAATGCCGCGTGACGAGCTGGAAGCACTGCATGAAAGGGTGTCAGACGCGATAACGGCTGAGCAGTCATCCGTGGAGCTAGGTGACCACAGCTTGCCCGCCCGCCCGGAAATGCTGACGCTGATCAACAACCGAATTGATGCCAAGGACGTCGCCGAACCACAAGAGGAATCCCGAGCCCCAGAGCTCAAGCATGGCCCGATGGTTCTCGACACGGCAGTGAATTTTGAGGAGCTCTCGTGGCATGCAAAGCTGAAAACGAGAAACTTGGCCACGGGTTTCAATATCCCACAGGACATCGAAACACCGCTCAAAGAGCATCAGATTGAAAGCCTCGAATGGCAGGTTGAAGCATGGAAAGCGGGGCTTCCCGGTGTCCTAAACGCCGATGAGCAGGGATTGGGAAAGACACTGCAGACGATTGCCTTTTTGGCATGGCTTAAAGCGCAGATGGCCCAAGGCACCCCGACGAACAAAGGTCCGGTGCTGGTCGTCGCGCCCACATCGTTGCTGGAGAACTGGGAGCAGGAGGTTAGCCGCCATCTCCGGGAACCAGGCTTGGGTCACCTTATCAGGCTTTATGGAAGCAGCCTCGGCGGACGCAAGTCGGTCGGCGCAAAGGGACGGGATACCGACGCGGGCGAGGCAAAACTCGATCTCGGTTTCCTACATGAAGCCATTGAGGAAGGCAGGGCGCATCGGGTTTGGCTCCTGACCACATACACAACGCTCACCAACTATCAGCATTCCCTCGGACGCGTTCCGTTTTCTGCGATTGTATTCGATGAGATTCAAGCGCTGAAAAACCCGGTCAGCCTGCGAGCGGTAGCGGCTCGGGCTATGAATGCGGACTTCCGCATCGGGTTAACCGGGACGCCGATCGAAAACGCGGCTACTGACCTTTGGTCGATAATGGACCAGTTGGCCGCTGGGTCTCTCAATACGCTGCGCGACTTCCACACACGCTATCGCGAGCCAACGTCGGAGAACATGGCAGAACTCCACAGCCGCGTTTTCCTGCCGAACGATGAATGTCCGCCGCTGGCGCTTCGCCGTGTCAAAGACACCGTAGCGTCCGACCTGCCCAGGAAGGCCCGCAAAATCCATCCGCGTCTTATGCCCGACGCTCAGGCGAGCGCCTACGATGACGCCCGGTTGAAGCTGGCGATCGGAGGGATGGGAGCGCAGCTCAAAATGCTCCACCATATCCGCACGGTCTCGGTGCACCCTTCTGTCCAGGCGGCTCGAAGCGACGAAGACTTCATTACGGCATCTGGCCGCTTGACCGCCGTCATGGACATACTCCGGCAGGTGCATTCGCGCGGCGAGCGTGCGCTCGTGTTCATCGAGCATCGGCAAATGCAATATCGCTTTATCGAGCTGGTTCGCGCCGAGTTCAAGCTGGCACGCGTTGACCTAATCAACGGCGATACCCCCATCCCGCAACGCCAGGCGATCGTCAATCGCTTCCAGCGACACCTCGTCGACGACCAGGGCTTCGATCTATTGGTGCTCGGGCCCAAGGCGGCTGGAACAGGGCTGACGTTGACAGCGGCGACACATGTCATCCATCTGTCGCGCTGGTGGAACCCGGCCGTCGAAGAGCAGTGCAACGACCGCGTTCACCGGATTGGCCAAACCCATCCGGTGACAATCCACATCCCGATGGCCATCCACCCGTCCTACCGCGACCAGTCCTTCGACTGCTTGCTGCAGAGCCTGATGACACGGAAACGCCGGCTGGCTAGCTCGGCATTGTGGCCGATGGGCGATACGGATGATGATGTCGCCGCACTACAGCGTCTGCTTACGGCAGAGAAAGCCACAGAGAGCGGTGACCCTGTGAGTGCCGCGATGCAAGGAATGTTCCAGCGGGACAATCTGAAATTGCCCGTGGCGGCAGCCGACGGTTCTCTGTCGATCGACTAATGCTGGCGACTTCGAAAAATAATTCGGTAACGGAAGCCCTCCAACAAGGATTGAAATGAACAGTCAAATCGTCGCTCGGTCATCGGTCGTTGTAACAAAGGCGCTGGTGATCGCCCAGCCCTGGATCAGTTTGATACTTGCTGGTCAGAAGGACTGGGAAATGCGCTCGACGCCTACGTCCCATCGAGGGTGGTTCGGCCTTGTCTGGAAGGGCATGGGTTCAGTTTACGGCGTGGCTCGTCTTATCGATGTAAATCCTCTGCAGTCACCCGAGCAAATGATCGAAACGATCGAGCGACATCGGATACCCGAAGAAATGATCAGGTCTGGCGAGGTAGCGAGTTGGAACACACCGTGGGTGCTAGCCGACGTCCGCCGGCTTGAAACGCCCGTTCGCTATCGCCACAAAAGCGGTGCTGTGACATGGGTTAATCTCGATGAGGAGGTGACCGATGCGATCGCCCGCCAGATGAACCATGGTCCACAATCGGGCGAGGTGCTCGCGGCAATTCCCGAGCCGGAAACGCTCACCGTCGCGAACAACCGCAAATTCGTTGGCGAGGTGGAGATCACCCAAGGTAACATCGACCACAAACATATCTATCTGCGCAACTTCTTCGATGGCTTTCCATCTGATGCAATCGGAGGTTCTAGCAAGGCTGAAAAGGCGGCCCGTGAAATCGTTGTCGACTGGGGGCAAGGCACGGTTCGAACCGACCTAGACGGGTCGAAGAAATTATTCCGGGCGAGAGGTTGGATCGGTTCGTTCTTCCGCGCCAATGGCGTGGTCGCAGGCGACAGGGTTCGGGTCGAGGAGACCGGACCGTATCAATACAATGTGACGGTGCGGATATCATGAAAACGTAGCTCGGAGTACCGGAGATGGACGGCCGCATACCAGGCGGCGGGCTGAAACGCAGATGGGCCAGCGCTTGGACCGTATATCCGAGAGCCGTAGGGTATCTTCTGGCGTTTTCCAGTTGGTCGAAAGCTCGGTGCATGGCTACAAACGGAGGTTATCATCTCTGAAGAGGACCTCCTCGTGCCAGAGCGTAGTCTTCGACTCTGAACCAAGGCGAGCGCGGCGTAGGCGCGTCCGTACTCGGGATCGAGTTGAATTGCCCTTTTGAGCGGCGCGACGGCCGCCGCGTCGTCCTTGGCATTGAAACGAAGGTAGAGAGACTCCAGCCCTCGTCGAAGGCCTCTTTCGCCCGGAGGCTGTCCGTCCTGCCACGGGTGATCTCCGTTTTCTCGTTTCCCATGAGATTGACTTTCAGCGCCTCGACGATCTTGACGACGAACGCGTCCTGAACGCCGAAAACGTCGGCAACATTGCCGTCGAAGCGATCGGCCCACACATGGTCCCCCCGAGAGCGCATCAACCCCCAACCTCGATCAATCGATGAACGTCTACGAGTTGATCGGTTTCGTGCCGCACCTGAAGGCGTCCAAGTTCGGAATGTACGACGCTCGCTCTAGGCTCTAGCCGTAGTCCGTTCCGTCGACCCTAGATCGAATTAATGACTTCATCTTAGGTGAGGTCTGCCCACATTTCTTAGTTTTCCCGTCATGCGTTGTGAAAACAGAGCTTCTTCGGCTGCGAAGTGGGCTCCGCTCCTCAGCCCTGTCTTCCTAAACGGAATCCGCCCAAAGGGCGGATGCTTCTTTGACGCGGTTCGCTTTAGTGCGAACCGGTTCGGAGTAGGAAGAGTACTCAAGAGCACCCACTTGTACTTCCACACGTGTCGCACTTCTCGCAAGTGCCATTCCGCACCATCGTGAAGTTCTGGCACTCCGAGCACATGTTGCCGGTATAGCCCTGCATGATCGAGCGCTGGCGGCGTTCGGCTTCGCGCTTCTTGGCTTCGGATTTCGCCGTTGCCGCGTCGGCTGCCGCCTTGTCTGAGAACAAGGCCGTTGCGTCGCTGGTGAGTTCCTCGGTCACCTCTTCGGCGATCTCTTCCGCCAGTTCCTTGGCGCGTTCTTCGTAATCGCGCTTGAAGGCGACGATTTCGGAGGTGGCGATGGCGACCGTCGGCTCCAGCTTGCGGGCAGCGCTGCCTGCAAAGGCGGTCACGGTGCCGGTGGACGTGGCGCGGGCAGGGGCGGCGGTCGCCGCACCCTTGGGTTCGCCTGCCTGGCGTTCGCCGCCGGTGCCGGACACCAGCGTCGGCTTGTAGCCGCGGGTCCAGCCGGTGGAGAGCAGGTTGGTCTTGCCTTCCTGGATGCCCTTGCCAAGCGCCGTGTTCGAGAAATCCGACGTATCGACATGTGCCAGATCATGGCGGCCGAGATAGGAAACGGCAAGCTCGCGGAAGACATAGTCGAGGATCGAGGTAGCGTTCTTGATCGCATCATTGCCGATGACCATGCCGGCCGGCTCGAACTTGGTGAAGGTGAAGGCCTCGACATATTCCTCGAGCGGCACGCCATATTGCAGGCCGAGCGAGATGGCGATGGCGAAATTGTTCATCATCGCACGGAAGGCGGCGCCTTCCTTGTGCATGTCGATGAAGATCTCGCCGATGCGGCCGTCGCCGAATTCGCCGGTGCGCAGATAGACCTTATGTCCGCCGACGGCGGCCTTCTGGGTATAGCCCTGGCGGCGGTTCGGCAGCTTCTCGCGTTCGCGCGAAACTCGTTCGATCACCCGCTCGATGATCTTCTCGGTGACGGTGACGGCCTGGGCGGCCAGGGGCGCCTGCAGCAGTTCCTCCAGCGCATCCTCATCGTCCTCGTCTTCGATCAGCGAGGAATTGAGCGGCTGCGACAGCTTCGAGCCGTCGCGATAGAGCGCGTTGGCCTTGAGGCCAAGCTTCCAGGAGAGCATGTAGGCGTTCTTGCAATCCTCGACGGTCGCCTCGTTCGGCATGTTGATCGTCTTGGAAATCGCACCCGAGATGAAAGGCTGAGCCGCCGCCATCATGCGGATATGGCTTTCCACCGAGAGGTAGCGCTTGCCGATCTTGCCGCAAGGATTAGCGCAATCGAAGACCGGCAGGTGTTCCGCCTTGAGGAAGGGCGCGCCTTCCAGCGTCATCGCGCCGCAGACATGGATGTTGGCGGCTTCGATGTCCTTCTTCGAGAAGCCGATATGGTCGAGCAGGCTGAAGCTCATGTCGGCGAGCTGTTCGTCGGAAACCTTCAGCGTATCCTTCAGGAAGTCGGCGCCGAGCGTCCACTGGTTGAAGACGAACTTGATGTCGAAGGCGCTCTTCAGCGCGGCATTGACGGCTTCGACCTTTTCGTCGGTGAAGCCCTTGGTCTTCAGCGTCGACGGATTGATCGCCGGCGCCTGGTTCAGATTGCCGTGGCCGACAGCATAGGCTTCGATCTCGGCGATCTGGCTTTCCGAATAGCCGAGCGTGCGCAGCGCGTCGGGCACGGCGCGGTTGATGATCTTGAAGTAGCCGCCGCCGGCGAGCTTCTTGAACTTGACGAGGGCAAAGTCGGGCTCGATGCCGGTGGTGTCGCAATCCATGACGAGACCGATCGTGCCTGTGGGCGCGATGACCGAGACCTGGGCATTGCGGTAGCCATGCTGTTCACCAAGCTCGAGCGCCTTGTCCCAGGCCGATTTGGCGTGGGCGACGAGATCCTGGTCTGGGTTTTCCGAATGGATCAGCGCGACCGGGTTGATCGACAGCGCTTCATAGCCGGAGCTCTCGCCATGCGCCGCACGGCGATGGTTGCGAATGACTTTGAGCATGCTCTCGCGGTTCGGCGCGAAATTCGGGAACGGGCCGAGCTCGGCAGCCATTTCGGCCGAGGTCGCATAGCAGATGCCGGTCATGATCGCGGTCAGCGACCCTGCGATGGCGCGGGCCTCAGTGGAGTCATAGGGAATGCCTGACGACATCAGCAGGCCGCCGATATTGGCGTAGCCAAGGCCGAGCGTGCGGTATTCGTAGGAGAGTTCGGCAATGCGCTTCGACGGGAACTGCGCCATCATGACCGAGACTTCGAGCACGACGGTCCACAGGCGAACCGCATGTTCGTAATCGGCGATGTTGATGCGCTTGGTGGCCTTGTCCTTGAACTGCAGCAGGTTCAGCGAGGCAAGGTTGCAGGCCGTGTCGTCGAGGAACATGTATTCCGAGCACGGGTTCGAGCCGCGGATCGGGCCGCCGGCCGGCGAAGTGTGCCAGTCGTTCATCGTCGTGTTGAAATGGATGCCCGGATCGGCCGAAGCCCAGGCGGCGTAGGAAATGGTTTCCCAGAGATCGCGGGCCTTCAGCGTCTTCATCACCCGGCCGTCCTTGCGGGCGGTCAGGTTCCATTCGCCATCATTCTCGACGGCGCGCAGGAAGTCGTCCTTGATCGAGACGGAGTTGTTGGAGTTCTGGCCGGATACCGTGAGGTAGGCTTCCGAATCCCAATCCGTGTCGTAGGTCTTGAATTGGAGATCCTTGTAGCCCTGGCGGGCGAACTGGATGACGCGCTGGACGTAGTTCTCGGGAACCTGGTCCTTCTTGGCGGCGCGGATTTCGCGCTTCAGGGCAGGGTTCTTGTTGGGATCGTAGCAATCGCCGTTGTCACCGCCTTCGCAGTTGAAGCAGGCCTTCATGATCGCCTTCAGATGCTTGGCGACGACCTTGGAGCCGGTGACGAGGGCTGCGACCTTCTGCTCTTCCTTGACCTTCCAGTTGATGTATTCCTCGATATCGGGATGGTCGATGTCGACGACCACCATCTTGGCGGCGCGGCGCGTCGTGCCGCCCGATTTGATGGCGCCGGCGGCGCGGTCGCCGATCTTCAGGAAGCTCATCAGGCCGGAGGAGCGGCCGCCGCCGGAAAGCTTTTCGCCTTCGCCGCGCAGCATCGAGAAGTTGGAGCCGGTACCGGAGCCGTATTTGAACAGGCGCGCCTCACGCACCCAAAGGTCCATGATGCCGCCTTCGTTGACGAGATCGTCCTCGACAGACTGGATGAAGCAGGCATGCGGCTGCGGGTGTTCATAGGCCGACTTGGACTTGGTCAGCTTGCCGGTGAAGGGATCGACGTAGAAATGGCCCTGGCCGGGACCATCGATGCCGTAGGCCCAGTGCAGGCCGGTGTTGAACCACTGCGGCGAGTTCGGGGCGACGCGCTGGGTGGCGAGCATATAGGCAAGCTCGTCCTTGAAGGCCGAGGCATCTTCCTCGGAGGAGAAATAGCCGCCCTTCCAGCCCCAATAGGTCCAGGTGCCGGCAAGACGGTCGAAGACCTGGCGCGCATCGATTTCGGAGCCGGTCTGCTCGTCCTTGGACAGGGCCTTCAGCGCAGCATCGTCGGGAACGGAGCGCCACAGGAAGGAAGGAACGTCGTTTTCCTCGACCTTCTTCAGCCGAGTGGGAACGCCGGCCTTGCGGAAATACTTCTGCGCCAGAACGTCGGTCGCGACCTGGGAGAACTGCGCGGGAACATCGATATTCTCGAGGCGGAACACGACCGAACCGTCAGGGTTCTTGATCTCGCTCGTCGCCTTGCGGAATTCGATATCCGCATAGGCGCCTTGGCCGGCCTTCGTGAAACGACGTTCGATGCGCATGGTCTTGACCTCGTGTTGGCGCCCGGTCCCCGCGACCTCGGCGCAAAATTCCTATCCGGCGGCACTTTGTCGTCGCGCAGCCAGTCTCGTTTCCGTATCGTGACAGGGGTGTCATCCGGAGATGACCTTCCTGTATCTTGTGGTGATGGTGGCTGCAAACACTAAATATAGTATTAACAGCTTATTATCGCCAGTCCCAATGTCACTTTTTTTGGAGGCTGAAAACCGCACAAAAACCCTGTCAGGCCTGAACCGTTCCCGGTCCATCGCCCTGATTCTGCGTCCTAATTTTCAAAAGGGAACCGGGCTCGTTACCTCCGGTCCTGTCGCCGCCGCAACATCAGGAACAGTAAAGTTTGAAACAGCTGATTCCGTCAAGGGCTGGCTTTTAATTGATTGCTAACCACAACATGTTGTGGATGCGCCTGTGGAGATTGGGGAAAGCCGGGGAGCGCTGAAATTACAATGGCTTGCAGGTGTTGCCGGCTAAGGAAAAGGTCGGAACGGCAAAAAAGCGTCCTGCGGCAAATCTTGTGATGGCATTTCCGGCGCAAATGCGCATGGCGATTCGCAGAGGAAATCAGCGCCCTGAGAGCATGTCGCGCAAAACTGTAAAGCGGTTTTGCGGTAACGACGAGCGTTGGAAATAAGACCTAAAGCGCGGGGAGCGAATCTGAAAGATTGCGACGCGCTTTAGAGCGCATCGATGGCGATGGTAGCGATGGCGACGCCAATCGGCCTGTTCTCTTCGTCCATGACGACGAAGCTCGCCTGCGTTTCGAGATTCTGGGTGGATTCGTTGCGTTCGGCCCGGTCGATGAAGATCTCCCGGGAGCTGTTGGCGAAGGTTCTGAGATATTTCTCCTCGTCGCCCTGCCAATAGTCGGCGGTGATGGTGCTCTGCCCGACATTCAGCCCATGCGAGTCGGTGACGAAAAACTCGACGATCACCCCTTGCGAGGCGTCCTGCCTGGCTTTCAGATAGTGCGACACGGATTTGTCGAGCAGCAGCTTGACCATATGCAGGTGGTGCTGATCGACCTCCGACCGGTAGGTCTCGTCGAGCACGCGCATATCCATTTCGCTGACATTGTCGAATTTCGCGTTCTGCTCGGCAATGGCGTTCAGCACCAATGGCGTTTCCACTATTGGTCGGATCCGCTTCTCGACATAGTCGCGCACGAGGGGAATGTAGGCAGGCTCAGCGCGGACAGGCGCCAGCGGAAATAGAAAGGTCGCCAACCCGACGGTCACAACCGCTCCTATATGCCCCCACCGCGCCATCTTGCTTCCTTATATCGCATCGTTTGTTGCACGCTTTAAGCGCAATTTGACGCGATTCGCAGCTTCTTACAGCGCCGCGCGTCTTCTTTAGACGCGCTAAGGACGCTGTAACACTTTGAATTTCTGCATAATTTTATCCTTAAATCGATTCCGATTTAAGGAATTATGCAGTGTTTATGCGAATAAGATAAAATAGATGTGCAGATCCCGATAGCGGATTCAGAAAACCTCGCCGACAAAATCTGGAACAATTTCAAGTAGTAAATGCGAAGGTTGCGCGTTGCGATCGGTGGCGATCAGCGCGCGCCCTTGGCGATCGGCTCCTGATAGGTGAAGCCCATGTCCCAGGGGAAGTAGATCCAGGTATCCTGGCTCACCTCGGTGATGAAGGTGTCGACGGTCGGTACGCCCTTCGGCTTGGCATAGACGCAGGCGAAATGTGCCTTCGGCAGCATGGCGCGCACCTGTGCGGCGGTCTTGCCGGTATCCGTCAGGTCGTCGACGACGAGAACGCCTTCGCCGCCATTTTCCTGAAGTTCGGGCGCTATTCCCTTGAGCAGCACCATGTCCCCCTGGTTCACATAGTCATGATAGGACGCGACGCAGACGGTCTCGATCAGCCGGATGTTCAGTTCGCGCGAAATGATCGCAGCCGGAACGAGGCCGCCGCGGGTGATGCAGACGATCGCCTTGAACGTCTGATCAAGGCCGGCAAGCCGCCAGGCAAGCGCGCGCGCATCGCGGTGGAACTGATCCCAGGAAACGGGAAAGGCTTTATCGGGAAGGGACATCGGGCTGCTCCGCGGCATGAAAAAACGACACGCCGTTTGCCGGCGACCGGACGGGCTTGAAGCGGCGATCGGCAAAACGCAAATCGCGCAGCCGGAACTGCGCGAGATGGGGCCGAGGCTCGAAGCTGTCATCGGTCGCCGCAATTAGCGGGATTTGCCGGCAAAAGGCAAGAGCAGCCAATCAACGCGATAACAGGGTCAGCGCCGTCATCGATTGCAGCAGGGTCTTGGTCGTGCCACCAAAGATCATCTGCCAGAGCCAGGAATGCGTATAGGCGCCCATGACGAGAAGATCGATGCTGCTGTCCGAAAGCCTGTTTTCGATGACATGGGATGCGCTTTTGTCCACACTTTGCGCCGTCGAAAGCGTCGTCTTCACGCCATGACGCGCAAGCGTCGCGGCGATGTCGGCACCTGCGGTCAGCGGCGATTGCAGCGCCGTGTCGGCCGGATCGACCGAAAAGATCTCCACCTCGTCGGCGGCTTTGAGGATCGGCAGCGCGTCGAAGGTCGCGCGCGCCGCCTCCTTCGAGCCGTTCCAGGCGATAAGCACGCGCTTGATCGGCTTCGGCTGGCGGATGATATAGGGGATCATCAGCACCGGCCGGCCGCTTTCGAAGAGGAAACTGTCGACGTCGACGTGGCTGTCGGAAGGTCTGGCCGGGTCGGCCTGTGAGGCGATTAAGAGGTCGGCGCTGCGCGCACTTTCGATCAGCGGTGCGGAGCCGTATCCGGTTGATGTGGCAAAGCTGCGCCACTCGGAGGAAGCGCCTGATGCCTCCGCTTTCGCCCTGAAGATACGCTCGACCGCAATCGTTTCGCTATGCGCCATGTCCTGCAGCGCCTGCACGGCGACGGGATCGGGGATTTCCATCGGCGCCACCAGCGGCACGGCGGAGATGATTTCGGCATGCAGGCCGATCACATGGGCGCCGCTTTCAGCGGCCATGGCAAAGGCGAAATCGGCAACCGCGCCGCTATTGTCTGATGTATCGAGAATGGCGAGAATGGTTTTGTAAGACATATCAATTCTCCTTGCGCTGAAATGGCTTGCGCGAGGAAAGGAATGCACCGGACCGTTCTGCTGTTCCTTGATGGGGATCAAGGATGGTCCTGAGTTCCGGCGTTTCCCTCAAGCCTCGGCGGAATGGTTTTCGGCGATGTCCTTCCTCTGGCGGATGGCGTCGATCATCTCCCGGACTTCGGCGCCGGCCGCATCGATTACCGCCTGCGAGCGACCGCGTACGACGATCTCGGTCGAGAATTTCTGGCCGACATAGCGCGGGTAGGAGCCGATGCTGGTTTCCGGATGTGCCTTCTGGATCGCGGTCAAGGGCGTGCCGATCTCGCCTTCGCCGTAAGGGCAGGCGATGGCGAGCGAAAGCACCGGCGTGCCGGTTCGAAGCGTCGGCAGCACATTGTCGACCATTGCCTGGAACACCTGCGGCACGCCGGCCATGACATGGACGTTGCCGATGATGAAGCCCGGCGCGGTCGAGACCGGATTGGCGATATGCACCGCCCCTCGCGGCATGCGCGCCATGCGTTGGCGCGCTTCGGTGAATTCCATCTCGCGGCGCCGGTACATCTCGGCAAGCAGCGTCATTGCCGCTTCGTCATATTCGCAAGGCACGCCGAAAGCCTTGGAGATGGCATCGGCGGTGATGTCGTCATGCGTCGGCCCGATACCGCCCGAGGTGAAGACGTAATCATATTTGCCGCGAAGCGCGTTCAGCGCCTCGACGATCGCCTCCTCGTCGTCGGCGACGATGCGCACCTCCTTGAGATCGATGCCGGAAAGCGTGAGCAGATCGGCGAGATGGCCGATATTTTTGTCCTTGGTGCGGCCGGAAAGAAGTTCGTCGCCGATGGCGAGCATGGCGGCGGTGACGACGATGTCTTGGCTCATGGGATGTTCCGTGATCTGAGGCTGGTGAATAGGTAGTGCCGTTCGGCCGCTTTGCAAACAGCCAGAGCATGATGCCGAAAAGTGCAAGCGGGCACAGCATTCAGATTTCAGGCCGAGCCAGCCGGAAATCTGAATGCTGTTCGGCGATAGGTTCATTTTTGCTGAAATGAAAACGCAAGTGAATTTTCGTCTACGGATGCTGAACACTGAGTTCTTCATGGCATGGCTGTGTTCGGATATAGGCGCTGATAGAACTCCCTCGGTCACGAAATTCAACCAGTGCTCCAAGGGAGATTGAAGATGGCGAAGGTTCTCGTCCTTTATTATTCGGCTTACGGCCATATCGAAACCATGGCCTACGCCGTTGCCGAAGGCGCGAAGTCGGCCGGTGCCGAGGTTACCGTCAAGCGCGTTCCGGAACTGGTTCCGGAAGACGTCGCCAAGGCTTCCTACTACAAGGTCGATCAGGCGGCTCCGATCGCCACCGTCGACGAACTGGCCGACTACGATGCGATCATCGTCGGCGCCGGCACCCGCTTCGGCACGGTCGCCTCGCAGATGCGTAACTTCTGGGATCAGACGGGCGGACTCTGGTTCGCCGGCAAACTCGTCGGCAAGCTCGGTTCGGTCTTCACCTCCTCGGCCACCCAGCACGGCGGCCAGGAATCGACCATCCTCGGCTTCATCCCCACCTTCCTGCACCAGGGCATGGTTGTTGCCGGCCTGCCTTACGCCTTCCAGGGCCAGATGGGCACCGAGGAAGTCAAGGGCGGCTCGCCCTACGGCGCTTCCACCATCACCAACGGCGACGGCTCGCGCCAGCCTTCCGAGATCGAGCTGGAAGGCGCGAAATATCAGGGCGCCCACATCGCCAAGCTTGCCGCCAAGCTCGCCTGATCTTCGGCACTGAAATGATAAAGGCGCGGCGGGCGTGAGGCTCGCCGCGTCTTTTCCGTTTCTCCCGCGACAGACCGGGCCCCTTGATCGGTCGCGGCTTTCCGGCGGAAAATGTGTGACGGATCATTCGGCGGTGCAACTGGCCAAGACAGGCATGATTTTTACGGCTTGCGGCTCTTCCCATCGCCCATGACGCAAGATATTGAAAACGCCGCAAGCGGGCGTGGCGAAACTGGTAGACGCAAGGGACTTAAAATCCCTCGGCCTTGGCTGTACGGGTTCGACCCCCGTCGCCCGCACCACCTTTATAATCCCGTTCGAATATGCTTGTATTATGCGTGTATATTGTGGATAAAAGCGCGCTATTGCTTGCATATGGCATTTTCGGTGCAAGGATTGCGCCGCGGCGGTGGAGTAAGTGTTGTCTTGTGGGAGTAAGACGATGGTTTACGATTGGAGTGGGGCAAGGACTAGGCGCATCCGCGTCTTCAAGACCAGTGTCGCGCTTGTTCTCGGAACTGCGATGGCCGCGATACCACTGTTCTTCTGGGCAGTGCAATTACGCGCTTTCTAGCCGATCCCGCTGATATTCAGCGTTCTGCGAACGGAAGGGCGTTTGGCGCCTTCGTATCGCGCCATTTGTTAATCACCCAGCCAGCCAGCAGACCGAGGGCTGTACCCATCGCCTTGATGCTCGCGTCATGCAGGCGCGGATGGCGGGTCGGCGCGAAATATTGCAGCCATTCGATGGCGAATGCGCCGACGATCAGCAGCACGGCCACCGTTTTCCATTGTTTCGGATAGGAAAGCGCGAAGGCGAGGCCGAGAAGTAGATAGGCAACCGCGCGGTCAACATCGACCATCGTGACTGTATCCGGCCTCTCTCCGATCGGCGAAACCGTGACGAAGATGATGAAGGCGAGCAGCAGCCAGGCGAGCGGTTTTGCGAATTTAAAGATCATCATAGCTTCATATAAGTGGCCGCCCTTTTCATTGACAGTTAAAATCAGTTCATGTGCCGCCAATTCGCGATTGGCTTAAGAAAGCCTTCTTCGGAGCGAACCGGTCCGGGAGCGAACCGGTCCGGGAGCGAACCGGAAACGGCCGAAACGGGCTTTCTTTTGCCGGTTGGCCTGTGCCATAGCGGCGGTGGCTAATTGAGAGAATGGACCACGCCCGTGACGAAACTCGATGTCGAAAGCGCCGAAGAGGCGATGCGCAGCCTGTTTCCGGCAACGCCGCTGCAACTCAATGATCATCTTTCGGCCCGCTACGGGGCCGATATCTGGCTGAAGCGCGAAGATCTGTCGCCGGTGCGCTCCTACAAGATCCGCGGCGCCTTCAATTTCTTCCGCAAGGCGATCGGGCAGGGTGCTGCCGGCAAGACCTTCGTCTGCGCCTCGGCCGGCAATCACGCCCAGGGCTTTGCTTTCGTCTGCCGCCATTTCGGCGTGCCGGGCGTCGTCTTCATGCCGGTGACGACACCGCAACAGAAGATCGACAAGACCCGCATGTTCGGCGCCGAATTCATCACCATCCGGCTGTTCGGCGACTTCTTCGACCAGTGCTACCAGGCCGCGCGCGAACATGTGGAGGCAGTCGGAGGCGTCATGGTGCCGCCCTTCGACCATGCCGACATCATCGAGGGTCAGGCGACGGTGGCCGCCGAAATCATGCAGCAACTGCCGGAGGGCACGGTGCCGGACATGGTCGTCCTGCCGGTCGGCGGCGGTGGACTTGCTGCCGGCATCACCGGTTATCTCGACGGCACGGTGCCGAAATCGGCTTTCGTCTTCACTGAGCCAGCCGGCGCGCCGAGCCTTAAGCGCAGCATCGAGGCGGGCGCGGTGACGACGCTTCCCAAGGTCGACAATTTCGTTGATGGCGCCGCAGTGGCGCGCATCGGCGACCTGAATTTCGCGGCCCTTCGCGATTTTCCGACCGAGCAGGTGCAACTGATGCCGGAGAACGCCATCTGCGTCACCATTCAGGAGATGCTGAATGTCGAGGGCGTCGTGCTGGAGCCAGCCGGCGCCCTGTCGCTGACGGCGATCGCCGCGATGGACGGCCAAGCAATCCGCGGCAAGACCATCGTTGCCGTCGTCTCCGGCGGCAATTTCGATTTCGAGCGTCTGCCTGACGTAAAGGAAAGAGCCATGCGTTACGCAGGGCTGAAGAAATACTTCATCCTGCGGCTCGCGCAGCGCCCTGGCGCACTCCGGGATTTCCTCAATCTGCTCGGCCCCGACGACGATATCGCCCGCTTCGAATATCTGAAGAAATCGGCGCGCAACTTCGGCTCGATTCTGATCGGCATCGAAACCAAGGCGCCTGAGAATTTCGCCCGGCTGATCGGAAATTTCGAAGCAGCCGGCATGGGTTACGAGGATATTACCGAAAACGAGATCCTCGCCAACCTGATCATTTGACTTGGCGACAGCGATATCGCCGTGCTAAAGGCGGAGCATGGCTTCGTTCATTTCAAATATCTTTTCGATGTTCTCCGGCGGCAGCAAACCGGCGACGGAATCGGCAGGCCCTTCCGGCGAGCCGCAGCTTTACGGCGATTGCACGATCTATGCAGAGCCGCGTAGGGAGGGCAGCCAGTATCGCCTGGCCGGCCGTATCGAAAAGAAGGTCGGCGACGAGGTGCTGGTGCGCAATTTCATCCGCGCCGATCTGTTTACCTCCTCCGACGATGCGATCGAATGCACGGTGCGCAAGGCGCAGCAGATTATCGATCAGCATGGTTCGTCGCTCTTTGGTGACGGCGAGAAGCTTCGTCAGGTCTGAAATCGGGATCCGGGCATAGGTCCTTGATACCGGCTGTAACTATTCCTGTGTGTGATCCGGGTGCTCTCCAGCAAGCGCGTTCTCACTCACGCAATCTTAAAGGATTGCGGTGAAAGGTATCGCCTGCAGGATTTGCAGGACACCCCCGTGTTTGACTGTTTCGGACGATTGACCAAAGGATTCGTTGTCGCGATCACCGCGCCAGCAGGAGGCCGAACGTCCGGAGCCGAGGTCTCATGATGGAGACACTCAACCTCCTTCTCTTCGTCGTCGAAGCCATCGCCTATTTCGTGCTGATGGTGACGCTTCTGCATTTCCGTCATCGGCTCGGTCTCGGGGTTTTCCTGACGGCGCTCGGCGTCATGCATTTCATGGAGACCTATCTGGCGGCGGTCTTCTACGTCTCGCTGCCGTTTGGCGATGTGTCGCCGGGCTCATCGATCTTCTTTTCCGGCAAGCTGATGATGATCCTGATGCTTTACCTGCAGGAGGATGCGGCGACGGTGCGCCAGCCGATCTACGGCCTGTTCCTCGGCAACCTGCTCACCGTCGGTATTGCCTGGGTGCTGCAGTTGCACCAGCCGCTGCAGATGTCGACCAACCACACGCCTGACGTCGATTTTCTCAAGGAGATGGGCTGGCTGATGGTCTGGGGCACGGCGCTGCTCTATGTCGATTCGCTCGGCATCATCCTGCTTTACGAAAAACTCGGCGATTTCTTCCGCCGCCGCGTCGTCCTGCGTTTCCTGATTTCGGGCTTCGTGCTGCTGACCTTCGACCAGATCGGCTTCTTCGCCGCGCTGCATTACTTCCTGGATGTGCCGATCGCCGCATTCTGGGGCGGATGGAAGGCGAAAATGCTTGCCGTCTGCCTCTATGCGGCGATGTTTGCGATCTATGAGTATCGTGTTCGCCGTATCGGCGTAGCCGGGTCCGCACGCTCGATTAGCGACGTATTCGGCGACCTGACGTTTCGCGAGCGCTACAACGATCTTCTTGAGCGCACCGGCCGCGACATGCTCACTGGCGTCTACGATCGGACGCGCATGGAAATGGAAGCGCCGCTGATGCTGCTGGAGGCACTGAAGCAGGGGTTGTTCGCTACCGTCCTCATTATCGACGCCGATCACTTCAAGGATGTCAATGACGGCTACGGCCATCTCCAGGGCGACGAGGTGCTGAAGGCGATCGCCGCCCGATTGGGCACGACGTTGCGCTCGAGTGATCGTGTCTTCCGCTTCGGCGGCGAGGAATTCGTGGCCGTCTGTCCGGGCACCGATCACGAAGAAGGTCTGCTGCTTGCCGAGCGACTGCGTTGGACGATCGCGACCAGCGTCAAAACGCCGGATGACAGGCCGGTCACGGTCAGTATCGGCGTTGCGACCGCCGATGAGGACGGCGTCGATTTCACCGCCGTGCTGACGGCTGCCGACGGCAGGCTCTACGCGGCAAAGAAGAGCGGCCGCAACTGCGTCGTCGGCCGCTCCGGCGTGGTGAAACTCAGTTAGCCCGTGGCTCCGGCATATAGACCATGCTCTGTGTATTGCTCCTGCTTGCCGTCCTGAATTTGGCAATCGTCCTATTTCGTGTTGCTCACCGTGCAACGCAAGAACGAAAGAAGGCGTCCGTAGGAGACAATAGCGACGGACGGGCTCAGGCGTAATTTCGCGTCATTGGCGAGCAAGGCTGCGCGAGCGGATGAAGGAGAAAGGCGGCGAAAGGCGATCATGGCCTTCGCGATGATGGCCGGCGGCGCGGCCTTGCCAGGATCTCGTCCGATGAAGAACTCTCCGCCGAAATCCTGGCAACGGCCCGGGATTTTGTCGCCGACATCGACAAATGAAAAACGGCCGGCGAAAGGCCGGCCGTTCCATAAGAATTTGAGCCGATCAGGCGGCCAGCGCGATTTCCTGGACGCGCGACTTGGCGGCGTCGATCGCCTTTTCTGCGGCTTCCGGACCGAAGGCCAGGCCTTCGACATAGATGGTCTCGATATCGCTGATGCCGAGGAAACCGAGAACCGACTTCAGGTAAGGCACGGCATGGTTCAAGGCGGCGGCCGGACCCTGCGAGTAGACGCCACCCGAGGCGAGCACCACATAAACCTTCTTGCCGGTTGCGAGGCCGACTGGGCCGCTTTCCGTGTACTTGAAGGTCAGGCCGGCGCGGGCGACGTTGTCGATCCAGGTCTTCAGCGACGAATAGATGTTGAAATTGATGAGGCCGGTGCTGATGACGATCGTGTCGGCGGCGAGCAGTTCGTTGACGAGTTCGTCGGAAGTCTCGACGGCTGCGGCTTCCTCAGCAGTGCGGGCCTCGGCCGGCTTGCGGATCGCGCCGGTGAAGAGGTCATCGATATGCGGCAGCGGGTTGGCGGCAAGGTCGCGGCGGACGACGACGCTGCCCGGATTCTGGCTCTTCAGCTTTTCGGCGAGATCGACGGCGATCGGAGTCGAGAGCGATTCGGCACGCGGGCTGGACGTCAGAAGAAGGATGGACGACATGGTGCATTTCCTTTCGAATGGAATTTGACGGCCCGTTACTGGGAGGTGAGCCGCAGTCTCGATGAGGAAAATAGATCTGGCCTGCTATCGAAAAAACGGTGATAATGTCGATCGAAACTATCGATGGAATGGATAGAAGATGCTGCCGAACCCGACTTTGGACCAATTGCAGGTGTTTTTGACCGTTGCCGAGACCGGCAGCTTCTCGGCCGCTTCGCGGGCGCTGAACCGTGCGCAGTCGGTCGTGAGCTATACGATCGCCAATCTGGAGGCGCAGCTCGAAGTGCCGCTTTTCGAGCGCTCTGGTGCGCGCCAGCCGAAGCTGACGGAGGCGGGCAAGGCGATGCTGGAGGATGCGCGGCGCATTCTCGGCGACCTGCAGGTCATGCGGGCGCGCGTCAAGAGCCTGAGAGAAGGGCTCGAAGCGGAGGTTTCCGTCGCTATCAGCGTCATGGTGCCTTCGCGAGCCCTGGTGGAGGTCCTGCGCGAATTTCGCGAGATGTTTCCGTCCGTTTCGTTAAGCCTCAATGTCGGTGAGCTCGGAATGGTCATGGATCTTGTCCTGAGCGGCAAGGCGACCGTCGGAATTGGTGGTGCAGTCGTCCAGCAGGACGATTCGATCGTCACGGAACGGATCGGTCATTCCTTCATGTTGCCCGTTGCCGCGCGCAACCACCCGCTTGCCGGGATCGGTCGGCCGCTGACGCTGGGCGACGTGCGCGAGGAAGTGCAACTCGTCGTCACCGATGCGTCGGGCCGGACGAAGGGGCGCGATTTCAACGTTCTGTCCTACAAGACGTGGCGCGTCAGCGATATTGCGACGAAGCACCAGCTCATCAAGGCCGGCCTCGGCTGGGGCGGCCTTCCGGCTTCCGTGATCCATGACGATCTCGTCAGTGGCACGCTCGTCCATCTCGATCTGGATGCCTACGAACAGGGGGAGTATCCGATATATTCGGTGCGCCAACTCGCCAACCCGCCCGGACCTGCCGCCACCTGGATGATCGACGCGTTCCGCACCCGGCTTTCCGCCTGCCCGAGCCAGGCCGATTTCCATGCTCGGATGGCGGAGCTGTCTGAACCCGCTACGCCGCTTGCGGCAGAATGACGAAGGCGCGGGTGCCGCGCCTTCGTCGACATATTTTTTCGCCTAAAGAACCAGCCTGAACTTCGAGAAACCGTCGGCCCCTTCGCCGGCATCCTCGATCTTCACGCTTTTGACCTCGGCGCGGAACTGCTTCGCCTTCGGGCCGCTTTCGAAGGTTGCGGTCGTGCCCGGGAGCGGCTTGAAGGTCCAGTTTGCGTCGGCCGACGGATTGATCGTGCCCTGATCATGGATATAGCGGACGATGACGTCGCGGTTGGTATCAGGCGCCTGGAAGATCACCTTGTCCGCCTTGATGTCCGGGAAATTGCCGCCGCCGCCGGCGCGGTAGTTGTTCGAGACGACGACGAACTTCTGAGCCGGATCGATCGGCTTGCCGTTGAAGGCGAGGTTCTGGATGCGGTTGGCGTCCGGATGGATCGGTTTGCCTGACGAATCATATTTCGGCGGCTGCGACAGGTCGATCTGGTAGGTGACGCCGTCGATCACGTCGAAATTGTAGGACGGGAAATCGGTGTTGAGCAGCGCCGCATCCTTCGAGCCGACCTCGATGTGATTGAACATGCCGGCCGACATTTCGAGCCAGTTCTTCACCTGGGCGCCGGTGATAGCAACAGCCTGCACCGTGTTCGGGTAGAGATAGAGGTCGGCGACGTTCCTGATGGCGATATCGCCGGCCGGAACATCGGTATAGTAGTCGGCGCCGCCGCGACCGCCGGCCTTGAAGGGGGCCGCCGCCGAAAGCACCGGCAGATCCTTGAACTCGGTGTCGGCGAGCATCTGCTTAATATACCAGGTCTGGGCTTGGCTGACGACCTGTACCGAGGGATCGTCGGCAACCAGCGCGAAATAGGAATAGAGCGGCGCGGACGTCTTGCCGACCGGGGTGCGGACATAGGCAAGTGTCGCCTCGTGCTCGGCTTTGGCGGCTTCGATCACGTCCTTCTTGTCGGCGTAGTCGGCGACCACCTTCTTCTTGTCGTCGCGATGATAGATCGGCCGTGCTTCCGAGGTGAAATCGACGATCTTCCAGCTGTTGCCGTCCTTTTCGAGCAGCAGGTCGATAAGGCCGAGATGTGAACCCCAGAAGCCAGCCATCACGGCGGGCTTGCCGTGCAGCGTGCCCTTGACGGGATCGGCATTGGCGATGCCGTCCCAGCTTTTCGGGCCGGGGAAGACGAGATGCTGGTGGCCGGTGAAGATCGCGTCGATCCCATCGACGGCAGCGAGATGCAGCGAGGCGTTCTCCATCTTTTCGGACGGTGTGCTGCCATCAATGCCGGAATGCGAGAGCGCAATGACGATATCGGCGCCGGCTTCCTTCATGGCGGGAATCCAGGCCTTGGCGGCCTCGACGATGTCGCGCGTCTGCGCCTTGCCTTCGAGGTTCTTGATGTCCCAGACCATGATCTGCGGCGGTACAAAGCCGATGAATCCGATCTTGACGGGGCTCTCATTGCCGGCGCCGTCTTTGATCTGTTTTTCCAAGATGATGTAGGGCTTGAAGAAGAGATCGTCCCGCTTCGGGTCCGAGGCGAGCTGGCCCTTGGTGAGGTTGGCGCAGACGAAGGGGAAGTTCGCGCCTGATAGTACTTTGAACATGAAGTCGAGGCCGTAGTTGAACTCGTGATTGCCGAGCGTGCCAACCGTATAGCCGAGCGTGTTCATCGCCTTGATCACCGGATGGACGTCGCCGTCCTTCATGCCATGCTGATAGGCCATGTAGTCGCCCATCGGATTGCCCTGCAGCACGTCGCCATTGTCGATCAGCAGTGAGTTGATAGCCTCGGCGCGGATGCCGTCGATGATCGTCCCGGTGCGCGCAAGACCCATCGTGTCGTTCGGCTTGTCGGCATAATAGTCATAGGGGAAGACATTGACGTGAATGTCGGTCGTTTCCATCAACCTCAGATGCGCCTGGTTGGCGCTGGCGCGGGCGCTGAAAGGGTGCAGCAGCACCAGGGCGGAAGTGGCGGCGAGTCCGCCGAGCAGGGAACGGCGGCTCATTACGCCAACATCGAAAATGGAAGACATGCAAACTCTCCTTCAGGGTCATGCATCGTCCGGCCCGTCAGAGTTAGGACGATTTGGCGGGGAGTACACTGCGAAAATGACAGGACGTCAAAACAATCCGCCGGAAAAGCGTCATGGCTCGGAAATGCAATTTATGGCGCAGTCACCCGGCGCCAGGCTGCCGCGAACGCAAGGCGCGGTCATCCTCGGCGTCAGTGTCAACCGCAGCCGCTGAAGCGATCTCAGCCGCTCTTTCAGCGCAAAGGCCGGGCAACCTTACGAGTTTGGCGTCGATGCTGTTAACTGAGGCGTCCGCTCGACGATGACGGCGGTTCTAACCAGCGGGCGTACTGCCAGTACCGGCCGCATCTCCTTATGGAAAAAGCGGAAATAGGAGGAGATCTGCGCCCTCGCATTCGAATTCACGTCGAACTGGATGCCGACGCGGCCATTATGCTTCCAGCGGATGACACCTTCGAGCAGCCCGAGGTTTTCGGCCTCGATGCGTACCTTGCTGCCGGAAGCGGCATGGAGCGGCCCCTTCATCTCCAGGGCGGCACCGGTCGGCGATAGGTTGAGGATGCGGGCATCCACCTGGCTGCTCAGATATTTGACATGGCCGAACACGCGGCAGTTTTTCCGATCGGCCTTTCGGGCCGTGATTTTCAAGTTGCGGGTCATACTGTCTCCCTTGGTACTGCCGGGAAGCATAACGCCGGAAAATTGAAATGGTTTTAGGGGCTTGGCTAAAATTGCAGTGAAACCGTCAATTGGCGACGGCCGCTCTGCGTCCCACCACATGTTCGCGCCAGACGGTAAAGATGCCGGCAGCGACAACGATCGCCGAGCCGACGATCATGTTGAAGCTGAGCGTTTCGCCATAGATCACCATGCCGATGATTGAGGCGTAGACAAGTGACAGATAAGTCAGCGGCTGGACGGCGGCGGCATCGAGAATATCATAGGCGCGGATCAGGAAATAATGGCTGGAAATGCTGGTCACGCAGACGAGCGCCATCCAGCCCCAGTCGCCCGGCGACATCCAGCTCCAGTAGAACGGTCCGACCAGCGTCATCGTGATGCCGCCGACGACGCCGGTATAGAAGAAGCTGGTCATCGACGAATCGTCGCGGCTGACCAGACGGGTGGCGATGACGTAGAAGGCGAAGTTGAAGCAGGAAATGACGGCGAGAAGCAGCTTCACGTCGAAAAAATCGCCTTCCGGCTTCAGGATCAGCAGCACCCCGAAAAGTCCGGCGCTGATCGCTGACCACCGCCGCCAGCCGACCCGCTCGCCGAGGATCGGCATCGCCAGCAGCGCGATCAGGATCGGCGTCGCGGAAAAGATCGCCTGTGAACGGGCAAGGCCGATCACCGCAAAGCAGGTGATGGCGAGAACCACCTGGACTGCAAGCAGAACGCCGCGCGTCACCTGCAGGAAGGGGCGTTTGGTGCGGGCCGTCGCCTTGATCCCGCCGCGCATCTTCGAAGCGACGATAATCGTGAAAAGCGCAAAGGCCCAATAGCGGATCATCGTCACGAAGATTGGCGGATAGGCCGTCGCCAGATGTTTCGAGATGGCGTCCTGCAGTGAAAAGATGGTGAGCGCCAGCAGAACGAAAATATAGCCTTGGGTCTTCGATGTCATGACTTGCCAATGAGCGGGAAACGCCCGCGAGCGTGAAAAGTCTGGGCAGGCTTTCGGCGAAGATGCAAGGCCTCAAAGCCCGACATTCGGCTTGTCGATGATTTCTCTGAGCGCGAAGCTGGAATTGATCTTGACGACGTGGGGCAGGGCCGACAGCCAGTCGCGGTGGATGCGCTCATAGTCCTCGAGGTCCCGGGCGGCGACCCTGAGGATATAGTCGTATTCGCCCGACATCAGATAACAGACGAGCACGTTCGGGCAGAGCTTCACCGCTGCCTCGAATTCCGCCAGCGTCTTGGCAAACTGGCCGGAGAGCGAGATATGCACGATGGCGATCATTTTGTAGTCGAGCGCCTTGTGTGAAAGCCGCGCATGGTAGCCGCCGATGACGCCGCTTCTTTCCAGGATGTCGAGCCGGCGCGAACAGGCGGAAGGCGACAGTCCGATCCTTTCGGCAAGCTCGGCATTGGTGATGCGGGCGTTGGCCTGCAATGCCCGGAGAATCGCAAGATCGATTGTATCGAGATCGGCCATTCGAAGAACCTTCGAAAAAAGATAGAGTGCATGCAATAATCGCCGAAAAATCGTGTCTTCGCAAATAGTCTTTGCAAGGACATTTCGCGGCCTTGATGATTGGATTCCTCATCTGAAAAAATCCGCGGCTGCGGAGATAAAATTGAGAGGAACGCGCATGCGTGTCGGTTGCCCGAAGGAAATCAAGAATCATGAATATCGCGTCGGTCTGACGCCGGCTTCGGTGCGCGAATATGTTGCCCACGGTCACGAGGTCTGGGTGGAGACCAAGGCGGGCGTCGGTATCGGCGCTGATGATGCCGCCTATGCCGCGGCTGGCGCGAAGATCGCCGCCTCCGCCAAGGATATCTTCGAAAAGTGCGATATGATCGTCAAGGTGAAGGAGCCGCAGCCCGCCGAATGGGCGCAGCTCCGTGACGGCCAGCTTCTCTACACCTATCTGCATCTGGCGCCGGATCCGGAACAGACCAAGGGTCTCATCGCCTCCGGCGTCACCGCGATCGCCTATGAGACGGTGACTGACGAGCGCGGCGGCCTGCCGTTGCTGGCGCCGATGTCGGAGGTAGCCGGACGCCTGTCGATCCAGGCAGGAGCGACTGCGCTGCAGAAGGCCAATGGTGGCCTTGGCGTCCTGCTCGGCGGCGTACCCGGCGTATTGCCGGCCAAGGTCGCAGTCATCGGCGGCGGCGTCGTCGGCCTGCATGCGGCCAGGATGGCTGCCGGCCTTGGTGCCGATGTCAGCATCCTCGACAAGTCGCTGCCGCGCCTGCGCCAGCTCGACGATATCTTCGCAGGCCGCATCCACACGCGTTATTCCAGTATCCAGGCGCTGGAGGAGGAAGTCTTCTCGGCCGATCTCATTATCGGCGCGGTGCTGATCCCTGGCGCTGCCGCTCCGAAGCTCGTCACCCGCGAGATGCTCTCCGGCATGAAGAAGGGCTCCGTCATCGTCGACGTCGCCATCGACCAGGGCGGCTGCTTCGAGACCTCGCATGCGACGACCCATTCCGATCCGACCTACGAGGTCGACGGCGTCGTGCATTATTGCGTCGCCAACATGCCCGGCGCCGTACCGGTCACCTCGGCGCACGCGCTGAACAATGCCACATTGGTTCATGGCCTGGCGCTTGCCGATCGCGGCCTGCGCGCCATCGCCGAAGACAAGCATCTGAGGAACGGCCTCAACGTGCACAAGGGCCGCATCACCAGCAAGCCGGTCGCCGACGCGCTGGGCTATGAGGCCTTCGCGCCGGAGAGCGTGCTGAGCGTGGCGTAAGATACCTGACTATAGGTCAGATAGAGGCGCCGTACTCCGCTAGGGCCGGCGCCTTTACCTTGTCGATCCGGCATTGGAAGCAATTGTTACGCGCGGAGCGCACATGCACATAGGCGATATCAGATCGTCCCAGCAGCTCTTCGCCATAGGCTGGAATATCGCTGATCTCAGTCACCGCGCCGGTGCCATAGACGATGCGATGGTTCTCGCTATAGCCGCGGACGATGAAGTCACGGCTCGTCGTCAGCACCGGCGGCATGATCTCTTCGGCGGCATAGCGTGCGCAAGGCTGCTTGTGCAGGAAGACCGGGCCGGTTTCGGCGTAGGGCTGCAGTTCCGGGAAGGGCCGATAGGCGAAGACCAGCAACTCCTCGCCGGCATCGATATTCTGGAGGCAATGGCGGCAGGGATGACCGGGACCATCGGAGACGATCGCCTCGGGCAGCCTGTCATAGGCGTCGCGGCCGCCGTTCCAGAGGTTTTCGGCGTCAGTCGTCGGCATGGCGACAAAACGAATGGCGGTCATGGCAGGTCTCCGTTGTGATTGCCATGAAATGCACCTGGACGAACGCGCAAACCACCCGATTCTTGCCTACTTCTAGATATGAGATCGCCGAAGAGCGAGATCCAAGTATCTTCTGTCCGAACGCTGCAGGCGAAAGGAGAAGCCCCATGGCCGACGTCGATCTCGCGCTGCTGGCGCAACAGAATGCAGAAATACTGGAAGAGCTCAGGGCTCTGCGGCGGGAAGTGGCGGAACTGAAGGAACAGTCGGGCCGCACGCTCGATTTCGAGCGACGCAACGACCCACGCCGCCCGAACAGCCTGACGCAGCGCTAGTCACCTCCACTTACGTCGGGAAAGAAGCCGTCAGCTTTTCCGCGCAATCTCCAGAAGCTCCTTGTCACTGAGCGGCCGGACGATGCCGGTGCCGGTCGAGACGGGGGAGAAGCCGTACATCTGGTAGAGCTGCAGCGCGCGCGGATGGTCGAGATTATTGGTGGTGGTGGTGACCCGCTTCGGATTGAGCGACCAGATTGCATAGAGCGCCTGCAGCAGGAACCACTTGCCGATGCCGAGACCGAGCGCATGTTCGATCAGGCCGAAATGGCTGAGCTCGATCATATCCTCGTCTTCGCAGAAATATTCGTAGAAGCCGGCGGGCGCGCCGTTCACGTAGAGAACGCTGATATTGTTGCGCTTGTCGTTCAGTGTCTCGGCAAGCTGCTCGTCGCTCATGCGCAACCGATCCACCCATTGCCATCGCGCACCCACCTGCCGGTAGAGATAGCGGTAGAAGGGCAACGGGATCTCGGGAGCGCGCATGATCGCCGTCTGGATATTGACGGGCACCGGCATGCTCGCCTTCGGCGGTGCCGTCATTTCGAGCCGGGTGATGTGAGCTTTCAGCGAAGCGGGTGTCTTCCCCATGGCGATCAGGCTTTGACCGGCGTCGGCGGACCAGTGACGATGGGCGTATCGTCACGGCTGCCCCATTCGCTCCACGAGCCGTCATAAAGCTTGTTATCGTGATGGCCGAGCGATTCCAGCGCCAGCGTGATGATCGCGGCGGTGATTCCCGAGCCGCAGGAGGTGACGACAGGCTTGGAAAGATCGATGCCGGCATCCTCGATCGTCTGCTTGAGTTCGGGCAGCGACTTGAAACGGCCCTGGCTGGCGAAGACGCCGGAGGGCAGGCTGCGGGCGCCAGGCATATGGCCGGAGCGCATGCCGGCACGCGGCTCGGGCTCGGCGGCTGCGAAGCGGCCGGCGCTGCGAGCATCGGCGATCTGCATCGCGCCGCTGGAGACGATGTCGCGCATCCTATCGAGCGTCACCACGCGGCTTTCATCGAAATTCGGCGTAAAGGTCGCCGATGCAAGATTGGGTGCTGCGGTTTCCAGCGGACGGCCCTCGGCCTTCCATCCGTCGAGACCGCCATCGAGCACGAAGACATTTTTCGCGCCCATCACCCGGAACAGCCACCAGACGCGCGGCGAGGCGAACAGGCCGATGCCGTCATAGACGACGATCCGATCATTCTCGCTGATGCCGAGCCGGCCGACTTCGGCGGCGAAATAATCGGGCGAGGGGATCGTGTGCGGCAGCGACGTCGAATGGTCGGCGATCTTGTCCTGATCGAAGCGGATGGCGCCGGGAATATGGCCGGCTGCATATTCGGCATCGGCATCGCGCTTCTGCGCCGGCAGATAGAAGGAGGCGTCCAGCACGCGCAGGTCAGCTTTGCCGAGCTCGGACTGCAGCCAGTCGGCCGAAACGACAAAGCGGCTCTTGATCTCACTCATGATGGTCTCCCTTGATGGTCAGGCTTCGTCGCCGGGCGTGCCGAAGCGGATGCGGAAGCGCCGGTTCTCTTTGCCCTTCTTCTCGATTTTGGCGATATGGATCCGGCCGACTTCCTGAGTCTCGGAAACATGTGTGCCGCCGCAGGGTTGGCTGTCAATCGAGGAGTTCTCGCCGATGCAGACAAGGCTGACGCGCCCAAGGCCCATCGGCGGGCGCACGTTCTTCGATTTGACGATGTCGGGATTGGCCACAAGCTCCTCGTCGGTGATCCACTGCAGAGTGACCGGATGGTTCTGCTCGACCAGTTCCATCAGCTTGGCCGTCACCACGTCCTTGTCGATCGTCTCGATCATGTCGAAGTCGACGCGGCTTTCCTCCTCGCCGACGGCAGCCCCAGTGATCGGATAGGAGCAGACGACGGAAAGCAGGTGGCAGGCCGTGTGCATGCGCATCAGTCGGTAGCGGCGCGGCCAGTCGACGTGCAGCACCAGCGTCTCGCCGACCACAGGCCGCGGCTCGTTTTCGAGTGGCACATGGATGATGACATCTTTGCTTGGACCATGCTTCGTCTGGCCGAGCGCGATCTTGCTGCCGTCGGCGCGTTCGAACAGGCCGGTGTCACCAGGTTGGCCACCTGATGTCGCATAGAAGCAGGTCTGGTCCAGTTCGATGCCCCCGTCTTCGTGAACGGCGGTGACGACCGCCTCGCACGTCGAGAGATAGAAGTCGTCGCGGTAGAGGGCATTGACGGGCATGGGGTCTCACACGGGCTCGTAGGGAACGTGGATATCGGGCGACTTGGCCATCCAGCCCGGAACGGGCAGTCCCTTCGACGTCAGGAAATCCGGGTTAAAGAGTTTTGACTGATAGCGGTTGCCGTAATCGCAGAGGATCGTCACCACCGTGTGACCAGGTCCGAGATCCCGGGCGAGATTGACCGCGCCGGCAATGTTGATTGCCGTCGAGCCGCCGAGGCAGAGGCCCTCGTTCTCGACGAGGTCGAAGAGATAGGGAAGCGCTTCGGCATCGGAGATCCGATAGGCATAGTCGGGCGTGAAGCCCTCGAGATTGGCAGTGATGCGGCCCTGGCCGATGCCCTCGGTGATCGAGGATCCCTCGGATTTCAGCGCGCCGTTCTGGTAGAATTCATAGAGTGCGGCGCCGTCGGGATCGGCGATGCCGATCTTGACGTCTGCCTTGAAAGCCTTGAGGCCGGCAGCCACGCCTGCCAGCGTGCCGCCGGAGCCGACAGAGCAGATGAAGCCGTCGACCTTGCCGTCAGTGTCTTTCCAGATTTCCCTGGCGGTCGTTTCGACATGCGCCTGACGGTTGGCGACGTTGTCGAACTGGTTTGCCCAGGTCGCCCCGTTCGGCTCGGTCTTTGCCAGCTGCTCTGCCAGCCGCCCGGATATCTTCACGTAGTTGTTCGGGTTCTTGTAGGGAACGGCGGGCACTTCGACGAGTTCGGCGCCGAGCAGCTTCAGGGCGTCCTTCTTTTCCTGGCTCTGCGTTTCCGGGATGACGATGACGGTGCGATAACCGAGCGCCTTGGCGACCAGCGTCAGCCCGATGCCGGTATTGCCGGCCGTACCCTCGACGATGACGCCGCCCGGACGAAGCAATCCCTTCCGCTCTGCGTCGCGGATGATGTACAGCGCGGCGCGATCCTTTACCGACTGGCCGGGGTTCAGGAACTCCGCCTTGCCGAGGATGGTGCAGCCGGTCATCTCTGAGGCGCCCTTGAGTTTGATCAGGGGCGTGTTGCCGATGGCTTCGAGGACGGAGGGGTGGAAGGTCATGGAATCTGCCTCTATTCGAACTCTTACTTTAGGAACGGTCTTTTCCCTTCACAAGGCTGAGTTGGCAAGAAATGCTATTCCACGCCTCTGGCGGACACGATAAAATTTGCTTTCCTCCCCCGAAATAACGCACGACCCGCAATCCCGCCGTGTAAGGGGTGATCCGAAGATTGACATTCCGCGTACGGATGACGACAAAGCGAAAACGGAGCGCGGTAACAGGGCGTGACCGAAACCGACATGGTTCACGAGCAGATCGACACGATTGATGCATTGATGGCGCACTATGTTGCCGGCTCCTTGCCCGAGCCGGCGCGTGTGCTGGTGCAGGCTCATCTGGAAATGAAACCGGACAATCGCAGCCTGGTGAACAGCCTCGAGCTGCTGGCCGGGGAGGCTTTGGAAAGCGCGCCTGAAGTTGCCATTGCCGATCGCGACGGGCGGCTCGCGGCGATCTTTTCCTCTACGTCTCCCGTCCCGGCGCCACGCACGGCCGCGCGGCCGGAAAATGCGCTGTTTCCACAAGCGTTGCGCGATCTCTTGGGCTTCGAGGCTGAGAACGCGCCTTGGCGCAAGCGGTTGCCGGGCTTCAGGGAATATTCGCTCGACATGGACGGCTGCGAGGTCAGCCTGATGTGGATCCGGCCTGGCCGCGCCTTGCCGGCGCACACCCATAAAGGCATGGAACTGATCCTCATTCTCGACGGCGCCTTCAACGATGAACGCGGCCATTTCGGTCCCGGCGGCATCTCCATCGCCGACGAGACGGTCGACCACAGGCCGATTGCCGAAAAGGACAGGCCGTGCATCGCCTTTGCCGTATCGGACGGACCGGTCAAGCTCACGGGATCCTTTCGTCAGATGATTGGCGACCTGATCGGCTGAAAGCAGCCACAATGGTGTGATAGAGCCGTAAATCCGGAGGGGGGTTGAGGAACTTCCGGACCTGTTTTCGCATTGATCAGGGAGCCCGGAGGAACATGTCATGCGTGATTTCATTGCCCATCCCGAACATGGAATCGTCTGGATTTCGGGCGCGAGTTCAGGCATCGGCCGGGCGCTTGCGTTAAAGCTCGCCGGCGAAGGATATAAGGTCGCCGTCACCGCCAGAAGCCACGAAAAGCTGGTCGAACTGCAGGCCGAGGCCAGCAGCCTTTCCGGCAGCATTGTCGTTCTCGACGGCGACGTCACCGATGCCGAGGACATGGAACATGTCATGGCGTCCATCGAATATGAGCACGGCACGCTGGCCATGGCGATCCTCAATGCCGGCGTCCACCTGCCAGTCCATGCCGAGGATCTGAACCGCACTGATTTCGAGAAGAGCTTCGCCGTCAATCTCTCCGGCGTCGTCAACTGTCTGCTGCCGGCGATCCGCCATATGAAGGCGAAAGGGCAGGGACAGATCGCCATCGTTTCATCCGTCACCGGCTATGGCGGCTTTCCGACGGGGGCTGCCTATGGCGCCACCAAGGCGGCGCTGATCAATATGGCCGAAAGCCTGAAATTCGATCTCGACAAGATGGGCATCCGCATCCAGCTCGTCAGCCCGGGCTTCGTCGACACGCCGGCGACGAGGAAGAATGCCTTTCCGATGCCGGCTCTGATATCCGTCGAGGAGGCCGCGCGGGAGATTGCCGCCGGGTTGAAATCGCAAGCCTTCGAGATCACGTTCCCGAAGCGCTTCACCACCATGCTGAAGCTGGCGCGCCTGCTCCCATATGGCGCTTATTTCACGCTGGTGAACCGCGTGACCGGCTGGCGGGAGCGGCCATCATTGGCTGGTCGCCATCCGGTGACACCGCATGCGGCGGAATGATCAACGCCGCGAGAATACGACCTGGCGCACATCGATATTGCGGGCACGGAAGCCGGCCTCGCAATAGAACAGATAGAATTCCCAGAGCCGCTTGAAACGCTCGTCGAAGCCCATCGGGCGGATGCGTTCCCAGACCGACCAGAAACGCTCGCGCCATTCGGCAAGCGTCCGCGCGTAATCGAGCCCGAAGCCGTAATCCTTGACCAGCGACAGATCGACCTTGCCGGCGAGTTCGGCCAGATGGTTGCGCGTCGGCAGCATGCCGCCGGGAAAGACATATTTCTGGATGAAGTCGGGGTTGCTGCGATACTGGTCGAAGGATTCCGGCCGGATGGTGATGATCTGCAGGCCAGCCTTGCCGCCCGGCTTCAGACATTGTCTGAGCTTGGAGAAATAGGACGGCCAGTATTTCTCGCCGACCGCTTCGAACATCTCGATCGAGACGATCCGGTCGTAGAGCCCTGCTTCATCGCGGTAATCCTGGAAGCGGAATTCCACGCGGTCGTCGAGGCCGGCCTTGCGGATACGCTCCTCGGCAAAGGCGAGCTGCTCGCGGCTGATCGTCAGCCCCGTCACCTTGCAGTTCAGCTCGCTTGCGGCAAATTCGGCAAAACCGCCCCAGCCGCTACCAATCTCCAGCACATGATCGCCGGGCCCGATGCCGGTCGCCTCGGCAAGAGCCCGGTATTTGGCGTTCTGGGCCGATTGCAGATCGTTGGCGCCTGTGGAATAGAGCGCCGAGGAATAGGTCATGCTCGGATCGAGCCATTCCCTGTAGAAATCATTGCCAAGATCGTAATGGGCGGAAATGTTGCGCTTCGAGCCCGTTTTGGTATTGGCGTTCATCCAATGGCGGACGCGCTCGAAGAGGCGGCTGACGCCGCCTTTGCCGTGCGCATAGCTGTGCGCGGCCTCGCCATTGACGAGGAAGAGTTCAAGGGAAGGCGGTGATGTCGGGGCTGTCCCAATCGCCGTCCATATAGGTTTCGGCGACCCCGATCGTGCCGCTCGTCAGCGCCCGATAGGCAAGGTTCCAGTTGTTGAGGCTGAGCGCCGCCTTCGGTCCGGGCTGCTTGCCCTCCATCAGCAGCCTGCGGCCGTCCGGGAGGGTGACGGCAAGCGAACCGTGCTGCATGCGCAGAAGCCCGCGCAGCGCCAGCTTCGCCTTAAAGGGCAAACCCTTCACCAGAGGGGATATGTTTTCGCCCGTCAGCGTCACCGCGTCACGGGCCAGCAGATTCCAGTCCTGCGCCTTGCTCATCTCTCCTCCTCCAGCGCTTTCTTGCCGGTTAGGGACGGCGATACATCCGTGACGATGCGCTCGACCGGCCCCCGGCCATTGTATTGAAGGCTACCGCATAATTCCGTAAATCGGAACCGATTTGCGGATAAAATTATGCAGCAGTTCAAAGCGTTACGGCGTCCTTTGCGCGTCTGAAAAGACGCGCGGCGCTGTAATGTCATTCCGCTGCGTTCGCAAGCGGACGGGTTGCGGGGTGGAGGCGCCGGACGCCTGAGGTAGCGCGCACCCTTCAGCCAGAGGCCCGCCTGTGTTCTTTTCAACCCGCTACGGATGTACGGACCGTCCGGATCAAAAGTTTCGGCGGGTGTCGGCGACATGAAAAAGGCCGGCGTGAACCGGCCTTTTCTGAGAGCGGTAGTCTGTCGCTTAGTTGTCGTATTCGCGGCAGGCTTCGCTGATCGATGCGCCGCTCTGGCCGCCGCGCGTGTCGACGCCGGACATCTGTTGCGGCATGCCGGGGCATTCCATCGTCTGCGGTCGTCCGATGCTCTGTGTCGTCGTTGGATCGACCGGCGAGGCAGGTACCGGACGAAAACCGTTGTCATCGTTGGTGTAGTCGGATGAATAGGTACCCGAACTCGGATCAGTCGAGCCGCCATTCGTCGGCCCGATTGGATCGGGGTTCGACTGGGCAAAGGCTGACGACGCCATGCCGATCGCAAGCAGCGAAGCGGCGATAAGGGACTTAGACATGGGATATCCTCCTTGGATTTTCATCTTGGATGACCCAGGGGTAACTGCCTGATGGAATCATTGTTCCGAAATTTACCGAAAACCTGCATTCAAGCCTCGCGGAATACCAGCATGGTTATGCGTAAACCTTAACGGGCGATGTCGCTTGGTCGGCGCCAGCGCATGTCTCACTTGCATGCGAAGATACTAAAAAACCGTGGCATGAGGCCGCTATGTTCATCTCCGTTCGCGAAGGCGCAGATCTCGGTCTTCAGATCGTCCTTGCACTCACCTTGACGATGAGTGCCATTGCGGTCGCCTCCTACGCCGTCAGGAATGACAAGGCTATAATTTCAGCGATCGACGTCAGCCGTCCCTCGCTCTGGACCGCGGCTCCGATGCGCGTCGATCCGGCTACGCAGGCCCACCTGCGCGCCGATGCTTCGGCCGCACTGGAACTCGCCGATAGTGCCGATGACCTGTGCAACGACCCGATCGGCCTCCGGCTTTCCTGCGACTTGATCGTCACCTCCGGTACTGCGGCTTTTTAGAGCGCCGTGCGTCCTTTCGGACGCACAAAGGACGCTCTAACTCTTTCAATCCTCGCATCGTGCTTGCCGAAAATCGATCCCGATTTTCGGGCCGATGCTGGTGAAGGCGGTTTGGAGGCGTCACTGCTATCCTCTCGAAAGCTTGCAAAACCCAATAATTTGCCGTTTCATCGCGATAGCGACCACCGTCCGACTCTTTCCCTGAAGGATTCAGCCTTTTGTCTATGCCGATGCCCCGTGGCTTCGAGAAGCCCTATGCCGCCTTCCTGTTCGATATGGACGGCACCATCCTCAATTCGATCCGTGCAGCCGAGCGCGTTTGGAGCGACTGGGCGAGGCGTCAGGGGCTCGATGTCGCCACCTTTTTACCGAAGATGCATGGATCGCGCGGCATTGACACGATCACCCGGCTGAACCTGCCTGGAGTCGATCCCGAACATGAATCGAAGCTGGTGACCGAGGCCGAAATCGCCGATGTCAGCGACGTCGTGGCCATTCCCGGCGCCGCGACCTTTCTGAGCTCGCTGCCCCCGGATCGCTGGGCGATCGTCACCTCCTCGCCGTTGCGCCTTGCTCACCGACGGCTGGAGGCGGCAGGCCTGCCGGTGCCGAGATTCATGGTGACGGCGGAGGACGTAAAGGTCGGAAAACCCGACCCGCAATGTTATATTCTGGGCGCCGAGCGCCTCGGCGTCAGCACGCAGGATTGCCTGGTGTTCGAGGATGTCGCAGCCGGCATTACCGCCGGCGAGGCGGCGGGTGCCGATGTCATGGTCATCACGGCAACACATCACCAAAAGATGGAGACGCCGCACCCGACCCTTTCATCCTATGACGAGATCTCGGTCCGCATCTCTTCCGATCACCGGATGCTGATCGTCCCCAACGCGGCCTGACGGCGCTCCGGCTGCGTCCTGCTTGCTTCTCCGCAGTTCACTCCGCGGCTGCGGCAAGACAGCGATCGATGATGCTGCCGATTTCGCTGCGGCAGGAGCCGCAATTGGTTCCAGCACTGGTTTCCTTGCCGACCGCCTCGACGCTGTGACATCCGCCGCGCACGGCAGCGGCGATCTGGTTGACCCCGACACTGAAGCAAGAGCAGACGGTGGCGCCCGGATCCGGCCTACCGGCACCGGGACGACCCGCAACGAGCGCAAAGCGTTTCCTGAGGTCGCCATGCGAGGCTGAAAGCTGTGAGATCGCCCAGTTGCGCGCGACAGCGACGGGCTCGCGAGCAAGAAACAGCGCGGCAAGCAAGACCTCGCCATCGAAGAAGGCGAGCCTGAGGTCGCCGGATTGCCGGTCGGCATAACCAAGCGGTTCGATCTCTGCCGGAATGGCGAAAACCGTGCGGCACCAGGCCGTCCAGTCTTCGACGTTATCGCCGAAGGCAAGCTCCAGCCGCCAGCCGCCGGCGGCTTTTGCCAGCGCCCAATAGGCGGCGTCAGGTGTGGCAGGTTTTGTGGCAGAGACGGCGAAACCGTAATGGGTGGCGCGGAACGGCCGGACGGCGACAGCAACGTTCTTCGACGCCGGCTGACCGGAAACAGGATCGGTTATCGGTGCGACCACGGCGTCGATCCGCGCTCTTGCGGCGAACTGGTCGTTCCAGTGCATCGGCGCAAAGATGCCGCCGCGCGCCTGGCGATCGGTGACCAGCGCCCTGACGATTGCCTTGCCGTGCGGGCTGTCGATCTCGACGAGGCCCGCACTTGATATACCGGTCTCGATCGCGTCGCGCGGATGGATCTCGGCAAAGGGTTCGGCGATATGGGCGGAAAGCCGCGCGCTCTTTCCGGTTCGCGTCATCGTGTGCCATTGGTCGCGGATGCGCCCGGTATTCAGCGTAAAGGGGTACTCGGCATTGGTGCGATCGGTTGCGGGCGGTTTGACCGCGACGAAACGCGCCTTGCGATCGGGGTGGAAGAAACCACCTTCGGCGAAGAAGCGGGTGATGCTTGCTTCTGTCCCTGCCGCCTGCGGCCACTGGAAGGGCGACAGTTCGTCATAGGCCCCGCCGCTCATGCCGGCGCGCGCGCCGATGTCGAAATCGCGGCTGCCGTTGTTCTCGAAGGCGGAAAGCGCCGCGTGCTCGTCGAAGATCGCGGCCGGCGCATCAAAATCGAAGGCGGAGGCAAATCCCATGCGGCGTCCAACGTCCGCGAGCTGCCACCAGTCGGCCCTTGCATCGCCGGGGATGTCGAGAAACGGTCGTTGCCTTGAAATGCGCCGTTCGGAATTGGTGACGGTGCCGTCCTTCTCGCCCCAGCCGAGCGAGGGCAAAAGCACATTTGCGTGCCGGGTCGTATCCGTCTCCTTGAGGATGTCGGAGACGACGACGAAGGGACAGGCGGCGATCGCGCTTTCGACGCTGTCGGCATCCGGCATCGAGACGACGGGATTGGTGGCCATGATCCAGAGCGCCTTGATGCGCCCGTCGGCCACGGCTTGGAACATGTCGACCGCCTTCAGGCCGGGCTTTGCGGCGATAACGGGCGAGTTCCAGAAGCGCTGCACGCGGTCTCGGTCTTCGGCATTCTCGATCGCCATATGGGCGGCAAGCATGTTGGCGAGGCCGCCGACCTCACGCCCGCCCATGGCGTTCGGCTGGCCGGTCAGCGAAAACGGTCCCATGCCGGGGCGGCCGATGCGGCCGGTCGCCAGGTGGCAGTTGAGGATGGCATTGACCTTGTCGGTGCCAGAGGAGGATTGGTTGACGCCCTGGCTGTAGCAGGTCACGACCTTCGGTGTCGTCTCGAACAGGCGGAACAATTCCCTGATCTGCATGGCGGGCAGGCCGGTCCGTTCCAGGAGATCGTTGATATCAAGCGCGGCGGCGGCCGCAAAAGCGTCGCCGAAACCTTCGGTATGGGCGCCGATATAATTCTGGTCGACTGCCGAACTGGTCGCGAGATGGGCAAGCAGTCCCATGAACAGCGCAACGTCGCCATCAGGACGGATGGCGAGATGCAGGTCGGCGATGTCGCAGGTCATCGTCCGGCGCGGATCGATGACGACGATCCGCATGTTTGGCCGCGCCGACTTTGCGGCGGCAAGCCGCTGGTAGATGACCGGATGACACCAGGCGAGGTTGGAGCCGGTCAGGACCACCAGATCCGCAAGTTCGATGTCCTCATAGGTCCCGGGAACCGTATCGGCGCCGAAGGCGCGGCGATGCCCCGCCACGGAAGAGGACATGCAGAGCCTTGAATTGGTGTCGATATTACCGGAGCCGATGAAGCCCTTCATCAGCTTGTTGGCGACATAGTAATCCTCGGTCAGCAACTGGCCGGAGACATAGAAGGCAACGGAATCGGGCCCGTATTCGGCGATCGTTTCAGAAAAACGCCGGGCGACCAGATCAAGCGCCTCGTCCCAGCCGCTCTGTTTGCCTTCGATCTCGGGATGGAGAAGCCGGCCATCGAGATCGACGGTTTCGGCAAGGGCTGAACCCTTCGAGCAGAGCCGGCCGAAATTCGACGGATGCTCGGGATCTCCTTTGACGCTGACTGCGCCTGCCTCGTCGACCGTGGCGATAACGCCGCAGCCGACACCGCAATAGGGACAGGTGGTCTTGACCTCAGCCGCCATCTATTCCGCCGCCATCATCAGGCTCTCCAAAGCGATGAACAGCCTGCCGCCTTCGTTCAACACCGGTATCGTCCGGACTTCGCCCTCGTCGGCGCCGAGCGCCTTGCCGGTTTCCAGCGAGATCACCCAATTGTGCAGCGGGCAGGTGACTGACTTGGCGTGGACGATCCCCTGGGAGAGCGGGCCGCCCTTGTGCGGGCAATGATCCTCGATGGCGAAGACCTCGTTTTCGGCCGTGCGGAAGACGGCGATCTTGCCCTGCGGCGTCTTCACGCAGCGCGCCCCGCGCAGCGGGATATCGGAGATGTCACCGATTGCGATCCAGTTCATGTCCATCTCCTTATTCTGCAGCCTGCGGATAGCCGATCGTCGCCATCGGCTTGAACTCATGCTTGTCCTTGCCGGAAACACGCTCCGACCAGGGATCGACCTGGGCAAATTTCTGGGAGAAGACGAAGCGCTCGTAATAGGCTTTGCGCTTTTCGGCATCGCCCATGATCTGGCGGCGGATTTCCTCCAGGCCGACGCGCTTGGCCCATTTGTAGATGCGCTCGAGATAGCGGGCCTGCTCGCGGTACATCTGCGTCAGCGCCACGATATGCTCCAGCGCCTCGTCTTCGGTCCGGACAAGCCCAAGGACCTCGGTGCCCTTGATATCGAGACCGGCTGCACCGGCGAAATGGATCTCGAAACCGGAATCCACGCAGATCACGCCGATGTCCTTGCAGGTTGCTTCCGCGCAGTTGCGCGGGCAACCGGAGACAGCCATCTTCAGCTTGGCCGGCGTCCAGGAGCCCCACATGAACCTTTCGATCCGGATGCCGAGGCCGGTGGAATCCTGCGTGCCGAAGCGACACCAGTCGGAGCCGACGCAGGTCTTCACGGTGCGCAGACCCTTGGCATAAGCCTGGCCGGAGACGAAGCCGGCCTTGCCGAGATCCGCCCAGACGGCGGGCAGGTCTTCCTTTTCGATGCCGAGCAGGTCGATGCGCTGGCCGCCGGTGACCTTCACCATTGGGATCTCGAACTTGTCGACGACATCGGCGATGGCGCGCAGCTCGTTCGAATTGGTGACGCCGCCCCACATGCGCGGAACGACGGAGTAGGTGCCGTCCTTCTGGATGTTGGCGTGCACGCGCTCATTGATGAACCGCGACTGGTAGTCATCGGCATATTCATCCGGCCAGTCGCAGACCAGGTAATAGTTGAGCGCCGGCCGACATTTGGCGCAGCCGCAGGAGGTCTTCCACTCGAGTTCCTGCATGACGGCAGGGATGCTCTTCAGACCTTTCGCCTTGATCAGCCGGCGAACATCGTCATGACCGAGTTCGGTGCAGGTGCACATCGGCTGGACCGCAGCCGGATTGTAGCTGTCGCCGAGCGTCAGCGCCATGAGTTGTTCGACGAGGCCGGTGCAGGAGCCGCACGAGGCGGATGCCTTCGTGTGGGCGCGCACGTCGTCGAGCGACGTCAGCCCCTTGCCTGAAATCGTTGAGGTGATCTTGCCCTTGCATACGCCGTTGCAGCCACAAATCTCCGCGTCATCCGGCAAGGCTGCAACGGCCGCCATAGGGTCCAGCGGCGACCCTCCCTGATAGGCCTGTCCGAAGATCAGCGTCTCGCGCATCTCCGAAATATCGGTCGCCTTCTTCTTCAGGTCGTTGAACCAGGCGCCATCGGCGGTCTCACCGTAAAGCACGGTGCCGATGATCTTATTGTCCTTCAGCACCAGGCGCTTGTAGACGCCGGCGCTGGCATCGCGCAGCACGATCTCCTCGCGGTCGTCGCCATCAGCGAAATCGCCGAGTGAATAAAGCTCGATGCCGGTGACCTTGAGCTTGGTCGGCGTATCGGCGTGAACGAAGGCAGGCGAGCGATCGCCGGAGAGATGCGCGGCAGCGATTCGGGCCATTTCATAGAGCGGCGCAACAAGGCCATAGACCATGCCGCCTACCTCGGCGCATTCGCCGAGCGCGAGAATATCGCCGTCCGAGGTTTGCATGCCGGCATCGACGACGATGCCGCGATTGACCGCAATGCCGGCGTCTTTCGCCAGGCCCACACTCGGACGAATGCCGACGGCCATCACGACCAGCGTTGCCGGGATGATGCGGCCGTCATCAAGCTCGATGCCTTCGACCTTGCCATTGCCGACGATCGCCTTGGTATTCGCCTTGCAGATGACCTTGATGCCGCGTTCCTCGACTGCCTTCTGCAGCAGATAGCCGGCGGCGGGGTCGAGCTGGCGCTCCATCAGCGTCGGCATGACGTGCAATACGGTGACGTCCATGCCGCGCTGGGCAAGGCCGGCCGCTGCTTCGAGGCCAAGCAGGCCGCCGCCGATGACGACAGCCTTTTCGCGCGACTGAGCGGCAAGCAGCATCGCCTGCACGTCGTCGAGATCGCGATAGGTGATGACCCCGGGCAGATCCTTGCCGGGAACGGGAATGATGAAGGGCACGGAACCGGTTGCGATCACCAGCTTGTCGTAGCTTTCGGTGACGCCGTGGTCGGAGGTCACGGTCTTGGCGGCGCGATCGATGTTGACGATCTTGTGGCCCTTGTAGAGCATGATGCCATGCTTGATGTACCAGCCGTCGCCGTGAATGATAATCTGCTCGTAGTCCTTTTCTCCTGAGAGAACCGGCGACAGCATGATGCGGTCGTAATTGACGCGCGGCTCGGCATTGAAGATCGTAACTTCGTAACGACCCGGCGCCTGCTCGAAGAGGTGCTCCAGCATGCGCCCGGGCGCCATGCCATTGCCGATGATGACAAGTTTTTCGGTCATATTTCCAGGTCCTTAGATCAGGTTGCAGCCACGGGCGCCGAGTGCCCTTGGCGCGACAGTTGCTTGACGGACAGGTGCATCCAGATGAGAGAGATCACGACGATTGCAAAGAGCAGCAGGAAACAGCTGGACCAAAGGCCGGTCATGTCCTTGAGGAGGCCAAAGGCGATCGGAAGGATGAAGCCGCCAAGACCGCCCATCATCCCGACGATGCCGCCGACGGCGCCGACGTTTTCGGGGTAGTAGGCCGGAATGTGCTTGTAGACGGCAGCCTTGCCGAGGCTCATGAAGAAGCCGAGCACGAAGATGACGACGATGAAAATGACGGGGGTGATGCCGAACGCCGGACCCGTCCCGGGCGAAGCAGCCGGCAGCGAAAGAATGAGGGTGGCGACGGCCGACACGGCAAGCATCGTGTACATCACGCTGCGCGCGCCCTTCTTGTCCGACAGCACGCCGCCGAAGGCGCGGAAGATGCTGCCGGGGATGGAGTAGGCAGCCGCGATCATACCGGCAGTTTCCAGGTTGAAGCCATAGACGCCGACCAGGTAGCGCGGCAGCCACAGCGACAGGGCGACGAAGCCTCCGAAGGCGAAGAAATAGTAGAGCGAAAAGCGCCAGACCTGAACGTTCTGCAGCGGCGCGAATTCCTCGCCAAAACTCTTGGTGGCGACGCGGCGTTCGCGGCGGAGACGGTAGGCCGGATCATCGGTCGTGGTGAACCAGAAGACGAGTGCCATCACTGCCAGACAGACGGCCCAGATCTCGGCAACCGCCTGCCAGCCCCATGCGAGCAGCACGAAGGGGGCGGCGAACTTGGTCACAGCCGCGCCGACATTGCCGGCACCGAAGATGCCGAGCGCAGTTCCCTGCTTCTCGGCCGGGAAGAAAGGCGAGACATAGGCGACACCGACCGCAAAGGAGCCGCCGGCGAGGCCGACGCCGAGCCCGGCGATCAACATTTGCGTATAAGTCTGGGCGTAGGAGAGCAGGAAGGTCGCCAATGCGGCGGCCAGCATGGTGAGCGTGTAAACGAGACGGCCGCCGTAGCGCCCGGTCCAGATGCCAAGAAAGATGCGCACGAGCGAACCGGTAAGGACGGGGGTGCCGACCAGCAATCCGAACTCGGCCTCGTTCAGCCCGAGATCCTGCTTGATGCGAATGCCGATGATCGCGAAGATCGTCCACACGGCAAAACAGAGGGTGAAGGCTACAGTGGAGATCCACAATGCTTTGGCTGGTTCGCCGGCCGACATTGGCTGTGATTTCTCGATGACAGACATAACTTCTCCGAGGCCCGACAAGGTCGTGCCGATCCATCGCTGAGGGTTAAAACAAAAAGCCGCTGGTCAGGACGCGCATAGACGAGGTGCGCGAAATATCCTGATCAGCGGCTTTGCTGGTGGCGCCCGCCGTTGGACGCCGAATTCTTGGGCCTTCTGCCCACTTGCCTGGAGGCAATCTGTTGGCCAGATTACTCAGGCTAAAACCTACCTCTTCAATCTGAAGAGTAATCTCTGTGTCTTCGGTGAGCGTCTATCGCACGCTCATGCTGCGCTGATCGCCATTGACCGGTGCAATAAAGACGATGCAAGCTGCGTGCCAGTTTGGTGTCCGTCATGCAAACTACTGAATATAAATGACGTTTTCTGAAATGTGCCGGCTGCTTGTTTTTCAGGCCGCCACCCAATCATGCAAATATTTTGTGCGCTTGTCGTGAGGCAGGCAGATGCGTGCTGGCGTTTTGTGCAGGCCGGCATCGGTTATACCTCGTCGCTACAATCGAAGGGGAGGGCGCTTTTGACGGCAAAACCTGCGACATAGTCCGGCAGCCTCGCGGGGTCGAAGACGTGACCGTCCATGAAATGGTCGCCATCGTCACTGCCTTCGATGCGGATGTCGGCATCTTCGGGTGCGTTGTCGTCACCCAGAGCCGTGCGATAGAGATCCGGGCGGTAGGCGGATGCTGCGGCCCTTGCCATGTTAAGGCTGACCTCGGCCTGTCCCCAGCGGATCATCTGGCTGTAAATCCACAGCGCATGGCTTGGCCGGGGATAATTGGCGAAGCCGGAATGGAACATGAAATAATCGGTGATGATGCGGCGGTTACCTTTTGCGTCGAGGCTGAATTCGCCGGCGACCACACGGCGAATAATCTCGACGGGGGCAGCGATATAGCGCGGGTCGGCAAGAGCTGCCGCCAACGCGTCGTGATTTTCCGGCCGGTCGCACCAGCGCGCTGCCGCGTCGAGGGCCACGATCAGTCGGGAAACGGTTTCCGGATGGCTTTCCGCCCAGTCCGGCCGCATGCCGATTACCTTTTCCGGTGCCGACGGCCAGATGTCCTGCTTGGCGGCGACGATGCGGCCGACGCCGCGCTCCGAAGCGACCATGTTCCACGGCGCACCAACGCAGAAACCGTCGATCGCACCGGCTGCCAGAGCATCCGAAGTCATGGGCGGCGGCACCACGACAAGCTTGACGTCCTTGTCGGGATCGATGCCGCCGGCTGCCAGCCAGTAGCGGAATTCGTAATTGTGCGAGGAGAAGGGATAGGTGACCCCGAAAGTCGGCAGCGGCTCGCCGCGCGCCCTCATTGCCGCCAATGTTTTTGCCAGGGCGCGGGCATTGTCGAGCGCGCTTGCCGTTTCCTGCAATCCCGCCTCATCCCGCATCCTGTCGAAGAGCCGCGTCGACAGCGTGATCGCATTGCCGCCGCGCCCCAGCGAAAACGGCGTGATCGTCGGCGAGGGATTGGAGCCGAGACCGAGCATGGAGGCCACCGGCATCGGCGACAGCATGTGGGCAATGTCGAACTGGCGGAATGCCAGGCGGTCGCGCACATTCGCCCAGGAGACGTCCTTGACGAGATCGAGCGTCAGGCCTTCCTTCCGCGCGAAGCCGAATTCCGCCGCTGCAATCAGCACCGATGCATCGACGAGCGGAATGAAGCCGGCCCGCAGTACTCTCGGCCCTTCGTTGTTCACCCGCACGGGCGAGGGCATGTCGCCGCCGGAGTTGGAGGTCGTTGTTATCATATCCACTCCGGTTTCCTCCGGAAATTCATCAGGTCGGCCATTACATCAACAGCCCCGCGGCAGTGACGACGCTCTGGGCGATTTCCGACATCTTCTTCTTTTCGTTCATCGCTGTCTGGCGCAGCAGGGCGAAAGCCTCTTCCTCCGACAGACCGCGCATCTTCATCAATATGCCCTTGGCGCGCTCGATGAGCTTGCGTTCCTCGAGCGCGGAGCGGGCATCGGCAAGCTCCCGCCGTAGCCGGTTGAAGGCATTGAAACGGCTGACGGCCATGTCGAGGATTGGTTTGACGCGTTCCTTCTTCAATCCGTCGACGATATAGGCCGAGACCCCGGCATCCACGGCAGCCTCGATCGAGGCCGTGTCGGAGCGATCGACAAACATGGCGATCGGGCGGCTGACCGTGCGCGTCAGCTGGAACAGATGCTCCATCATGTCGCGGTTTGGATTCTCGATATCGATGATGATCACGTCGGGCATCAGCGTTTCGATGATTCGCGCGATGCCGTTGACCTCGTGGACCACGGTGACGCGCACATGCCCTGCCTCGCGCAGTCCTTCTTCGATGATGGAGGCGCGTATGGCATTTTCGTCGATCACCAGAATTGTCAGATCGAGATGCGTCATGATTATAATCATGACGCAGCGCAGCAAATTTGGCAAGCCGACAGCCTGAAAAATGTGCAAAAACTAAGTATGCATAAAATATGATCAGATTGCCGTGCTTTCGCGCAGAATCAAGGCAAAGCCGAGGTCGATCTGCTCGGCCCTCGATACCACGGAGGAATTCAAAGCGGCAAGCACCCTTTCGGCCGCGAGTTTTCCGGTTTCGAAACGCCGAGTCGCGATCGAGGAGAGGGAGGGTGCGGCGCAGGCGGCGAATTCCAGATCGTGAAATCCGATGATCGAGATGTCATCGGGCACACGGATGCCGCGTTTGCGGCATTCCTGCATGGCGCCGAGCGCCAGATTGTCGTCAGTGCAGAAGATCGCCTCCGGCACGTCGCCACGTTCATGCGTCATGGCGAAGAGGTCGGAGCCGACTACCACGGAGCTATGGCGGGGCTTCTCGGCGATGATCTCCAGATTCGGCAGCTCCGCCTCCTGCATCGCCAGCCGGTATCCGTCGAAACGCGACTGGGCGCGGTGGTCGAGATTGCCGGTCAGGAAGGCGATCCGGCGGAAACCCCGTTCGATCAGGTGCTGCGTCGCCGTTTGCCCGGCATGCTCCTGCGACATGCCGATGTTGAGGTCGATCGGGTTTGGAGAGAGCTCGAAGGTCTCGACAACGGGCAGACGAGCCTGGGCGAGAAGCTGACGTGAGAGCGGCGTGTGATGAGTGCCGGCGATGATGATCGCCTCCACCCTTTGCCCGAGTAATGCCTTGATGGCGTTTTCCTCCTCGATCTCGGAATAGCGGCTGTTGACGACGATCACCTGGAAGCCGGCGGCGACCAGCACCTCGTGAAGCGCAAACAGATATTCCGCGAAGATAACGTTGTAGAGGGTCGGAACGATGACGCCGATCGCATGCGTGCGCGAGGAGGCGAGGCGGCTCGCGGCAATATTCGGCACATAGCCGAGTTCCTTGACGGCGGCATCGACGCGCAGCCGCAGGCCTGGCGAGACCGCATCGGGCTTGCGCAGCACCCTCGAAACTGTGATCGGGCTGACGCCGGCAAGATTTGCCACGTCATCAAGTGTTATCCGCCGCATGCAAGTCCCGCTTTTCGTCACAGAATATTGATTCTCATATTCTTTAAAAATAGAGAACAGTTGCTCATTGATGTTGTTGACAGCGCTAGCAGATACGATTTGACAGCGCTGTCAACTATGTTAACCTAAAATTGTACCGGAAAGGGATGGGGTGGAGCCTTCCGGGACCAAGTATGCAAATCAAAGCATAGGAGAGGCGGCTAGGTCCGCCTGAGGAGGAGAACATTCATGTTTAAGGTGAAAGAAGCCAAATTGGCTCGCATTGCCGCGTTTTCCGTGTCCGCGCTTGCGCTGCTCTGCGGCGCGGCCAGCGCGGAACCGAAGGTCGTGTCCGGCCCAGCCGCCGAGCCCGGCTGCATGGTGCCGTGGGCCGCCGACACACAGTTCCTGCAATATCCAAAGAAGGACGGCCCCTATCGCATCGCGCTCGCCAACGGTTACATCGCCAATACCTGGCGAATCCAGATGGTGCAGACAGCCAAGGCCTATGCCGCCCAGCCCGACGTCGCAGCCAAGCTGAAGGAGTTCAAGGTCGTCTCGACAGGCGAGGATGTGCCGGCGCAGATTTCCGCCATCAACAACTTCATCGATGCCGGTTATGATGCCATCGTCGTCAATGCGCAGAACCCGACCGCTTTCGGGCCGGTGATCAAGCGCGCCAAGGAGGCCGGTGTAATTCTCGTCGCCTTCGACAACATCCTCGATACCAAGGACGCGATCAACGTCAACGTCGACCAGAAGGGTCTCGGCGTCCTCTGGGCCGACTGGCTGGTGAAACATCTGCCGAGCGGCGGCAAGGTGCTGGAAGTGCGTGGCGTCGCCGGTACGTCGGTCGATACGGATCGCCACAATGGCATCCACGAAACCCTGGACGCCTCGGGCAAGAAGTTCACGGTAACCGAGGTCGTCGGAAAATGGGATGACGGTGTTGCCCAGAAGGCGACGGCTGACGCGATCGCCACCAACGGCCCGTTCGATGGCATCACTGCGCAGGGCGGCGATACCGGCGTCGTGCAGGCGATGATCGATGCCAAGCATCCCTTCGTGCCCTTCGGCGGTGAGACGGAAAATGGCTTCCGCAAATTCTGCGCTGCCCATGCCGCCGACGGCCTGAAGTGCTCGTCCGCCGGCACTGGCCCGGCCCAGGTCGCCGTCGCCATCAAGACGGCGATCGCAGCACTCGAGGGTCAGGTCGTGCCGCAGGCCGTCAAGCTGCCGACCGCGATTGTTTCGGATCCGGATTTCAAGGAAGGCGAGGATTACTATCCCACCCAGTCCGACAACTTCTTCGTTGGCAATTCCTTCCCCACCTGCGGCATCAATTTCAGCGCTCAGGAAATCATGGGGCAGTCCAAAGAGAACCAATAGCAGCCGTCCTCCGGATCTGATTGCGGGTGTTCGCACCCGCAATCTCGAAGGTGATAGACCGAATGGAGGCTGGACGCATGACCTTGTCCGAACCGCTTTTCCGCACGGAAGGCATATCGAAACGCTATGGCGGTGCTGTCGCGCTTAAGGATGCCGATATCGCCATCCGGCCGGGAGCGATCCATGCCGTCCTTGGCGAGAACGGCGCCGGCAAATCGACGCTGATCAAGATCATGGCGGGCGTCGTGGCGCCAGATGAAGGACGCATGCTGCTCGACGGCAAGGAGATCGCCTTCGCCTCGCCGGCCGCCGCCAATGCGGCGGGCATCGTCTGCGTCTTCCAGGAGCTTTCGCTGATCCCAGACCTCTCCGTCGCCGACAACATCGTCATCAGCAATCCGCCGCTGAGATTCGGCATGATAGACCGGCGCCGGCAACGGCGGATCGCCGAGGAAGCGCTGGCGCGGGCCGGTGCCTCCGACATTCATCCGTCCGCCTTGGTCAAGGATCTACCCCTGTCCCGGCGGCAGATGGTCGAGATCGCCAAGGCGCTTGCCCGCAAGCCACGGCTGATGATCCTCGACGAGGCGACCTCGGCGCTGACGCAATCGGATGTCGAAAAGGTCTTTGCCGTATTGAAGCGCCTGCGCGCCGAGGGAATGGCGCTGATCTACATCTCCCACCGCATGCACGAAATTGCCCAGCTGGCGGATGAGTGCACGGTCTTCCGCAACGGCCGCAGCATCGAATCCTATCCGGCCGGCACGAAGACCGACCAGCAGGTGGTTGAACTGATGATCGGCCGCGAATACAGCAATGTCTTTCCGCCGAAACCGGCCCATCGCGGAGAGGAAAAACCGGTCCTTTCCTGCCTCGACCTTTCCTGGGGTGACCGGCTTTCTGGCATCACTTTCGATATCAGGCCCGGCGAGATCATCGGCGTCGGGGGGCTCGACGGGCAGGGACAGCGCGAATTGCTGCTGGCCCTCTTCGGCGTGCTGCGCGACGTGAAGGGCGAAGTCGCGATCGACGGCAGGCCGGTGACGCTGAAAAGCCCCCGTCATGCCAAGTCCGGCGGCATATCCATGGCGCTGATCCCCGAGGACCGGAAGACCGAGGGGCTGATGCTGCCGATGACGGTGCGCGAGAACCTGTCGATTGCAGCCCTTGACCGCGTCTCGCGCAATGGCGTCATCGATCGGGCGGCCGAACGACGCGAGATCGACGATTTGTTCAAGCTGTTGGCGATCAAGGCCGCGACGATCGACATGCCCGTTGCCGCACTATCCGGCGGTAACCAGCAGAAGGTGGTTATCGCCAAATGGCTGATGAACCGGCCGCGTATCATCCTGCTCAACGATCCGACGCGCGGCATCGACGTCGGCACCAAGCAGGAAATCTATCTGCTGCTGCACAAGCTTGCCGATGCGGGCGCGGCGATCATCTTCTATTCCACCGACTACGATGAACTGATCGGCTGCTGCGACCGCGTGCTCGTCATGTATGACGGCCGCATCATCCGCGAGCTCGAAGGCGCCGAGATCAACGAGCACGAACTGATCGGCGCAGCTCTCAACATCGCCGGCGACCACGTAGCGCAAAGGATTGCCCCATGAACAAGCATGCTTCCGGCGACCGGCGGTTCTGGTATGCGCAGCAGAAGGGAACGCTATTTGCAGCACTCCTCTTCGTCGCCATGTTCGCCCTCTACGTCTCGAACCACCCGGCGGGCTTCACGCCCAACGTCGTGCAGACGGCTTCGAACAAGGCGACGCTGCTCGCCTTCGTCGCCATGGCGCAGTGCTTGGTCGTCATCACCGCCGGCATCGATCTCTCAGCCGGCATGGTTCTTGTGCTCTGCAATTGCCTTGCATCCTGGCTTGTCGTTGGCACGCCGTTGCAAACCGGAGCGGGTGCCGTCGTCGTGCTGCTCGCAGGGCTCGGCTGCGGCATGCTGAACGGGCTCATCATCATCTTCGGCCGGCTGCAGCCTATCGTGGCCACGATCGCGACCAGCGCGATCTTCTACGGGCTGGCGCTCCTGCTGCGACCGACACCCGGCGGTTCTGTCAACGAGGATCTGGCCGATGCCTTCACCTCGAAACTCCTAGGGGTCGTTCCGGCAAGCCTCGTCGTGCTTCTCGCCGTGATTGTCGTCATCTGGGTGCCGTTCAGCCGCTCGGCGATCGGCAGGGCGGCCTATGCGGTGGGGTCGGCTGAGAACGCCGCCTATATGTCGGCAATGCCCGTCAAGCGGGCGAAATTGACAGCCTATGCGCTGGGCGGACTACTTTCGGCGATCGGCGGGCTCTATCTCACCTTTTTCTCCTACACCGGCGAAGCGGCGTTTGCGAGCGGCAACGCCTACACGCTCTATTCGATCGCGGCGGTGGTGCTCGGCGGCGTTTCCCTTGCGGGGGGCAAGGGAAGCGCCGTCGGCGCTGTCTTCGGAGCTTTGGCCTTTCGTACGATCGGCGACCTGCTCTTCGTCTTCGATTTCGATCCGCTTTGGCAGCCGCTGTTCCAGGGTGTGGTTTTGATGCTGGCGATCGGGATCGGCTGCATCGGTCTTTCCAGGGTCCGCAATCGATTGGAGTGGTTTCAATGAGCGAGGACGCATCCTCCATGCGGCAGCTTCGAATTCCCACGCGCCTGCGCGGCGTCGATCCGGCGGTGGCGACCGCCTTCGGATGCATCATCCTGCTTCTGCTCGCCGGATCGATCTATTCGCCGAATTTCCTGTCGCCGGATTATCTGCTGCAGCAGCTGAAGGTGGCCTCGTTCCTCGGCGTCATCGCCACCGGCATGATGGCAGTCATCCTGCTCGGCCAGATCGACCTGTCGGTGCCTTGGGTGGTGACGTCAGGCGCGATGATGGCCTGCGCCGCGACCGCTTACGGCACGACCGGCTCGGTTCTGGCGATCCCCTTCGGCATTTTCTGCGGCGCTGCGATCGGTCTCGTCAACGGCCTGGCGGTCGCCTATCTCCGCATTCCCTCGATGATCATCACGCTGGCGACCAATGCCGTCGCGCAAGGACTGATGGTCGTCTACACCGGCGGCTTCTCCCCGCAAGATTCGGCCTCGCCGGCCATGCGGTTCCTGGCCACCGGCTACACCATTCCGGGACTTCCGAACGGCGTTCTCGTCTGGCTCTGCGTCGGCTTGGCCGCGGTCTTCACGTTGACGCGCACGACCTTCGGCCGATCCCTTTACGCCATCGGAAACCGCGAGCGCGCCGCGTACATGTCCGGTATCGACACCCGCCGGATCACGCTTCTGGCCTTCGTCATCTCAGGAGGGTTGAGTGCGCTCGGCGGCGTTCTGTTGGCGGGTTATGCGTCGAAGGCATCGCAATCCATGGGCGACGCCTATCTGCTGCCGTCGATCGCGGCCGTCGTTCTCGGTGGCACGCATGTGCTCGGCGGCAAAGGTTCCTACCTCGGAACGGTGGCGGGCGTCATCCTGATCACGCTGCTGCAATCCATCCTCTCGGTAATGCAAATCGAGGAGGCCGGCCGCCAGCTCATCTACGGCGCCGTCATCATCGGCATGCTCCTGCTCTATGGCCGCCAGAAACCGGCCTGATCGGCCGTTGTCGATACTTTCATCTTTTCCAACATCCGCTGCTTGAGGAAACCTATCGTTTCGGCGAAAAGGAGCTGCCGCGGCTCGATGTTAGCAGGGAAGTCAGAAGGTACGTTTTGTGGCCACCAGCGAATTTCATCCGATCGAACGGACTGCTCTGGATAACGGACTTGCCGCGCGCGCCTTGAGAGCGATCGAAGCGGTTCTCGGCATTTCGGCGGCACTCGTTCTCGCGGTGCTGCTCGTCATGGTGCTCGTCACCGTCTGCCTGCGTTATTTCTTCAGCGCCGGCTTCATCGGCGCCGAGGATCTCGGTATCTGGCTGCATGTGGGTCTGATCGCGCTCGGCGCGCCGCTCAGCCTGAACAGCGCGCTTGCCATGCGCCTCGACGTCTTCGTCAAGATGCTGCCGGAAAGCCTGCAGAAGGTGACGCCGATCGGCGCCGATGTGTTCACCGTGCTTTCGGCGCTGATCCTGAGCTTCGGCGGTAGCGAGATCATGACGATGCTTGGCGGCGTCTCGCCGACGCTCGGCGTGCCGGAATGGATCCGTTTCGGCTTCCTCGGCGCCGGCGGCGCGCTGATCCTCGTCGTGCTGCTTCTGCAACGCATCGCTGAAGGCAGGATCCTGCCGGTTTTGCTCTCGCTTGCCGTCGGTGTCGCGCTCTATGCCGGCATTCCGCATGTCGCGCTCGATCTCGACAGGCCGCCGAGCATTTTTCTCGGACTGATCGCCGCGGTCGGCCTCGTGCTTGCTGCGCCGCTGCCGCACGCTTTTCTTGCCGCAGCCTATGTCGTCATCGCCTTCGGCAGCAGCCTGCCGGAGCCGGCGATCGTTTCCGCGACCGTCACCGGCATCTCGAAATTCCTGCTGCTCGCCATCCCCTTCTTCCTGCTCGCCGGCGGGCTGCTGACGGCCTCCGGAGTCGCCAACCAGCTCGTGCGCTTCGCCGCCGCCATGATCGGTCATCGCCGGGCCGGGTTGGCGCAGACGACTCTGCTCACCAGCGTTCTCTTTTCCGGCGCCTCCGGCTCTTCGGTCGCAAATGCCGCTTTCGGCGCATCGACCTTCCAGCCCGAGCTGGTCAAACACGGCTACCGGCCGGCGCAGGCAGCGGCGATCATCGCCTCGACATCGGTTCTCGACAATGTCATCCCGCCGTCGATCGCCTTTCTCATTCTTGCGACGGCCAGCAATCTTTCCGTCGGCTCGCTGCTCGTCGGCGGCTTCTTTGCTGGCGGGTTGATGGCCATATGCCTGGCGGTCGCAATCCATCTGACGGTCAGCGAACAGGTGCCATTGCCACGCGCAAATGCGAAACAGCGCTGGCAATCGGCGGTCCAGGCGATCCCGGCTTTCGGGCTCGGCATCATCGTCGTCGTCGGCATCCGCATCGGCATCGTCACCACCACGGAAGCCGCAGCACTTGCTGCTTTCTACACGTTGCTGCTCGGCATCAGTGCGCGCCTTGGCATTCTCTCGCTCTATGCCGCCTTTCGCCAGGCGGCCGTTGAAGCGGCGGCGATCGGTCTCCTCATCGGCACGGCCGGCCCCTTTGCCTTCCTGCTGGCGGTCGACGACGTGTCGGGGCTGATCTCGCATCTGACGACGGCGTTCGGCGGCAGTGCGCTTGCGGTCATCCTGCTGTCGAACGTCATCCTGCTGGTGGTCGGCCTGGTTCTCGATATCGGCGCCGCGATCCTGCTCTTCGGTCCGATCCTGCTGCCAGCAGCGGTTGCCGCCGGCATCGATCCCATCCAATTCGGCGTGATCATCGTCGTCAACCTGATGATCCACGGGCTGACGCCGCCGCTCGGCATGCTGATCTTCGTCGTCAGCGGCGTCACGCGCATTCCTGCCTCGGAGCTCTTTCGGGCGGTGGTTCCCTATCTGCTCGCTCTCCTGGTCTCGCTCGCAATCCTCTGCGCCTGGGCCATCATCTTCTAATCAACAGGACAACCCCATGGACAATCTCAACCGACGCAATTTCCTGAAGACGACAGCTCTCGCCGGAACGGCGCTTGCAGCGCCCGCCTTCGTCCGCACGGCTGCCGCCCGCACGACGACGATCACGATTGCTTCGCTGCTCGGCGACGACAAGCCGGAGACGAAGATCTGGGTGAAGATCGGCGAACTGGTCGAAGCGAAGCTTCCCGGCCAGTTCAAGTTCAATATCGTCAGGAATGGTGCGCTCGGCGGCGAGAAGGAAGTGGCCGAAGGCGTGCGTCTCGGTTCCATCCAGGCCAGTCTTTCGACGGTCTCCTCGCTTTCCGGCTGGGCGCCGGAAGTGCAGATCCTCGATCTGCCTTTTCTCTTCCGCGATGCCGACCATGTTCGCAAGACCGTCGGTGGCGATGTCGGCGCCGATCTTAAGCAGAAACTGCAGGCGCAGAATTTCGTCGTCGGCGATTTCATCAATTACGGCGCCCGCCATCTCCTGACCAAGGAACCGGTGACGCGGCCGGAGCAGCTCAAGGGCAAGCGCATCCGTGTCATCCAGAGCCCGCTGCACACCAAGCTCTGGAGCGCATTCGGCACGACGCCGATCGGCATTCCGATCACCGAGACTTATAATGCGCTCGCAACTGGCGTCGCCGACGCGATGGACCTGACCAAATCGGCCTATGCCGGCTTCAAGCTCTACGAGGTCGTGCCAGACATGACGGAGACCGGCCACATCTGGGCATCAGGCGTCATCTATTATGCCTCGACCTTCTGGGCCGGCCTCGACGACGAGCAGAAGGCGGTGTTCCAGCAGGCTTCCAGCGAAGGGGCTGCCTATTTCAACCAGTTGATCGTCGACGACGAAGCCAAATCCGTCGAGACGGCGCTTGCCAACGGCGGAAAGCTTTTGAAGCCGGAAGCCTTCGACGAATGGCAGAAGGGCGCCCAGGGTGTGTGGGACGATTTCGCGCCTGTTGTCGGCGGCATCGACAGGATCAAATCGGTCCAGGCCGCTTGAGCGAGTGGGCGGTCCTCCTGCAGCTTGAACGAGACCTAATGGAAAAACCCTCGGTCTTGTCATCCCGCGGACTTGCCGGAAAAATAATGCCGGAGCAGGCCGGAAATCGAAAGAGCATGCCTTCGGTGATCGTGGTATATGACTTACTGAAAATTCTGGGATGGGACGTTTTTACCTTTAGCCGGCGCGATCCTGATGACTGCAATCTAGCAACCGTTTCCGGCGGACGGATCCCATGACCTCGATTGGGATGAACAACATTTAACACAAGGCTTTGGAGGGCCGACCATGAGTTTACGTATCAACGACATTGCCCCCGATTTCACTGCCGACACCACACAGGGACCGATCAGCTTCCATGATTGGATCGGCAACGGCTGGGCCGTATTGTTCTCGCATCCAAAGAATTTCACGCCGGTTTGCACGACCGAACTCGGCGCCATGGCCGGCCTTGCAGGAGAGTTTTCCAAGCGCGGCGCCAAGATCATCGGTATCTCCGTCGATCCTGTGGAAAGCCATGCCAAGTGGAAGAACGACATCAAGACCGCCACCGGCTTCGACGTCGAATATCCCTTGATCGGCGACAAGGACCTCAAGGTCGCCAAGCTCTACGACATGCTGCCGGCCGGCGCCGGCGAGAGCTCGGAAGGCCGCACGCCTGCCGACAACGCGACGGTGCGTTCGGTCTTCATCATCGGTCCCGATAAGAAGATCAAGCTGATCCTGACCTATCCAATGACGACGGGCCGCAATTTCAATGAAATCCTGCGCGCCATCGATTCCATCCAGCTGACGGCCAAGCACCAGGTGGCGACACCGGCGAACTGGAACCAGGGCGAGGACGTCATCATCACCGCCGCGGTTTCCAACGAAGACGCGATCACGCGTTTCGGCTCCTTCGATACGGTTCTGCCCTATCTCAGAAAGACCAAGCAGCCGACGGCCTGACGACTGCTTTCAAGCCATCCCCCAAGCCGCCGCGAAAGCACTTCGCGGCGGCTTTTTACTGATCAGACCAAGCGATGGCTTGATGGGCTCTCACCGCATCGCCGAATGCCTGAAACAGCGCACGATTAACAGGGTTGGTTTGCGGATCGTATTCGGCATGCCATTGTACACCCAGAGCAAATCCCGGCGCGTCCTTGAACCGTATCGCCTCGATCGTCCCGTCCTCGGCAATGCCTTCGGCAACGACCCTCTCGCCGAGCTCGAGGATGCCCTGTCCATGCAGGGAATTCACCCGGATCGTCTCCCGGCCGAGGATACGCGCAAACATCCCATCCGCAACGAGCTGAACGTCGTGTCGATCGCCGAAAACGATGGCAGGGTCGGGATGGATCTCACCGGTTTCCAGGCGCGGCATTCGGTGGTTCATGCGTCCGGGCAATTCCCGGATTTCGGGATGCAGCGAGCCTCCGGCGGCGACATTCATTTCCTGAAAACCGCGGCATATGCCGAAAACAGGAACGCCTTGCGCAACACAGGCTTCGATCAATGGCAGCGCCAGCCCGTCACGATCCTCATCATATGGCTCATGCTTGGGATCCGGCACCATGTTGAATCGGCTGGGATGGACATTGGCTCTGGCACCCGTCAGCAGAATGCCGTCGACGACAGCCAGCAGATCCGCGATATCGGCCAGTTTAGGATTGCCGGCAAACATCAGCGGTAACGCTTCGGCGACATCGGCCACGGCTCGCAAATTGTTTTCTCCGACAAGCTGGGTCGAGAAGCGGCTTTCGACGATGCGGGCGTTCCCGATGATGCCGATTACAGGTCTTGCCATTGCTTGTCACACCCCAAGTCGCAACGCCAGCTGCTACCCAAGCCGCCTGGCCCCTCGGGCAGGTGATTTGCAACGCCGTGAAACCGGAACCGGTCTCGGGCTGACTGCCGGCTCGGCTGTCACCATATGGTTATCCTTGGTCGTGATGCAGGTGCAAGAGCTTTTGCGACCGCCAAGGCAGATCCGTTAGCAGCCTGAACAAGGCGAAGCTCGGAGAAGCGAATTTCCTTGGCCGGGCCGGTGCTCAATCCGGGACGGGAAGGGCGCGCTGGTTGTAGAGGATCTTGCGGATGCGCGCCTGTTCCTCTTCGGAGAGCTTGCTGTTGTCGGTGCCGAGATCGGCGCCGACCGCAAGGCCGCGCTGGACGCCGGGCCTTGCGCCGATCTCCTCGAACCATCGCTTGAAATGCTTGAACTCGTCGATGTCCTGACCCTGTGCCTGCCAGTTGACGGTCCAGGGATAGCTGACGATGTCGGCGATGGTGAATTCGTCACCGGCAAGATAGCGCCGGTCGCGAAGCCGCATGTTGAGAACGCCGTAGAGGCGGTTGGCTTCGTCGGTGAAGCGCCGCACCGCATAGGACTGATCTCCTTCGCGATCGCCAAGGCGACGGAAATGACCGGCCTCGCCGAGTTTCGGCCCCTGGTTCGCCATCTGCCAGATCACCCATTGCGTGACCTCGTATTTGCCGCGCGGATCCTGCGGCCAGAATTTTCCGGTCTTCTCGGCGAGGTAGAAGAGGATCGCACCGGATTCGAAGACGCTCAACGGACCGCCGCCATCGGCAGGCGCGTGATCGACGATGGCAGGCATGCGGTGATTGGGGTTGAGTTTGAGATAATCAGGCTTGAACTGGTCGCCACGGCCGATATTGACCGGCACCAGCCGGTAGGGCGTGCCCGTTTCCTCCAGGAAGATTGAAACCTTCTTGCCGTTCGGCGTCGGCCAGTAGTGGAGATCAATCATCTGCTTATCCTCGTTCGCTCGGGATTTCCTGGCAAACAGGATGACGCTACGACCATGGCAGGTCGAATATGTTTGTTCCAAAATCGGTGGTGAAATTAGAAACCTGTGACCGCCCCCGGCACCAATTCGGGTGCAGGTATGGAAATGGGGGAAGCGTCGCGCCTTCATCAATGGTATCTAGAATCCAGCGTCGCGATGGAAGTTCGAACCCGCCGAGATCCGATGATACGTCGAAAGCGTCAGTCCGACATTGCGAGGAGATCGACGAAGGCCATGCTTTCGCTCTGTCTGCTGTTTCCCGCCGTGGACACAGTAAAGGCCCAGCCTGAGGGGAGCGCCGGGTCGCCGGCCTGCTTGTATTCGGGACCTTCGGCGGCGGGATCGGGTGAGACGCTCTGCATCCGGAAAGACAGTTTCAACTACGACCTTTGCGTCGCGATCGAGCATTTCGCCAGCGCCAATCAATTGCCAGCGGACTATTTCGCCCGTCTCATCTGGCGAGAAAGCACCTTTCGCCCCGATGCAGTCAGCTTCAAGGGAGCCCAGGGGATTGCGCAGTTCATGCCCGGAACGGCGAAACTGCGCGGTCTCGAAGACAGCTACCAGGTGTTGGAAGCGCTGCGGAAATCGGCGCAGTATCTCGACGAATTGCGCAATCGTTTCGGCAATCTCGGCCTTGCCGCCGCCGCCTATAATGCCGGTGAAAACGGCCTTGCCACTTACCTTGCGTCAGGCAGATTACCTTACGAGACGCGTGGCTACGTCATGGCGATCACCGCGCATACGGTCGAGGAATGGAAGGATAACCCACCAGAAGATGCGGCCGCCCCGCTCGACAAGGACAAGTCCTTCCTCGATGGCTGCGTGGCGCTTGCGGAGAGACGGACGTTGAAGGACACGCCCTGGCGTCAGGAGGGTGAATGGGCGCCCTGGGGCGTCCAGCTTGCGGCGAATGCGAATGTCGCGGTGGCCCGGCGTATGTTTCTCGATGCCGTGCAGGATCTGCCCGCGCCCCTGAATGCGGAGCAGCCGCTGATCTTGCGCCAGCGCGATCGCAGCTTCGGTTTTCGGCCGCGTTATGCTGCCCGCATCGGCCGGCAGACGCGCATGGAAGCCAACGACCTCTGCAGTCAGATCCGCAAACACGGCGGCACCTGTCTGGTTTTCAAGAATCGATAGCGGGGCTTTCCAGCTCCTTGATCACGAAAAGTCTGCTTGCAGGATCGCCTAAGCGCAGCATATTCAACACGGAAATGCCAAGGGAGGAACGATAATGCGGGTTTTGGTAATCGGAGCAACGGGCCATGTCGGAACCTATCTCGTTCCCCGTCTGGTGGAAGCCGGTCACGAGGTTGTCACGATCAGCCGCGGCACGGCAAAGCCTTATACGGCAAACCACGCCTGGGCTGCCGTCGATCAGCGTCAGATGGATCGGGCAGCCATGGAGCGGACGGGTGATTTCGGCCCGGCCGTGCGTGCATTGGAAGCCGACATCGTCATCGACATGATCTGCTTCACGCTGGAAAGTGCCGAGCATCTGGTGACGGCGCTGTCGGGGCATGTCGGTCACTTCCTGCATACCGGCACGATCTGGACGCATGGCCATTCGACGGTCGTACCCACGCTGGAGGAGACGCCGAAATTTCCCTTCGGCGACTACGGGACGCAGAAGGCGGCAATCGAAACCTATCTGCTGCAGCAGGCAAGGCTTCGCGGATTTCCGGCAACCATCATCCATCCCGGGCACATTGTCGGTCCCGGCTGGACGCCGCTCAATCCGGCCGGCAATTTCAACCTGCAGGTCTTTTCAACCCTTGCCCGCGGAGAGACCCTGGCGCTGCCCCATTTCGGCTTGGAGACCGTTCATCACGTCCATGCCGATGACGTGGCGGCGATGTTCATGGATGCGATCGCCAACTGGAATGCGTCGACCGGCGAAAGTTTCCACGCGGTTTCGGAGCAGGCGTTGACCCTTCGCGGTTATGCCGAATCCATGTCTCGCTGGTTCGGGCACGAGCCGCAGCTCAGCTTCGCCCCCTTCGACTCCTGGGCCGAAAGTCAGACGGCTGAGGATGCGAAGGCGACCTGGGAACATATCGCCCGCAGCCCGAATTGTTCGATCGCAAAAGCCGGACGCCTGCTCGGTTACACTCCGAGATACACCTCCCTGCAGGCGGTGCAGGAATCCGTGGGTTGGCTGGTCGGGCAGGGGCGGATCGAGACCTGATCCGCCAGCGCCGCCGGCGGCCGGCTGCTTTTGTTTACGCAATTCCGGACGGAAAACCGCTTCGCACTTTTCCTGAAATTGCTCTAACGGATCAGGATCGCCCTGAAATCATTGACATTGGTTCCGGTCGGGCCGGTTTCGAAGAGATCGCTGGTCGCCGCAAAGCCCGAATAGCTGTCATTGCCGTCGAGCAGCCGGCGCGGATCGAGCCCGGCGGCGCGCAAGCGCCTCACCGTGCCGCCATCCGCAAAGGCGCCGGCATTATCCTCCGAGCCGTCGATCCCGTCGGTGTCGGCAGCGAGGACATGAATACCCTCATGTCCGTCGATCGCAAGCGCCATGGCGAGCGCGAATTCGCCATTGCGTCCGCCCTTGCCGCCTTTGGCTCTCAGCGTCACCGTCGTTTCGCCGCCGGAAAGGATGACGACCGGCTTGGAAAACGGCCTGTTGCGGCCCAATACCTCGCGGGCAATCGCCGCATGCACCAGCGCCACGTCGCGCGATTCCCCCTCGATCGCATCGGAAAGGATCGCCGGCTCGATCCCCTGCGACTTCGCCAAGGCCGCGGCGGCCTCCAGCGAAACGCCGGCGGAGGCGATGATGTGATGCGCGTGCCGCAAGAAGACCGGATCGTCCGGCCGCGGTGCATCGGCCCTCGGCGAGTTCAGATGGTCGAGTGCTGCCTGCGGCAATTGCAATCCGTATTGCCTGACAATCTCGAGCGCATCGTGCCGTGTCGAACCATCAGGGACCGTCGGCCCGGAGGCGACATGGGCCGGGTTGTCGCCGGGAATGTCGGAGACGATCAGACTGACGACCCTCGCTTCGGTCGCTGCCGCAAGTCTGCCGCCCTTGATGGTGGAGAGATGCTTGCGCACGACATTCATCGCCGAAATCGGCGCGCCCGAGGCAAGCAGCATTTCGTTGAGCGCGATCTCGTCTTCAAGGGTCAGCCCGTCCGGTGGGGCGGGCAGCAGCGCCGAGCCGCCGCCGCAGATCAGCGCGATCACCAGATCGTCTTCCGTCAACCCGTTTACCGTCTCCGTCAGCCGCTTTGCGGCGGCAAGGCCAGCCGCATCCGGCACCGGATGTGCGGCCTCGATAATCTCGATGCCGCGTGTCTCGCAGCCATAGCCGTAACGGGTGACCACCACACCTGCGAGCGGTCCGTCCCAGACGCTTTCGAGCGCCCGCGCCATCTGCGCCGCGCCCTTGCCGGCGCCGATCACCACGGTCCTTCCCTTCGGCCTTTCCGGCAGATGCGCCTTGATGCCGGTCAGCGGATCGGCGGCGCGAACCGCCGCGTCGAACAGGCCTTTCAGGAAATCGCGGGGAGCGGTTATCGTCATCGGTGGTCTCTGCTGCCTCGGTATCGGTGGTGATGTGGGGCGCTTGCTGCACCATAGCCTACTGCATAATGCAGCAGTTCAAAGTGTTACAGCGCCCTTTGCGGCTCCCGAAAAGCCGCGCGGCGCGGTACACTCGCGTCAGTCGGCGAGGGCCGCCAGGATGCGGACCCAGGATCGTATGCCTTTATGAAAGCTGGAGAGATCGTATTTTTCGTTCGGGCTATGGACGCGGTTGTCAAAGCGGGCGAAGCCGACCAGCAGGGCATCGCATCCGAGCCGGCGTTTGAATTCCCCGATGATGGGGATCGAGCCTCCGGTGCCGGCAAGGGCCGCTTCGCATTGCCATTCTGACGAAAGCGCCTGAAGCGTTCTGGTGAGAAACGGACTGTCGATCGGCATGACCGTTGCCGGCGAAAGCCCGTAATCCCTGAAGCTGACCGAAGAATCCTGAGGGATACGTGCGCGCACGTGCCGCTGGAAGGCATCGCGGATCGCCTGGGGATCCTGTCCTTCCACCAGGCGAAACGAAATCTTGGCGCTTGCCTTCGCCGGAATGACCGTCTTGAAGCCTTCGCCTGTATAACCGCCGCTCATGCCGTTGATCTCGCAGCTCGGCCGCGCCCAGATCTGTTCGAGGACGGAACGGCCTGCCTCGCCGGCCGGATCTCTCAGGCCGATATCGCCGAGAAAGGCCTCCTCATCGAAGGGCAGCCTTTTCCACAGGGCCTTGATGGCGTCCGGGAGCTCTTTCACGCCATCATAAAAACCCTCGACCGCGACGCTGCCATCGGCGCGACGCAGGCTCGAAACCACGTCTGACAGCACCTGCAGTGGATTGCGCGCGGCATTGCCGAACATGCCGGAATGCAGGTCTTGATCGGCGCAGGTGACTTCGATTTCCGTACTAAAGATACCGCGCAGCATCGTCGTGACGGCAGGCGTTTCGCGATCCCACATATCCGTGTCGCAGACGAAAACCGCATCGGCCTTCAACTCGTCTGCCGTGGCATCCAGAAAGGGCGCGAGGCTCGGGCTGCCGGCCTCTTCCTCGCCTTCGAAAAGCACGCTTACCTGCACCGGCAGTTTTCCGGTGACGCTCTTCCAGGCGCGGCAGGCTTCGACGAAGGTCATCAATTGTCCCTTGTCGTCGGACGCGCCGCGCGCCACGATCGCGGTATCGCCGTTCGGCAAGGCTTCCATGCGCGGCTCGAACGGATCGCTCGTCCACAGCGCCAGCGGATCGACCGGCTGGACATCGTAATGGCCGTAAAACAGCAGATGCGGTCCGGATGCCGCCTTTTCATGGGCGACGACCATCGGATGGCCGGTCGTTTTGCGCACCGATGCTTCGAAGCCGATGGCAGCGAGATCGCGGCTCAGCCATTCGGCAGCAGTGCGGCAGTGATCGCGATAGGCCGGGTCGGTCGAGACGCTTGGAATGCGGATCAGCTCGAAAAGCCGCGCCAGGCTGCCATCGAGGCTTTTGTCCACATGGGCAAGAACGGCATCGATATCTTGGTCCATGGCACTAGTCATCGTCTCTCCTCAGCGTTTCAATCTTCCGGATCTAGGATGCAGCATTGCTCTGCTAGAGGCGTCAGCACCGCGGACGCTCCCGTTTCCAGCGGATCGGACAGCGCCCCATTGGCGGTGATCTCTCCCGCTGATGTCATGCATTTGTACTGATAGGCCCGGCCGAGATAGGTGCGCGTGCCGAGCACGGCCGCGATGCCATCGCCGTCACGGCTGACGGCAAGACCGTCTGCGCGGCAGGCCAGCACGAAGTCGTCCTTGATCGGCCCGAATGTGTCCTGCGACAGCTGCAGGCGGGCTCCGCCCGTCGTTTCGGCGGTTACAAGCGCGCCGTTGCGCGTGGTCACCTTCATGCGGATCAGGTTCTCGAATCCGACGAAGCGGGCGACGAAAGCGTTGGCCGGCTGGCGATACAGCACCTCAGGCGCGTCGAGCTGCATGATGCGCCCGGCATTCATGATCGCCACCCTGTCGGAGATCGAGAATGCCTCCTCCTGGTCGTGGGTGACGTAAAGCGATGTCGTGCCATTGGCGCGCTGGAGCTGCCTGATTTCGACGCGCATGTCGATTCTGAGCTTTGCATCCAGATTGGACAGCGGCTCGTCGAACATCAGAAGCGGCGGCTCGATGACCAGGGCCCGGGCGAGCGCCACACGCTGTTTCTGGCCGCCTGACAGAGCCGACGGCATGCGGTCGGCGAGGGCGGCAAGACCGACACGCTCCAGCATGGCCATCGTTCTTTTCGTCCGTTCCGGCAGGGGAATACGACGCTGCCTCAGGCCGAAGGCGACATTGTCCTGCACGCTCAGGTGAGGAAAAAGCGCGTAGTTCTGAAAGACCAGGCCGATGTCGCGCGCATGTGCGGGAAGGCCGGTCAGGTCGCGCTCGCCGAGCTTGATGCTGCCGCTGCTCGGCTGCAGAAAACCGGCCACGAGGCGCAATGTCGTCGTCTTGCCGCAGCCGCTGGAGCCGAGCAAGGAGACCAGTTCCCCGGCCATGATTGAGATCGACAGATCCTTGAGCACCTGCGTGCTGCCGTAATGGGCGGAGATGGAATCGATGGTGAGGGATACGGTCAAGAGCGTTCTACTTTGTCAGGAAGGTGAGGCCGAGCGTGGCCTCGACGACGGCCATGACGCCGACTGTCACGAACATCAGCAGCACCGAGACCGATGCGATCGTCGGATCGAAGAACTGTTCCATATGCGCAAGGATCTGGATCGGCAGCGTCGAGATGCCCGGCCCGGTCAGGAAGACCGAAACCGACACGTCGTTGATCGAGGTGATGAAGGCGAGGATGAAGGCGGCAATGACCCCGGCGCGGATGTTCGGCAGGACCACGGTCAGGAAGGTTCTCAGCGGCGGGCAACCGAGGCTGATCGCCGCCTCCTCGACGGAAAAATCGAAGGCCGCCAGGCTGGCGCCGACGATACGCACCGAATAGGGCAGGATCAGCAGGGCGTGGCCGACCAGCAGGCTGATGAAGATCGGCAGCCCGAAGCCGATCGTCACCGATTTCATCAGCGAGAATCCGAAGACGATCTCCGGCACCAGAATCGGCAGTACGAAGATGGTGGACAGCCAGCGCGGCAATTCCACCCGATAGCGATTGATTGCATAGGCGGCCGGGACGCCGATCAGCAGGGAGAGCGCCGTGCCGAGAAAGGCGACCTGCAGGCTGGTGATCGCGGTCGTGCGGAAGGCCTCGATCTGGAAGATATTGACGAACCACCGCAATGTCAGGCCCTGCGGCGGGAAGGTCAGGTAGGTCGTGTCGCTGACGGCCGCACCGATGATGATGACCAGCGGTGCGAGCAGGAAGAAGAAAACGCAGGCCGCAAAGGCGGCGAGGATCGGGTGAACGCGCCTCTCCATCACACCGCCATCGGATTGAGCCGGCGTGCGATGCGGCTCATGATGAGGACGACGCCGAGCGTCAGCATCACCATGATGGCGGCGATCGTCGATGCTCCGACCCAATCGAAGGTCACCATGGCGCGCTGGTAGAGGAAGGTCCCCATCATCATCTGCTTTTCTCCGCCGAGCAGTTGCGGTGTCGCATAGGAGGTGAAGCTGCCGGTGAAGACCAGGACCGCGCCGACGATGAGGCCGGGTGTCGCAAGCGGCAGGATCACCTGAAAGAATGTCATCAGCGGTTTCGCGCCGAGCGAGGCGGCGGCATCGATCAGATCGCGCGGGATGCCTTCAAGCACCCCGACGAGCGTCAGGATCATCAGGGGAACGAAGAGGTAGACCATGGCAACGATCACCGAACCTTCGGTATAGAGCATCGAAAGCGGTTCACTGAGGACGCCGGTCGAGATCAGCATGGCGTTCAGAATGCCGTTCTTTCCGAGAATGATCAGCCATGCGAAGGATCGGACGACGACACCGGTCAGCAGCGGAAAGACCGCCGCGATGATCATGATGCTCTTCGCACGACCGGGCATCTGCGCGATCACATAGGCGGTGATGAAACCGACGGTCAGCGAAATCGCCGTCGTGACCAGGGCGACCTCCAGCGTCCGATAAAGAACCGCCCGGCGAAAGCCGCTGTTGAAGAATGTCACATAGGGCGCAAACACGCCCTTCGGCTCGGCAAACGTCGCGGCGATGGTGATGGCGACGGGAATGACGAGAAGCACAACGACGGCAATCGTCGCCGGCATCGTCAATCCCCATCTGGCAAAATGCTTCATCTTAAAACTCGTGGCATGTCCTGATATCAGGAGCGCCGCATCTCGGATTCGGATGTGCGGCACTTCCAGGTCTGGCCCAGGACTGGCAATGAACCGGCCTCAGGCCGGGATATCGCGCAGCTTACTGACCGAAGACTTCGTTCCAGCGATCGATCCAGTCGGCCTTGGCAGCGTTCATCTTGGCATAGTCGATGCGGGTAAGGCCCGCCACCATATCCGGGCCATAGGTCCAGATCTTCGCCTGGTCCGGCGTCAGGCTGACCTTCATCGAGATCGGCGCATCGACGCCTTGTTCGGCTTCAGCCTGCTGGACGTCCTTGGACAGGATGAAGTTGATGAACTGATGGGCGAGTTCGACATTTTCCGAACCCTTCGGGATGTTCACGGTGTTCAGCGTGGCGATATCGCCGTCCGTAAGCTTGGCCCATGTCATCGTCGGAACGGCCGCCTGCATCGATGCCAGGGTAAAGTCCTGGGCCAGCGCAACGCGCACTTCGCCTGTTGATATCAGGTTCACCAGCTCCGAGCCGGTGTTGTAGTTCTTGACGACATTGGGCTTGAGTGCCTCGATTTCCGAGAAGGCCTTGTCGGTGTCTTCATAGGCATCGGCGCCACCATGCTTGCCGGCTTCCAGAACGACCAGCGGACCGGCCGTAGTGGTGATTCCGGGCAAGGAGACGGAGCTTTTCAGATCGTCGCGCCACAGGTCGCCCCAGGCAGTGATCGGCGGGTTGACCTTGGCGGAATCATAGACGATGCCGACGCGACCGATCGTATAGGCGGGGCCGTATTTGCCCTGAGGCGCCTTGCCCAGCTCGTAGATATCCGCGAGATTGGGGATCGTCGACGCATCGATCTCCTGGAACAGTCCCTGTTCGATGCCGAGCTGCGAGAAGCTGTCGGTGAGATAGATGACATCGACGCCCTTGCCGTCGCGCAATTTCAGTTTGTTGAGCCGGTCGGCATTGTTGCCGGTTTCGAACACGATCTCGCAGCCGCAGATCTTCTTGAACGGCGTGATGATGTTCGCATTCATCTTCTCGCCATTATAGCCCCACCAGGAGATAGTCAGCGTCTTCGATTGCGCATGTGCCGCTGCGGTGTTGCCGACGGCGGCAAGCAGCGCGAGAGACAGGATTCGGGCAAAACATCTGGCCTTCATGAGCAATGTCCTTCTCTGAAAAGCGGCGTTGGCAATCGGGATGATACCCCCAGGATTTGGGGGATACTATTTTTTGATCGATCGGGTCGCAAGCTCAATAATTGAGCAAATACGCTCTTGTGCGAAGAATTTTCCAAGACCGGAGCATCGCTTTACACATCGGCCTGTGGTCTTTACGGTCCGGCGGTTCCAGCTTCTCACGGGCATTTCATCCATGGCCACTTCGTGCACTGCCCTTCCCGACGATCTGCTGATCAACGCGTCCGACGAGGTGCTGACGCGCCAGGATCTCGTGCTGACGGCGCTCGGACGCCGGCCCGCCGACAGGCTGTTGCGGGTCGGCAGGTTGCTCGATGTCCATTCGAGGACATGGCTCGAGGATCAGGAGATCGTCATCAAGGGCCGCCGCATCGCCTATGTCGGCCCCGCCGGCAGTTACGCAGGCGAGGTGAACGAGCGCTTCTCCGAGCCGGATCTTGCAGCCGTGCCGGGCTTCGGCGAGGCGCACAAACATATCGAAAGCTCCCATCTGACCCCCGAATGGGAGGCGGCTTTGGTGATGCCGCATGGCGTGACCTGGACATGCGAGGCGAGCCACGAATTTTCCAACGTCAACGGCGCCCGCAATCTGGAATTCTGGCTGGAAGCGCGCCGGCGCGGATCGCCGATGAAAATCTTTCCCCTGCCTGGCTCAGCCGTCCCGCCGACCGCTTACGAGTGGGGTGGCGGCTGGTTCGGCTACGACGAACAGAAGGCCTTCCTTTCCGAAAGCCTGATGGTCGCCGGGCTCGACGAGGTCATGGACTGGCCGTCCATATCCGATCCCGGCAATCCTTCCTACGATCGGCTTTGGGGCATGATCGGCGCGACCTTCGAGCAGCGCGGCGTGGTCGAAGGCCACGGTGCCGGACTGCGCGACATGGCCTCGATCAATGCCTTTGCCGCAGCAGGTCTCGCCTCCGATCACGAAGGCTGGTTTCTCGATGAGATCTGGCAGAAGCTTCTCCACGGTCTTTTCATCGAGCTCAGGCCGCATTCCCTGCCGGAGGTCATCCGAGGGCTGATCGACAAGGGGCTGACGGACTGGTCGCAGATCGCCCTGGTGACCGACGACCGCAGCGCCTCGGACACGCTGAAAATCGGTGCGACCGACCACAATGTCCGGCTCGCCATTGAAAACGGCCTTGCGCCGGAGATCGCCATCCAGTGCGTCACCCTCAATCCGGCGCGCCACATGCGGCTGACACCGTGGGTCGGATCGATCGCGCCGGGCCGTTTCGCCGATTTCGTTCTTCTCAGCGACGTCGCCAGCCTGTCGATCGAAAAAGTGTGGGCGGACGGGCGTCCTGTGTCCGAAGGTGCGACATTCATCGGCGTGCGCCCTGAAATCGACTGGCCGCAATGGGCGACGCGCACCGTGAAAATAGACAGGACGGTGACATCAGACGATTTCCGCATCGAGGCGCCGCCGAACCGGGCCACGGTCAACGCTGCACTTTTGCGGCCGTTTCACTGGCACGACGATTTCATCACCATGGAGTTGCCGGTGGAGGATGGCGCCGTGCAGCGGGATCCCGCGCGCAATGTCACCAAATTCTCGATTGTCGACCGGTTTTCCGGGGAGGCCAAGGTCTCCAGGATGTTCTGGCTGGGCACCGGACCGCGCACGCCGGAGACGGCGCTCGCCTCCACGCTCGGGCACGACAAGCACAATATCTGGACGGTCGGCTCATCGGACGAGGCGATGGCGATATCAGTCAATGCCCTGAACGAGCAGCAGGGCGGCTGGGTGCTGGTATCCGGCGGCAAGATTCTCGCCCGCGTCCGCTACGAGGTCGGCGGCCTGATGACGGCACGTTCGGCCGAAGTCCTCAATGCGGAAATGCAGGCTCTTTATGCCGCCGGCGCCGGCATCGACTGGATGTACGAGCCGAGCTTTTCGCCTCGGTGGTGGCCGGGCTTTCCCGAACGCCTGTCGTTTGCGACCCTGACCTGCTCACCCTGGCGCTGGGTCCTGGTCGCGCCGTCGGCGCTGGCGCCGGAGGGGTTCGTGAACGTGCTCACCGGCAAAACCCATCCGATTGTCTGGTGACATTGCGGCCCGCTAAATTTCCACCTGATTGATCTTCTTACTGCAGCAAATAGAAAGCATTAACCATAGTCCCGTAGACAACGAACAGGATCAAAGGAACCTGTGTTCGATGGCTACTGAAATGACCCGCCGGCCTGCCGGCGCCAATGAAGGCAAGATTATCGCCTTTCTCGCTGGAACCGGAACTGCCAATGTTGAGCGCTGCGCGCGTGAACTCGGCCGGCGGCATGGCGCAGATGCGATAGAATTCTGGAAGGCCGAATGCCGCAGGCTTGCCGATCAGCTTCTGGCGGCAGGGATGCCGGAGAGCGATGTCGGTCAGCGGGTGCTGCAGTTTCAGCAAGATGTCCAAAGCGAACTGGTCTTCAGCCACCAAAACGGACCACTGCCCAAGTCTCAGAACCGATAGCGGCGATCTCGCGGCTCCAGTGGGTCGGCGTATTGTCTTTGCGATTACCGCATCAGTCCGGCGGACCGAAGGGCGTCTTCAATGATTTTCTGAATGCCGCCTCGGTCGCTGTCCGCGCCGAATGGGCCTGCGACGTTTTCGGGTTGTGCAGCAGAGGCTTTTGCATCGCCCCGTTTTTCAAATGAGGGCACCAGACCCCAGAACCTGGCAATTTCGACGGTCGATGAAATTCCGACGTCAAGCATGAAAGGGCCGCTTGCCCCGAAGCTGGTGCCGATATCGAGCGGCGTGCCGTGACCCATCCCGGCAATCGTATAGAGCTCGATCACATCGACACCATGAGCGTCGGTCCAGACCTTTCGCTGATGTCGTCCGATATCTTCAACGTGCCCCGGCAATGCGTCGACGCCGTGGACATGTCTCCATTGCTCGACGATCGTATTTGCGTTGGATGGCACGACGGTTCTGTCTGCGCTTCCCTGCCAGATCGATAATGTCGGCCACGGTCCTTTGTGCTCTGAAGCATTTCTCAACCGCTGTTGAAGCTCTCTGACGGTCGGGCCGCCGTGGCCGCGCATTCGGTCGAACGCCTCGGGAATGGTTGCGGCACTGGCATATGGCAGGCCTGCAATGATTGCGCCGCCGGCAAAGACCTCGGGATAGGTGGCGAGCATGGCGGCGGCCATCGCACCGCCGGCCGAAAGTCCGGTCACGAACACGCGCCTGCCGTCGATACCGTGTTCCGCAACGACCTTTGCGATCATCTGGCGAATGGAAAAGACCTCGCCGTGATCCCGGCGGATGTCCTCCGGGTTAAACCAATTGAAGCAGAGGTTTGGATTGTTTGCCCGTCGTTGCTCGGGAAACAGCAGCGCGAAGCCGTAATCCTCGGCCAGTCGCGACCACCCGGACCCGATATCATATCCGGCGGCAGTCTGGGTGCAGCCGTGCAGGACAACGACCAGGGCCATGTTTTTCCCGCGCTTTGACGGCAGATAGGTATAACCTCCCAAAGCGCCCGGGTTCGAGCCAAACCTTTCCAAGGCGATGAGGTCGGGGTTGTCCTGCGCGGGTTGGGCGCGAAGGGTTCCTCGCAGCGCAGCAAGGCGTGCGAGAGTGTCTGACATAGATCTCATGAAAGTCTCCGCCAATCAGCAGCCGGGATGGCGGTGATGCTGAACTAAACGCGTCAGTCTACGAAAAGGTTGCGGTGCACAATGTTTTTCCCTGGTGCAAACTGTTGGGCGTCCGACTACTGGATTGACATCGGCGGCACGAGGAACTTCGGCCGGGATGTGGAGTTGATGTTGTCGATTGACAGCGTTGACGCTGCGACCCAACGAGGCTTTTCAGATGTCGAACAAATCCAACTTCTTCTCTTCCTTTGCGACCGCCGTCGCCGATCTCTCGGGAAAGCCGTTCACCTTCGTAGCGGCTTTGGCGCTCGTGCTTGTCTGGGCGGTTTCCGGCCCCTTTTTCGGCTATTCGGAAACCTGGCAGCTCGTGATCAATACCACCACAACCATCATCACCTTCCTGATGGTGTTTGTGTTGCAGAACAGCCAGAACCGTGACGGCAAGGCTCTGCAGGCCAAACTTGACGAACTCATCCTGACGAGCCAGGCGGCCAACAAGTTTGTCGGCATCGAAAAGCTGGACGAGGGCGAACTCAGGGAAATGAGCAAGACCCTTGCCGAAAAAGCCGAATGCGTCGAGGACAAGGCGGATGAGAAATCTGCCGCAGAGGCAGCGTCCGCCTAAGGCATGTCGCGCAAAACTGTGCAGCGTTTTTGCGGCAACGACATGCGTAAAACAAAGACCTAAAGCGCGAGGAGCGAATCTGAAAGATTGCCACGCGCTTTAGGTCGCAGTCTCTGAGGTTTGGCCGTGGTGTTGCTGGCGCATTCCCTCTATTGCATCGGCATCTTTCTTCTCAGCCGCAATCCAGTGGTTTCCTGCCTTGCTCGATCGGATCAGTTCGTCGAGCTTGGCATGGAGCGCCCTCATGTCCCGGTTTTGGGAGTGCTGCACCAGCAGCAAAATAAAAAATACGATGAGGTTACCGACCATATTGGTCAGCAGAAACCACTGCCGTGGGAAGGAAAATCTGAGACCCACTGCCGCCCAAATGACTGCGAACGCGATCAGCGTGACAGGGACCACACAATGGCCTGCGCATAGGACGGCCAAGTCAGAGATTTGTCGAAAGCGCCAGCGCATACGGCTCTCCACAGCGCGTAAAACCGAAGATGGAGTAGCTTCCATCACCTGGCCCAGTAAATAGGGCACCGCAGACAGCGTAAAACCCGCGTTTCCGCGGGTTTTATTCAGACGACTAGCCATTCTCATCGGACATGACGACAAAACGGTCAATTCAATTTGACCGATGGCTCCCGACCCCAGACACGCAGTTTGCCGATCGCCTTGATGAAAGCCCGAACATCCTCCGCCGCTACGAGCGCAATCACGCCCTCATCCAGGGAATCAGCAATTCCGGCCTTCTGCATCAGTGGCAGCGCTGTTTCCACATAGCCGATGAACTTGCAGTGCACGAAGGCGTCCGCCACAAAATCGCGGGCCGTTGCCTCCTTTAGCAGATCGCCGGTTCCCTCGGCTGAGGGGAGGAGGGCGACGGCGTCGTAAAGTACCGATGGTCCGCCGTCGATCATCTGATGCGCCTCGATCCAATTGCCGTCCGAGAGTGTCACGCCGCCGATCTTTGGCGCGATCACTTCGAATGCTGCCTTCTGCTCGGTGATTTCGGCAAGCAGCGCCTTGAAGATCGCGGCATCGGTGCCTTCGCTGACAAGAATGCCGAGCTTGCGTCCTTCGAACCGCTTCGGACCGCGCTCGACGATGCTGAGCGCCGGCGACGGCTCGAGATCCTGCCGCGTCGGCATGGCGGCATCGGCAGGTTTCGGCATCGATTTGAAGCCGAGTGCGTGGCCGACCTTGCTGGCAAGGGTCTCATCGATGTTCATCAGATGCGAGACCATGCGCTCACGAATGACCGGCGTTTCGACCTTGCTCAGTTCGAAGGTCAGCGCCGCGGCGATATGGCGTTGTTCCGGTGGAGTCTGGCTGATGTAGAATTGCCTGGCCTGGCTGTAATGATCGGCAAAGCTTTCCGGCCGCAGCCGAACCTTGGCACCCTGTTCTTTGGCAGAGAAGTGGCGGTAGCCTTGAACCGGCGATTCCCGCGGCCCGTCATTCCACGAGTTCGGCTGGTAATTGACGCGGCCGACGGGATTGCGCATCGCCATATGACCATCCTGCTGAAAATTGTGGAGGGGACACTTCGGCGCGTTGATCGGCAGATGCGTGAAATTCGGACCGCCCAGACGTTTCAGCTGCGTGTCGAGATAGGAGAAGTTCCGTCCCTGCAGAAGGGGATCGTTGCTGAAGTCGATGCCAGGGGGCACGTTCTGCGTCATGAAGGCGACCTGTTCGGTCTCCGCAAAAAAGTTGTCGGGCATTCGGTCGAGCACGAGACGGCCGATCGGTTTGACTGGAAGGATCTCCTCGGGAATGATCTTCGTCGGATCGAGGACGTCGAAGTCGAACGTGTCGGCGAAATCCTGATCGAAAAGCTGCACGCAGAGTTCCCATTCCGGAAAGTTTCCCGACTGTATCGCCTGCCAGAGGTCGCGGCGATGGAAATCCGGATCCGCACCATTGATCTTGACTGCCTCGTTCCAGGCGACGGATTGCAGGCCGAGTTTCGGTTTCCAGTGAAATTTGACGAAGGTCGATTCATCCGCTGCGTTGACGAAGCGGAAGGTGTGAACGCCGAAACCCTCCATGAAACGGAACGATCGCGGGATAGCGCGGTCCGACATCACCCACATGATCATGTGCATGCTTTCGGGCGTGAGGCTGATGAAGTCCCAGAAATTGTCATGCGCCGACTGCGCCTGCGGAAATTCCTTGTTGGGCTCCGGCTTTACAGAATGGATGACGTCGGGAAACTTGATCGCGTCCTGAATGAAGAAGACCGGGATATTATTGCCGACGAGGTCCCAATTCCCCTGCTGCGTATAGATCTTGACCGCGAAACCACGCACGTCGCGCGCCAGATCGAAGGAACCCTTGCTGCCGGCAACGGTCGAAAACCGAACGAAGGCCGGCGTCTTTTCGCCGGGCCGCTGGAAAAGATCGGCCCGGGTATAGGCGGCCAGCGATTCATATGTTTCGAAATAGCCATGGGCGCCGTAACCGCGCGCATGGACGACCCGCTCGGGGATGCGCTCGTGATCGAAATGAAAGATCTTCTCGCGAAAATGGAAATCATCGATGAGGGCGGGGCCGCGGGCACCGAGACGAAGCGTATTCTGATCGTCTGAGACGGGTCCGCCCTGAGCTGTGGTCAGCACCGGTTTGCCGTCTTCGGCAAACTGATGAAGCTCGCCGCCTGCACCCCGGTGCAGTTTTTGATCATGGATCGTTGCGTTGTCCGAGGGCGAGGTTTGGGAGGTCTTCTTGGCCATGTAGATTCTCCGGAAAAGATTTGACCTAACCGAAGCTCCCCAACGGCGACATGTTCCGTCCGATGCGAAATAAACCGCCATGGGAAAAAGCCTTGCAGCGCACGATCATCCAACCGCAGCAGAGCCTGGGATGGGCCCGCATAAAAGGGGCGCGGGGCCTTTCGACCCCGCGCCCCATTTCCGTTGACCCTGAGCCTTGGGCGTTAGATCCGGGGCGTGACGAGGAGGTCTTCCTCTTCGTCGCGTTGCGACCCGCCAAAGGCAGCGGCGGCAGCAGCGATGAAAGCCCCGATCAGAAGTGACAACGCGCCGAGCAATGCCGTGGTGGAGGCAGCCTTGCGTGCCTCATCAGCAGCTTTCTGAGCGGCGACTTTGGCGTCGTCGATGCGCTTCAGCACAGTGTCGACGCGGGTGCGTGCATCGGCCTCGGAAAGACCGGTGCGAGCAGAGACGATGGTGGCCAGATAGGCCTTGTCGTCATCCGGGATCTGGCCGGCGGCAGCACCGTTGAGGAGGATGCGAGAAACCTCAGCCGTTGCAGCAGTATCATCGGATGTTGCTCCTGCGCGGGCCTGTTCAGGACGCAGCAAAGCGTCGGTAAAATAGGCGGTGGGCAGATCTGCGGTCGATGCCGTCGACGCTGCCGCCGTACCTGCGGCGGTGGCGGCCGAACCCACGGCTTGTGCCCCCGCACCGGCAAGCGAGGTCAGCGACGACGCTAGAAATCCGGCAACGAAGATCGTCGCCAGCGCCCAGCTGATGAAGCCATGCGCGGTATCGCGGAAGAACACCTCGTCGGTGTGCACGGCTGCCCACTTCGTGCGCAGCCGGCCGGTGATATAGCCTCCGAGCCCGGAGGACAGCCATTGCACGACAACGAGCCAGATCGCCGCCGTCACCCCGACCGTGCCGAGTGAACTGCTTTGCCCCGACCAGGGCGATACCATCGTCAACCCGACCCCGGACCCAAGGAGCAAAAGTATGAGGGTCACTCCGATGGCCGCAGCGGCGCCCCCGAAGATCGGCCCCCATGTCATGGCGGAATTGGAGGATTCAACCGGGGTAGCAATCTCCCCGGAACCTGTCATTGAAACCGACATGATCTGTTCCTATCGCATAAACAGAGCAAGAAGGATGATTATCGGCAGTGGAACACCAAGCAGCCAAAGCAGAATACCGCGACCCATGAGAGACCTCCTGTCAGAAACTGACGTTACGTGGTTGATGCCACTCAACTTTTATCCACGGCGTTTGTTCCCGAGCGGCTTCTATCTGGGTTGTGCGCCAAGCTGGGCTGCTTCAGCAGCGGCTGAGCCGCTCACGTGGGCCGGCTTGCCCGCGCGGGTTCAGCCGAAACCCGACACGATCTGGCGCAATCTCCTTCAATCGCGCGGCAGCTTCTGAAGTAACAGCACATTGTCGGACCGGTTGCCGCATCCTTGACATTTGAGGCGCCTGGCGAGCTTGGCGAGAGACAGGTCACCGCCGTAGCGCCGGGCAATTTCCTGCCGGTCGATAGATGTTTCGTGAAGGCATCTGCGGCAACGAGCATGGATGATATACCACCGCGGCAGGGTCGACAGCGTTTCCTTTTCGATTTCGACTGCATGGCTATCAGGGGGTGCGAGCTCAATACTGCGGCGATGTTTCATGCCCGTTCGACAGTCGGTGTCCATCTACGTGTCATGCCGCAGTTCATCCCTCTTTCCGCAAGAGCAAGCTGAAGCCGCAGGTGACGGCAATCCAGCAGCAATGTCGTAATGGCGGCGCGGATGTCCCCATCGTGCAAGGCGACAACTGCGTCGACTTCTCCTCTCAGCGCTTCTTCTGCCAGTTTTTCAGCTATCTGCGGACGCACGACCTCGCTCTCCTTCAGAGTTTCCACCGCAAGTTTTCAGATTGGCGGCCACTAAGCCGATGTTGCTATTATGTTCCGTTCGGTTCGCGAGTCAAGAGTGGCCGAAGCGGAGTTTCCGTCGCGTTTAAACGGAAACAGTTCGAGAGCCCCGGTTGCCGTTGCAGAGCCTACGAAGGTCGAAGAGAATCTTGCACATTCGGAGCTAACGCCAACCGAGGAGCGCGCCTATATGTTGAGGCTCAAGATATCTGGGAGCAGATGAGTTCTGGGAAAATTTCTCCCGGCATTCCGAAGGGGAGAGGGCTCTCATCGCGTCGAAAACTGGAGAAGCATAGATGAACAGATTTCAGGCATTTGTAGCAGCCGCGGCAATCAGCCTTGCCGCCATGACCTCGGCCTGCTCGACACCACCAAATTCATATGGCTCAGCATCAGGATATCAGCCGGGCGATTCAATGAACCCGGCCTGTGCGGATGGATTCCGACCCGGCGACGGCCGTTCATGCAGCTACTAGGGGCCGGCGTCTGTTTGTCGGTACAAGCATGCGCTGTCCGGACGCTTCAGCGCTCAGGTTCCTGGAGCGCGAAATCGGCGTGGCACCGGCGGGCTATTTCGCCGGTTGGCGACCCGCAATAAGCGCGCCAGCCGGTGGTTTTATCGAGCATGCCTGCTCTCGTGGTTGTTCAGTGCGCGATGGCGGAATCGTCCGTCATGGATCTTTTCTACTTGTTCGCGCGACCGCGCTGTTTCGGGTTTATGCCGCCAAATCGGTTGGTGTCGTTGGCCACATCGCCTTCTTCAGTGTTCTGCCCGGCAATATCGTCGGCGCCAGTGTCACGATGCAGCCCCTTCGATTGTCCGATACCCGGATCTCGCTCGAGATCTGCATCGGTAGGGCGAGTTGACTTGGGATGTTTGGAAGTCATGATTTTCCTCCGTTTCGTTGCCTGGATGCAAAACAGCTGCCGGCTGCGAGAGTTCCGGCGAAAACGGAATTAAGCGGGTATATTGGGTGTCTTAATCAGAACACCCAGGGGCGGCTGATCGCCTCCAGACCAGCCTGTCGTTGTCGCAATACCTTGCGCACCGTTGTACGATCTGTTTAGGCCGCAGCCTGCACCGGCTCGAAATCGATGTCGAGGACCGCGTCGAGTTGGCGATCCATGAAGCGCTCCGGGATACTCTTCACCACTCGATTGCGAAGTGGAACAACGAGTGGATTTTGCCACTGGGCCACCTTTGCGTAGAGGCGGGACCCGGAGGCGAGGCGATGCGCGCGACCGACGCGCCGGGCATCGTATTCGTGCAGGGTCTCATCGATCGGAAGGCGGCCGAGAAGCGATGCGAGTACCGCTGCATCCTCTATCGACAAGCCCGCGCCCTGTCCGAGATCGGGCGTCACGGCATGAGCAGCATCGCCGAGCAGGACAATTCTGCCATGCGTGAAGGACGGCATGGGGTCGAGATCCTCGATGTCAGTCCAGATCACGGCGTCTGAAGAGGTGCTGGCTAGCACCTCCGGAACAGGATCGTGGAATTCGGCAAACATGCCCTGGAGTTCGGTGAGCCCAATCTTGGCCAAGTCAGGATCCTTGATTCTGCGGGCGCCGCAGCACGCGAACCAGTAAATCCGTTCGCCCGGAATGGCGGCCAGGCCGATACGTTTGCCGGCAGCGCCCCAACTCTCCGAGAGGCGGGTCGGATCAAATCCCGCCGGTATTCCAGGCGAGATTGCGCGCCAGCACGTATAGCGCGCGAAACGCTCACGCGCTTTGGGGAATACCGCCTTGCGTACGGCGGAATGGACGCCATCGCAGGCAAGCACGAGGTCGGCTTCGACGGTATGGCCATTTGCAAACCTCAGTACGGCACCGGCCTCATGCGTTCGTGCGCCCACGCATTCCATGCCGAGGCGAATGGCTGATTGAGGCAACGCCGATAACAGGGCGTGGTGCAAGCGGCCGCGATGAAGCACCACCATGCTGAGATGGCCATAGCGCTGGCTGAGGGCAGCCAAGTCCGTCATCTGCAGCACGTCACCCCTCTGATCCAACAGATCGATGCGGTCAATGCGCTGCGCCTCGGCGAGCACGGCATCATAGAGACCGAGCGTGCGCAAGGCGCGCAACGCATTGGCGCTGAGGCTCAGGCCCGCACCGATCGGCTTTAACTCCGCCGCCTGTTCATAGATTTCGACCTCGTGGCCGATGAGGCTGAGACCCCTTGCCACAGCCAAACCTGCAATACCAGCGCCGACGATGACGATGCGCATGATGTCGCTCCCATGCCGTGAGTTGCTGTTGAGACCGAACGCCTGACGTTCCTGGACCGTTCCGCCGACCTGAGAAATCGATCAAGTAACGCAACGGCGGAGGGCGAGCGACCGGCAGCCCGGTTTGCCGATGCCGTGAACGACCTCGGCTACACGGCGCGATTTTCTAATTGAAGCGTTTGTCTTGACGGCGTCGCCCTTGCCGGCGGCGGCGCCCGCTCCAAATCAACTGCCAATATTATCAAAGGCGGAACGATGCTCATTCAGCCAATTGATTACTTTCTGCTTGTTTGGTTTGCACTTGCCCTTGCGTCCACCTTGTACGTTGCCTGGGACCAGTACACCAACAATCCCGAACCGGTGGTGATGAAGTGGGGCTTCATCCTCGTCACGCTCTACCTCGGTCCCTTCGGGTTGCTGATCTATGTGCTCGCCGACAAGGAGCCATGGCCGGGCACGCACGAGGACTTCGTCAAACCGCTGTGGAAGCAGGGCATCGGCTCCACGATCCACTGTGTGGCGGGAGATGCCACCGGCATTATCATCGCCGCGGTGATCGTCGCGCTAATGGGTCTGCCAATGTGGCTCGACCTGATCGTCGAGTACATCGCCGGGTTCGCGGTCGGCCTCTTCATCTTCCAGGCCCTCTTCATGAAGAACATGATGGGCGGCACCTACTGGGAGAACGTACGAAAGTCCTTCCTGCCTGAGTTCATCTCCATGAATTTCATGATGGCTGGCATGGCGCCCGTCATGAGCTTCCTGATGATGGGCCGCGATATGCGCGCCATGGAACCGACCGAACTCCTATTCTGGGGCGTCATGTCGCTGGGCGTCATGGCCGGGTTCGCGCTTGCCTACCCGTCCAATGTCTGGATGGTCGCCCGTGGTCTCAAGCACGGTCTGATGACCGATCGCGGCGATTCGGATCATGCCAAGCATGCGCGCGAAAACCGTTCGGAGCCCGCGGTGCCAGCGCATGAGCACAAGGAAAACCAGCAACACGCGGCGATGGAAGCTCCGCGGTCGCCACGTCACGGGAGCGCTCGTCATCATGATGGCCACGGTTCCGGCCACGACATGGTCCCGGATGCGCCTGTGCCGCAGCTCGCCGCGGTTGGCGGCATTTCACTGATGTTGTTGCTGTTCGGCATGGTCGCCCCTGCCAACTGGGTCAATATGACTTTGAGTGCGCGCGATGTCGGGGGTGCCATCATGCCGCCGGGCATGATCATGGATCGCGACACTTCGGCCGAAGCGATGCTGGATATGGCGGCGATCCACCCGCGCTATATCACCGCTACCTATGGCCTCGACACGCGCGGCGACCGTGCGCTCGAACCGCGCATCGAGGACGGCGTCAAGGTCTTCGACATGGAGACCAAGGTCGTTCGCTGGACGATTCTGCCGGGGATCACGGTCGACGCCTACACTTTCAATGGTCAGCTACCCGGTCCGCGGCTTCAGATCCGTGAGGGTGATCGCGTCCGCATCAACGTGAAAAACAGCCTGCCCGAAAGCACGTCAGTGCATTGGCACGGTTTGGTCCTTCCCAACGAGATGGACGGACCGGCAGAAATTACCCAACCGCCGATCCATCCGGGCGAGACCTACGTCTACGAATTTACTGCCGGGCAGTCGGGTTCATATTTCTATCACTCGCACGATCACGTCGACCGGCAGCAGGCTCTGGGCCTCTATGGCGCGCTGATGATCGATCCGGCGCAAGCCGATCCGACCACGATCGCAGACCGCGACTATGTCATTCTCTTGCAGGAATGGCTGAAGCGCGAGGGCCTCACCTATCCAGCCATGCCGATGGATGGCGGGCAGCCCAACTACTTTACCATCAACGGCCGCGCCTATCCCGAGACCGACACCATCAAAATGAAGGTCGGCGAAACCCTGAAGGTGCGCTTTGTCGGGTCGAACAATGGCTTCATCCATCCCATGCACATTCATGGTGGGCCATTTACCGTCGTTGCCCGTGACGGCATCAATCTCTCGCCAACAGCGCGCTTTCAGGCGGACACCGTCAATGTCGGCCCAGGACAGCGCTACGACGTTATCTGGAAGGCGCTCAATCCCGGCAAATGGCTCATTCACTGCCACATCGGGCACCACACGACCAACAACAATACCGAAACCGAAGGGGGCGGCGGCCTGATGATGGTCATCGAGGTTGAGGTCTAACAAACCACACCGCATCGGTCACCCCGGTCACGGCAACGCTTGTTGCGACGTGCTGCAGCGGTCAGGGCGTCTCAGCTCACTGGTGCGGTCAACCTTCCCCATCCGCTGCGATCCGGCCGGCACCGGCGACCCCGATCCCACTCGCCCTCCCGTTGCCAACACCAGCAGCGAGCCGGCTGGTTGATTTGACTGCCAATTCACTTCGCTACCGTTTTTTCCGCAGGTCACCGGGCAAAGCGTCAATAAGTTGATGCACTTTTCCGGTAGCGAAGGCGATGTCCTCGCGCGGCAGATGGACTGTTATCTCGATCTCTTGCCACCTGCCGCCATGGTCTTTTGCGAACCTGACGGCGGCTTCCAAAGAGGTGAATTGCACCGCCGGTGCATTGGCGGTCCAGAACTGCACGCTGCAGTCCGCCGTACTGTAATCTAAGAATGCTTTTTCGGGATCTAGCGCCATGGCATTTGCTGTACACCGCCGGCAGTTTTTTGGCCAGCGGTTGCCTATCCATCGTAAAAGCGCGTTGTCCGCCGTGACCACCGAAGCCATCATCAGCGCGCCGTTGGTCTCACCAACCGGCGGGTTTTCATCGTGCCACAAAGCGGGAAGGGAATGGGAAAGAAAGCGCCTGCTTTCGGATTTATCAACGACAACAGGCGCTTACTTGAAAATGGCTCCCCGGGCCGGATTCGAACCGGCGACCTGTCGATTAACAGTCGAATGCTCTACCGCTGAGCTACCAGGGATCACTGCTTGGCGCGGTGTGAGTGGGCTAATACAAACGCTTTCCCGATTTGCCAAGCGGTTTTTTCAAAAAAATGAAATGAACTTGTATTTGGGTTGCCTGCGCCCATCTCTGGGCAATGACAAACGTGAATGATCGCAGTGAGACAGGTAGCGGCGAAAAGCGCAAGGCACGGGCAGGGCGCTTCGGCATTGATCATGCAAGCGGCAGGCTTGTGCTCGGCTCCTTCAGTATCGGCATGCCGCGCTCGCGCATCGCGCGGATGGCACTCGGCGTGGCCCTCATTTTCTGCGGATTACTGGGTTTCCTGCCCATTCTCGGCTTCTGGATGCTGCCGCTCGGTTTCCTCGTGCTCTCGCATGATCTGCCGTTCGCACGCCGGCTTCGGCGGCGGCTGGCTGTCTGGTGGCACAGGCGGCGAAACCCGGCTGACTGACGGCCACCTCGGGAGGGGTTTTGTGGAACAGTGGATCGCTTTTCGCATTCGTGGTTTATGGAATGTAAAGCCCAAAATTGCGTCACGATGGTCCAGGTGAGGAAATGAAGGCATTTTTTGTTGTCGTCCTGTCGGCAGCTGTCCTCTCAGGCATTTCCGCCGAGGCCCAAGCCATCGACAGCCGCGGCTTTGACGCTCGTGGCATCTGTCGCCGTCCCGAAGGCTGTGTGGTCGACCATGGTCAAGGCGGTAGCTACAACGGACCTCGCAACTATCGCAATTTTAACGGCCGAAACGAGCGTGATGGGAGGAACGACCGTGAGCGGAACGATCGCCGCTACCGTTCTCAGAACAGAAGTGACAATTTCAACTCGGGAACCAGCCGCGTTGCCACAAGCCCTGTGATTGATCTGAGCGTGCAGCCTGCACATCTAGTTCGATCTGAGTTCGCTTTCCTCGAAAGTCCCGCCATGGTCCGGATCGAGACCTGTTGCCAACAACAGGCTGCAGGCGGCAAGGAGGATGACGAGCTTCACTGCATAGGACACCACGGAGACCGGTTGTCGACGGCCCTGTGATACGCGACACGGCGCTATATAATATTTGTAATAGAAGTGCGGATCATCGGTTTCCAGCAGGTTCTGGTAGACGTGCAACGGAATATCCACATGCTTCACAGGCGGAGAACCGGGGAACTTTACATAGAGATCCCGGGATTCGGCGTCGTATGCCGCATGTACGTGCTTCGATTTGAGGGCAGCCCAATCCATCGCAAGCTCCTATACCCTCCCGAAAATAATTGAGTCCCGGAGGAGGATCGAAGTCAAGTCAAGAATTTGTTTCAAATGCCATCATTGGCAGGAAATGGGGCATCGTCATGGCCATGGAAATTCCGGCCTCGCGCGCGTGCCGTTTTGGGAAGACAAAATGGCCGTTTCGACAGCAAGCCATGCTGTCGCCGATCTGCCCAACCTTCGCATCACCGACGCGCACGCTGTTTCCAGTCATGTCGGCCTTCAGAACGACATCGCAGACGCGATCAAGCACGCGCTTGTAATCTGGCCTACTGAAGTCGGCGACGCGTTCGAGGAATGACGAATGTTTCAGGTAGGCGTTCATCAGCCATTCGACAGTGCCGTAGCGGCTCACATCTGGCTCCACGCGCGCGGAAGACCGTTCCCGGCGCCCATCCTCCAGCCGAGCGTTCCACACGCCTGGTGCCTCGTATAGTTCTTTCTGGGATAGGTTGACGCCAAGCGCGGCGCTCCGATATGGGCAGCCGGCTTTCCGGTAGAGCGTGGGGCACGTCCAGTAATAGCCCGTCGAGCCATTAGCGAGCGTCTTGAACGAGGTGTATTGCGGCATAGCGATGGGCACCATTACAGTACCTCCCACTGCTCGCTTTCGACGTTTCCGCCAATAGCCTTGTCCAGGTCGATCTTCCGCCACGCTCTGAATCTGCCCTTGCCGGTCCCGGTTTCGATGAACGGCTTGGGCCAGATCGTGCCGACACGGCTGAGAAACGCCTCAACCGTCTTCTCGTCGACATAGGCGGCCGCATGCTCGTCCCGAAGCACAGCAGGCCAGCATCCGACAGGGAAGTCTTCAGAACATGTATTCCTGCCTCTACTCTTTCCAAAAGGCGAGTACAGGTTCATGATGTCCTTGGCTGTCCCTAGACCTTTTTGCGCGTCGCTTTGATAACATTGCCTATTGGGGACAGAGATGCTTACGCCGCTTAGCTGTATCAGCAGGTCCGACCATGGAACAAACACCGATTTACTTGGAGTCGGAAGGTTTCGCCGGTCAGGCTCTTTCCGGTCTCAATTTGGAGAAGTCCCATGATCCGCGCGCACAAGACAATCGCAGCTATCGCTTTCCTCTTGCTCGCCGCTATCATTTCGTCATGTAGCACCGGAGGGCCGGGGGCGCGCTCGATGAACGAGCCTTTGAACCTCGGCTGCACGGACGGCTTCCAGGCCAAGGGCGACAGCTCATGCAGCTATTAGGACCGAGGTAGATCCAATACCGCCCGCGGTCGCCAGCGCAACCACCTTGTGAGAGCGCGCCAAGGCGAACTTTCGATGACCGTGATTAACCCGGACGCCATCGAGCAGTTCGAGATCGGCGGCGTCTACCGACTGACCTTCGACAAGGCGGAGTGATCCCGCACATCCGATAAGGTGAGCCGGCCGCGCGAGGTGGATGCACAGGTTCCAAAGAAAATTGAATTTAATCAAAGCGGAAATAAAAAGATGCGTGGTGGACCGGCTATTCAGCAGCGGCCGATGCCCCCCGAAGACATGATCGATGACACCAGCATCCGGTTCGAGCCGGCGCCTTATCTTCTCGAATGGGCGCGGTCATCCTTCATCGATGAGGCGGCTGACCTCGTAAACGAGGATCACGCTCATCTCCGCTTCACATCGATCGGCATCCTCTGGACAAACGTCCCCAGTGGCAGGGCAGGCCGCCGGATCATCGGTCAATGCCGGATCGGATCGATCCCTGTCTCGCTCTCCTCAAGCCGAAGCCGCCCAAAGGGTCGCAGTGGGCCTTCGAGGTGAAGTGGGACGGCTATCGCCTGGCCGTCCACATCGAGCCATCCGGCGTGAGGATATTGACCCGCGGCGGCCACGAGTGGACGGATCGTTTCCCGCGATCGCCGCCGAAGCAAGGCGCCTTCCTGTCGCCACAGCCATTCTGGACGGCGAGGCAGTCGTGTTCGACGAGCGTGGCCGGTCGGATTTCGGCAGGCTTCAGCAGTCGCTTGGCGGCCGCGTCGGTAAAAGGATGTCGCGCGAGGCGGTCCTGATGGCATTCGACCTGCTTTATTTTGACGCCGCGACCTTACCGGAGCCGAGCTTGGCGCCCGGCGCCATCTCCTCGAGGGCTTGGTACCCGCCGGCGGCGAAGAAGCCATCCGGCTATCCGAGGAGATCGAGGCTGATGGTGACGTGCTGTTGCGTATCGCCTGCGAGCATGGGCTCGAAGGGATCATCGCGAAAGACCGGAATAGCACCTATCGCAGCGGTCGCGGCGGCGAATGGCTGAAGATCAAGTGCATCCAGAGCGACGGCTTCGCGATTGTCGGCTATGAGAAATCAACGGCATCGTTCGGGAGGCATCGGGCGCCTTCTGCTCGCCGCGCGCAAGGGAGATGAACTCGTCTATGTTGGGGGAGTGGGGACCGGGTTTAACGAACGATCCGCCGCTGATCTGCGGGAGCAGATGGACAAGCTGATCATCGCCAAGCCCGCCATCGACACAGGAAGGAAGCGAAATGCCGTCTTCGTCCGCCCGGAGCTTGTTGCTGAGATCGAATATCGAGCCTGGACGCATGACGGGAAGCTCCGGCACGCGTCTTATAAGGGGCTGCGGGAGGAGCAGGATACCGCGGCCGTTTACGCAGTCGACTTAACGCTCAAGGCTGGATGAAGAAGGCCAGTAGACGGGATAGGATGCCAGACTTTACCGGGATCCCGACTGTCCGCTTGCCGAGTTTTGTAAGCCGCCAACCGGTCACGTAACTCCACCCGCCACCAGGGCTATGAATACTGACGAGACCGAGATCGCATGCGCGATTTACAACGGTTTTGTCGTAATCTTCCCATTCCCCGTCAGTCATGAGACAGCAGAGATCAGCTTCCTTCGCTGTCATATACAGAAGCTGAATAACTTCCTCGTCCGGCGACGCTATAGCTACCGCCGGGGCGATGCCCGCGTGATTTATTATGTTCATGAATGTTCCCCACCCTAAGTAATTAGCTACAGCTCACGCGAGTAATTGCGCAAGCACTATTTCTGGACTTTTGTGACAATGGTTACCAAGCGTTCGGTTGTTCAACAGTCGACCGACAAAGGCCCGCTGCCGCGTCCGACAAAGCGGCAGTTTACGAGATCGGGCAGGGCGGTTCCGGAACGTTCAGCAAACGGCTATTCAGAATAAAAAAGGACCGCATTCAGGATGAAAAGTCTTGCGCTCATTCTAGACCTGGTCTAAATCGCGGCCACCACACGATATTTTTCGATGTCGGTCACAGGTGAGGCCTCGTGGCGGAGTGGTGACGCAGAGGACTGCAAATCCTTGTACCCCGGTTCAATTCCGGGCGAGGCCTCCAACATCTTCTACATGACATAAACTATGTGAAACGCTGCAGGCTCAGCGGCGCCGCGTTAATGCCTGAGGCGCGATGCTACCAGACCCGCTGGCCGGGCGAAAAATCGAACTGTAACGGATTGATTCTCGTGAGGCGGCAGAGCGCTTTCAGGCCGCCTCTCCGGATTTGCGCCTGATATTGCAGGTCGCTCAATTCGGGGCCGGTTTCGATTTCGCGGCCGGTGCCGAGAAGCCGCCGCATGCCGTGGGGCGAAATGCGGGTGAAGCTGCGATTGTCGCCGCTGCTGTATTTGATCAGCAGCAGGCGGGCATCGGCATTGTAGTGAAGCGCTTCTATGCCGCGCGATTGGATCATGAAGGTTTGCATGTGCACACCCATAGCGCAAGGCGAGGGCGCCGCAACAAAATGGTTGACGTAACGTTAATGCGCGTGCGGCTGTCGGGACTGGATTTCAAAAAGAAACGAACGCGTGCCAGACCTGCGCCGGGCATGATTGCCGCAGACGCCATGCAAGGTATCTCCGAGCGCGTTTCGTCGCCCTATCGCTTCCAAGTCGTTTCGCCGTCTAGCAGCCCGCAGCAGAATATGCCGATGAGCACTGCGACGATGAAAAAATCGAACAGCGTGAAATACTCGAAAATCGCAGACATGGCCTGCTCCTCCTATTCCTCCGTTGCAGATCATAACATGAAGGGGCGGAAAGTTCGACGCTGGGGTTGCAGCGTCCATCCTGCCCCTGTGGCGCGGAAGAGGCGTCGGCCGGATTCTTTTCGCGGGCGGCTGCCAAGCCTTGAAAGCATCCGTGGCGGAGATTAAGAGACGAGGGACAGGAACCGCTTTTTAAGAGCGAGAGGACATGATGGATTTCGAAGCAGCGCGCGCAAAGATGGTCGATACCCAGGTTCGCACGACGGACGTTACCTCGCATTCCGTGCTGACGGCGTTTCTCACGGTGCCGCGTGAGGCTTTTGTGCCGGAGAAGGCGAAACTGCTGGCTTATATCGACAACGATGTCGAGATCTCCGCAGCCGCACCGGGAAAGCCGCCCCGCTTCCTGATGGAAGCGTCGCCGCTCGCCAAGCTGCTGCAGCTGGCCGCGATCACCAAGGATGATTTCGTGCTCGAAGTCGGTTGCGGCACCGGTTACACATCGGCGCTGTTATCGATCATTGCCGGTTCCGTCATCGCGCTTGAATGTGACGAGACGCTAGCCACTGAAGCGAAGGCGCAGCTTGCCGGCTACGCCAAAGTCGAAGTCGTGACCGGCCCGCTCGAAAAGGGCTATGCTGCCGGCGCTCCCTATGATCTGATCTTCGTCAACGGCGCAGTCGAAGAGGTTCCGGCCGCCCTTCTCGGTCAATTGCGCGATGGTGGCCGTCTGATTACGGTCGAAGGTTACGGCAATGCCGCCCGCGCTAAGGTCTTCGTCGCCGAGCGCGGCGCCATTTCGGAAAACGTCTTCTTCAATGCCTCGGTCAAGCCGCTGCCAGGTTTCGCCAAGACGCGCGAATTCGTTTTCTGACATCGTTCTTGCCGACGAAATTCAGCGACGGGCGCCATCGGCGCCCGTTTTTTATCCGCGCCGCTGGAAAGCCTTCACAAACGTCGTTTATCCTGACGTCGCCACGCCGGACCGGATGGATGTGATGCGCTTGAACTTCTGTTTCACGGGATGTTTCCTCCGCAACATCGCGACAGGCTTTGCGGGTGGCAAACTTCAGGTAACAAAACTGTGCATGGCCGCATTCATTTGATTCGCGATGATTTTTTTCACGCCTGGGGTATTCTAAGGTCGTGGTGATTCGGATGAATGCTCCACACCATCCGATCGTTGTTTTGGAATAACGGGGATAGATATGGCTCAGCCAAGTGTAGTGCGTGAACCGTCCATGGAAGAAATTCTGGCCTCCATCCGCCAGATTATCGAAAGCAATGAGCCCGGCGCCGGCAAGGCGATTTCTGCATCCCTGCCGCCGGTCTACGGCGCCGACGAGGATGATAACAGCTCCGAAATCCATCTGACGGTCGACGACACCTATGCCGGTGTGGAGTTCCCCGAACCGGTCATGCGCTCCTCCGATCCGCGTTTCGTCGCCGCCAATTCGGCCGGCACCGCTCCCGAAGCAGAAGTGCCGGCCCGCGCGCTGTCGCTTGCCGATGTCGCCGCCCGCGTGCGCGCTGCCTCCGAGCGCAGCGCCGTGCAAGCCGGTCAGGCGCTGCGCGAAATTCCGAGCGGTTTCCGCCAGCCCGAACCGCAGTCGGCCGTGATGCCGGAACCGCTGCGCGCCGCGGCACCACAGCCGCAGCCTGTTTTCTCGGCTGCCGCAGCGCCCGTTCAGCATGTTGCAACCCAGCAGCCGGCCGAGCCGGTTGTTATGGAAACGCCCGAGGTGGCCGTCGCCGAGCCAGCGCCTGCTGTCGAAACAGTGCCGCCGGCGTTGGAACCCGCCCAGTCGTCGACCGACCGTTTCCTGCCGAGCGTCATGGACGAGGTCCAGCCGACGCTGCTTTCGGAGGATGCCGGCCTGCAGATCAGCCGCTCCTTCGAGGAACTCGCCGCCGCGATCGACGGTGCCGAGCGCCGCTCGCTGGACGAGATCGCAGAGGACATGCTGCGCCCGATGCTGCGCGAATGGCTGGATGATAATCTGCCGACACTGGTCGAGCGGTTGGTGCGCGAGGAAATCGAGCGCGTGGCCCGCGGCCCGCGCCGCTGATCGGATTGCTTTTTCCTGAAAAGCCGCTCCGGTCTCCGGGGCGGCTTTTTTATTGACTTGGCCGTGGCCATCCTATTTACAAACGCCCATCCTCGAACCTCGAAATTGGTCAGAAAATGCTCGACAAGACCTATGATTCCGCTGCCGTCGAACCGAAAATCGCCGCGATATGGGATGAGGCGGACGCTTTCCGCGCCGGCGCGAACGCCAAAGCCGGGGCCGAGACCTTTACCATCGTAATCCCGCCGCCGAATGTCACCGGTTCGCTGCACATGGGCCATGCGCTGAACAACACGCTGCAGGACATCCTGGTGCGCTTCGAGCGCATGCGCGGCAAGGACGTGCTCTGGCAGCCGGGCATGGACCACGCCGGCATCGCCACGCAGATGGTCGTCGAGCGCAAGCTGATGGAACAGCAGCTGCCGGGCCGCCGCGACATGGGCCGCGAAGCCTTCATCGACAAGGTCTGGGAATGGAAGGCTGAATCGGGCGGCCTGATCTTCAACCAGCTGAAGCGCCTGGGTGCGTCATGCGACTGGTCGCGTGAACGTTTCACCATGGACGAAGGCCTGTCGAAGGCCGTTCTCGAAGTTTTCGTCACGCTCTACAAGCAGGGCCTGATCTATCGCGACAAGCGTCTGGTCAATTGGGATCCGAAACTCTTGACGGCGATTTCCGATATCGAAGTCGAGCAGCACGAGGTCAAGGGCAATCTCTGGCACCTGCGCTATCCGCTGGAAAAGGGCGTAACCTACCAATACCCGATTGCATTCGATGAGGAAGGCAAGCCGACCGAATTCGAGACGCGCGATTATGTGGTCGTCGCAACGACACGACCGGAGACCATGCTGGGCGATACCGGTGTGGCCGTCAATCCGAAGGATGAACGCTATCAGGGCATTGTCGGCAAGCATGTCATTCTGCCGATCGTCGGCCGCAGGATTCCGATCGTTGCCGACGATTATGCCGATCCGGCTGCCGGCACCGGCGCGGTGAAGATAACGCCCGCGCACGATTTCAACGACTTCGACGTCGGCAAGCGCGCAGGTCTTCGCGTCATCAATATCATGAACGGCGACGGCACGATCACCATCAAGGACAATGAGGATTTCCTCGAAGGCCTCGACAATCCGGCGGCGCTGCATGGCGCCTGGGACCGCCTGGAAGGGCAGGACCGTTTCTATGCGCGCAAGGTCATCGTCGAGATTCTCGAAGAGGCGGGCCTCGTCGACAAGATCGAGCCGCACAAGCACATGGTCCCGCACGGCGACCGCGGCGGCGTGCCGATCGAGCCGCGGCTGACCGAACAATGGTATGTCGATGCCAAGACGCTCGCCGAGCCGGCGATCGCCTCGGTCCGCGAAGGCCGCACCAGGATGGTGCCGAAGAGCTGGGACAAGACCTATTACGAATGGATGGAAAACATCCAGCCCTGGTGCGTCTCCCGTCAGCTCTGGTGGGGTCACCAGATCCCCGCCTGGTACGGCCCGGACGGCCAGGTCTTCGTTGAAAAGACCGAGGAAGAGGCGCTGCAGGCGGCGATCCAGCATTACCTCTCGCATGAGGGGTCGATGAAGGCCTATGTCGAGGACCTGCTCGAAAACTTCAAGCCGGGCGAGATCCTGACGCGTGACGAGGACGTGCTCGACACCTGGTTCTCCTCAGCACTCTGGCCCTTCTCGACGCTCGGCTGGCCGGACGAGAGGCCGGAGCTGGCGCGTTATTACCCGACCAATGTTCTCGTTACCGGCTTCGACATCATCTTCTTCTGGGTTGCCCGCATGATGATGATGGGCCTGCACTTCATGAAGGACGAGGACGGCGAACCCATCGAGCCCTTCCAGACCGTCTATGTCCACGCGCTGGTGCGCGACAAGAATGGGCAGAAGATGTCGAAATCGAAGGGCAATGTCATCGATCCCTTGGAGCTGATCGACGAATATGGCGCCGACGCGCTGCGGTTCACCCTGGCGATCATGGCGGCGCAGGGCCGCGACGTGAAGCTCGATCCGGCCCGCATTGCCGGCTACCGCAATTTCGGCACCAAGCTCTGGAACGCCACGCGCTTCGCTGAGATGAATGGTGCGAAGAGCGACCCGCACTTCGTGCCGGAGGCCGCCGAACTCACCATCAACCGCTGGATCCTGACGGAACTTGCCCGTACGGAACGTGACGTTACGGAAGCGCTGGAAGCCTTCCGCTTCAACGATGCCGCGGGTGCGCTCTATCGCTTCGTCTGGAACGAGGTCTGCGACTGGTATCTCGAGCTGTTGAAGCCGGTTTTCAATGGCGAAGACGAGGGCGCCAAGGCGGAAGCCCAGGCCTGCAGCGCTTATATTCTCGAAGAGATCTACAAGCTGCTGCATCCGTTCATGCCCTTCATGACCGAAGAGCTTTGGGCGCATACGGCAGGCGAAGGCAAAGAGCGCGACACATTGGTCTGCCATGCCGAATGGCCGGCGCCGTCCTATGCCGACGACCGGGCCGCCGACGAGATCAACTGGCTGATCGACCTCGTTTCCGGCATCCGTTCGGTGCGCGCCGAAATGAATGTGCCGCCGTCGGCGACAGCGCCGCTCGTCGTCGTCAAGGCCAATAACCTGACACGCGAAAGGCTGTTCCGCCACGACGCCGCCATCAAGCGGCTTGCGCGCGTCGAGGCGATATCGCTGGCTGAGGATGCGCCCAAGGGTGCCGCTCAGATCGTCGTCGCCGAGGCTACCATCTGCCTGCCGCTCGGCAATCTGATCGACCTTTCCGCCGAAAAGGCTCGCTTGGAAAAGGCGATTGCCAAGATGGAAGGTGAGATCTCCCGCATCGATGGCAAGCTCTCCAACGAGAAGTTCGTCGCCAACGCCAATCCCGACGTGGTCGAAGCCGAGCGCGATCGTCTCGAGGAACTGAAGGATCAGATCGCCAGCCTGAGGATCGCTCTTTCCAGGGTGAGCGAAGCCGGGTAAGTTTCACCGGCCCATTTTGGTAAGTTATTTCAAAGACGCGCCCTCCGCCGGCGCGTCTTTTTGTCGTTCTGGGCGCATGCGATTCGGTCGCGAAAACGGCCAGTTTCGGGCGCGGAACCTGTGGATTGTGGCTGAACGGGCGTCCAGAGGGCGGAAACTGCCGCTGTTGTGGGATTGATACAGATTCCGCAATGTTTGGAATGAAAACCCAAAAGCCCACCTGAAATTAGACAAGTCTGGAATAAAATTTTATTAACCAGGTTTTTTGACGTGTCCGTCAATTTCTTTACGTAAGTTGGTCATTGCAATGCCCGGGAGCGCTGCCGTAGGGCGCGTTGCCATATCACGCGAACACTTACTAGAGTGGGATCAAATCAATTGCTGGAGTGGGGGAGACACAATGGCATCTCGTAGGCTTTCCAGGGGCATAACGTCGCTCGTTCTTCTTTCGTCGCTTGCATCGCCGTCCTTCGCCGGGGGGCTGGAGCGCGGCGGCTATAACATCGATCAGTTGTTCGACACGTCGCCTTTCACGTTTCAGTCCGGTGTGACCTACGTCACACCGCAACGCAGGCTGAAGGATGTCCGAGATACGGATACGTCGATATTCTCAGGCGGCGGCAATCTGAACAGCCGTCCAAACACAGCTGACGATACCTCAAATTACACCCTCCCTTATATTGGCTTTAAGGCTGGATTTGGCGACGCAATCGACTGCTTGGTCGACTATTCAGAGCCCTTCGGCGGGCATACCGACCCCGGTGTGAACTGGGCCGGCGCCAACAATAACATTGAGACAGAGATCAAAACCCGCAACTATGGCGGCACCTGCTCCTATCGTTTTGATGTTGGCCCTGGGCAGCTTCGCTTCATCGGCGGCGCTTTCTATCAGGAAGTCGAAGGCTTCAAGGAACGTCTGGTTTCAACGCTTCCGCTTCTGCTCGGTACCGGAACTGGCGTCGGTCGCCTCGATATCGACGATAGCGGCTGGGGCTGGCGCGCCGGTCTCGCCTACGAGATACCGGAATATGCGATGCGTGCGAGCCTCGTCTATAACAGCCGTGTCAACTACGATAACCTGACCGGGACCGTTGATCTGCGTCAGGTTCCAATTGTGCCGCTATATGGGGGCCAGGTCACACCTGTTTCCGGTTCCGCCGAAGCACCGGATTCTCTGGAGCTGAAGTTACAAAGCGGCATCGCTCCGGATTGGCTTGCATTCGGATCGGTTAAATGGACAAATTGGAGTGTCCTGCAGTCGGTAGCATTCTGCCCGACCAACGGGTTGCCTTGCCCAGCGGGTGGTCTAACTTCGCTCGACCTTCTTTACCAGGACGGCTGGACGATCTCCGGTGGTGTCGGCCACAAGTTCAACGACCAGTGGGCAGGTGCAGTCAGCCTCACCTGGGACCGCGGCACCAGCCAGGGCTATGGCGCGCAGACCGATAGCTGGACGCTGGGGCTCGGTGCAGCCTTCACGCCGACCGAACATATCGAATGGCGCGTCGCCGGTGCCGTGGGCGTGTTGACGAGCGGTTCATCCGGCGTCGTGACCCAGAACGGCGTCACATTTGGAGATGATGTCTCCTATTCCTTTGGCAACGATCTGGTCGCCGCGCTGTCGACGAGCCTAAAGATCAAGTTCTAATTCTCCCATTTGAAGAATTGAAGAGCCCGGCGGTGCCGGGCTCTACTTTATTCGCGCCCGTTAATCATGCCATTACCCGGTCCCGCTTTGTGACGATTCAGCAACACATTTTTACGACGTTTGGCGTATGGTGGTAGTGGGGCGAATTTGTCCATTTCCCGCCACAAAGAGGGCGCAGCGCTATTTGCGGGCGAGGAGATGGCAGGCATACGGTGCGTGTAAAGAGTAGCATGGGTCGATTTTTTTCCGGGTACAACAGATCGTACTGCGCGATTGGCAATAATCGTTTGATTGCGGTCGTTTCGCTTTTCGAACACGGCTGTTCCAGCCGCCAATCCGGCCTCGCGACTAAGTCGTCGATCCATTCATTGTCATCGTTTTCGACCCGCTCGGATGAGCAGCCCGGCTTTGCCGGAAATGTCGATACCGGTTTCGTCACATTTAGTGTTTACGAATGCGATGAGGGCGGGAAGGCGGATGCCGCACCTGCCGAAATAGTGCCGCGGAAATTGCGGTCGGGCCATGCCGGGAGCCGGGTGGCTCTGAAGGATGTGCTGAGAATATCGCCTTTGAGAAAAGGCCAGTGGGCTGGATGCGACGCGGGCAAAGGAGCCATGGAGCTCGCCGCGGGATCGCTCGCCTCGAAGGAATACATCCGCGGGATGCACGGCGCCAGCGCCGTTGCCGCCTGCCTGGGATGAACGAAAGAAATCGGTTGAAATGGTGACGTCCGAGTTCAAACTGTTCAAATTCATGCTGGTGGGCATGTCGATAGCCGTAGCGCTGGCGCTGTCCGGTCCATGCCGCGCATTCGATATCAAAGGCGGCGTTAGCAAGGAATCCGGCCCCTTCGATCTCTTCAAGTTCGGCTTCAAAGCCTATAAGAACGGCCAGAAGGAAGAGGCGGTCGAAGCTTATAAATACGCCGCCGAAAAGGGGCACACAGGCTCGCGCTGGGCGCTCGCCAACATGTATGCCGACGGCGACGGTGTCACGCAGGATGATTTTGAAGCCTTCAAGATCTATAGCGAGATCGCCCAGCAGGGCGTCGAACCTGGTTCGGAAGATACGGGTTTCTTCGTCAACGCGCTGCTCTCGCTCGCCAGTTATTACAAGCATGGCATTGCCGGCAGCCCGGTCAGGATCGACCTCAGCCAGGCGCGCCAGCTTTATTTTCAGGTGGCCTCCACCTTTGGCGTGCCCGAGGCGCAGTTCCAGCTGGCGCAGATGATGCTGGCCGGCGAGGGCGGCAATGCCAGCCCGCAGCAAGCCAAGAAATGGCTAAACCAGGCTCGCAAGAGTGGCCATCCTGGCGCCATGGCGGTCTTCGGCAATATTCTGTTCGACGAAGGCCAGACGGCTCGCGGCCTGGCGCTAATGACGGCAGCACTCGACCGCTGCAAGCCCAAGGACTGCGGCTGGATGGAAGCGCTGCAGGAGCAGGCCTTCTCGGTTGCCAACGAATCCGACCGACGCACGGCGGTATCGCTGTCGCACACCATCGCGAGCGGTTCCGACTAGAGCAGTTCCGGGAAAAGTGCGAAGCGGTTTTCCGTCCGGAATTGCGTCAAAACAAAAGGTTAGAGCGGTCCTGCGCCCGTAAAAGCTGAACCGCTCTAAGCGCCGATCGGGCGCTCAGCCCGCCAAATCGAAATAGGCGATGACAGGCACGTGATCGGACGGCTTTTCCCAGGCCCGCACATGTTTTTCGATCGCTGCCGATGTCATTCGGTCGGCAGCTTCCGGCGATAGCAGCAGATGGTCGATGCGGATGCCGTTGTTTTTCGGCCAGGCGCCGGCCTGATAATCCCAGAAGGAATAGAACTGCGTCGCATCCGTCGTCGCGCGCACCGCATCCGTCAGCCCGAGATTTTCGAGCCTTCGGAACGCCTCCCGCGTCTGTGGCAGAAACAATGCGTCGTTTTCCCAGACCTTGGGATCGAAGCAGTCGTGCGGTTCCGGAATGACATTGTAATCGCCGGCAAGAACCAGCATCTCCTCATAGGCCAGCCGTTCAGCGGCGAACGTCCGTAGACGCTCCATCCAGGCGAGCTTGTATGGATATTTCTCCGTTTCGACAGGATTGCCGTTTGGTAGGTAGATGCAGCAGACGCGCAGGATGCGCGTATCGGACAGCGTGAACGCCGCTTCGAGGAAACGCGCCTGTTCGTCCAGCGGATCGCCGGGCAGACCACGGTTCACTTCGAAAGGTGAATTCTTGGAGAGGATCGCCACGCCATTGAAGCCTTTCTGGCCGTGCGTCTCGACGTGATAACCGAGCGCCTCGATCTCCAGCCGCGGGAAACCTTCGTTGACCGTCTTGATCTCCTGCAGGCAGACGATATCCGGATCGGAATCCTTCAGCCATTGCGTGAGATTGTCGATGCGCGCCTTGACGCCGTTGATGTTCCAGGTCGCGATCTTCATGGCTCTGTCTCGTTCCGCATAATGCATGTCGCCCAGAAGTGTGCAGCCGTTCTGGGATAACGACAGGCATAAAAACAAAGGGCTAAGGCGCACCGCATGAATCAGCGTCGATGCAGCGCACTTTAGTGCGCTTCTTTTATCGCGGTCTTTCACCGGCGGACAAGACGATAAACCGGCCGGAAGGAATTCTTCGGCCGGTTTGATGAGGAGTCCGTGCGTTTAGACGTTCAGATCGAGAAACTGGTGCCGCAGCCGCAGCTTGCCACCGCATTCGGGTTCTTGATCTGGAAGGATTGGCCAAGCAGATTGTCGACGAAATCGATCTCCGAGCCCGCCATGTAGACGAGCGACAGGCTGTCGATCAGCACTTTGGCATTGTTCTTCTCGACGATGATGTCGTCGTCCGCTGCGCTGTCGGCAAGATCGAACTTGTAGGAAAAGCCCGAACAGCCGCCGCCTTCGACGGAAACGCGCAAGGCGCTCTTGCCGGCTTCGGCGCCGACGATCGCAGCGATACGCTTTGCCGCGGCATCTGAAAGGGTTACACTTGTATCCGTCATATTTCCTCCTGCCGGGGTCAAGATCCGGAGAGAATGGGTTTTGGCACTCGAATGTTCAAATGCCTGATATCAAAGAAACTTACCATGATCTTCACGAAAAGGCGATGATGCGTCGAAGCGATTAGGGAAGAGCCTCTTTGCCGTTTCATCGACCTATAGGTATGAAGAGCACAAAGCGGCGTCAATGGGCAGATGCGGCAACTTGCAGGATGACGGTGAAGAATGACGATCGATACGCGGGCTTTGGGTTTCGGCAGCAGTGAAAGGGCGGTCTATGCGGCCGACCCCTGGACGACGCGCGGACGGCTCTATCAGGAGGACGGAAGCCCGACCCGCTCCGATTTCCAGCGTGACCGCGACCGCATCGTCCACACCACCGCCTTCCGCCGGCTGAAGCACAAGACCCAGGTTTTCATCGCCCAGGACGGCGATCATTACCGCACCCGGCTGACGCATACGATCGAAGTGGCGCAGATCGCCCGCGCTCTGGCCCGCGCGCTGAAGCTCGACGAGGATCTGGCCGAAGGCGTGGCGCTCGTGCACGATTTCGGCCACACGCCGTTCGGTCATACAGGCGAGGATGCGCTGCACGAGGTGCTGCTGCCCTATGGCGGCTTCGACCACAATGCACAATCGCTGCGCATCGTGACCAAGCTGGAGAGGCGTTATGCCGAATTTGACGGCATCAACCTGACATGGGAAAGCCTGGAAGGTCTCGTCAAGCACAATGGTCCGCTTCTGACGCCCGATGGAGTCGGCACGCACGGTCCCGTTCCGCAGCCGATCCTCGATTATTGCGAGCTGCACGATCTCGAGCTTGCAAGCTATGCCAGCCTCGAAGCCCAGGTCGCGGCGATCGCCGACGACATCGCTTATAATACCCACGATATCGACGATGGCCTGCGTTCCGGCTACCTGACTTTCGACATGCTGGAGGAAATCCCGTTTCTTGCCGGGCTAATGGCCGAGGTGAGGGAGCGATATCCGCACCTGGAGCCGAGCCGCTTCACCCATGAGATCATGCGCCGCCAGATCACCCGCATGGTCGAAGACGTGATCGGCGTAGCGCAGCAGCGCCTGTCCCTCTTGCGCCCTGAGAGTGCGGGCGACATCCGCGGCGCCGGCCAGGTTATTGCCACCTTTTCCGAGGGGATGGCCGAGACCGACCGGCAGATCAAGACGATGCTCTTCAAACGCATCTACCGCAATCCCGACATCATGCGTATCCGTGCCGGTGCCGCCCAGATCGTCACCGATCTCTTTGCCGCCTACATGACCAATCCGAAGGAGATGCAAAGCCATTACTGGGTCGATCATATCGCCGGCCTGTCCGATGCGCCGAAGGCCCGCCATGTCGGCGATTATCTGGCCGGCATGACCGACACCTATGCGATCAGCGCCCACAGGCGGCTGTTTGACCACACTCCTGATTTGCGATAGGCAGCGGTCGCCCACGCCGGGGGCCGATTTGAGCCTTTGGCACAGCCTATGCATGGAAGAGTGCGATGAACCTTTTTACCGACTTCGAAGCCAGGATCAAAACCGCCCTTGAACAGATCGATCCGGTCAGGGAAAAGCGATCCGAGCTCGATTTCGGCCGCATCACTGTTGAGCCGCCGCGTGACGCGAGCCATGGCGATGTCGCGACCAATGCCGCAATGGTGCTGGCAAAACCGCTCGGAACTAACCCGCGCGCGCTGGCCGATGTCATCATCGCCAAGCTGAAAGAAGATTCCGACGTCGCCGATGTCTCGGTCGCGGGTCCCGGCTTCATCAACATCCGTCTCGCCGTCGGCTACTGGCAGCGGCTGCTCGCCTCGATGATCGGCGCCGGTACCGATTACGGCCGCTCGACGCTCGGAAAGGGCAGGAAGGTCAACGTCGAATATGTCTCGGCCAACCCGACCGGGCCGATGCATGTCGGCCATTGCCGTGGCGCCGTCGTCGGCGACGCGCTCGCCAATCTGCTCGCTTTTGCCGGTTATGGCGTCGAGAAGGAATATTACATCAACGACGCCGGCTCGCAGATCGACGTGCTCGCCCGCTCCGTCTTCCTGCGCTATCGCCAAGCGCTCGGCGAAAAGATCGGCGAAATCCCCTCGGGTCTCTATCCCGGCGACTATCTCGTGCCCGTCGGCCAGTCGCTTGCCGCCGATTACGGCGTGCGGCTGCACAACATGCCGGAAGATCAATGGATGCCGATCGTCAAGGACCGCACGATCGATGCGATGATGGTGATGATCCGCGACGATCTGGCGGCGCTGAACGTCCATCATGACGTCTTCTTCTCCGAACGCACCCTGCATGCCAATGGCGCGGCCGCGATCCGCACGGCGATCAACGACCTGACCTTCAAGGGCTATGTCTACAAGGGCACGCTGCCACCACCGAAGGGCCAACTGCCCGAGGATTGGGAGGATCGCGAACAGACCCTGTTCCGCTCGACCGAAGTGGGCGACGATATCGACCGGCCGCTGATCAAGTCGGATGGCTCCTACACCTATTTCGCCGCCGACGTCGCCTACTTCAAGAACAAGTTCGACCGTGGATTCGACGAGATGATCTATGTGCTTGGCGCTGACCATGGCGGTTACGTCAAACGCCTGGAAGCGGTTGCACGTGGCGTTTCGGACGGTAAGGCGAAGCTGACAGTCCTGCTCTGCCAGCTCGTCAAGCTCTATCGCAACGGCGAACCGGTGAAGATGTCGAAGCGCTCAGGCGATTTCGTCACGCTTCGGGACGTCGTCGAAGAAGTCGGACGTGATTCGGTCCGGTTCATGATGCTTTACCGCAAGAATTCCGAACCGCTCGACTTCGATTTCGCTAAAGTGACGGAACAATCGAAAGATAATCCAGTCTTCTACGTGCAATATGCGCATGCTCGCTGCATGTCGGTCTTCCGGCAGGCGAGGGAGGCTTTTCCCGACCTCGATGTCTCGCCCGAGAAACTCGCGAAAACCGTTGCAGGCATTGGCGATCCGGCCGAATTGCAGCTCGTCGCCAAGCTTGCTGAATTCCCGCGTGTCGTCGAGGCAGCGGCCCAGTCGCAGGAGCCGCATCGCATCGCTTTTTACCTCTACGACGTCGCCAGTTCCTTCCACGCGCACTGGAACAAAGGTAAAGATCAGACGGAATTACGATTTGTTAATGATAAAAACCGAGAATCAAGTATTGCCAGACTTGGGCTGGTGTACGCCGTCGCGTCGGTTTTGAAGTCGGGACTCGCCATTACAGGCACTGCCGCACCGGACGAAATGCGATAACGTCACCATTTCCCCACAATGCGCTGGCATTTGAGCGTTGGCGTTTGCGAGTGGGATAGGCATGGCTGATAAACAACTTGCGTATTATACGCGCGGAAAAAACGATCTGTTTGGCGACGATGATCCGTTGGCTGAACTTGCCCGTATCGTCGGCTTCGAGCCGCGTGTTGCAGCGAATACCGTGACCGAGGCCGATCGCCGCGAGCCCGCCCTCGATCTCGAGGACGAGCTCGGACGTGAGTTCGACCGTTACGATTCGCCCCGTCCGCTCGCAGAGCTCGACCGACCCGCCGAGCCGATCTCTGATGACATGCCTGAAGATTACATCGAGCCGGTTCTCGATGCTTCTCCGGCTACCGGAAATGCGGAGGTTCCTGAGCCGGTTTCCATCGCCGCGGTTGAGGCTGAAGAAGCAGCTGTGCCTGCCACAGGGAATGGGGACGCATCTGCCGCCGACTGGGCAGAGCAGCTTTCCCCAGAGCCGGAGGCATCGCTGCAATCAGCATTCGGCGGTGCGCGCGACCTGATCGAGGAGCTTGAGCTGTCGATCGGCGCCGCACCCGTCTCTTCGCTGGCGCAGCCCGCCAAGGCGCCGCAATGGTCGGCTGCCAGCATCAGGCTGCCGCTTGCCAATTTCCATGCTCCGAAACGCGAAGAACCGGTCGTTTTGCCGGAGCCTGTGGCCGAGACGGTCGTAGCACCGGCAGCTGAAGTGCCGTCTGTCGATCTTCCTGTCCTGGAGCCTGAACCTGTCATCGAACCGCCGGCGCCTGTCGCCGCTATCGAGCCTTCCGAGGAATTCGAATCCGCTTCTCCGTCGCTTGGCTTCCCCGCCGAACTCGACCGCCATGATGAGGTGATCGCGCCGGAAGAGACTGCCGAGGCCGAAGAATTCGTCGAAGTCGAGGAAGAACTGGAGGATTTCGGGTCCGATGCCGGTTTCGATCTGATCGCCGCCGCCGTCGAGGGCGAGATCCAGGCCGATGCCGCGCTGACCGAGGTCGTGCCGGATGTTCCGCACACCGCCGGCACTTTCGATCTTGACGATCTGCTCGCCGACGTCTCGCGTTATCCGGTGCCGCAACGTGCCAATTCGGCGCCCGTCACGCCGCCGCCCGCATCGATTGAGGCCGCGCCCGTTCCTGCCGCCCCCGTGGCAGACGCACCTGTCCAGACCGAGGTGATCGCCCCCCCACCAGTCGCCGCAGTGCCCGTCCGGCCTGCTCCGGTCTATGCTGCCGAAGCCGCAAGGCCGGTCGCGCCGCAGCTTGCAGAGGTCGTTGCGCCAGAGCCTGCTGCAACGGCATATTCGCGGGCGCCGCAGCCGGTACCGGAAGCCGAAGACCCCTTCGCTGGCCATGATTTCGAGTTGGATCTTGCTGGCATCGAGCTGGAACTCGCCGATCTCGATTTCTCCGAGCCGTCCGAGCCCGCGCCGCAGCTTGAGATGCCGGCGCCTGCTCCCCAGCAGGCAGCGGCCGTCCTGCCTCGGTCCGATCCCGTTTTTGCTCCTGAGCCACAAACTCCGGCTTACCAGCAGGTCGCTGCCCCCTCACGGCCGGCTCCAGCCTTCGTTCCCGAGCCGCAGGCTCCAGCTCCGGCTCCGGCCTTCAACTGGGCGTCCGCCGGCGACTCAACCGAAGACCTGCCATTCGATCCGGCGATGATCTCTGACCCGGAGGATCGTCCCGAGACCGTCGATGACATGCACGTGCCGGCGCTGCCGTCAGTGGAGCAGCCCGCCCCGGTCGCGAAGTCAGCAGATTACGAGTTCGATCTCGACGCAGAGATCGCCAGCTTCTTTGAACCGGCCAAGCCGCGGGAAACACCGGCGCCTGCCCGGGATACGGCTGCCGCCGCGGCAAAGCCTGTCAAGCCTACCATCGCCGACGGCCTCGACGATTTCGAACGGGCGCTGGAGGAGGATTTCCGCCGCAGCGTGCGTGAACCGGTCGAGCGCCGTGAGACCTCCGAAGTTCGTATCGAATCGGCAAGCCAGGCCGCTGATTTCAGCCGCGCCAGATCGATGCGTCGGCTGCTTGCCGGGGCCGTAGCGCTCGTGGTCTTTGCCGGCGTCGGTTATGGCGTCTATTCCTCCGTCTGGAACGGCGAAGGGCTCGGCATTGTCGCGTCCGGTGAGCCGCGGGTGATCACCGCCGACAAGGAGCCGGTCAAGGTCGTTCCGGAAAATCCTGGCGGCAAGACCGTGCCGAACCAGGACAAGGCCGTCTACGACCGCGTTGCGGGTTCTGCCGAAGAGCCGAAGCAGAAGGCGCTCGTTTCTTCCGACGAGGCGCCCGTCGATGTCGTCCAGCGCACGCTGACACCGGAAGCGCTGCCTGAGGACGACGAGAACGCCAACGCCGACGATCAGGTCACGCCGACTGCGGTCGGTGAGACGGAGGATCCGCGTCTGCTGCCGGACCAGGACAACGCCGACAAGGCTCTCGCAAGCGACGCCGACAAGACGCCGTCCGTTTCGCCGCGCAAGGTCCGCACGATGATCGTCAAGCCTGACGGTACGTTGGTCGCCCGCGAGGAACCGGCGCCCGTCGATCAGCCATCGCCGTCTGCCCCGGCGACGCAGTCTGCTCAGGTGACACAGTCTGCCGAGGCGACGCCGCCGGCTCAGCCACCGTTGACGGCTCAGTCGACCCCATCCGTGCAATCGACCCCGCCCGTGCCGCCAGTCGGTGGAACGGCTGCGAGCTTCCCGGCAAGCGCCGAGGTCGCTTCCGCCGATGCGCGTTCTGCAGCCCCGGTCGAAACCGCACCGGTACAGCCGCCGCTCGCCAGCGGTGCCGACGCGCAGGCCGCAAATCCCGCTCTGGTCGCTCCGCCGGTGCGCCCGATCAAGAGCTCGGCGATCACCGATACCGCTCCGATCCCGACCGCCCGTCCGGTCGATCAGCCCGTCAACGTCGTCGGCACCGTCACCGAGAAGGGCAATGTCCGCCCGCCCGCGCAGCAGCCGAAGACGACTGAGGTCGCGGCCGCAGCACCAGTCGCCGCAAAGCCGCAGCAGGCCGCATCCGCCGGCGGCTACGGCATCCAGATCGCCTCGCTGCCTTCGGAAGACGAGGCGACCAAATCCTATGCCAACCTGTCGAAGAAATTCGCCAGCGTGCTTGGTGGCCGCAGTCATGAGATCCGCAGGGCCGATATCGCTGGCAAGGGCACTTTCTATCGTGTCCGCATTCCGGCCGGCTCCAAGGACGAGGCCGCAGCACTCTGCGAACAGTATCGCGCAGCGGGCGGAAGCTGCCTGATCTCCAAGTAGAATCGGTTTTTTTGGATAGAATTTAAGAGCGGCGGGCCGGATCGGTCCGCCGCTCTTTTTTGTGCATCGCGCCGGACCTTGCTCGCATTTGACCGGGCGCCGTCTATGATTCCGATATGACCGAATCAAAAGCGATGATCCTTGGCTGTAGCGGCCTTGCCCTCACATCCGAAGAGAAGGCCTTTTACCGGGGCGAAAGACCCTGGGGCTTCATCCTCTTCGGGCGCAACATCTCCGAAGCACCGCAGATCGCCGATCTCGTCGCCGAACTGCGCGACAGCGTCGGCTGGCATGCGCCGGTGCTGATCGACCAGGAGGGCGGCCGCGTCCAGCGCATCCGTCCGCCCGTTCTGGCGCGTTATCCTTCCGGCCAGGCGCTCGGCGATCTCTATCGCTGCGATCGCGCGCTCGGCCTGCGCGCCGCTTGGCTGATGTCGCGGCTGCACGCCTTCGACCTTTCGAGCCTCGGCATCGATGTCGATTGCCTGCCGGTGCTCGATGTGCCGGTCGAGGGCAGCAGCAACGTCATCGGCGACCGCGCCTATGGCGGCGATCCCGAGACCGTCATCGCAATGGGAAAAGCGGCTGCCGCAGGGCTGAAGGCCGGCGGCCTGTTGCCTGTAATGAAGCATATGCCCGGCCACGGCCGCGGCTTTGCCGATTCGCATCTGGAGCTGCCGGTCGTCACTGTCTCGCGCCATGAGCTGGAACTCCATGATTTCCCGCCCTTTGTCGCGATGAAGGGCGAGTTGATGGCCATGACCTGCCACGTCGTTTTCGCCGCCATCGACCCGGACAATCCAGCGACGACCTCGCGCAGGGTGATCGATGGCATCATCCGCGAACACATCGGGTTTAACGGTCTGCTGCTCTCCGACGACAGCTCGATGAACGCACTTTCCGGCACGATCGGTGAACGTGCGGCGAATATCATTGCAGGCGGATGCGATATCGTGCTGCATTGCAACGGCAATATGGACGAGATGCTAGATGTCGTGGCAAATGTTCCGCCGCTCGCCGGCATATCGCTTGCCCGCGCAAAAGCGGTGGAAGCGGGCTTCGCGGCGCCGGATACTTCAGATGAAGCGGAATTGAGGATGGAATTCGAGGCGATGTTTGCGACGGTCTGATCGTAAGGGAGCAGGGTGGTGAGCACGATCAAGGGGACGGAACGTCCGCGGGCGGCAACGCCAATGGACAAGTTGTGGCAGGATAACGGTGCCGAGCGCGCCAGCCACGAGCCGGCGCTGGTGATCGACGTTGCCGGCTTCGAAGGCCCGCTCGACCTGTTGCTCTATCTCGCCCGCAACCAGAAGGTCGACCTGTCGCGCATTTCGGTGCTGGCGCTCGCCGAGCAATATCTGCTGTTCATCGAAAGCGCCCGGCGTATCCGCATCGAGCTTGCCGCCGATTACCTTGTCATGGCAGCCTGGCTTGCCTATCTCAAGTCGAAGCTGCTCATTCCCCAGCAGGCCAAGGATGACGGCCCTTCCGGCGAGGAGCTGGCGGCAACACTCGCCTTCCGCCTGAAACGTCTCGAAGCCATGCGACAGGCGGCGGACGGTCTCGTCAACCGCAACCGCCTCGGCCGCGATATCTTCGTGCGCGGCGCACCCGAGCATATACCCGACCGGCAGCAATCCGCCTATGCGGCAAGCCTCTACGATCTCTTGACCGCCTATGCGGCGCTGCGCCAGCGCCATGCCGTCACCCAGGTGACGATCGAGCGGCGTACCGTCTGGTCGCTGACCGACGCCCGCGAACTGCTGGCCCAGATGATCGGCGAGATCGGCGACTGGACGGCGATGGAGCATTATCTGCTGCGTTATCTCGCCGCGCCCGAGGAGCGCGTCACGGCAATCGCCAGCGCCTTTGCCGCCTCGCTGGAGCTGGTGCGCGAGGGCAAGCTCGAAATCCGCCAGGACGGCGCCTTTCAGCCGATATATATGCGCCGCGGTCCGAAACATGCCACGCTGCAGGTGGTCGAACAGGAGCAGCCGGCTTGATCGATCCGAGGAGCGAAGAGGAATTCGACGGCAATTTCGAAGACCGGGGCCGCGATCTGCAGGCCGAGATCGAGGCCGAGCGCATCGCCGAGGCGCTGGTTTTCGCCTCCTCGCAACCGGTCTCCGAGGGCTTCCTCGCCGAGCGCCTGCCTGAGAAGACCGACGTGCACGCGATCATGCTGCGCCTGAAGGAGCAATATGCGCCGCGGGGCGTCAATCTCGTGCAGGTCGAAGGCGCCTGGGCCTTCCGCACCGCCGCCGACCTGTCCTTCGTCATCCGTCGTGATGAGAATGAGGTGAAGAAGCTTTCGCGCGCCGCACTGGAAGTGCTGGCGATCATCGCCTATCACCAGCCGGTGACGCGTGCCGAAATCGAGGATATCCGCGGCGTCCAGACCTCGCGCGGCACGCTCGACGTACTGATGGAAGCCGGCTGGGTACGGTTTCGCGGCCGCCGGCGCACACCGGGCCGGCCGGTGACATTGGGCACGACGCGCGATTTTCTCGACCATTTCGGCCTGGAAGAGTTGCGCGATCTGCCTGGTCTCGAAGAATTGAAGGGGGCGGGCCTGCTGTCGGGCCGCATCCCGGCGAACTTCAATATTCCCTCGCCGTTGATGAACGACGAATTGACCGAGGACGAAGATCCGATCACCCAGATGGATCTCGAAGAACTGGGGTTGCTGGCCCCGCGTTCTACCTCCGAAGATTGAAGGACTTCGTCTTGCTTTTGCCACGCATGACGAAAACAATAGTGCTCACCATTTTTCGACGGATCTGTGGCTTGTCACAAAGGGCGATACCGTGACATTAAGCACAGTTCAAAGGGCTTGATGTTGGAAACGGTGTGGGAAATTCTTACATTAGGGAACATCACAACAGGGAGTAAGCGTAATGGGTTCTTTTGGCATCTACCACTGGCTGATCGTTCTGGCCGTCGTGCTGTTGTTGTTCGGTCGCGGCAAGATTCCGGAACTGATGGGCGATGTCGCCAAGGGCATCAAGAGCTTCAAGAAGGGCATGACGGACGAGGACGCGCCGGACACGGCAAAGACCGTCGATCACAAGGCCGACGAAACGAAGTAACCAAGTCCGGGAAAAAGCGCAGCCCCCGCGCTTCCCGTCCAGGAGCCTTGCATGTTCGATATTGGCTGGACCGAGCTTTTGGTCATCGCGGTGGTACTGATCGTGGTCGTCGGTCCCAAGGATTTGCCGCCGATGCTGCGCGCTTTCGGCAAGATGACGCAGCGCGCCCGCAAGGTGGCGGGTGAATTTCGTGCGCAGTTCGACGAAGCGTTGCGCGAAGCCGAGCTTGACGATGTCCGCCAGACGATCAGCGACGCCCAGAAACTGAACCCGGTCAACAGCCTGCGCGAGGCGATGAACCCGCTTCGCCAGATGGGCAATGAGATCAAGGCCGACCTGCAGAAGTCGACCACGATCACGGAAAACAAGTCCGAGGTGCCGCCCGACGCTGTCGCAGCCCCGACGCCGTCGATGAGCCTGCCGGAGACGCCGCCATTGGTAGCGACGCCTGCGCCGTCGGAACCCGTCGCAGCAGCGATCGTGCAGGCCGATACGGTTGCCGCCGAGCCGAAACCCGTGCGCAAGCCGCGCGTCAAGGCTGCCGACAAGGTCGACGCTGCGGCCGCTATTGCCGTGCCTGTGGAAAAACCGAAACGCACGACGGCAGTCAGGAAGCCTGCAACGCCGAAGAAGCCGGCGCAGACGAAGAAGGACGAGGCATGAGCGGTGATATCGAAGACAAGCCGCAGCCGTTGATCGAGCACCTGATGGAGCTGCGCAAGCGGCTGATGTGGTCGATCGGCGCGTTTTTCGTCGCCTTCATAGCATGCTTCTTTTTTGCCAAGCATCTCTTCAACTATCTGGTCATTCCCTACAAGACAGCCGTCGTGTGGGCGCATCTCGACGTCGAGAAGGCCCAGCTCATCTACACCGCGCCGCAGGAATTCTTCTTCACGCAGGTCAAGGTGGCGATGTTTGGCGGCCTTGTGGTCGCGTTCCCGATCATTGCCGCCCAGGTCTACAAGTTTGTGGCGCCCGGCCTCTACAAGAATGAGCGCCAGGCTTTCCTGCCGTTCCTGATTGCCTCGCCGGTCCTGTTCCTGATGGGCGGCGCGCTCGTCTATTTCTTCTTCACGCCGATGGTCATGTGGTTCTTCCTATCGATGCAGCAGGCGCCGGGTCATGACGAGATAGCGATCTCGCTGATGCCGAAGGTCTCGGAATATCTGAGCCTGATCATGACGCTGGTCTTCTCCTTCGGTCTCGTCTTCCAGCTTCCCGTCGTCACCACGCTGCTCGCCCGTGTCGGTCTTCTGACGTCGCAATGGCTCGCCGAAAAGCGCAAGTTTGCCATCGTCCTCGCCTTTGTCGTCGCTGCCGTGCTGACGCCGCCGGACCCGATGTCCCAGATCGGCCTTGCGATCCCGACGATCCTTCTCTACGAGATTTCCATCTATGCGGCGCGACTCGTGGAGCGCCAGCGTGCCCGGCAGGCGGTCGAAAAGGACACCGGATCCGCGGACGTTGCCAAGACGGACAGCGTCTGAGCGGCGATCCCAATCCTCCTTTGTGAACGCCGTTTCACATCCGGCCGAGGCCCGATCAGGCTTTGGCCGGGTCATCTCTATTGCAATGACCTGGAACGACGATGCTCGATATCAAATGGATCCGTGAGAATCCCGAAGCGCTCGATGCCGCCCTTGCCAAGCGCGGCGCGGAGCCTCTGGCCCAAAGTCTCGTTGCCCTCTATGAAAAGCGGCGTTCCGCCGTGCAGAAAGCGCAGGACTTGCTGTCCCGCCGCAACCTCGCCTCCAAGGAGATTGGTGCGGCGATGGCTCAAAAGAATAGCGAGCTTGCCGAGAAGCTAAAGGCCGAGGTCGCCGAACTCAAGACCCTGCTGCCGGCGATCGAGGAAGAGGATCGGCAACTGACGGCCGAACTCAACGACGCTTTGTCGCGCATCCCGAACATCCCCTTCGACGACGTCCCGGTCGGTAAGGACGAGCATGACAATGTCGTCACCCGCACCGTCGGCGAAAAGCCGCGCTGGAACCACACGCCGAAGGAGCACTTCGAAATCGGCGAGGCGCTCGGCTATATGGATTTCGAGCGCGCCGCCAAGCTCTCCGGCTCGCGCTTCACGGTTCTGACCGGGCCGCTCGCCAAGCTCGAGCGCGCGCTCGGCCAGTTCATGATCGATCTCCACACCAGCGAGCACGGCTATACCGAGGTCAGCTCGCCACTGATGGTGCGCGCTGAAGCGGTGTTCGGCACCGGCAGCCTGCCGAAGTTCGAAGAGGATCTCTTCAAGACCACGGATGGCCGCTATCTGATCCCGACGGCCGAAGTGACGCTCACCAATCTGGTACGCGAGGAAATCCTCGATCAGGAAAATCTGCCGTTGCGCTTCACCGCGCTGACGCCGTCCTTCCGCTCGGAAGCAGGCTCTGCCGGCCGTGATACGCGCGGCATGCTGCGCCAGCACCAGTTCTGGAAATGCGAACTCGTCTCGATCACCGATGCCGAGAGCGCCGTTGCCGAGCATGAACGCATGACTGCCTGCGCTGAGGAAGTGTTGAAACGCCTCGGCCTGCATTTCCGCACCATGACGCTTTGCACCGGCGATATGGGCTTCGGCTCGCGCAAGACCTACGATCTCGAAGTGTGGCTGCCGGGACAGAATGCCTTTCGTGAAATCTCCTCCTGTTCGGTCTGTGGCGATTTTCAGGGCCGCCGAATGAACGCGCGCTACCGCGGCAAGGAAGACAAGAGCAACAGGTTCGTCCACACGCTGAACGGTTCCGGCACGGCCGTCGGTCGCTGCCTGATCGCCGTCCTCGAAAATTATCTGAATGAGGACGGTTCCGTCACGATTCCGGACGTTTTGCTGCCTTATATGGGCGGATTGACCAAGATCGAACGGGCGGCCTGAGGCGATGCGCATCCTGCTTACGAATGACGACGGCATTCACGCCGAAGGCTTGGCTGCACTGGAGCGGATCGCGCGCACGCTGTCCGACGATGTCTGGATCGTGGCGCCCGAGACCGACCAGAGCGGCTTGGCCCATTCGCTGAGCCTCTCCGAACCTCTGCGGCTGCGCAAGATTTCCGAGAAGCATTTCGCTCTGCGCGGCACGCCGACCGATTGCGTCATCATGGGCATCAGGCAGGTGATGGACATCAAGCCGGACCTCGTCCTGTCCGGCGTCAATTCAGGCTCGAACGTTGCCGACGACGTGACCTATTCCGGCACGATCGCCGGGGCCATCGAGGGCACCATGCAGGGCGTGCGCTCCTTCGCGCTGAGCCAGGCCTATCTCTATGAGGACGGCGCGCGCATCGTGCCCTGGGAGGTCTGTGAGACCCATGCCCCGGCTCTTTTGGAAAAGCTGATGGTCCTGGACCTGCCGGAGGGCACGTTCCTCAATCTCAACTTCCCGAACTGCCGTCCCGACGAAGTCGATGGCGCCGAGGTGACTATGCAGGGCAAGCTGGCCTTCAACCTGCAGGTCGACGCCCGCTCCGACGGCCGGGGGTTTCCTTATTACTGGCTGAAGTTTGGCGAACGCGCCGGCGCCTTCATCGAAGGCAGCGATATTCACGCCCTGAAGCATAACAAGATTTCGGTAACGCCTTTGAAACTGGATCTGACCGATTATTCCGTGACGGACCGCGTGGCGCGGGCCTTGGGATACGGAGCACAAGTTTGACGGCAAGACTGGCGGAGAAGGAGGGCTTTGCTGCGCTCGTCCTTAGATTGCGTGCCGAAGGCATCTCCGACCTCGATCTGCTGACGGCGGTCGAGCAGACGCAGCGCTCACAGTTTGTACCGCCGCAATTTGCCGATGACGCCTATTCGAGCCGGACGATCCCGATCGAATGCGGCTCTTTTCTCGAAGGCATCGATTTTGCCGTCCGCGTCCTGCATCACCTGAAGCTCAAGCCCGGCCAACGCGTCCTGGAGATCGGCACCGGAAGCGGTTTCACCGCCGCCGTCATGGGCCGCATGGCCGAGCGTGTCTTGTCCATCGATCGCTACAAGACGCTGACGACGGCAGCGCAGCGGCGCATGGAATCGCTTGGCCTGCGCAGCGTCGTCATCCGCCACGCCGACGGCAGCGCCGGCATGCAGGGTGAGGGCACCTTCGACCGCATCTTGGTGACGGCCGCCTTCAACGCGATGCCGCGCTTTTATACCGACCAGCTCGTTTCCGGCGGCTCGATGATTGCGCCGCTGATGATTTCCGAGAACGAGTGTCGCATGGTGCGGCTGACGAAAACCGGCAGCCGCTTCGAACGCGAGGAACTGTTCGACGCTCCATATCTGCCGATCGTTCCGCGCCTTGCCTCACTGCTGTAGATGTGGACGACTTCAGGCCGCATCGGCCTGAAATCCGACCATCAAAAAAACAGAGCATGAGGTTGTGCGAAAGCCGCTCAGGCTTTTTGGCATCATGCTCGCCACACTGCGATTTTTCATCCGTAAGCTATGGTTATCAATTTCTCAAAAATATCGCACTGATTCCAGCATCTTAACCGCGTGGTAATACTAACGCGCTTTAATAGACTCACAAATGGTTGCGTTCTTCAGTGGGTCGAGTCATGCGTTTCAGTCTTTCGCCAAAGTTCGGGAAGTCGGCCGGTAATCTTCTGGTTGTTGGCCTGCTGGCAAGTGCCGCAACGGGCTGCAGTTCCGATGTGACACGGTTTGGCGGTTTGTTTTCCTCCTCCGGGCAGGACCAGATCACCACAAGCTCCATTCCGCGCAGGAATATGAACGGTTCTCAGGGCGATCCGGTGCCGCGCGCCGATCTCGGCGGTTTGGCCGTTGCCAGCCAGTCGGGCTACGGCGGCGGCAATGACGCGCTGAACCAGCCTTATCCCGCACGCCAGGGTTACGATCCGACCCGCACGTCGAGTTCGAGCGCGCGTCTCGCTTCGGCGCCGGTCTCGGTGCAGCGTTCCGAGCTGGCCGCGCCGACGGCTGTTGCCCCCTCCCGGCAGCGGGAAAAGGAAGTCGCGCTCGCCCAGCCTTTCCCGTCTGCGCCGCAGGCTGAAAAGCCGCGATTGGTTGCGCCGGCGGCACCCAGGATGACGCCCGATACGCTGACGACCGGCACGACGCCGAAGGTTTCCGGCTGGTCCGCGACCAACGCTCCATCGGTGACGCTGCGTCCGGGTGAAAGCATCGCCACGCTCTCAAGGCGTTTTGGTGTACCGGAAAAAGAAATTCTGCGCGTCAATGCTCTGAAGACGGCATCTGCCGCCCAGCCTGGCCAGGCGATCCTGATCCCGACCTTCAACGGCGGCAATGCCGCCAAGGCGGCATCGCAAGCGACTGATCTTTCCAAGCCCGGCAAGATGCCGGAGGCGCCGAAGGCGCCTGAGCAGAACGTTGCCGTCATTCCAGGCGCCAATTCAGCCCGCGACAAGACGTTGGCGAGTGCCGATACCACCGGCAAAATTCCCGCCGGCACCGGCAAGGATCCGAAAGCGCCTGCCGGCACCTATGTCGTCAAGCAAGGTGATTCCCTGGCAAAGATTGCCAAGGCGACTGGCAGCAATGTCGACAACCTCAAGGCCGCCAATAATCTGTCGGCCAACTCGCTGCGGATCGGTCAGGCCCTGAAGATCCCGAACGGCACCGCCGACAATATCAAGACGGCCTCGATCCCAGCAGAGAAAGTCGATCCGAAGCCGACCCAGCCGGCGGCTGCCCAGCAGACGGCGTCCGTTCAGCCCGCGCCCTATAAGGCGCCGGCCGCTACCCAGACCGTCGACGATGTCGAGAAGAAGTCGGACGTCAGCTCCGCCGCACCGGAATCGACCGGCATCGGCAAATACCGTTGGCCGGTGCGCGGCCAGGTCATTGCTTCATACGGCGCCAACGTCAACGGCAGCCGCAATGACGGCATCGATATCTCGGTACCGCAGGGCACGCCGATCAAGGCCGCTGAAAACGGCGTCGTCATTTATGCCGGCAACGGCCTGAAGGAACTCGGCAACACCGTTCTCGTCCGTCACGACGACGGCACGGTCACCGTCTACGGCAACGCCGATACGCTGAGCGTCACTCGCGGCCAAAAGATCCAGCGCGGCCAGACCGTCGCCGTCTCCGGCATGAGCGGCGACGTCAAGCAGCCGCAGGTGCATTTCGAGGTGCGCAAGGACGCGTCCCCGGTCAACCCGATGACTTTCCTGGAATAGGTACTGCGTACCAGGAAGCGCAAAAGCCCGGCCGCCAGCCGGGCTTTTGTTGTTTCAGGCTCTGTCGATGTGAACACGCATGCGTCCGGCCAGGTCTTGGATATATTGCCAGGCGACGCGGCCGGAGCGCGCGCCGCGCGTCGTTGCCCATTCCAGCGCCTCGGCATGCATCTTGTCGCGTTCGAGCCCGAGCTTGAAGTGATCGGCATAGCCGTCGATCATCCCGAGATAATCCTCCTGGCTGCATTTGTGGAAGCCGAGCCAGAGGCCGAAGCGGTCGGAAAGGGAAACCTTCTCCTCGACCGCCTCCGATGGATTGATCGCCGTCGACTGCTCGTTTTCCATCATGTGGCGCGGCAGAAGGTGGCGCCGGTTGGAGGTGGCGTAGAAGAGCACATTGTCCGGCCGCCCTTCGACGCCGCCGTCGAGTGCCGCCTTCAGCGACTTGTAGGCAGTGTCGTCGTGATCGAAGGAAAGATCGTCGCAGAAGACGATCACGCGGTAGGGCGTGTCCTTCAGGAGGTCGAGCAGATGGGGAAGGCTGGCGATATCCTCGCGATGGACTTCGACCAGCTTCAGCAAGATGCTGCTTTCGCGCCTGACATCTTCGTGGACGGCTTTGACCAGCGAGGATTTGCCCATGCCGCGCGCGCCCCAGAGCAGCACATTGTTGGCGGCATACCCCTCGGCGAAACGCACCGTATTTTCATGCAGGATGTCTCGCACATGATCGACGCCGCGGATGAGTGTCAACGCCACCCGGTTCGGCTTCTTGACCGGCTGCAGATGCTGGCGCAATGGCACCCAGACGAAACAGTCGGCAGCGTCCCAATCGTTGAGGGCAGGTGCCGGTCCGGCAAGACGTTCGACGGCGTGAGCGAGCCGTCTCAGTTCGGCGAGCAGGGCTGTGTTGATTTCCTCGGTCATCGGTGGCCTCCTGATTTCTCACTGCGGCAATCCGCTTTGATCTTTCGATGCCGCTAATGCATGTCGCCCGGAAGTGTGGAGCGGTTCCGGATAACGGCATGCTTGAAAACAGAAGAGCTAAAGCGCGTCGCATCGATCAAGTTCGATGCGACGCGCTTTAGCATGGCGTTTTGACGGCGGAAAGGTTATGAGGCAGCGGAATCGGTACTGTTTCCGGCTGTTTCTGTTGCATTCATCGAAGCCGTAACTATAGTCCGGCAACCTGAAAAGAGAGGCGGAGTTCCGCCGCCCAAGCCTGAGGAGTTTAGCATGTTCATCACCCCGGCATTCGCCCAGAGTGCGACCGATACCGCAACGGGATTCGGCGGCTCCGGTTTCGAAATGATCATCCTGTTCGTGCCGCTGATGGTCGTCTGGTACTTCCTGCTGATCCGTCCGCAGCGCGCACAGGCAAAAAAGCGTGAGGAAACCCTGAAGGCGATCCGTCGCGGCGACCAGGTCGTCACCGGCGGCGGTCTCGTCGGCAAGGTCACCAAGGTCGTTGACGAAAAGGAAGTCGAAGTTGAGATCGCTGATGGCGTGCGTGTGCGCATCGTCCGCAGCGGCATCTCCGAAATTCGCGTCAAGGGTGAACCGGTCAAGGCCGACGCGGCGTAACAAGCGATAACGGCAGGACCGCCGGATCGGAAGATCGTCGAGAGAATGTTGCATTTTTCCCGCTGGAAAACACTTCTGATTTGGCTGGTCGCGTTTGCGGCCATCGTTGTCGCTGCGCCCAATCTGCTAACTGAGGCGCAGCGATCCTCCCTGCCGGACTGGTTGGGGCACGACCGCTTGACGCTCGGTCTCGACCTGCAGGGCGGCTCGCATATCGTTCTGAAGGTCGAGCGTTCCGATGTCGTCAAGGACCGCCTGGAGGAGCTGGTCGCCAATGTGCGGAATGCGCTGCGCGGTGCCAGCATCCGCTATACCGGGCTGACCGGCAATGACCAGACCGTCACCGTCCGCATCACCGATCCGGCCCAGACAAAGGCGGCGGTCGATCTCCTGAAGCCTTTGACGACGGCTGGTGGACATTCCGGATCTGAGGTCGCGCTGCAGCAGGGCGAGGAGGGGCAACTCTCACTGCAGATTTCCGACGCCGGCATTACCGCTGACGTCGCGTCCGCCCGGAGCCGGTCGCTCGATATCGTTGGCCGCCGCATCGCCGGATTCGGCTATGAAAATTTCCTCGTTCGCTCCGATGGCGCCGACCGCATCGTCCTGCAGGTGCTGGGATCGGTCGACGCCGAGCGGCTGAAGAACATCCTGAACCAGCCCGCCAAGCTTTCCTTTCATCTGATCGACGAAAGCATGTCGGGGCAGGAGGCGCTGAACGGCCGCTGGCCTGCAACGTCGCAAATCCTTTATTCCCTCGACGATCCGCCGGTTCCCTATCTCGTCGACCGCACGGCTTTCGTCACCGGCAGCAACATGGTCGATATCGAGCCCATCGTCGATCCGCAGACGCAGGAGACCTCGATTGCCTACCGTCTCGATGCGGAAGGCACGCAGCGGCTGGCGCAGGCGACGGAGCAGAATATCGGCAAGCACCTTGCCATCGTCTTCGACGACCAGGTGATGTCGTCACCGGTCATCGATGCGGCGATCACCGGCGGCGAGGGCCGGATTTCGGCAAACTTCTCCGAGGACGGCGTCCGCGATCTTGCGATCACGCTGCGGGCCGGCGCCTTGCCGGCGACGCTGACGAGCGTTGAGGAACGCAGCGTCAGCCCGAGATTCGGCGCCGATTCCATCTTCAACGGTCTCGTTGCTGGCATTGTCGCCGTCGTGCTGGTCGCAGCACTGATGATCGCCCTCTATCGTATTCTCGGCATCATCGCCGTCGTGTCGCTCTTCCTCAACCTGATCCTCATCGTCGCGGTGCTCAGTCTTGTCGGTGCGACGCTCACCTTGCCCGGGATTGCCGGCATCGTGCTGATCGTCGGCATGGCGGTCGATTCGAACGTACTGATCTACGAGCGCATCCGCGAAGAGGAAAAAACCACCCATTTCTTTGCGGAGGCCGTCGGCCGCGGTTTCTCGCGCGCATTTTCAACGATCGTCGACGCGAATGTGACGATCTTCATTGCCGCCATCATCCTCTTTTTCCTTGGCAGCGAATCCATCCGCGGTTTCGCGGTGACGCTGGCGGTCGGCATCCTGACGACCGTTTTCACGGCTTTCACGCTGACGCGCTCGATCGTTGCCGTCTGGCTGAGCGCGCGCCATCCCCGGCATCTGCCGAAGAGCGTCCTGACCCATCTTTTCGAGCATGCCAATATCCGCTTCATGGGAATCCGCCGCTATGTCTTTACGGCGTCGGCGGTCATCTCGCTGATCGCCATGGCCGCCTTTGCCACCGTCGGCCTGCATCTCGGCATCGATTTCACCGGCGGCTCGCTCATCGAGGTGACGGCGAAGCAGGGCAATGCCGACATCGCCGATCTCCACTCGCGCCTCAATGATCTCAATCTCGGCGACGTGGGCGTCGAGCGCACGGGCGGGCCGTCGAACGCGCGGATCCGCATCGCTTCCCAGGGCGGCGGCGAGAATGCCGAGCAGTCGGCGGCGACGCTGGTGCGCGGTGAGCTCCAGGAAGATTATGATTTTCGCCGTGTCGACGTCGTCGGCCCTGCCATCTCGGGCGAATTGACGATGATGGCGACGCTCGGCGTGCTTGCGGCACTTGCGGCGATCCTGATCTACATCTGGATCCGCTTCGAATGGCAATTCGCGGTCGGCGCCATCGTCGCAACGCTGCACGACGTCATCATCATGCTCGGTCTCTTCGTCCTCACCGGCATCGAGTTCAACCTGACGAGCATCGCCGCGGTGCTGACCATCGTCGGTTATTCCCTTAACGATACGGTCGTGGTCTACGACCGAATGCGCGAGAATCTCAAGCGATACAAGAAGATGCCGCTGCCGATCCTGATCGATGCCTCGATCAATCAGACGCTGTCACGCACCATTCTGACCGCGGCGACGACGCTGATCGCCTTGCTGGCGCTCTTTCTCTTCGGGGGCGAAGTCATCCGCTCCTTCACCTTTGCGATGCTCTTCGGCGTCGCTCTCGGTACCTTCTCTTCGATCTATATCGCCGCTCCTGTCTTGATCGTCTTCCGGCTGCGGCCGGAGGCTCCCGACGGGGAAGAGAGCAACAAGACGGATGCTGGTGTAAAATCCGGTACGGTGGTTTGAAAACATGGCAAAAGGCATAGAAATCCGCGCCGCGCATTTCCCCGGACGCGCCCCGATCGACGCTTACGGCAATGGCGGTTTTCGCTTTGCCGACATGTCGCATCGCGGCTCGATCCTTTGCCTGCCGTCCGGCATTCATGGCTGGGACATGGATATGTCGAAACCGCTGTCGCCTGAAAATTTCCGCCGAGTGCTTGATGAGGCGGCCGACATCGAGGTTCTGCTCGTCGGCACCGGAACCGAGCTTCGCCGTCTGCCCGAGGAATTGAGGCTGGCGCTGAAGTCGCGCGGCATTTCCTCCGATCCGATGAGCACCGGCGCAGCAGTGCGCACCTTCAATATCATGCTTGCCGAACAGCGCGCCGTCGCCGCGGCATTGATTGCGGTCTGACGATGACTGAAGCGCATATTGCGACGAACCAGGACATCTGCCTGGCGATGCTGCGTGACAGCGATCGCGACCGCTATCTCGCCTGTCTGCTGTCGCCGGAGGAAAAGCGCGGCGCGCTTGCAGCTCTTTATGCCTTCAATGCCGAGCTTGCCCGCATCCGTGATCTCGTGCATGAGCCGTTGCCCGGCGAGGTGCGGCTGCAATATTGGCACGATCTTCTGGAGGGCAGCGCGCATGGCTCGACAGCGGCCAATCCCATTGCCGCAGCCCTTCTGATCGCGATCGAAACCCACCGCCTGCCGCGTAAGACGCTGATCGACATGATCGAAGCCCGCACCTTCGATCTCTATGACGATCCGATGGAGACACGTCTTTCGCTTGAAGGCTATGCCGGTGAAACGGCATCGGCCCTGATCCAGCTCGCAAGCCTGGTACTTTCGCCGGAGCAAGCCGCACGCTCGGCCGACGCCGCCGGCCATGCCGGCGTCGCCCAGGCGGTCGCCGGACTGTTGTTGCTGATGCCGTTGCATCGTCGTCGCGGCCAGGTCTATATTCCGCTGCAGATCCTTTCCGCCACCGGTCTCGACCGCGATGCCTTCCTTGCCGGCAAAGACAGGCCACGCATCTCTGCCGCCATCGAGGCCTTCGCCGGTCTTGGTCGCGAACATCTGGTGAAGGCGAGGGCGGCGGGGCCGATTGCGCCGGCCGTCTTTCCAGCCTTCCTGCCGGCGACGCTTGCCGAACCAGTGCTCGTCAGGGCGCAGAAACGAGGCGCCTTGCTGTTCGACCGACCACTGCAGCCGCCGCAATGGAGCCGCCAGCTGCGAATGGGACTGGCAGCAACCCGCCGGAAAATCTAATATCGGTCAAATTCGCGCAAGTCTCGCGCGTTACAAGGCTTCCACCGCTACCCTTTGAACGGAGAGACTCGGCGTGGGCATTATCGTCTGGTGCGTTCTTTTCGCCATCGTCATTTTCATTGCTTTTGTGGCAACGCGCATGGCCGCGCAGAACAAGGAAGACGGCCTGCATGACACGGGCCTCGCCATCATCGAATTCGGCCGCGCCTTTCCGAACGAGGCGATCCGTCAGTTGCAGGCGACGGAGAACGGTCAGGCGGTCTTCGTGCGCCTGCATGACAACAAGGCGGGCTTCATGCGCAACATGTCGCGCCATTTCGCCTGCCATCTGATCGAGCCGGGTCGGGTGCGCGTCGTGGGCTCGGAAACGGGCCGGGGACTGGTGGTCGACTTCCTCGATGCACCTTATCACAACGGCGATTTCGAATTCGCTTCCGCCAAGGAAGCCTCGGAGGTCTCGCTCTGGCTGCTCGGCAATTATATCGCCGAGCCGGATAAAGACCTGCCGACCGGCAATATTTCGGCGGCCAACAATCAGTAATGCATGTCGCCAAAAATGTGCAGCGATGCGACGCGCTTGAAAACGTCGGTCAGGCGCTTTCGGCAAGCGTCGATTCTTGACCGAGCCAGGCGGCGCAATCTGTAAGTGCGCGCCGTGCGATCAACTGCCGCTTCATGATCGTCTTGTCCTTGCCGCGGAAGCGCTTGACGCCTTCGGGCCGGACGATCGAACCCGGCTGGAGCTCCGGAAACAGTCCAAAATTGATGTTCATCGGCTGGAACGATCGTTTGCCCGGCTCCTCGTCGGTGACGAGGTGCCCGCCGGTGATATGCCCGAGCAGCGAGCCGAGCGCGGTCGTCGGCGGCGGTAGCGAGATCGCCTCGCCCTTGCGTTCGGCGGCGGCGAAACGCCCGGCCAACAGCCCGACGCTGGCGCTTTCCACATAACCCTCACAGCCGGTGATCTGGCCGGCAAAACGCAGGCCGGGCCGCGATTTTAGCGTCAGTGACCGGTCGAGCAGGGTGGGGGAGTTGATATAGGTATTGCGGTGCAGGCCGCCGAGACGGGCAAATTCCGCACTTTCCAGACCAGGGATCATCCGGAAGATTTCTGCCTGCGTGCCATATTTTAGCTTCGTCTGAAAGCCGACCATGTTGTACAGCGTGCCGAGCGCATTGTCCTGCCGCAGTTGCACGACCGCATAGGCCTTGACTGTCGGATTATGCGCGTTCGTCAGCCCCATCGGCTTCATCGGTCCGTGGCGCAGTGTCTCGCGGCCGCGTTCGGCCATCACCTCGATCGGCAGGCAGCCGTCGAAATAAGGTGTGCCCTCCCATTCCTTGAAACCGACCGTGTCGCCTGATATCAGCGCGTCGACGAAGGCATTGTACTGCGCCTCGTCCATCGGGCAGTTGATGTAATCCTTGCCGGTGCCGCCGGGCCCGACCTTGTCGTAGCGCGACTGATACCAGCAGATATCCATGTCGATGCTCTCGCGGTAGACGATCGGCGCGATGGCGTCGAAAAAGGCTAGCGAATCCTCGCCGGTTTCCGCCTGGATGGCGCTCGCGAGCGACGGCGCCGTCAGCGGTCCGGTGGCAACGATGGCCAGGTCCCAGTCGTGAGGCGGCAGGCCGGTAATCTCTTCACGCACGACGGTGATCAGCGGGTGGTCATGGACCGCCCTGGTCACCGCCTCGGAGAAGCCGTCGCGATCGACGGCGAGCGCACCGCCGGCCGGTACCTGGCACCGATCGGCAGCGGCCATGATCAGCGAGCCCGCCATGCGCATCTCGGCATGAATGACGCCAACGGCATTGCTGGTCGCATCGTCGGAACGAAAGGAATTGGAGCAGACGAGTTCGGCAAGCCCGTCGGTCTTGTGCGCATCCGTGCCGCGCACCCCGCGCATTTCATGCAGGATGACCGGAACGCCGGAACTGGCGATCTGCCAGGCGGCTTCCGAACCGGCAAGCCCGCCGCCGACGACGTGGATGGGGGAATAGGAGGAGATCGTGTTCATTCCGGGCTGATACCATGTCGGCCGGTGCGATCCAACACCCCGGAATCAAAAACGGCGCCCTGGGGCGCCGTCTTGGAAGCAACGCGCCCGCTATTAGCGGAACGAGCGGGATGCGATATTCCGGATGTCGTAACGGCTGACGCCGATATCGGACAGGGTCTGGTTGGAAAGACCGCCAAGTTCGTTGAGCGTACGACGGTAGCTGAGCCAGCTTCTTGCAATGCGGATCGGGTTCATTGTCTTCTTCCTATGTCCGCGGGACGGCGGGATCGCCTGTCTCTCTGCGGTTGATGTTTATATAGGCGAGAACCGCCCGATTGTGCAGTGCAAATAAAAGGCGTCTGCCATGCAATTGTGCACTATGATGCTCGACAATTAGGCGGTGAATATTTTTTGAGCGGGCTAATCAAACGGGAAAACATGCAACCGCCGCGGCCACCACGTTCAGACAAAAGAAAACGCCCGCTGTGGGTACAGCGGGCGTCTCGATCGAGAACAATCGTGCTTGGGAGGAGCAGCGATCGCCTTGAATTAGCGGGAAGAAGCCTCACGGGCAACGCGATTGATGTCCGAACGGTCGATGCCGAGGTCATGCAATTCGCGGTTGGTCATGCGGCCGAGTTCCGTGACGGTCTGACGATACTTGCGCCAGTTATTGAAAGAGCGAGAGAAGTTCATATTAAGCCCCTTTCCGAGGGTTTCATCCGCCAGCAGCCACCGATCGGCGCTGACCTCTATTTGATCACCGGAATATATGTTGCGACGCGAAAGACTAAAACAGCCAAGTTTTCAGATCACCTATGCGAGACTTGCAATGCTCAAAGCGTATTTGACGCAGATTTACCGTTTTTTGGTCAACGAATAGGCAGAATGACTTTTGGGAAAGCAATTCGATTTGGAGAGGCGAATGCGGCCTCGTTGCGGAAAAACGCTACTCCCTCCGGCGGTTCCGCGTCCATCCGGTGCAAAGAGGCGTGCTGCTTCGGATCGGACGTCGCCCACCTCTTCGCAAGGCTGGTGGGGCGGCGTGACGGCAATGTGGCATGACGGCGCCATGCCACGAAAATCCTCTCACTGCCAAGGCTTTGGCTAAACAAAAACGCCCGCCGGGGGAGGATCCGGCGGGCGTGTTATGGTGACTGACAACTGGGAGGAGGAGTGTTGTCAGTCTATCGCAGCGCGCTGGGAGGAGGAGTGCGCAGCTGCGAATCTCGTCGCGGACAACGCATCCGCGGGCGTCCGGCTAATGCCGGGCCGGGGCGCCATCCCCGCGCTTCGATGCGTTGATCAATAGTATGACTAATGAGTATTGTGCAGTGCAATAAATTCATGGGGGATATGCGAAAACCGCATACCTTTCTCCGTTCATAGGTTATATTAGCGCTTATGACGTTAGCGGCCGGTTAACACTCGATACTATTTAGACCAATGAGGAACTTGTATATTTGTCGCAAGAGCGTTTGCGAACACCCGTGCTGCGTCTATAACGGCGTGAGCTGCAGCGCCGCAGTCGACGTTGCGGAAATCGAGGGGTTGAGCATGTATCGCGGCAGATTGGAGCGGGATCTCTCGCTCTGGGTGGGTAAGGGTCTGCTCGGGCAGGAAACGGCAGGTGCGCTTCTCGCCGAATATGACAGCCGGCCGGCAAGCTTCAGCCTCGGCCGGGTGCTGATGGCGCTGGCAGCGGTGCTGCTTGCCGCTGCCATCCTGCTGGTCATCGCCTCCAACTGGGAGGCCATCCCGCGCCTCGTCCGCGTCGGCGCCATCCTTGCCCTGATCTGGGTGGTGCATATCGCCGCTGCCCGGCTGCTTGCCCGCGGTGCGACGGCGGCGGCAGGCGGGTTGCTGGTCATCGGCGCGATGAGCTTCGGCGGCGCCATCTCGTTGGTCGGGCAGATGTATCATCTCTCCGGCGACGAACAGACGGTGATGTATCTCTGGTTCGCCATCGCGACGATCTCGGCGATCCTGTTCCGTTCGGGCGCAGTGGCCGTCGTCGCGGGCTTCCTCTCCTGGGCGTCCTTCGCCGTCTATCTTGAGAACCACGACACGCATTGGATAGGGTTCGATCCCTGGATGGCGCCTCTCATGGCGGTAATCCTCATCGGGTTGGTGCGTTTTACCGGCGCTGAGCGGGCCCGCCATCTCGCCTATCTGCTGCTGATCGGCTGGCTCGCCTGGCTCTATACTCTCTATGAGGAGATCGCCGTGGCGCTTGCCTTCGCGATCGGTGGCATGGCGGCCTTCGTGCTGACGGCGTTGCCGCTCCGGCCTATTGCCTCCTTGGTCAGGAGCGCCGGTGCGGCCCCGGCCTTCTACAGCTTCCTTGTGGCCGGGATCGGCTTGCTGCTGCTGCATATCGAGATCGAGGATGGCTGGCGGCTGGTGGTGCTCGGAGTGGCGACGCTTGCCGCTTCCGTGCTGGCGATCGCCCTGCATGGCAGGGATAACGGCGCCGTGCGATATCTCGCCTATACGACTTTCGCCGCCGAGATGCTCTATCTCGCCTCCGTCACCGTCGGCTCGATCCTTGGCACGTCGAGCCTCTTCCTTTTCTCCGGTCTCGTGGTGGCGCTTGTCGCCTGGATGGTCATCCGTCTCGAACGGCGGTTTTCGGCGAATGCACAGGGGGAGCGCGCATGAGCTCGTTCATGGCAAGGCTGCAATCCGGCAAGGGCTATCTGCTTTCGGCGATCATCGTCGCCGGTCTGCAGACCCTGATTCTCGGCACGATCATCCAGAGCCGGGCGTCGATCCTCAGCGACGGCGCCGAGGTGCTGCTGAAGACGGCGCCCGTCGATCCGCGCGATTTCCTGCGCGGTGATTATGTCGTCTTGAACTACGACATTTCCTCGGTGCCGGTGCAGACGGTTTCCGACGGCGTTCCGGCTGAGGCCGGCGAACGTGTGCTATGGGTCCGGTTGAAAAAGCAGGAGGACGGTTTCTGGACGGTGACCGAATCGTCCTTTCACGAACTGCCTCCGCAGCCGGAGACTGTGATCTTGCGCAGCCAGCCATTTTATAGCGGCGGACTTGCCGCCGACGACAGCATGCGTGTCGAATACGGCATCGAGCGCTACTACGTTCCTGAAGGCGAGGGCAAGCCGATCGAGGAGGCCCGCAACGACGGCAATGTCGCAATATCCGTGCGCGTCTCGCCAGCGGGAAGCGCACAGATCCGCAGCCTTCTCGTTGACGGCAAGCCGGTTTATGACGAGCCACTTTACTGATCCGGCCGCACTTCGGAGGAGGGCGGCTCCAGGGCCGCAAGTCCCCTGTCATTTGCCGTTCATTTTTCCTTTGCCTCGACCAAATCGGGTGATATAGAGACGCCGCGCTCCGGAAGGCCTCATGCGCAGGCATAGGCATGCGGTTTTGTGAACGCGGGTATGGTGAAATTGGTAGACACGCCAGATTTAGGTTCTGGTGCCGCAAGGCGTGGGAGTTCAAGTCTCTCTACCCGCACCAAGCTGTTTGCAGGCGGGAGACTGAAATCGGTTGGCTTAGGGCAGCCGAGAGTTGTCCCGAATAGCCCGCGAGTGCCGTTCCCCTGTGGGCGGAATGATACAGGAATTGGGAAAAGCCACGCGCGGCAGGATCGCCGGCGTCGTGCTCATCGAAACGAACGGCGTCTGGGCACGGCCGCCACGAAATGAAGGTAGGAAGACATGCAGGTTATCGAAACGCTCGCTGAAGGGCTGAAGCGCGAAATCAAGGTCGTTATCCCGGCCAAGGACATGCAAGACAAGATGAATGAGCGTCTTGCCGATGTGAAAGACAAGGTCCGCATCAACGGCTTCCGTCCGGGCAAGGTACCCGCTGCTCACCTCAAGAAGGTCTACGGCAAGTCGATCATGGCCGACCTCGTCAACGAGATCGTCCGCGAGCAGCCGGCCGCCATCCTGTCCAGCCGCGGCGAGAAGTCGGCCACGCAGCCGGAAATCGCCATGACGGAGGACAAGGACGAAGCCGACAAGATCCTCGCCGCCGAGCAGGATTTCGAATTCACGCTCTCCTACGAAGTGCTGCCGCCGATCGAACTGAAGTCGGTCAAGGGCATCAAGGTCACGCGCGAAGTCATCGACATCTCGGACGACGAAGTCAACGAGCAGGTCCTGAAGGTCGCCGAAAGCGCCCGCGCTTACGAGACCAAGACCGGTAAGGCCGCAAACGGCGACCGCATCACCATGGATTACGTCGGCAAGGTCGACGGCGAAGCCTTCGAAGGCGGCACCGACCAGGGCGCCGAACTGGTGCTCGGCTCCGGCCGCTTCATTCCGGGCTTCGAAGACCAGCTCGTCGGCGTCAAGGCCGGCGACGAGAAGACCATCACCGTGACCTTCCCGGCCGATTATCCGGCCAAGAATCTCGCCGGCAAGGAAGCGACCTTCGACGTGTCAGTCAAGGAAGTCGCCGCACCTGCCGACGTCGAGATCAACGACGAACTCGCCTCCAAGCTCGGCATCGAATCCGCCGACCGCCTGAAGGAAATCGTCCGTGGCCAGATCGAATCGCAGTACGGCTCGCTGACCCGCCAGAAGCTGAAGCGCCAGATCCTCGACCAGCTCGACGAGATGTACAAGTTCGAGACCCCGAACTCGCTCGTCGACGCCGAATATAACGGCATCTGGAGCCAGGTGAACAACGACCTCGCCCAGTCCGGCAAGACCTTCGAGGATGAAGACACGACCGAGGAGAAGGCTCGCGAGGAATACAAGACGCTCGCCGAGCGCCGTGTTCGACTCGGCCTCGTTCTCTCCGAAATCGGCGAAAAGGCCGGCGTCGAAGTCAGCGAAGACGAAATGCAGCGCGCCATCTACGATCAGCTGCGCCAGTATCCGGGCCAGGAAAAGCAGATCCTCGAATTCTTCCGCAGCCAGCCGGGTGCCGCCGCTTCGATCCGCGCGCCGATCTTCGAAGAGAAGGTCATCGATCACCTGCTGACCGAAATCGACGTTACTGACAAGAAGGTGACGAAGGAAGAGCTGCTCGCCGAGGAAGAAGGCGAAGCGAAGGCCGAGACCAAGAAGGCCGCGCCGAAGAAGAAGGCTGCCGCCAAGGCCGAGGCAGCTGACGCCGGTGAAGGCGAAGAAGCCGCGCCGAAGAAGAAGGCTGCTCCGAAGAAGAAGGCGGCTGACGAAAGCGCCGAATAATCGCTTTTCAGTTCAGAAGTTTGGAGGGGCCTCGCCATCGTGCGGGGCCTTTTTCTATTGTCCAGGTCAGTTCATTCTCGAACGCTACTCCATTGTGTTTATTCATCCTGAACAACAAAGAGTTGCATTGAAGTATAATTAGATGCAAAAATTCGCTGATGGGGGAGGACCTGAAAATGACTGCAAAGCATGACATGAAGAAGCTGGTGGAAGAAATCTATGCCGTGCGTGACCGCGGCGACGTCGAAGCTACGCTGGCGCTGATCGGCGAGGATTGCACCTTCCGCATCGTCGGCAATACACGGCTGGCGCCTATTTCGACTGAATCAAGCGGGCATGATTTTCGCCAAGCGATAGCGCAGCTTATCACAGTATGGGATCTATCGAAGATCAGGACAGGCATCTATGTGGACGAAGATGAGCAGATGGTCTTTGCCCACCGCGAAGGCGAGGTCAGGCACATCCCATCGGGCGTGAGCTTCCATACGGAATTCATCGACAAGATCCATTTCCGGAATGGGAAACTGGTCAAGATCGTCGAATTCGTCGACACGCTGCAAGTGGCCGAGACGGCCAAGATGATCCAAGTTGCTTAAACGGCCACCAAGGTCGGAGCCTTCGAAGCGTTGTCAAACTTGATTCAGGCGACGCGCTTTAGCGACATGCATTGGCCTAAGCATGTCGCGCAAAAGTGTACAGCGGTTTTGCGACAACGACATGCGTAAAACAAAGACTTAAAGCGCGAGGAGCGAATCTGAAAGATTGCGCCGCGCTTTAGAGTTTGATGCCGTCCATGTTTTCCGCCGCCAGGGCGGTCAGCTGCCGTTGCAAGAATTCCCGCTCAATGCGCTGTCAGTTGCGCCACTTTCCTGACATGGCTGACGGCTGCGGCGCCGCCGGCGGTCTGTGTGAAGAGGTGGAGAGTTTCCTCTTCGTCGTCGGCAACCGGCGTCAAAGCTTGATCCATATAGGTCTTCGACTTGGCATCCCTTGAAATCAGGAAGGCCGAAATCGTCAGGCCTATGATCGTGCCTGCGAGCGAAGCATGTTTTCTGAACGTTTCCCAGGCAAAGCGCGGCCAGAAGACCAGCGGATTCTCGCGCGGCAGGTCGGGGCGCCGCTCCGACGGCGTCTTCAGGCGCAGCAGGCCGCTTTGCAGCGGATGCACGTTTTCCAGCGGCACGGTGGTGGCGAAGGAGACCAGAACCTTGACGAGCCTTGCCAGCGGTACCCCGGTCGCCACGGCGCGGCGCAGCAGCGTCTTCATATGATCAGGCGAATAATAGAGCGACCAGGCCTCGTGGTAGATGTCTTCCCATTCCTGCTTGCTCATTTTGGGATGCGCGGTGCAGACGTGCTCGACATCGTAGATGTTGAGATCGGCATCCATCTCGATGCCCTTCTTCCACAGGACCTGATGGTCCTCAGAGCCGGGCAGCGGCGTCAGGATGAAGAATTCGATGACGTCGAGCGGCAGCTCTTCCTGGATGATCGCGATGTCGCGGCGGATCGATTCCGGCGTATCGGCCGGGAAGCCCAGGATATAACCGGCAAGCGTCATGATGCCCTGTGCCTTCCAGGCGAGCAGCATCTTGCGGTATTCGGTGATCTTGTTCTGGTTCTTCTTGGCGGCGGTCAGATTGTCCGGATTGACGTTCTCAAGGCCGATGAAGACGCGGGTGACGCCGGCGCGCCGGGATTTCTCGATGAAATTGGGGATCTTGTGGCAGAGCGTGTCGACCTGGATCATCAGGCCGAGTGGGATACCGTCCCGCTCCTTGAGTTCGATCAACCGGTCGAAGATCGATTCCCAATCCTTGTTGCGGGCGAAATTGTCGTCGGTGATGAAGAATTTGTGGATGCCCTGCGCCCAGTTCATCCGCACCAGCTTTTCGACGTCGTCGGCCGAACGGAAGCGCGACTTGCGTCCCTGCACGTTGATGATGGTGCAGAACGAGCACTGATAGGGACAGCCACGTCCGGCATCGAAGCTGGTGCTGAGCCCGAGCGTGCGCTGGATATTGTCCTTCGGCAGGAAGGGAACCGGCGTGCCGCCGATGCCGGGAAGGTCGTTCATGAAATTATAGAGCGGCTTCAGCTCGCCGGCGGCGGCATCGCGCAGCACCATGTCGAGCCGGCCCTCGGCTTCGCCGGCAAACATCGAGATGCCCATGTCGCGGCAGGCGTCGAGCCCGACGGCCTTGCCATCCAGCATCGACAGGCAACCGGAAACATGGAAGCCGCCGATCGAAACCGGCAGGCCGGCATCGCGGAAGGGACGGGCGATATCGAGAGCGCGCGGATACTGGTTGGTCTGGACGCCGACGAGCGCGATCATGCCGAAATTGTCGTGACGCTTGAACTGCGCCAGCAGTCCGGCGATATCGATCCGCGTATTGGTCTCGTCGATCACGGTGATGTCGATCGCCGTATCGTCGCCGAGCACCTTACGCTCGGCGCATTCGGCGGCGATGCCATAAAGAGCCGCCAGCGAATTGGAGGGGATCATCGCCCGCCACCAGCGGATGACGTAGCCGTCATCGTCATAATGCGACGGCTTGATCAGGATCAGCTGAAAACGTCTGCGCGCAGCTTCCAAGACATGGGACAAGACTATCTATCTTTCTCTAGAAGCTTTTGCCCGAAGGCAAAATGGCGTTGAAGGCATATATCAGGCACGGCGTATCAATGCCATTTATGAGGGTTCAAACTAAGGCGTAAAAAAAGGCACGGCGCGCAAACGCTTCGCGAAGTGTATCACTCCTCAATATACTACCCGATATCGAGCAGCAATGCGCGATGGTCGGAGACTTCGGGCGCCTCGACCACCTCGAATTTGGCAACCTTGACCCCCGGCGTCACCAGCATGTAGTCGGCAAAGCGGCCCTGCTTCAGATAGTAGGAGGTTCGCGTGTCTACAAGGCCGTTTCCGGTGACGAGATCGGAAAGCCCGAGTCTGGCGAGAATCGCAAAGGTCGCGCTGTCAGGCAACACGTTGAAATCGCCGCAGACGACGAGATTTTCGCCGCCGGGCCAGACGCGCTCGATGAGCCTGACCAACGCTGCGGCCTGCTCCTCGCGCGCTGCGGTATCGCCCTTGCCTGCGGGATCGCGCAAGCCATGCATGTGGGCGATCGTCACGGTAGAAGCATGCTCATGGCTGAAGAGGCGGATGCAATGGGCGTTTCGTGGTCGCGGATGTTCGCCCCAGCCATCGGCGGAAAAACGGCCGTGCACGAAATCCAGCCCTTCTGCGATGAGGGAATGCGTCTTGCGCACGAAGGTCGCCAGCCCGAATTCGGCGACAATCGCGGTATCGCCATCGAAAAGCTCGCCTCTCGAGGTCGGGCAAAAAAAGCCGTCGTGGCCGGGCAGGGCGGTGCTGATCTCAGTAAACAGATTGGCGCGCTGCGGCAGCTCCAGCCCCGCGTCCCGATAGATCGACCATCCGCCGCCCGTACCTGGCGCCCGCAGCACTTCCTGCAGGCACAGGACATCCGGATCGGCTTGCCTGACATAGCCGATCAAGGCCTCATGCAGCCTGCCGCCCCATGCGTTCAGCGAAATGATGCGCAATGTCATTCGGCTCCGTTTTGGCGGCCAGATTTAGACGACAGCTCCGCCGTCTACATGATGCGTTTTAAAGCTCCGACTTGATGTCGCCCATCCGGTTCCAGGCATCGAGCCCAGCGATCTTGTAGGCTTCGGCGAGCGTCGGATAGTTGAAGGTGTTCTCGACGAAATATTCGACCGTGCCTTTGAGGTTCAGCACCGCTTGGCCGATATGGACCAGCTCGGTGGCGCCTTCGCCGACGATATGCACGCCGAGCAGGCGGCGGGTCTTCAGCGAGAAGATCAGCTTCAAAAGCCCGGTGTCGAGTCCCATGATGTGACCGCGCGACGTCTCGCGGAAGCGGGCGATGCCGCATTCATAGGGAATGCCGCGCTCCTTCATCTCTTCTTCGGTCAGGCCGCAGGTCGAAATCTCCGGCACGGCATAGATGCCGTAGGGGAAATATTTCGGCGGCTCTTTGGCGACCGCGCCGACCGCGACGCGGGCAGCGATGCGGCCCTGTTCCATCGAGGTCGAGGCAAGGCTCGGAAAGCCGACGACGTCGCCGGCGGCATAGATGTTGGCAACCGATGTCTGGAAGGTTTCCGGATTGACCTTGAGACGGCCGCGGCTGTCGGCTTCGAGGCCTATAGCCTGAAGGTTCAACGCATCAGTCGCCCCCATGCGGCCGGCGGCGAAAAGCACCATGTCGGTTGTCAGGCGCCGGCCGCTGTCGAGCGTCAGTTCGACCTTGCCGCTTTCGAGCCTCTCCACCTTGTCGGCCTTCTGACCGAGCAGCAGCTTCATGTTGCGGTCGCGCAGCTGGTAGGTAAAATCCTCGATGATTTCCTTGTCGATGAAGTCGAGCATCGTCGCCTTCGGGTCGATGACGGTGACAGCCGTGTCGAGCGCGCTGAAGATCGTCGCATATTCGATTCCGATGACGCCGGCGCCGATGACGACCATCGATCGCGGCAGGTCCTGGATGTCGAGCAGTTCGTCGCTGTCGAGAACGGTCTTGCCGTCGAAGGGCATGTAATCGGGGCGGAACGGCTTTGTGCCAACGGCAAGCAGCACGCTGGCGGCGGTGACCTGCGTGGTCTCGCCGTCATCCTTGATCACCTGCAGCGTCGACGCATCGATGAAGCTCGCCTCGCCGCGGATATGTTGGACGCGGTTGCGGGCGAACTGGTGTTCCAGCACCTCGACCTCGTGGTTGAGCGTAATCAGCAGGCGGCGGCGCAGGTCATCTGCGCTGATCTCTTCCTTGACGCGGTAAGACCGGCCGTAGAAGCCGCGTTCGCGCCAGCCGGAAAGATTAAGCGCGGTCTCGCGCAGCGTTTTGGAAGGGATGGTGCCGGTATGCACGGACACGCCGCCGACGCGTTTGCCCTGCTCGATGACAAGCACTTTCTTGCCGAGTTTTGCCGCCTGGATCGCGCCGCGGCGCCCTGCGGGACCGCTGCCCACCACAACGAGATCGTACTGAAGCATCATCAAGCCCCGGATTGGAAAGGAATCATATTGCGACGCAAAATGTCGCCCGTCCATCGTTAGCCGGTCAATGTTACAGATTGTTTTACGACCGCCGATTCCGCCGGATCTGTGCCTTTCAGATCAGCTTCAGCCCCTTCAGGCTGACATGGCCGTCCTTGCCGATGATGACGTGGTCGTGGACGGTGATATCGAGCGCCTTGGCGGCATCGATGATCACCTTCGTCATGTCGATGTCGGCGCGCGATGGGGTCGGGTCGCCGGAGGGATGGTTGTGGACGAGGATCATCGCCGTTGCCGAAAGCTCGAGCGCGCGTTTGACCACCTCGCGCGGATAGACCGGCGTATGGTCGACCGTGCCGCGGCCCTGCACCTCATCGGCGATCAGCACATTGCGCTTGTCGAGGAAGAGGACGCGGAACTGTTCGCGGGTCTCGTGCGCCATGGCGGCATGGCAATACTGGATGACCGAAGACCACGAAGACAGGACCTGTTTGCTCCTGAGCTCGCTCTTCAGCGTCCGGTGGGCGACAGTCGAGATCAGCTTCAGGTCGAGCGCCACGGCCTCGCCGACGCCCTTGACTTCCATCAGCAGCGCCTGAGGCGCACCGAAAACGCCGGAGAGCGAGCCGAACCGTTCGATCAGCGCCTTGGCGATCGGTTTGGTGTCACGCCGCGGGATCAGCCGGAAAAGCAGCAGTTCGAGGATTTCGTAGTCAGCAAGCGCGGTGTCGCCGAGCTCGCGGAAGCGGTCACGCAATCGCTCGCGATGGCCGTGATAATGCTCTTGGCCTGCGAGCGAGGCGGGCAGGGCGGTCCCGGCATTCGGTGCGGACGGTTTTTGCGGCCGTCCGCCAAAGAACGAGCGTTCGTCGGCGGCAAGGGAATCTTGCGTTGGGAAAGGCAGCTCGTCGTCGGAAGATGTCGAAACCGGGCCCTTCGCCATCGGACCGTCACCCGATGTGTGACGGCAGGCCGGGACGGTCGAGCCCGCCAGGCGACAGCGTGAAGATCTCGCAGCCATCGGAGGTGACGCCGACGGTGTGTTCGTACTGCGCCGAAAGCGAGCGGTCGCGGGTGACCGCCGTCCAGCCGTCGGCCAGCACCTTCACATGCGGCCGGCCGAGGTTGATCATCGGCTCGATGGTGAAGATCATGCCTTCGCGCAGCTCCGGCCCCTCGTTCGCGCGGCCGTAATGCAGGATATTCGGCGAATCGTGGAACAGCCGGCCAACGCCATGGCCGCAGAAATCGCGCACCACCGAACAGCGTTCGGCTTCCGCATAGGTCTGGATCGCCTCGCCGATCGCGCCGGTGCGGGCGCCAGGCCTGACGGCGGCAATGCCGCGCATCAGCGATTCATAGGTGACTTCGAGCAGCCGCTCGGCAGCGCGCTTGACGACGCCGACGGGATACATCCGGCTGGAATCGCCGTGCCAGCCGTCGAGCACGAAGGTGACGTCGATATTGACGATATCGCCGTCACGCAGCGGCTTGTCGTTGGGAATGCCGTGGCAGACGACGTGGTTGATCGAGGTGCAGGTCGATTTGGTGTAGCCGCGATAGTTCAGCGTCGCCGGATAGGCGCCGTGATCCATGCCGAAATCGAAGACGAACCTGTCGATCTCATCGGTCAGCAGGCCGGGCTTGACGATGTCGGCAAGCGCATCGAGGCAGCGCGCGGTCAGCTGACATGCCCTGCGCATACCCTCGAATGCTTCAGCATCATAAAGCCGGATGGCGCCGGTATTCTTCGGGGGCGCGGTAGAGGCTTCGATATAGTTCACCATTGCAGGGCCTTAGCGGAGATTGTTAGATTTGTTCATAATGCAGCTATGCCGGGTTCGTCCATCACGATCAACCGCCAGAACGAGATTTCTGGACGGATCCGATCAGTCCAGCGTGCAGCTTTCCACATCCGTTCGACGGACAATCAACTGTCCGCTGGAATATCCACAATCTTCCCAAGGGGATAAGATTGATTGCTTGATGTCTCCTCGCTACTCACCGATTGGTGACAGCGGGGAAGGGTCGATCATGCTGAATGAAGCCGTAATTCTTGAAAATTCACCTGGGGCCGGCGGCGAGCCGGAACGGCGCGTGCGTGATCGCGGCGCCACCGAGCGCGCAATCCTGGCCGCCGCCAAGGGGCTGCTCGCCGAAGAAGGCTTCCAGAATTTCGGCATCAATGCGGTTGCCCGCCGCGCCGGTTGCGACAAGCAGCTAATCTATCGCTACTATGGCGGCCTCGACGGCTTGGTCGAGGCGATCGGCACCGATCTCGGCACATGGGTGAAGGATCGCATCCCGGAAGACGCCGGCGGCATGTTCCTGCTCACCTATGGCGACCTGATGGAGCGGCTGTCGCTTCTCCTCCTCGACGCCTTGAGAACCGATCCGCTGATGCGCCGCATCCTCGCCTGGGAAATATCGGAAAATACCGAACAGGTGAGGCGGTTGGCCGAAGCGCGTTCGAAGGCGCTCGCTCTCTGGCTCGAACGGATGCGCGGCTCGCTGGCGCCGCCGAAGGGCGTGGATGCGGCAGTCGTCAACGCCGTCGTCATCGCCGCGATCCAGCACCTTGTGCTGGCAGCCGCAGCCGGCGGGCAGTGCGCCGGCCTGTCGCTGAAGACATCCAAGGACTGGGAGAAGGCGGCACTAGCGCTGAAGCGCATCGTCCGCGGCGTTTACGGCTGATGCCTGCCTCATCCACAGGGGGCGGGGCTCGCATTAACCTTAACAAATGGTTTACGTTGCGGGGGCCTGGTTAACCCGACAGTGTGGCGGTGAGCAGAAATGTATGAGTAGAGCCCGAGTTGACGCCCATGGGAACCAAGATCGCTAAAGCCGCGTTTCTGGTGACGGCGATGATGTTTTTCGCAGTCCTGGCGCTGGATATCGCAATTCCGACGCTGGTGCTTTGCATCATGGCATCATCGACCTGGTTGGTCTCCCTCGATCTGCCCGTGGTGCGCAAGCATGGAGGAGAGGCCGCATGAAGTGGTTTCTGATCTTCTGGGCCGGCCCCATCGTCTTTCTGGGCGGATGGTACTGGCTCTCCTATTATGACATGAGTTTCGGCATCTTCATGTTCACGCGGCAGGTCCATGACCTGACGTTCGAGCTATACGGGAAGGCGCTCGGCATTCCGCCGGAGTCTATCCCGCCCCTCGTTGCCCGCGCAATCGCGGTCGACAGCCTCGTCGTCTTCGCCATCCTGGCCTTCCGGAAGCGCAAGTCGATCATCGCCTGGTGGAAAGCGCGTCAGGCGCTGAATTCGTCTCCATCAGATCTTGCCAGCAAGGAAAGCCTGTCGAGCGCGCCCTGAAGGATGAAGCTTGCGGCGGCCGAATCGATCCGTTCGGCCCGCTTGGCGCGCGAGACGTCCATTTCGATCAACGTCCGTTCGGCCGCAACCGTCGAAAGCCGCTCGTCCCAATAGACGAAGGGTAGCGCCGTCTTCTGCTCCATATTACGCACGAAGGCGCGTGTCGCCTGCACGCGCGGACCTGCTGATCCATCCATGTTCATCGGTAGGCCGATGATAAAGCCGGCGACCTTTTCCGCTATCGCGAAGTCGAGCAGCGCCTGGGCATCGATGGTGAACTTGACGCGGCGGATCACCGTGCGCGGCGTGGCGAAGCGCCGTCCGAGATCGGACATCGAAAGCCCGATCGTCTTGGTGCCGAGATCCAGGCCGGCAATCGCCTGTCGCGGGGCAAGCGTCTCGGCCATTTCCTCGATCGTCAGCACCGTCATCGCCGTTTCATCCCGTCAAAACAAATTGAAGTCGCCGCCGCTTTTCTTTGCGGCCGCATAAGATATGTCCTTAGCATCTAAACTAGCTTTGCATCACGTAATAAGGAGACATTTCATGAAGATCACCTGGCTCGGCCATTCCGCCTTCCGCATCGAGACATCAAAGGCGAAGATCCTGCTCGACCCATTCCTCAGCTATAATGCCTCCTTTTCCGGCCAGGATATCAAGGATGTTTCTGCAGGCATCACTCACATCCTGTTGACGCACGGCCATGGCGATCATGTCGGTGATACCGTGGCACTCGCCAAGGAAACCGGCGCCGTCGTTCTCGCCAATGCCGATCTCGCCGCCTGGCTCGGCTCCAAGGGCGTCGACAAGATCGAGATGGGCAATACCGGTGGCACGATCGCGCTCGGCAGCTTCTCGGCGACCTTCACCAATGCGCTGCACTCTTCCGCCCAGATCACCGAGGACGGCGTCTCGCACGCGCTCGGCAACGCCAACGGCCTGATGCTGCATTTCGACGACGAAGCCTCGATCCTTGCCATGGGCGATACCGACATCTTCTCCGACATGGCGCTGATCAACGAATTGCACCAGCCTGATATCGGCTTCGTGCCGGTCGGCGACCGCTTTACCATGGGCGGCGCGGTGGCAGCCCTTGCCTGCCGGCGCTATTTCAACTTCAAGACCGCGATCCCCTGCCACTACGGCACCTTCCCGATCATCGACCAGACGGCGGAAAAATTCGTTGCCGGCATGGATGGATCGAAGACGGATGTGAAGGCGATCAGGCCTTCCGAGAGCCTGTCGATCTGACGAAACCCCGTTGCGTCAGGCGGACATGGCCTTTATAGCGGGTAGGAAAAATCCTATCCGGAGAATGCCATGTCCGTCGATCTTGCCACCGTGAAGCGCGTCGCCCGCCTTGCCCGTATTGCCGTCTCCGACGACGAGGCAAATCGCATGGTCGGCGAGCTGAACGGCATCCTCGGCTTCGTCGAGCAACTCTCCGAAGTGAATGTCGACGGCGTCGAGGCGATGACCTCGGTGACCCCGATGGCGATGAAGAAGCGCACTGACGCGGTGACCGACGGCAGCAAGGCAGCCGATATCGTTGCCAATGCGCCCGTCACCGACCACAATTTTTTCCTGGTGCCGAAAGTCGTCGAATAAGGCTTCGAAGCCTCTTTCCGACCCTGTTGCCATTTCCAGATCTGAAGCGAAAACACGATGAGCGAACTCACCAGCCTGACCATTGCCGAAGCCCGCCAGAAGCTGCGCGGCAAGGAGATCACCGCGATCGAACTGACCGAAGCCTATATTTCGGCGATCGATGCGGCCAATGATCGGCTGAATGCCTATATCAAGATCACGCCGGATCTCGCCCGCGTCATGGCGAAGAACTCCGACGCGCGCATCGCCGCCGGCAAGGCCGGTGACCTCGAAGGCATTCCGCTCGGCATCAAGGATCTTTTCGCCACCGTCGGTGTCCACACCCAGGCCTGCAGCCGTATACTCGACGGTTTCGAGCCGCGTTATGAATCGACGGTCACGCAGAACCTCTGGGATGACGGCGCCGTCATGCTCGGCAAGCTCAACATGGACGAATTCGCCATGGGCTCGTCGAATGAAACATCCTATTACGGCCCAGTGATCAATCCCTGGCGCGCCGCAGGCTCCAACCAGCAGCTCGTGCCCGGCGGCTCGTCGGGCGGTTCGGCCGCAGCGGTCGCCGCGCATCTTTGCGCCGGCGCGACCGCGACCGATACCGGCGGCTCGATCCGCCAGCCGGCCGCCTTCACCGGCACCGTCGGCATCAAGCCGACCTATGGCCGTTGCTCGCGCTGGGGCACCGTCGCCTTCGCCTCTTCGCTCGACCAGGCAGGCCCGATCGCCCGCGACGTGCGCGATGCCGCGATCCTTTTGAAGTCGATGGCAAGCGTCGACGCAAAGGACACGACATCGGTGGATCTACCGGTGCCGGATTACGAAGCAGCTCTCGGCCAGTCGCTGAAGGGCATGAAGATCGGCATTCCGAACGAATATCGTGTCGACGGCATGCCGGATGAGATCGAGACCCTCTGGCGCCAGGGCATCGCCTGGCTGAAGGATGCCGGCGCCGAGATCGTCGACATCTCGCTGCCGCACACCAAATACGCCCTTCCGGCCTATTACATCGTCGCTCCCGCAGAGGCATCCTCGAACCTCGCGCGTTACGACGGCGTGCGCTACGGCCTGCGCGTCGACGGCAAGGATATCGTCGACATGTACGAGAAGACGCGTGCCGCGGGCTTCGGCAAGGAAGTCAAGCGCCGCATCATGATCGGCACCTATGTGCTGTCGGCCGGCTATTACGATGCCTATTACATCCGCGCCCAGAAGGTGCGCACGCTGATCAAGCGCGATTTCGAACTCGCCTTCGACGCCGGCGTCGATGCTATCCTGACGCCGGCAACGCCGTCGTCTGCCTTTGGCGTTGCCGATGAGAACCTCGCCGCCGATCCGGTGAAGATGTATCTGAACGACATCTTCACTGTGACGGTCAACATGGCGGGCCTGCCGGGCATCGCCGTGCCGGCGGGCCTTGACCATAAGGGACTGCCCCTCGGCCTGCAGCTGATCGGCAAGCCCTTCGACGAGGAAACCCTCTTCAAGACCGCTCATGTCATCGAGCAGGCAGCCGGCCGGTTTACGCCGGCCAAGTGGTGGTAACGGATCTAACGATCCGAAGAATAGCGGCTGCCGACCACGAAGCGGTCGGCGCCGTCGGCTTTGCCGCTTGGGCCGCCAGCGATGCCTTCGAGGTCAGCTATCTTGATCCCGATGTGATCGCCAGGGTGCGGCATGAGTTCATCATCTTTCCTGAGGAAACGAAAGGTGAGATCTTCGTTCCCGAACGGGACGAGACGATCGTCGGCTGGGGCGCGCGTGAAAATCAATCGAACTATGTGTCCGACCTCTGGGTGCATCCCGATCACCACGGCAACGGCGTCGGCCGGGCTCTCTTGCTTCATTTGTGCGAGTTGATGGCTGCAGAGGGGCTGGCGACGGCCAGGCTCGACACGCACGCCGGGAATAAGGGCGCAATCCGGCTCTACGAACGTTGCGGCTTCACCATCATCTGGCGTGGCCGCGAATTTTCCAAGAGCATGGGTGTCGAACTTGAAAAAGTCCATCTGGAGAAACGGTTGGCTGGCCAATAGCAGGAACCAAGAGGGGGTCTTATGGCGAACAGTGATCTTGCGCAATTGATCGAGGCAGTTGATCGCCTCGCTGCCAGCGGTTTCACCATGGGCGCGGATTGGCAGGCGGTCCACGACATCTGCCAGCGCCACGAAGGCGAACAGCCGTTCGACTGGGGGCACGCCCTTTGCCATCGCATCGAGGGCGATGACTGGAACGCCGACTACTGGTATCGCCGCGCCGGCAAGGCGCGCGGCACGGGCACGATGGCTGACGAGTGGTCGGCGATGCGGGCGGAACTCTCTGCAAAGGCTTGAGGCGATACTCCCGATCGCGCCCGTTCGAGACGCGATCGGGAGGGCCGCTATTACCTGTTGTTCAGCTGCGACCTGACCAACCTCAGCCCTCTTTCGGTGATCCGGTAGGGGTGGCCGCCTGAGGACTTGATTGCCTTCAGTCGCTTCAGCCTGCGGAAGAGATCGAGGTCGACGCCGGGATAGAGCCAGCCGTCGCGGGTGAAGCAGCTGACCGCCTTGATCTTCCTGTCGTCGTCGCGGGTAATTTCAATGCGGCCGCCTTGGGCCATGAGATGCAGGATGCGCTGCTCCGTGCGAGAAATGTCCATGTGTTGAGATCCGGTATCGCGCCCGGCAGGGCGCACAAAAACGATCTGGCGCTCATTCGAACGTCAGGGCTTCGTTTTTTTCGGGCCATGCGCGCAAGAAAACTTGCGGGCAGGGCCTTTACCGGGTCTGAGGCAGGCTCAACATAAAACACCTCGATAAGACCTATTATTCAGCCCGGAAAATTCGGTCAAGAGCGTACTTGCCTCTCAAAAACCAGTCGAAAACCGCGGTTTCTGTCGATCATCCCGTTGAGCTACTGGTAAAATTCGCGACTCAATGGTCTAGTTGCGGGGTAACGCGGAGGTGTCGTTGATCCACATTCGCAATGCCCGCGACGGTGAAGCGGAGCTACTAAGCGAGATCGGGCTGAGGGCCTGGCAAAAGGCGATGGCGTCGATCGGCGAATCGGACGCGATGACCGACGCGGCGCGCAACGCCTTCCGGAACTTCGTGGAAAACGACTGGCTGACCATCACCGTCGTCGAGCAGAACGGCCAGGTCGCAGGCTGGGCGGCGCGCGAGGGATTGGACGAAACCATCTCGGATTTCTGGATCGATCCCGTCTTCACCCGCCAGGGCCTTGGTTCGGCCCTTCTCGTCCGCATCGAAAAGGAGATCGCCGATCAGGGCCTCGAGAAGGCGGCGATGCAGACCCATTCCGGCAATAGCGAGGCGATTGGCTTCTTCCGGAAGCACGGCTACAGCATCCATTGGCTCTCGGTCGCTTACAATCCGAAGCTTGATCGCGACGTGCCCTCCGTTGGACTGACGAAACAGCTCGTTTCGGATAGCCAAGGCGAATATGGGCAGGAATTCTGATGCTTCAAAAATCCTGAAGAAGCAGAAAGCTCCATTGCGGCACGAAGGCCAGCACAGCAATCAGTGCGCCATGCAAGATCAGGATCGCCGCCAGGATTGACCGGAACGGCTCCTTTCTCGTCTTGTGCCGCAACAGATGTTGTGCCGCCAGTGCGCCAAGGCTGCCGCCGATCAGCGCAAGCACGAGAAGCGTGCGCTCGCTGATGCGCCGCCTGCCGTGGCGCGACGCCTGCTTATCCATGAAATAGATCGAGAATACCAAAAGGTTCAGCGCCAGAAACAGCAAGGCCCATTTTATAATATCGGTCATCGTCATAGGGGAACCCTACCGCGGCTCCGTTAATGGACGGCAAAGCCGCGATGCGCGCCATAGCGAAAGCCTTGCACCGGCACGCCATTTCCTTTACCTCACCAGTGGAAAAGAACAGCCTGCAAAGAGCATCAGATGACCCTTGTCGACGTCCGCACGCCTGATCCGAAACGCTTCATCCCCGGCGCCACCGGCGACTGGGAAGTCATCGTCGGTATGGAAGTCCATGCCCAGGTGCTGTCCAATTCGAAGCTCTTCTCCGGCGCCTCGACGGAATTCGGCAAGCCGCAGAATTCGAACGTCTCGATGGTCGACGCCGCCATGCCCGGCATGCTGCCCGTGATCAACGAAGAATGCGTCAAGCAGGCGGTTCGCACCGGTCTCGGCCTGAAAGCCCAGATCAACAAGCGCTCCCTCTTTGATCGCAAGAACTATTTTTATCCCGACCTGCCGCAGGGCTATCAGATCTCGCAGTTCAAGGATCCGATCGTCGGCGAAGGCAAGATCGTCATTTCGCTCGGGCCGGACCGCCAGGGCCAGTTCGAGGACATCGAGATCGGCATCGAGCGCCTGCATCTGGAACAGGATGCCGGCAAGTCGATGCATGACCAGCACGCAACCATGTCCTATGTCGACCTCAACCGTTCCGGTGTCGCGCTGATGGAGATCGTCTCCAAGCCGGATATGCGCTCGTCCGACGAGGCCAAAGCATATATGACCAAGCTGCGTTCGATCGTGCGCTATCTCGGCACCTGCGACGGCAACATGGACGAAGGTTCGATGCGCGCCGACGTCAACGTCTCCGTCCGCCGGCCGGGCGAAGATTTTGGCACGCGCTGCGAGATCAAGAACGTCAACTCCATCCGCTTCATCGGCCAGGCGATCGAATATGAAGCCCGCCGCCAGATCGGCATTCTGGAGGAGGGCGGCAAGATCGATCAGGAGACCCGCCTTTTCGATCCGAACAAGGGCGAGACGCGCTCGATGCGCTCCAAGGAGGATGCGCACGACTATCGTTACTTCCCCGATCCGGATCTGCTGCCGCTCGAATTCGACGACGCCTTCATCAAGGCGCTCGAAGCCGATCTGCCGGAACTGCCTGACGACAAGAAGGAGCGCTTCGTGCGCGAGCTTGGCCTGTCGGTCTACGACGCCTCGGTGCTCGTTTCCGAAAAGGCGATCGCCGATTATTACGAAGCCGTCGCCGCCGGCCGTGATGGCAAGATGGCCGCTAACTGGGTGATCAACGATCTGCTCGGCGCGCTGAACCGCACCGGCAAGGACATTGAGCAGACGCCGGTTTCGCCGGCCCAGCTCGGCGCCATCATCGATCTCATCAAGGCCGAAACCATCTCCGGCAAGATCGCCAAGGATCTCTTCGAGATCCTGCTCAACGAGGGCGGCGATCCCGCCGAGATCGTCGAAGTGCGCGGCATGAAGCAGGTGACGGATACCGGCGCAATCGAAAAGGCCGTCGACGAGATTATCGCCGCCAATCCTGACCAGGTCGCCAAGGTCAAGGCGAAGCCGACCATGGCGGCATGGTTCGTCGGCCAGGTGATGAAGGCGACCGGCGGCAAGGCCAATCCGCAGGCTGTCCAGGCTCTCGTCAAGGCGAAGCTCGGCATCGAGGAATAAGCGGTGTATTTCGTCCGCACGGCCGGCGAGTGGGACCTGGAGAAGGTGCGCGCCCTGCTCGTGGAGAGCTTTCATGCCAGCTATGACGGCCTGCATGGCAGAGCTAAAGTAGATGAACTGGTCGCTCATCTCTTTTCGGCGGCGGCGCTGAAGGCGCGCCTGGTGCGAAAGGATGCCGAATTCCTTATTGCCGATGACGGCCGTAATATCGGCGGCATGGGGTATGCGGCAATGTCGCAGGCACTGACGAAGACCGTCATGCTGCATCTCCTCTATGTCAGGCCGGCGTTGCAGCGCCAGGGTATCGGCCGCGATATCTTCGCCGAACTCGAAACCTGCTTTCCCGATGCCGAGATCATGCGTCTCGAAGTTGAACCGCAGAATGCTGCGGCGATCGCCTTCTATCTCTCGCACGGCTTCACTGAGATCGGCCGCAATGAGAATAGCGGGGCCGGGCAATCCGGCATTCCGGCATTGGTGTTGGAGAAGCGCTTGGCGGGCTAAACGCCTGTATCGTTGAGTGCCTTGTTGTGGTGGGCATGGTAGGTCTGGAGCAGTTGCATCAGCCGCTCCTTGCTCATGGTAAGACCACTCGTTTCGATGCGCAGTTGCCGAAGTTCATTCGCGGAACGTGCGGTATGGAATAGCGAGAACGGTGGTTTGCGATCCCGAATGCCGTCTGGCTGGCACCAGACAGCGATTGTATCTCCGGTGCCTTCTGCGCCCGTTCCCGGCGTTGCGGACAACACGTTGCCCAGAACCAGAAAAATTGTTCGCAAAATCCTTTGCGCCAGCGTCGGTGCCGCCTCCTCGATGCGTGCGACTGCCGGCCATGGAATCAATTCTTGCACTAGCCGAAGATCTTTGAAGCCATTTGGGCCTATCGCAATGATCGTCTTATTGGATGAAAAGATTAGGACATAAAGATTGCGAAATAGGTAGTACGCAATTGGCGGCCCACACAGAAGGGTCAGGAAAAGCGAATTCAAAGTCCTATCGAAAAGCCCAAAGCCGAAGACAATTATCGCCAGCATTGATAGTGCAATTCTAAGCCGAATATCCCTGGCGGAGTATCTGACCTCACGGATATCGCTCAAGAACATCCGTCTTTTTCCTTCCGCCACAATCATCGTCCAATTTTTACATAGGTAGAAAAGTGTGGTGCCACAAGATTTGAATATCCGTGAAGCTCGCAAGGACGACCTGCCAGCGCTGGTGGCTATGTTTGCCGCCGATGCGCTCGGCGGTCACGGCGATACGACCGATGCCGAAGCTTTTCCCGACTATATCAGGGCCTTCGCCGCCATCGAGGCTTCGCCCGACCAGACGCTTTACGTCGCAGAGCGCGGCGGCGAGGTTGTCGGCACGTTCCAGACGATGGTGACGACTTCGCTCACCGGCCGCGGCTCCTCAGCGATGATTATCGAGGCGGTGCAGACGCGCGCCGATATGCGCGGGCAGGGGATCGGTGCCGCAATGATCGAATTCGCCATTGCAGAGGCAAAAGGCCGCGGTATCGGGCGGGTAGCGTTGACCTCGAATGCAGTACGCAAGGATGCCCATCGTTTCTATGAAAGGTTGGGCTTCAAGCCCTCGCATCTGGGCTTCAAGATGGCTTTGAAATGACCCGTGGCCCTCGTGGAATCGCTGGACAATTCGGCTTGGCGACGGCATAAGCGAGGAAACGAATTCTGGTTTGGCTCGCATTTGGCGGGCACAAGGAAAAGACATGTGGAATCTTCTGGTTCAGACCTTTACCTGGTGGAACAGTCAGACGATGGGCACGCGTTTTGCGACCTGGCGTTTTGGCAAGCGCGTCGGCGAGGATGAATTCGGCAACGTCTACTACGAAGGCGGCATGTCTTCCTACGGTCTGCCGAAGCGCTGGGTGATCTACAAGGGTTATGCCGAAGCCTCCGCCATTCCGCCGGGCTGGCATGGCTGGATGCATCATCGCACCGATGTTCCGCCGTCCAAAGAGAACTACGTCGCCAAGGAATGGCAAAAGCCGCACCGTCCCAACCATACCGGTTCGCCGCAGGCCTATCGTCCGCCGGGCTCCATCGCCGTTCCGGGCGAGCGTCCGCGTGTCACCGGCGATTATGACGCCTGGACGCCCGGCAACTGAGCCGGCCCGACCGGGGCGATCCCAAGACCCGGCTTTTGGCCACAATTGACCTTTACCCGCAGGTTGGCCGCGCTTGACCGCGGCGGTGAACTGAAAATGTCTGGAGACGGGTACATATGAAGCTCTTCACGCGGAACATGGTGCTGCGTGCCGCCGGATCGCTGCTGGCGCTCTCGGCCCTGCTTCAGCCAGTTACGGCAAATGCCGCACGCATCGAAAATCCGGTTGCCGTCTTCTCCGGCCTCGACAAGATCACCGGCCGCATCACCACGTTCGACGTCTATGTCAATGAGACCGTACAGTTCGGTGCGCTGCAGGTGACACCGAAGGCCTGTTATTCGCGCGACCAGTCGGAAGCGCAGAAGATCGACGGTTTCGTCGAGGTTGACGAGATCACCCTCGACCGCAAGATTCGCCGCATCTTCACCGGCTGGATGTTCGCCGCCAGCCCCGGCCTCAACGCCGTCGAACACCCGATCTACGACGTCTGGCTGAAAGACTGCAAGGCAAACTCGGATGTCCCGGCGCCTGACGGCGCCAAGGCGAAGTAACTGCGTCCTCGCTGGTCTGCCGCATCCTCCACAACCCGACGCGTGGAACGAAGTGATCCACGACGGGCAAGGACGATATTGGCTGCCGAATTTTACTCTGAAAACGATCCTCAGAATTCCAGATGCGGCGATTCCATCGCCGCGGCAAGCATCGCGGCATAATCGGCCTTCGGAACGTCGATCGCTCCGAACGTCTTCAGGTGCTCGGTGGTGAACTGCGTGTCGAGCAGGGTGAAGCCCTTTTCCCGCAGCCGGTCGACCAGATGAACGAGGCAGATCTTCGAGGCGTCCGTCCGGCGCGAAAACATGCTTTCGCCGAAGAAGGCCGAGCCGAGCGAGACGCCATAGAGGCCGCCGACCAGTTCATTGCCCTCCCAGGCTTCGACGGTATGGGCATGGCCCATGTCGAAGAGCGTCGCGTAAAGCGATCTGATCGTCTTGTTGATCCAGGTGCTGGGGCGCCCGGATGTCTCCTCCGCACAGGCGGCGATGACCTGATCGAAAGCGTGATCGAAACGGATCTCGAAGGGTTTCTTGCGCACCGTCTTGGCAAGGCTTTTCGACACGTGGAAACGGTCGAACGGCAGCACACCGCGGAGTTCTGGTTCGACCCAGAAGATCTCCGGGTCGTCGGCGGATTCGGCCATCGGGAAGAGGCCGATGGAATAGGCGCGCAGGAGAATGTCAGGGGTTATGCCTGGTGACTTCCTGCGCGATCCTGCCATTCCTGTCCTATGCCGCCGGTGTGTTGGCGAGGTAGTCTTCCAGCCAGTGGATGTCGTAGTCGCCGTTGGCGATATCCTGGTTGGAAACGAGATGCTGGAACAGCGGCAGCGTCGTATTGATGCCGTCGACGACAAATTCGTCGAGCGCCCGGCGCAGGCGCATCATGCATTCGACGCGGGTACGGCCGTGCACGATCAGCTTGCCGATGAGGCTGTCGTAATAGGGCGGGATCTTGTAGCCCTGATAGGCACCGGAATCGATGCGGACGCCGAGGCCGCCCGGCGCGTGGAAATGCGTGATGGTGCCGGGCGAGGGCACGAAGGTGCGCGGGTGCTCGGCATTGATGCGGCACTCGATGGCGTGACCGGAAAAATGCACTTCGTCCTGCGTCACCGAGAGACCGCCGCCGGAGGCGACGCGGATCTGCTCGTGCACGAGGTCGATGCCGGTGATCGCTTCGGTGATCGGATGCTCCACCTGCAGACGGGTGTTCATTTCGATGAAATAGAACTCGCCGTTCTCGTAGAGGAATTCGATCGTGCCGGCGCCGCGATATTTCAACTTCTTCATGGCGTCGGCACAGACCTGGCCGATCTTCATGCGCTGCTCGACGTTGAGTGCCGGCGAATTCGCCTCTTCCCAGACCTTCTGATGGCGGCGCTGCAGCGAGCAGTCGCGCTCGCCGAGATGGATGGCATTACCTTCGCCGTCGCCGAACACCTGGATTTCGATGTGCCGCGGCTTGCCGAGATATTTTTCCATGTAGACAGCATCGTTACCGAAGGCGGCTGCCGCTTCCGTGCGCGCCGTCGACCAGGCTTCGATCAGGTCGGCCTCGCTCTTGGCGACCTTCATGCCGCGTCCGCCGCCGCCGGCCGTGGCCTTGATCAGCACGGGATAGCCGATTTCGGCGGCGGTCTTCAGCGCATCCTCTTCGGTCTTCACTTCGCCGTCCGAGCCCGGAACGACGGGAATGCCGAGTTCCAGCGCCGTCGTCTTGGCGGTGATCTTGTCGCCCATGATGCGGATGTGGTCCGCCGTCGGCCCGATGAAGGTGATGCCGTGGGCTTCAAGGATATCGGCGAACTTGGCATTCTCCGACAGAAAGCCGTAGCCCGGATGCACGGCGTCGGCGCCGGTGATCTCGCAGGCGGCGACGATCTGGTGGATGTTGAGATAGCTCTCGCGCGAGGAGGGCGGGCCGATGCACACACTTTCGTCGGCAAGGCGCACATGCATGGCATCGGCGTCGGCGGTGGAATGAACCACGACGCAGGCGATGCCGAGTTCTTTGCAGGCCCGGAGCACGCGAAGGGCGATTTCCCCGCGATTGGCGATGAGGATTTTCGAAATCATGGGCATCGGCCTATTCGATGACGACGAGGGCTTGGCCGTACTCAACGGGATGTCCGTCATCGACGAGGATCTCGGTCACCTTGCCTGACTTCGGCGAAGGGATCTGGTTCATCGTCTTCATCGCTTCGATGATGATGAGCGTCTGGCCTTCCTTGACGATTGCGCCGACTTCGATGAACGGACGCGCGCCCGGAGCCGGCGCCATGTAGACGGTGCCAACCATCGGTGCATTGACGACATTGGCCGGGTTGCGGCTGGGAGCTGCGACAGGCGCGGCAGCGGCTGCCGCTGCGGCGGGCGCGGCAAAGGCCGGCGCTGCGATCGGCGCCTGGGCATATTGCGGCGTGCCGGCGCGCGAAACGCGGATACGCAGGTCGTCCTGCTCGACCTCGATCTCAGTCAGATCCGTTTCGTTGAGAATATTGGCGAGATCGCGGATCAGTGCCTGGTCGATACCCGATTTCTTTTCAGCCATGGTGTTGCCCTGTCTTCTTCTTATGCCGTGATGTTCTTCAGCGCGTGGAGCGCCAGGATGTAGCTGTGAGGCCCGAAGCCACAGATCACGCCTTTGCATGCCGGCGCGATCATCGACTTGTGGCGGAATTCTTCCCGTGCATGCACGTTGGATATGTGAAGCTCGACGACGGGAATGGAAATCGCGCGGATCGCATCATGCAGCGCGACCGATGTATGCGTATAGGCGCCCGCATTGATGGCAACGCCGACGGCCTTTTCGTCGGCCTCATGGAACCAGTCGACGAGCGTGCCTTCATGGTTGCTCTGACGGAAATCGATATCGATGCCGAGTTCGCGGCCTGCGGCCTTGCAGTCCGCCTCGATGTCCTTGAGCGTCTTGCCGCCATAAATGCCGGGCTCTCGTTTACCCAGCATGTTCAGGTTGGGGCCGTTCAGGACAAAAATCGTTTGCGTCATCGAATGTTCCGTAAAATGTACGACGGCAACCTATAGACTCCGCGAGAGCTGAATGAAAGCCCTTACGGATTGGCCAGCGGCAATCGCGCCACATTTGTCCACATGGTTGAAACGCTTCGATTTTGGCGATTTGATGGGCTATCGTTTGGCGGTTGATTGCTCAGCAGGCGGTCTTGCCGCAGCTGCGCATGTTCTTGACCTTGGCTTCGAGATCGTCGAGCCCGACGGCACCCGGCACCAGTTCGTTGCCGATCACATAAGAAGGTGTGCCGCTGATGCCGAGACTGGAGGCGAGCTGGTAGGTCGCCTGGACGATGCCGTCATTCGGGCTCTTTGCCATCTCGGCGCGGATCTTGTCCTCGCTGACGCCGAGCGAAGCGGCGACCGCGATCGCTGTTTCGTCGGAGGCGCGGCCCTCGGTGCCGAGAAGGGCGACGTGGAAATCGGCATATTTCTCCGGTGCCAGCTTGCGGAAAGCGTCGGCCACCTTGTGGGCGGCAACCGAATCCGGCCCGAGGATCGGAAACTCCTTGAGGACGAAACGGACGTTCTTGTCCTTCTTCAGCATCGCCTGCATGTCGGGCAGCGCATGCCGGCAGTAGCTGCAATTATAATCGAAGAACTCGACGACCGTCACATCGCCCTTGGGATTGCCGAGCGTAACGTCGTTCTTCGATTCGAAGATGTCGGTGGTGTTCTCTTCGATCGCCATATTGGCTTTCACCAACCGCTGGGCTTCCTGCTTCTTCTGCAACGCATCCTGGACTTCGAGCATGATCTCAGGATTCTCGATCAGGTATTGCTTGATGAATTCGCCGAACTCCTTCTTCTGCTGGTCGTCGAGCGCTGCCGCCGGAAGCGGAAGGGCAATCGATGCGGCAAGCGCCAGAGCGGTAAAGGTCTTCGGGAAGAATGCCATGATATCCTCGTCATCGGCGGTATGGTCGTCTCGTCGTCGAGATGACGTCGCCGGGTTAATGGACTTGAATGCCTCGCGTCAAGGTACGGTGCGTTCGGTTCTGCTCAAACAGGAATTTTTCATCCCCGCGTGGCCCTCGCGGGATTGTGATGAGCCGATTAATGCGGCAATTGTCGGGCCGTCATTGCAGAAGCTGAGCGAGAAACGATCTTGTTTTCCATATCGAAACGCAGCGAAGTCGAGCCCTTTCACGCCATGGACGTCTTGGCGGAGGCGACGAAGCGGCGTGCGAGCGGCCATCCGGTGATCTCGATGGCGGTCGGTCAGCCCTCGCATCCGGCACCTCAAGCGGCTCTCGAAGCGGCGCGCGCAGCCCTTACCGAAGGCCGGATCGGTTATACCGATGCGCTGGGGACGGCACGGCTGAAATCGGCGCTCGCCTGGCACTACAAGGATCGCCACGGCCTGGAGATCGATCCAAAGCGCATCGCCATCACCACCGGTTCCTCGGCCGGCTTCAATCTCGCCTTCCTGTCGCTCTTCGATGCCGGCGATGCGGTGGCGATCGCAAGACCCGGTTATCCCGCCTATCGCAATATCCTCGGCGCGCTGGGCCTGACGGTTCTCGAAGTGCCTGTAACGGCCGAGACCCACTTCACCCTGACGCCGCAAAGCCTGGAAGCGGCGCAGAAGGAAAGCGGCATCACGCTGAAAGGCGTGCTGCTCGCAAGCCCCGCCAATCCGACTGGCACGGTGACCGGTCGCGAGGGGCTGAAGGCGCTTTCGGATTACTGCGCGGCCCATTCCATCGCCTTCATCTCCGATGAAATCTACCACGGGCTGACTTTCGCCGGCGAGGAGGCGAGCGCGCTGGAGCTGACCGACGAGGCGATCGTCATCAACTCCTTCTCCAAATATTATTGCATGACCGGCTGGCGAATCGGCTGGATGGTGCTGCCGGAACGCCTGGTCCGTCCGATCGAGCGGGTGGCGCAGAGCCTCTACATCTCCCCGCCTGAGCTCTCCCAGATCGCCGCCACGGCCGCTCTTGGCGCTGGCGCCGAACTCGATCGTTATAAGGCAAGCTATGCCGCCAATCGTGATTTGCTGATGCGGCGACTGCCGCAGATCGGGTTTTCGATCGCCTCGCCGATGGACGGCGCCTTCTATGCCTATCTCGACGTCACCCGCTTCAGCAATGACAGCATGGGCTTTGCCAAACGCATGCTCGCGGAAATCGACGTCGCCGCAACGCCCGGTCTCGATTTCGATCCGCTGGAGGGAAGTCGAACGCTGCGTCTGTCCTATGCGGGCTCGGAAGCCGAGATCGGCGAGGCGGTGGAGAGAATCGCAGCCTGGTTGAACTAGCGCCCGTAGCCGGGCAATCGGCAGTGCGCTCTCCAATCCTCAGCTGCGCCGCGAAAACAGCGAAGCAAAGGTCGAAGACGGTTTGTTGTTCAGCCGCGGCACCACCACGAGCTGCTTGATGTCGCCGCGCTTGTAGGCGGCGAGGAAGCGGCGGTAGTCCTTGAAGGAGACGCAGCCGTTGGAATCGCCGTTCTTGCCGAGCATATAGGTATGGGCGAGAAGGCCGACACGGTCATAGATGGCGTCCGAACCCTGCACCGGCGTCAGCCGCAGCGCCTCGACCCCATGGAAAAGGCTTTCGCGCACGGTGAGGACATAGGTGTGCGGCGGCGTCGGTCCGCGCATCTTCTTGTTCACATAACGCGGGTTGTCGCGCATCTTGCCGAGCCCGGAATGGGCCTCGAGCCGTTCGCCGTTCGGCAAATAGACGGTGCTGTTTTCGATATCGTAGATCGCCACGCCTGCGCGCAGCTTCGGCGAGAACACCGGCTTGTCGTAGCGCGGCACTGCGTCGTCCTGGTCGTCCTCGATCGGCGAGTTCGGCTGGGCATAGGCAAGTGCAGGCTCACCAGCGCGCTGCGAACCCCTGGAGGCCAGTGGCGGTTTGCCGATGAGGCCATCCGGACGTGCCATCGGCAGCGGCACGGAACCTTCGTCCGGCGCCAGCACGAGATCGAAGGGTGGCGCGTCCTCCGCGGCGGCAACGACTACCGGTGCAGGTTCCGAGGCGGGAATTGAGGCCGTTTTGACCGGAGATGCGGTTGGCTCGAGCGGAGCCGGCGCGATTTGCCGGGATCCTGCATCGGCAAGCGCAAGCAGGGCTGTGAGTTCGGCTGCAGCCACCGCCTCCTTCGAGGGAACGATGATCCGGTCGCCGTCGTCTTCTTCGGTCTCTGCCGAGGCGAGCTCGACCGGCGGCGCGATAACATCGTCCTTGCGGAATTTGGCGCTGTCGGAAATCGCAGCTACCACGGGCTGTTCGGCAGCCATAGCGAGGCGATTGCTTTTGGCGAGAACCGCGAGCGCCGTTGCAGCGGCGGCTGTCTTTTCGGCATGGGATTGAATGAGGCTTGCCGTCAGGGGGATCGTCGGCTTCGCATCGAAGGCGGTTAGCCGGTCGGCCTTGCCGACATGGATCAGCCTCTCGTGGCGCGGTGTAGGCGCCACCTTCGGTGCAGTCGCCACCTGTGCCAGGCGATCCGGCGGAGAATTGGGAGTGGCTATCGAGTGCATCGTCGCGAAGGTCGCGATCAGCCATGTGGAGGTCAGAAATCCGGCGCCGACAGCACCGTAAAGGAAACCGCGAGATCTGCGCCAACGGAAAGCAGATCCGCCAAGAGGGGTGACGTCATCGAACGTCCCGACCGCACACGCCATACTACACTCGTCTTTCAAACTCGCTACGCAGGCCGGCGGCACTGACTGACTACACTTCGCCGGGGGCCGGTACAGGCGCAAATGGGCCGAATTTAGACCACCCACGACGTCCGACTGTATCGCAAGGATGACGAATTATGGTTTCTAATTTGTTTACGCGGCGTTGCAGTTTCTCACGACGTCTCAAAAAGAGATGCGTTGGGCCTTCTCAGGCGCGCTCCATCACATAACTTCCCGGCGCTTCCTCGATCGCGTTCAAGGCGTCGCCGCCGGGTGTGCGGGCCGGCACACGTCTACTGTCATGTGTCTCGATCCAGGCCTGCCAATGCGGCCACCATGATCCCGGGGTCTCCGTCGCCTTGTCGAGCCAGGTCTCATAGTCTCCCTTGGCGGGGCCGCCGGTCCAGAATTGATACTTCTTCTTGTCAGGCGGATTGACGACGCCAGCGATATGCCCCGAGCCGGTCACCACGAATTCCACCTTGCCGCCGAAGAAATGGCTGCCGAGGAAGACGGACTTGGCAGGTGCGATGTGATCCTCGCGGGTGGCGAGATTATAGATCGGGATCTTCACGTCCTTCAGCGACACGGACTTGCCGTCGAGGATCATCTCGTTCCGCGTCAGCGCGTTCTTGAGATAGCAATTGCGCAGGTAGAAGGCGTGGTTTGCCGCCGCCATGCGGGTCGAATCGGCGTTCCAGAACAAGAGGTCGAAGGGCAGGGGATCCTGACCCTTGAGGTAGTTGTTGACGAAATAAGGCCAGATCAGCTCGGAGGCGCGCAGCATGTTGAAGGCCATCGACATCTTCGTGCCGTCGAGATAGCCGGCCGCCTGCATATGCTCTTCGAGCGCTTCAAGCTGCTCCTCGTCGACGAAGACCTTGAGGTCGCCGGCATGGGTGAAGTCGACCTGGGTGGTGAAGAGTGTCGCCGTCTTGATGCGCTTGTTTTTCTCCTTGGCATGCAGCGCCAGCGTTGCGGCCAGCAGCGTGCCGCCGACGCAGTAGCCGACAGCGTTGACGTCCTTTTCGCCGGTCGCCTTCTCGACTGTATCAAGCCCGAAATCGATGCCCTCGCGGGCATAGGCTGCCCAGTCCTTGTCGGCGTGGCGCGCATCCGGGTTGACCCACGAAATGACGAAAACCGTCTGACCCTGGTCGACGCACCATTTGATGAAGGATTTTTGCGGGTTGAGGTCGAGAATATAGAACTTGTTGATCCAGGGCGGGCAGATCAAAAGCGGCCTCTTCAACACCGTTTCGGTCGAAGCCTCGTACTGGATGATCTGGCAGATGTCGTTCTGGGCGATCACCTTGCCTGGCGTCAGCGCCATGTCGCGGCCGACGGCAAATTTCGTCATGTCGGTCTGGCGAAGGCGAAGGTCGCCATGTCCGGCGGCGATATCCTCGGCCAGCATCTTCATCCCGCGCACCAGGTTGGCGCCGCTGGTTGCGATCGTCTCGCGGTAGAGCTGCGGATTGGTGGCGATGAAGTTGCTCGGCGAAAGCGCTGCCGTGATCTGCTTCACGTAGAAGCCGGCCTTGTGCTTGGTGTGCTCGTCGAGGCCATCGGTCTCCAACACCAGCTTTTCCACCCAGTCGGTGGTGACGAAATAGACCTGGCGGAGAAAATCGAAGAACGGATTCTTCTGCCAGTCTTCGTCCGAGAAGCGCTTGTCCTTGCGGGTGTCCGGCTCGGGCGGCGTGAGATCGCCCTGCATGCCGCCCGTGCCTTGCATGCGCTGCATCGAGCGCATCCAGATGCCGAAGAACGAGGACATCAGCTGCGTCTGTGCCTCGAAGGTGCGGCGCGGATCGGAAATCCAGTATTCGGTGACCTTGGAAAGCGTCTTGACCATGTCGGTCATCGGATCGACGGCGGTATCGGTGATTTCGCCACGCTCGCGCGGCGCGAGCCAGGCGGAAGCAGCCTGACCGAGGTTTTCGAGCGCCCGGGCGAAATTCATCGCCATGGCCTCTGGATCCTTCAACAGATAGGGATCGAGATCGGTCGCGTCGAAGCCGGTCTTGTCGCCATTCCTTTGGCCGCCACTCTCCTGCTTGCTGTCGGTCACCATTTCCTCCGGCGGCAGCACCACTCTTTTTATCCATTCGTTGTACATCGTGATCGAACGAGAAAACAAGTTCCACCCGCATCGGCTCATGCTATTGCTTTGTGGCTGCGACAAATTTAACAGTCGAAGCAGTCAAAACTGGATTTTTGAGGCATGACGAAGAACGGCATTCGGCGCATCGCAACCTTCAACCGCACCGCACTGATCTGCGTCGCGGCGGCGATGGCCCTTGCTGGATGCAATCTGACGGCGGAACAAAAGGCCGCAGCCGCCGCCAAGCGAGCAGCACCCACCGCCGTCGTCATGCCGGCTACCAAGGGCGAGGCGGCCGAGGGCGGCCTTGCAAAATACCCGGACGGCTATCCGAATTTCGGCGCGCCGCTGACCGCCGCCAATGTCCAGATGAGCGACGAGCAGGCGGCCGAACTGCAGCACCAGCTGACGGCACTTGGCGCCCAGCGCAAGGCCGGCGCGATCTCGGAAGCCGATTATCAGGCCAAGGTCGCCGAAATGCGGCGTCTCGCCGCCGAGCACGGCACTGATACGCTGTCTGAAATCTCCAAATAGACCTTGCCTTTCAGGCAATTTGGACGCAAAGCCTTCGGCAAGGATCGGAAGATACAATTTTCCCGATAAAGCGCGTTACGCGGCCTTTCCGTCAAAGATTCGCCGCGTCGCTTGGGTCTGATGAATACGGCGTTGCGATTCTGAAGTTCGTGTCGCAGCCGCCGGAAGACGGAACGAACTTCGACTGCGGCCCGAAATGCCGCCTTTCCATGGGGAATGAGATGGAAGAGTTTCACAAAGTCCGGCGTTTGCCGCCTTATGTTTTCGAACAGGTCAACCGTTTGAAAGCAAGCGCGCGAGCGGGCGGCGCCGATATCATCGATCTCGGCATGGGAAACCCAGACCTCCCCACTCCCCAGTCGATCGTCGACAAGCTGTGCGAGGTCGTGCAGGATCCGCGCACGCACCGTTATTCTTCGTCCAAGGGCATTCCGGGCCTGCGCCGCGCACAGGCCGCCTATTATGCCCGCCGTTTCGGCGTCAAGCTCAACCCGGATACCCAGGTGGTCGCCACCTTGGGCTCCAAGGAAGGCTTCGCCAACATGGCGCAGGCGATTACGGCGCCTGGCGACGTGATCCTCTGCCCGAATCCCACCTACCCGATCCACGCCTTCGGCTTCCTGATGGCAGGCGGCGTGATCCGCTCCATGTCGGTGGAGCCGGATGCGAGCTTCTTCGAACCGCTGGAACGCGCCGTCCGGCATTCGATCCCGAAGCCCTTGGCGCTGATTCTCAACTACCCCTCGAATCCGACGGCTTTTGTCGCGACGCTCGATTTCTACAAGGACGTCATCGCCTTTGCGAAAAAGCACGACATCATCGTGCTTTCCGACCTTGCCTATTCGGAAATCTACTTCGATGGCTCCCCGCCGCCGTCGGTTCTCGAAGTGCCGGGCGCAATGGACGTGACGGTCGAGTTCACCTCGATGTCGAAGACCTTCTCCATGCCCGGCTGGCGCATGGGCTTTGCCGTCGGCAACGAGCGGTTGATCGCGGCGCTCACCCGCGTCAAGTCCTATCTCGACTACGGCGCCTTCACGCCGATCCAGGTGGCGGCGACGCATGCGCTGAACGGCGACGGCTCCGACATTGCGGAAGTCCGCAACGTCTATAAACGTCGCCGCGACGTCATGGTCGAAAGTTTCGGCAAGGCCGGGTTCGAGGTGCCGCCGCCGGCTGCGACGATGTTCGCCTGGGCGAAGATCCCGGAAAAGTTCCGTCATCTCGGTTCGCTGGAATTCTCCAAGCTGCTGGTCGAGAAGGCCGACGTCGCCGTTGCCCCGGGCATCGGCTTCGGCGAAATGGGCGACGACTACGTTCGTCTGGCACTTGTCGAGAACGAACACCGTATCCGTCAGGCTGCGCGCAACATCAAGAAGTTCATGTCGACGGCTGACGAGACAATGCACAACGTCATCTCGCTGAACGCACATCGTTAATCCAACCGTTGGGCAGCCGCGTCATGCGGCTGCCGCCACACAGACATTTCAGGATCGATCCATGGCAGATGCCCTCAAAATCGGCATTGCGGGCTTGGGCACCGTTGGCGCCTCGCTTGTCCGCATCATTCAGCAGAAGAGCAACGAGCTTGCCGTCACCTGCGGGCGTCCGATCACCATCACGGCGGTCTCCGCGCGTGACAAGGCGAGGGACCGCGGCATCGATCTTTCTGCCGCCACCTGGTTCGACCGGCCGGAAGAGCTTGCCGAAAAGGGTGATATCGACGTCTTCGTCGAGTTGATGGGCGGCGCTGAAGGGGCGGCCAATATCTCCGTGCGCACAGCACTGCAGCGCGGTCTCCATGTGGTGACAGCCAACAAGGCGCTGCTTGCCTATCACGGCGTCGAGCTTGCGACGATCGCCGAGGAGAAGGGTTCGCTGCTGAACTTCGAGGCAGCAGTCGCCGGCGGCATCCCGGTCATCAAGGCGCTACGCGAATCGCTGACGGGCAATTCCGTCTCGCGCATCTATGGCATCATGAACGGCACCTGCAATTACATCCTGACCAAGATGGAGAAGGAGGGGCTTTCCTTCGCCGAATGCCTCAAGGAAGCGCAGCGGCTGGGTTACGCCGAGGCCGATCCGGCCTTCGATATCGAGGGCAACGACACGGCCCATAAACTTTCCATCCTGACGACGCTCGCCTTCGGCAATCAGATCGCCGCCGACGACATCTATCTCGAAGGCATCACCAACATCTCGATCGAGGATATCCACGCTGCCGCCGAGCTCGGTTACCGCATCAAGCTCTTGGGCGTTGCCCAGCGCACCGATACCGGCATCGAGCAGCGCGTCCATCCCACAATGGTGCCGGTCGATTCGGTCATTGCCCAGGTCGACGGCGTCACCAATGCGGTGGCGATCGAATCCGACGTGCTCGGCGAACTGCTGATGGTCGGCCCGGGCGCCGGCGGCAACGCCACTGCCTCGTCCGTGCTTGGCGATATCGCCGATATTGCCAAGAGCCAGCCGGGCGCCCAGCGCGTGCCGGTGCTCGGCCATCCCGCAGAGACGCTGGAGCCGTACCGCAAGGCGCAGATGCAGAGCCACGAGGGTGGTTATTTCATCCGCCTGACCGTGCTCGATCGCACCGGCGTCTTTGCCAGCGTCGCAACCCGCATGGCGGAAAACAACATCTCGCTGGAATCGATCGTCCAGCGCTCCAAGCAACACCTGGCGCCGTCGCACCACCAAACGATCATTCTCGTCACCCATGCGACGATGGAAGAGTCGGTGCGCAAGGCAGTCGCCTCGATCAAGTCGGAAGGTTACCTCTTCGGCGAACCGCAGGTGATTCGCATCGAGCGGCCGAAGGAGGAAGGCTGACCTTTGCCACAATCCGGGATGGCTGACCCGCTCTGTGCACGCAGGGCGGGTTTTTTTATTGCCTGTTTAACTGCTCTCACGAAAACTTATATTAACAGATACCGAAACATTGATATAAATAAGCCGGGAGAGGGAGTCGGCGGCTTTGGAGAACATCGTGAACAAGGACAGCCATGCCGGGAAGGGGTATGGTCGCCCGGAAGAGGAGCCTCCCGATCATCCGGGTGTGTTTAGAGAAGTTCCCGAGACGAACCGTATTAAGGTTCGTGACCACCCCTCCGACGCGGCCTCGAATGAGGCCTATGACGACGACGAAAGTCCGGAAGGCCGTAACTGGGCCATTCTTCTTACCCTCTTCTCCGTTATCCTGGTGCAACTGGCCGGTGTCGCCCTGATCGTCTGGGCGGTATTCTAAAGCGTGTCGCGATCTTTCAGATTCGCTCTCGCGCTAAGGTCTTGATTTTTACGCATGTCGTTGTCGCAAACCGCTCCACACCTTTGCGCGACGTGCTTTGGTAAAAATCCGTGTCTGCAAATCCATCGCTATGTTATCTCCGCCGCTCCTGTAGAAAGAGCAGATGAAGTCAGCGGAGTGTGGCATGGCAGATCTCGTCGACCCGGTACAGCGCGCATTTCTCGGCGTGGAGAAATCCGCGCTCGACAATCGCTGGGTGGCGCGGCTCGATCAGGCCGGGCAGAACCGCGCGCTGGCCATGTCGCAGATCCATGGATTGCCGGATCTGATCGCCCGGGTGCTCGCCGGGCGCGGCGTGACGGTGGACGAGGCAATCGAATTCCTCGATCCGACGATCCGCAGCCTGATGCCCGATCCCCATAAGCTGACTGATTGCGAAAAGGCCGCGACCCGCCTCCTGCGCGCGATCGAGCGCGGCGAGAGCGTCGCGATTTTCGGCGACTACGACGTCGACGGCGCAGCCTCCTCGGCGCTGATGTTCCGCTTTCTCCGCCATTTTGGCGTCAGGGCGACCATCTATATTCCCGACCGCGTCTTCGAAGGCTACGGCCCCAATCCGGCGGCGATCAACCAGTTGATCGACAACGGCGCTGAGCTGATCGTCACCGTCGATTGCGGCTCCACCAGCCACGAGGCGCTGACCGCCGCTGCGGCGCGCAACATCGATGTCGTCGTCATCGATCACCACCAGGTGACACATGAGCTGCCGCCCTGCCATGCGCTGGTCAACCCGAACCGCGAGGACGATCTCTCGGGGCAGGGGCATCTTTGCGCCGCCGGCGTCGTCTTCATGGTGCTGGTCGCGACGCTCCGGCTGCTGCGCGCGGCCGGCAACAAGCGCATCCTGGCGCTCGACCTACTGCAATGGCTGGATATCGTGGCACTGGCGACGGTCTGCGATGTCGTGCCGCTGAAGGGCCTCAACCGAGCCTATGTGGTGAAGGGGCTAGTCGCTGCCCGCCACCAGAGCAATGCCGGACTGGCAGCACTCTTCCGCAAGGCGGGGCTCGCCGGCCCGGTGACGCCCTATCATTTCGGCTTCCTGATCGGCCCGCGCATCAATGCCGGCGGGCGGATCGGCGACGCGGCACTCGGAAGCCGGCTGCTGACGCTCGACGACGCCGGCGAGGCGGATGTGATCGCGCAGCGCCTGGACGAGCTCAATCGCGAACGCCAGGCGATGGAGACGATCATGCTGCAGGAGGCGGAAGCCGAGGCGTTTGCCGAATATGGCGACGGCGAGGGCGCCTCCGTTATCGTCACCGCCCATGAGAAATGGCATCCTGGTATCGTCGGGCTGATCGCGGCGCGGCTGAAGGAAAAGTTCAAACGGCCCGCTTTCGCGATCGCCTTCGATCCCTCCGGCCGCGGCACCGGCTCGGGCCGCTCGATCAACGGTTTCGACATGGGCAGGATGGTGCGGGCCGCAGTCGACGAGGGTCTGCTCGTCAAGGGCGGCGGCCACGCCATGGCCGCGGGACTGACGGTCGAGCGCACCGATCTCGGCAGGCTGAGGACATTCTTCACGGAGAAGGCCGAGAGAACGGTGGCCAATCTCGTCGCCAACGAGACGCTGAAGATCGACGGCGCGATCGGCGCAAGCGGCGCCACCCTCGAACTCATCGACCGCCTGGAGGCCGCCGGCCCCTATGGCTCCGGCCACGCACAGCCGCTCTTTGCCATACCGGCGCATCGTCTGCGCGACGCCCGCCTGGTCGGCGAGAAACATGTGAAGGTGACGCTGGAGGCCATGGACGGATCGCGGCTCGACGGCATCGCCTTTCGCGCCGCCGATACGCCGCTTGGCAATCTTCTCATCAATTCACGCGGTGCCAGCCTTCATGTCGCCGGTTCGCTCGGTGCCGACCACTACCAGGGCGCACGCCGCATCCAGCTGCGCGTCTGCGATGCAGCGCCGGCGAAATAGAGCGGTCGCGCAAGAGCGCTGACGATGTGAAATGTCAAGGGAGAGAAAGTGGTACGCCCTAGGGGAGTCGAACCCCTCTTCCCAGAATGAAAATCTGGTGTCCTAACCGATAGACGAAGGGCGCTTCCTTCGTGGTGGCGCCCTTATAGTCAGCGCCTTCGAAGGCCGCAAGCGCCAAGGCGCGAAAAAATCATCGTTTTCGCCGATTTATTTGTGGCTGTGGAGAAACGATGTGCAAGGCACGGCGGAGCGGAGAAAAATCAAGCCGGCGGGCCAGGATGGGCAGCCTCGCGCGAACCCGAAGGGTTCTCCTCGAGGGGACTCATAGGATCGGCGAAGGTCGATCGAAACGGATGACGATAACCTATCATGAGGAATTGGTACGCCCTAGGGGAGTCGAACCCCTCTTTACAGAATGAGAATCTGTCGTCCTAACCGATAGACGAAGGGCGCAGGCAGCCTCGTTAAAATAGGAGCGCGCGCCGGCTTCTGCAAGCGGAACTAATGGCTTCTTTATGGAGAGAAAGTGGTACGCCCTAGGGGAGTCGAACCCCTCTTCCCAGAATGAAAATCTGGTGTCCTAACCGATAGACGAAGGGCGCGTCCTTCGTGGTGGCGCCCTTATAGTCAGGCCATTTGAATCCCGCAAGCGGCAATTGCGGTTTCTTTCAAAAAAATGACAGGAAATCCGAGCGCGTTCGAGAAGTCGATTATTAAAGCTGAATCAACGGGCTGCTGGTTGTTTCTTTAATGAGACTAGGTGGTGCTACCGTAACGTAATGTGAAAATCCCGCGGCCGTCAGATCGCTCGTGCGGTCGTCATCGGCGCGCGTTTGCCGCCGCAGCCCCAGTTCCAGTCGCGAGTTTTGCCGGTATCGAGGTGAACCGAATCCGTATGGCAATAGGTGCCGACGCCGCCGCGGTCCGGCAACGAGCGGATATAGGCGGCGATATCCCATTTCGCGACACCGTCGATCTGGATGTCGGCGGCCTCGCAGCTCTTGTGCATCGATTCGTCAGCGCCGCCGACGAGGCGGTTGTGCTCATCGTCGCGATAGCCGGAGGTGACGATGACCGGTCGGCCGAAATGGTTTTCGACCGTCTTGATCACCTTCAGCAGATCGGGCTTGAAGCAACCGACCTCGACCTTGTCGTTCTGAAGATGCAGCCCGTTCGGCGCGATGCGTGTCATACCGGGCAGGGCGGCCTGGTGCAGCAGGCCGGAGAGGCTGCCGAGCAGATTCTGCTGCTGTGCGCTGTAGAGCGCATTCATCGTCGAGGTGGGAATGCTGCCCGTCGCCAACGACGCCGTCTGCACCGGCGCAAGCTGCGTGCTATTCTGCGAGGATTGCTGCGGTAGCACCGGCTCTGCCGGCTGCGTGGGCACGGGCGGCTGGCTGTAGACGCTGGTTCGCGCCGGTACTGCACCTTCCACCGGCACATAGGCCTGCGGCTGAATGACGGTGGACGTGCTGTTGTTCTGCGGCGCCGGCTGGCGATCGGAAAAGATGCTCATCGCTTGCGCGTTGATCCGGGTCGACTGCAGGACCAGCCCACCGATATTGGCAGGCGCCGCTGTCGCCGGATCGGCGGGCGGAGCGACGGCATTCGAATCTTGTGCCACGACCTGAGGCGCGGCTTGAGCGCCGGAGACGTTGACGAGCCGTGGATCGGTATAGACCGAACGTGGGGCAGGGCCTGCAGGCGCCGCCGTGGCTGCGGCCGGCACAGCCGGAACCACCGCCGCCGAATCGAGCGCCTTCTTGTCCGACGCGCAGCCGGGCAGCGCCAGCACCGAGGTGGCGATCAGCAAAGCGCCCGTCACGGGCATCCGCATCTGCATCTTACGCAAGCGACGGTCTCCAGTTGATGCGGAAATAAGCGAAAAACGCTTCTCTTCCGCTTCGAGTCGCCAGGAGATTGCCTGCGGGGCCGGATCGCGACAAGCGCCAAGGCACTGGCCGGACCCGAAATCGAAAAAACCGCAAGCCTCGCAAAAGCCTTGCGGCGAAAAGCCTTACCAGGCGCCGGTATTGCCCATCGAGACCCAGGGCTCAGTGGCCGGAAGTGGGCTGCCCTTTTGCAGGATTTCGATCGAGATGCCGTCGGGCGAGCGCACGAACGCCATGTTCCCGTCGCGCGGCGGCCGGTTGATGGTGACGCCGTTGTCCATCAGATTCTGGCAGGTCGCGTAAATATCGTCGACCTCATAAGCGAGGTGGCCGAAATTGCGACCTCCGCTATAATCTTCCGTGTCCCAATTGTAGGTAAGCTCGAGGCAGGGGGCCTTTTCGCTGCGCGCACGGTCGAGATCGTCGCGAGCAGCCAGGAAAACCAGGGTGAAGCGGCCCTTCTCGTTTTCGTGGCGGCGAATCTCCTCCAGCCCGAACAGCGTGGTGTAAAAGGCAAGCGAGGCGTCCAGGTCTTTGACGCGCACCATTGTATGAAGATAACGCATTCTATTTACTCCTTTATTGGGGCTAGCTTTTTTCGGCGAGCCGAGGTCAGCTTCGGGCAAGTCATCTTTATAAAATGTGCACCTGGGAATAACCGAAAACTAGGACTTGCGCTTATCCGTTACCAAGATGTTAATCTTGATTTCAAGAATCAGTTAACCGTAACAGTGTGACGCGTATTCGAGGGGCTGGCGACAATGGCTGACAGGATTTCATCGAACGAATACTCCGACCTCGACGAGCTATCAGGAGAGGCGGTCGATCTTGTTGAAATCACCGGCGTCGTCAAGTGGTTCGACGTCGCCAAGGGTTTCGGCTTCATCGTGCCCGACAACGGCATGCAGGATGTACTCCTGCACGTGACCTGCCTGCGCCGCGACGGCTACCAGACGATCCTCGAGGGAACGCGTATCGTCGCCCTCATCCAGCGCCGCGAGCGCGGCTATCAGGCTTTCAAGATCCTCTCGATGGACCAGTCGACCGCGGTTCATCCCTCGCAGCTCCCGCCGGTGCGTACCCATGTGCAGGTCACCGCGACGAGCGGACTCGAGCGTGCGCTCGTCAAGTGGTTCAACCGCACCAAGGGCTTCGGCTTCCTGACGCGCGGCGAGGGCACCGAAGACATCTTCGTGCACATGGAAACGCTTCGCCGCTTCGGCCTGACGGAGCTGCGCCCCGGCCAGGTTGTCCTTGTCCGCTTCGGCGACGGCGAAAAGGGCCTGATGGCCGCAGAGATCCATCCTGACGTTCCGAGCCCGGCAAGCCGGTCGCACTGAACATGCGCGGCCTAATCCTATTTGATGCTATCAGAAGCGCCGTCGTGGCGCTTTTTTTCATGGTTGCGCTGCCGGCCTTCGCTGACGAGCAGATGCGGTTCGACAAGGAGCCGCTGCTCATCCAGACTGCGGCGGGCAAGGTGCTGCATTTCACTGTCGAGATTGCCTCGACCCCGGATCAGCGCGCCCGCGGCCTGATGTTTCGCAAGGTGATGGCCGACGATGCCGGCATGATCTTCGATTTCGACGAGCCAAGGCGCGTCACCATGTGGATGGAAAACACCATCCTGCCGCTCGACATGCTCTTTGCCGACGACACCGGCACGATCCGCCACATCAAGGAAAAGGCAGTGCCCTATTCGCGTGACATCATCGATTCGATGAGCGCGGTGAAATACGTCGTCGAACTCAATGCCGGCATCGTTGCCAAATTGGGAATCAAGCCTGGTGACAGGATCGTCAGCGCCACGACGACGAAAAAGATGAAGTAACGGCGCGTATAACTGCAAGCTGCGCTGCGCCTGTCAAGGAATTCAACAATATCGGGATATTTGAATGGTCGGAGTGGAGAGATTCGAACTCCCGACCCTCTGGTCCCAAACCAGATGCGCTACCAGGCTGCGCTACACTCCGTGCCGTGAATGGCAGGGGAGATACACGGTTCACTTCGCCGTCGCAACCCATAAATCCAGCTCTGGCCGAAGATTCCTCGCCGGACCTGTGGATGCAAGACAGAAAAAATCTTGATAGGTCGCCGGCCTGCTTGCCGGGCGCACGGGTTCGGTCTGCTTGGCGCAATTGTACGTCAGCTGAAGGCTACCTTAGCCGCGGGCTAGCAGGCCGATATATTGGGCGTAGCTGATGGCAAGGTAGAAGAACGCCGTGATGCTAGCGCCTATCACAATGGCATTGAACTCCGCCGAACGTTTGATCATGAGTGCAAATCCACTGAAATCGATTGAGCCGTAAACTAGTGCCGAGGGAAGGCAGCGGCAATCAGGTTGTGATCACAAGGTGAGACAAGCGGAAATATTGCGAAATCCGGCCGGAAATCACCGGATTTGAAGGGGAGGCGGTGTCAGCCGTCATGCGAACGGACACGGCAGCGTCGTCGTGCGCCGCCTTTTTCCTTGAAAAAGCGGGGATTCGCAGCTAAGCAAAATTCATCTCTTTGCGTTATCCTCAGCGATGACGCAAAAGGCCCGGCACGGGCCGGCAACGGGATTGAGACCATGAAAGACGGGCGCTGCCCGCATAGTCGGAGACGCTGCAGTCATGTCTGCCAAGATCTATCGTCCAGCCAAGACCGCCATGCAGTCCGGCAAGGCCAAGAGCCATCTCTGGGTGCTTGAGTTCGATCAGGAGTCGCCGCGCAAGATTGATCCGATCATGGGCTACACCTCTTCGGGTGATATGCGCCAGCAGGTGAAGCTCACCTTCGAAACGCAGGAACTCGCCGAAGCCTATGCCCAGCGCAACGGCATCGAATACCGCGTCATCGCGCCGAAGGACCCGATACGCCAGGTTGTCGCCTATCCCGACAATTTCCGCTATACCCGCACGCAGCCCTGGACGCATTGAGATTTCTGGTCCAGATATGCCGCATCCGGTCGCGCTCGTGAGACGCGGCCGCCGGACGGCCCCTTAGCTCAGCTGGATAGAGCACCTGCCTTCTAAGCAGGTTGTCGCAGGTTCGATTCCTGCAGGGGTCGCCATAATTTCAACCGGTTCTAAGCGTCGCCCAACCGCTTCACCCTTTTTGGGGCAACGAACTGGGCAACGCGCGCTTGTCGGCTGGGCGCTCATCTCACCACCGGCCGGTTATCAGTCGTCGGCGCCGTCGGCCGCGACTCGAGCGCACAGGTTTCGAGAGAATCCATTGGTCGATCCGGACGTCGGGCCAGCCAATGCGTCCCTTCGAGAGCCTTCGACAGGGGGGAAAGTCACTGCTCTTGTCCTTCCTGTTCCGCCAGATGGTGCTTCTGCACACGCCCGTTCGCCGGATGACTTCGTTTATATAACGCCGCCCCTCAGGCGGCGATCGATGCGAAGCTCAACTGGATTGTTTGGTGAGGACACGGCTGTCGCGGAGAGGCTTTAATCTGCCGCATGCCAGGGAGTCCTGGAGTGTGGACTTTAGCCAGTGCGTGCGGAATCCTTGCGGAAGTGTATTGCCGGTCGCTCGTTCCGCGAGCCAAGATCGACTGACCATAACGGCATCAATAGAGGGCTGGCTCGTCGTGAGACAAGGCGGATCGGGTGGGAAGCGCGGCGTCGCTGCTGAGAGGAACAGGAACCTTCCGCGGGGATCCACCGCCCGAGGGTCGGGCAAGGATTAAGAGCTTTCTGGTGCCAGTGACTGTCAAGGATTCCTGCGACCCTCGTCACGACGGTCGGCCGGCGGCCCAGACCCTCCACTGGCGCCGATTTATCCTCGATCAAGAAACCGGGCCGGCTCCCGGTCCACAGCGCCATACCCCTGCGTGCAGCTATAACGGTGGCAATTTCAAGATCGAATCCTACCGAGTTGGTGAAGGCGCTCGACCAGATCCAAGTGGATTCTTCGCCCGCGCGAGCGACAAACAGAATGCAAAACAGGCTCTTGTGCTTTCACGCGTGCAGGGCATTTGCTCGTGGAGCCCGACTTCAATCCCGCCATCGTGGAGCAGACTTGCCATCGACGGAACCATCAGCGTTGGTCGTTGCGAAACCCCAGAGGTGGCACCTGTTGAAAGGAGATGCGGGAGACCGCATGGATAAGCCTCGTGTCTCGTGATCTGCCGGCCGTTTGCTTCCGATATCGTCCATAGGCGGCGGTGACGCGAAAGGTCTTCGTTCGGGTCGAACCGCCTTCGGAACGAAAGGCTGCGCGCTTGACTTTCGCGCCAGTCAGGTCCACGCCGTTCCATCTTCGAGATCCCTATTACGCTCCCAGCGCCTCGTCCGAATCCTTGATGGAAAGGTGGTTGCGGAGGACGTCAGCCGCTCCTGCTCGTCTGGATGCTTCACCCTGATGTGTCGTCAGTTCAAACTGCTCCGAAGAAGGGCGGGGTCGATCCCTTCCGACAGGCTCTAGCGGCGATCTCAAGGACCTGCCCCCTCTTCGCGCTCGCGGAAAGATTGTACCTCTCGTAGGCGGCACCATGGAGAATCTAGGTTTAAGCTACTTGGCTTAAATGGCCGAAGCGGTCGTTGACATCTTTCATGCGCGGGGTCAGGGGCGTAAGTACGTCGATTGGCCAGCCAGGAAGAGCTTGGAGTTCGAATTCTCAGGATGGCGATCCCAAGATCGAGCGCCCACGCTAAGCAGGTGCCGTTCGTTGCAAGGACCTTGCGGACCTTGGTCGAACTCGAAGTAACCCGGTGAGCGCAACTGGGTGCGTCGCAAAGGTTGTGCGACCGCTGACCTGCGACGCATGAGGATGGCAACATCGAGCATCCGTGTTGCGAAGCTGAATTCGTGGTCGTACCCGCCAAACACCCGCATCATCATCCTTCCGGCGGCGAGGGAAACTTTGGGACCAGAGATTATCAGCGAATCCGGGGGGCGCATGCCAACGGAGACGAGGGGACGCTCCGTCCATTCCGCGGAAGGGGGCGGAGCCACCGCTCGCTGCAACTCCGCCCGCGCTTGACCCAGATTCGGCTGTGCGGGGTCGTCACGGTAAGATAGATCGCAAAAAACGGCCTGGCATCTGTGTCAGAGGCCAGGGGATCAACGGTCTACGGTCGCTTGGCGCACACAATTCGACGATGAGGCTCTGCCATCCAGTTACAACCGCGCGCAGTCCTAACTAATATTAACGAGGTGCTGGTGCTTTATGGATCAGCGGCCAAATTGTATGTTGCCTATATTTCGATACCCGGAGGTCGACATGGGCAGGAGGCTTACTACCATCTTCGCCGCGGATATCGCGCAATACAGCCAGCATGTCGAAGATGATGAAATTGCCACCTTGTCTCATCTAGCAAAACTCCGCGAGATAATGGACGCCATTATCCGTCGACATGAGGGGTCAATCGCAAATACCGCCGGCGACAGCGTCATCGCAGTATTCGATAGCGCGGTCGAAGCAGTTCTCGCTGCCATTGATATCCAGGCAGCCCACAGGAGCTACAACGAGACGGTACCGTCGGCGCAACGCCTCAAATACCGTATTGGAATCAACCTCGGCGATGTCAACGTGCAGCCGAACGGCGACGTTCTCGGAGGTGGGGTGAACATCGCGGCAAGATTGGAGTCGATCGCTCAGCCCGGCGGGATATGCCTCAGTGAGGGCGTATTTGAGCAGGTCGACCGAAAGCTGCCTACCGAACTCAAGCGGATCGGCGAACATTATGTCAAGAACCTCGCGAAGCCGATCACCGTTTATGCGATCTCCGACGTAGATGAAAACTTCATAGCATTATCAAGAAGAAGATCGGCCGCATTTATCCGAAAGCCAGCGTTTCTGGCTGGGCTGGCAATCTTGACGATCGCGGCTTTTGGGGCTTCGGTCTTTGTCCTGACGCAGCAACGCACGCCGGAGTGGGCGCAGCGGGCATATAAGAAGGACGAGAGCATTCAGGGCAAATCGGAAAAGGACATACTGGCCAACTTCGATCTCGTCACCGAAGGACACTTTGGCCATTCAAGGTACTTGGTCATCAGAACGTGGGGGGCCAGCATGGCGGCACTACTCGACCTGGCGGCCGGCTTGAAGGGACATCTTGCGACCATATCCTCAGCCGAAGAGAACGAATTCGTCTACAACCTAACCCTCGAGAAGCCAGGTCACTGGGTCGTGCAGGATGTCGGTGGCGAGCCGCAAAGTAGCGGACCGATGATCGGCCTGATGCAAGACGACGGAGCGAAGGAACCCGACGGAGGATGGCACTGGGTGGATGGCGAACCACTCTCATATACTGCATGGGCTCGCTATCAACCGGGCAATTCGGGTGGCCACCAGAACTTCGCCCAATTCAGAGCTGACGGTCGCGAACCAAAACCCACTTGGGATGACATCGACCCAGCTCAGGATGCCGCCGTCATCGAAATCGAGGATACTCAGGTAGGGCAGAGGGCAAAATAGAGCTATTAGCCGACGCGAAGGACCTGCATGCCCAATGACCTCATCTCGTAGTCGAACGGTTTCTGGGAATAGACACCATGCTTCATATAGAAACGTTTCGACGTGACGAATTGCGGGTCACTCGATGGTTGGTACCGCCCCGACAAGACGCCGCTTCCGTTGATCTGGACCGACACGTCAAATCCGCCTTGCCCGTCGAACGCGAGCGTGACGCGCAGGTGGTAAGGCGTTCCGTCTCGCCTGAGACTGGGTCCATGATAACCAGCGCCCCGAAGGCCGCGATTTTCGACGCAACCTGCCATTCCTTTGCCGCGTGTATAGTCGCTGTCAAACCGAAGGGAATTGCCACCAGTCCAGCGCAAGCTCATCGGCGGTGAACAGCCGTTCCGTCCATCATGGACCTGGAATAAAATGAAATCATTGCTTTGTGATGTCTTCATCGAGACGGTGGTGTCGAATGCGTAGCTCACTCGGCTGTTGACGGAGATGTTGCCAGAGTTCAGTTCCGATCGTTGCTTGAAAATACCGCCGCTGCAATGGTTGGAACTCTGGTGAAAAATGTAGGCACCGCCCGAGTGGCTTATCGCACCTGGATCCACGCCGCATGACGTCTGCCATCCCAAGGAAACTCTGCGACCCTCGGCTGCGTACGGAGCAGTTGCTCCTATTGCCACGGCAATGACTGCCGTAAGGATATACGTTGCACTCCTCATATCCCCGCCCATCATCGAAACAGCATGCATCCCCGTGCATTGCTATCATCTAATGTACCGTTACGGGAGTCATCCAAAAGAGGCAGCTCTTGCTATTCACGCCTGCTGTGGCGGTTCCTGAAGTCGCAAGACCCACATCCTCGAGGTCACCGTGAACTCGCGTTGCCGAGCATTTCTCGAAGTCGAAGATTAGATGGAAAACGGAAGCATGCCGATCAGTGGATCGCTGGTTTGAACGGGATTCTGACAGCTATGCACCGAGATTGAAGTGGTCGCGCCTGGGGCGCCTAAGAGGCAGTCGAAGACTCGAAATTTCGGTTTGCCAAATCGACTGGGACGGGACGAGCGGCGTCCAAATATTTTTAGACGGTGCAGCCAAGTTATGCGCTGTCGCTACCGATTTGATTCGTTTTGTTAATCTGAGTTCCTACTAATTTTTAGGACTAGATTCCTGTCCAATGCGTGCCTTGACGCCGCCGGCGATAAGGAACAGAAGAAGAACAGTTTAGTTTTCACGACATGATGTCGTCCTTTTCAACGCGATTTTGAAGGATTCGCCAACGATGTCGGCTGCCCGCGAGCTAGCCATCGCCGATCTCCGCGAGCGTATCGCTGCTCTTGAAGGCGGCGTCGCGAAGCGGAAGGGCTGCCTGCCTTTCGGATTACCGGACATCGACGCCACCCTTCCCGGAGGAGGCCTCGCCTACGGCGCTCTGCACGAATTTGCAGGCGGCGGATCGGGCACCGTCGACGGAGCGGCGGCGGCCCTCTTCGCCGCGGGGGTCGCCGCCCGCACGAAAGGGAAGGTCGTCTGGTGCCTGACCCGGCCCGATCTCTTCATGCCGGCCCTGGCGCAGGCTGGCCTCCACCCGGACCGGGTGATCTTCGTCGAGTCCGACCGGGAGGAGGACGTCCTCGCGAGCATGGAGGAGGCCCTCGGTTACGGCGGCCTGGGCGCCGTGGTCGGCGAGATCGTCCGTCTTCCGATGGTCTCCTCGCGAAGGCTGCAGCTTGCAGCCGAGAAGACCGGAACGATGGGGATAGCCGTCCGGCGTTGGAGAAGACAGACGGAGGCGAACGATTTCGGCCAGCCGACGGCGTCGACGACGCGGTGGAGGGTGAGTGTCCTACCGTCCGAAGCACTCCCCGTACCCGGCGTCGGACGGGCGAGATGGCTTGTGGAACTGATGAGATCGCGTGCAGGCGAGTGTGCCGAGTTTTGCGTGGGAGCATGTGATGAGCAGGGTCGTATCCATTTACCTTCCGGATCTGGCGACCGACAGGATACGTCGAGCCGATCCCGACATTCCGCCTGAACGGGCGATCGCGGTGATCGCGAAGAGCAGCGCCAGGCGCTGGGTTTCGGCCGCCGACGCCGCCGCCAAGAAGGCGGGCGTCCTGGTAGGAATGCCGGCCGCCAAGGCGCAGGCGCTCTTCCAGGGGCTCATGATGGTCGATGCCGATCCGGTCGCAGACGCCTCGGCCTTGGAGCGGATCACGCTCTGGGCACTGACCGTCTACTCGCCGATCGTCGCCATGGACGCTCCGGACGGTATCGTCCTCGACACCGAAGGTGCCGACCACTTGCAAGGCGGGGAGGAGCCCATGCTGACCGGCATTGCCAACCACTTCCGCTCCAGGGGACTGACGGCGAGGGTGGCGATAGCCGACACCTGGGGTGCGGCACATGCGTGCGCGCGCGCCATCAGCCGGGAAACCGTGATCGTGCCGCGCGGGGAGATCGTCCGGGCGGTCGAACGTCTGCCGATCTCACTGCTGCGGCTGCCCGAGAAGGTCGCCGGCGACCTCCGTACGTTGGGCTTCCGCACGATCGGCGAGCTTGCGAACACCGCTCGAGCGCCGCTCGCGCTCCGTTTCGGCCCCGAACTCGGCCGCCGTCTCGACCAGACGTTCGGGCGCGTGTCCGAGCCGATCGACCCTATCCGCAGCCCGGAGCTGATCGAGGTCAGCCGCTCGTTTGCAGAGCCTATTGGCGCGCCCGAGACGATCAACAAGTACGTCGGGCGGCTTGTCGTCCAGCTCGTCGAGGAGCTGCAGCGCAAGGGGCTGGGCGTCCGGCGCACCGACCTCGTCGTGGAGAAGGTCGACGGCACCCGGCAGGCGATCCGTGCGGGCACCGCCAAACCGGCGCGCGAGGTCGCCTGGCTGGCCAAGCTCTTCAAGGATCGTACCGAGAAGATCGAGCCCGGCTTCGGCATCGAGAAGCTTTCGCTGGTCGCGGTGATGTCGCAGCCGCTCGAAGAGATGCAGAAGACGTCCTCGCTGGTCGAGGAGGAGAACGACGACATAACGCCTCTCATCGACATCTTCGGCAACCGCGGCCAGCGCGTCTATCGTCTAGCTCCGGCCGCCTCCGACGTGCCCGAGCGCAGCGTCAGGCGCATCGCCGCTTCCGCCCAGGACGTCGGGGAGTCGTGGACGCACGAATGGAAGCGGCCGGTTCGGCTGCTCGACCGCCCCGATCCGATCGAAGCGATGGCCTTGATGCCGGATCATCCCCCGGTCTGGTTCTCGTGGCGCGGCAAGCGGCGTCGCGTGAAGTGCGCCGACGGGCCGGAGCGGGTGTTCGGCGAATGGTGGGTGCGCACTTCGGAGGTCGAGGCCGTGCGGGACTACTTCGTCGTCGAGGACGACATCGGCGAACGCTACTGGATCTTTCGTTCCGGCGACGGCGTCGACGCGGGCACCGGTTCTCACAAATGGTTCCTGCACGGGATCTTCGCATGAGATACGCCGAACTCCAGGTCACCACGCATTTCAGCTTCCTTCGTGGCGCGTCGTCGGCCGACGAACTGTTCGCGACGGCGAAGGAGATCGGCATTGAGGCGATCGGTGTTGTCGACCGCAATTCGCTTGCAGGCGTCGTCCGGGCGCTCGAAGCCTCCCGCGCCACGGGCGTCCGCCTCGTCGTCGGATGCCGTCTCGATTTGACCGAAGGGATGTCCCTCCTAGTCTACCCTACCGACCGCGCCGCATATTCCCGGCTCACCCGCCTTCTGACGCTCGGAAAGAGCAGGGGCGGCAAGGGCAACTGCATCCTCTCTCTCGAGGACGTCGCCCTTTACGCCGAAGGACTGTTGGCCGTTCTTGTCCCCGACCTGCCGGACGAGGCGGGCGCCGTCCAACTCCGCAAACTCGTCCGTCTGTTTGGCGACCGCGCCTACGTAGCACTCTCGTTGCGGCGTCGTCCCAACGATCAGATGCGGCTGCACGAGTTGTCGAACCTGGCGACGAGCTACAAGGTTCGCACGGTCGTCACCAACGACGTCCTCTTTCACCAGCCGGGCCGCCGCCAGCTTCAGGATGTCGTCACCTGCGTCCGCGAGCACACGACGATCGACGACGTCGGCTTCAAGCGAGAGCGCCACGCGGATCGATATCTAAAGCCGCCGGAGGAGATGGAGCGCCTGTTCCCGCGCTACCGGGAGGCGCTCGCACGGACGATGGAGATCGTCGACCGCTGCAAGTTCTCGCTTGAAGAGCTGACGTACCAGTATCCGGAGGAGGCGATCATACCCGGCAAGTCGGCGCAGGAATCTCTCGAGCACTACGTGTGGGAATGCGTTCCAAGCCGCTATCCGGAGGGCCTGCCGCCGGACGTGCTGAAGACCGTTCGGCACGAGTTCGATCTCATCAGGACCATGAAGTACGCGCCGTACTTCCTGACCGTCTTCTCGATCGTGCGCTACGCGCGTTCGCAGGGAATCCTGTGCCAGGGACGCGGGTCGGCGGCGAACTCGGCCGTCTGCTACATCCTCGGCATCACCAGCATCGATCCTTCCACCAATGATCTTCTGTTCGAAAGGTTCGTGTCGCAGGAACGCGACGAGCCCCCGGACATCGACGTCGACTTCGAACACGAAAGGCGCGAGGAGGTCATCCAGTGGATATACAGTACCTATACCCACCAGAAGGCGGCGCTCTGCGCGACTGTGACGCGCTACCGCGCCAAGGGCGCGATCCGCGACGTCGGCAAGGCGCTCGGGCTTCCCGAGGACGTCATCAAGGCGCTGTCGTCCGGCATGTGGTCGTGGTCCGAGGAGGTCAGCGACAGGAACGTGCGTGAACTCAACCTCAATCCCGAGGATCGTCGCCTCATATTGACGCTCCAGCTCGCCCAGCAGCTCATGGGCGCGCCTCGCCATCTGGGCCAGCATCCCGGAGGGTTCGTCCTCACCCAAGATCGTCTCGACGACCTCGTGCCGATCGAGCCGGCGTCCATGGTCGACCGGCAGATCATCGAATGGGACAAGGATGACGTCGAAGCCCTCAAGATGATGAAGGTCGACGTGCTCGCCCTCGGGATGCTCACCTGCATGTCCAAGGCGCTCGACCTGATCCGCGAGCACAAGGACGAGGATCTCGACCTTGCATCGATCCGGCAGGAGGACAGCGCCACCTACGCGATGATCCGCAAGGCCGACACGCTCGGCACGTTCCAGATCGAAAGCCGGGCGCAGATGGCGATGCTGCCCCGTCTGAAGCCGCGGACGTTTTACGACCTGGTCGTCCAGGTGGCGATCGTCAGGCCCGGCCCCATTCAGGGCGACATGGTCCATCCCTACCTCCGGCGTCGCGAGGGCAAGGAGAAGGTCGAGTATCCGACACCTGAACTTGAAGCCGTCCTTGGAAAGACACTGGGCGTGCCGCTGTTTCAGGAATCCGCGATGAGGGTGGCCATGGTCTGCGCCGGCTTTACCGGCGGCGAGGCCGACCAGCTTCGCAAGAGCATGGCAACGTTCAAATTCACCGGCGGGGTGAGCAGGTTTAAGGACAAGCTCGTCAGCGGCATGGTGAAGAATGGCTACACCCAAGAGTTTGCGGAGAAGACGTTTTCGCAGTTGGAAGGCTTCGGGTCCTATGGATTCCCGGAATCGCATGCCGCGAGCTTCGCGCTCATCGCTTATGCGAGCAACTACGTGAAGTGCCATTTCCCCGACGTCTTCTGCGCGGCCTTGTTGAACTCGCAGCCGATGGGTTTCTACGCGCCGGCGCAGATTGTCGGCGACGCCGCGAAGCACGGCGTCGAAATCAGGCCCGTCTGCATCAACCGCTCGCGATGGGACTGCACGCTCGAGAGGATCGAGAACACCGACCGTCACGCGGTCCGCTTGGGAATGCGAATGGTGAGAGGCCTGGCGATCGCCGACGTCGCGCGCATAGTCGCGGCGCGGATGAACTCGGAATTCGACAGCGTCGACGACATGTGGCGGCGGTCCGGCGTCCCCGCGGCGTCGCTCGTCGAACTGGCCGAGGCCGACGCCTTCCGGCCGTCTCTGGGCCTCGAACGCAGGGACGCGCTGTGGGCGATTAAAGCGCTCCGCGACGAGCCGCTTCCATTGTTCGCTGCGGCGGCCGGACGCGACATGAAGACGATTGCCGAGCAGCGTGAGCCGGAAGTCCGGCTGCGTCAGATGACCCAGGGCCACAACGTGGTCGAAGACTACGGCCACGTCGGCTTGACCTTGCGGGAGCATCCGGTCGCCTTCCTGAGGCGAGACCTGCTGAAGCGGAACATCGTCACCTGCGCCGAGGCGATGAACGCCCGCGACGGCCGCTGGCTTATGACGGCCGGCCTCGTCCTTGTCCGCCAGAAGCCCGGATCCGCCAAGGGCGTCATGTTCATCACGATCGAGGACGAGAGCGGACCCGCGAACGTCGTCGTCTGGCCTTCGCTCTTCGAGAGGCGTCGCCGCGTCGTGCTTGGGTCGTCCATGATGGCGATCAACGGCCGCATCCAGCGGGAAGGGGACGTCGTCCATCTCGTCGCGCAGCAGCTCTTCGATCTGAGCAGCGATCTATCAGGCCTTGCGGATCGCGACGCCGACTTCAAACTCCCGACAGGGAGAGGAGACGAGTTCGCCCACAGTTCGCCAGGCAGTCCGGATGCACGGGGCAAGCCGATGCCGGTGCCGCAGCCGCGGGACATCTTTGTGCCTTTATGCCGAACTCGGCATAACGGCACTTATCCCGAGCCCGACACTATGCCGAGCCCATTCCCTAAAGCCCGAGACTTCTCGGACCCGAGAAGATAGTAATCATAGGCATTCAGGTTTTCAGGCCGTTTGCGTTTGGCTGCCGCCCGCCCGGCCTCTTGAATCAGTCCCACTCCGCCGCCGAGGCGGTTGGCGACCTGCTCTGCGATTTCGGTCTGAACGGCGAACACGTCCTCATCGGGCCGGTCCCAATTCTCCGACCAAAGATGGCGGCCGGTTTACGTGCTAGGTTGAGCGCAAAGTCGGAGGTGCTTGACATGGCACGCTTCATTGGAGCCGCGCTCACCCTGTGCATCGTGACACTTTTCGCCGCGCTCGGACGCGCCGGGGAAGTCCGGCCGAAATTCCCCCCAGACGAGACGTTGACAGTGCCATCACTCACCCTGACGGACGAACAGTTCTTGCGGGGGAATACGGCGAACGGAGTTGCTGTGACGCTGACTGGTCAGCTCCGATTTCCCAGTTGGAATGAGCATTTGCCGGCCGTCGTTCTGCTCCATGGTTCCAATGGTGCTGCCAACAGCACTCCGGCGCTCCGATGGGGCGAATTCCTCAACAGAATGGGCATCGCGACGTTCCGCCTTGATAGCTTCGGCGGACGAGGCATAGATCAGGTCGAGACAGATCAGTCGCGGCTGAGCTCCTTCGCGCAATTCTACGACACCTATCGCGCCGTCGACGTGCTCGCGAACCACCCGCGGATCGATCCATCACGCATCGGCGTGATGGGCTTTTCGCGCGGCGCCACCGCAGCGCTCTATACCAGCATGCGGCACTTCCAAGCTCTCCACGGACCGACAAAGGCGCGCATCGCCGCACACCTCTCGTTCTATCCTGCCTGCAACATTCACTTCGTCGATGAACTCGACATTGTCGACGCACCAGTCCGCGAATTCCACGGCGCGGCGGACGACACGACCCTGGCTGTGACGTGCCTCGGTTACATCACGCGTCTCAACGCGGCCGGAAAGGACGCTGTCATGACCGAGTATCCCGGCGCGCACCACGGGTTCGATAACCCCGATGCGCGGTTGGTTTCCGTTAGCCAAAGCGCACAATCTTCTCGCAATTGTCAGCGGCGCGAGGAAGACGGCAAGATACTCAATGTCGAGACTGGCAAACCCTTCACCTTCAATGATGCTTGTGTGGAACTCGGTTCAACCGTGGGCTACGACAAAGCTGCAACGGAGGCAGCACAAGCCACTGTGAAGAAGTTCTTGACTGGAGTATTTCGCCTCAAAAGACCTTAGAAGACCTCTTTGTCGACGGTCTCAAGGATGTCTATTAAGCAGACGCAAGATCATCCCGGCTCTCACGAGAAATAAGTCGCAGGGCCAAGTCCCAGGACTTGAAGGCCGCTTTCGATCTGCATCTCCAGGAGACGGAGGGGCAGGTTGAGCGGCTGGTCCAGGGTGTTCGAACTGCTTGGAAAGCCGGCCACGGAAAGAACGGCCGGCGATCGATGGCATCATCGAGGAAGGTCAGGAAATTCTCGAGGAATTCTAGGACTCCGAAGCTCTCGACGCTGCCGGCCGCAGCCCAGGCCCTCGAACAGCACGAGATCGCTCGCTACGGCACTCTCAAGTCGTGGGCGATGCAGCTCGGAATGAAGAAGGAAGCCGAGTTGCTCCAGCAGACGCTCGTCGAGGAGATCAAGATCGATGAGACGCTGACCCAGCTCGCGGAACCCAAGATCAACCAATTGGGTGAGAAGGCACCTGACCCGACGAGGCCGCGAAAAGGACATGCGGCCAGTGGGCCTACCTTGTCAGTTCCGGCTGTCGGTGATGCGCCGTCGGTCAGGCTGCGCGTGCTACCAATGCGGGCTAATATCAACTATACTTCGGTCGACTGAATATCTTGGCTTGTTCGTCGGTCGCTCCATCAGGAGAAGGGGCAGCGAGGGGTGTTCGGATGAAACCGAAACGACGTCCCTACCTAAAGTTCTTAGTCGCGCTGGTGATGAGCTTTCCCGCCGTTGCAGCCGGGCAGCAGACGTCGGCGAAGACGCCACGAATCGGCCTTCTCGCCTGGTTGCCCTGCGATATGCCGTATGCGAGCGAAGCCAGTGAGTTCGGAATCTTCATGCAAGGACTTCACGATCTGGGCTACACGCTGCACGAACTCCGCTTCGAGTGCCGGAGCGCGAGTAAGCAAGACAGTCACCTTCCGGATGCGGCAAGGGACCTGGTGCAGCTCCCCGTGGATGTGATCGTGACGTCGTCTCAGCCGGGGGCTCATGCTGCCCAGAGAGCGACCAACGCGATTCCAATCGTGACCATCATCAGCGGTGACCCAGTTGCGGCAGGCTTGGCTAGCAGTCTCGCAAAACCTGGGGGCAATCTCACGGGCGTCACTTATTACGCCACCGAACTAGCCGCCAAGCGGCTGCAGCTTTTGATGGAGGCCATGCCGGGCCTTGCCACTGTCGGCGTGCTGGCAAACCCGGTGGTGTCGTATCTTCCCTTCGAAACAGACACCAAGCAAGCTGCCCGCCTCCTCGGAGTGGCTTTGAGCCTCCAGCAAGTCAGCGATCCAGGAGAACTCGATGCTGCGTTTGAGCGCATGAAGGCCGATGGCGCTCAAGCTGCCTTGGTGCTGCCCGACCTCATGCTGGCCGACCAGTCGTCGCGAATCGCCACCTTGGGGACCAAGCATCACCTGCCGATCATGGCTTGGGGTTCCTGGTACGTCGCAGATGGCTGCCTGATGGCATATTCGGCGGACTATGGTGTAATGCAACATCGGCTCGCCTATTATGTCGATCGCATTTTGAAAGGCACCAAGCCAGGGGAGTTGCCGATCGAGCAACCGACAAAGTTCGACTTATCGGTCAATCTGAAGACGGCCGATGCACTAGGGATCGAGCTGCCGCAGACCGTCTTGCTGATGGCTGATGAAGTCATCGAGTGAGGATGGTGTGCGGCGTTCGGTCCAGCCTCAAGCCGCCCCGATGCGCCGATCGCTGTTCCGGAAATACTTTCTCGCCTTCTTCGCTGCGGTCATTGTCCCGCTGGCTGTTAGTGGCGTCGGCGACGCCTGGTTCGGCTATCGCGAGCAGCGTTCGATGCTTAGCGCTCTATTGCGAGTGGAGGCCACATCGGCCGCCTACAAAATTGAGAGCTTTCTCGACGGCATCAAGGATCAACTGGTTTGGACGGTCCAGTTCGACTGGACTGCTGATGCTGACCATCGGCTCGATGCACTGCGGGTGATGCGCCAAGCCCCGGCGATCGTCAGCGTCACCCTTGTTGACCATGTCGGCGTCGAACGGCTGCATGTCTCCCGAATCGACTTGAACAGGACCGAAGGCGGCTCGGATCGCTCTGGCGATCCTGCTGTCGTGGGAGTTCGTTCGAATGGCACATGGTTCGGGCCAGTCACTTTTCGCGACGGCTCCGAACCGTTCATGACCATGGCCATGGCCGGAAACCGCCAGGCAAGTGGGATCGTCGTTGCCGAGATCAACCTGAAGCTTGTCTGGACGGTTGTTTCGGAAATTCGCGTCGGTAGTCGTGGCCGGGCGTTTGTTCTCGATCGGACCGCCCGGCTCATCGCCCACCCCGACATCAGCAAGGTCTTGCAGGGAACGGACGAGAAGACGGCGGCCGCATATACCAGATTGCGGGATGAGATCGCCGCCGCAGGGGGAGAGGCGACCACTGCCCGCAATGCCGAGAACGAACCGGTTGTGACCGCCATGACGCCGATCGCCAGTCTTGGTTGGACTGTGTTCGTGGAGCAGGCGCAGGCCGAGGCTTTCGCACCGCTGTATGCGTCATTGTGGCGGACGGGTGGCCTGCTGCTCGCCGCCGCCGTCTTCGCATCGGCGCTTGCCTACTGGCTTGCCCGACGGATGACCGGACCAATCCGCCTGCTGGAGGAAGGCACCGAAAAAATCGGTGCTGGACAGTTCGAGCACCGGATCAACATCGCCACAGGAGACGAATTCGAACGGCTGGCGGGCCGGTTCAATGAAATGGCGCAAGAACTCGGCGTATCGCGGGATCGTTCAGAGCGAATTGCACGGCTGAAGCGTTTTCTCGCGCCGCAGGTCGCGGAACTCGTCGAAAAGTCCGGCGACGAGAGCGTGCTCGCCGGACAGCGCGCAGAAGTCGTCGCTGTATTCTGCGATTTACGTGGCTTCACTGCTTTTTCGGCGCACGCCGAACCCGAGGAGATCATGCAGGTCTTGCGCGAGTACTATGAGGCGCTCGGCGCGATCATCACACGCTACGAGGCCACGCTGACCAACTTCGCGGCAGACGGTTTGATGGTGCTCGTCAACGCCCCGGTACCGTGCGCAGACCCGGCGCTTCGTGCTGTTAAGATGGCGATCGACATGCAGGATGACGTTCAGCGTTTGATTGCCGAGTGGCGACTGCACGGCCACGCGATCGGCTTCGGCATTGGACTGGCGATGGGGTGGGCGACGGTCGGCCGAATTGGTTATGAAGAGCGGGTTGACTACACTGCGATCGGCCATGTCGTAAATTTGGCTTCGCGATTGTGTTCATCCGCCGATGATCTGCAAATCCTCGTCGATCACGCCGTGGCGCAATCCGTGCGTGGAGAAATTTTATTGGTCGCTCTAGGGCCGCGACAGCTCAAAGGTTTCGACGAGCAAATACCTGCTTGGGAGGTCGGAACGAGAAGCGGAAATTCAAATGGCGTGCACGAACCGATTGACGGGTTGAACGGGTAGGGGACCTCAAAACGGCGGTTTCCGTCAGCGGAGGATAGCGAGCCGTTTGTCAATCGTGCCGCGCGATGTGAGAGCGAGAAATGGTGCAGTCGGTCCAGAAAATGGGTCAATCAGTCCAAAAAATGGATCTCCATGATTGACCCCGACGCCGGCCTTCAATCGACCGGAACTTGCCAGTACGCTCTGCGTTGTCACGCGACGAGGATGAATGCCAATGTCCGTTCCATTCGAACCCATTGTCCCGCCGCCAGTGCCCCCGTTCGATAATCCTGAGCCCGAGCCCATACCCGGCGAGGAACCGCTCCCCGATCCCGGATCGGACGAGGGCACCGTCGGACGCGCCGTCAGGACCTGCTCAATTAGGGTAAGCTGGCACGCTCGCACCATGATCGCGATGCTTTTGGAAGACTGCCGCCGTCATACGGTGAGACGGCGATTCGCCAACATCGGGCGCTCCTACAAGGTAGATCATCGTTATCTTCGGGGCCGCGTCGCCCACCACTTTGTTTGAGACGCCGTTCAGACAACTGGCAGCCGGAATTCATCATGGCGGCGGATCAGGAACGGCGGACGCTTGAGCAGGTCGGAGGCTGGCTCGCCGGCTGAAAATGCTGCGTCCTCTATAGCGTCGCATTCTCATCCATCGCCCGACGAAACGCTCTCGTCCTCTCGGTCGAGAAGTGCACCCGTACCGGGCGTCTTGCTCTCATCCGTCAAGGCGTTGGAGGGTTCAGCGAACGACCAAAACGTCAGCGGATCTTTCAGCGCCGGTAATCGGTTCGGTAAAATGTGAGCCATCTCAAAGGATTCGGTGTAGCCACCGTTAACGGAATCGACACCAGCAATGTGGGATCTGGTCGGCGACCATGGAGATTCTGATGCCGGATTATCGAATAGGGGCTTTCACTCGACCGGGCGAAACAGCCGATGCCGATCCCATCGTGGTATACTTTTCAAGATTGCCGGGCGGTGGCGACATCTGAGGCGACCTTGAGAAGGTCATCGCCGCCGTCGCCTTCGCCCACCAGCAACTGGATATCGAAGTCGAGCCTCAGAAACTGTTGATGTGGCTGGAGCACTTTGCAGCATTTGCCGAAATCTACGAGACCGCACGCATCGACCTGGAAGACGGCGACTTTGTCTACGCGCAGATAAGCAACGGTTTTTTCGACCAGGAAGTGGTGGCCTACGAGACGGAGGAGGATTTCGTCAGTGCGCTGAACCTCCCGGCGACCTCATACAGTGGTGACTAGCGCGGTACCGCTGAGCGTTTGCAGCGACGTCGTCGGGTAGGAAGCGCTTGTTACGATTGACGCGCAACGCCTTAGAGGTGAAGGGGTGATCGAGATCGATCGCAGCTCCAGTCCCGTGTCGATGTTCTACGTCCTGCAGAACCTGTGTTTTGTCGGTAATTGCTTGAAACCGTGCTTTCCCATCACCAACAAGGCTCGACAGCCAGGCGCCTTGGTCGCGTATGAAATTCTCGACGGGGCGCAAGAACCCGGCTTGAAGATAAAGCTCAAGACATGCGAGCGGGTCTTTGCTGGTGAGTATCATATGTCGTTTAGTGTCAGCCGCCATTTCGACGCTCCGCATATCCTAGGATGACGTCCAGAATCCTTCGATAACCTGCCGGCCGCAATATCGGAGTAGTTTGCCAATGACGCAACTTGCCGTGATGAAGTCGTTCGTATTATCGGGAGTTGCGCCATGACGTTCGCGACACCACCCCTCGAAGGAATCGTCGTCATCATACAGGACGAATCTCCAACAGCGCGCCGCCTCGAGCTGGCTCTGGCGCAGGCAGGCGCAGCCGTCTTCACCACCCGGAGATCGCAGGAGACCGTCGCAGAAATGCGCAGACTTCAGCCCCGGATCATCGTGATGGATTCCGGCCTCGACCCGGACGGCGCGATCGCCATATGGTCGGAGGCGAGGCCGGACTGGCAATGCCGCATCATCCACTATGTCGGGGAGGACGTTGAACCGGTGCTGGGCAGGAAGGTGCCTAGGACCAAGCTGGCTTCGGCGGTCGTCGAGATGGTGCGCGAGATCGTTCTAAACGACTAGCCTGAAGCGGCTGAAGATCTGCAGCGTCGACTTTGGGTCTTTTGGTTTAAAGGAACCAGATCGGGACGAGGCTCCGGACCTCAAATGTCCCCCATGCGTTTTAGCGGCTGCGGCTGCGCCCAGCGCCGAATCTTTCAGGCCGAAATGCAGCGCAAAACCGCTGAAGACCGCCCCGAGCGCGCCGCCGCCGACTCCGCATATTAGAACCAACCCCCAGTCGCGAAGCTCGCTGGGTGCCGCGGCGGTCGAATTCAAGACGGAAACCGAATAAGGTTACGCTGTTACCCACACGGAGCCCAACATGTCCCGCACCATCATAAGAACAACCAATGCACCGCCGCCGCCGCCAACATTCAGCCAAGCCGTCAAGGCCGCAGGCCTTGTCTTCGTGTCGGGGACGAGCCCGATAGATCCCAGTACCGGCAAGATCAAGGGCGAGACCATCCAAGAGCAGACACACCAGTGCCTGACTAATATATCCGCCATCCTCAAAGAATCCGGCAGTTCGCTGGACAAGGTCGTAAGCGCGACCGTCATCATGCTCGAGGAAGAAGATTTCGCCGGCATGAACGAGGAATGGCTGAGCTGGTTTCCAATCGATCCCCCGGCACGCCAGGGCGCGAAGCTGCCCGTGCGCGTTCCCGGCATGAAAATTTCCGTTGCGGTGATCGCAGAGGCATGAAGTCGATTTAAGACAGGGAATCGTTGACCCGCGAAACGCACGACGCGGCGGCTTGCTTCTAATCTTAGAATCGAATGGTCGTGTCAGCTCGTGAGTCGACGATTTCCCGGTCGGACGCCGACCTCGTTCCTCAACAGGTTTCGAATGCCGGCGGTATTTCGGATCCGCTAGATAGTCGTCTGCAGCCCAAGTTCAACCACTCGCCCCGACGGCAGCCCGAAATAGTCTGTCGCATTGCTGGCATTTTCAGCAAGCGAGATGAACAGCCGGTCCTGCCAGAGCGGCAGGCCACCTTTCTTCGACGGCAGGATCGTTCGGCGGGACAGGAAGAACGACGTCGACATGATATCGAACTTCAGGCCCAGCTTGCGGGCGAGGACGAGCGCACGAGGGATGTTGGGCGTCTCCATGTAGCCGAACGTGAGCACCAGCCGGCTGAAGTGGCGATTGAAGCTTTCGAGAAAAATCTTCTCATCGTCTGGCACGAACGGCATCGTTGAAGTCACGACGCTAAGAATGACGTTCTGCTCATGGAGCACTTTATAGTGCTTCAGGCTGTGGAGGAGTGCGGTTGGCGCGCCTTCGATGTCGCTTGTCAGAAACATCGCCGTGCCGGGCACCGTGGGTGGCTTCTTCCGCGCTAGGTTGTCAATGATCGCCGCAAGCGGGATTTCGTCGGCCTTGGTGCGGGCAGCAAGCAGCCGACGCCCCGCCGTCCATGTCTGCATGATGAGCGCCATCGTCGTCGCCACCGCAACGGGAACCCATCCTCCATCTGCGAACTTCGCGATGTTGGCGGCTAGAAACCCGGCGTCGATCAGCGTAATCGGCACGATGACTGCAAGAGCCGCCGCCAGCCTCCAGCTCCAGATACGGCGCATCACGATGAAGAGCAGGATTGAAGTGATGAACATTTCGCCTGTCACGGCGATGCCATAGGCGGCGGAAAGGCCGCTCGAGTTTTGGAAGAAGAGCACCAGAGCAGCCACGAAGATGAACAGCAGGTTGTTCACCTGCGGCATGAAGATCTGTCCGGACTGAGTTTCGGAGGTGTGGAGGATGCGCAGGCGAGGAAGCAGGTTGAGGTGCATCGCCTGACGGACAAGGGAATAAGCGCCGGATATCACTGCCTGGCTGGCGATGACCGTTGCCGCGGTGGCAAGACATACCATAGGAATCCGCGCCCATTCCGGATGCATGCTGAAAAAGGGATGCTCAGCCATCTGCGGGTTCGCGAGCACGAACGCTCCCTGTCCGAAATAATTCAGAAGCAGGCTGGGGAAGACGAGCGAAAACCACGCCGTGACGATCGGACGGCGTCCGAAATGTCCGAGGTCGACATAGAGGGCCTCGGCGCCGGTCACGGCAAGAAAGACGGCCCCGAGCACCGCGATGGCCGAACCGATGTTGCTTGCGATATAGCGGAGCGCGTGTACTGGATTGACCGCGCCCAAAACCGACGGGTCGTCAAATATGTGGATCGCCCCGCTGACGCCAAGGACGATAAACCACAGAGCCGTTACGGGACCGAACACCGACGCCACGCCGCTCGTACCGAATCGCTGGACGAAAAACAGCATGGCGATGATCGTGAGAGTGATCGGCACGACCCAGTTGGACAACGCCGGTGCGACCACCTCGATGCCCTCGACCGCAGACAGGACTGAGATCGCAGGCGTGATGATCGCATCACCGATGAACAGCGAGGCGCCGATCACGCCCAGGACAAGCACCCATTTGGGGCGTCCGGCCAGACCTTCGCGGGCGAGAGTCATGAGAGACAGCGTGCCGCCTTCGCCTCGGTTGTCCGCCTTCAGCACGAACGTCACATACTTTAACGTAACGACGATCGTGAGTGCCCAGACGATCAGTGACAAAATTCCAAGCACGTTCGCACGATCCGCTCCCGACCCACCGGTGGCGTGGAGGGCTTCCCTAAAGGCATAGAGGGGGCTCGTTCCAATGTCGCCATAGACGACTCCCAGAGCGGCGAGAACGAGCGATGGCAATCCTCGCCGGCTCTGGTGTTCCAGTTCCGGATCCGCGGATCGCAGCTTTTCATCGGTCAAATGGGCTGTCCTATTGTATGCACGATGTATGCTGGAAGTTGCCACCGGCTTGGTCTGATGGGCAACGCGAAAACTTATGCTAAGCGATTGCATTCACCTCCGAAACGGTTGACGAGGGCGAACGGACACCCACGGTCGAACGCGATGCCGACGTGCCCGAAGTCCTCAGGCGAATGCGAGGTAGTCTGAAACTAGCGGACCGACTAAGCGGAAATAGCATCGGAACTACATCCTGCCCAGGGAGCGGCGCAAAGGACTGACCGAGAAGTGCGCATCTATTCCTCGAGAAAGCCCGGCGCTACGGCCGGGCTTCGAAGATGCTTCAATCGATATTCACTCGCGGCGGAAGCCCTGTCCTTGGCTCTGGCTCTGGCCTGACGCGCTCTGGGACTGGGACTGGCCACCCCTGCGACCGTCGTCGACTTCGACTTCAGTCTTACGGACGCTATCGTCGATCGTTTCGGTACGATCGCTCGCGGTCTTGCGGATGCCGATCTCCTCGACCACGCGGGCATCCTTTGAGACGACGGCCTCTTCATGATGCTCCTCGGCGGAGATCGTCCGATCTTGGAAAGCACGGTCTGCATCGGTCAGCGGGCGATCAACCGTGCGACGTTCGATCTCGACGTTCTCGTCGCGTAGGCTGATGTCCTCGCGGACAGGCGTCTCGACGGTATAGGCGCGAACCCTAACCGAGCCGTGGTTGACGTCGCGCTTGCCCACGCGGAGTTTCTCCTCGACGACAGGGATGGCCCCATCACGCGAACCGTCGTCGAACGTGTCCTCGCGCGCTATTGCAGACGATTTCACGACGCGGTCGCGGTCGTTGTCGAATTTACGCTGCCGGGAGGCGTCGTACGTCGATGTAGCGAAAGCCTCGTTCGAGCGCTGTGCGTCCCACCCCTCCTTGCGCCAGGAGTCGGCACGTTCGTCGATGTCAATCGATCCCTCGTCGTCAAGGATGTCGTGCGCCGTTTCATAGGTCGCATCGTCCACCTGGACCGAAACCAGGAACCCGCCGCGGCGAAGGCCTTCAGCGTAGGTGGCGCGGTCTTCGTCGGGGAAAAGCCAATCTTCGAGTTTTGCCCAGAAGCCCGAGCGGTCGTCGCTCGCAACCGCCGCGGCGTCGCCATTAGCCTCGTAGCCGGGTAGGAAGCGGATCGCGTCGTTCGCGACGCCTGCGTTCTTCAGGCGCTCAACCGCACTCTCGGCGTCGCTGCGACTGTCGAAGAAGGCGCTTAGAGTGTTGTTCGCCGGGTTCGAGGTAACTGAACCCGTGGTGTTGCTATAAAGGTTTGCCATTTCAGGTCTCCTTGGTTGCTTCATCATCTTCGATGCGCTCGACCGACGCCGACTGCCTGCGCAGATCGGCCTCGATGCGTTCGGTACGAAAGGTAGTTCGCCGGGTGATTCGGATCTCCTCTACGAGCACCAGCCGCTTTTCCACGACTAGCCGCTCTTCAAGAATTGGAACAATGGTAACGTCGCCCTCGATCCGAACCTGAGGAACCCTTTCAACGACCGTGCCGAACGGCACTCGCTCGAGGTCCACTTCGCTCGCGCCGAGCTCAACGTCGGCGAAATCCCGGATGGTTTCCGTATGCGTGCTGACGCGGACGCGGCCGTCTGTAACGGTCTGCGTGCCTACGACGAGTTCCTCCCCGACGACGGGCAATGTCTCCTTGTCATCGCGCATGTGTTTCCACCTTCCGAGCGGCAAACGAGGCCGATTCACGATGGTTCCGAAGAAAATCAAAAGCGTTCGATTTCGATCACGCCCGGCCCAATGCAGTCATCGGTAATGATGCCTCCCTGACCAATCTGAGCTTTGACTAAAAGCGAGAGTGCACACTGGTGGCGCGTCTAAACGGCAGGTCCAGTTTGGACCATTACGGCGTTGGTTTAGACTTGGTGAGAATACAATGCGTGGGAGATGCCGTTTGAAAAGTGCAATTTTGGTTTTCGCTGGATTGTCGATCAGTTGTTCGACGGCAGTGGGCCAGAACCGCAGGCCTATTCAATACTGAATAGGGAGCAGTTTCTGTCCTACGCCGCTGGCGCGGTCGTTGCAGGCATGTACTGCGGAAACTTGAGCTAAACGCCGTTTTCTTCTTGGGATACAAATACGCTACCGGAGTTTATCCTCCCCTCGATCCCGATTTCCAGCCTGAGATGGCGCGGGTTGAGAAGGACGCAGCCGTGGCCGGCCAGCGTTGCCGAATTCGGCCACTCGGCAAATCATCTCGCGAAGTAGCGTGTTGGTGTTGTGCCCAATGCCTTCTTGAACATTACGATAAAGGCGGTAGCCGATTCGTATCCTAAGTCGCTCGACACCCTCTGGACCGTCGCGCCGCTAGCCAGTTCGCGCAATGCGATGACCAGATGCAGTTGCCGCCGCCATCGACCGAAGGTCAGTCCCGTTTCCTGGACCATCAGCCGCTTCAGGGATCGCTCGCTCATGGCAACGTGTGCCGCCCAATCGACCAGGGTGCGACGGTCGCTCGGCTCCGCCATCAGGGCAGCGGTGATCGCGGCGATTTTGGGATGGCTGGACGCGGGTAAGTCCAGCCCCTGTACCGGCATTTGAGCGAGTTCATCCAGCAAGACCCGCACCATACGGCCGACATGATCTTCCGGAGCAGAATTGACCGGTACCTCCGCCAGTCGGAGGATCATCTCGCGGAGCATCGGCGACACAGACAACGTGCAGCACTCCTGCGGCAGCGTCGCTGCGTCGGGTTGAACGAACAGATAGGATAGGCGTGCGTTGGACGTGACCTGGTTGCTATGGGGTACGCCGCCGGGTATCCAGACTCCGCAGTCCGGTGGGACAATCCAGACGCCATTCTCCGTCCTGCATGTGACTGCCCCGTGCAGGGCCTGGGGCACTTCAGCTTCATAGTCACTGAAGTCCAGACGGACGGCGGCGGCCGGGCGATCCAACCAGTCGGGATCGAAGTCGTCGTAGCAGGAACGCAGCAGCTTTGCGGATTGGCCCGATTTGGAGATCATTTGGCATTATCTCCAAATTCGTGCGCACTGCAATAGTCTACTATCGGGCGATCAACAACCGAAAGGAGACTGTTATGCGAATTTCTGTCGTCGGCGCAACGGGACGAGTTGGCGCCAAGCTGACCCGGACCCTTCTGAGCGCCGGGCATCAGGTCAGAGCGTTGTCGAGAGGTGGCCCAGCGCTCGACGCACTGATCGAGCTCGGAGCAGAGCCATTCCTGGGAAGCTTTGATACAGGAGCGGGAGACCTTGACCAATTTTTCCAGGATGCGGATGCCGCCTTTCTCATGGTGAAGACCGATTGGAACAACATCGAGGGACACTACCCCGCTGTTGCCCAGCGCTTTGTCGATGCGCTCGAAAAATCCTCCGTCAAACTGGCCGTAAGTCTGACGGCCATGGGTTCGGACGTGAAGGGGAAGACGGGCCATTTCGAGTGCTTCCACGATCTGGACCAAAAGCTCAACGAACTCGGCAATATCAATTTGGTCCACCTGCGCGCCGCATGGTTCATGGAAGATGTGCTGGCGTGGACGGCACCGGTTGCCAAATACGGTCGAATTGCCTGGTCCTGCAAACCTGATTTGAAGATGCCCTGGGTGGCGACTGATGACATCGCATGGCTGGCAGCGAAGGAACTGACCAATCCGACGGGCAGACACCGCGTCTATCTCGAAGTCGGCTCGGAAGATGTCTCGATGAACGAACTGGCCGTGATCATTGGCAAGGAGATCGAGAGGCCGGTGGAGTACCGATACATCGAGACGACCCGCAAAGACGTGGAAGCTGAATTTCTGGCGCGGTTCGGGACGCCGGAGAAATGGCAGGACGACACCCTGAGTGCTGACGCTTTGAACAATGGCATCGTAAGGTTCCATGGGGAGCACGAGGATCGCCCGAAATTGCCCACCACGATGGAGATGTTCATTGGTGACGTTTGGAAGCCGCGTTACCTGGAGGCTGTCAGAGCGGGAGACCAACGAGAGACGTTTCCCATGTGGATCGCCAGGGACTAGCTGGATGTCATGCTGGTTTTTTTGAGCAATTTTCAGTTCTTACTGGATGCTGCCGCAAATTATTAAATTCCGGTAGCTATATGACCGCAATGGCGCTTTGTTGCCGTCAATGTTCGCGCGGTAGCTGTCGGAACAGCCTACCGCGCTTGGTAATGTGCGAGGAAAACACCGCGTACATCTTGTTTGTACTTGACGCCCCTCGGTTGGCAAAGGCCGCAATGCGGGAGCCTCTCCCCGAACTGGGTCTATCTTGAACCGGGCGAGGAGGTCGCACGGGAACTTCTTGAATCGGCCCCCGTTTCAGGGTGATTGATATCATCAGGAGATATGAAGATGGCATCCACTCCCCGAGGTCGCGCTCAGGATCGCGCGAAGGTCGCTGGCGGACAGGATCACGAGGTTCGCTACGAGGCGAAAAAGGAAGGCGTCTCGAAAGAAACAGTCAAGAAGGCCGTGAACAGTGCGGGGAACTCTCGCAAGAAGGTCGAGGCGGAAATCAGCCGACACTGAGGCGGTGAAGCTCGCCACGTACAACGTCAACGGCGTCAACGGCCGGCTCGAAGTCTTGTTGAGATGGCTGGATGAAGCCAGGCCGGACGTCGTCTGCCTTCAGGAGCTGAAGGCCCCGCAGGAGAAGTTCCCGATCAAAGCGATCGAGGCGGTCGGCTACGGGGCAGTCTGCAGGGCCAGAAGTTGTGTTTCGGCCTGCAGCGCTACGACGAGCTTGCCTACAAGGAGCACCGGACGTTTTCGGAAGCGCTGAAGCAGGGCTATGATCTCGGATCTCGTCGCCGGTTACGGAAAGCCGATCTGGGTGGCGGAGCTCGGCTATGAAGGCGGCGACATTTATATCAGGCCGTGGATCGAAACTGCCACATTGAAGCAGAGCGCCTTCCCGAATCTGCAGGAAGTCGTCTATTTCAACGACCGGGATGTGCAAGGATGGCCGTTCGATCTTGGCCGGCCGGATTGGCGCGTGGTCGAAAACCTGGGCAGCAACTGATAGTCCGGAAAAACAGAGGCCTGAAAAACAGAGAGCCCGCCGGGGTGTTGCGGGCCTCTCCTCATGTCGGGCGACCGATCATCCCTTGATCGTTGCCTTACCCTCTTCGATGAGCCGGGTCGCCGCATCGGCGGGCGAAATCCGTTCGAAGGCGAGTTCGTCACAAATCGGGCGCAGCACGCGCTGGTCGAACTCGCTTGCTCCCATCGGCACCGGCGGCGGATACTCGCCGACCTGATCCTTGAGCAGGTTCACGTATTTGACCGTTTCCTGCTCCGTCGGGTTGAGCTGCGGCAGGATGGCTTCGCGCACGGCGGGCGACATTGGCACACCGCGTTCGACACCCAGAATCTTGCCGGCTTCGGGATCGTTGACAAAGAAGCTAATGAATTTGGCCGCCGCCTCGGGATGCTCGGTCGTGGCGCCGATGCTCCAGATCAGTGCCGGACGATAATAGTGGCCGGACGGGCCGCCTTTCTTCTCGCGCGGCAGCGTTGTAATGCCGATCTTGTTCTTGATGATTAGCTGATAACCGATCATCTGGTTGGAATAGGCCATGCCGATCGCCGATTTGCCAAGACCAAAACAATTCTTGTCGATCGTGTTCTGATCGAGCGATTGCACGTCGGCAGCAACGGTGCCGCCCGCCTTGCGCAGTTTCTCCCAGTAGTCGAACCATTCCCCGGCATCGTCGGCCGTGAAGCCCAGCCCAACGCTCTCCCTCGCAAAGAGGCTTTTGCCGCGCTGGCGCAGCCAGGCATCGAACACATAGGCGTAGCGCGCCGCATAGGGGCCGCCGCCCTTACCGGAAGATTTGGCGAGTTCGACGGCGAGCTTGGCGTACTCATCCCAGGTGAGATCGGGCGTCGGCAACGGGATGCCTGCCTTTTCGAATTCGACGGTGTCGAAGAACATCGAGAAGGAGTTGAGGCCGAGGCCAACACCATAGAGTTTGCCGTCGATGGTGGTCAGTTTCAGCATGTCGGCGCCGAAGGACTGAACGTCCAGCGTGGACGGGACGAATTCATCGAGCGGCAGGCAGGCGCCGCGCTTCGAATAGTCTGAGATCGTTCCCGGCTCGAGTTGGAAGATGTCGGCGATCGAGTGGCCAGCCATCTGCGTTGCGAGCTTCGTCCAGTAGCCGTCGCCCGACAGCGATTCTCCGACGATAGTGACGCCAGGCGTTTTCGACTGATAGAGCTTGGCAACCTCGAGCGTGCGCTTGGCGCGGTCGTTGGATCCCCACCACATGGCGCGCAGTTGTGCGCCTTCGGCAAAGGCCGGAATGGCGCTTCCGGCGCCGAGAGCGAGGCCGGCGGCCGCACCGGCTGAACCCATCAGAAATGAACGGCGATTGACCTGCATGCTAATCCTCCTTGTCCCAATTGCCCGCTGCCATCCTCCCAACGGCGTTATCGGGCACTTTGGCAAACAGATTACGCAAAAAAATTCGGTGAAAGTAAATGTGGATTGCCGGAGCAATAGGACGTTGATGGCCACATCCAGAGGCTGGGAAGTATGGCCATGCGCTTTTATGCGCAGCGATGTGATTTCATTGTCTCAAGTCCAATTGCTCGACGGCCGCAACGGCTTGAATTCCACCGCCTGCACAGCGCCCGACGAGGTTATCATCTTCGCCCGCTTTTTGGCGAGATTCGCCCACCACTTCGAGGTCGTCCGGATCTGATCAATGCCATCAAGTATACGAAGCATGTGCCGGGCTTCCGCAGCCTCCATTATTGCGAGTGGTATGCCATCCAGTCGGGCCGGTGCATCAGTTGCATTATCGATTATGGCCCAACTGGTATCACTCGCTTTCAAACGATAATTGCTCGCCATTTCGTCCCTCCGGTCGAATGGCAAGATTGATGCAAAATTCCCGATGCGCACATCTGGCAAAAGGGATTGGCTTCACCACCAAAAGGTGAATTCGGCTGTTTGAACGTTAAATCGCCGGTCCAGCAGGGTCGTTTCTGCCATGATTGTCTGGCGACGCCTGCGGCTTTGGAACAGTTGCGAAGAACTCGAATTCGGAGAGAACTGAAATCTCGGAGATCCTTCCGTTCAGACATACAGGGTAAAACCAGACGTCGGAGGTCTCGCGAGTCATGCGTACGTTCCGATCTGAGGGATTTCAAGCACCTCTGCACGGCAATCTTCTGCTGCGGCGCCGGCGGCGCCGCTCTACGGACGTGATAGTGTTCCCACTGGACTGGCAGTCAGCAGCCCATCATCGCAAGACGTCTTTCACCGTGGGCTTACAGTCCTTCTGATGACCCATCAATTTCAGCAAACCTGACGCACGGCAGAGGAAAGGCCTTAGCTGAACACCTTCTGCAAAGCTTCCTGAAGCGCCACATCGCTGAATGGCTTGAATAAACAGGCAACCGCTCCGCCTTGAAGAAGCGGCAGTCGTTCATTTTCATCCTTATGCGCCGTGATGAATATGACTGGAATATTTTCACCACGTCTGAGCAATTCTTCCTGGAGTTCAGGTCCAGACATCCCTGGCATTGCGATGTCGAGTATCAGGCAATCGGTTTTCGACATCCATTCGGATTCCAGGAACTCGATGGCGGAAGAGAACGCTCGTACCTCGAAGCCAAATATCCGTATCAAGTCAGGGAGCGCCTCCCTGACGGACTCGTCGTCGTCAACGATCGAAATGAGTGCTTTCTTCATCGATGATCTGCCTCGGCAACGGCAGCGCGGTTATCGCTCGAGTCCTGAATCGGTATTGAAAATCCGAAGATTGCGCCACCGGCAGGATTCGGCTCGGCCCAGATTTCCCCGCCGTGCCCTTCGACGATTGAACGGCTGACGGAGAGGCCGATCCCAATGCCATCGAGTTTTGTCGTATGGAACTCGTCGAACAGCCTTGCAATGTCGCTGGTTCCGAGACCTGCGCCGGTGTCCTCCACTGTTAAGTGCACCTCTTTAATGCCCACTGGTGCTGTGCGCACGACGATGTTTCGCGATGCTTCATGGACGCCGGCCATGGCATCGATCGAATTGCGTAGGAAGTTCATTATGACCTGCTGAAGTTGTACCCGGTCTCCTGCGACAAGGGGCAGTGCCGCCGAAAGTTTCACATCTAGAGAGATCCGTCCGCGTTGCAGATCGTTCGAAAGAAGGCTGATGACCTCCCGAGCCGCGTCGTTGAGGTCTACCGGTTCAACGGCGGTAACGCCTCGTCTGAATAATCTCCTCAGCCGCGCAATCACTTCAGCGGCACGGTTGGCGTCGCGAATAGTTCGTCTCGCCGTCTCAATCGCTCCTTGGATGTTGGGCGGAGTCGTGGACAGCATGCGAAGAGATGTGTTGGCATTAGTAATAATTCCAGACAGTGGCTGGTTGACTTCGTGCGCAATGGACGCTGCCATCCTGCCCAGGCTCATGACCCTCGCGAGTTGCGCCAGTTCGGTGCGCAGCTTGTCCCGCGCAAGCTCGGCCACACGCTGTGCCGAAACGTCCTGGATTGCTCCTATACATTCGGTGGTGTCGTCCAAAAGTCGAACAATTCGACCGACCACCCTGACATATTTGACTTGGCCGTCTACAAACAGCCTGATTTCGTAGTCCGGATTGTCTGCTCCCTGCCGAACGTCGGCCATCTTTTTGGACAGTAGGGGAAGATCCTCTTCAAAAACCCTCTCCGTGATCTTGTTGAAGTCGACCACCGTCTCGGGTTCGAATCCGAATATCCTATTGAGTTCCTCGGAGAAGGTAATTTCGTCAGTATCGACTTTCCACGAAAACGTCCCCGTACGACTAATCCGCTGCCCTTCTGCCAACAGGACCTCGCTTCGCCGGAGCCGCTCCTCGGCGATCTTCCGGTCGGTTATGTCGGAAACGGCGCCGATGAACTCTGGATCGGCCCGATCCGATCCAATGTTCTGCAGGACGACGTGAACGTATTTCACTTTCCCGTCGGGCATGAGCAGCCGATGCTCAAGTTCCATGTCCTCGCCATCCTGCATGGCCCGCATGACTAGACTGCTTACCAGCGGCAGATCTTCTGGATAGCAACGGCCGAGCATCAAATCAACGGTGGGAGTTTGTGTGGTGGGATAGCCCGCCACGCGGTAGGCCTCGTCGGACCAGAGGATTTCCTCCGTCGCTGGCCTCCACCATACGCTTCCTGTTTCTGTCAGCCGTTGGCCCTGTGCCAGGAACGCCGCGCTGCGCCGCAAGTCCTCTTCAGCACGCTTGCGATCGTCAATGTCGGTATTGGTTCCGTACCACCGAACAATGGAAGCATCGTCCGTGAAAAGAGGATTCGCGCGGAAGAGGAACCACCTGTATTCCCCGTCCCATCGGCGTAGGCGGGCCTCGGCCTCGCCTGCTCGTCCCGATGCCAACATTTCAATCCACACCGCCTTCAGACTTTCCGCGTCATCGGGATGAAGGGCCGCGGCCCATCCCCATCCGGACGCTTGCTCGGTCGTAACTCCGAGGTATGACAGGAAGTGCTCGTTGAAGAAATCCGCACTACCATCTGGAAGCGTGGACCACGCCATTACCGGGATCGCGTCAACAATCCTGTTGTGCGCCTTTACGGCCGCTCCTGAAGCGTCCTCACCAAGCCGAAGTACTTCGTTCAGAGCGCCGGCGGCCTGATTCGCGGCAACATGAAGAATGAGTCTGTCCTGCTCGCTCGGAAAGGAAGACTTGCGGGTCCCCGCTACGAGCACGCCGATGCAACGATGGATGCCGAGGGGCTGTTGAACGGTAACGTAGTCGGCGTTGTCACACCGTAGCTTCGCAGTCTGCGGCCATTCGGAGACCACGTCGCCCAATAGCTGGGACAGAAAGCCGCCTAGTTCCGCGGTATGGCTGAGGCCTCCGTCGGGGTGGATTCGAGCGATTTCGACTTTCGGCTGGCCGTTCTGCGGTATTATTCTTAGGAAAAGAAAATCAACATCGACTATCTCGGCCAGAACGTTCAAGAGGGAATTGCAGATGTCAAGGGCACTCTCTCCTCTCCAGATTTCTGGAAGAGTTGTGATCGTCAGCAGATTGTCCATGCAGCGTCGGAGTATTTCGTTCTCCGACGCCGATTGAAGCAAGTCGGACATGTCAGCCAGCAGCGTCCGGCCGCTGCCCCCTTGAAGTACGCCTGTTGCTCAACCGGTCTAGCAAGTGAGCCGGTCGAATGTGAAACGGGCTTTTCTGTATCATGTCGTCGGTGGCAACGAGCGGCTGCGTCCGTCTGACCCCGGTGGTTTCGCCGCCGAACGTAATCATGGCTTCGAAGTCGAGCAGACTGGTTTCGCGTATCGAGTCCGTGCCGATCCTCTCGCAGCCAAGGTGAGGCGGGCGGGGTCGAGTTAAGTCGGGGCAGACGAGCGGAACCAATTTTTTGTAGCACCCGCTGACGTGTCTGGGCCGCCTCGGACCGAAACCCGCTAAGCGGATGTCTTCAAATAGCTCGTTCGTTAAGAAATACCATCTCGACAAGGACTGCCCGATTTTGCTGGAGTATCACTACGATCATCGATCGCAATACGCTGGGCTCACTTGCCCGTCGCGCACGACAATGCACCGTGCGCGGCGGTCGGCATATTGTACTATGGTGTTGGCAATGGGTTAAAAAGCCTGCGTCGGCAGCGCGCGAAACCGACATCGAGGGCAGCTTCACTTTAGCGACCGAGAGGCCATAAACGCTCATCCACAAACGAAGCGCTCGTCGCAGAACACCTTCCCCTGTTCCTACGGTAAGCGCCCGTCCTTTGTCGACTTGTTGAAATCGATCAGCTTCGGATACCGTCCAACTTCTCGGCGCCGCACAGATCTCATCTGGAAGGACGCTGATGGCGCGGGTATCTTGACGTTCTTGACCACAAAGAACTCGAGCTTGATCTCCCAGTAAAGACGGGCCGATGAGACGGAAATGTTTGCAACTCCGGATGGCGTGGTCGATCATCCATTTTGCCTTCAGGTCTGACCGTCGATACCATTGTACAATGGACTTCCAGGAAGTCCGGTGCATTCTCGCTCGGCGGCTCGCCGAAGACCTGGTTGTAAAAGCGCTATCGTCGACATTGCGTTCCGGTGGAGTTACGTTTTTTAGCACGACGACTTTGGCGCCTTCTTCGCGGAGGAAGCACATGTACCGGATAACTTCAGCAATGATTGATGCTAGTGCCAAATCTTTTGACGCAATCGGGTTACCGACGGTCTTTGTAGTCGACGACGATGTCTCGGTCAGAGAGTCTCTCGAGCTGTTGATCACCTCAGCAGGCTGGCAGCCACTTTTGTTCGAGTCGGCGCAGTCCTTCCTTGACGCGCCTCCCACATCGGTGCCGAGTTGCCTCGTTCTCGATGTCAACATGCCCGGTTTGAATGGTCTCGACCTCCAGAGCATGATCAGTGTCAGCGGGAAAAGGATGCCAATAATATTCGTTTCCGGGTTCGCAGACGTTCCTATGACTGTCAGAGCTCTTAAAGGCGGCGCATTGGATTTTCTCACGAAACCGATCGACCCCGCCGCGCTTTTGGAAGCCATACGATCCGCGCTCTCACGAAGCGAGGCTCTTTTGCGCGAAGGCGAAGAGTTACGTCGACTGCAGCGTTGTTACGGTTCTCTCACGGGGCGCGAGCGCGACGTGATGAGGCGCGTGGTCAAGGGTCTTTTGAACAAACAAGTCGCCTTCGAACTCAATATCAGCGAGATTACGGTCAAGGCGCATCGCGGCCAGGTCATGCGAAAGATGGCCGCTCGGTCACTTGCGGAGCTTGTGAACATGGCCGCACGGCTTGGTATTGAGGACGACCCCGAAATCCACTAGGGACCTCATGTCCACGATAGCTTCCTCGCTAAAAGCAGTCCGATCATTAAGTCTCATGGCTCAAGGTCGCTCCGGCGGAGGTCCGTGAAAAGCTTGGAGAGAGCCCTGATGGATCGTATCGACGCAATGAAGGTCTTCGTCACGGCGGTCGAAGAAGGAAGCCTGGCAGGTGCTGCTCGCAGACTGAAGCGGTCTCCAACGGCGATCAGCCGCGCCTTGGGGCTGCTCGAGCAGCATGTCGGCGTGGAACTTCTTCATCGTACGACACGGAGCCTGAAACTAAGCGAGGCCGGCCAGCGCTACGTCGAAGCCTGCCGGAGGGTGTTGGTAGATCTGGAGGAGGCCGACATGATCGCCGGTTCGGAGCGATCCTCTCCTCGGGGGACGGTGACCATCTCCGCACCGCCTATTCTTGGCGAGGAAGTGCTTCGGCCGATTCTCGACAGCTTTCTCCGCGAGTATCCAGGCGTCTCGGTTCGGCTTCTGATGCTTGATCGCTTCGTGAATCTGGTCGACGAAGGCGTGGATGCGGCTCTTCGGATCGGCAACCTCGCGGACTCGACCCACATCGCCACCCGCATCGGCGGCGACGTCAGGCGCGTGGTGGTGGCTGCCCCCGAATACCTAGAAACCCATCCCGCGATCGATGAGCTTTCCGATCTCGCCAAACACGACCTCATCGCCTTCTCGAATTTTGGTCTCGAATCTTGGAGCTTTGCGCCAGCCGAGGGTTCTTCCGTCCCGAGAACCGTCCACTTCGCACCTCGTTATCTCGTGAACAGCGTCCGAGCGGCCGCAGCGTCCGCAGCGGAGGGAATGGGTGTGACGCGGCTTTATTCCTATCACGTCGCCGACTACGTCCGCGACGGCCGGCTGCGGATCATTCTTCCCCATGCCGAACCGCCGGCGTTGGCAGTTCATATCCTGACCCCTCGGGGCCGTGCCACTGTTCCGAAAGTCCGAACATTAATTGACTTCGCGGTGCCGCGTCTCCGGTCGGAACTGAAACGTATCGCGGCAGAATCCGGCAGCCTCGCTTAATCATTGATCATGCCGAATTGCGGATGGGTGTGGCGCGCTCGCCTCGTGCGCCAGCTCGATGTTCGAGACGACTAGGTGCAATCCTTGTGCGCAATAAGGTGCCGCAGCCGTCACTTTCGACCCGAAGATTACTGGGCCGGCGGGACCGGGCGGAGTGACCCCAAGAAGGACGAGGCCGGCTTCGGCGCCGCATTTGTCGAAGATGGCGATCCTTCGGGCGCTTGGTCAAACTGATCCATAGGTATCACCAATACCTTTGCACAATACCATCGGCAGCCTTTCCGGACGATCTCTATGACGAACTCCAATCATTCCATCCAAACAGAGGACGTCATGTCAGCAGAAGTTGATACGAGGACCGCACAATCGCCGACGCGGCGCGAACTGCTAGCAGTAACGGCCGCGACCGCGGCCCTCGGCATTCTCCCCAAACCCGTTTGGGCGGCGACAGGAGGAGATGCGATCCGCCCCTTCAAGTGCGCGATCCCACAGAAGGAGGTCGACGAGCTCCGACGCAGGATTCGCGCGACTCGCTGGCCTGGCAAGGAAACGGTTCCTGATCGTTCGCAAGGCGCGCAACTTCTCAAATTGAAGCCACTCGTCGACTACTGGGGTACCGAATACGATTGGCGGAGCGGCGAGAAGAAGCTGAACGCGCACGCGCAGTTCATGACCAAGATCGACGGTCTCGACATCCACTTCATCCACGTCAAGTCCAAGCACGAAAACGCGCTGCCACTGATCATGACGCATGGCTGGCCGGGTTCCGTGCTGGAACTCGTCAAGACGATCGGGCCTCTCACCGAACCGACGGCGCATGGCGGCACCGCCGAGGATGCCTTCCACGTCGTCATTCCTTCCATGCCGGGTTACGGCTTTTCCGAAGTTCCGACCGAGACCGGCTGGGGGCCGGACCGCATTGGCCGCGCTTGGCATGTGCTGATGAAGCGGCTTGGCTACAACCGCTATGTCTCGCAGGGCGGCGACTGGGGTGCCGTGGTATCCGACAAGATGGCGGCGCAAGCGCCGGAGGGACTGCTCGGCATCCACACCAACATGCCGGCAACGGTTCCTCCTGATATCGCCAAGGCGCTTGCCAATGGCGAACCTGCCCCGGCCGGGCTCACCGCAGACGAGAAGGCCGCATATGAGCAGATGAACACTCTCTACACGAAGGGAGCGGGATACGCCCTGATGATGGTGACGCGGCCGCAGACGCTGGGCTATGCGTTGACCGATTCGCCCGTCGGTCTCGCCGCCTGGTACTACGACAAGTTTGCGGACTGGACATATAGCGGAGGCGATCCGGAGAAGTCCCTGACAAAGGACGAGATGCTCGATGACATCTCGCTCTACTGGTTCACCGGAACCGCCACCTCGGGCGCGCGCCTGTACTGGGAAAACAACGCCAACAACTTCAACGCGGTCGACATCAAGATTCCGGCTGCGATCACCGTGTTCCCCGGCGAGATCTATCAGGCGCCCATAAGCTGGGCCGAGAAGGCGTACCACAACCTCATCTACTACAACAAAGTCGACAAGGGCGGCCACTTCGCCGCCTGGGAGCAACCAGGCCTTTTCTCATCGGAGCTGCGTGCGGCGTTCAGGACGCTTCGCTGACGGCATTCCGAACGCACCTCAATCAAGGAGAACCACAATGACAAACTTTCCGAGAGGCACTGCGCTGATCACTGGCGGATCGTCGGGTATCGGAGCGCTCTATGCCGATAGGCTCGCCCGCCGCGGTTATGACCTGATACTGGTGGCGCGCAGCCAGGATGCGCTCGCCAGGATTAGCAAGGACATCGCGAGTTCGACCGGTCGGATTGTGAAAACCGTCCGCGCCGACCTTGGCCAGCGCGATGACCTTCTGAAGGTCGAAGGAATCCTTCGAGGCGACACCTCGATTACCATGCTTGTCAACAACGCCGGCGTCGGCGCGGTCGAGCCGTTGCTCATGTCCGACGTAGAGGCGATGGAGAGAATGATCGCGATCAACGTCACAGCCTTGACCCGTCTGGTCTACGCCGTCGCGCCGTCCTTCGTCGCTCGCGAGCACGGCACGATTGTCAACATGGCCTCCGCATTGGGCATCGCGCCCGAAATTCTGAACGGCGTTTACGGCGCGACGAAAGCATTCGTCATCGCCCTGACGTTCTCGCTGCAGAAGGAACTTGCCGAGAAGAACATCCGCATCCAGGCAGTCCTCCCCGGCGCGGTCGAAACTCCGTTCTGGGAAGCTTCGGGAGGTTCGTTGGACCGTCTGCCCGACCAGATCGTCATGAAGGCGGAAGACGCTGTCGATGCAGCGCTCGCCGGCCTCGACATGGGCGAGCTGATCACACTTCCTTCGGTGCCTGACATTGGTGACTGGAACGCCTACGAGGCAGCTCGCCAGAAACTGATGCCGAACCTTTCGCGCAATGTTCCGGCCGCTCGCTACGGGGTTCCGGCGCTGGCGTCCTGATAAGCCGCACGACAACACACAAGCGAGATCAGAGAATGTCCAACAGCGATCTATTGAATCGGTTCCCGCGCGTACGCCTCATGAGCGGGCCGACGCCGGTCCAGCAACGTCATGCACGATAAGGAGTCCACGTGACCCGCTGGCCGGATCGCCGAATTCTCGACCTGTTCGGAGTCGAGCTTCCCATCATCCAGGCGCCGATGGCCGGCGCGACGACGGTAGACATGGTCGTCGCCGCGGCCAAGGCAGGCGGTCTGGGTTCTCTCCCAAGCGCACAGTTAAACGTCGAGGCGCTGCGCCATGCATTGACCGAAATTAGAACGGCGACAAAAGCTCCGGTCAACGTCAACTTCTTCTCGCATGTTTCACCGCCGGGCGACCCGGCTGCCCAGATGCGATGGAGAGCTTTGCTTGCGCCCTATTTCGTAGAGGCAGGACTCGACCCCGCCGCGCCGATCGCGGCGGCAGGGCGCGCACCTTTCGACTCTTCGTTTTGCACGGTGGTGGAGGAGTTGAAGCCCGAGGTCGTGAGCTTTCATTTCGGGCTGCCCGAAAAGGCACTGGTCCAGCGAGTGAAGGCAACAGGCGCAAAAATCATATCATCCGCGACGACCGTGTCCGAGGCCGTCTGGCTCGAGGCCAACGGTGTCGACGCAGTCATCGCCATGGGTTTCGAAGCCGGTGGACATCGTGGAAACTTTTTGACGCAGGACATGACAACGCAGGTCGGAACCATGGCGCTTGTGCCTCAGGTGGTCGACGCCATGCGGGTTCCTGTCATCGCAGCCGGCGGCATCGCTGACGGGCGAGGGGTCGCCGCCGCTTTGATGCTCGGCGCTTCCGCCGTCCAGGTTGGGACGGCATACCTGTTTTGCCCGGAGGCGAGGATTCCCGCAGTTCAGGCCGAGGCGCTAGCTTCCGCGCGAGACGATAGCACCGCAATAACGAATGTTTTCACCGGCCGTCCGGCGAGGGGCGTCGTGAACCGCCTGATGCGCGAGCTAGGACCGATTTCGCAAAGCGTGCCGGCATTTCCAACTGCCGGAGGAGCTCTCGTTCCTATCAGAGCGATGGCCGAGGCGGAGTCGCGATACGATTTCACGAACCTCTGGTCGGGTCAGGCCGCCGGTCTCGCCTTAAGGGTTGGGGCCGAGGAACTGACGCGCGAGCTCTATCAATCGGCGTTGGACGTCATCGCACGCCGCAGTACCACGTAACGGCATCTTCGCCGATCGTTGCGGATTGCGGCGGACAGCCTGCCGCCGGCCAACCGTTCACGCATACGTCGGCCACCACTATGTCGAGGCTCGATGGCGCGCGCCTCTCTCAGTCGTGTCGTTATAATTTCCAACTAAACGAAGGACAGCGTGATGTCTAAACACAGCCCGAGTCCCTATGTGGTCGTGCTCGCAGGATCAGCGTCGCTCGCCATCGCCATGGGCGTTGGTCGGTTCGCCTTCACTCCGATCCTGCCGATGATGCTGCACGACGGCGTGCTCGACCTTTCGCGAGCCGGAGAACTCGCCACCGCGAACTACGTCGGCTACTTGGTCGGTGCTGTGGCTGCGATGGCAGTACCCAGAAGATGGGACCACACCTTCGTCATCCGCCTGACACTGGTTTCCACAATCCTGCTCACGGCTCTCATGTCTGCACCCTATGCCGAGGCCTGGGTCGCTCTTCGGTTCCTGGCGGGCGTGGCTTCCGCGGTCGGATTCGTCTTCACCTCCGGATGGTGTCTTGCCCAGCTTTCGGGAACCGGCAGCTCGATCGGAAGCGCCATATTCACCGGGCCCGGCGCGGGCATCGCAGTATCCGGACTGACCGCCAGCGGGATGACCGTGCTCGGGCTGTCCGGCAGCTCGGCCTGGCTGGTATTCGCGGCGATCTCCGCCATCATCAGCGGGATTATCTGGAAAACCTTCGGGAAGAGCTCGAAACCGTCCGACGCCTATTCGGTCGGTGCACCGACAAGCGCCTCCGGCAAGGTGCCGAAATCGGAAATGCCTTTGTTCGCGATCGCCTACGGGCTGGCGGGCTTCGGCTACATCGTCACGGCAACGTATCTCCCGGTGATCGCGAAGAACAGCATCCCTGGCTCGCCTCTCCTCACGGTCTTCTGGCCACTTCTCGGACTGGCGGCTGTCGTCGGATCGTTGCTGGCGGCACGCGTGAAGCACGGCGCCGACGTAAGGCTTCATCTTACCGGCGCGTACTTAGTGCAGGCGGTGGGAGTTGCACTGTCAGTCGTATGGCACGGCGCTTTCGGTCTTGCCATTAGCAGCATCCTCGTCGGCCTGCCGTTTACCGCGATCAGCTTCTTCGCGATGAATGAAGTAAGACGGATCAGATCGAGCCACCACTCTCGCTACATGGGGCTGCTGACGGCGGTGTTCGCCATCGGGCAGATCCTGGGGCCGCCGACTGTCGGAGCGATCATGGGTCGCGTGGCCGACGTCGATGCGGGGTTCGATCTTGCTCTCGCCGTTGCCAGTATCGCACTGGTGGCGGGCGCGACGATATACGTGCTCATGATCCTGCTTTTTCCGGGCGAGCGGAGCGCCAGAAGGGTAGGACGGCCGGCCCGTCAAACTTGAAGGGTCACGCGCCTCGATCTCCCCGATGCGATCGCCCGCGCATCTGTAAAGATACCGACGACACTATCGTACAATAGAAGCCCTGGTCTCTCTCTTCAGCATGCTGCCGGGGGTGAAGACGGGCAGTATCAGGTCTGGCCAGCCCGACGAGGGTTACATGCTCTCGCAACGTTAAGTCAGGCAACCTTCGAGCAACGTACGAGGAGAATACCAATGAACCGGCATCTCACAGAAGTGAACGGCGGCGAGAGAAAGCGGGGCGATGGAAGCTCCCTGGATGCGTTGATCGAATTCTACCGGGCCTTCAACGCTGGCGATCTGGCGGGGTTGGAAGAGGTCTGGCTCGGCGGTTCGGAGCCCAGCATGGACAACCCTATCGGTGGCATCCGCCGCGGATGGGACCAGATCGTCGACGGGTATTCGAAGCTCTTCAAAGGTCAGGCGAAGGTTCACGTGACCTTCCACGACTTCACGAGCCAGGGCGCCGACGACTGGCATCTGTTCGTCGGTCGCGAACGCGGTGTGTGCAGGACGGCAGAGGAGACGCTGGACGTCGCCTTCCGGACGCCCCGGTGGTTCGTGCGCAGAGACGGCGGCTGGCGACAGCTACACCATCACGGGTCGGTCGAGGATCCGAAAATGCTGGCTGACTACCAAAGATTGATCTTCGGATAAAGCGAATGGGCGTCGGCCGCTGCCGGCGCCCACAGCAGAGGTGCTCCCGCTAGTTGCGAAGTTCACCCCGCGCCAAAGGCGCAACGCCGGTTCCCAGCAGTTCGATCGAACGTCGCATCGCTTTCGCTTCGAGGGCGGCGGTGCTCATCTGGAAGGTGATGCGAGAGATCCCTCCTAACGACCTGTTAACATGCGATATCTTCGCAGCCACAGTTTGCGGGCTGCCGACCAGAAACGCGCCGTCCGGCCCGCACATATGCTCGAACTGAGTTTGCGTCGGTGGCGGCCAGCCGCGCTCCCTTCCGGCGTCCGTGAACATCTGGAACCAGCCGGGGAAGAACGCTTCCTTGGCAGCGTTGTCGGTGTCCCCAACAAAGCCAAGAGCGTGCACGCCGATCCTCTGGTTCTTTGCCGGATGACCGGCGGCGAGCCATGCGCGACGATAGAGTTCGACCAAGGGCAGGAAACGCTCGAAACTTCCGCCGATGATGGCGACCATCAGTGGTAGTCCGAGCGTTCCGGCGCGGACGAAGGATTCGGGCGTCCCGCCGACGCCCAGCCAGATGGGCAAGACTGGCTGGTGCGGGCGGGGAAAAACACCCTCGCCATTGATCGCAGGGCGGAAACGGCCCGTCCACTTAATGTTGGGCTGCGCTCTGATCTTCAGCAACAGGTCCAGCTTCTCCGCAAAGAGCGCATTGTAGTCCCGCAGGTCGAATCCGAACAATGGGTAGGCCTCCACGGAGGAGCCGCGACCAACCACGATTTCCGCGCGTCCGCGGGAAATCAGATCCAGTGTGGCGAACTCCTGGAAGAGCCGCACGGGGTCGGCGGCGCTCAGGACGGCGACGGCGCTCGTCAGCCTGATAGACTTCGTGCGCGCGGCAGCAGCGGCAAGGATCACCGCAGGCGCGGAATCAAGCGCGTTCTCTCGGTGATGTTCACCCATTCCGAAGACATCGAGTCCGACTTGATCCGCCAACTCGACTTCGGCGAGCACGCTCTCCATGCGATCGAGGGCCGACTGAAACCGACCTGTCGCCGGGTCGGTCAGGAGCATTGCGAAACTATCGATACCGATTTCCAATGATCAATCCTTTTGAGGCGACGAAAGCAAAGGCGCCTGCGTAGTCGAGCGACGCTGACGAAAACACGCCACCCATCACACGGCTGGCGAGCGCGGCGCCAGCCTGTTTTTTATGATGGATATCATCGAAATATTCGATAATCGTGCAGCGGCGACAGAGCGTTGGTTGATCATTCCTGATCTTTCAAGCCCAGGAATCGACATCCCGTACCGCCTTGGCGAAGGTCTCGGGGGCTTCCTGCGGGAGGTTGTGGCCAACTCCGCCAGTTACCAGACGGTGTTCGTACTTCCCTTTGAACTTCCCGGCGTAGGCCTTCGGATCCGGATGGGGGGCTCCGTTTGCGTCACCTTCCATCGTGATCGTGGGAACGTGGATTTCGGGAGCGGAAGCGAGCTTGGTTTCGAACTCGTCGAACCGCGTCTCGCCTTCCGTCAGACCAAGCCGCCAGCGATAGTTATGGACGACGATCGCGACGTGGTCGGGATTGGCAAACGCTGCGGCGCTCCGTTCGAACGTCGGGTCGTCGAACTTCCAATGCGGGGAGGCGAGCTGCCAGATTAGCTTGGCGAAGTCGTTCGTGTATTTTTCATAGCCGTCGCGGCCGCGGTCCGTCGCGAAGTAGAACTGGTACCACCACTGAAGCTCCGCGGAGGGCGGCAGGGGCGCCTTTCCAGCAGTCTGGTTTCCGATCAAATAGCCGCTGACGGACACTAGGCCTTTGCATCGTTCCGGCCACAGCGCGGCGACGATATCGGCGGTGCGCGCACCCCAGTCGAACCCCGCCAGGGTGGCCTTGTCGATCTTCAGAGCATCCATCAACTTGACAGCGTCGACGGCAAGAGCCGATTGCTGGCCGTTGCGCATGGTGCTGTCGGACAGGAACGTCGTGCTGCCGTATCCGCGCAGATGCGGTACGATCACGCGATGACCCTGGTCGGCCAGCAACGGGGCCACCTCGGCGAAGGCGTTGATGTCGTAGGGCCAGCCATGAAAAAGGATGACTGGTGACCCATTGGGGGGACCTAGGTCGGCGTATCCTACATTGAGGTCTCCGGCGTCGATGCGTCCGTCGGCGACCAGACCATGGCTGTTCTGGCGAACGGCTTTTTTCCCCTGATCCGCTCCCGCGGTGCGTCCTGCAAGGATTCCGGCGACCGTCAGCCCAAGAGCGACCCCGCCGAGGGACCGACGTGTGAGGTTTCCAGTTTCAAGATTGGGCATGACTGCTTCTCCGGTCATAGACGATGAATGGCTGCCGCTCGAGATCCTCGAGAGTGGCGTTGGCCAGCGAAGTTTGAGACTGGCGGGTCGGATCCGCTAGTGGACTAAGGTGTCGGGCATACGAAGGTATCGTCGATACCTAGGTGCAACAGCCACGGTTTACGGTTCGACATATTGATTTCCTGACCGCGGCGGTGTGCCGACAACGCTTCAGGAGATGACGATGAGTTACAAAGACGACGAGCCGAAGGGCACCATTTTTCCCGGCGTCGTATTCCTTCTCGCGATGGCGGGTCTTGTCGGCGCGTTGGTTTCGATGAGGCAATCGACGGCACCGGTCCGGGTCTGGGTGCCCGTTCAGTCGACGGGCTCCCCCGCAGGGAAGTCTACGGCGACCTGCTCCCCCGCTTGGGCGGTCTGCAATTCGAGGGACTCGATTTGATATCCTGAACCAAGGGCAAAACCGATGAATCGGGAGGTTGACATGTGCGGGGCGCTACTGTGGCCGGAGGATGTAGCGATGATACGCGGCCTGGTCAGGGAGTACTGCGAAAGCCGACGATGCGAGACACAAGGCGCCGAAACCGAGGACACGGCCAGGCGCCTGCTACGGTGGTTCCAGAGTGGAGTAACAGATAGGGAAAACCTCCGTCGCCTTCTCCCGCCGATCTGAATGGCCGGACGCGAGCACCCATCGCCCCGCGCCCTATCAGGGCGTCGCGCGCGGCAAGGACGTCGGACACCACGAAATGCATACCTTGGGTGGAGCCGGGCGCACTGGTGATGTCCTGGCCGAACAATACAGTGCTTCCGGAGCCGGGCTGGGTTAACTGGACGATGCGATAGTCGTCGGCCGTGGCGCGGTCCATGTCCGCCGCCAGCCCAGGCTTTCATAGAACTTTCTGGCACGATCCCGGCGGCAGCCTGATGCTACCGAGGGGGTTCAGAACCGATATCGTCCGACGAAACGCCCGAAACGTCCGTCCTCGGATACGATCGGAATCTTGGGTGAGCGCCGATCGGTACGAGCGACAAGAGATTATCCCGAAAAACGGTGGAGTGAATACCGCTTCTCAGTAATTCTCCCGATGATCGTGAGCGCTTAAATCAATTGCACCGACGCCGAGGGCGTAGGGCGGCCCGGACAAGGACCGCTGCAATTGAAAGGATGTAATATCATGAGCAATCAGCAGAAGGTCGCCATCATCACCGGTGCGTCTCAGGGCATCGGCGCGGGTCTGGTCCGCGCCTATCGTGAGCGGAACTATCGCGTCGTCGCCACCTCCCGTTCGATCAAACAGGGGTCGGACGACGGCGTGCATGCCGTGGCGGGCGACATCTCCAATTCCGAGACCGCAGAGCGCGTCGTGCGCGAGGCGATTCAACGCTTCGGCCGGATAGACACGTTGGTCAACAACGCGGGCGTATTCACCGCAAAGCCCTTCGTCGACTTCACGCAGGAAGACTACGACCTGAACTTCGGCGTGAACGTTTCGGGCTTCTTCCACATCACGCAGCGGGCTGCGAGGGAAATGCTCAAGCAAGGTTCCGGACACATCGTCAGCATCACGACGAGCCTCGTAGACCAGCCGGTGTCGAGCGTTCCGACGGCCCTCGCTTCGCTCACCAAGGGCGGTCTGAACGCCGTCACGAAGGAACTGGCCATCGAGTTCGCCAAGACGGGCGTCCGCGTAAACGCCGTGTCTCCTGGCGTCATCAAGACCCCGATGCACGCTCCCGAGACTCACGAGTTCCTGTCCGCTCTGCATCCGGTCGGGCACATGGGCGAGATCAGCGACATCGTCGACGCCGTGATCTACCTCGAGAGCGCAAGCTTCGTCACGGGAGAGATCCTACACGTCGATGGTGGCCAGAACGCCGGCCGCTAGTAGGCCTCGACAGGACGCGGGCTCGTGGCGTGGCTACGCCCCGCGCCCTGCAAGCGAGTGAAAGGAAAGAAAATGGAACTTGTACTAGCCGCAGATCCCATGTGCTCGTGGTGTTATGGGTTCGGCAAGCAAATGGAGCTGCTGCTCGAGCGGCGTCCGGACGCCTCGTTGAAGATCGTCCTCGGTGGACTCCGGGCGGGCGCGACCGACGTTCTTGACGACGCGGGCAAGCAGTTCAGACTACATCATTGGGCGAAGGTCGAGAAAGCCAGCGGCGTATCGTTCAACCGAGAAGGCCTGCTTGCAAGAACCGGCTTCGTCTATGACACCGAGCCCGTATGCCGTGCGGTAGTGACCGCCCGGATCCTCCGTCCGGAAGCGGATCTTCTGAAGGTCTTCCGTGCATTCCAACACGCCTTCTACGTCGATGCGTTCGACACTACGATCGGCCTGGTCTTGGCGGAAGTCGGATCCCGCGCTCTTGAGGAACTTGGTCATCCCGTCAGCGTTGACGAATTTCTCGAGACCTACAAGAAGCGGAGCACCATCGATGAGGCCGCGACAGACTTCGCGACGTCTCGTGCCATGGGCGTTTCGAGCTTCCCCACGCTGTTCCTTAAGAAGGGTGGAACTCTTCGAAGGGTCGGCGCTGGATATGCGCATGTCGATGAACTTGAGAAGCACCTTGCGGCAATGGCCGCCTAGCAGATCGGTCGAGATCTTTGAACGAGGAGATTACGAAATGCCCATAGTGACCGTACAGATAACCCGTGAAGGCACGGCACCTGATCGCAGCTCGGTTACCGCCGAAGAGAAAGCCGCAATCATCGCCGGCGTCAGTCAGGTCATGCTCGACGTCCTCAACAAGCCACTGGAATCGACTTATGTGGTGATCGAGGAAATCGACCTGGACAACTGGGGCTGGGGCGGCCTTCCGACAGTTCGGTATCGGAAGAAGAAGGCTGAGGGAAACGTGTGACCTCAGATCAATCCACAAAACCTGCGGGCCGCCGGTGACCACCTGCGGCTTGTGCGTTTGTCCGCCAGGCATGGCGCGTGGTGTGAAAACACCGTTTGGCCGGGGTGGTAATCCTATCGAACTGGAACCTCATTGGGGTGCGCTCCGAAGTGGTATCGAAAACGCGACGGTCGCACCCGGCCCGTCGTTCGGTTCGGCCCACATTATGCCACCGTGGTTTTCGATGATCGAGCGGCTGATAGCGAGACCGATTCCCATGCCGTCCTGCTTTGTGGTGAAGAAAGCTTCGAACATCTGGTCAGCATTCTCCAGCGGAAATCCTATGCCCACATCGGTAATCGACAAGACTGCCGATTCTTCAGTGTCCACGTGGGTGCTCACGGTCAGCATTCTTGGTCGGCTTTCGATATCGCCCATTGCGTCCCTCGCGTTCAACAGCATGTTTAGGATGACTTGTTGCAACTGGACGCGATCCCCCATGATCAGAAGTGCTTTTGGCTCTAGTTGAGCGGTCACACTGATCGATTTCTGATGCATATCTCTTGCAGACAAAATGATGACCTCGCGGGCAAGGTCGTTTAGGTCGGTATACTCCATTGTAGACGGTTGGCGCGCGAACATTGCCCGGAGCCGCTTGATTATCTCCGTAGCGCGCATCGTATCGCGAATGGTCCTTCGCGCAGTTTCGGAGGCGGCTTGAATATTGGGGGGGCTGAGGGCCAGCAGGCGCAGACATGCATTGGCGTTGGTGAGAATCCCAGCCAATGGCTGGCTGACCTCATGTGCGATCGATGCTGTCAGCGCGCTCATCGTCATGACGCGCGAGACGTAGGCCAAGTCTTCGCGGGCTTTGACTAGAGCTTCCTCTCCGCGCTGAAGTGCTTCCTGTGCGTTTTTGAAATCAGTAATGTCCTGAACGGTCCCCACCAAAACCGGATTATCACCGACGTGATAGGAAATCTTTGCCAACCCTCTTAGGAATTTGAGAGCGGCGTGTGAAGTCACGATCCTGAATGTGACGTCAATGCTTTGCCCAGAAAGCGCGCGCTGTAATTCCCCGTTGAACTTTTCGAGATCGTCGCGATAGACTCGCTTCCGAACGTCGTGGATGTCGGGTTCGAGGGACGGGTCGATATCGAATATCCGGTACAGTTCTTCAGACCAAACGCATTCATTTTTCTGGATGTCGAACGTGAAGCTTCCTGTCGAGCTGATGCGTTGGGCAGCAAGAAGCTGAGCTTGACTCCTGCGAACCTGGGTCTCCCGCCTCACCAAAGCTTCTTCGTGACGGGTTCTATCGATCGAGATACCGATGATGTTTGTCGCTCGATCGACCACCTGTTGCTCAAATAGTGAGAAGGCGGCATATCGCTGACGATATATGGTGAAGACACCGGCCGTGTTTCCATACGGAGAAAGTATTGGCTTGGCGTGGCAGACATTGAAGCCGTTGAGGAGCATGAGCCTCCCCTCGGCGGATCCTGCCAGCGCGTCAGAAGCACAGTCGACAACCTCCACGGGACGCCGGCTGGTTGCAGCAAGGCCACAAGGTCCGAGTCCGGCGGCGACCTCACTTCCATCGAAAACACCCTTGAATTCACCCGGCAGCCTAGGTGCTGCACCAAAACGGAAATGTCGGCGATCCAGCGACAGCTCCAGAATGCAGCAAAAGCAATCGTCGATTAGTTCCTCGACGAGACGGCAGACCTTGTCGAAAACCTCCGCTGTCGCCGTCCCTCTCGCGACCATTTCGAGTATCTCGGTCTCACTGGCAATGAGATGGCCGGCCTGCCATGAATTGTCGACCCTTTGCATGATGAAATTGTCGCCAACACGCTTGTTGCGTTCGACAGCAACCCAACAATATTTGAGAGCGGTACCGTCGCCCCACGTCGAGGCCGACAACGCAAACCAGCAATACTCACCGCTCAACCGTCGAAGCCGCACATCGGTTTTTACGTCTAATCCTTCTCTACGAGCGTTCAGGATTTTAACAGGCAGTGTGATCGCATCATCTGGATGCAATGCGTTAAGTCCATCGGACGCATGACCTTCTGAGCCGAAAAATGCTCTGAAGCGGCTGTTGCCACAAATAGTCAAGCCGGCCTCGTCCGTTGTCCAAACGATTGCAGGAATTTTCTCGCATATCTCTGACAAGCTTAGTTTCGACAGAAATGCTGCCCCATCGAAAGAAAATGTACCGCCTTTAAGTTGCCTCACCTGATAAGTGCACCCCACTATTCAAGCTCCAGCAAAAAACTACATATCATTCCGGTCATGAAGGCTGAAGAGTTTTTTGCTCTCTTAGTTCTCGTTGTGTTGACCGCTTGGCGTGGCGGGATCAACGAGGAGTTTTGATCTGCGAACGCCGTGAAAGCCCAAGATCAAATGACGCGTTATTAGGCCTAACACGGCAGATGCGAGAAGATCCGCCGGATCGTCGACCATGTCTTCGATGGAACGGTGGCGCTCCTCGGGCAGCGACGAGAGATACTGGATCGGTCCGCAAGGCTTCTCCTTGAGAACGAAACTCTCGATGAGCGTGAATTGCAGGCGTTTGTAGAAACCGTTGAACAGCCGGCACGCGGGCGCACAGCATGAATGGCGCCCGCTTGCCGCGGGCAGGGTTCGGCTTACACAGCCGCAACCGCCGCGTCTCCAGACCAGGTTGCGCATTGATGGGCGACGAATGCTTCAGACCACCGCAGTCGCGGGCGTTCTTGTCGGCCAAGGCTCATCGTCGGACGATGACGTGAGTTCCGGGCTGGACCAATTCGTAAAGTTCCTCGACGTCTTGACGATACATCCGAAAGCACCCGCTCGATGCGTTGGTGCCGATGGATGAGGGGTCGTTGGTGCCGTGAATGCGTAGCAGTCCATCGGCAAGATAGATGGCCCGCGTTCCGAGTGGATTGGAGGGGCCGGGCCTTACGACTGTCGGGAGCTTCGGGTTCTTCTGGCGCATGCTCGCCGTCGGCCTCCATTCAGGATGCTCCTTCTTGGATATGACCCTCGTGGAGCCGAACCATTGCTTGCCTTCACGACCGACGGCGATCGGATACGCGTACTGCTCGCCCCATGGGGTCGTGTAGTAGAGCGTATGCTGACTGGTGACTATTAAGATCGTGCCTCTCGCGCTTTGTCTTAGCAGTTGCCCGCGATCGGGGAGGTAGTCACGATGGCGAGGAACTGGCTCATAGTCTGGGATCGGTGGGTAGGGGCTGTATGGATCGTCATAGCCATAGCCACCATAATCGTCATACCCATCATAAGGTCCGTAAACCTGTGCTCTCGCCGCAAAGGCCGTTAGCAAGAGCGCCGCCGTGACCACAAGAACCAGTAATCTCATTTCGTCGCTATCCGCTCGTTGTACAAGCGTGATTGGGCCGAATTCTGTGGCGGCACTAAGGCCGTGGTCTCCATGTCATGCGCGACCGTCGCGGTCATGTCATGTGCGACCGTTCGACCGACTGTACGGTTTTGACCGAAACTTCTGAAGCAGATCAAGCGTTAGTGGGCACCTGTGAAGGAGGTGTGCCTTGCTGACGCTGTACTTTCGTATCACGCACATGGATGGTTCGGTATTGGACACCGAGGGCCGGGAATTCCCCGACCTTTTTGTTGCAATTGAAGCAGCCAGGGAGAGGCTTTAAGAAATGGTCGCAACGGCTCTTTTGTCCAGAAGGCAAAGAATTCCACTTGGCATCGCGATCTGCGGCAAGGAAGGCGTGATCCTTCGCGAGGTTGCCGTCGATGCCGCCATCGCCGAGATCGCGAGAAGCCACCAACCGAGTAGTTCCACCTTGTTGGGCATATCCGCCGGCTCAGGAACCAATTCGGTCGGTGAGAGTAAAGGGTCGGGCCGTGCGGAGGCAAGTTTGACGCCGCCACCCTGCGATGCCTCTGTGCGACCCACTCCTTCTGTCGAAAATTACTAGCCCCGTCTCACGCGGGGCTTTCTTTTTGGAGGTGGATTAAACCCGTCGTCGCGCATGCGAAGATGCGAGGGAACCTCCTAAATCAGGCTCAGTTTCTTCCTCGAAACCGAAAGGAACTTCAGAACATGGCAAACACCATCTCGAGGCCGCGCTCAGGACCGCGCATGCGTCGTCGGCGGCCAGGACACGAAGTGAAGTATGAGGCGACGAAGGAAGGCGTGTCTAAAGACGTCGTCATGAAGACCGTCAAAGCGCTCGGCTACAACCGCAAGAAGGTCGAAGACAGATTCGACGATAAGTGATCAGCATGATCTTCTTCACCGGCGACACCCACTTCGGCGACTCTCGCGTCCTTCGCATCGATCGGCGACCCTTCCCTGATATGGTGACCCACGATGTCGCCCTCATCAGGAACTGGAACCTGATCGTCGGGATCGACGACGAAGTTTGGCATTTGGGCGACTTCATGTCATCGCGGGCGGGCGATTGCGACACGCTCCTCGACCGCCTGCACGGCAGGAAACATCTCATTGTCGGCAACAACGATACAGAGGCGACGACCGATGCATCGGGCTGGAGCAGCGTCCAGCATTACAAAGAGTTGACCTTGGACGGCTACCATCTGGTGCTATGCCACTACGCGTTTAGAACCTGGAATAAGATGGGCAAGGGCTCGATCAATCTGCACGGACACTCCCACGGCAGGCTGAAGCCGGTCCCCCGTCAGTTCGATGTCGGCGTCGATGCGCGTGAACTCCAGCCGGTTCGGCTTGACGCTCTGCTTTCCTCGAGCCGCCAAAAGGCTGACGCAAGGCGAGCTAAAGTGAACGCGACCTGAGCTCTGCGCCCTTGGCTCTTTCTCGCCGCAAACTCCAGGTGGCACTTGCCTGGGTTACCCTCGATTTCGAGCGCCAGCCGCTATCGGCGGTTCAGGAGACGAGTCTTTTATCACTGGATTTCGAGACAGCCATCCAGCGCGGGCTGCAGATCGTAGCGTAGCGCCTCGACGCCGGCCTTCGCATCGATCACTTTCTCCTGAGTTCGGAGGCGGCCACACGGCTGACGAAGGCGGAGGTCGACAAGCACGTTCGCGGTTGGGAGCATACCAGTGACCACGCGCCTGTGTGGATCGAGCTTCAGGACGAACTCGTCAACAAGAACAGGAAGATTGGAAAAAGCACTGGCTGAAGCTGGCGGACTCGCTGACAGTTCTCTGGTGAACGGCACCAGGCAAGATTCGAGACGGCTAGGCCGCCTGCGCGAGGCGCCTCGATCCCGACCCGGCCGAAGGAACTCGTCAACGACTGGCCACGTGCTCATAGGATTATGACACCGCCGCTCTAGTCGAAATCACCATTCGTCCCGCTCTGGAAGACTACGACTGGATCGCCCTCCACGCCCACCGTCTTCCAAGCCCGGACCGGGTGTCCGCGATCATCCAGATCGAATGCGAATACGCTAATGGAAGTGAACGCTCCGGGCGTCGGCGAACTCACGCGGTGCCGAGCTGGGGCTTTTCGACCTGCTCGTCGATTTCCGCCTTCACCTTCTTTCGGGCGTCGTCCTCGAACTTCGCGCGGACGCGTTCTGCATCTTGGTCGGTCACCTCGATGGGGTGGCCGGAATCGTCCGGAAGGCCGGGACCGCTCTGGGCGATGGTGGAATCCTTCGGGCGGTCATTGAGGCCGTTTGTGATCTTGGACATGGGGAACTCCTTTTGGGAGCCTAACGACTATGAGGATCTTTTGTTCGGTGAATCGCGAAAAGCTTGCCGAGATCCGGTTCGAGGAAGGGAGGTAGACAACTGAAACCGCAGAGCTCGCGCTTCACCGGAGAATGCTTGGACTCATGACCGGGATCGAGATTGCGGGTGAGGACGGCGGGCAGGGGGAAATGGCCGACTGCGATAGTGTCCGAGGCCGAAGTCTCGACAGCTCGCACGATGGGGAGCAGTGAACGCCTGAAGCCTCCGAACCGCATATGAACGCGATCCAGACCCTGCCGAAGATCGCCAAACGCGGAGCCAAGGAACCCTCAAACGACTGGCAGCGCTCTGCGTTAACGGCAATAAAAAAGGCCGGGGCGAACCCCAGCCACTAACTTAAATGGGGATTCACTTTTCCGGTGACTCACACCCCAGGCTTGGGGCCGCTCCGCATGAAATCAAGAGCCTCTAGGGCCAGCTCGCATGCGTCCGGCATGTAACTGCGGCCAAACTCGGTGGGGTTTACCTCTTCGAGTATCTCCTCCTCGAAAGCTCTCGTGCGGGCTTCGATCCGCAACTGAACGCGGTCGTAAACTTCCGAGGTCAGAAACGGGGACGAAGCGGCGGTGAGTAACTCGTCTGGCAAGGTGACATAGGTTCCGGCGAGATCAAAAACATCGCGGGCCTTGAACATCGATCCGCGATAGTAAATCTTCTTGCAGATGATTTCGGAGGGGAGTTCGCGAACGATCGTTCGGCCTTGGAATTCGAACAGCGTCGTGGAGTCTTCCACCAGAGGCGACGTGCCAAAAAAATCGATTTCACCGACCCCTTTGACGATCAGCTTCAGATATTTCCCTGGGTACTGATAGTCCGCACGCCGCGTTTCCTCATTCCAGCAGATCGCGCGAGTAACAGCGTTGCGCACTGGGACAAGATTCTGGATGACCCTCGCGGAATCGAGAAAGGCATCTACATCGTAGCTGATCCGATGCCCTAGATCGATAGCGAGCGACGTCCCACCGCCGAACGTCCAGCTCGGCGCAGGCTCATCGTCTGGCGTGACGGAGTCGAGCGCCTTTAGCGTGAGTTCCATCAGATATTGCCACTGGGATGGCAGCCATCTCCCGTATCCATCGGGCATTTTCGTAGTCCTCTTCGACGTCCCAGAATGAAATCGCCTTTGATAGACTATCGAACGTAGTCGAGCCTTCCACAACCATGTCCATGATGACTTCGATGCCGACTTCTCTGAAGAAGGCTCGCACGTGTGGCCGCCAACGACGGTCGGTCGTTGAGAGATTCAGGCACTCCAGCAAGGTGTCGGCATCGACATGAATCGGCAGCGGGGCGTTCACCGTAGTCAACGCTCGCCAGATCGCCCGACTTTTCACCGTATCATCACTCATGTGATCTACTTATCAGAGCAAGGAGTAACTCTCAAGCTTCCCGCGGATGCCACAAAACTCGCAGAATTGCGCGAGGTTTCCTTCGACGCGCGTGTCACCCGGCACAGCGCCTGTTGGTTGGCAGTCGATCTACCGCGTTGATCTTCCACATCCGCAGCGACGGCAAAGCTCGGGCGGTACGGATTCTTGCAACGTTTACTCCCTGGAAGGGGAGAGGCAATCGAAGCGTCTTGGGCCTTCCGAAAAATCTGCGGCATAAGCAATATCTCTAATAACCCGCGTTATAGAGGATGCCGCTGAACATGGTCCCGACGATTCCACATTTGGGTTAGTGGCTGGGGGCGAAACCGCACCGACCTTTCAAACATCGCTTTCCACACCAGAGCCATTACATCCGTGGTCAAAAGTAAAAAAGCGACTTCGGCAGTCGCGAACGCTCTCGTGGAACACTCACCAGCAACGCCGATGACCTGAAGATAGTCGAGCACGGCGTCCGTTTCAAGGCATCCCATACGGAGCGGCCGGAGATTGCTTTGCAGTGGAACCCGCTAGGCCCCGCAATCCTCATGCTTAGCGAAGCAATCCGTCGCGTCCGAACTCCTCCCAGCCTGCCAGCTCCGCGCGAGCGGCCTCGTCAGGCCCGGCGACGGCATCCGCCTTGACGCCCCTGACCTTCTTCAATGACCGCGTCAGCTTCGCCTTATATGCCGCCCGCCGTCGGTTCTCCGCGGCCGCGGCCGCATCCTTCTCGCGCCATTCTTCGACGGCGCCTCGATCGAGCAGGTCTTCCACGACGCGCGGGTCGAAGACGTGGAATGTGATCTTCCGCGCGCGGCCGCGCAGTTTCACCGTGCGCGTCCCAGCACTCGGCAGGCGGCCGTCCTTCAGCCAGCGATGACGCTCGCTCGTCTTGATGGACAGGATATCCTGGATCTCGCGCGGGATTATCGGCAGGCTTTCGATGTCTTGCAGCGTACTGGCGACAACAGACGCCACGGCGTGGAATTCTGCCTTGGCACTTGCAGGCATCGACAGCGTGAGTTCTCCTTGCTCGATGTCGAGCGACTTCTTCGAAGCGACCGGGAGGCGTGCACGTAGTTCGAGCAGAATTCCCTTCGCGCGGATCGAAGATCCCTGGGTTGCCGACGGTGGCAGCACCCACGTCTTGACCAGCTCGACTTCGTTCTTTTCGTGTTTCGGCATGACGCCTAGATGGGATCACCACCCTTCCTCATCAACTAGCACGATATTCGCAAGATGAACTAGGCGCGACCGGCCCTCTTCGCTGCTTGCCGAGTTCCTGGGCAGCCCGATCAGAAGACCTTCGGCTCCGCGGATGTAGCAGAGCTTGTAGGCGTCCTCGTCCCGGATAACATCGCCGACAAGTTGGGCGCCGCGCGCGTGCGCAGCCTCTCAATCGACTCTTCAACGTCATCGACTGTGAACATGGCTCGCAGATACACGCGGCGCCGGACGGGCTCAGCTATTTTGGATGGAATCCAAATCCCAATATCATGGCTTACATTGAGGTCATCGACTTCGATGGCCTTCTCCAGGCCGCGTCACAACGAACGCCGCGTTCTTCAACCAGTTAGGTCTTCCGCAGGGCATGTAGGTTGATTTCGTCCGTGGAAAACGGCGGTGCTCCGCACATGGGAGCGATAAGTCCCTCGATGCGGCGCTGATCTCTGCCTGCGGCGCTGTCCCGTGCTGCGTTCCTCCCATCCCTGCAGTTCGCTCGCCCGCATCGGACCGATTTCGGACAGCCGACCGTGGCGACGTCGTCCAAAACCTTGGGCGCATGCGCGGTACCGCACCTGGAGACTAAATCTAAAGCGCGAGAGGATGCTCGCCGCCAAAAACAGGATTCGACTCCTCGCGAACCGTCGGTCGTCCAATGAAAGGACAACTCGGTAGGTGAATCGTAGCGCCGGGCCGGGCCTGACGATTTCGCTGCTACTTTCGTCAAAAGTCCAAAAATGGGCTGAGTTGATATCTCGACTAAGAGTTGATTCTTGATGTAGCAGATTGGAGATGGGACGGCGTGATGGTTGGGAACAACTGTCGGCCGCCAAGTGGGGTTTTCACAGTTAGAGAATTGAAATGCGGACAAAGATTATTGTCGTCGCAGTGGCGAGCCTTGTCTTCTCCTGCGGTGGTTCACGTGCCGAGTGCATCGGCGAAGGCTCGTATCGCGTATGCACCGACAGCTACCAGGATTCGAACGGGGACTACCATGCCAGGTCGTCGGACACTGAGGGAAACTCTATTCCACCGACACAACAACGCGTCGGCTTCCTGGCGGCGGCACTGAAATACGAAGCGATGACAGTGAGGGGAATTCATATTCCGTGAAGACCTGGTCGGATTCTTCGGGGGGGTGCATAGCGTCGATAGCGAAGGGAATTCTTGCACCATCACCAACAGCGGCGCCGTCATTGGTTGCGGCCAATAGGAGGCTTTCTCAGTTGTTCATAGTTGTAACTTGGCTCATCTGCGGGGTCATCACCGGCATCATCGCGTCATCAAAAGGCAGGACGGGGGGCGGTTGGTTCCTGATCGGCTGCCTGCTTGGCATTTTCGGTCTGATCTTGATCGCCTGTCTGCCTTCCCTCCAACACCAGTCGGCCAACTCGGTTCAGAGCCAACTTGTCGCCGATTACCGTCCAACCAAGTCCTGCCCCGATTGCGGGGAGACCGTTTTGCAGGTGGCGAACGTCTGCAAGCATTGCGGCCTCCGTTTCGGCGCACCGAAACCCGCGGCCTGAGCAAATGAAGAATATATTTTACGCAATATCCGCCGCGGTCGTCATCGCAGTCGTCGGAGCATGGATCGCAGGCGTCAGGATCGTCGTGATTCAACCGATCGGAGCGATTCCAGATGGCGTCACCATCCTGGTGTCCGGTCTTCCGGGCCTTAATATCATCGACAGCCCTGACGCCATCTGTCAGCGCAACCAAGGCGGCGTGAGTCTTCTTTGCCGGGGCATCACCGCCGGCAGGATTGCGAAGGAGGGGCATATTATCGCCCGTCTTCCATACAGTGGGATGCTCTCTTCAGCCTGAGCGGCGCTCCCGACCTTGACCGGTGACCAGATCTCCAAAGGGTGCGAAATGAGGCGGAGTCAGCAAAGTGGGGTAATTCATTGAGGAGAGGATTGCTGCCCGGCTTTCGGCCGTGGCACCACCTGCATTGGTTTCCTTGTTCGGCGGATGGCGATGACGAGAAGGAACCGTACGTCGATCTCCGGTGGATATTAACGATCTCTAAAGCTCGGATCTTGATCGCCAGTTGTGCCTGTGGGACACCATTTCTAGTTTAACTCAGCATTGGACTATGATTCCATGAACGGCCCCTTTAATGCCTCCGTTCGCGACTTTTCTAAACTTGTCGCCGCCAAGATCGAAGACATCCGGCCAAGGCTCCTCGACCTGACGTCGAAGAATCCGCTCGTGAACATGAGCTTCGACGCCAGGTCGGCAAGTCAGGTCCGTGTGGTCGACGAACTGCCGGACCGCGTGTTCTATAGCCTCAACAACGACAGTTCGCTGAAATTCAGGTCGCTCCCATCGCTGGAGGAAGACAACAAGGACGAACTCACGCCGGTTTTCGTGGAGGAGGTTTCGATCGCTCTACGAACGGACGAGGAGTACTTGGCCGAAACTAAAGCGCTGGACGCTGAGGCTCTCGACTATCCAGATCGCGTGCGGAAAGCGGAAAGAGCACTTCGGGACCGCGTCCGAGAACGACTTGGTATGCCAACGCGCGTGACGCGGAAGGACGAATCTCTCGCTCAGCATGCCCGGAACAACGGCATCAATCCGAGCTTTGAGCTTCCCTTGCCAGGTGTCGACGTCGATGACGATCGGTATGAAGACGATCACCTGCAAACGCTGCTCCTTGCGCCCGACCTCGAACGAAAGTTGAACGCCTTGATGACCAAGGCGCGGACCGCACAGCAGGAGACGGGTCTGAACCTCTTGCGCGGCGCGTTCGGCTTTCTCGAGTGGAAGGATCCTGCTCGTGCCGACGATCGTGTTTACCTTTCGCCCCTCGTTCTCGCTCCCGTTGCCGTGGAAAGAAAGAAGAGTACCGGCGGCCCGATCTTCTCCGTGGAAGGCACCGGTGAAGAGGCCGAAACCAATCTGGTGCTCCGCGAGAAATTCAAGCGCGAATTCAACATCGAGCTTCCGCTGTTCACGGGCGGCTCGCTCGAAGAATATTTCGATGAAATCGCGCAGATAAAGCATCCGACGCTTCCGTGGCAGGTCCGACGCCGGATCACCTTCTCGGTTTTTCCGGCAGCTCGCATGGCGATGTACGAGGACCTCGACCCAGGCGCGTCGGATTTCTCCAAGAACGGCATCGTCGAATCCATCCTGGTAGGATCCGAAAGTTCGGAGGCCGGCGCAATCGCCGAGGAGTACGAGGTCGACGCGCCCGATGTCGAGGCGGAAGTCCCGCACCTGGTCAAGAAGGCGGACGCCAGCCAGTTCAGTGTCCTCGTCGACGTCGCCCGTGGCCGCAATCTCGCGGTCGAGGGGCCGCCCGGCACCGGGAAGTCCGACACGATCGTCAACGCGATCGCGACAGCTCTCGCCAAGGGCAAGAAGGTCCTTTTCGTCGCCGAAAAGTCCGCTGCCCTGGAAGTGGTACAAAGCCGTCTCGAAGCGGTGGGTCTCGGTGAGTTCGTCCTTCCGCTTCTTGCCGGCAAGAGCTCCAAGGACGAATTCATGAGGTCGGTGCGCGACCGCATGGGGCTTCGGGAGCACCTGCCAAGAGAACTCAAGGAGAGCCGCGAACGTTTCGTCGAAGTTCGCGAAAAGCTGTCTCGCTATGTCACGATTCTTTCGAGCGAGTGGGAGAACACGGGAGAAACCGTACACCGCGTGCTTGGGCGAGCGATCGCGACGCAGCACCTGCTTGATGCCATGTCGCCGGTCGCGATTTCTGAACATTCGGTACCTTCTCGCGAATTCCGGCTCCACGAAATTGAAGAGCTCGTCTCGAATGTTTCGTGGCTTTCACGGATCAGTTCGACGCCGGTTGCCGGAAGGACTCACTGGCAGGGCACTCTGAATCTCGACACGAGCCAGTTCAAGAGCTCGGCAATTCTTGCTCTTGCCCAGCGCACTGCCGACGCCTTCAGGGCTCTCGAGGCGACGGCCGACGACTTGAGGCGAAGCGGCCTCGAACAGCGGATTTCGATGGAGGACATTTCGGCGATCGAAGGACTGGCTGCAGCGCTTCGCAATCTTGTCGTTGGCGAGATGACGGCGGGCGAGGCCAGGATCGCCACGTTCGAAAAGCCGGCCGAGCTGCGAGCATTTCTGTCGGATTGCGAAACCGCCCGGTCAGCGGCAGCGAGCCTCGGTTCCTCATTGGTCGATCCGCTGCGAGACGACGCTCTTCCGATATTGGCTCGGATAACCGAGATCTGCCGGTCAACGGGAATTCGGTCTTTCGGCGTCGCGGCACGAGCTATCGAGATATCGGCCGTCGAGCAGACCATCGCCGATTTTGGCAGGTCGTTGTCCATGGCGAGAGATTTCATTTCCCAGTGCCCGCCTGCCGCGGGATGGTCGATCGGCGTCCTGCGGAAGATAGGCGAGCTGGCTCGCTCGGTACCACGGAATATCCTTGAGATGAGATCGGCAGCGCTGGCGGACGCCAACGCCGTTTCGACATTGAAGACGATGATGACAGCGGGCCTTGCCCTTCGTGAACAGCGTCGTCAGTTGGAAAGCAGCCTTACGCTTAGAACGGGCATGCGTGCGTCCGACATCGATGGCCCTCTTGCCGCGATCCGGAGTGCCGGCGCATTCAGTTTCCTGTCTTCGAAGTACAAGGAAGCAAAGGCATTTTATGGCTCTCTCGCGAAGTCCGACAAGTTCGACAGGCAAGCTGCCATCACGCAACTCGACGCCGCGCGAAACCAGCTCGATGAGGAGGCGCGGTTCGACGCCCGCGCCGGAAATAGCGGCGTGTTCGGGTCGCATTTCGATAGCGTCCGGACAGATTTCGAAAGTTTTGCCCAGCTCGCAGGATTTTACGAGAAGATCGAAGCCGATTTCAGCGGGTTCGGCAACAAAGAGGTCAGAGAATTCTTGAAGGGCGAAGCGGTCCAGGTTCTGGTCGATACTCCCTCCCTCCCAGACCTTCCTCCGGAGACGGTGCTTCGAGGTCTGGAAGGTACGCGCGAGAAGCTCACCGCTGACCTCGAGAAGATGAAGTCGACGGATGCTGAATTGACGCGCCTTTGCCAGGTGTTTCAACGGGCCGGCGCGGTCACTCCCGCCGAGGTCCAGAGGCTCGCGGGCGAGGTGGCCAAGCTGCAGCATTTGATCAGCGTTCTTAACGCAAGCCCGCTCGCCGATATCCTTGAAGAACGATTCGCCGGCTGGAAGACCGACGGACGAGCAATCGGCCATCTGGTCGAAGTTGCGGACGCTCTTCAGAGATACGCTTTCGGCGGCGTCTTTGCTGTGGCGGCGCGGCAGGGCCGCCTGCAGGAGCTGCTCTCCTGTGCCGCCAACACCTATGCGGCCGCAGAGAAGGTTCAGGAGCTTCTGGCGCGTGCGTCGTCCGAGGGTTCGCTGGACCTGACGGCGAAGATTGCCGATCTCACTTTCAGGCAGGCTGGCGACTACCTCGCGGAAGCCGCCGCAGACGCCGAGGCACTCGAGCACTGGATCGCCGTCGCAAAGGCGCGAGCGGAAATCGATCGCCTGGGCATGCTGGCCTCCGTCGATCTGCTTTCACGGCAGCTAGGGACCACCGACGTGGCAAATCACGCCGAGGCCTTGCTTCGACGAGCTTCGGCGGCGCGGGTCTACGCAAGGTACGGTCGCGAGCTGGTGAACTATTCCGGTCGACAGCTCGACTCTCTTCGCGAGCGCCTAAAATCGCTGGACGACGACATCACGGTACTGTCCCGGAAGGCGCTGCGCCACCAGTTGACGATCGGCCCCCGGCCTCCGGCTGGCAATGCGCGTGGGCGCGTCGCCGAGTTCACGGAGATGGGACTTCTGGAGCATCTCGCCGGCCAGAAGAAGATCCGCGTGCCCGTTAGAGACATCACGAGGCGGGCAGGGCGGTCGCTACAGGCCCTCAAGCCATGCTGGATGATGTCGCCTCTGGCGGTGGCGCAGTACATTCAGAAGAACACCATCGAGTTCGACGTCTGCATCATCGACGAAGCCTCGCAGATGCCTCCTGAAGACGCGATCGGTGCGCTGTTCAGGAGCCGGCAGGCGATGATCGTCGGCGACACGCAGCAGCTTCCGCCCACGAATTTCTTCCACAAGAGCATCGCCGACACTGCCGACGACGAAGAGTCGGACGCCGTTACCGAGGAGTCCGTTCTCGAGATGGCCAACAGCGCGTTCCGGCCGCGTCGGATGCTTACTTGGCATTATCGTTCGAAACACTCCGCGCTGATCCAGTTCTCGAACAACGTGATCTACCGGGATCGGCTGACGGTCTTTCCTTCCGCAAATGAAGACAATCCGAAGATGGGCGTCTCGCTCGTCCAGACGGGTGGGATCTACAAGGCCGGCGTGAACACGACAGAGGCCCATGCCGTCGTCGAGGCGGCCCTTTCGTTCATGCGTCATGATGCGGACCGGTCGCTCGGTATCGTCGCCGTCAACAAGGCCCAGGCCGATTACATTAACGAGCGGCTCCAGTACGAGATCGCCCGCGACAGAGCTGCCGGAGACTACGTGGATCGCTGGCTGCGCGAGCGCGACCGCCTCGAGGAGTTCTTCGTGAAGAACCTGGAAAACGTCCAGGGCGACGAACGTGACGTGATATTCGTATCGACCGTGTATGGTCCGCCTTCGGAAGGCGCCAAGGTCGCGCAGCATTTCGGCCCGATTGCCGGACCTACGGGCCGCCGCCGCTTGAACGTCCTTTTCACGCGAGCAAAGGAGCAGATCAAGACGTTTACCTCGATGTCGCCGTCCGACATCACCGCCGAGGAGACGACGAACGCCGGCGCCTGGATGTTGAAGCGTTGGCTCGAATATAGTGCGGGTGCGCCCCTGGAGGCGGGCATTGGGATACACGGTGCGTTCGACTCTCCGCTCGAGGAGTTCGTGGCCGCACAGATCGAAGCCATTGGGTGCGTGGCTGTCCCGCAGGTCGGGGCCGGCGGCTACTCGATCGATCTCGGCGTTCGCCATCCCCAATGGCCTCACGGCTTCCTGATGGGCGTCGAATGCGACGGAGCGACCTATCATTCGTCCCGCTCGGCCCGAGACCGTGACCGTCATCGCCAGGAAATCCTCGAAAACCTTGGGTGGAACATCCACCGGGTTTGGTCGACGGATTGGTTCGACAATCCGCGACGGGAGGCGGAGAGACTTCGCGCCGCAATCGGCAATCGTCTTGACCAGTTGAAGACCAGGCTCGCTGAACGGGCCGCCGCGCCGGTCCGCTCGCCGGAGACTCCGCGTCCTGCATCTCCCCCGCAGCCCTCGACGGCAATACGGAGTGAGGCGAAGCCGTTCGTTCTTCCTGTTGAACCGCCGGCGAAGGCTAAGCCGGACAGGGTCCCGCCACCGCGTCCAAAAAGCGGCGTCGCACGTCTCGGAAGCAAGGTTCGTCTTCGATATGTCGATCGCGGCCTGGAAACTTATCAGTTCACGATCGTGAAGGATCCGAGCGCTCCCGAAAGAGGTCTCGTCAACCAGAACGCGCCACTGGCGAAGGCTGTCCTGGATGCTGAGGCGGGGGACGAACTGGAAATCCTGCTTGGCAGCCTGATCAGGAAGGCGGTCGTTGAAAGCGTGACATAGTCCACGCGGTGCCGAGGCCCGCCTTTCGAACGCATGGTCCATACGACCCGGCGGGGCCCTCGGCGGGGAAGACGGTCGCCTTTTGCCGACCAAATTCGTAGTTCTAAAGTTCTCGTAGAAAGGCAATGCTGTGAGGGCACTCTATATTTCGCTTTTCCTATGTTTGACGGCCAACGCCTCCTATGCCGACCTGATCAGCGATGTGCGCTCATGCAAGGTCGAGAGTGATTCTTTAAAACGGCTGACCTGCTTCGACGCGATCGCGGTCCCTGGACCTGCAGAAGCATCAACCGGGCCGACGGCACCTCCCAACCCGCCTTCGAAGGCTCCAGTTGAATCGGTCTCGGCGAAGATGCAGGTCCAGAACAAGGATTATGAGCGCCAGATTTTCAACAGCCGAGTGGAGCTGGTTCCGACATTCAAGAACACCTCCAAGAAAACAGTGGTGGCGATCGCGCATACGCTGACCGTCACCGACGCCTTCGGAGACAAGATTGTCGATGGCGAGAGCAAGCTCGATATCAAGATACCGCCAGGCAAGACCGCCGCGAGCGAGACCTTTTATTTCTGGGACGACAATCCGTTCATCCAGGGAGAGCCGTACGACAAGCTCACTGGGCCGGTTTCCACCGGAACCGCTAAAGCGACCCTGATCGTTACCAAGGTCATCTACTCCGATGGATCATCCGAGAGCTTTTAAGGAGAACGACAAGTGCCGCGAGGCGGTCAGCCACAATCCAGAAATGGTTCAATCAGTCCAAATAAGGGATCGACCTGATTTAGCGCGGCGCCGGCTCTCGGCTGGCCCAGCTTGTCGGTACGCCCTGCGTTTTCGGATGATGACGAGGAATGCCTAGCAATTGGATTCTGCGTCTACGTCGCCACTGCTACCATTGGAATTGGCATCTGCGGCGGGTGAAGCGTGGTTCAATGCTAGCTTCACTCGGAAACCGATCGTTGAAACATTTACGATGGCTACGATTGGCGAGGCTGCTCGTCGAATTCGACGGGAAAGCAAATAACTATGTGAGAGGGCCGGCGCTCGTGCGGAAGACACCCGCGGAGTTTTGGGATCGGTTTCCCGTTTGAGGCGGCCGTCGCGATTAAAGGTTAGCCAAGTGCCGCGGTCGAGATCGCCCCGCGGGCGGGCGTATGGGAGATGTTGGTTTTCGCTGGCGGATCTCTATGACAGCTAGTTTGGGTCGTTGTCGATTGAGGCACCGATCAAACGATCAGGCCGCTGCGGCCTGCGTTTCGTGGTGATGAGCTCGCGGAAATAATCGGAGATGGAACCGTCACGGCTGGCATCTTCCGTCTCCCATCCGAACTTCCAGGCGTCATGGCGCGCGAGCCAGTCAGCAAGCGCCGAGCTGTCGCCTGTGGGCATTCTCGCAGGAGCAAGATATGGGTTTTCGCAAGATTTCAAACCAAGAACACGTGCTCTGGAGCCCGCCTCCTGCAATTCCATGAGTTCATCTATGGTCATTATCGGTCCCTCGGCGGCGAGCATGCTACCATCGAAGCTTTTATAGGCAAGAGGATACTGTAGAATTACTTTAGAAAGATCAAAAGTGGCGTGCCTGGTCGCAGGAAGCTATGGGAACGAACGAAATGCGCTGACGCGACTGCCCGGAGGAGAAAAAGGCCATGCCGCTCTACTGTCGACAGTCCTGAGATGGTGCGCCTGTTCGTGCTGGACAAGACCGCGCGCCGACCAAGCGAAAGGGCGCTTGCAACATCCGCCTAGGTGTAGCCTCGGCTTAAGTTCGCGATATTCGGAGGCGCTAGATCACGTCGTCGGCAGAGATATGTTTCACCTCGGTGATCCGGATCAAGGGTATCCCTGCGCGTTCGTTTGCCTCTTTCACATCCTGCTCGGACGAGGCGTCAAACAGGCAGAATGAACGCTCCTCGGACGGCACGAACGTAGACCGAAGATAGCGCACGGGCTTGCCCTGGCTAGTCATCTCCGCCGTGACGTTTTTTGCGCGGGAGGCTGCTGCGCCAAGCTGATCGGGGGTTATACCTGGCAGGTGTCTTTCGACCATGTACTGTGGCATGATGATGGTCCTTGGTTGCGCGATGACAAGGGGTTGCGTTTAAGCCAGCTCCTCGGTCGCTTGGAACATTCGGCAGTTGCGAATGGACATCTACTTTGCCGCCGTGTTCACAGATCTTGTCCGACACTCAGCGGCCTGGAACAGGGTTTCGCGCGACTCCGTTACAACTACGATTGCCGAATATCGATACCTATCTCAGACGCTCGCGAGCCAATACGGTCGGCGGCATGAGAACTTTACAGGCGACGGGCATCTTTATCTATTCGAATCTGCTGATGTAGCCGTTCATTTCTCGTTGAAGCTGATCGCATACTGGAAGCAACGACGACGTCACTTGATGTCGGACCCGGCTCACGACCTGCCAATCCGAGTCGGTTGCCATTTCGGTGAGTGCTCTCGAATGTACGACGACGACGCCTGGATTGGCCGGGCGTTGAATATCGCCAAGCGAGTGGAATCGTGCGCCGAGCCCGACACCCTCCTAGTCACGCAGACTGTCCTCGATCTCATCGACCTGCCGGTCTACCTTTTCCAGGAGGTCGACGTCTTCGAATTGAAGGGCGACTACCTTCCGAGACGGCATCTCTATCGCGTCCTTTCCGTCGATCAACGGGCGCTAGCTGCGCGCTCCGAAGAGCAGATGACGGCCGAGGACTGGTTTTTGAAAGGAGCAGGCATCGTCGGTACGGATGATCGGCAGTTGGCAGAAGAGATGCATTGCTGCGAGAAAGCATTGGAGCTTCGAATTGACTACCCCGAAGCGCATAACAACCTCGGCGTCATCTTAAAACGCAGCGGTGATCGAATAACCGCCGAAAAGCACTATCGAGACGCCATTCGTCTTTGGCCTCAATATCCTGAAGCCCATTACAACCTGGCTATCCTGCTCGAAGAAACCGATCGACCCGAGGAGGCGGAGACGCATTACAGGCAGGCTCTGAAGTGCCGGCCGGAATACGTAGATGCCCTCCTGCGTTTGGCCGGTCTGTTCGACGCCTGGGGCGATCGGCACGAGGCGGAACATCACTTTCGAGAGTCCCTGCGGCTCCGACCCGGCTTTGCCGAGGCGCACAACAATTTCGGGGTCTTCCTCGAAAGCCAAGGCGAGGTGAAAGAGGCTGAGTCGCACTACATACAAGCGGTGCGGGCTAGACCGAATTACGCCGAAGCTCACTACAACTACGCCATGCTGCTCGAAGTGCGAGACTTAGAGGAGGCCGAGAAACACTATCGTGCAGCCATAAGGGCGGTTCCTGAGTACGCAGAAGCCCACAATAATTTGGCGGTACTTCTTCATGAGAAAGGCTCTTTTTCAGATGCGCGATCGCATTATCTGACAGCAATAAGAATCCGTCCTGCTGACGCTCAAACCTATCAGAATCTTTCTCTTCTGCTTGCAGCAATGGGTGAAGACGAACAGGCCGCCCGGTACGCCCGGAGGGCGGCCGAAATTATCGATGGTTGATCACTACTCCTTGATGCTGTCGATCCATGCCAAGTGTATCCCCTCTTTTTCGACCCGCTTGCAACGATCAAGTGCTCCGGGTCTCCGGTTCGGTATGCGTGCAGGTCGCACGTTGACCAAGACGCTTTAGGTGGTCGAGGATTGCCATGATGGGCGCCTGCTTCGTGCCCAAATGCGTTTCCGTGAGACACTATCGGCGTCTGACCAGCAACAAGCCGCCACTTGCTCGAGCCCCTCCGGAGGCCCGAACTACATTCACTGCGCAGCACAGAGCTGGGCGAGACCCGCCCTTGTAGGAGACTGAGAGAACTCGTCGAATTCGAAATGGAAAGTGCCAGGGATTCGAAGCCTGTATGTGCCGAACTTGAAATAAGGCCCGACGAGGGGGAAGTTGTCCTTCTTCTGCATAGTAGCGCCGATATTGCCCCTGACGGATACGATTTTCTGACCGTTCGCCCAAACGTCGATCTCGCCCGGCTGACGAAGTCCATATTGGTTGTCGGTTCGACCGGGCTTCACACGGTAGATCATGTCTACCCAGCCCTTGCGCGGATCCGGCAGCGGGCGGTTGGATGCCGGAACGATCTCGATGTTCGCCCGGCCGATGTACTTCTCTGGCTCGGCGACGAAGGCCAGCGCCCGAAACTGAGAGACAAGGTTCCCATCGCCTGGAAGGCCAAGTGCCTGCGATAACGCCTTGGCGTCGCTGTTTTTCGCGTCCGGCCCCATGCTCTGCGCGAGGTGCTGGCTGAAAAACCGATTCGAGACTTCCGGTGAGTTCCTGTTGATCAAGTCGAGCGACTGCAGCGACTTTATCGCGTTCACGTTCCGGTCGTTGAACTCCAGTTTCCCGAGGAGGCTCTGCGCGCTGAGAAGGGCGTCGGGATTTCCCTCCGCCTGTGCGATCACTCTTCGGATATTATTGTCCTGGACAGTGATGTGGAAGACGCCGTTGTCAAAACGCTGGGCGATCATCGGGCTGCTGTCGCCCGGTCCCTTCCATTGTCCGATGACGGATCTTGCACTGCCGGCGGAGGGCACGTCGCCGGTAATCTTGAAGCTAAAGGAAAACCAGACTTCGTCGCCATAGCTCGGCCAGATCTTCTTGGTGGTCCGAAGCTCCGCTCTCTGACAGTCGTCTTCGCATTCGAGCCCCTTGTCGCCGTCCGTCGTGACGATGTCGATAGCGGCACTTCCGCAGCGTCCAGGCTTGGTGAACTCAATCTGGCGCGAAAGAACCTGTTGGGTCGTCCATTTCGAGGCGTCTACTTTCGAGCCATCGAAGTGGTCGTCCATGCTGGCAGTGCAAGCTACGCCGCCAAAGGTCGTCAGTACTGCGAGAACGATCGATCTCATCTACTTCCCCCCTGGATCAATGAGATTCAGGATTACTAGCACGTTCGCTGTAAAGTTGAAGATTGTTTCAAGATGCGGAAAACATCGTTCGCCTCTCAAGTCCGTCTGGCGCTTGATGGCTTCTCGGATCTTGGCTTCATTCTTGCCGGGCAGCGACCTAAGCAACTTCGTGCTGAATGCCCATAAGAAGCGATGGAAGTCAGGATTCCCAATGCTCTCGATGTGGAGGCGACCGCGCACCGCGGCTCGGCATCAGACCTCGCCGCCTACCTTCTCGGCACCCATTCGAACGGGATGCTTTCAAGGTGCCTCACGGGCTAATTGCTACAGAGGCCTGGGGGACTACCTGCCTTGGCCATCGCACGTCGCTCACTCGAGGCTGGCCGGCGAGGAGAACGGCCGATTGGCGTCCACCACGAAGATGGCCAGCTCGTCGAGATCGGTTGTGCCGGCGTTGAATACCTCCATCGGCGTGTCGGCCCCGTGTCCGGTCATGGTCATGCCGGCTTCGGTATAGGTCACGCCGTGGGGCGTTTTCTGACCGAGCTTGCCGCCCATCACATAGAATGCCTCGGATCCCGGATGCGTATGGATTGCCGACTTGGTGCCGGACGCTCCACCGGCGTGATTGACGCGCAGCAGATACTCGCTCGCCTTGACCGGTGGAAGGGGGCCGATCTCGGCGACCTTGGTTCCGCCAGGTGTCGACCCACCCTTGGGCCCGAGCGTGAACAACCAGATCTTGTCCGCAACTTCCGCCACAAGCGAGGTCGGACCCGCCGCGTCTTGACCATCTTTCAGCGTTGGGAAATTCTCCAGCCGCCAGTATAATGGCCCGGACGGCAGCTCTTTGACCTTCTTCTCAACCACAGGCTTGATGAAGAACTTGTTTTCTTCGGACAATGTTGCTGATGTCATCAGCCCGAAAGCAGATAGGGAAATCATAAGCGCGCCGACATTGCGTACGCTGAGGGAACGCAGCTTCATGGTTGGTCCTCCTGGTGATGCTTCGTTGGCAGGCCTCTCGGCGGCGAGTGCGATTTCTTTGTAAACAGGCGATCGCACGCGATGCGCCCGCCAGTCTCGCGCTGGCAAGACATGGCGATGGCCACAAGAAGCGCAAATATCGTTGGTCGAATGTCGTTTAGCAGTGACGGGCGGCAAAGGCGCGGTTGTTGGCGAACACCAGCGCGCCCGCATATCAATGCGGCTTCCCCTTTCGGGTGCATTTGGTATTTCTTATTCTACCACCGTTTGAGTCGCAGAGCTATGTCCCATTTCGGCGCATTTGAGTAGTGATCCGTACCGGACCGCTCCATAGCGCGAGAACAGCTTTGGAATGCCTCCCGTCGGCGACACGCGGTCGTCGTCTGCGTTCCGTCGTCATCGACGACGCCGCCTGGCATTTCCAGACCCACGGCCCGGCTTCGACGCGCAGGTGGTTATACGGGATCTGCTGGAAGGCGGGGTTGAAAGCTTTTCTACGTCGAGGATCTTCTGGACACGCGCCATACTTTCGGCGACGGCTTCCAGCTTCCCACGCTCTGCCGTTTCAGCGGCGCCGTCGACCGCTCGAACTTGTCGCCACAGGTGTCGACAACGCCATCCTGAGGCCTCTGCGCGTCAGGACCGAGCTTCTGATCATTGACGACGCCCAGCACCTATTTTTCGACCGCAGTTCGGAACATACTCGTAGTTTCCGCGGCGATGTCGGTGAACAACTCCTCGCCACTCGCGTTTCAGGCGAAACGGAGGAGAACGACATGCCAGCCTTGGACGAATCTTTCGAAGAGTTCATGAAACGCCGCGAAAGCGTTTCCCTTGACTACGTCAACGGCAACCCGGCCACCTTGATCGATATCTCGACGTCGCACGATCCGGCGACCTTCTTCCCGCCGTCCGGAGATTGGATTTCGGGAGCAATGAACGTGAACGCCGCCAACGAAAGGGGTGCATCCTCTTTCAAGGAGGGCAGCTCTGGACATTTCGAGGTGATCCAATCGGCGGAGAGTGGCGATCTCTCGTTCTGGACGGGTCTTCAACATGCCAAAGTGCGCATGAAGGGCAGGGAAGGAGAGGTTCCGATGTCCCTACGCGTCACGGAGGTCTTCCGTCGTGAAAACGGCGAATGGAAACTCGTCCATCGGCACGCCGACATGGCGGACACGAGCAGCAAATAGCTTCGGCCGCCCCCGTGTGTTCCCGATACCACTATGCGTACGTATATGCCGATTGAGATCCGGGTCGCCGTCCGTCCACGACGCCGGCCCGCGCTCTTCGACGCCTACCTTCGCCGCGTCGACGGCCTTGCGCGCTTCGCGACACGGCTCCTCGTTCCCGACGTCTTCTTTCGCCGCTCCATATGCCGAACGACCGGGATGATTCCAAACACAGCAGTGATGCCGGAGCGCCGCTTGGCGAACGAGATGATCCAATTGTTGGTTCGATCAGTCCAACAAATGGTGCATGATGTCGTTAATCGATTTTTTGATGGCTCATCCCGTTCGCACAGGCGGACGCCTCTTATTGCCTGTCGAGGGAGCGGAAGATCCTTTCTCAAATCGAAATTGTCGCCCTCAGGCCGGAGAGGACGCAGCACCAAGGAGGTTTGGATCAGGCCAGATTCACCAACGTATGTCGCGTCAGGCCGTATGGGAGCTAGATAGCACGGCACGCCCCAGCGAAGCGGCAGCATCTGGTCGATTAATCTGAGTTTCCGTCAGGATTCTCTGTCCACAACTCTGGACTATTTTCGCAATCGCGCATATACGAGGCAAAGTAGAAGTCGTCCGGTGCTGCATAATTGATATGCGAAGCTGACGCTTGACTTCGTCCGGGGCATCTCCGGGTGGGGTAGACATCGTGCGCATATCCGTCCTTCAGACTAACGGCCCAAGGCGCATTGCAGCCCGTTCCGGATGGCATCCGGGAGGGAAGAACATGCTTGATCTTCAACGCAGGGAATTTATCGTTCAAGGAAGTGCGGTACTCGCCGCAATCGCGGGTCTGTACGCTTCGGGGGTCAACGCTTTTCCAACGCAGACGGGCGCGAAGGTTATTCCGTGGCTAGATCAGCCGACGGAAAATCCCAATCCTGCCGTTATCCAGACGCAGCTTGTCTGGGAAGACTTGGATAGCTTCACAACTCCAAATGACAAGTTCTTCAGCATCGCGCATTTCAATCGACCGACGATTGACGAGAAATCGTGGTCCCTCGATATCGGGGGCCTGGTCAAGAAGCCGTTAAAACTGACGCTTGCCGACATCAAGGCGCGACCGCGACAGGAGGTCGTTTTTACAGTGGAATGCTCGGGTAACCACGGGTTCCCATTTTTCACGGGCGGCATCGGCAATGCCCGCTGGGCAGGCACGCCGCTTGCGCCGATCCTCCAGGAAGCCGGCGTCCTTGATAATGGCATCGAGGTTGTCTTCTTCGGTACCGACAGAGGCGACATCGAAATTCGCGACATCAAGATGCAACAGAACTTCGCTCGTAGCATGTCGCTCGCCGATGCAATGAGCCCCGACAATCTACTCTGCTATGAAATGAACGGCGCGACCCTGCCGGCGCCCAATGGTTTCCCGCTGCGGCTGATCGCTCCGGGCTGGTACGGCATCGCCAACGTCAAGTGGCTGAAGGAAATCGAGGTTCGCGACTCCCGTTTTATGAGCCTGCTGATGGCCCGCGACTATGTCACCATCCGGGAGGAAGAGCACGACGGGGAGACGGTTTGGGCTGAAACTTCCGTCGGCCGAGCCCTGATAAAGTCCGCACCTGCCAAAGTCACGCGGACAGACTCAGGTTACCGCATTATCGGCGCGGCCTGGGGCGCGCCAATCGAACGGGTCGAAGTGCAAATCGATCAAACGCCATGGAAACCAGCGATCATTGATCACAGTGAGGAAGCCGATCACGCTTGGAAAATTTGGTCGTTGGATTGGGCAAATCCCTCTCCTGGAGAACACACTGTGACCTCACGCGCGATCAGTAGCACCGGGCAGATCCAACCTGCCATGGACGACCCCTTGATCGCCAAAAAGCACACATACTGGGAAAGCAATGGCCAAGTGACACGCCGAATCCGCATCTCTTGAGAACGTTGCTGCCACTAGGTCGGGTTCACGGGGAGGGCGTCACGGTCTTTTTGCCGACGCGATAGAGCTGGGTAAACCACTACGACTGTGGTCCTACGCTCGACTTGCTGCATTGTCATTTCGTCCTCCGATGACGCGAGACAGTCATCGTGTTGCATTCCTAGTTGGAAGTCCGGCGTGAGCCCAGGGATGGCGGCTGTCGTTGGCCCAGCGCGTCGGGAAGTGGTTATCGTGGCCCTCGTTAGCATCCAGTTTGCCGATGATCATCGTCGCCCATTTACCTTTATATTCAACTAACTGAAAGCTGACTTGCGACCTGAAGTGGACTGTGCATTTGATCTCCTGAGTTGGGGTGCATCAGATGTCGTTAAAGTTTCCGGTCGCTGCTGTAGCGATGTTCCTCGGGGCCGCGGTAGGTCAAGCAAATGCTGGGCTGGAATATGCCGCTCATCACACGGACGCCGGGTGGGCTTTCGTCACCATTAGCGGCGCGTTCGAGTACACCGACGATCTCGCACGCTTCAGGGAGATTGTCGCGCGCGAACACCCGTCCGTCATCGGCTTTGATAGTCCCGGCGGCAATGTAGCCAAGGCTATCGAACTGGGCCGCCTCATTCGCTCGCTCGGGCTCTCGACAATTCAGGTGCGACAAGCAGAGTGCGCCTCGGCCTGTTCGCTCGCGTTCCTCGGAGGCGTCAGCCGTCTCGCACAGCCGGGCTCGATCGGCGTCCACAAGTCATCCTTCAACGACACGCAGGGCATGAAGATCAACGACGCCGTCTCCGCCGTACAGGAGACGACTGCGGAGGTCATTGGCTATATGTCGGAGATGGGCGTCGATCCAGCGCTTCTCCAGCTCTCGCTTTCCTACGACAGCAACGACATTCGGTACCTGTCAGGAAGCGAGATGGCGAAGTATCGGGTCACGACCGGCTCGCAGTCACCTGATCTGTCGGCAAAGATAGAACCTCGCGACGTTGCGCGAGATGCCCCGGTGCCACGCGGCGTCCAGGCGAAGGCCGATCCTTCGCTGGAGGTTCCTCTCGCAAGAGATGGCACTGTCCGACATCCCAAGGGCAGGGCTCCGGTCAAGCTTTCCGCGGACGCCGACGCCAAGGCGATCGGGGATGCTGGAAACGGCGCATCGGTCGACATTCTCGATATCCGCGGCGATTGATACAAGGTTTCCGTCGCCGGGCTGGTCGGTTTCATGCATTACTCGTGGGTTCACGTCAGCCAGTTCGACGAGGACTCCGGCGAGCAACGTTATGTTCAGGTAAAAAGCTTCAATTCGTTGCCAGACGCCCAGGAATTCGTGAAGGGGTCGCCTGTGCCATTGAGCGTGCACCTGGCTGCCAATGGCTGGTTCGCCGTCACATTGCACGACCTCTATACCGAGCAAGAGGCGAAGGATGTTTCCAATGCCCTGAAGAGCCATGGGCTGATCGCGAAGGACTCGATGGTCACCATCGGCAACACCTACGTTAGGAGAGTCTGTTGTGATTGACGGCTCCCAGCCACGCCCGATGGGCCTAATTGCGGAACTTCTCGCCATTCTCTTGATCGCCCTGGCGCTAGTGGGCGCCGGCCCCCAGAATACGGCCGCTGCGATCACCTATGAACGGCTATCTCTCGATGATGGAGGGCGGCTTCTGGTGATCAAGGGCGAATTCGAACCCTCTGACGATCCGATGAAACTCGTCGCCGTGTACTCCGAGTATCAGCCGACCGTTATTAGCTTTGACTCCAATGGCGGAAGCGTCGTGGCCGCAATCAAGATCGGACGAGCCATCCGTGCGTTGTCGGCAAACACCGTTCAGATCCGATCGACGCAGTGCGCCTCGGCATGCGCCCTCGCATTTCTCGGCGGCGTGAAGCGCTCGGCCGAAGCTGGTTCGATCGGGGTCCATCAGGCTTCGTTCTCGGACGACGCAGCACTCGACAACAAGACCGCGGTCGCCACGGTGCAGACGATGACCGGCGAGATCATCGGCTATCTGTCCGACATGGGAGTGAGCCCGAACCTGCTCAGGCTCAGCCTGTCGATCGAAAGTTCGGACATGCGGTACCTGACGACGGCCGAGATGCGCGACTGGAACATCATCACGTCCAAGGATGCAGTGACGGCACAGACAGCCCCATTCTTTCAGCCGGGAGATAAGCCAGTCTCCAGCCCGAGCGCAACAGCCGAGGCCACGGCGACTGCGCCCCACACATCTGGCGACAATGCCCTCGAGTTTATGAGGCGATACCATGAGGCGTGGTCAGGCGATGATTCGACGGCGCTTGCCTTCATGCACAAAGCATATGCGGACCAGGTGACATTCTACGGCAAGGTCGTCGACCGCGACGCCGTCATGAAGGACAAGGCGACGTTCGCGCAGCGATGGCCGGAGCGCATCTATAGCGTCAAGCCCGGATCCGAGGCGGCGGTATGCGCGGCAAAATGTGACGTATCCGGCGTCATCGAGTGGTTCGCAAGAAGCCGTCAAAGAGGCAAGACTTCTTCGGGGATGGCTGAGTTTACGCTCGTCTGGAATCCGGCAACGAGCCAGATCGAATCCGAAAACAGCAAGGTGCTTGCGACGGACAGAGGCGCCCAGGCGCCGGACCGGATCATTAGCCAATGGCATGTGGAGAACGGCGAATGCCGCGGCAGCACCAGTCCCGAGAGTCCTGAGACGCAGTCGGCATGTGCGCGGCGGGAGGAAATTGGCGCCATCCTCGACACGTTCGGCTGGTGTTATGGTTACAAGGACGATTACGGCTATCAGATGAAATGGCACCTTTGCGATGCCGCCTCAAACCGGCCTTAAACATTCGCGTCGAAATCTCGGCCGGATCTTTGAATCCGAGTGCTCGAAGCGGATTAAGCGGACCGATAGTTCTGCTGGCGTCCAAAGATGCTCACTCAAGCCACCAGAGCGAACGGAGTGGGTCTGCCATGACTAGAACCTGCTGCTCGGCGGCAATCCCGAAACATGCGGTTCTGCCAGGCATATCGGAATTCGAAAGACACGCTCCGCATGCTTTGCTCCTCTCTTCTGCCCGAACCTGTCGGCCATGGGCCGGAGCGGCTGCATTTCCGATCTGATCCCCACCCACTATTCCGCCGGACGAATGCCCAGGCGTACTCGCAGATGGGGAGCGGAGCGGGACCTGCCATTGCTGCCAGAGGCGTGACAACCTCGTAGCCAACGAGCCGTGACGTGGCGCTGGGCGGGGCTCGCGCGACTATCTTGCCACGCCTTTATGGATGCTCGGGGTCGAGCGCCTCCACCGTGATCGCTGGCCAATATCAACGGCGGGGTGTAGAATGTCGGTGCGCACGGACGTGGGAGATCCGCTTTGAACGAGCCTCGTTTTGAGAAAGGCCTGCAGCACCCGACGAAGGCACCGCCATCAGGGAACGAGAGCGCGGGCGAACCTCCGTCTGAACAACGCTCGGAGCACGGACATCCTCTGTCCCGCAAACGGGTGAACGAGGGACGACCGAGGGAGAAATTGAAGCGCCGACGACCCACGTGAGAGCTCCGCGCACCGGCGCGAATCCTTTATCCTAATTGTTGACAATTCGCGCTATTTGTCGCCTGCTCCGGGTATGGATTCGACGTCGGAAATCATGAGCGCGCTCAGGGCGGCCCGCGCCCTGGCAGGACTTAGCCAGGACGAGCTGGCGGCCTTGGCGGGCGTCAGCCGTCAGATCATTGTTCGATTAGAGAAGGGTGAATCCAACGTCTTGGTCGACGCGATCGAAAAGGTGAGGGACGCCCTCGAGGGGCAAGGGGTGGTCTTCATCGACGGCAACGCCGGCCACGGGCCGGCAGTCGCCATGGTACGCCCAGATCGGTGAGACGGCCTGTCTCACCGCTCGAGAATGGTCGACGCACCCCGCCGGAAGAGCGTTGCGACCTCGTCGGCGGCGAGGCTCTCCTTCTCGAGCAAATTATCCGTGAGCGATTTCAGGATCGTGACGTGCTGGGAGAGAAGAGCTTTCGCCCGGTCGAACTGCTTTCGCATAATACCGCTGATTTCGGATTGCATGGGACAGGGCAGGCGACGCGCCGTGTTCGCCTCGATCTTCGTTTCCTCGAGCGCGAACAGCAGACTTTCGCCCATTCCATAGGACGCCACGATCAGGGTCGCCAAACGGGTTGCGTATTCGATATCGCTGCCCTGTCTCCCCCCGGCACCGTTGGAGTGCGCCCCCAGTACCAGCTCTTCGGCCGCCGCGCCCGCGAGGGCCACGCAGATGAAATTTTCTAAGGATTCGCGAGTATGCACTTCGGGGTCGGGGTGGAAAAATCGTGCGTGGCCAAGCCGCTCGGTCGACGCGGTCGGCCTGTAGTTCCTCCGTACAGATAGAGCCACCTTCATGTCCGACCAGAGGAGCAGCGTGACGACGGCGTGACCCGCTTCGTGTATCGATACCCTCGCGACGGTTTCGTCGGATAGCGTTCGCAGCGCAGGAAGCGCATCGGTGACGTCGGCTAATTTGGTCGGTCGCTCCTTGGCTCGGGCATGACGCTTCGCGTCTCGCGCCAATCGTTCCAGATCGGCGGGCGTCCATCCGTCCAGATCGGCAGCCAATGACCGCAGCTCGTCCGAGATGCAGGCAAATCCTAGATGAAAGCGGAGCATGTCGGCGCGCTCGTTCGCATCCGGCAGATCGAGTCGCACGTGACGTTCGATGCGTCCGCTTCGAAGGAGCGCCGGGTCTATCGCCTCCGGGAAATTGGTCGCAGCGACCACGACGATCTTGTCTCGTCCCTCGACGCCGTCGATACATTCCAGCAGGTAGTTTACGACTTGTGTCGAGTAGACTCCGTGTTCCCCGCTGAACCTGGTCCGGTCACCGATCGAGTCCAGCTCGTCCAGGAACAAGATCGAGGGCTGCTGAGAGCAGGCTTTTTCGAAGGTCGCTTTCATCGCGGCAAGGAGATCGCCGAGATGGCCGGCCGACTGCCATTTTGACACCGACGCCGTGACCAGCGGAAGGCCGCAGGACCGCGCAAGCGCCGTGGCGAAGAAGGTCTTTCCTGTTCCAGGAGGGCCATAGATCAGAAGACCGCGATCGACGTCCGGCCACGCGATCTCGCCGGAGCGTTCTCTTGCCAGGTCCTCGGTCAATGAACGCGCCCAAGGTTTCAAGGACGTGTAGCCGGGGATGTGATCTAGTGAAGGGCCCCCAACGGAAATTCCCCCAGACCGCTTTCTCAGCGCAGCGGCCTCGTGGATTCCCAACCGATACGTCGTGAGAGCACGTGCCAGGACATGGAAGTCGCAATCCGCCAAGGCGGCGGCTGCCTGCTCGTTGATCGGTTTGCGCCGCAGAAGCGCTCGTGCCGCATGAATGACTCGTGCATCCGGCCGTTCGAGCGTGAGCGTGGCGTCTGCCGTTGCGGCCAGCTCTGCGGGTACCACGTCAAGGTGACGAGCAAGAATCAGGACGACGTTGCAGTTTGCAAGTTCCTCGGCGAGCCGGCCGTCGTCTCTGTTCTTATGAGACTCGATGGCATGCACGACGGCGCGGCCTTCGACGTAGGTCCGGCCTCTCAGAGCGCGTCCGTCGAGCAGCAGCTCCGCGGCCCTTCTATGCACGCCGAGAGTCTTCAGACCGGGGGCCAGCAAGATCACCGTCGACGGGTAGCCCTTCATCAGGTGAAACTGGGATCGCAGTGTTCGGCGGATGCATGAATAGGCCAGAAACATTGCCGGGCCCTTGCTCAGGGATTCGACTACATGCCCGCGATGCGAAAGGCGGCTTAGACGTCGATCACGGCTCATCGGGAAAGCTCCAGGCAGCCAGGGTGTCGTTTGCGATAGGGAGCGGCGATCCGAGGCGATACCATCGAGAGGTGGCGAGCGCGCACCCGCCGGCAAGAGACAACAGCTCGATCGGGGCCGTGAAGCGCCATTCGCCCGAGGCCTTTGGATCGGAGTGCCCAGGATAGTGGATGTGGCCGACGAGCGTCGGCAGCATCAGCTTGTCGACAAACCAATCCTCCACGATGGGCACTTCCGTTTCGTCGAGGATCGGCAGCGCCTTGGACATGACGATCGTTCGCAGGTCCACCGACAGCGATCGCAAGGCGCGAGCGCGGGCCGATATGGACCGCAATGAAGAATTCTTGTCAGGTTCGCCGTATCGTAGAATTGACATCCTGTTCCCGCTCCAATTGAGACTCATGAGCGTTATGCTCATATGGTGAGCACCATGTTCATTCGAGGGGCGGTTGTTCAACAATCCAAGTAGAAGGATCCGAATGGGCCGCCGCGTCTAGCGGGGCGGAGCGAGAAGGATCACCCACCTAAGCAACCGATCGCCGGGGCTGCGCCTCGTCGTCACCGACCAAACTTCGCGCTGCTTGGAAGTGCCGTAGAAGCGCGCTTCATACGTGGCTCCCAACCAAGGCAGTGCCAATCGATGGCCTGACCTAGCAGCGCAGGCGGACGATTTCTTCCCGGACACGATGTTAACGCGACCGAAACCTGAAGCTAGGATTCATGCCTATCCCACCACGCTACACAGGGTCCGAATTTGTCGCCGCAGCCGCTTGCCGGATACCGGATCATCATACAACACAAGCCAGAGACGGGCGCCCAGCTCCGCGCGCTCTTCGTCCTGCGAGGGGCGACCGTCGTGTAACAGAGCGCGCAAACGCTGCGATCGTCGAACTGGAGCGGAGCGGTGCTCGGTTCGTCATCCTGGATTCGCACGACGCCGACGGCGACCTCAACGACAGCGTCGCGGCGCGCGCATTCCAGATAAGCGTTGGCATCTGTTACAGCAGACCGCTCCCGAAGCATGGTCTGCTGACGCTCGTCGATTGGATCGATATCGCATCGCCGGCACCGGCCGTAATCGATCGCGCGCTCATCTACAGGCGGACAAGATACCTTTCCCCGATCGAAGGACTTCGGTATGGACCGCCTTTCCGATCCCATTCGTAGAGTCGGGAGCCTGTGCGCGAAGGCAGCGCCTCGAGATGCGGATGAAGACGATGTCGAGGCCCATCACGTCACGTCTCCTCCGACCATGGCCATGACGGCCGTCTCCCATGCTTGGAGACCGTCGCGACGGACGGGGATTTTGTACCAGAACTCCGACAGCCTTCGAGTTCTATCGTTCGTTTGTCCTAGCACCAGTTCGGCGAAGTCGCGGCCCCTGTCGTAGGTCAGCCAGGATCTTACCGTGAAACGCAGGGCGCGGATTCCCCAGGGCGCTATGGTGCGTCCCGCGAAGTTTCGCCGGCAGATGTCGTCCATCGTCTCGGCGAGCGAAAAGCGGGCCCTGGCCAGCGCGGCGGCCGAGATCGCACCGCCTCGGCCAGGCCGAAACAACCGCTCGTCCTGTCGCGCGCGATCACGGCATACGTTCCGTAGCAGGCGCTCGGTCTGTGCGACAAGCGGCATGGCCAAGGGATAGGGCCAGCCGGGGAGCTTCCAGATCCGCTCCGAGAAGTCGACGTCGGTGCACCGCGCACCGGTGGCGCAGATGGGGCGAACGCCAGTCAAGAGCAGAATCTTGAAAAGAGACCCGAAAGGATCGGGCGTCTCTCCGCACGCCGCCCAGAAACAGGCGACTTCATGCTCGGCGAAGCTCCTCGGGCCGGGCGCCGCCGACCTCCTGGCCGGGTCCGACAAGCCCAGTCCGTTGCAACGTTCGGTGGTCATGGTGTTTCCTCCTGTTTGAGCCCGTCCTCGAAGGGCATGGGCCTGGTGATCGATTGGCGGCGATGCATGATCGGTCGCCTGTCGTGAGCGGAGCCGGCACGGCCACGGCGCACGCTCGACCGCGCGTCGAACATGACGTGCCGAAGCCGGTCTGACGCCCGCGAGGTCAGTCTGACGATGCCCCGGCGTCCGGCTCGAGAATTCGTGACGCCGTGGCCTCGATCTCGTCGATGATGTTTTCAATGCGGCGCTGGAGCGGCGCCTTCGGCGTTTCCGTCCATTCCAGTCTCAGGTCGTGCTTGCTTGTCGGCGAGTAGGCGATCAGCCTTAGGAGCCCGGTTCCGACGTGCATGCGCCGTCGTAACGTATGAGCGGCGCGTTCCACCGGACCGAGCATCGCGTACTCCTCCTCCGACACGAACCGTCCACGTCCGACGTAGTGCATCTGCCTGTCGATGCATGTCTCGACGATCGCCAGGCCGACCGGGAAGCCTCCGACGTTGACCACGGTCGGGCGCAGCGGTGACCAGGTCCGGTTGCGCGCGTCGTAGGTGCGTCCCGCGCCTGATTGCCGTCGCTCCACATCGACGCGGACGAACACCTCGCTCGGGGAGGCGATCCCGACCCGCAGGCCACGTGCCGCGAGAGCCAGGAACAGTTCGCCGGCGAAGTTCACGCATTTGGGAAGCCCGGAGCGCGTCGTCGTCAGGTCGACGAGCCACCGGTCGCGTGGCCGCAGATAGGTTCCGCCGTCGTCGACGTCGGCGGCGGCGAAGAAGCAGGCGGCGCGGTCGAGGAGGGTGGCGACGTCGGCTTCCGACACGCCCGACCGGAACGCATGGCGAAGGGCGCGCCGCCTGCCCTTTTGCCAGCCCGCCGGCGTGCCGGGCGGCGCGGGGGGAAGCGGCGTCGGCGCGTCGCGATCCGCCGACGGCTTCAGCCAGTACCCTCGAGGGGGGCGGGGGACGGCGAGGGTGCGGCAGACCTTGTTCAGGTAGCTGTCGGAGACCGCCAGTCCGCGGGCCAGCTTCGTCGACGGCGCCGTCCAGACCAGGCGATGGAGCTCCTCGCGCGTCAGCATCGGCGTCGCCCGCCGGAGCGCCGGCCGCCGGTCTTCGGCCCGTCCGGATCGATATCGGCATCCCAGCGTTCGAGCGCCTCCCTTCGTTCCGGCAGGTACTCGTAGAGATTGTATGTCTTGTTCAACCCTACCTTGACATGTCCGAGAAGCGCTTCCGAATGCTCGTCCAGTACCTTGAGCTTCGGAAGGTTGGTTCGTACCGTGCGGCGGGTGTCCTCGAGCTGCCACGGTGGCATCATGGCGCCCCGTTCGACCTTGCGCATTTCCTCGAGCACCGCCTTCTTGAACTCGGCCACCGGGCGGCCGAAGTTCGAGATCGAAGTCTGACCGTTGTCGTTGCTGAACAGACAGTCTCCATGTCCTTCCGGCAGCTCGTCCAGCACCGCCTGGATGACGGCGACCGTCGACTCGGTCAACGGCACGGCGTGAGGGCGGTCCTGCTTGTACCTTTCCTTGGGAATCGTCCACAGCCGGTTGACGATGTCGAGCTCCGACCGGCGCATGCCGGCCACCTCGTTCTCTCTCTGGGCCGTCTTCATCATCAGTACATAGACGGGGCCGTAGGGATATGGCGTAGCAACGGCGGCTCTCATGAAGGCCGCGCGCTCCGGCTCGCTCAGGAAGCGTTCTCGGTCGCGCCGCCCGATCCCGAGGAGCCTGGCGCTGACGTTGGCCATCGGATTGAGCGGGCCGAGATGGTAGCGCCGTCTGTTCTCGACGTAGATCCAATTGAAGAAGGTCGACATGAGCTTCAGGAGATTGAAGGCCGAGGTCCGGGCGGGCCTGTCTCGGACCGCCATCACGATCTTTTTGATGACGTCGTCGTCGATCTCGGCCATGGGGACGTCGACGAACGGATTGAGCTCGGGATCGAGCAACTCGCGCTCCAACGTCTTGATCTGATCCGGGACCGACTTGTTCTTCGCGCGCGTAGGCAGGTACGCGCAAAATTCCTGGACGCCTCTGCCGAATGTCGCCTCGGCCCGTGTCGCGGCCTCCAGAAGCAGCCGGACGTCCTCCTCGCGCGGATCGAGGCCAGCCTTGATCCAGGCGTTCCAGCGACGGGCCTTCTCCCTGGCCTGCTCCAACGTCAGCCGTGTTAGCGGCCCCGGCTTCGCATCCGCCGACGCAGACCCGTCGCAACCGGGCGTCGTCTCGGCATAGACGCCGAGCTTGAGCCGCGTTGGGTCGCGCTTCCCCTCCACGCGCACCGCCAGGACGAAGACGATGTCGCGTGCGCCGACCCGAAGCCACAGGCGGTCGCATCCGGGGTCGGCCACTTCATAACGCTCACCCTTCCGCCGCGGCAGCGCATCGATTTTTTCCGTCGTCAATGCTCGCTTGGACAAGGACTCCTCCTCTTCAAACTGGGCGACGGACTGGTCAACGCCCGCCTTAAAATCGCGCAACCGTCTGCGCCGAAAGCGGAATCAATGCTCCGCAGTTCTGAATAAGTCAACAAAATCAGCGACTTGGAAACGTAGTGAAACCGTCTGAAACGATCCGCCCGCCTGCCAGGGACCTTCTAAGCAGGTTGTCGCAGGTTCGATTCCTGCAGGGGTCGCCATCTGTTTTTAAGTATTTGTTTTTGTTTTCAGGCGTGAACCCCTCATCGGATCTCGTTTGAGGGGTTGGGCTGTTCTCGTTCAGTTTCGCAGCGCCCGAAATAGCGAGCTTCCGCTTGTCGGCCTTCCGCGTGTAATGGTTGGCCATAGAATCGCTTCTCCAGCCAAAGTGGGCCTTCAGTTCGCTGTTTAGGTAAAATAATAGGCGCAGCCGCCGAGGACGGAAGCCAACAGGAATAGGCAAACGAAGGGAGTCATCATTTCCGCACTACAACTTCCGCGGAAATTCTTGTAAAGGCAATTAGGCAGCACGCGGCACCGAGGGGGAATCTATCATGCGCATCGGTAAACTTGTCCTTGTTATGTTGATGGCCGGAAGCTCGGCGATTTCAGCGCGCGCATCTGATCCCAGCGTCTGTCAGGCAATCGCTCCGCCGATGGCGAAATTCTTGCCTGGTCTGCGGGCTTTCGCAGAAGGAATGAAGCGGTCCGACGCTGCCTATGGTGTCGCCATTCCCCATTTTGACGGAGAGGAAGCGGAAAGTATGAAGCAGCTCAGCGACAAGCAAAAGGTGGCGTATGCGGCAGTGAAGGAATATGCCGCGCAGATGGAGATTACGACGCGTGTGCTGCAGAAGTGCGCGCAATAGCCGGCAGGAACGATCAAAAGATTCGCTTCGGCGCGTCCTCAATCTGTTCAAGGCTCTAGACGAGCCCCAGAACCTCTTGTTCAGGCAGGCCATGATGAGGCCGATCCGCTCAGCTATCTCGTCGGTGGCTGGTCGAATATTGCCCACGTGTTGTCGTGCTCTTTGCGAGCGCCAAAGCGTGGTTGTTTGAGCATCAGGTCCGTCTTGATTTCTCAGGCTGTCCGCAATCTCAGCGAGCGTTGCGAGCATTTGCGCACGGCTCGATGTCAGCGTCAATCTAAGGATCAAATGAGCCGCAATCGAGGAGAAATTGAGGGGCGGCGGATAAAATTCATAAAGAAATCAAAGACGCCCAATCACCGGACGGGCGTCCGAGACCGGTGCGGATTATCGTTTGAACTGATATCGCAAATCGTCGACGAGTGCCACCTGATCACCAGCAACCTTGCGTTCGAGGAATGGACCTTGGGATCCGAGCGCCTGACCGGCGCTCTGCTGGACCGCATCACCCGTCACGTCGACATCCGCGAGATGAACGGCGACAGTTATCGCCTCGCGCAAGTCCGCACCCGAAAGGTCGGCTGACAGCCGTCGAAAAATCGCAGCGCGCGGATGGGGTCGCCGCTCGGGCTACGCCCTCCCAGCTTGCTCATCCACGCGCTGAAGTAGTCGAAGTTTGCGCGCCGCGTGGCGGGTTTTACTCCGCCGTCGACACATTTTCAGATTGTTAGCACGATTGTTGCGGCGATCGGACGGCCGCCGCAACAGGGATAGTTACAGGATCAAATCGCCTGCGCCCAGGTGGACGAGGCCCTGCAGCTGAATCTCGAAGTCATGAACGCCGTCGCCGTTCAGGTCGGCCTGGACAACGGTAATATCGTGATCGGATCCAGCATTGTCTTGATAGTGCCAAGCGAGCGCGCCAGCCTTCTTATCGAACAAGGCATTCTCTTGCGCCTGGAAATGGAAGGCTGCATCGCCCTGCGCAGAGCCATTCGCATCGATCGCCGAGAGATTGATCTTATCGATGCCATGCTGGAAGTCGGTGATGACGTCGCGGTTCCAGCCGGACCCGGTCTCCGTCGCTGTCTTGAAGGTAAACGTATCCGAGCTGGTGCCACCGCTCATGATGTCCCTTCCAGCACCACCAATGATGACGTCCGAGCCGGCGCCGCCCTTCAACACGTCATTGCCGCCGAGACCCTTGTAGGTTTCGTTGCCGCCGTTGGACTGACCGGTGTGTGGCAGGTAGTCGTTACCCTCGGTGCCGGTATATACCTTCGTCGATGTGGTCGGCGTTGTCGGCGTTGTCGGCGTTGTCGGCTCTGTCGGTTGCGTCGGCGTGGTCGGCGTTCCCGAGCCGGAGCTCGGCTGCGTCGGCGTGGTCGGCTCTGTCGGCGTGGTTGGCGCTACCGGTTGCGTCGGCGTCGTTGGTGTTCCCGATACCGGGCTGGAGCCCGATTCGTAGGCACCCATATCGACAGTTCCAACGACGCGAGCGTGGTCGTCCAGATCGACCGAGCCGACGCCGTACTTGGCGGTTCCGCCGTCGATCGCTGCCGAGCCCGAAGCGAGGTGGAAGTTGTCGCTCGCTGCCCCCGCGAAATGCGGGTCGATACCGAGCTTGTTGCCGTTCGCCGTGCTCGGCATAGCGTTGCCGCCGTCGGTCTTGACCGAGGCCTGGCCGGCCGTGCCGTTGTAGGTGTTGTTG
>NZ_JAAXDD010000012.1:0-265497 GCF_019798305.1 Rhizobium leguminosarum
CCCAAGGTTCCTGCAACCACACGGGCCAGATGAAGAGCCGGTTGCGATCCTGCTCCCCACAGTCCCAAACGACTGAGAAGGTGACGATCCGACAACCAGCTTCCGGGCGGGCGGCCACCCGCCCGGAGGCGTTAGTATCCTACATTTTTGTCATCCAAGAAGGTGGCCCGAAGGGTCGGATGAGGGGGCCACGCGACACGTCCTTCATTGCTCTTCGCTTGCGCTCAGCGCATTCGCTCCTGTCGTCGCTCACCCCTCATCTGCCTGCCGGCATCTTCTCCCCGCTGGGGAGAAGGGGGATGTGGCAGCGCTCTTGCTTCCTCTCAGCCAAGTCAAACCATACGGTATTCGATAGGCCGCCCGTTACGCCGATTGAGCCGAGCTTATAAAGGGAGGCGAAAGCACATCCTTAAAGGGGCGATTACCGCTCCCAATCTTCCTTATCAGACTTCGGTCCGTTGCCGATGCGGCGCTCGAGTTCGGTCGCCTCGGTTTCGGACAGGCGCAGATCAAGCGTGATCGTGCCGTCTTCGTTATCCTCGCGGCTGTCGACGATCGCGTGATCGTAAAGCCAGGGCAGCAGTGCCAGCTTGTCGACCGGAAGGCGGATCGTCGCCACGGTCATCACGCCGGACAGTCTGCGGCTGATCTCTTCCATCAGCGTATCGACGCCCTCGCCGCTGACGGCGGAAACCGCCACCACGTTGCTGGCGCCGGCCGATTTCTGCACCATGGCATCGTGCACCTCGGGCTCCAGCCGATCGATCTTGTTCCAGACCTCGATCAGCCGTTTTTCAGCTTCGGCCTCATCGATGCCGAGATCGTTCAGGATGCGCATCACGTCGGAGCTCTGCGCCTGGTTGTCGGCATCGGACATGTCGCGGACATGCAGGATGAGATCGGCCTCCAGCACCTCTTCCAGCGTCGCCCGGAAGGCGGCGACCAGATGGGTCGGCAGGTCGGAGATGAAGCCGACGGTGTCGGACAGGATGACGGTGCGGCCGTGCGGCAGCTTCATGCGCCGAAGCGTCGGGTCGAGCGTGGCAAAGAGCATGTCTTCGGCCACTACGCCAGCGCCGGTGATGCGGTTGAACAGCGTCGACTTGCCGGCATTGGTGTAACCGACCAGGGCCACGATCGGGTGCGGCACCTTGCGGCGCTTGGCGCGGTGGAGCTGGCGAGTACGCACGACCTGCTCCAGCTCGCGTTCGAGCTTGATGATGCGATCCTGCAGCATCCGCCGGTCGGCTTCGATCTGGGTTTCGCCGGGGCCGCCCATGAAGCCGCCGCCGCCGCGCTGGCGTTCAAGGTGGGTCCAGCTTCGGACCAGACGGCCCTTCTGATAATTCAGATGGGCGAGGTCGACCTGCAGCGTGCCTTCTTTGGTGGAGGCGCGGCGGCCGAAGATTTCGAGGATGAGGCCCGTCCGGTCGATGACCTTGGCGTTCCATTCCTTTTCGAGGTTGCGCTGCTGCACCGGCGTCAACGGATGATCGACGATGACGAGACCGGAATCGCGCTCATCGAGCAGCGCCTTGATCTCCTCGATCTTGCCGGTGCCGAGCAACGTGGCCGGTCTCGGATCATTGACCGGGACGATCGAGCCATTGACGACATCGAGATCGATCGCCTGGGCAAGGCCCGTCGCCTCTTCGAGCCGGCTTTCCGGCGTGCGGGTCGATGCCGATTCGCTCTGGCCGCCGCGACTGCGCGATTTCAGAACCGGCACGACGACAGTCGCGCGCATGTCGTCCCTGTGCTTGGCGGCCTCAGGGATGATCGAATCGTTCTTGGTATCGCGTGTCGAAATGACGGCTGATCCTGTTAGGACGCGGCTTCTTCGCTCTCGAACATCTGCATGGGCTGGCCCGGCATGATCGTCGATATCGCATGCTTATACACGAGCTGCGAGTGGCCGTCACGGCGAAGAAGAACACAGAAATTGTCAAAAGACGTAACAACGCCCGTGAGTTTCACGCCGTTGATCAGAAAGATTGTCAGGGAAATCTTTTGCTTGCGAACAGTATTGAGAAATAAGTCCTGAAGATTCTGAGAACGTTCCGCCATCGCGCCGCTTCTTTCTTTATTGCCGACCTGATCTGGCCGGTAGAATATCAATCAACCTCACCATGCGAAGACCGGTGGCATCCTCATTCCACCTGTCCAGCAAATCTTGGTATCAAATCGCAATCTTTTCCGCAACGTCGAAAAAGGCCTCGCGGATTTTCTGCGAAACGCTGCCCGGATGACCGTTGGCAATGGCGTGGCCATCGACGGAAACGACCGGAAAACAAATGCTTGTGGCTGCAGTGAGGAAGACCTCGCGGGCCGCGAGCATCTCCGAAACGGAGAAGTTCCGCTCCGCGATCGTCAACCCCAGCTTGGCACCGACATCCATCAAGGTGGTGCGGGTAATGCCGCGCAGGATGCCGTGTTCGGCCGGGCGCGTCACCAGCGTACCGTCGGGATCGACGATCCAGACATTGGTCGCCGCCCCTTCCTTCACCATGCCATCGCCGTCGACATAGATCGCTTCCTGGGCGCCGGCCTCCTTGGCCTGCTGGCGGGCCATGGCATTCGGCAGAAGGCCGATGGACTTGATGTCGACGCGGTCCCAGCGGTTGTCGACAAGGGTAATCGCCTTGATGCCGTTGGCGTTCTTGGCGGCAATGATCCTGGCATCTGTGCTCTTGGCGGTGATGACAAGCGAGGGCGGCGTTCCCTCTGCCGGGAAGACGTGATCGCGGCGGGCGACGCCGCGCGTCACCTGCATGTAGAAAAGCCCGTTGCGGACATGGTTGCGACGCAGCGTCTCGCGAATGACCTGCGTCAGCGCCGCCCGGCCCATCGGCCAGGCGATGCGCAACTCACTAAGCGAACGGTCGAGACGGTTCAGATGGCGTGTGAGGTCGACGATATAGCCGTGGCGCACCTCGCAGACCTCGTAGACGCCATCGGCAAACTGGTAGCCGCGATCCTCGATATGCACGCTGGCATCGGAATGCTTGACGTAGCGGCCATTCACATAGGCAATTCTCGGCATGGGAAACCTGGTCTTCCGGGAAGCAATATGGGACGCGGCGCGGCGTCGGGCGCGCCGGATACATTCAGACGCCGAGCGACTTCAGCTTGCGGTGCAGCGCCGAACGCTCCATGCCGACGAATTCCGCGGTGCGCGAGATATTGCCGCCGAAGCGGTTGATCTGGGCGATGAGATAATCCTTCTCGAACATCTCGCGGGCTTCGCGCAGCGGCAGCGTCATGATGTGATAGTCGTTCTTGGCGGAAACCTTCGGCAGCATGTCGCCGAGATCGGTCGGCAGCATGTCGGCGGTGATCGGCGCATCCGGGCCGTCGGTGCGGGCAAGGATCATCAGCCGCTCGATGTTGTTGCGCAGCTGGCGGATGTTACCGGGCCAATCATGCGCCTGCAGCACCGCCATGGCGTCGTCGCCGATGCGGCGTGGACGGATGCCGGCCTGCTCGGATATCTGGCGCATCAGCTGGTCGACGAGGAAGGGAATGTCCTCGCGTCGCTCGGCAAGGGCCGGCACACGCACCGGCACGACGGCGAGGCGATGATAGAGATCCTCGCGGAACCATCCTTCAGCGATGCGGCTCTCAAGATTATAGGCGGTCGAGGAGATGATGCGGACATCGACCTTGACGCGCTTGGAACCACCAACCCGCTCGAACTGCTGATCGACCAGCACGCGCAGGATCTTGTTCTGCGTCTCGCGCGGCATTTCGCCGACTTCGTCGAGATAGAGGATGCCGCGATGGGCTTCCTCGAGCGCGCCGATCTTGCGTGCCTGGCCGGGTGTGCCCTCGGTGCCGAAGAGCGCCACCTCCATGCGGTCGGGCGTGATGTTGGCGGCGTTGATCGCAACGAAGGGGCCGTTGGCGCGGGCCGACTTCTTGTGGATCATCCGCGCCACCAGCTCCTTGCCGGAGCCGGAGGCGCCGAGGATCATGATGCGGCTGTTGGTCGGTGCAACCTTCTCGATCGTCTGGCGCAGCTGCGAAACGGCGACCGATGTGCCGATCAGCTCCAGCGCGTCGCCGGTGCGGCGCTTCAGATCCGAGACCTCGCGCTTCAGCTTGGAATTCTCTAGCGCGCGTTCGGCGATCAGGATCAGACGGTCGGCCTTGAAGGGCTTTTCGATAAAATCGAAGGCGCCGCGCTTGATCGCCGAGACCGCGGTCTCGATGTTGCCATGGCCTGATATCATCACCACGGGAAGTTCCGGATGGCGGGTCTTGATCTCGTCGAGCAGCGACAGGCCATCGAGCTTGCTGCCCTGCATCCATATATCGAGGAAGATCAGCCGCGGTACGCGATCGGAAATCGCCGCCAGCGCGCTGTCGCTGTCATGGGCCGTGCGCGTCTCGTGTCCCTCGTCGGAGAGAATGCCGGAAACGATCTCGCGAATATCGTGCTCATCGTCGACGACGAGAATATCAGAGGCCATAAACGCTTTCCTTGTCATTGGCTGCGGGAGCAGGCGTCGGATCCAGGCGTGGCAGATGCACGCGGATCATGGCCCCTCTTCCCCGGTCAAAATCGGCGGGCGCATCATGCAGCTCGAGCTGCCCGCCATGTTCCTCGATGATCTTCTTGACGATGGCGAGGCCGAGGCCGGTGCCCTTCTCGCGCATCGTCATATAGGGCTCCAGAATGCTGTGGCGGTTCTCCACCGGCAGGCCGCGGCCATTGTCGATCACGTCGACGGTGAAGCGGTCGCGGCCGGTATCGAGGGCTGCGCGGACGAGAACCTTGCGTTCGTCCCGTTCGTCGCTCGGAACGGCCTCGATCGATTCGACGGCATTCTTGATGAGATTTCCGAAAGCCTGGCCGAGCATGCGGCTATCGAACAAGCCCTCCAGCGGCTGGTCGCCGAAATCCTGCTCGAAGGTGACGTGATGGTTACCCATCTCGCGCAGGAAGATCGCGTCGCGCAGGATATTGCGCAGGTCGCTCGGCTCCTTGGTCGGCTTCGGCATGCGGGCAAAGGCTGAGAATTCGTCGACCATGCGGCCGATATCGCCGACCTGGCGGATGATCGTATCCGTGCACTGGTCGAAGACGGTGCGGTCATCCGGGTCGATCTGCTTGCCGTAGCGGCGCTGGATGCGCTCGGCGGACAGCTGGATCGGCGTCAGCGGGTTCTTGATCTCATGGGCGATGCGCCTGGCCACGTCGCCCCAGGCGGTCGAGCGCTGGGCGATGACGAGATCGGTGATGTCGTCGAGCGTGATCACGTAGGATTCGCTCATGTCGCGCACTTCCTCGCGGGTGACCTGGACGCTCAGCGTCCTCACCGTGCCGCCGCGCACAAGGGCGATCTGCTTGCGGAAATCGCCGCGATAACGCACCGCCGCCTCGGTCAACACGTGATCGACCTCCGGCGCGATGTCAACCAGCCGCTTTCCGAGCATTTCGTCGGCCGACAGCGACATCAGCGTCTCGGCCGAACTGTTGACGATGGCGATGCGGCGGTCCTGCTCGACGCCGATGACGGCGGCGGTGACGCCCGACAGCACCGCCTCGATGAAGCGGCGGCGGTCGTCGACCTCGTCCTTGGCCTCCAGGATCTCGTCGCGCTGGGTGCGGATTTCCGAGATCATCTTGTTGAAGGTGCGCGAGAGGTTGGCGACGTCGCCGTCGACGGCATGCACCGGCACGACGATGTCCATATTGCCCGATGCAACGCTGTCGGCTGCGGTGATCAGCAGGCGGATCGGCCGGACGATGCGGTCGGCGACGGCGATCGCGGTCCAGATCGCCGCCAGGAGCACGATCAGCGCGAAGCCGATATAGAGCACGGCGAAGGCGACCTGCAGCGAGAAGCGGTTGGCCTCCATCGAGCGGTATTCGGTGGCGTTCTCCTCCATCATGCGCATGGCGCCCATGACCTTGGGATCGACGGCGCGCACCGTATAGAGAAAGGTGCCCTGGATGGCATCGAGCTTGATGATGGCGCCGACGAGATTGGTGACGCCGGGCGGGATCAGCGTCGGCTGACCGGCAGCCGCCTTTTCCAACGCGTCCTGCGGAATGGCCGGCAGCGGCTTTTCGGTGGCGATATCGGCCTGGACGATCACCGAGCCGTCGCGCTCGACGAGAAAGGCGCCGAGCAGGCCGCGGCCCCTCGCCTGGCGGGTCATGAGGTCGGCAAAACCCGTCCGGTCGAGGCTGTAGAGCGCTCGGTTGCGCTCCAGGTCGTTGGCCATGGAGACCGTCTGCCCCTGCAGATAGCTGGCATTCTCCATCATGTAGGCCTGGCCGATATTGCGCGACGAACTGACGATCGACTGGGTGCGCAGGGCAAACCAGCGGTCAAGGCCGGCATTCAGCGTGATACTGGCGAAGATGGCGACGAGGATCGCCGGCGTGATCGCCACGATCGAGAAGAGCACGACGATGCGAATATGCAGGCGGGCTGCCGCACGGCCGCGGGTGCGCGCCTTGAGCAGCCTTGCCACCTCGCGAGCGATCAAGGCGAGCAGCGTCAGGACAAAGAAGGAATTGACGATCACCGAGGTGATGACGACATGCGACGTCGGCGCGATCGGCGTCAGACCGAGCAGCACGAAAAGCGTCGCCGTGGCGCAGAGGAGCGCGCCGCCGGCGAGCACGAGGCCGGGCACGGCAAAAAGGGCGCGGCGATCGGTCACCGTCGTCACCGTCTCGCTCGCCGCGGGCGGCGATACCCCATCCTGCGTCATTCGGCCTCTCTTCAGACGGCACCTGCCGCCCTCGCCATCCGATCGAAACCAAGGAAACGCCGGCTTAAAGAAGCCAGCGTTGCAACGACTCGATCGGGAGCGAATGTCCAAAACCCGTGCGTGACCTTTAAGCAACGCATTGTGGCGAAAATGCAACGCGTCTCGTCACATTGTCAAGCCGTATTAACCTTGTCTCGTCGGCCATGCTTTCGCAGTCGCGGCGTCGCGGTTGCCGGATGATGCACTGACGAGCAGGCGCTGTAGGCTGGGCAAATCGCCTGCCGTTTGCCATGCTGTGTGCCGTCAGCCTTTCCGTCGTGTTGGAAACTAGACTGCAGGCTCATTTACTATGATCCCTGTATTGGATCAGAAAATCTAAGACCCGTTTGAGCGTCTTCTCGTCGTCATCGCGTATTACACCCATACCGACCAGGTCAGAGAACTCGTTGATGAGTCGTAGAGACCTTCTGCAACTGGCATCACCGATCGCACTTGCAACGTCCATGGCGATCCGGCAGCGAGTGAAGGATTCATCGAAAGCGTTTATTCTCAGATACATACTGGCAAAGCTATCAGGTCTTGCGAAAAGACTGATCCCTGTCAAATTCGCCTCGATTTTCCCCTGACTGATGGCGCAGAAAAATAACAGCCACGCAAGGATACGAAACTTAGAGCGTTTCATTTTGCCTTACTGATCAAGTAAACCGCCACAGGCATCATGAACACGACCATGAAAACGATCCAACACTGCCGGTAAAGCACGAATTGACTCTTCAATTCCCGTGGAATCACTTGGCTGTTCTGATCAATTTCGGGGAGCGCCCTTCCCCTTTTCGTTACCAAGTTCGGCCCATATTTGTTGATCTTACTGGTCAGGTGCTCGAAGGCGAAGAGCATGCAGACGTGAAAAATTCCAGCGGCTATAAGACTTCCGATCGCGAAAACTTCAAGAAAATGCATCCCGCTTCTCTATCATGTCACTGTTGCAAAAAGCTCATTACAGCCGATCCAACCTAGTCACGGATACGCAGGCCCTCTCACGCGCCATCGCTGGAACGATTGGCCAGCGACGTCTCTCGACGGGCCTTGATCTGGCCCGTCGAGAGGTTTGTTTTCTCTAGAAGCGACGTGGTCCTTCGGGTTTGTTTCCGACGATCGTGTCGATCCGGTCCAGCACGTCAGACGTCATCTTTTCTCGGTGTGAGAGGGCAGCGAGGTTGTCCTGCAGCTGGCTGGCGCGCGAGGCTCCGAGAATGACCGTCGAGACGTTCCGGTTGGCGAGGCACCACAAAAGGGCGAGATGCGTGATCGACATGCCGATCTCGTCGGCGAGCTTTGCGAGCTCGCCAACTTGCCTGAGCTGGACCCGGCCGGCATCGCTGGACCACTTTTCCTTGAGCCATTCGTAGCCCGGCAGGTTCATACGGCTATCGGCCGGCACACCGTCATTGTATTTGCCGGTCAGGACGCCCGAGGCAAGCGGCGACCAGATCGTAGTGCCAAGGCCGATCAGGTCGTAGAGCGGCAGGTAGTCAGATTCAACCTTCTGGCGTTCGAAGATGTTGTACTGCGGCTGTTCCATGGTCGGCGGCGTGATGCGCAAATCCCGGGCGACGGCATAGGCTTCCGTCAATTGCTGCGCGGACCATTCCGACGTCCCCCAGTAGAGCACCTTGCCCTGGGCGACGAGGTCGTGCATCGCCCGGACCGTTTCCTCGATCGGCGTGTCGATATCCGGGCGGTGGCAGAAGTAAAGGTCGAGGTAGTCGACCTGAAGCCGCTTGAGCGCTGCGTGGCAGGCGTCGGTCACATGCTTGCGCGACAGGCCGCGCTGCGTCGGCCTCTCACCTCCCCAGAAGACCTTGCTGGAGACGACGAAGCTGTCACGGCTCCAGCCAAGCCTGCTGAGCGCCTCGCCCATCACGATCTCGGACTTGCCGCTCTCGTATCCTTCGGCGTTGTCGAAGAAGTTCACCCCGTTGTCATACGCAAGCTTCATGAGGTCGACGGCGTCGCCTCCATTGACCTGCTTGCCGAACGTCACCCAGGAACCGAAGGAGAACTCGCTCACCTGCAGGCCCGACTTTCCCAAACGTCGATATTCCATCATGCAACTCCCGCAAATTATGAACATGTGCCGGCCTGTCACCGGGGGCGCATCGCCCGATTGATCGACGACCGATTGGCGTAATCTATGGCATGCGCAACGATATACGAGGCTCAGTGCGCCAAGTTGACCAAAATACGACGTCGCAGTTTCGGTCAGCCCCAGACGGTAAAGAAAAGGGCGCTCCACGACATCAGTCGGAGCGCCCCGTGGCATGCGATCGACGACGTTTGCGGCGGAGGTCGACAGCAGCAACGGCAGAATGATGAGATTCGGAACGGATAGGCAACATGCAATTGGCATCGGCGACGTTATCGCCCGCTGATTGATCGTGTCATCCACCGGATATCCACAGCCTATCCACAGGCACGGCGACGACGACCGCAACAACTTCAATGACATTCGCCTCTCGGCAAAACACTCCTCACAAATGCTTATGTGACTGTCGAATGACACCGCATCTTTGTTTGTCTGCTTGGATACAAACCGTGGCCTGGCTCAGATAGGCTCAGCGCTCCTCCCGACCGTGGCGGCGGACGCCGGGAGGGGTGGGCGGTGGGCAACATGAGGGCCTGCCGCCTTCTTTTAACCGCGACCCGGCCCGGCCGGTTCACACGTAGAGTTTGACAATTCCCTTGGCTGCCCGGCCCTCGACCGACCTCCGGCAAGATACGCCCTGGCGATATCATCGGCGTCGACCTTCCCGGGGCGCCTCACCGAAAACTCGAGGCGGTCTAACATCCGCTAGATCTGTGGGCCACTACCTGCCGCCGCCACTTCGACGCTTTAGCCGTCAGAATCCGGCCCAACGTTGACTTGCCCGGCAAATGAATGTTTGCCATTTCTTGTTTTGCAGTGCACAATATTTGCTGCTAAAAGGACTTGAGCCGGTGAGAATTTGCATCTACAAATCAGATGAAGCTCCTGAAGTAACGCTGTTTTTGCGAGAAGGCGTACCGGTGCCTGCACATCCGACAGGCCAAAAGTGGCGGCACTTAAAAGCGGTTGTTGGCGAAGAGGTAAGGGCGGACCTTCTGACACAAATAGAGATTGGCAATGGATGTCTTTTTGTCAACCTTGGGGCACCCCCGAAGCACTGATCTAGGATGCTGCGGTGCACGCTGTTCACCCGACATGGAAATATACTCGCTCATTATCGTACCCGCCCCCAGATCACCAATCGGCTGTCTTTCCAGCAGAATGCCGATAGTGGCGCCCTTCGATAGGCGATTACCTCCTCACGGTCATCGTCTCCCACGGCTTCGCTGATCGGCGGCTCGCGCATCCCGCACTCCATAGCTCAGTTTTCAGACTGGCAGCCACCCCGTCGATGTTCTCATTATGTTCGAATGGATCAATAATCAATCTTGGTGAATTGCTTTTTAAGGCTTTGCTGATGAACTGCCATCATGAGAAAACCGCCCCGCAAGCCTTCCAAGACGCTGCTCGGTGAAGCCTCCGAGCCGCTCCGCAGCCGACCGCGCCGGCGGCGAGATCCCGCTCAGCCTAATCTTCCTATCGATCCGATGCCGGCGCATATCACGCCGCGTCGGGCGGAAGGGAGGACACGGTTTCAGATAAGGCACGACCCGGAATTGAATCAGGCCAAAGGTCTGCAATGTCAGCAGCAGAGGACCGACCGGGACTTGGCTGCTCGCAACTACCTGAACCTCGACACCGCGATCTTCCTGGGAATCCTGTTTATTGCGATCGTCTTCAGATTCCACAAGATCACCTTGCCGCTGATCGACGGCTTCAGCTGGCGCGAGATAAGCACTGCAATGATGGCCGACAATTTCCGGCAGCGCAGCTGGAACATTTTCTTTCCGGAGGTCAGCTGGACCGGACCCGGGCCAAGCTATCAGGGCCGCGAGTTCCAGATCGTCAGCTATCTCACAGCCCTGCTCTACCAGCTCTTCGGCTGGCACGACTGGTTCGGCCGCATGGTTGCTGCCTTCTTCGGTCTGCTGACGGTGTTTTCGCTACACCGGCTAACTGCGCTCTGCTGGGACGAGATGCACGCCCACGCGACGGCACTTGCCTACGCGCTGATGCCGGCGGCGATCATGATCGACAGCTCGTTTCTTCCCGATCCCGCGATGCTGGCCTTGGTGACCCTTGGCGTCTGGCTGTTGGCCAAATACTGGGCCGGCGGAAGCGGCTGGCTCTTGCCGCTCGCCACCGTCTGCTTCTCTCTCGGCGTGCTGTCAAAGCCACCAGGCATCGCTGCCGGCGCCGTCATCTTCTATCTGATGGTCTGCTGGATTCTGGAGAAGAAGCGAAAGCAGGCGACCTGGGTTTTCCTGTCGGGGCTTTTGAGCCTGGCGATCATTGGCGCCTATTTCAGCTGGGCGATTTATCTCGGCCGCAGCTATCCGCCGTTTCATGTCGCCGGCACCGGCGGCTATATCTGGGATTACGGCTTCTGGACATATGTCAGGGACAGGTTCTATTTCGAATCCTTATGGAACACCTCGGTCTTGTGGTTCTACGGCTATCCGTTCTTGGTGCTGCTGGCCGTCGGCTTGTGGCTGCCGCCCAGCCCCGCCGAAGACCCGAAGCAACGCACCCTTTCGGCCATTCCCTATGTGTGGCTGGCTGCTGCCATGATCGTCTATCTGGCTGCGGCCGGCGAGATCACCAGCAATGTGTGGAACTTCCACATCTTCCATGTGCCGGTCGCGATGTTCTGCGGCCACGGCGCGCTTCTTCTGGCAACGCTTGCATCGCGAAGCATTCTGACGCCGGCGGTTGTGCTTCGCTCGATCTGCATCGTGGCCGTCGGGCTCGCCTGGTCGACCTTGCCCCTCGTCAGGACGATGAAGAAGCCAATCGCCATGAAGGGCAAGCTGCTTGGCGAGGAACTGGCGCGGTTGGCGCAACCGGGCGACCTTGTCGTCGCCATCGCGCCCGAGGTCGGCGATCCCGTCGCAGTCTACTACAGCAGGGCGCGCGGCTGGTGTTCCCGCCTGGCGGAGGCGATGTCGAATGGTCGAAATTCGTCGCGGATGACGCCACCGCGATCGCACAGCTCGAGGAACTGCGCGCGCAGGGCGCGGATCTGTTCGGCGCGGCCAAGAACGCCGTCGACAAGCAGGACCGGCTATTCGTCGAGCATCATGATGGTGTCATCGACTATCTGGACAAGACCGCAACCAAGCTTGTGGATTCGGATGATTTGCTGGTCTATAGGATCACCCGTCCATGAGATCGCGACTGTCCAGGGCCATCGGCCCCGGGATATGGCCTCGACGGTTCGAGAGAAAAGAGACTTCGGTATCTCGCATTGCGTATTGCCTTGCCACGACCGGATCAATGCTGATCCGGTCGCAGAAATACAATGCGCCGTTTATTTGTTGGACGCAGCGTCTTCGATGATCTTCGCGACTTTATCGGGATGAGAGACCATCACGACGTGAGACGCGCCTTTAACCACAACCGTCTCTTTAGAACCCGCTCGTTCTGCCATCCATCCTAGCGCCTTTGGCGGTATGTTTTTATCCGCGTCACCATAGACGAACCAAGACGGGATCTTCTTCCAGCTCGCCACAGTCGAGGCCTCGCCAAGAGCCTTATCGGTGATTGGGCGCTGTGTTGCGGCCATCAGCTTGCCCTCCGCCTTGGATACATCTGCAGCGAATTGATCGTGAAACGCGCTCTGCTTGATGTACAGGTCCTTTACTCCACCATCCAACGGGACGGGTTCCGCAAGGGTCGGCGCGAGCGTGCTTCCGGGAAACTTGCCCGAAAGCACGAGGGCAGTTTCCCCAACATCGGGCGCGAACGCCGCGACGAAGACGAGCGATTTGACATTGGTGCTGCCTGCTGCTGCCTCGTTGATCACTGAACCACCGTAGGAGTGCCCGACGAGAACGACGTCGGTCTTCAATCCCGCAACCACTTTGCCTACGTAATCGCCATCGGACGTTACACTTCGAAGCGGATTAGCGACCGCCACCACCGGATATCCATCTTTTTCGAGACGTGTGATCACGCCATTCCAACTGGAGGCGTCGGCAAATGCGCCATGCACAAGGACGACCGTCGGCTTTTCGGCCGCATGGGCGTTCAAAAGGCCGCCTGCGGTGATCGCGACAGCGGCGACAAATATCTTCAACATAGTCAAACTCCTTTTGTATCGCGCCCGATTCCTTAGTGCACAATCTTTCAGAAGACAAGTCCTGAAATTCCCGTTCACCTCGATTGACGATTGCGGTGAGCCATGAGGCCACACGCATTGCTCAGACCAGACCCGGCAACGATGCCGGTCCATCGCCGCATCCGGCTCTTACTCTAGGAAACTGTTGCGATTCCACTGGGCCGCGCCATTTGGCGTATTCAAAAGGCGCCAGGGCTCCAATCGAAGTGAGGTGAAAGTTCAGCGGCAGGTCAATTTTAAATCCCTTAGCTGCCGGCAAAAAGCCGTGCGGCCTACTCCCCCATCGATTGATAGAGCCAGTCGGAGAGCTTCTCGGTCGCCACTCGCGCGCCGGCGCCCGGAAGCAACGCGTCGTCGGTCAATTCAACGCCGAAATAGGAGGCGGATCGATCCGTTATCACCTGCCGTTCATCTTCATTCGCGGCGAGATAGATCCGAGCGATTTCATCAATACCGAGTTGCTCCGGGCCGCCGATTTCGGCGACATCGTCCAGCGGCGCTCCCATTGCCAGTTCCGCCAGCAACGCGGCGACGTCTCCAGCTGCGACCGGTTTCATGAACGCCGGCGGCAATCGAAAGACATCACCATCGGCACCGGTATCGATCAATCCGCTGATGAACTCGTAAAACTGTGTGGAGCGGAGAATGGTATAGGGTCGCTTTGACGCCCTGATGAGATTCTCCTGGACCATTTTCGCGCGGAAGTAATCGCTTTCAACGAGACGCGGCGTGCCGACGACGGAAAGTGCAAGATAGTGGCTGACGCCGGCCTCAGCTGCGGCAGCAAGCAAATTCCTGGTCGAAGCCCTGAAAAATTCGTGCGCTGCGCGGTCGCCGAAGGACGCCGCGTTGGTAACATCAACAATGACCTCAGCCCCTGCCAAGGCCGTATCAAGGCCTTTTCCGGTGATGGTGTCGACGCCGAGCGACAACGACGCGGCCGCGACTTGATGACCGGACTGGCGCAAGTTTTCACTGAGCCGTGTTCCGACAACACCGGTTGCTCCCGCCACTGTGATTTTCATCTCAGCACCCCTTTGTTGCATTGCGCGGCGCGAATAAGGACGAGATCGCCGACGGGCTTCCCGTCTTCAATGTCTGGCGATCGATTGGATCGACAATGACCGGAAAGCCAGGCGCGCTCTATCGTCCATGGGGTTCGGTCGCTTTAGCCGTAGGTCTAGGAAAGCCAGCCCAACGGTTAGGATGACGCACCAGGAAGGCAGAACAGGTCCCCAATTCCTCGTGCGCGCAAAAGTGCCGACCCCGGCACGGCGGCTACATCCCCGCGCAATGCATGGGTTTCCATGAGTTGCGGTTGTAATGTGGCGGGGTTACGGTTTGAACATGAGCTCGCCAGCCCCGAAATCGAGAAGAACTACGGTACGAAACGCCGACGATCCGTTGGCTTTGTCTGTCCGGCAGGAGCAGCTGATGATGAGCGTCTGGTCGCACCGCCCCCAACCCCTGTATCTAGGGCTTTTCATCGTGGCCTATGTGCTGGCCTGCGGATTCGCACAGTCGCTGGCGATCGTCCCTGGAACCGGCATTTCCATCTGGCCCGCGAGCGGGCTTTTCATCGCAACACTTGTCCTCGCCTCCCGCTACAGCTGGCCTTGGTGGGTACTGGGGGGCTGCCTGGCTGAATTGTTCAGCAATTACGTGTGGTTTCACAGCCCCCTGCCTGCGGCCGTCCTGATCTACATCGGCAACGCTCTTGAAGCGGTGGCCGGAGCATGGCTCGTCAACCAGGCTTTGAAGCGGCCAGTTCGGTTTGAAACCCTGCAGGACGTTTTCGCATTTGTCGTACTGGGCGCAGGGATTGCGCCCATCGTCAGCGCGACTGTGGGAAGTGCGACCCTGGCATGGTTTGGCATGCAATCGCAATCCTTCGCAACGGCTTGGCCTCTATGGTGGATCGGAGACGCCACCGGTGTCTTGATCGTCGCGCCGCTGGCGCTGGTTGTGTTTCATAGCTGGCGCGGCAAGACCCAGCTCTCGGCCGCGCAATGGGTGGAAGCTGGCGTCCTGGGGTTAATCTTTCTCGGCGTTGCCGCTCTTTCTCTGAGCGGCTACCTCCCCTTCGCATACATCATCATGCCGCCCCTTCTTTGGGCTGCCGTTCGCTTCGAGTTCAAAGGTGCTGCCGTATCCTTGGCTCTCCTCGCACTGATCACGGCGCTGTTTACGATAACGGGGACCAGCCAGTTCGCCGGCGATCCCGAGTCCCAGAAGCACAAGCAGGTCATGCTGCAGCTTTTTTTGGCCATCTCGGCATTTTCGGCGCTCATCGTGGCCGCCATTTCCCGGCAGCACCAGTCGGCATTGCTCAATTTGCGCCAAAGCATAGAAACATTGCGGGAACGGGAGGAGGAGCTTTCGCATCTCGTGGATATGGTTCCGAGCCATGTGTGGCGCCTGACGCCCGATGGCGAGCCGACATTCTTCAATAGGCGGATGGTCGATTTTCTCGGTCTGGATGTCGTGGATTTCGACAAGCCGGGCATGAGTCGGCTGGAGGCGCTCCTGGACGCCACTGTTCATCCCGAGATGCGGTGGGGTTCGGTGATGCCCTGCGGAGGTGTATTCTCACGGGCGAGAACTTCGCCATCCGCTATCGCTTGCGCCGCGCCGACGGAATTTATCGCTGGATGTCGAGCCGGGCCGAGCCAATGCGGGATCAGGCGGGGCGCATCGTCCAGTGGTACGGCCTTTGTCACGACATCGACGATCAGGTCCAGGCCGAGGACGCTGTGCGTCGGAGCCAACAACAGCTTCAGCAGATCATAGACGCCGTGCCGGTCCGCATCTGGAGTGTAGAGCCTAGCGGCGGGTCGTTCTATTTCAACAAGCGGTATCAGGACCATTTCCGCTCGGTTATCGCCGATTTCGACGCTCTCGGTGAACCGCGCATCGACGATCTGCTGCAGCAGCTGGTTCATCCCGAAGACGCTCCCGATATCCAGCGCACGCTCCGGAACTGCTTCGAAACCGGCGACGGCTCCGCGATGCGATTTCGCTGGCGCGAAAAGGATGACGTCTACCGCTGGGCGGAGTGCCGGGTGGAGCCTCGGCGCGACGAAAGCGGAACGGTCGCGGAATGGTATGGCGTTTCTCTCGACATCGACGATGAGGTACGCGCACTGGAGGCGTTGCGCAACCGAGAGCGCGAACTCTCGCAGCTCGTCGACATGGTCCCGGCTCAGATCAGGCGCCTGACGCCGGAAGGCGAGCCGGTCTTCTTCAACAAACGGCTGATCGACTTTTTCGGTCTCGACGTAGGCGACATGGACAGGCCCGACATGAGCCGCCTCGCCTCGGTCATTCACACCCTCGTCCATCCCGATGACGCACCGAGGTTGCTGGAGACGGTTCACCATTCCCTCGCCAGCGGCGATCCCTTCTCGATAAAATACCGCATGCGCCGTTTCGACGGTGCCTATCGCTGGGTCGACGGCCGCGCGGAACCGCTGCGGGATCAAAGCGGCGCAATCATGCAATGGTATGTGATCTCAGTCGACATCGACGACGAGATGCGTGCGCAGGAAGCGCTGCGCGACCGCGAGCGAGAGCTTTCGCAACTGGTGGATATGGTTCCCAGCCTGCTCTGGCGGCTCAACTCGGAAGGCACCCCGACCTTCTTCAACCAGCGCCTGATCGATTTTCTCGGTCTCGGCATCGCCGATATGGAAAAGCCCGGCTTGAGCCGGCTGGCAGCCCTCATCGAAGCCGCCGTCCATCCCGATGATGCCGCCAGCCTCGCCGAAGCGCTCAACCATTCCCTCGTCACCGGCGAGGGCTTTTCGAAGCAGTATCGCCTGCGGCGCGCCGACGGCGTCTACCGATGGGTGAAAGGCAGCGCGGAGCCGTTGCGGGATGAAAGCGGCCGGATCGTGCAATGGTATGGTCTCTCGCATGACATCGACGATCAACTACGCGTCGAGGAGGCGTTGCGGGAAAGAGAACGATCGCTCTCGCAGCTCGTTGAAACGCTGCCGGCAATGATCGATTGCGCAGCACCTGATGGGGAGCCGATCTATCGCAGCCAGCAACTGCGCGACTTCCTCGGTTATAATCTCGATGAGTTGGATGGAACAGGCAAAACCCGGCTGGACGGCACACTCGATGCCGGGGTTCATCCTGACGATGTGGCAGGGGTCAAAGAAAACTATGCCCATTCATTGTCCACTGGCGAGCCCTATGCGCGTAGGCACCGTCTGCGGCGCCATGATGGTGAATACCGTTGGGTCGAGACGCGCGCGGCACCGATGCGCAATGCCGAAGGCGTCATCGTCCAGTGGAATGTCATCTGCCTCGATATCGACGGTGAAGTTCACGCGGAGGAAGATTTGCGTCGGGCGCGAGAGGGTCTTGCACGGGCGAGCCAGGTGGCGAGCCTGGCCGAGCTTTCAGCCTCCATTGCCCACGAGGTGAACCAGCCGCTTGCGGCCGTCGTGGCCAACTCACACGCCTGCCAGCGTTGGCTCATGGCCGAGCCGCCGAATATGGAGCGGGCACAGAGGACGGTCGAGCGTATCATCCGGGATGCCAACTCGGCCGCAGATGTCGTCAGCCGTATTCGCGCTCTGTTCAAGCAATCCGTGGACAGGAGGATCCCATCGACGCTCTCCGGTATCGTCAACGAAGTGCGCAACCTGATGGCTGACGAGGCCTGGCGTCGTCACGTTCGGATAGAGGCGGAGGTCGACGCCACCCTTCCGCTCATCGCAATCGACCGCGTCCAGATCCAGCAGGTTCTGATCAATCTCATCCGCAACGGCATCGAGGCAATGGACGCCACGACAGGTGACAACGTCATCGAAATCCGCGTGCGCCTGATTGGGAATATCCTCCAGACCGAGATCAGCGATCGCGGACAGGGCATCGACTTTCCCGAAAGGATGTTTGAGCCGTTCTTTACGACGAAAGAATACGGCATGGGCATGGGGCTGGCCATCTGCCGCTCGATCGTCGAATTGCACGGCGGACGATTGTGGGCCGAGAAGAACAATCCGTGCGGAGCCACGTTGATCTTCACATTGCCTATTGAAACGAAGGCGGTGCCATGACGGTTGACGACCATATCGTCTTCATCGTCGACGATGATGAACGTGTTCGGGAAGCGCTCGGCGAGTTGCTGGACTCGCACGGCATGCGCGCCATTACCTTCGCATCTGCAGGCGACTATGTGAGAGCGGACAAGCCGGACGTGCCCGCCTGCCTCGTGCTGGATATCGAGCTGCCTGACATCAACGGCCTCGATCTGCAGAGGCAGATCGCCGACAGGGATCATCCGCCGATCGTCTTCATTACGGGACACGGCGACATTCCCTCCTCCGTGCGTGCGATCAAGCATGGCGCGGTAGATTTCCTGACCAAACCGTTCAGCGATGCGGATCTCATGGCGGCAATCCAGGCGGCGCTTGCTCAGGATCGGGAAAAGAGAGCCGAGCGCGCCGAGATCGACATGCTCAGACGGCACTATCTCGACCTGACGCCGCGAGAGCGCGAGGTGCTGCCACTCGTTGTCAGCGGCCTTCTCAATAAGCAGGCGGCAGCCGAATTGGGGATCAGCGAAGTGACGCTGCAAATCCACAGAAGAAATGTGATGCAGAAAATGGCGGCGGCGTCGCTCGCCGATCTGGTGCGGATCGCGGAGAGATTGGAAATACCAATAACCCACTCGCGACGAGTGGGAGGGACTTGAACATGAACAAGACAAGACACGTCGTGGCAATTGTCGATGACGATCCAAGGTTGCTGGAATCGATGGGCGACCTTCTGGAATCTGCGGGTTATGTGGCCCGCAGCTTCTCGTCGGCGGGCTCGCTGCTCGTCAACGGGCTGTCGGACCTCGACCTGCTCATCACCGATATCGGAATGCCTGGCATCGACGGCTTCGAACTTCGTGACCTCGTGAGGAAGTCACGTCCGGAGCTGCCGGTCTTCATGATCACCGGCCGCCACGAGATAGCCGATCAGGGACGCGCTCAAGGCGCGAGCGGATTTTTCCGCAAGCCGTTCGATGCCCAGGCCCTGCTGGCGGCCATCGCCAATGCTTTGCATAAATCGACAGATGGAGGGTGACATGAGAGTTGACCAGCCGTTGCAGCGGAGATCGGCGCCGTTATCACTGCAGTGCACTTATGAAGAGAACCAGCCGCTTGTCATAATCGTCGATGACGACGCCTCGGTGCGCGAGGCACTGTCTGAGCTGATCTTGTCGGCGGGTTTCCAGTCGACCAGTTTTGCTTCGACCCGCGAATTGCTTGACGCCGATATCTTGGATAGTCCCGGCTGCCTGATCCTTGATGTACGCATGCCGGGAGCAAGTGGCCTCCACCTGCAGAGTCATCTGGCCGAAAACGGCATTTCCAAACCGATCATCTTCCTGACCGGACATGGCGACATCCCGATGACCGTTCAGGCGATGAAGGCCGGCGCTGTGGACTTTCTCACCAAACCGGCGCGGGACCAGACGCTGCTCGACGCCATCAGTGCGGCCATTGCGATGGATGCCGAGCGACGGGCGGAAGCTGCCATCGCCAAGCGCAATATCAAGCGCTTGGAGACGCTGACGCAGCGCGAGCGCGAGGTGTTGCATGAAGTGGCACGCGGACGCCTCAACAAGCAGATCGCTTTCGATCTGGGCATCAGCGAAGTGACGGTAAAGCTGCACCGCAGCAATGTCATGCACAAGATGGAGGCCGCCTCCATCGGCGAACTGATCCGGGCCTGGGAAACACTGCCCGCACAAATGCGCCAGGTCGGCCCGCGCTAGCTTACAGGCGAAGGATGCCGGCCTCGAACATGATCTGCCGCCGCTGTCCATTTGATGCGCGCCGTATCCGATTCGCGCCGGAAAAGACGATGCGGCGCCGATAATGGGTTTCGGCCCCGCACCCATGCGTTATCTCTAAATTAAAGCTCGGGGATATGACCCGGCTTTGGTTCCCCAAAGGAGATCTCGCCTTGAACAATCGATCGTCAACCGCGCCTTCCCCTGAAACCAACGCCTTCGAAAACGAAGCAAACTTCTTGTCGGCCATAGGGAACGCCAAACGGCTTCACATTCTGCATCTGCTGGCCGAAGGAGAAATGTCCGTGGGCGTTCTGGCCGACGAGGTGGGATTGAGCCAATCTTCGACTTCCCAGCATTTGGCAATTCTTCGAGAGCAGGAACTCGTGCAGCCGCGAAGGGCTGCCCAGACGATCTACTATTCACTTCAATCCGCCGCGGCCACGCCGATGCTCGATACGCTCGCCGACATCTTCGGATGGCACCGTGGCACCGAAGGAGAACGTGCCCGAGCCGCAGGCGCCTGACGAAATGACGAAGCGTTGCTCTTGCAGCTCATGATTGGCGTCCATTCTGCTGAGGTTGATCTTGTAGGCACTCGGGATCGGCACCGCGGCAACGAAGAGCAGCGCAATGGCGAAGAAAGCGGTTTTGAAAGAGATGACTGCGGCTTGAGCGTAAGCGCCAAGCTGAGGCCGTTCAGGGGCGTAATTCCAGGCCGGGATGCCCGTGGCACGGGAATCCCGCGATGCTTCGCCCACATGCCCCTCGAACGCATCGGTCCCTGATGTACGTTTGATGTACGCCTCCTAGACCACGGTGTGATTACGTCTCCATTGCGAATGGAGATAATGAATCACATCAGGAACGGAACAGTCAGCAGGAGACGGCCATGACTATGGACGTAACGAACGGCCGGCGGTATGGGGGCGATCATGGACGTATATGAGGCTGTCAAAAGTCGACGGTCGGTGCGCGGATTTAAAGGCGAGTCCGTGAAGAGGGAGGTACTTGAGCGTGTGCTGGCCGCCGCAGCTTGGTCGCCATCAGGGTCGAACATCCAGCCGTGGAACACCTACGTGATGACCGGTGCACCGCTGGCAGAGCTCAAGACGTCCGCCGTCGAGCGCGTGGCCCATGGCGACGCCTGGGACAAGCGGCAGTACGAGATGTACCCTCCCGGGCTGAAGCCCCCCTACGGGGAGCGCCGCTCCGCCTTCGGCAAGGAGCGCTACAGCGCGCTCGGCATTGCACGCGAGGACTGGGAGGCGCGCCAGCGGGCAGCAATCGCCAACTGGAACTGTTTCGGCGCGCCCGCCGCCCTGTTTTGCTACATCGACCGTGACCTGGGCCTACCCCAATGGGCCGACGTCGGCATGTATCTGCAGACCGTCATGCTGCTGCTCCGCGCCGAAGGTCTGCACAGTTGCCCGCAGATGGCGTGGTCGCAGGTTCGCGAGACGGTCGCGGAGGTCCTGTCACCCCCGGATGGGCTGATCCTCTTCTGCGGCATGTCGATCGGGTACGAGGACCCCACGGTCAGTTACGCCCGTACGGGCCGCGCCCCGCTCGACGAGACGGTCACGTTCCTCGGCGATCAGTGACTTGCGATCATCATGCGAGACATTGGAAAACGCCATGACCACACATAAAGTAGGCTATCTCATCGGCAGCCTCGCCAAGGGCTCGATCAACCGCAAGCTCGCCAAGGCGTTGGTACGGTTCGCCCCGCCGGAACTTGAAATGTCGGAGATATCCTTCAAGGACCTGCCGCTCTACAGCTACGACTATGACGCCGACTACCCTCCGGCTGGCAAGGGATTCAAGGCGGCAATCGCGGCCGTCGACGCCGTGCTGTTCGTCACGCCCGAATACAATCGGTCCATACCCGGCGGGCTGAAAAACGCAATTGACTGGGCGAGCCGCCCCTACGGCACCAACTCGTTCACACGTAAGCCGTCAGCAGTGATCGGCACGTCGCCGGGCGCGATAGGCACAGCAGTCGCCCAGCAGAATTTGCGCAGCGTGCTCAGTTTCTGCAACTCTCCTCAGATGAATGCCCCGGAAGCCTACATCCAGTTCACACCAGGGCTGATCACCGATGACGGCGAGGTCACGAACGACACCACCGCCGATTTCCTTCGCACTTTCATGCAGGACTTCCATGTCTTCATCGCAAGGGTTCGCTCAGTGCTGCCGAAAGATGCCTAGAGGGCGCTTGGACCAAGGATCGCGATATCCTGTTCCTTCCAATCGCAAAGGGTCTGTTCCTCAGATGCCTGGAAGGGTCGCAAAGCTGGCCGCGTCCATCCGGGCGGCCAACTCCTGTTTTTAAAGCGCGCAATGCCCTCAGGCGAAGGCGTAGGAGCCGTCGGGCCGCTTCGGCACGCGCCGCTGCCAATGGATGTAGCCTTCCTCTTCCATCGCCTTCTCGTCCATTTCGACGCCCCAGCCCGGCCGATCGGGACGCAATTCGAGATAGCCGTCCTTCGGCAGATAGGGATCAACGACGTAACGGGTTTCTCCCTCCCGCTTCTCGATATCGAGGCCGCCGTAGACATAGGCCTGTCCTTTTGGCAGCCGGTATTCGAGGATGCGGAAATTCTGTGCCGCCGCCGAAAAATGAACATTGACCGCCGTTGCAAGCGGGCCCATCGGGTTGTGCGGCGCCACGCCGACGAAGAAGGCTTCGGCGAGTGTGGCGATGCGGCGCATTTCGCTGATGCCGCCGACGACGCAGATGTCGGGCTGGATGAGGTCGGCGCCCTTGACCTGCAGCAGCCGCAGGAACTCGTTTCTGTTGTAGAGCGACTCGCCGGTCGCAAGTGTGCAGTTGAGCCCTTGTTTCAGGTCGCCCCAAGCCTCGATGTTCTCGGGACGCAGCGGCTCCTCGAAAAACAGCGGGTCATAAGGCGCCAGCGCATTGCCGAGCTGACGAGCGGCGATCGGTTCGAAAATCTTCGCATGGGCATCGAAGGCGATCTCGTATTCGTCATTGACCGTTTCGCGCAGCGAGCGGAAATAATCCGCCGAGGCTTTGACGACATTGCCCCAGCGGTTGGAGTGCATGTCGATCCGCCAGGGGCTGAGCTTGAAGGCGGTGAACCCCCATCCCTCCTTCAGACGATCGAACTCGTCGCGGGCCGCCGGCGCATCCGGTGCGGTGTATACTCCGGCATAGACCTTGATGCGGTCGCGCACTTCGCCGCCCAGCAGCTTGTAGACTGGGACATTCACTGCCTTGGCCGCAAGGTCCCACAGGCAGTGATCGAGCGCGGAGATCGCGGCAAGGCCAAGCGCCCCCGGCGGAAAGCGGCTCTGCTGGATCAGCAGATTGACGAGATACTCCACGCGTGTCGGGTCCTGGCCGGAGACAAATCCGTAGAGATAATCGAGCAGCGGCGGCAGCGCCTTGTCGGGGCCGTGATTGTAGCATTCGCCCCAACCCGTCAGCCCGTCATCGGTGTCGAGCGCGACGATCACGCGCGGACGGTCCTTGTCGCGGGTCATGAAAACCCGCATGCGGTCGATCTTCATCTTTCTGTCCTTCTAGCGATTGAAATAGCTACGGCGCGACTGGCGCGTCTGCACGTAGAGATGCTCGTTGTCGGTTCCGGGATTGTAAGCACCGGCACTTTGCGGCACCGAGACATTGCCGTTGCTGGGGAAGCGCGCCACGAAGGCCTCGTCGATATCGCAGCCAAGTCCCGGGCCATCAGGAACGGCGATCAAGCCGTCGACCTGCTCGGGATGCGGCAAGATCGTCTGGCGGCGGCCATCCCAGTCATCATCGAGGCGCTCGAGGATGAGGGCGTTCGGGATCGCCGCAAGCAGATGCAAAGCCGCATATTCCGCCACCGGCCCGAGCGAGCCCGAATGCGGCGCCATCTGGATATGATGGGCTTCGGCCATGGCCGCGATCTTCTTCATCTGGGTGATGCCGCCGGCGCGGCCGGTATCCGGCTGGATCACGTCGACCAGTTCCTTTTCGATGAGTTCGCGCTCGCCGAAGATGGTTGCAAAGCGCTCGCCGGCCGCCAGCGGCACATGCGCTGCGTCGCGGATCCGTCGGTAGCCGTCGATATTCTCCGGCGCGATCGGATCTTCCACCCACATCAATTCATAGGGTTCGAGCGCCCGAACCAGCCGGCAGGCATCCGACGGTGTCAGCCATGGCGGCCCATGCAGATCGATGGCGATGTCCATATCGTCGCCGACGGCGTCGCGCAGGGCGGCAACCTTGCGGACCGGATCGGCGACACCGCCGCATTTGATCGCCTTTATGCCGCGTGCTTTGATGGCAAGCGCGCGCTCGGGCGTATTCGCATGCGAATAGATCGGGATACGGTCGCGCATCTTGCCGCCGAGCAGCATCCAGACAGGGACACCGAGCGCCTTGCCCTTGATGTCCCATAGCGCCATGTCGATGCCGGTCATCGCACCGCCTCCGACCGTCCCGAGCACGCCGTGGCCCATCATCGCGATATGCATTTTCTGCCACAGCCGTTCGATATGGGCCGGATCTTCGCCCACGAGGAGTGGGGCGAGATCATGGATCGCCGTCTCGACGACGCGCGGCCAGCCTGAGCATTCACCGATACCGGTGATGCCCTCGTCGGTATCGATCTTCAGAAAGAGCCAGTTTCTGGTGCCGCCGAACTGCTTGGAGGCGCCACCACCGGAACATTGGTCGGAAACCCATTTGGCGGGATCGGGCTGACCGACATGCATGAGAAAAGTGCGGATCCCGGTGATTTTCATCGCAGAGAACTCCCATTCTTCAGAATGTCCGGCGCGACGTAGCGAAAACGCCGCGACTGATCGCGATCACGCGGATCCGGACGCGGGATCGCTGATATGAGCGCCTGCGTATAGGCGTGCTCGGGCGTGCGGCAGACCTTCTCCGCATCGCCGATTTCCACGAGCTGGCCTTTGTACATGACGCCGACACGGTCGCACATGTAGCGGATAACGCCGATGTCATGGCTGATGAAGATATAGGCGAGGCCAAGTTCGTCCTGCAGGCGCATCAACAGATCGAGCACCTGCGAGCGCACGGAGACGTCGAGCGCCGAGGTTGCCTCATCGGCAACGATGACACGCGGATTGAGCGTGATGGCGCGGGCAATGCCGATGCGCTGACGCTGGCCGCCGGAGAATGCGTGCGGGTAGCGTTCGCGCGCCCTCGGGTCGAGGCCAACCTGCTCCATCAGGTGGCAAACACGCTCTTCCAGAGCCCGCCCCTTTGCGACGCCATTGACGAGCAGCGGCTCGCCTATGATCTGGGAGACGGTCATGCGCGGGTTGAGGGAGCCGAAAGGATCTTGAAACACCATTCGCAATTCCCGCCTTGCGGCGGCAAGCGTCTGACCTTTTGCCGTTGCCAGGTCGATGATGTCGCCGTCGGCGCGGCGATAACGGATTTCGCCGGCTGTGGGGTCAATCAGCCGCATGATCGAGCGACCCATCGTCGTCTTGCCAGATCCGCTCTCGCCGACGATGCCGAGCGTTTCGCCCGGCAGAAGCGAAATGGAAACATCGTCCAGCGCTTTCACCTCGCCGAAATCCATCGACACATTGCGGAGTTCGAGGATCGGTGGCGCCGTTGTGTCGAGCGGCGGGCGCGCCAACCGGATTTCGGCCTTCGCTTCCAGCTTCAGCACCGAGCCGATCAGCATCCGGGTATAGTCGTCTTTCGGCGCATGAAAAATCTGCTCGACCGGCGCATATTCCTTGGCGACCCCGTTGTGCATGACGAGCACATCGTCGGCAATCTGCGCCACGACGCCCATGTCATGCGTGATGAACAGAACGGCCATGCCCTTGGCCTTCTGCAGCCGGGCGATCAGGTCGAGAATTTCAGCCTGGGTCGTCACGTCGAGTGCCGTGGTCGGCTCGTCGGCGATCAGCAGCTGCGGTTTGCAGGCGAGCGCCATGGCAATCATCGCGCGCTGACGCATCCCGCCGGAATATTGAAAGGCATATCGGTCCAGCGCTTTATCAGGCGAGGGAATCTCGACCTGCTTAAGCAGCGATATGGCTTCAGCACGCGCCTCTGCCTTGCTCATCCTGGTGTGAAGGCGAAGCGCCTCGACGATCTGGTTGCCGACCGTGTGGATCGGCGACAGCGACGACATCGGCTCCTGGAAGATCATGGCGATGTCGCGGCCGCGGATCGCTCGGATCTGACGCCCGCGCGGATTGAGGCTGGTCAGATCGATCGAGCCGCCGTTCTGATCGTTCAGTGTAATCGATCCGCCGGATATGCGGCCAGGCGCATCGACGATCTGCAGGATCGAACGCGCCGTCACCGACTTGCCGGATCCGCTTTCGCCGACGACACAGAGCGTCTTGCCCGGCTCGATCGAGAAAGACAGATCGCTGACGGCGCGAAAGACGCCGGTGCGCAGAGGGAACTCGACCGTCAGATTTTTCACCTGGAGCAGCGGCCTGCCGGCAATGGGAAGGATATCGGTCATGCCGGCCTCATTTGTTGTAGGGGTCGGCCGCATCGCGCAGGCCGTCGCCGAGAAGATTGAGCGCCATCACGGCGACCACGACGGCACAGCCCGGCATGAAGAGCCATGGCGCGGTGGCGATCGAGCGAATGTTCTGGGCCTCGCGCAGAAGCACGCCCCAGGAGATGGTCGGCGGCTGCAGCCCGAGTCCCAGGAAGGAGAGAGAGGTTTCGGCAAGGATCATCGCCGGCACCGCAAGCGTGATCGACGCAATGATATGGCTGGCGAAACTCGGCAGCATATGGCGAAAGATGATGCGCCTTTCGCGTACACCGTCGAGCCTCGCGGCAGCGACGAATTCCTCGGTGCGCAAGGACAGGAAGCGGCCGCGAACGACGCGGGCAAGCTGCGCCCAACCGGTCAGCGACAGGATGATCGTAATCATCATATATTGCAGCGTCGCAGGCCAGTCCTGCGGCAGGGCTGCGGCCATTGCGAGCCAGATCGGGATCGTCGGCAGCGACAGCACGAAATCGATCACCCGCTGCAGGAAGAAATCGATGCGGCCACCGTAATATCCCGAGATGCCGCCGAGCACGATGCCGAGGATGAGCGAGAAGAAGACACCGACGAGGCCGATCGACAACGAGATCTGCGAGCCCTGCACCGTTCGGCTGAAAACATCGCGCCCAAGCCTGTCGGCGCCGAACAGAAGCAGCGGCGTCGTCTTGTCGGGCGAGGCGATCAGATGGATGTTGGTCCTGAACAGGCCGAACACCGAATATTCATAGCCGCGCCCGAAGAACTGGACGTCGACACGTTTTGTCGTGTCTTCCTTGAAGATGGCGGCCAGCGTTTCCGGATCGCGGGTCAGCTTCATCGGATAATAATGCGGGCCAAAAGAGAACCCGTTCTGCGTATCGATCAGATGCAATCTCTGCGGCGGGTGAAAAGTCGCTCGCGCATTTTGCAGATTCGGATCGTTGATGGCGAAGAAGCCGGGAAGCAGGGCGACGATATACATCAGCACGGTGACGACGAGCGCGACCATGGCCAGCCGATGCCGGCGGAAAGCCCACCAGATAAGCTGCCACTGCGATGCGACGGCGGCGCGGTCCGGCGGAATGTTCGTAACGGTGATGTCGGCCATATCGGCTCCTATTCCAACCGGATGCGGGGATCGACCAGCGCAAGCAGGATATCGCTGATCAGGGAGCCTATCAGCGTCAGCGCGCAGATCAGCAGAACGAAGGCGCCGGCGAGATACATGTCCTGGGCCATCAGCGCCTGCAGCAGCAAAGGTGCTGCCGTCGGCAGATTGAGGACAATGGCGACGACGACCGAGCCGGAGATGAGGTTGGGCAGCAGCCAGGCAATCGTCGAGATGAACGGATTGAGCGCGATCATCAGAGGATATTTCACCAGCAGCCGGAACTCGGAGAGACCTTTTGCCCGTGCCGTGGTCACGTATGGCTTCGGCAGCTCATCGAGCATGTTGGCGCGCATCACGCGGATAAGGCTCGCCGTCGAGGAGACGGCAAGAATGATGACGGGAAGCCAGAGATGCGAGAAAAGATCGCCCATCTTGGCGAAGCTCCACGCCGCGTTCTCATATCCCGGCGAAAAGAGACCGCCGACATCCTGGCCGAATTCGACTGCTGCGACATACATCAGTACGAGCGCCAGCAGGAAGGACGGAACGGCCAAGCCGAAGAAGGTGAAGGCAGTGAAGAAATAGTCGCCGATCGAATATTTGCGCACGGCGGAAAAGACGCCGATCGGCAGCGCGATCGCCCAGGTGGCGATCAATGTCGACAGAGCCAGAACGAGCGTCAGCGCCATGCGCTCCCAGATCAGGTCAGAGACCGGCTGCTGCCATTCGAAGGAAATGCCGAAGTCGCCGCGTGTGAGAATGCCCCATATCCACTTGAAATATTGGACGAGCATCGGGTCGCCGAGGCCGAAGCGCTCGCGCAATTGCGCCGCCGTGTTCTGATCGACGATCTCGTTGGAGGCTGCTAGCGTCGCAATATAGGTCGTGACATAATCGCCCGGCGGCAGCTGGATCAGCACGAAAGCGAGGAAGCTGACGGCAAACAGCGATGGAATCATCCATAGGAAGCGTTTGGCGATAAAGACCAGCATGAGGCGCCTCTTGCATTGAACGCCGCCCTCCGAGCCTTGTCGGCCGTCAGGGCCGGCAAGGCATCTCGGAGGGCGAACTGAAAGAAAGCGCCGTACCGTCGGGCACGGCGCTTAAGACGAAATCAGCTCGTGAAGGTGAACTGCTGCGGCATTGCCGGCCCCGGATTGGGCCAGGACCAGCTATCCGGCTGCTTTTCGGGAACATTGCGCAGATTGTTGCGGATGATGCCGAAGCCGCCAACGGCAAGGCAAAGCCCGACGGTCTCGAATTCTTCCGCCGCGATGTCGAAGATCTGCTTCATGATTGCGCCGCGCTTGTCGAGATCGGCCGTCGAACGCGCCTCGTCGAACAGCTTCATACGCTTCTTCTGGCTTTCCGGCGGCTCTTCGCCGCGTGCACCGTTGGAAGTGTACCAAAGCGTCCACGGAATGGCGTAACGCGAACCCTGCGGATGGAAGGCGAAGAAATCGCGTGGATCGAGCATCGGATCGAGGCCGCCCGGCCCCGGCCATACCTGCGCATCATGGGCATTGTCGTCGCCGCGGGTATAATAAAGCGCCCGCTCGATCGTGTTGACCTTCATGTCGATACCGATCTGGGCCCAATGCGTCTTGACCAGTTCCAGGGCATCGACGAGGTCGGGATTGAGGGTGGGAATGACGTCGATCGAGAAGAACACCTTCTGGCCGTCGGGCCGCAGCCGGAAGCCGTCGCCGCCTTTCTTGTAGCCGGCCTCATCGAGCATCGCGCCCGCCTTGTCGGCGTCATATTCGGTGAATTGCCGCGCGTACTTCTCGTGATACCAGGGATGGGTCGGACGCGGCCCGGCCTGGTAGGGCTCGGTTTGTCCGAAATAGACGATGTCGATGAGCTCCGGGCGATTGATGCCGATCGAGAGCGCTTGCCGGAACGACTTGTCGGCAAACATCTTGCGCATGGCAGGATCTTTGTGGGTGATGTTGAAGTAGATCTGGCACTGCTGCGACGCCGAAGGCACGAGCGTCAGCAAGCGATAATCGCCTTTCTCCATGTTCTTCGACAGCGTCGGCTTGTTGGCGAGCACGCTGATATGGCGTTCCTGGATGTCGATCTTTCCCGAGATGACATTCAGCATCAGCGATTCGACGTCCTGCGAGATGCTGAAGTTGATTTCATCGATGTAGGGAAGCTGGTTGCCCTCGGTGTCGACCTGCCAGAAATAAGGGTTGCGGGTCATGACGACGCGCGTCGCACCCCCGGCGTAGGGCTCCTTGACCACCCATGGATCGAGCGTCGGCTTGTCGACATTGCCCCATCGCGACGGGATCTCGATGTCGCCGCAACGGCTGCGGAACAGCTCCGTCCAGCTGGTGACGCCGGCCTTTTTCGCTTCGGCCTCGATATTGGGATTATATTTCGGCAGGAAATGGCTGCAGTAATGCTTGGGGAACAGCGTCGGATGCTGGCCAAGCGGTGTGGCGAGGTTCTCCAGGTAAAGCGCGTTGGCCGCAGCAAAGGTGAACTTCACCGTATGATCGTCGATCTTCTCGACCGTGACCGGCTTGCCGGCGACGGCGAGCTGCGCCGGTGTCGAGCTGTAGAGTTCGGTGTTCTTGACGCAATCTTCGATCGCAAAAACCACGTCATCAGCCGTAAAGGGATGACCGTCCGACCAGCGCACGCCTTCGATCAGATGGAAGGTGAATTGCGTCGCGTCGTCGCTGACTTCCCAGCGCTCGGCAAGATTCGGCTCCACGGCGGTAAATTCGAGGTTCCAGCGCACGAGACTCTGGTTGCCGACCATGCGCAGAATGCCGTTGTGGTCAGATGAACCACGAAGGCCGCGGCGTAGCGAGCCGCCATAGGTGCCGACTTTTTCGAACGGCTTGACGACCATCGGCTTCTTCGGCAGGCGCTCGGCGAGCGGCGGCAGCTTTCCATCCTTGGCGAGCTGCGCAAGGGCCGGCGCTTCGCCGCCTGCGGCAGACACGCGACCGGCGATAGACAGCGCGGCGACACCAGCCATGCCACCAAGCACGGCGCGGCGGGTGACACCACGCGACAGTATTTCTTTGGCCATCGAATTCCTCCCTTTTGTGCCGGCGCAGCCTTTGCTCCGACTGATGCGGCGGGCTCCCGACCCGACGCTGACGCCCTCCTCGGCGCTACGACCGAAACCATAGACACGTTCCCAAATGATTACAAGAGTTGACAGATAATTACAAATTTCGTAGCGATGCAGCATCGATATACGATGTTGTGCCGCTAAAAACACGGCCAATAGGACGAAAAACGTTAGATCTGTCAGATGCTGTATGCCGCCCTGAACATTATGGTCGGCAACAGCCAAGGTGCGGCTGCCAACTACGGCGCACGCGGCGTTGAGAGAAAAGGACAATGGTGACATTCGCTGTCGATGCCGTTTCGAACAAGGGCGCAACGCGCTTCAGCGACATCATCTACGAGAAGATCGTGGGGATGATCGCCGACGGCAATTTTCCGGTGAACGAACGACTGCCGCCAGAGACGAAGCTCGCCGCTGATTTCGGCGCGTCGAGACCCGTCGTGCGCGAAGCGCTCGAACGCTTGAGAGCCGATGGTCTGGTCATTTCGCGTAAAGGTTCCGGTTCCTATGTCAGGCAAAGACCGGATTCGTCGATGCTGAAAATGGTGCCGGTCGGATCGCTCGCCGATGTCCAGCGGTTCTTCGAATTCCGCGCCGGCCTCGAAGCCGAGGCGGCGGAGCTTGCAGCGCGAAACTGGCAACCGGCCGACAAGGAGCGGATAACGGCAGCGCTTCTTTCGATCGAGCAATGTTTGCGCAACGGGGAGCTTGGCGCCGAGGAGGACCAGGCTCTGCACGATGCAATTGCCATGGCGACCGGTAACCAGTTCCACATCACCCTACGCGAGTGGTTCAAGCCGCATTTCGCCATCGGACATTCCGTTACGCGAAGCTTGAGTTTGAAGCGGACGCCGGAACAGATTCGCAGTGTCCAGGATGAGCATGCGGTGATCGTCGAGGCGATCTTCGCGCACCGGGAAACAGAGGCGCATGATGCGATGAAGACACACATACTGAATGCTCGCGCCCGGATGTTCCAGGGCGTTTGAGCGATAATGAGAGGAGAGACGATGAAACGGGTCGCTGTGACGGGTGCTGCCGGACGTGTGGGGACGCTGCTGCGCCCTCTTCTTCGGTCGCATTTCGAGCACCTCATCCTGATCGATTTGCAGGAGCCTGACGGGCTTGCCGAAAACGAGACTTTCGTCAGGGCCGACTTTACAAATCTCGATGAGGCGACGGCTGCGCTGAAGGAAATCGACGGCGTCGTCCATCTGGCGGGTATCGCCAGCGGCATCGATATGAACGCCATTCTGCATGCGAACGTGCTTGGAACATACAATCTCTACGAAGCGGCGCGGATCAACAAGGTCCAGCGGGTCGTCTATGCATCGAGCAATCATGCCACCGGCTTTTATCCGCGCGGCCAGCTCGTGTCGCCGCTCGACCCGATGCGTCCCGACAGCCCGTATGGACTTTCCAAATGCTGGGGCGAACTTGTAGCGGGGCTTTATTACGACACATCGGGTATTCGCTCTCTTTCCATCCGCATCGGCAATGCGGGCACCTATCCCAACAGCGAGAGATCCATTGCGATCTGGATCAGCGCGCGAGACTTGGCGCAATTGGTCAGGATCGGCCTCACCCACTCACAGATCGCTGCAACAGTCGTCTACGGCGTTTCCGACACGGACACGCAATGGTGGGACAACGAGCTGGCGGCACGATTGGGCTACCAGCCGCAGGATCGGCCGCGCGATTACGCCCACATCGAAGAGGGGTCCGAAGGGCCGGTCGCGCTGGCATTCCAGGGTGGCGGGTTCTGTGAGATCAATCACGACGGCACCATCCGCATGCGCGACGCTGATGGCTTGGCGAAAAGCCCGGAGACGGTTGAATGACGCCGCCTCGGGTCATCCGCCCGGACGTTCGTTCCGTTATCCAGCAACCGCTGACGGTTGGTGAATCACCGGTTTGGGACGAAGAGACCGGCACTTTGTGGTTCGTCGATATTCTGGCACCGGCGATCGTCCGGCTCTCCGCTTCTGGAAAGATCGACCGCTTCGACATGCCGGCTGCAATCGGCGCCCTCGGGCTTTGCCGCGATCATGGGATCGTCGTGGCGCTTCAGACGGGCGTCCATCTCTTCGATCCAGTCTCGGGAGATTTCGAGCTGGTGTCGGATCCAGTCGGGCGCCGCATCAACTGCCGCCTCAATGACGGAAAGGTCGGCCCCGACGGGCACTTCTGGATCGGTTCGTTCAGCGAAGCCAAGCCGCAGACCGATGAGGCCGCCCTTTACCGCGTAGGCGCCGATGGCCGCACGCGGACCGTTGCAACCGGACTGACGAGTTCCAACGGCCTTGCCTGGTCGCCGGACGGCCGGCGGATGTATCACTCCGACAGCCGGCAATGCTTCCTGCAGGCATTCGACTTCAATCCTGATACGGGCGATCTCGGCGATGGGCGCCGGCTTCGCAGCTTCACGGAAGACGAGGGTCGGCCCGACGGCGCGACAACCGATCGTGACGGGTTCTACTGGAGTGCCGGCGTTTCCGCCGGTCGCCTCAACCGAATATCGCCCGAGGGCGACATCGTCGAGATCTACATTCTGCCGGTCGCGGCACCGACCATGCCGTGTTTCGGAGGGCCGGATCTGCGCACCCTCTTTGTCACGAGCCTGTCGACGGACCGCACCGGACGTTTCGAGGCGGGGACGGTCATCGCCTTCGACGTGGATGCAGAGGGTCTACCGCCCTTCCGCTTTGGTGCCGGCCACCCTCCAGGATGACAGGGAGCCGATCATCCCTTCGAAATGACAGCGAATAGATGGAAAGATAACGGGGAAGAAAGATGAGCATCGCAACCATGCGCAAGGCGCTTACAGGCGTATCGGGTGTTCCCGTCACCGCCTATGACGGCAAAGGTGAAGTCGAACCCCGGATCACGGCGAAAGTCTATGAGCGGGTCGCGGCAGCGGGCATTCACAACATCGTCGCTGCCGGCAATACCGGGGAATTCTATGCTCTGACGCCGCAGGAAATCAGGATCGTCCATGAGGCGGCGGTTTCAGGCGTCAACGGCAAGGCGCCGGTGACGGCGGCAATCGGCCGATCGCTGCGCGAGGCAATCGGCATGGCGAAAGATGCGGCGACGATCGGCGCATCCGCCGTCATGTCGCATCAGCCCGTCGATCCCTTCGCAGCACCTGCGGCCCAGATCGACTATTTCTGCAATCTTGCAGATGCTTCCGCCCTGCCGCTTATCGCCTATGTCAGGGCGGATGGTTTCGCCGTCGCCGATATCGTCCGCCTCGCTAATCACGGCAATGTTGTCGGCATCAAGTTCGCCACGACCGATCTGATGCTGCTGTCCAGAGCGATCCCGGCGGCGGATCCCGGAGGCGCGCTGTTCGTTTGCGGCCTAGCGGAGAGCTGGGCGCCGACATTTACCGCAGCCGGCGCCCGCGGCTTCACGTCCGGCCTCGTCAACGTCGCGCCGAAGCTCTCGCTTGCCGTCCACGCTGCGCTCGAAAAAGGCGAATTCGCCGCGGCCAGGGCGATTGTCAACAAGCTCGAACCATTCGAGCGGATGCGGACCAAATTCCGCAATGGCGCGAACGTGACCGTCGTCAAGGAAGCCGTCACCTATTCCGGTCTCGATGTCGGTCCCGTGCGCGTGCCGGGATTGCCACAGCTCGACCAGCATGACCGCGAGGAGCTTCATCGGCTGCTTCAAGGCTGGGAGGCCGAAGGCGACATTCAAACTCATTCAGACCAGCCGGCCGTAAAGGCGGCCGGCTGATTTCGACACTATCCATAAACAACAGGATTGGGAGGTCTTGAGATGCTGAGACAAGTACTGACAACGATCGCAATTGCCGGCGCCCTGACGACGGCGCAGCCCAGCTTCGCGGCGTCGCCGCCCAATATGCTGGTGATCGGCACCAATCTCACCGGTATAAGGACGCTCGATCCGGCCCAGAACAATGCCCGTACGGTTTCCGAGCTGATCTCTAACCTCTACGACAACCTCGTGCAGCTGTCGCCGGACGATCTTAAAACGCTGAAGCCGATGCTCGCGACGCAATGGAGCGTCTCGGCGGATGGCAAGATCATCACACTGACATTACGCGACGACGCGGTGTTCCAGAGCGGCAACAAGGTGACCGCCGAGGATGCGGCCTGGTCGATCCAGCGCGTCATCAAGATGGGACAGGTCGGTTCCACCGACATCGCGCTGTGGGGCTTCACGCCTGAAAACGTCGAAAAGCTCGTTCGCGCAAAAGACGAACACACGCTCGAGATCGAGCTGCCGCAGTCGGTCAATACCGATCTGGTGCTCTATTCGCTGGCGGGCTCGTCGATCGGCATCGTCGACAAGAAGACGGTGCTGTCGCACGAGGCGAACGGCGATTTCGGCGGCGCCTGGCTTTCCGCCAATTCCGCCGGCAGCGGCCCATTCAGTCTGGCACAGTGGCGGCCGAACGATGTCGCGATCTTCAATGCGCAGCCGAAATATTGGGACGGCAAGCCGGCCATGGCGCGCGTCGTCGCTCGTCATATCCCGGAATCCGGCAATCTCCGGCTTCAGCTCGAAGCCGGCGACGTCGATGTCGGTCAGTATGTGGCAAGCGGCGACCTCGATGCGCTCGCCAGCAAGAAGGACATGGTCATCGAGAATGTCCCCGGTCTCGGCTTCTACTACATCGCCCTCAACCAGAAGGACCCGGATCTGCAGAAGCCGATGGTTCGCGAGGCCTTCCAGCATGCCTTCGATTGGAAAGCGATCTCCGGCAACATCATGCGCCATACCGGCTTTCCCTGGCAGTCGATGATCCCGCGTGGCATGATCGGCGCCCCTGAGCAAGCTGCCTCGCACTACGATTACGATCCCGCCAAGGCCAAGCAATTGCTGGCGGAGGCCGGATATCCCAATGGCCTGAAGAAGGTGCTCAATCCGTCGGGAGCCCCGACCCTGCCCTTCGCCGAAGCGCTGCAGGCAAGTGCCCGCGCCGCCGGCATCGATCTCGATCTCGTGCCCGGCGAATTCACGCCCGCCTTCCGCGAGCGCAAATTCGAAGTGCTGCTCGGCAATTCCGGCGCCCGCCTGCCCGATCCCTTCGCCGTCGCCACGCAATATGCCTTCAACCCCGACAATAGCGACGAGGCACGCCTCGGCAGCTATTACCTCTGGCGCACGGGCATGAAGGTGGACGAGCTCAACACGCTCATCGACCAATCGATGAAGGAGCGCGACACGGAAAAGCGCACCGACATCTTCAAGAAGATGGATGGCATCTATGCCGGCATGGCTTCGCCGCTGGTCATCTTCTTCCAGCGAACCGACCCCTATGTCATGCGCGCCAACGTCAAGGGCTATCACGGACATACGACATGGTCGACGCGCTGGCACGACGTGACCAAGGAGTAGAACGCCGTGGCGAGCGCCGATATGACATCGAAGGGGGGGAGCAGCCGGTACTCCCCGGCGGGTGGGTTCGCCGAGGCGGCCCCGCACCCGGCACTGAGCCTGCTGCGACGCCTGGCGGGACGCGTTGTGGCCGTCGTGACGACGCTGCTCGGCCTGCTCTTCCTGACCTTCTCGATGGGCCGCCTGCTGCCCGCCGACCCGGTGCTATCAATCACCGGGGCGGAAGTCAGCAAGGAGGTTTACGATCGCGTCTATAACGAGCTGGGTCTTGGGCAGCCGATCTGGATGCAGTTCCTCTCCTATGTCGGCAAGATCGCCACAGGCGATCTCGGCATGTCGGCGACGACGGGCCAGCCGATCCTCACCGATCTGACGACGATCTTTCCCGCAACGATCGAACTTGCGATCATCGCCATGATCATCGGGGCGATCGTCGGTATTCCTTTAGGGATCACCGCTGCGGTCAGGCGCGGAACCGTTATCGACCACATCGCGCGGATCGTTGCCCTTGCCGGCCACTCCGTCCCGATTTTCTGGACCGGACTGATGGCGCTCTTCATCTTCTATGCGAAGCTGAAGCTCGTCGGCGCATCGGGCCGGATCGATGTCTTCTATGAAGGCCTCGTCACGCCGATGACGGGCTTTCTCCTGATCGACGCAGCGATTCAGGGCCAATGGGACGTGTTTTACAACGCCCTTGGCCACATCATCCTGCCGGCCGCCATCCTCGGCTACTATTCCGTTGCCTATATCAGCCGCATGTCGCGGAGCTTCATGCTGGAGCAACTGAGCCAGGAATACATCATCACGGCGCGGGCAAAGGGGCTCGGCACCCGCAAGGTGGTCTGGCGCCATGCATTCAGGAACATCCGCGTGCAGCTTTTGACGATCATGGCGCTGACCTTCGGCGGTCTGCTCGAAGGCGCGGTGCTGATCGAGACCGTCTTCGGGTGGCCGGGGCTCGGCCAGTACCTGACCCGGGGGCTGCAGATGAACGACATGAACGTGGTCATGGGTTCGGTGCTGACGATCGGCGCCGTCTTCCTGACGATCAACATCCTGTCGGACTTCCTTTATCGCATTCTTGATCCGAGGACACGGTGACGCCATGACGATCTCCTCTGAGCATGCAGACAGCGCTAACACCGGCGGCCTTCGCAACTGGCTGCTCGCGCCGGAACCGCGAGACTGGTTTCAGTCGTCGGTGCAGCAAATTCATCAGGGCTGGCGGAAATTCAGCCTGCACCCGCTTGGCCTGGCGGGACTGGCCATCATCGTAGTGCTGATCGTCGTGGCGCTGGCCGCACCCCTGCTGACGAGCTATGATCCGATCGTTCAGGACATGGCCGGGCGGCTTGCCCCGCCATCGGCGAGCCATTGGCTCGGCACCGACAATTTCGGCCGTGACGTCTTTTCCCGTGTGATCTATGGCGCCCGCACCACGCTCTACATCATCATGCTCGTCACGGTCATCGTCGCCCCGCTCGGCCTGCTGATCGGCACTGTCTCAGGCTATTTCGGCGGCATCGTCGATGAAATCCTGATGCGCGTCACCGATATTTTTCTTTCCTTCCCCGGCCTCGTGCTGGCGCTCGGCTTTGCCGCAGCGCTCGGTCCGGGCATCACCAATGCAATCATCGCGATTTCACTGACGGCCTGGCCACCGATCGCGCGTCTTGCGCGCGCCGAGACGCTCAGCCTTCGCAAGGCGGATTACATCGCCGCCGTGCGCCTGCAAGGCGCGACATCACTCGCGATCATCACTCGTCACATCCTGCCGATGTGCATTCCCTCGGTGATCGTCCGCGTCACCCTCAATATGGCCGGCATCATCATCACTGCCGCCGGTCTCGGCTTCCTCGGCCTCGGCGCGCAGCCGCCATGGCCGGAATGGGGGTCGATGGCCGCCAGCGGACGTGAATTCATGCTCGACAGCCCCTGGGTCATCGCAGCACCCGGCATTGCCATTGCGCTCGTCAGCCTCGCCTTCAACCTCGTCGGCGATGCCCTTCGCGATGTTCTCGATCCCCGAGGTTCAGAATGACGGACTTGATCGATATTCAGAACCTCGAAATCGCCTTCGGCGGCGGACAGGTGCGTGCCGTGCGCGGCGTCAGCTTTTCGCTTGGACAGGAAAAGCTCGGGATCGTCGGTGAATCCGGATCGGGAAAGTCGACCGTTGGCCGCGCCATCATGAAGCTGCTGCCGCCGACCGCGATCATCAATGCCGAGCGGATGCGCTTTCGCGACGTCGATCTGCTCAAGGCGACCGAAAAAACGATGATGACGATCAGGGGACGGCGGATCGGCCTGATCCTGCAGGATCCGAAATATTCGCTCAATCCCGTCATGCGGATCGGCGAACAGATTGCCGAGACCTACCGCTTCCATCATCCGAGGACGAGCAAGAGCAAGACCTACAGCCAAGCCCTCGACATGCTCGAAGCCGTCCAGATCCGTGATCCCGAGCGCGTGGCCCGCCTTTATCCGCACGAAATCTCGGGCGGCATGGGCCAGCGGGCGATGATCGCCATGATGTTGATTGCCGAACCCGAAGTGCTGATCGCCGACGAACCGACGTCAGCACTCGATGTGACGGTGAGGCTCGAGATCCTGGCCCTGCTCGATGAACTCGTCTTGCGCCGCAATCTCGGGCTGATCTTCATCAGTCATGATCTCAATCTCATCCGGAATTTCTGCGACCGCGTCCTCATCATGTATGCGGGGCGGGTGGTGGAAGTGCTCGAGGCGTGCGATCTCGACAAGGCCCGCCATCCTTATACCCAAGGGTTGCTGGCATCCCTGCCGACGATCGAAGATCCCCCTGCCCGGCTGCCGATCCTGAAACGAGATCCGGCCTGGCTTGAAGAATTCGCATTGGAGCCGCCGCGGTGATTAAAATCGACAATCTTACGGTCCGTTTCGGACCCGGGCAGCGGCCTGTCGTCCGAGACGTAAGCTTCGCCATCGAAAGGGGAACTGCTTTCGGCCTGGTCGGCGAGTCCGGCTGCGGGAAGTCCACTGTCCTGAGGGCGCTTTCCGGCCTCAACGCTAACTATGACGGCCGGATCGAGCTCCACGGCGAGCCGTTGAATCAACGGCGCAGCCGGCCATTCTTCCGCCGGGTGCAGATGGTGTTCCAGGACCCTTATGGATCGCTCCATCCCCGCAAGACCATCCGCTCGCAGCTGAAAGAACCGCTGCGCAACCAGGGGCTGGACACGAATTCCGTCGACGTGAACGCAGTCCTGAGATCGGTTGGCCTCGACCCGGCGCTGAGCTACAGATTTCCGCACCAGCTCTCCGGCGGCCAGCGCCAGCGCGTCGCGATCGCCCGCGCGCTGATGCTGGATCCGGACGTTCTGCTTCTCGACGAACCGACATCGGCGCTCGACGTGTCCGTTCAGGCCGAAATCCTCAATCTCCTCCAGGATTTGCGAACCAATCGCGGTCTGACCTATCTGCTCGTCAGCCATGATCTCGCCGTCGTCTCCCACATGTGCAGCCGCGTCGCCATCATGGAAGCGGGCGAGATCGTCGAACAGGTCGATGTCGGTGCCTTGCGAAGAAGTGCGGTCGAACATCCTTATTCGCAACGCTTGCTGCGGGCGAGCCGGATGTATGGAAAGGCGTAATTTTCGATCTAGCCTTATCCGCTCGATCTAGAATACAGGCTAAGGTCGCTTCTCATCGCAAATTCGCAACGCTGATAGAACTCCGACAGCGCCCCTCTCCGCTTTGAGATCAGCCAGACGCTGCTACATCCTTCAGCTGTGGCTGTTTCGAACATTGCAGAAATCAGAGCGGTCCCAATTCCCTGACCCTGTGCGTCGGGCTGCACAGAAAGCTCGTCCAGATAAATGACGGGGCCGGTATGGCGCCGCTGTCGTATCCCGAGCGCAATGCCGAGCACCTTGCTTCCGTCAACTGCCGCAAGTGCAATTGACCTCGGAGTTTCAAGCACATAGGTCACATTTTCTGCAGCCGCTTCAAGGGACCAGCTCTCGTTCCACGGAGGCAGGGCGTAGGCATTTACCAATACGACGGCCGCACCGCCAATGTGTTCTTGAACCAGACGCTCGATCCGAAATGTCATGAACTTGTCTCACGCTACGTGAGGTGACATTCGCCGAAGGCTATCGGTTTCGCAATGGTATGTTGCCTGCATCCGCAGGTTTTTCTCCGCGCTTGTCCCTGAAAAGGTAAGATCGCTGCTGCCCCAGACAGGTCCGGGCCAGTCCGCCCGGCTGAGCCCAGCATTGAAAATGCCCTATTTCCACCCCGCGCGAAGCCGCAAGATCCCAGGCGGGGCTGGACGGAACTCTTCGAGCGCAGGCAGCATCCCCTTTTTCGGTAAACCGCAGCATTGGTAGGTTGATCCTGTTGAAAACGCGTGCGCTGCGGCGAGCGAATACGTCCCATACGGAACCAATTCACCGCCGAGCGGTTATATGACACCCTCCTCCTCGATCAGACGAGCGTCGTCATGCGGATGTTACGCGGCCCGAAAGTTACTCAGACGATCAAGGTCTTTGCATGCGCCATTGCCACTGCAACGGCGACAATGTTCATGGCCGGCGCCGTCAAAGCAGACGAGTCTGCCTTCCTCAAGACACTGGCGGGAAATTGGAGCGGTAAGGGTACGGTGAAAGTACGGACAAATGCACCCACCATGACAGTCACTTGCCGTTTCAAGTCGGACGCGAATGCGAGTTCCCTTGCACTCAACGGGCGCTGCACCAGCCTTGTCGTTTTTTCCCGCGTCATCAGCGCTAACCTCAAGGCCAGCGGTGATACCTACACCGGCTCCTACGTGGGTGCGGGCACTGGCACTGCGGGTCTTGGCGGAAAGCGCGCTGGTAATGCCATAAGCCTCGCGATCAGATGGGCGAAAGAAGTTAATGGCGATCGCCTTGCGCAGATGACGATCGAAAAAACCGGGGCGTCGGGCATGCGCCTCACAACCGTCGATACCGACCCCGCTACAGGTCGATCGGTTGTTACCAGCCGCATTGAGCTTCGCCGGAGCTGATATCTTTTTGCATTCAAAGAGCCGCCGGCGTGCTAAAGGGTTGATAGAGAAGCCCCGAAGCTATAGTTTCGCCTTCGCAAATCGCTGAACGATACAAGGAAATAGTTATCTCATGCCGACAGGTACCGTTAAATTCTTCAATGACGACAAGGGCTTCGGCTTCATCACCCCTGAGGGTGGCGGGCAGGACGTTTTTGTTCACGTGTCTGCGCTGCAAAGCGGCGGGTCGCTCCGCGAAGGCGACAAGGTCAGCTTCGAAGTCGGACAGGATCGCAAGACCGGAAAATCGAAGGCTGAGAACGTCTCGACCATCTGATCGAAAACCGAAGATGGCCCAGCCTGCGTGAGCAGGTTGGGCTCGTCGTCATGGCGACCTGCGATGTCGCCCTGTTCCGCAAACGACTCCAGCCGGAGCGTTTCCGCTTTTCCGCGTGTCACAAAAACGCTCTATCGTTTTGTTCTGCGCAATTCCGGGCGCAAGACCGCTCCGCAATATGCCGGAGTTGCTCTACAGCCGATTGGCGCGCAATAAGGTGTCACGAGACAAATATTCCGCAAGCGTCCCATCGGCGGCTCTGACATGCAGCCCCGGTATCTCACCGGAGAGGATGAGCGCCAAGGCGTCGTGAACCGTGGCGTCGGCGGCGATCTCGGCATCGGCGCTAGACCGTTCCGGAGCGGTGGTCATGATCATCGACACGCCAATCAAGCTCAACCTTTTTATGGCTCGGTGGTGACCTAGGAAACTCTCGACAAATTCATTGACGGGACGCGCAAGATTTCTTGTGGGGTATCATATTGAAAGAGGCGTCCGTCCGGCATGATCGATCAGACGACATTCAGCAGCCCGATCAGGCAAAGTCCAAGAGCCCCTAGCGCCAACAGCGACAGCGTTGCCGCGGCGAGGACACGACTGCCGGTATGCGCGACGGATCTGACATCGACCGAGAGGCCTAAAGCGGCCATCGCGGTGACGGTGAAGGCGGCGGAGACCGCCGCTATCCCGGGCAGCAGTAGTGCCGGGATCGCTTCGAGGGAACGAAGCGTCGCCATGGCTGCAAAACCGAGGATGAACCATGGGAGAACATGGCGGAGCTTGACTGGCGAACCGCCAGGACGGCGGCCATGAACCGCACCGAGCACGAGGATGACGGGTCCGAGCATCATCACGCGGATCAGTTTGACGAGCGTGCCCACCTGAGTGCTGACGACTCCGGCAGAGGCGGTGGCCGCCAAGACCTGCGGGACGGCATAGGCCGTCAGCCCGGCGAAAACGCCATATTGTAGGGCGCTGAGACCAAAGAGCAGGTGGAGAAGCGGCAGCGTCAGCACTGCACCGATGCCGAGCAGTGCGGTAAAGGCTATCGAGGCCGCGATATCGTCGGGTTTAGCGCCGATCACCGGCGCTGCATCGGCAATTGCAGAATTGCCGCAGATCGAGTTGCCGCAAGCAACCAACGTCGCCAGGCTGGCCGGCAGCCCGAAGAGCCGCCCGACAACAAAGCTACCGGCCAAAGACAGAGCAACCAGAACGGCAATTCCGCCGACAAGCGGCAGTCCAGCCTGCCTGATGGCAGCCGTGCTGAGCGAGGCGCCGAGCAGCACGACCGCAATTTCGAGCAAGGTCTTGGCGGCGAATTGGGTGCCCGGAATGAAGGTCTGCGGCAGGCAGACCGAAGAGCGCACGGCAATGCCGATCAGAATGGCTAGCACAAGGCTCTCGATCCAATGCGAGCCGAAAATCATCATCTGTAGCTGCTCAACGACATACACAGAGAGCGTGACTGCCGCACACAGGACGAGTCCCGGCAGGAAGCGACAGGGAACGCGAGGCGGAAACGAGCATTGGCAAAACCTTGCGGAGGACGTTTGAACAGCTTTCCATTTTCGTCGCGGTTGCGGAACGCGAGCATCTGACCAAAGCCGCCTTTGCGATCGGGCTGACGCCATCGGCCGTCAGCTCGGCTATCCGCAATCTCGAGACCTCCTACGGCGTGAAGCTTTTCCATCGCGTCGGACGCCGCATAGAGCTGACATATGAAGGACGGGTGTTTATGGGGGAGGCTAGAGCGACGCTGGCGCGCGCAAAGGCCGCAGCGCTCGTCTTGTCCGACCTCGGCGGCCTGCAAAAGGGTGAGCTTGTCGTTTTTTCAAGCCAAACGATCGCGAGCTATTGGCTACCGGCGATGCTGATGCGTTTCAAGATCCGCTACCCGGGCATTGACCTGAAGCTGATGATTGGCAACACGACCACGGCGGCAAAAGCGGTCCTCGATGGATTGGCTGAAGTCGGCTTCGTCGAAGGCAGCGTTGACGAGCCGGCACTGAATGTTCAGCCGCTTGCCGAGGACGAACTCCTTGTCGTCGTCGGTCCCCGTCATCCCTGGGCGCGTGGCAAACCAATTGCGCCGGCGGACCTGATTTCAGGCACGAAATGGGTCATGCGGGAAAAGGGGTCCGGAACCCGGTCGGCTTTCGAGGCGGCGATTTCCAATCTCGGCATAGACCCCGCAGATCTGGCTGTCGCGCTGCAACTGCCATCGAACAAGGCGGTCATATCGGCGGCAAGAGAGGGCCTCTGCGCGACAGTCGTTTCGGGAGCCGTGGCAGCACCACTCTTGACGCAAGGCCTGCTGGTAAAGGCGCGCTTCCCTCTGCCATCCCGCCAATTTGCAATCCTGCGGCATAAACAAAGGCACTCCAGTCGTGCCTCGCTGGCGCTGGAAACCATTTGCCGCGAGGACAAAGCTGCCGAAGTCAAAAATGGGGAGGACTGGGCGCTCTAGCTGATCCAAGCCGCCGAAGGTCTTTGTCGTTGCTGTTCAAAGGCGCGTCAGCGGTACTCTTCCACGCCCGCGGGAACGGCTTGGCTGCTTCATGGCATTGTGGTGGTCGCCACGCACGACGTCATGACGTTTTCAACATGGGCATGGCTTCATGGATGCCCACTTGCTGGCATCGGTGCTCCTTGATCAGCGAGCGGGCTTATGGATGACGTGCCAGCCAAATCCTGAAGCAATACTATCACGAGGCTCGCTAGGTTGCGCGTCCGAAACTTGTCACCGCATCGTCTGATGCGTCCGACGTCACCGGCGCAATAGGTTTCGCGCGAAGCCGGCTTGCGTCGCGGGCGGGCGGAAGTCCGAACAGCCGCCCGTATTCCCGGCTGAATTGGGATGCGCTTTCATAGCCGACGGCGAAAGCGACGCGGGCGGCGTCGCCCGGAGTCTCGAGTAACAGACGGCGTGCCTCATGGAGACGGAACCGCTTCTGATACTGGATGGGCGTCATGGTCGTTGCCGCCTTGAAATGGCGGTGGAACACCGAAGCACTCATTCCCGTCATCCGCGCCAGATCTTCGACCTTGAAAGATTCCGTGAAGTTTTCGCGAACCCAGGCGAGCGCCCGCCTGACCTGAGACTGGCGGCCGTCGATCTGTGCGATCTGCCGCAGCTTCGCTCCCTGCGGTCCCCGCAATAGGCGGAACAGGATTTCCCGCTCGATCATTGGTGCCATGACGGAAATTTCGTTTGGCCTATCGAGAAGTCGCATCATCCGTAGAAACGCTTCCTCGAGCTGAGGATCGGTCGGACTCACGCCGAGGCCACACAAGAATTCCGGATCGTGAACATCAGGCATCTCAATCAGAAGGTCGGCGATGTTACGGGCGTCAAAGCTGAACCCGACGCCGAGAAATGGCTTCTGGAGGCTCGCTTCGGATATTCTGCCAAAGACAGGAACCTCGACCGAGGCCACGAAGTAGCTGCCCGCTCCATAGTGCAATACGCTCTCGCCGCAAGTGATTGCCTTGGCGCCTTGTAACACCAAGCATATGACAAGCTCCGTCATGCCTGCCGTCGGCTCAGTCGTGCGTTCTGCTCTTTGCAAACCGACGCGTGGAATGGCGGTCGTCGTACGACCGCCACGCGAGTGCCTCTCGATCAAGGACCTTAGTTCTTCGCCCACATTGTCCATGCTGTTAAATTGCACCCTCCTCCAACGCGCGCAAGTCTTTCGGCAGGATTAGGCAAGAGTTCAATAGAATTTGGCACGCGGCCGGAAAGGCGCCTGCTCATATTGGACGGGCAACCAGAATGGAGAACCACCATGTTGAAGAATGCATTGATCACCGGCGCCAACAAGAGCATCGGCTTTGAAACCGCTCGACGGCTCGGGGGAATGGGTTATCGTGTTTGGCTTGGTGCCCGCGATGCGGGGCGCGGTGAGAGTGCGGCGGAAACTTTGCGAGCTCAGGGTCACGATGTGCGCTTCCTTGAAATTGCCGTCGAGGACGACGCAAGTGTGAAGGCAGCCGCGGATCGTGTCAGACAGGAAGACGGCAAACTCGACGCACTGGTCAACAATGCGGGCATACCCGGAGCATTCATCGACCCGGCGGATCAGACCGTAGACGACATCCGCCAGGTCTACGAGATCAACGTGTTCGGGCCGATTCGAATTACGCAAGCTTTCCTGCCTCTGCTCAAAGCAGCGAGTTCCGCCAATGTCGTCAACGTCAGCAGCGAGCTCGGTTCGCTTGGCGCCCTGACAGACCCGGAGAGCGAATTCTATGGTGTGAACAGTCTGGGCTACAACAGCTCGAAGACGGCCCTCAACGCAGTAACCGTGTCGTTTTCCAAGGCCCTCGCGTCGTTCGGCATCAGGGTCAACAGCGCGGATCCCGGATACACGAAGACCGATTTTAACGGCAATACAGGCTATCGGACGGTCGAGCAGGCGGCTGAGATCATCGTCCAGCTTGCAGTCGCGAACGACGGCCAGACGGGTGCCTTCATCAATGACAAGGGCACGCTACCTTGGTGAGCCTGACTTAATGTTTAGGGCGGGCGGCGGTGCGCCCTTTTCCTAAAGACGGCCAATTTAATCGCCGGCTCCACGACTGTACGTCACGGCGCCCCGATCAGAAGACAGGTAAGCTGTCGGTCAAGGTGAACGAAGACGGTCGCTCGCCATACCCCTATGACAAATTCGGGTACAGGCGCTTCAAACTGACCATTGACATCGGCAGTGTTAAGGCAGAAGCCGCACTCGGCCGCGCATGCGCGGCCGTTTTGCGAGGATGCCAAAGATGACGACCAAGACTGGCGTAGCCGATGCCGGAAACCTGATCATAACAGGCGTCGTGCTGATGCTGATTGGCGATCTGCTCTTTGCGCTGAACGATGCAATGGGCAAATGGCTGGTCGCCAGCTTTGCCGTCGGCCAGGTGCTGGTGATCCGCTCGGTCGGCGCTTTCATCGTGCTCGGACCAATGATCCTCCGGCAAGGACCGATGGCCTTGTTCCGCGTCGAGCAGAAGGGCCTGCAGTTCATCCGTGTTTTCATGGCGACCTGCGATGTCGCCTTGTTCTATGCCGCCGTCACCTATCTGCCGCTCGCAGACGTCATGACCTTCTATATGGCCGGACCGATCTATATCGCAGCGCTTTCGCATTTCTTTCTCGGGGAGAAGATCGGCTGGCGCCGCTGGCTTGCCGTTCTGATCGGCTTTGCCGGCGTCGTCATCGCGCTGCGTCCGTCCACGGCGATGCTGTCGCTTCCATCGCTCTTTGGCCTTGCGGGGAGTTTCGCCTTTGCACTGTCGCTGGTGATGAGCCGCTATCTGCGCTCGACCAGCGACACGACGCTGGTGACATGGCAGACGATCGCGGCGCTCGTCACCGGCATCGTCCTGAGCATCGGTCACTGGCAGCCAGCAACGCTCATCGACTGGTCCGGCATGCTGCTGCTTGGCATCGTTGCCACCTGCGCACATCTGCTCATCACGCGCTCGCTGAAGCTCGCACCGGCATCGCTGCTCGCCCCGCTGCAATATACGCTGCTGCTCTGGGCGATCGTCCTCGGCTACCTCTTCTTCGACGATATTCCCGATGCACAGATCATCATCGGCGCCGCAATCATCGTCGTGGCGGGGCTCTTCATCTTCCACCGGAAGAATCTGAAGGAGACGGTTCCGGCCGAAGCGGTTCCGCCCGACGGCCATTGAAAACTAACTCTGGGTCTCCGGCTCCTCCCAGCCGAAGACGCTGCGGCCGCCGAAATCGGCGGATTGGCGGAATTCGCCGGCGATGATTTCCTTGAGGTCGGGACCTGTCACATAGCGTTCCATCTGCCTGGATTGATCGTCCAGGCGCTTGAGCGCCTGCAACTCCTCCTCGCGTCCGAGTCTGCCCTTCTGCACCGCCGATTTCATCACGGCGATCGTCTCGTCATAGACCTTGAGCGGGACCGGAAAGGGATGGCGGTCCTTGCCGACTTGGGCGATCGAGAATCGCGCCGGATCGGAAAAACGGCAGGGCGCCCCGTGGACAACTTCCGCCACCAGCGCCAAAGCCTTCACCGTGCGGGCGCCGACGCCTGGAACGAGCAGCAGCTCTTCGAAATCCGCCGGCCCGCGGTCGGCCGCGGCAGCCAGATTTCCATGCAGGCGCCGCATGTTGACGTCGCTCTCGCGGACATCGTGATGGGCGGGCATGATCAGGTGCGGCAGCATCGGCTGTTCGGCAGGTTCCGGCGCCGGCCCTTCGGCACGCAGCAGGGCGGCGGCTTCGCGGATGATCCGGTCGGGACCGAGGGTCGCCAGCAGGTCGAGCTGACCGCGCCGCGAGCGTTCGGCGCGCCGGTCGGCGAGGTTGACGATCTCGCCCTGGCTCCTTCCCTCGATTGCCGCATGCGGCGAGTCGACGAAACTCTCCAGCCCTTCGGACAGCCAGTGATAGCGCCGGGCCTGCCGCCTGTCGCCGTTCATGCCTTGCTGCACGACCACCCAATGGCCGTCATCGGCGACGATGAACCCGTGCAGATAAAGATCGAACCCATCCTGAAGGGCGGCGCTGTCGACCTTGGCGATGAGACGGCTCGTGGTCGCGAGCCCCTCGCCGTCGAGACCGACACGCTCGCCGATCGACACGAGCTCCTGCGGGGTCTTGCGCGAATGCGCGCCGCGGCCGCCGCAGACATGCAGGCCGAGCTCGCCGGCACGCGGCTTCAGCCCGCGTTTCAGCGCGCCGAGAACGCTGGTGGTGATGCCGGAGGAATGCCAGTCCATGCCCATGACCGCGCCGAAGGACTGGAACCAGAAGGGATGCGCCAGCCTGCGCAAAAACTCGTCGCGGCCATAGTGATGGACGACCGCCTCGGTGATCAGCGTCCCGAGCCGCGTCATTCGGTCGCCCAGCCAATGCGGCACGCGTCCCCCGTGAAGGGGAAGATCGGCGCTGCCTGCTCGTTGTGACATTTCGCTGTGTCAATCCTGTATGGCGGGCCGCCCATTGCGACTGCCGCGTCCTGCGATCGGGAACCCGGTGTAATTCCAGGCGTTTGTTCTCCGTCGAGAGGCTGAGGCAAACATGACCGCATTTGAAACCATGCCCGATCAATCGTACCTGACCCGAACAAAAGCGCAACATCCGGGCGGCGAAAAACAGGAAAAGATGGCATGGCGCCTGCAAGGACATGCGGAAAAGGCCGCTTTCCTGATCAATGGTAACCGCTATTTCTCAGAACTGGCGCGTGCGTTGCGGCAGGCGCGACGCACGGCGTGGATCATTGGGTGGGATTTCCATCCCGACATTCGGATCGAGCCCGAAAAATCCGAAGAAACCTTGGCCGACCTGCTGCATTCCGCAGTGGCGACGAATCCCGACCTCGAAATACGCATCCTCGTTTGGGCGCTCGGACCGATCTATTCGGATAAATCAATCCAGTTGCTTCGGAAGAAGGATTTTCCAAAAAATGCCAGGATCGATCTGCGCTTCGACCTTCCAGGCACCGTGCGCGGCTGCCATCATCAAAAGCTCGTCTGCATTGATGATGCCGTCGCCTTCATCGGCGGCATCGATCTGACGTCGCGGCGATGGGACACAAGGCGCCATCGCGTCATGGACAGGTGGCGGCGCGACCCCGGTGGCGTGCCTTACGATCCTCTGCATGACGTTCAGGCGATGATCACCGGCGATGCCGCCCGGATGATCGGCGACATCGCCAGGCGGCGCTGGGAGAGAGCCACGGGCGAAAGCCACCGGCCATTGACCGAGAGCGTTCCCTTCACCTGGCCCGCCAATCTCGCCGTTTCCATGCAGGAGATCCCGGTCACCCTGGCGCTGACCGAACCGTCGACCGCTTTTCGCACCGGCATCAGCGACGGCATCGCCATGACATTGGCCGTCATCGCCCGGGCGCGACGGCAGCTGTACATCGAGGCACAATATCTCGCCTCCTTCCGCGTCGCCGACGCCATTGCCGCGCGGCTGCAGGAGGAGGACGGGCCCGAAGTCATCATCATCTGCACGCGGAGCTCTCACGGGTTGATCGAAAAGATCGTCATGGGCGGCAATCGCGACCGCGTCATCCGCCGCCTCAAACGCGCCGATCGCGCAGCCCGCCTGCGCGTCTACTATCCCGTCGTGCCCGGGCCAGTGCCGAAAAAGGACAACGAGGCGGAGGTGCTCATCCACTCCAAGCTGATGATTGCCGATGATGAGCTGATCCGCATCGGTTCCTCCAATCTCAACAATCGCTCGGAAGGGCTGGATTGCGAATGCGACATGCTGTTCGAGGCCGACAAGGGCGAGCACCGCCGCGCGATCGCTGATCTGCGCAACCGGCTTCTGGCGGAATATCTCGGCATCGCCACGGAGTCCTTTGCCGCAGCCTTCATGCGAAGCGGCTCGGTGATCGAGGCGGTCGACGCACTCAACGACGGGCCACGGGGTTTGCGGGAATTCGCCGTCGAGCTGTCGGGCAGCATTTCACCGATCCCGGGCACCGGCCTCTTCGATCCGGCTCGGCCGTTCGCACTCCTAGACCGACTGGGCCTCGGCGCGCTCGTCCGCTTCCTCATCCGCCCTGCGTGATTTCCGCCGGAAGATCATTTCGCTGACAATGAGGAGAGCAGCGCCGAGCGCCAGCGGAATGAAAAAATAGGCACAGCGGAACGCAAGCAGCGCGCCGATCGACGCCTCCTTCGGCACGGCATAGGAGACAGTCGCCTCGAGCACGCCGAGACCGCCCGGAACATGCGTTGCGATGATCGCCGAATTGGCGAGCACGTAAGCCGTTACCGATCTGAAGAAGGCCACGTCACCGAAGGTGGAAAGCATCTGATGCAGACAGGCGGAGACAAACATGAAGTTGATCGTCCCAATTCCGACCTGGGCAACCGCGATCGAAAATCGCGGCAGCTGAAACGACCAGCGCCACAGCCGCAACGTGCCGCGGACGAAAAACGCCAGAGACGCATAGACGACCGGCACGATCAGCGCCAGTGAACCGAAGACACGGACGCTTGCAGGATCGATGCGCAACAGGCGCCCGGCATCGCCGGGATTGATAATCATGGCGAGGCCGCCGAGCGTGATGAGCCCGAGCCCCACGGTGACACCGCAAAACAAGATGACTTTCGTCACGTCTTCCGTCGTCAGCCCCCAACGCGAATAGTACCGATAGCGGAAGGCGCCGCTGCTTAACCCGGCAAAGCCGATATTGTGGCCGAGCGAAAGGCTGACGAACGAGGCAAGCAGAATGTTCCGGTATGGCAAGGATTTGCCGAGCGAGCGGATCGCCAGGAGGTCGAAGCAACTGAGGCAGAGATAAGATGCCGCGGTAAACAGAAGCGCTGTGCAGAAGGTCAAGAATGGAATGCTGCGAACCGATTGGACGATCTCATCCAGGCTGTACTGTTGGAAGATCCGATAGAGAAGGAAGACCGCAAGACAAAGGGCGGCAACCAGCAGTCCATTCCAGATTATGCTTTTCCAGCTCATCGATTATCCATTCCGAAGCGCGATACGAGGATTGAAAAAGCTAAAGCGTCATTTGTGCGTCCGAAGATGCGCGGCGCTTCAGGCTCGATTATCCGGAACGATCAAACGAGTTCTGTGTTCCCCCGGGGGACAAGTTCTATATCTTGGGGGAACGAGTTCAGCGGGGCCTATGCCGGATCAATCAATCAAACTCCTGACCTATAACGTGCACAGTTGCATCGGCGGCGACCGGAAGCTCGATCCCGGCCGCATCGCTTCTGTCATCGCCGAGGCGAAGGCTGATATCGTCGCTCTTCAGGAGGTCGATGTCCTCCGGCGCAGGACCGGCGGTGTTGACCAGGCCCATGCGATCGCCTCGCTTTTGAAGATGCAGGCTCATTTCCATCCGGCGCTGTCGATTGCCGAGGAGCAGTATGGCGATGCGATCATCACTTCGCTGCCGACAGGTGCGGTCAAGGCCGGACCATTGCCATCCATCGGGGAACAGCGCGGCGCCATTTCCGTCGAAATAATGGTCGGCGACAGAAAACTGCTGGTCGTCAACACCCATCTCGGCCTTCGTGGCCGCGAACGCATCCGGCAGATGACGACATTGCTGAACCCCGGCTGGCTGCGCGGCACGGCGGATGAGCCTCTTCCAACCATCCTCTGCGGCGATTTCAACGCCATTCCCTCCTCGGCGACCTACCGACTGGCCGCGCGGTCATTGAAAGACGCCCAGGTCGCAGGCGGCGCCGCGCCGAAAGCGACCTTTCCGTCGCGCTACCCGCTGATGCGCCTCGACCACATCTTCGTCACTGACGATCTCATCGTCAAACAGGCGGCGGTCCTGGAAAACCGCCTGACAAGGATCGCATCGGACCACCTGCCCCTGCTCGCCGAAATCGGCTTCGCCTGATCCGTCATCGACGCTGACGATTTTCACCGGGCAAATTTCCGGTTCACCGCCGCCGCCACCAACGGCAGCGCCGTCGTCGCCACCGCTCCCAGAGGCAACCGCATGATGCCCCGCGTGACGACGAAGGTCGCCGCCATTGCACCTGCCAGCTTGAGCCAAGGCTGATTGCCGAGCTGCGCATGGGCGCTGGCATCGGCCCATCGAACGTTTTCCGTCACGACGGTCGCGGCCTGATGTTGGATCACGTGAAGGCGAGCGCGGAGGTTTTCGAGTTCTTCTCTCAGTTCTTGCAGACGGCCTTCCAGGACATGACCCTCGTAGTTCGGGAGGGGCTCCTCGACGGTGTCTCCAACGGAAGCATAACCACCGCCGAGCGTCGCAATATATGCCCGATATTCGGCCTCGCTGGCGAAACCCTCAGGTCTGATAAGATCAGGGTTGATGCTCGCCTCTTCGAAGGAGGCCGGCGCGGTTTCTACACCGTCGCGCATATCCTTGTTTGTTGCGGTGTCCCCAAGTTCGTCCTTGAACATCATGCGTCTCCAGTTGTTCCTGGCAATAGAACGCTCGACGGCTCAGAAGGATGCATCGGCCTCTGCTGCTGCCTTCATCTTCGCGACGCGCCGAAACGCTCTGGCCGAAAGTCCGCCAGCAGGGGATGGCGGTGCCCGGTGGCGATCTCGTCTGCCAGCAATTCGCCGGCAATCAGGCCGAGTGTGGCGCCACTATGGCTGAAGGCGACGAAATAACCCGCGATCGACGGCAGTTCGCCGAAGACCGGATCGCCGTCGCCCGGAATGGGCTTCGGGCCGACCCCATAATCTTTGACCTCCAGCGCTGGATTGCGTTCGAGAACTTTTGAGGCCTCGCGCAGCAATCCTTCCAGCGTCGATTGCCTGACATCATAACTGCCGTCGGGCTTCACGCTCACCTCTTCTTCGGACCAGGCGGCGTCAAGCGCGAAGCCGCCGCTGGGCGTCGGCCGGATGGCGACGCGAGGGGTGTTGAGCACGGCCTTCAGCGGGTGGCGGATCGGCTTCGTCCGGACGAGAAGCGCGACGGGCGTTGCATCGCCGATATGCTGACCGGCCTCGGCCACGATTGCCGGTACCTCGCCGCCGGCAGCGAGCAGCACGGCATCCGCATCGCGGCGCATGCCGTCTGCCGTGATCACGCCACGGGCACGCCCGCCTTCGACGTCGACCGTCGCGCGACCCGCGTCCGTGATGATCTCGCCGCCCAGCATGCGGAATTCCTGTGCGAGCACGCCGATCAAGGACGGAAGATCGACCCAGCCCTCCCCGGGATTGAAGATCGCGCCTTGGCGCGTCACAGTACTGGCGTCCACACCCGGCGTTACCCCAGCAATTCCATCCGGGGAGAGCCATTGCGCGTGATAGCCGAGGTCGCGTTCATAGTCGAAGATTTCGGCAATCTCGTTGCCGGCATCGTCCGCATCCCAGGTCAGGCCGCCGTCGAAGCGCAGCCACGGCGCGTCGGGATTCCGGACGGCCAGCGTGCGGTAGCGATCTATGCCGGCCAACCGCAGCTTGTGATAGGCATCGGTGCGTTTGCGCGCCGAATTGAGCCAGGCGAGCGAACGGCCGGAGGCGCCGTTGGCAAGCGGGCCGTCATTGATGAGCACGGTACGGACTCCGAGCCGTGCCAGATGCACAGCGGTTGAGACGCCAAAGATGCCGCCGCCGATGACGACGACCTTCGAAGGTTTGGTGGAAGCATTCATGTCGATGACCTTGTTGTCTGCTCTTGCTGGATCGGTTGAAATCCGGCACGCCGGGCGTGAGGGCGACCGGGGCGCCATTCGTTGCCTCAGGCGCTTCAGAGAACTTCGGCAAGGAAGCGCTTCAGCCGCTCGCTTCGGGGATTGTCGAAGATTTGCTGCGGACAGCCTGCCTCGACGATGCGGCCCTCATCCATGAAGACGACCTGATCGGCCACCCTGCGCGCAAATCCCATCTCGTGCGTCACCACGGCCATCGTCATGCCCTGGCGGCCGAGGGCGGCCATCAGGTCGAGCACGCCCTTCACCAGTTCGGGATCGAGCGCACTCGTCACTTCGTCAAAGAGCATGACCTCCGGATCCATGGCCAGCGCGCGGGCGATGGCGACGCGCTGCTGCTGCCCACCAGACAGGCCTGCGGGCCGATGATCCCGACGCTCTGCGAGACCGACATCGGCCAGACGCGCCTCTGCGATGCGCCGCGCCTCCCGCCTCGGCATCTTCTTGATCTTGGTCAGCGAAAGCATGACGTTCTCGAGTGCCGTGTGGTCGGGAAACAGGTTGAAGTGCTGGAACACCATGCCCACACGCCGGCGCAGCCTCTCCGGCTTCATCGCCAGGATGCTCTCGCCATCGAGCAGGATGTCGCCGCCCTTGGACTCGACAAGCCTGTTCATGCAGCGCAGCAGCGTCGACTTGCCCGAGCCGGAAGGGCCGATGATGCAGGTGACAGTACCGGCTGCGATATCGAGATCGACACCCTTCAGCACGTTGAGATCGCCATAGGCCATGGTGAGGTCGCGGATGTTCAGGACGCCGCCTTTGAAGCGCGGCGTACTCTCCTCGACCGTGCCCGTGGGATGGGGGCCGGAAGCGGCCTGCAACTCGCTTACCTCGACCAATCCGCTTGCAGCACCCGAGCCGCGACCTTGTTTTCCCAACCGCAGTCTCGTATCGATATAATTGACGAAGTGGGTCAGCGGCACGGTGATGACGAGATAGAAGACGCCCGCCAACAGCAGCGGTGACAGATTGCCGGTGACGACGGCCTGATCCTGGCCGACCCGGAAGATCTCCCGCTCGGAAGCGAGCAATCCCAGGAAGTAGACAAGGCTGGAATCCTTGACGTTTCCGATGAATTGATTGACCAGCGCCGGCAGAACCCGCCTGATGCCTTGTGGAATGACGATCAGGCGCATGCCCTGCCCATGGCTCATACTGAGCGCCCGGCAGGCGTCCATCTGGCCGCGCTCGACGCTTTGAATGCCGGACCGGAAGATTTCGCCTATATAGGCTCCGGCGATCAGGCTGAGCGCCAGGATGCCGAGCGGAAATGGCGACGGACCGAAGATCTCGCGCCCGATCCGGGCAAAACCCTGGCCGATGATCAGGATCGTGACGATCGCCGGAAGCCCACGGAAAACATCGGTATAGATGCGCGCCGGCAGCCGCAGCCAGCGGGACTGCGAGATACCCATCACGGCAAGCGCCATCCCGATGACGACGCCGAGCACGGTCGAGGCAGCTGCCAGGATCAGTGTATTCTTCAGGCCGACGCTGATCATGCTCGGCAGAACTTCCGCCATGGCGTCCCAGTCCAGGAAGCTGCGGCGCAGATTTTCAAGCCAGTTCATTCAGATCCCCATGAATTCTTTCCCGGCGCAGACGCCGCCGTCCGGCAGAGCCTTGGTAAGTCGCCCGCCATGAGCGGGCGGCTTACGGCGTCACTTCTTGGGAAGATACTGTTCCGGCATCGGTGAGCCGGGGAACCACTTTTCGTAAAGGGTCTTCCAGGTGCCATCCTGCATCGCGTCGTGAAGCGCGCCGTTCAGCGCCGTGCGGAAGGCATCATTTCCTTTTCGGATGACGAAGCCAGCAGGCGCATCAAAGGACGGTATATTCACGGCAACCTTCAGCGCGGGATAGCGCTCGCCATATTGCTTGGCCGCCTCGTAGTCGAGAAAATGCGCATCGACCGTTCCGTTGTTGAGCGCCGCCACGGCAGAATTGTTGTCGGGGAATTTCACCAGATCGGTTCCCCCGAAATTCTTGGCTGCATAGACTTCCTGCAAGGTTCCCTGCACGACGCCGAGACGCTTGCCCTTGAGGCCATCGGCATCCTTGATGCCGGCGTCCGGGGTCAGGACGGAGAGATAACCGGCAAGATAGCCATCGGAAAAGTCGACGGTCTTCTTGCGGGCTTCCGTGGTTCCGATCGCGGCAACGGCAACGTCGAACCTTTCGTTTGCGACCGACGGCAGGAGTGCTGAAAATTCCTGGCCCGTGAACGTAACCTTGTCTTTTTGAAAGCCGAGGCGGGAAACGACGTTGAGAAACAGCTCGATATCGAAACCCGTGAACTGGCCGTCCGCCGTCGCAAACGTATAGGGCTTTGAATCACCCATCGTGCCAACGCTGATAGTTCCGGGCTCGATCAGGTTATAGGGATTGTCGGCGGCGGCCGCAGAGCCTGCCCCGATCGCAAGAAGGCATGTCAAAAGGCCGGCCCGCAACGGGGCCATGATGGCCGGAAGTGATTCAAAAGGCTTCATCGTCGTTCTCCGCTCTGAAAGGAATGCTCTTGTCGGCATCGTCTGTCGCCCTGCTCCACCGCACATTGCGGCAGAGACTTCTGGACAAGATACCGGTCTCCCGTCTAAAGAGACCGGTCTCACAACATATTTGATATCTGTCAATTGACCGGTCGTCAACAACTCTTGTAGTCCTCGGCTCATGGAAGATTCCGCCCATCCGAAACGTGCAGTCACGGTCGCCGACGTCGCGAAGGCCGCCAAGGTCTCGAAGGCGACGGCCGCCCGCGTTCTCGGCGGCTACGGCGTGGTCAGCGCCAAGATCACAGATCAGGTCATTGCGGCGGCCGCCGCCCTCGAATACCGCCCAAACGAACTCGCCCGAAGCATGAGCACCGGAAGATCCGGCATCATCGGGGTCGTGGTCGGCGATATCGAAAACGCTTTCTTCAGCCTGGCGGTGCGCGGCATCAGCGATGCGGCGCGTCTTGCGGGCTTCAACGTCATCATCGCGAATTCAGGCGAAGAGCTCGCTGCGGAAAAATCAGCCGTCGACCTCCTTATCGGCAAACGCGTCGATGGCCTGATCGTGACGCCAGCCCGCTGCGACAGCATCGATCATCTCCAGCACGTCCGCCGCGCCGGCGTGCCACTCGTCCTGTTCGACCGGGCCATCCCGGAACTCGAAGCCGACGCCGTGACCGGCGACGACCGGGATGCGGCCATCGTGGCGACCCGGTATCTGATCGGGCAAGGACATCGCCGCCTCGCCTACGTCTCGGCCATGGATGACGAGGGCGGCGGGCTCACCGTTCTCGAGCGGATCTCGAATTCCGCCGTGCGCGAACGCGTCGAAGGTTTTGTCAGCAGCCTGACCGAGGCGGGTTTGCCGAACCCTCTTCATTATGTCAGGCTCGGCGCCACGGACCAGCATCACACGGACGGCGTGATCAAACGCCTGCTCTCCGACAGTGCTCCGCCGACGGCACTGCTGGCTTCAGACAGCCTCGTGGGCTTGCGCATCTTCAAATCGCTGCGATCGCTCGGCCTGTCGATCCCCAACGACGTGTCGATGATTTCGTTTCTCGACGCCGACTGGACCAGCGTCACCGTTCCGCCGATCACCATCGTCAACCAGCGCGTCTACGAGATGGGCAAGCTCGCCGGCGAGCGGCTTATCGCCCGCATCGAACGCGCGCCACTTGCCGTCGAACACCTGCGCGTCAGCACGAGCCTCGTGGTGCGCGGCTCCGTCGCGACGATCAGCCGGTGAGATCTCCTTTAGAACGGGATGATATTAGGCCCGGCTGGGCCTAATATCATCCCGTTCTAAATTAAATATTTGGAGCATGATGTCGTCCGAAAACCGCTCACACCTTTCGGCAGCATGCTCTAATCGTAGAGCTCGCCATGACCAATCTGCTCCCTGGCGGGTGCATCGCTGATTGAGGGGTCGTCGGCCGGATCGGGATCTCTCTTGTTGGCATCGCTCAGAAACTGCGCGGCCTTAAGCAGTGCCGCGGTGATTTCTTCAGTGCCCCATCCGGCTTCATTGGCGGCTGCGATCACCCTCTCCAAAGCGTCGCGTGCGGCAGCGGTCGCTTCTTCGAAGCGTTGCGCGGGAAATTCGGCCTTCGGTGGTGGAAAGGTCATCGGTGTTCCCTCCATGTGTCTGGCAGTTGGAGGATGAACGCAGGCCGCGGGAAATGGATGCACGACTATGGTGATTTAAGCCGCGGAAGCCAGTTCGGATTCGACCGAAAACGGTCGACGATGACTTTCCCGCATCAGATGACGGTCTGCAACAGAAACGGAGAGCGCTCCACTGGACGCTGGGCAAGAATCCTGAGCATTGCGGGGCCTTGTATGCCAGTCGTCGTGCGCGAACGACCATCGTGATAGACTACGGTCATGACCTGATTGAGAATATCGTACCTGATCTGTGCAATCGTTCGGGTGTGAACCGGAAAAATGAATTCGTCGGGGCCAATTTCCAGCCCGGTAGATTTCAAGGTCATCGCGATGCCTCAGCAACAATAGCAATTTCGGCCCGACCGATGGTCTGAGCCCAACGGCGCCTATCAAGCACATATTGCTGCGACGGTCGCGTGACATCGGCGTGACACGCAGAATCGAGATATTCAAATCCAGGCCGAGGGTCTCATAAGCCGTCGGTCGGAAGCCTGGCGATTAGCCGTCAGTGCAACGTTCCGCAGATTGCGTGCACGTGGGCACCTCTTAGCGAATATTCTGCCGAGCGGACCAGCGAGCGGACGGCCTCGTCCACGTTGAAAACAACGTCTCCGAGTCGCTCGATCTCATAGTCGAGCTCGTACACCTCTACCTCGTCAAACTCTTCACTCTGCAGCATCCGCCGCATCGCCTCGATCAGACGCTCCGTCTGCCTAACGATATCAAGTGCACTTCTCACGATAATATCGAACATGTAATGCCTCGCTGATGATGGAGCGTCGGGCATATCGATGATTCTCGCAATCCTGAAATCTTGCTAGAGCCGGTCGCGGACCGAGTCATAGAGGTCGCGCAAATCGTCCAGTGCCGACCGATAATGATAGCGCCGCGGCGGCTCTGCGCGACGTCCGGCGAGGATAAGCGCGAATGCGCCGCATACAGCCGCCACCGCGACCAATGTCGAGACTGGATGACGCTTCACCACCGCCCGCGTCTGGCGCATTGCGTCGTCGGCATTCCCCTTGGCCGATTGGGCGGCAGTGGCTACCCGCTGCTGGAGCGCGTCGATTTGTTTTCGCAACGCGCTCAGGTCTTCGTGCAGATCAGACTCTGCCTGCCGTGGAACGCCGACGGAGGCGGTATTTGTATCAATGATGGCCTTCGGCACGGGTTCGCCAATTTTGGCTCCCTTGGTGTCGAGTGTTTTCGTTTCCGTGTTTTTGCGGGGCGGCATAATCATTCTCCTTCCTAATCTCTCGAGCGGGAATGCTCGTTTAGTCGTCGTCGAGCGCGAAAACCGGGCGGTAATGGCGCTGCGCGATGACTAAGCTCCGGTCAGGCTGAATGACGTAGATTTCCTCAACCTCGCGTCCCCATTGATCGGTGAAGGTGTGGGGGAAGGACGAACCTGCGGGCGACTTCGTCAACTTGGTGCGGGGCTGGCCGCTATAAGTGATGCTGCCAGGAATGGGAGCGAGGCCTGACGACGAATAACCGCCTGCACTGGTCGTGCAGCTTGTCAGCACAAGCGCGAAAACCAGCGCAAATCCTATCCTTAGCTGCATCGGAACCTTCACTGCTTCCTGTCCCCCGAGTGTTGCTCGTCTTTCGCCAAGGTAACCAGGGTTGAGGGACTTTGTTCCAGAATTTGCCTGAGACATGAGACAGGCGAGGCTCCCGATTGAACCGGAACAACCACGTCATCGCGTAGCTTGGTCAGCAAAGGAGATACGCTGTTGCGGATCGCTGACTGGCGCAGCGCAATCGACGATCCGTAAGGGCGCCAAGGCGCCGGAACTTGTCAGCGGTGTTAAATCAGGAATCGCACTGATGAAAGAATAGGATTTGAACGAGGGACTCTGCAGGAAGAACAATCCGCACGCAGCATGAGCGCCCCGGCGGTGCTGGCGCCAGGACCGAGTCGGCAGCGGCATCCGCCGCAGCCGCTACAGCTCATCGCTGCGACGCTTCACGGCATGCTTCAGCGCAATCAGATGTTTGCGCCGCTCAAGCATATAGTCGGCATAACCGACGCAGATAAACAGCAACGTCGGGCCGGCGAAGATGACGATGAGAGCCAATGCAACAAGAATGAATGCGGTCGTCATGGTCTGTTTTCCATCATATTGGTCATGTGATGCGGAGGGACCACGCCTTCGGCTGATCAGGTTCCGCCGCTACGTCTGCCCCTCACTTTCGCTGCGGGTCGTGGCTGTGGTGGCGGTCATGCTCACCGCCACCGCCGGAGACCTTGCTTTGCGTGCGCCTGTCCGGCTCCGCCGGCGGCTTCGGTATTTCGAGCGGAGCCTTCGCGTTCTCATGCGACGCGCCGGGGCCGCCCTGACGGATGGTCGACGGGCTCTTCTTCGATGTAGACATCGGTGCCTCCTACCGGTCTTGCTGGTAACCCTGATGGGTCGTATTGATCTTGGTGTTTCCTTGCTGGCCGTTCTTGTCGGGATTCTCGCCGCCGCTTGCCGTCACGGCATGCTCTGCATTGGTCTTTGCCGGCTTGCCTGCACCCTTACTGCTGGCATTCTCGGCTGGAACAGGGGGTAACCTGCTGCTCATCGTGCCTCTCCTCAGTCTGGATCTCGGTTGGAGCTGTGATCCGAATATTGTTCGGTTTGAATTGTCTTGCCGTCGAGGCCGCGCTCCTTGGAGTGCTGCGCCTTGTCACGGTTCGAAAGGACCGCATTTTCGGGAACCTGCTCCTCGTTGAGGTCCGTCATCGCGCCGCTGCCATCGCGCTTTCCTTTCGCGCCGGCGCCAATATGTTTCCGGTCGGCATGTGCCATGGTCTTTCTCCCTTCGGTTATCAGGTCAAACAATCCAAACCCGCGGAGGTTCCGCCCGAAAGACAAATCCGCGACAGCGGAAGTGGAGGGCGCGCATCCTACGATTTGTCCAGATGCCGGCGAAGTTCGTCCTTGTGAACGAAGTGATCGGTTTTGCCGGGCTCATGATCGGGATGCGATACCTCCACATCGAGCTCATCGGGAAGCGCGAGCGCCTGTTTGGCGTTCATGATGCCCAGCGCAATACGCCCTTCTTCGGTATCTACGGCGACTTCGACCAGCTGTTTCTTAGAAATCATCTCGACGATCCTTATCCTTACCCATTCAGAATCCGCCCACCTTCCATTCGTTCCCTCCCCGCTCGATTTTGCGGCCTTTCTTCTCGCATCGCCGCCGTTACGCGCTTGAGTAGCGGGCTCGACGTCATATTCTCGAGCAACACCGACAGTTTCGGCCTCCAGTTCGGATAGCTGTCGCTCGTGCCTGGAATATTGGTCGGCTTTTTCTCGTCGGTGAGATCGGCAAGGCGCACTGCGACGAGCAGCGACGGAGTCCTGGCAATGAAGCGATAGGCGCTGACGGTCAGTTCCCGCAGCGTCTCGCGACTTGCCCGCGCGGTAAGCCCGGCGGGCAGGTCGAGGCCGGCGGCCTTGAGCGCCGCTTTCAGGTTCCCCCGCTCGCGCTCGCGGTCTTCGAGATGTTTTTCGGTGAGATCGGGCGGCACGATGCCGTGGTCGCACCGGGCCTGAATGTCTGCGCCGCGCCACCAGCCGGCAAGGGTCTGGTGGTCGTGCGTCGAAATGCAGGCCAAAGCCAGGACGGGATAGGCGTCAGCCGGCTTAAAACCCTGCTCGTCCTGTTCATAGGAAAGGATGCGATACGAGAGAATGCGGGCCGCCGCCAGATCGTCCTGCAATCCTTTGGGGATCAGCCCCAGATCTTCTCCGATGACGATGCATCGATGCTCTGCGGACAGTTCGGCGAGGATCTGCAGAAGCGCCTCCTCAGGATAGCGGACATAGGCGCCGCCGTCCGGCCTGCTGCCCAATGGCACCAGGAAGAGGCGGCGAAGTGCTGCGGCGTGGTCGATGCGGATGGCGCCCGCATATCGCATGGCAGCGCTCACCATGCGGCGGAAAGGTGACATTTCTCCCGCCGCGATCGCGGATGGCAGGTACCCGGCGAGGTGCCAGTTCTGCCCATCTGTGGCGAAGGGATCGGGAGGGCTGCCGATCGTGGCCTGCGAGAGATAGACATCCGGCTCGCTCCATGTCGCCGAGCCGTCGACCGCCTCCCCGACGGCAAGATCGAGATAGAGCCCGATCCGCAGGCCGGCCTTCCGCGCCCGGTCCGCTGCCTGCATCAGCTGCCGGTGGGCGAGCCATTGCAACCAAATGTGGAAGCGCACATCGTCTGCGTGTCCACGCTCGAATTCGGCGACGGAGGCGCTATCGAAGCGGTGGAAATCGGGCGGCCACCGTTGCCAGCCGGCGCCCGCCCCCCGCTCGACCATGGAAAACGACAGGCATTCGAAAAGCGCGTGCAGCCGCAGGCTGTTGCCGCCTTGCGCGACGAAGGCATCGAAATCGGCCGGATCATAGGCCTCTGCGATGACGCTGCGCCTTCGCCAGACCGGCCAGAGATCGCGAAGGGCCTTCAGCTTGATCTCTGCGACGCCGACGTAGTCGACGAGATCGGTTTGGCGAAGGCTTGCCAATTGCCGTTCGAGTTCCGGGTTACAGGTAAAACCCGGCAACCGGTCGACCGCGATATAGAGCGGATTGAGATGCTGGCGGCTCGAGGGCTCGTAGGGACTGCAACGCTCGGGATCGGCGAGAAATGGCGCGTGAAGCGGGGTAAGGCCGATGAAATCAGCGCCCAGCGATCCCGCGAGATCCGCCATATCGGACAGATCCTCGAAGTCTCCTATGCCCCAGTTACGTGCCGATCGGAGTTCGTAAAGCTGCAGGCTTATGCCCCAGACGCGGGTGTTGGAAAGGAAATCCGGCAGAAATGACCCGGCGATCTTCTTAGCCGCCAGCTCAGGCTCCCGCCGCGGCGCGCGGGTCACGCGATCGGCCGCTCCCGGCACCTCGATCTTCAGTGCCGAGAGGATCTTGCGTTTGGTCTCGCCTGAGATCGCCACCTCCCGATTGTCGGGACTGGGCCTGGTCAGGCTGATGCCGTGCCGGCGGGCGAACTTGTCGAGGTCAGCAGATTTCATCGTTCGATCGCCTTCCTGTCAGCATGCCGTCAAACCTCGCCGATGCTCCAGATCACTGTCCAGGGCGCGAGATTGCCACCGTCACTGCCGCCGAGACGGAAGATCGTCTCGCCGTCGTCTTGTTGCGAGACGAGCGGCGCCGCCTCGGCGCCGAGGTTGGCGTGCAGATGAAGACGGCGGCTTTGCGCCAGGCTCCAATCCACCGCGAGCGCGCTTCCCGCCGAGCGATAGACCGCGTTTCCAGCGCCGGCGCCTTTCAGCAAAGGCACGATCCTGCGGTGCCGGAGGTCGAGAAGCGCCCTATAAAAACCAAGGACCTCGGAAGAGGCGAGTTTCGACCAGTCGAGCTTGGCGGCGGCGAAGGTCGATGGCGCGGTCGGGTCGAGAAGATCGTCGGCGTCGAAGCCCGGCAGACGGGAGAGCTCCTCGCGACGGCCTTTCCTGACCTGCTCATTCAAGTCCTCGTCGAAATCGCAGAAGAAGGGGAAAGGCTCTTTGGCGCCCCATTCCTCGCCCATGAACAGCATCGGGATTTCGGGCGCCAGCAGATAGATGGCGGCGACGGCCTTGACGACATCGGCAGGGCTCGAAGCCAGAACCCGGTCCCCCTGCGCCCGATTGCCGATTTGATCATGGTTCTGGATGAAGGAGATGAAAGCGGTTGGCTGCAGATGGCCGCTCGGTCTCCCGCGGCTACCGCCGCGATAGGACATGTGTTCCCCCTGAAACACGAAACCTTCCGCCAGCGCTCGGCCGAGCTTGCCGGCGTCACCGGCGTAGTCGGCATAATAGCCGAAGGTTTCGCCGGTGGCGGTGATATGCAGCACATGGTGTACGTCGTCGTTCCACTGGGCGGTGAACAGCTTGACTTCCCCGTTTTCGTCACGCTTCAACAGGTCACTGTCGTTTTCCTCGTTCTCGACGATCAGATGAACATGCCGGCCACCGGCCGCGGCCCTGACGCGGCGGGCAAGCGCGTGAAGCAGATGCTCGGCGCTGTCGTCCTTGATGGCATGGACGGCATCGAAGCGGAAACCGTCGAGCCTGAATTCGGTGACCCAGTAGATGGCGTTCTCGATGATGAATTCGCGGATCATCTCCGATCCGTCGCCGTCGTAGTTGATGCCGTTGCCCCAGGGCGTCTTGTGATGGTCGGTAAAGAGCGGCGCATAGGAGGGGATATAGTTCCCGTCAGGCCCGAAGTGATTGTAGACCACATCCAGGAAAACCGAGATGCCGCGTTCATGTGCTGCATCCACCAGCGCCATGAAATCTTCCGGCCGGCCGTAGCTGCTGTCCGGAGCATAGGGAAGCACGCCATCATAACCCCAGCTGTAACGCCCGGGGAATTCACTCAGCGGCATGATCTGCAGCGCGGTAACACCCAGCGCTTGCAGATGGTCGAGCCGCTCGATCGCGGCCTTGAACGTACCCTCCGGCGTGAAGCAGCCGATATGCATCTCGTAGATGACCATCTCTTCCCAAGGTCGTCCCGTCCAGTCGCTCGTCTTCCAGCGATAGAAGGAAAGGTCGACCACTTCGCTCGGCCCGTGCACATCCTGCGGCTGAAACCGCGAGGCGGGATCGGGAATTTCGAGACCGTCCGGCAGGACGAAACGATAACGCGTGCCAATACGGGCGTCTGCGACCGTGCAACGATGCCAGCCGTCTTCGGCCGCCTGCATCGGCTGCGGGTCAGCACCTTCGATCTTCAATGACACGCTTTCCTGCAGAGGAGCCCAGAGGCGGAACAGGGTACCATCTTCGGTGAATGCGGGACCGAACGTCATTTTGGTCAAGGGAAAGCCTTCATGAAATAGGGATGGAATTTGGGTAACTTTTGCGGGAGCAAAAAGTTTCTCAGGCAGCGCGAGCGCAAAGCGGCGACCGTCGCTAGGTGCCCTCCAGCAGCCTGAGAAGTATGATTCCATCCTATCGGGAGTAGGATTTTATCCCATCGTGTGCGATAAGCTTGCAAAAAGCAGGAGTGTAATCGATGCGTACAACGCAACAGATGAGCATTACGTTGCCCGTGGAAATGGCGAAACGCATTAAACAGCGGGTGTCCAACGGTGATTACGCCTCCGAGAGCGAAGTCATACGCGAGGGACTGCGGGCTTTGCAGGAACGCGAAAATGCCGTCGAGCATTGGCTGCGAACAGAAGTTGCGGCCACCTATGATGCCCACAAGGCCGATCCCACCAAGGCCAAGCCCATCGATGAGGTCTGGAGGCGCCTCGAAGCGCGCATGGACGAAATCGATCGGGAAGAAGATTGATGAAGAGCTATAGTATCCGCCTCACTGATGAGGCGGAACTGGATTTGGCGAGTATCTATAGTTTCGTCCGCAAGACATCCGCATCTTCTACCGTCGCCCGCGATTACGTGGCACGCATCAAGGCCTTTGTGAGTGGATTAGAAACGTACCCCGAGCGCGGCAGCACCCGCGATCATGTCCGACCCGGGTTGCGCATTGTCGGTTTCGAGCGCCGGGCAAGCGTGGCGTTCATGGTTGAACCCACCGAGGTTGTTATCCTCCGCATCCTCTATGCCGGGCAGCGGCTTGAAAGCGATGAGAGTTAGAGCCGGCCGAGAACCCAACTTCGATTGTCAAGCCGCCGCGACTTTGCCCGAGAGCGCCTGATCCATCGCCGCCTGAAGCTGTTCCTGCGTGAATGGTTTCTTCATCCGCAGCATCCGGCCGAGGCCATGGTCTTCGGAAAACTCGGCATAGCCCGATGCCAGGATGATGGGCAGGCCTGGAAAGGAGGAGCGAAGGTGACGCGCAAGCTCGGCGCCCGTCATGCCCGGCATGGCATGATCGGTGATGACGAGATCGCAACCCTGTCCGTCGGCAAAAAACTCCAAAGCCTGGGAAGCGGAAGACGCCTCCTGCGGCAGGTGTCCGAGATCCTCCAGCATCGCCACGGTTCCCGTCCTGACAAGGGCATCGTCGTCGACGACCAGAATGGCAAGCGGCCGTGACGCCGGTTTCAAAGGCTCCGTCGCCGAAGGCTCAACAACCGGCTGCACCTTGACGAAGGTTTCGGCAACGGGCAGCCACAGGGAAACGGTCGTGCCCTTGCCCCTGGCGCTCGCTATCTGGATAGAGCCGCCGGATTGCGCCGCCAGGCCATGCACCATCGACAGGCCGAGACCGGTGCCCTTACCGACCCCCTTGGTGGTGAAAAACGGTTCGGCGGCACGCGAGACCGTTGCCTCGTCCATCCCCTCGCCATCGTCCGATACCGATATCCTGATGTAACTTCCGCCCGCGAGCCCGGTCGGCCGGGCTTCTCCGGCCGCCGCCGCGGCCACCGTCACGGCTCCGCCGCTTTCGAGCGCATCCCGGGCATTGACGAACAGGTTGAGCAACGCCAGTTCCAACTGGTTGCTGTCGACCAGAAGGGGTGCGAGATCCGCCGGGATGCTTTTGCGGATTTCGATGCGCGGCCCCACCGCCTTGGCGAGAAGATCCTCGATGTTTTCGAACAAGCGGAGGAAGTCGACTGCCTGCGGCTTGAGTTCCTGGCGGCGTGCGAAGGCAAGCAGGCGCTGGGTCAGCGCGGTGCCGCGCTCGGCCGCCTGGATCGCATTTGTCACCAGGCGTTCGCTGCGTTCATCGGCCGGAAGCCGCTTCTTCAGAAGGTTGAGGCTGCCGAGAACCGCCATCAGAAGGTTATTGAAGTCGTGGGCCACGCCACCGGTCAGGTGGCCGATCGTGTCGAGCTTCTGCGCCTCGAACAGCTGCGCAAGCGCCTCTTCGCGCTCCCGCGTCCGTTGATCGATCCGGTGCTCGAGTTCCTCATTAAGCTCACGCAACTGCGCTGCCGAGGCCTCGAGCTCGGCGGTGCGCTGGTGAACGCGGGCCTCCAGCTCGGCGTTCAGGCGTTCGAGTTCCCTCGTCTTCCTGTAGAGATCGGCAAAGACCCGCACCTTGGCTCTCAGCACCTCGGGGACGATCGGGACGGAGACATAGTCGACCGCGCCCACCGCATAGCCACGCAGCCGGTCCGGTTCCGCCAGCATTACGGCGGAAACGAAGATGATCGGCGTATTCTGATAGCGCGGATGCTGCCGGATTATGCTGACGAGCTCGAACCCATCCTGTTCGGGCATGCAGACATCAACGAGGATCACCGCGATTTCGGTGCGCAACAGATGTTCGAAAGCTTCGCGAGCGGATTGCGCCTTGATGAGGTTTTCTTCGAGCTCTTCGAGAATGACCTCGTAACTCAGGAGCTTGGCCGGTTGGTCGTCGACGAGGAGGATGTTGACGGGGTTCATGACCAGATCCTCAGCGATGCAGCCACATGCGAAGAGCCGACAGAAGCTGCTCGGTATTGACCGGCTTCGCCAGATAGTCGGATGCGCCCGCTTCCAGGCATTTCTCGCGGTCGCCCTTCATCGCCTTGGCCGTCAGCGCCACGATCGGCAACCGCCGGAACCGGGGCTCCGAACGGATGACCTGCATCGTCTCGTAGCCGTCCATTCCAGGCATCATGATGTCCATCAGCACGATCGCGACAGAAGGTTCGTTGTTGATGACGTCGATGGCTTCGCTGCCGGTCGTCGCGGTCAGCACTTTCATCCCCCGGCGTTCGAGAACACTGCTCAGCGCGAAAATGTTGCGGGCGTCATCGTCGACGAGCAGCACGGTCTCACCGACCAGATCCTCGTCCGAGCTGTGCAGCTCTTGCAGCGTCGCCTGTTTTGCGGCCGGCAGGTCGGCGACCACCCGGTGCAGGAACAGAGCCGTCTCATCCAGGAGACGTTCGGGCGACTCCACCCCTTTGACCACAACGCTGCGCGCCATGCTGTGCAGCGCCGCGTCTTCCTCGGCGGAAAGCTCCCGGCCGGTGAACACGACCACCGGCACCTCGCCGATCTCGGCGTCGTCGCGTATCTGCTCCAGCACGTCAAAGCCGGACATGTCGGGAAGAGAAAGGTCGAGCACCACGCAGTCGGCGGCATTCTGCCGAAGGGCGGCGAGAGCCTCCGATCCGGAGCCGACGCTGGTGATATCGATGTCGTCATGTCCGAGAAGGGCGGTGACACTCAGACGCTCGGCTTCGTTGTCTTCCACGAGCAGCAGATGCTTGCGGCGCGGCTGCGCATAGGCCTTCAATCGCGACAGTGCTTTTCCCAGGCCCTCCGGCGTCGTCGGCTTGCTCATGAAGGCGAAGGCGCCGCGGGTCAGCCCGTGCTGACGATCCTCGTCGAGGCTGATGATCTGGACCGGAATATGCCGCGTCTGCGGATTCTGCTTGAGCTGGCTCAGCACCGTCCAGCCGAGCATGTCGGGCAGAAAGATGTCGAGCGAGATCGCCGCCGGCCTGTAGTCCTGGGCGAGTGCGAGCGCATCGCTGCCGCGCATCGCCACCAGAACCTTGAATCCATTGTCTCGGGCAAGATCCACCAGGACGCGGGCGTAATGCGCATCGTCCTCGACGACGAGCAGCACCGAGTCGCCGGCCGCTATCTGATGGCGATCGTCTTCAACATGTTCGGTCGGCTTTTCGGCGCGGCGGTTTGCTGCCGCCTCGGCGAATTCCACGACATTTGCCGGCGGAACGGCCTTCGGCGCAACCGCGCCGGCGCCAACATAGGTGAGCGGCAGGTAGAGAACGAAGGTGCTGCCGACACCGGGGGTGCTGCGCAACTGGATCTCGCCACCGAGCAGGTTTGCCAGTTCGCGGCTGATCGCCAGGCCAAGGCCGGTGCCGCCATATTTGCGGCTTGTCGAGGCATCCGCCTGCTGGAACGCCTCGAAAATGATGCGCTGTTTTTCAGGTGGTATGCCGATGCCGGTATCGACGACTTCGAAGGCGATGACCGAAGGCGCGTGTTTGAGCGAGGGATGGTCGGACGACCAGCCGCTCGTTGCCGATGCGACGCGAAGCGTCACACCGCCCTGTGCGGTGAATTTGAAGGCGTTCGACAGCAGGTTCTTGAGGATCTGCTGCAGGCGCTTCGAATCCGTGATGATGCTCTTCGTGATATCGGCGCTGACCTCGACTGCGAACGACAGGTTGCGATTTTCGGCTTCATGCCGGAACGGCCGGGCCATGACTTCGAGCAGGTTGCTGACGGAGATCTCCTTGGCATCGACCGAGACCGTTCCGGACTCGATCTTCGACAGGTCGAGGATGTCGCTGATGAGGTTCAGCAGATCGGTGCCCGCGCCATGGATGGTCTTTGCGAACTCGACCTGTTTGCCCGAGAGATTGCCATCCGGGTTTTCTCCCAGCTGCTGGCCGAGAATAAGAATCGAATTCAAAGGCGTGCGCAGCTCGTGCGACATGTTGGCGAGGAATTCGGATTTGTACTTCGATGTCAGCGCCAGCTCGGTTGCCTTTTCTTCCAGCGCGCGCCGGGCCTGCTCGATCTCCTGGTTCTTCGCCTCGACTTCGACGTTGCGCTCCTCCAGCTGCTGCGCCTTCTGCCCCAGCTGCTCGTTGGTCTGCTGCAGCTCGCGCTGCTGCGTCTGAAGCTCGGCGGCGAGCTGCTGGGACTGTTTGAGCAGGCCTTCGGTCTGCATGGTCGCTTCGATCGAGTTGAGGACGATGCCGATCGATGTCGTCAACTGGTCGAGAAAGGACAGCTGCAATTCGGTGAATTCGCCTACGGAGGCAAGCTCGATCACCGCCTTCACCTGCCCCTCGAAATGCACCGGCAGCACGATGGCGCTTCTCGGCAGGGTCGTGAACACGCCGGAGCTTATCGGAACAACGTTGTCGGGAAGGTCGGTGACCAGGATACGGCGGGCGTCGCTGGCGCACTGCCCGACAAGGCCCTGGCCGAATTCGAGCCGGGCCGGATGCGCCGCCTCGCCGCCTTTCGCGTAGACGGACAGCAACGACAAGACCGGCTGCCGCTCGTCGGCATCCACCTGGTAGATGACCCCCTGATGGGCGCCGACCAGAGGCGCCAGCTCCGACAGCAGCATCTTCCCCACCAGCGTCAGGTCGCGCTGTCCCTGCAGCATGTTGGTAAAGCGCGCGAGGTTGGTCTTCAGCCAATCCTGCTCGGTGTTGCGCTCGGTGGTGAGCCTCAGGTTGTCGATCATCGTGTTGATGTTGTCCTTGAGCTCGGCCACTTCGCCGCGCGCATCGACCTTGATCGAGCGCGTCAGGTCACCCTTGGTGACGGCGGTCGCCACCTCCGCGATGGCGCGCACCTGCGTCGTCAGATTGGCGGCAAGCAGGTTGACGTTGCCGGTCAAATCTTTCCAGGTTCCCGCGGTGCCTGGAACATTCGCCTGGCCGCCGAGGCGGCCTTCCACGCCCACTTCACGCGCAACCGTGGTCACCTGATCGGCGAAGGTCGCGAGCGTGTTGGTCATGTTGTTGATGGTTTCGGCCAGCGCCGCCACCTCGCCCTTGGAGGCGACGGTGAGATTTTGCTTGAGGTCGCCGTTGGCCACCGCCGTCACCACTTTGACGATGCCGCGGACCTGCTCGGTCAGGTTAGCGGCCATGACGTTGACCGTGTCGGTCAGGTCCTTCCAGGTGCCGGCGACACCCGGCACCTGCGCCTGGCCGCCAAGCTTGCCTTCGGTGCCGACTTCGCGGGCAACGCGCGTCACTTCGCCGGCGAAGGCGTTGAGCTGGTCCACCATCGTGTTGATGGTGTTCTTCAGTTCGAGGATTTCCCCCTTCACGTCGACCGTGATCTTGCGCGACAGGTCGCCGCGCGCGACGGCCGTCGTCACTTCGGCGATGTTTCGAACCTGGGTCGTCAGATTGGCGGCGAGCAGGTTGACGTTGTCGGTCAGGTCCTTCCAGGTGCCGGCGACACCGGGAACGACGGCCTGGCCGCCGAGCCTGCCGTCGGTGCCGACTTCGCGGGCGACACGCGTCACTTCGCCGGCAAAGGAGCGAAGCTGATCGACCATGGTATTCAAAGTATCCTTCAAGAGCAGGATTTCGCCACGCACGTCGACCGTGATCTTGCGCGACAGGTCGCCGTTAGCGATGGCGGTGGCCACCTCGGCGATGTTGCGCACCTGCGCCGTCAGGTTCCCGGCCATGGAGTTGACGCTGTCGGTCAGGTCCTTCCAGGTGCCGGCAACACCGGAGACCTGCGCCTGGCCGCCGAGCTTGCCTTCGGTGCCGACTTCGCGGGCAACGCGCGTCACTTCGCCGGCGAAGGCGTTCAACTGGTCCACCATCGTGTTGATGGTGTTCTTCAGTTCGAGGATTTCCCCCTTCACGTCGACAGTGATCTTGCGCGACAGGTCGCCGCGCGCCACGGCCGTCGTCACTTCGGCAATATTGCGGACCTGGCCGGTGAGGTTGGAGGCCATGGAGTTGACGTTTTCGGTGAGGTCCTTCCAGGTGCCGGCAACCCCCGGCACCTGCGCCTGGCCGCCGAGCTTGCCCTCGGTACCGACCTCGCGGGCGACGCGCGTGACTTCGGAAGCGAAGCGGTTCAGCTGATCGACCATGGTGTTCAGCGTTTCCTTGAGCTCGAGGATTTCGCCCGAGACCGACACCGTGATTTTCTTCGATAGATCGCCATTGGCGATCGCGGTCGAAACTTCGGCGATGTTGCGCACCTGCGCCGTCAGATTGCCCGCCATGGAATTGACGCTGTCGGTCAAATCCTTCCAGGTGCCGGCGACGCCGAGCACGTTTGCCTGACCGCCGAGCCGCCCTTCGGTGCCGACCTCGCGCGCCACACGCGTCACCTCGCCGGCAAAGCCGTTGAGCTGGTCGACCATCGTGTTGATCGTTTCCTTCAGTTCGAGGATTTCGCCCGACACCGTGACGGTGATCTTCTTGGAAAGGTCTCCCTGGGCGACGGCGGTCGCGACTTCGGCGATATTGCGCACTTGCCCGGTCAGGTTGGAGGCCATGGAATTGACGCTGTCGGTCAGGTCCTTCCAGGTGCCGGCGACGCCGCGCACATTGGCCTGGCCGCCGAGCCGCCCTTCCGTGCCCACTTCGCGGGCGACGCGCGTCACTTCGGAGGCGAAGGCGTTCAACTGGTCCACCATCGTATTGATGGTTTCCTTCAGTTCGAGAATCTCGCCCTTCACGTCGACGGTGATTTTCTTCGACAGGTCGCCATTGGCGATGGCGGTCGAGACATCCGCGATATTGCGGACCTGCGCCGTTAGGTTGCCGGCCATCGAGTTGACATTCTCGGTCAGATCCTTCCAGGTGCCGGCGACACCGCGCACATTGGCCTGGCCGCCGAGCCGTCCTTCGGTGCCGACTTCACGGGCAACGCGGGTCACTTCCGACGCGAAGGCATTGAGCTGATCGACCATCGTGTTGATCGTTTCCTTCAGCTCGAGGATTTCTCCCGACACCGTCACGGTGATCTTCTTCGACAGGTCGCCATTGGCGATTGCGGTCGAGACCTCGGCGATGTTGCGCACCTGCGCGGTGAGGTTCGAGGCCATGGAATTGACGTTGTCAGTGAGGTCCTTCCAGGTGCCGGCGACACCCGGGACCTGCGCCTGGCCGCCGAGCCGCCCTTCGGTGCCCACTTCACGCGCCACGCGCGTCACCTCGCCGGCAAAGCCGTTCAGCTGGTCGACCATCGTGTTGATGGTTTCCTTGAGCTCCAGGATTTCACCCGAAACATCGACGGTGATCTTGCGCGACAGGTCGCCGCGTGCCACGGCCGTCGTCACCTGGGCGATATTGCGGACCTGGGCCGTGAGGTTGCCGCACATGGCGTTGACGGAATCGGTCAGGTCCTTCCAGGTGCCGGCGACGCCAGGCACCAGCGCCTGCCCGCCGAGCTTGCCTTCGGTGCCGACCTCGCGGGCGACGCGCGTCACTTCCGAGGCGAAGGACCTGAGCTGGTCGACCATGGTGTTGATCGCTTCCTTGAGCTGCAGGATTTCGCCGCGCACGTCGACGGTGATCTTCTTGGAAAGATCGCCATTCGCAACGGCAATCGTGACGTCGGCGATATTGCGCACCTGCGCCGTCAGGTTCGAGGCCATCGAGTTCACGCTTTCGGTGAGGTCCTTCCAGACGCCGGTCACCTCAGGCACCTGCGCCTGACCGCCGAGTTTTCCGTCCGTGCCGACCTCGCGCGCGACGCGCGTCACTTCCGATGTGAAGACGCTCAGCTGCTTGATCATCGTATTGACGATATCGGCCGAGCGCAGGAACTCACCTTTGAGCGCCCGCCCGTCAACGTCGAGCGGCACGGTCTGCAAGAGATCTCCCTTGGCGACCGCCGTGATCGTCCGCGTCACTGCCGTTGTCGGCCACAGGAGATCGTCGATCAGACCGTTGATCGATCCTTCCATTTCGGACCAGGAGCCGTCCGACAGGCCGAAGCGCACGCGCGTGCTCGTTCGCCCGTCCCGGCCGACCACCTGCCCGACGTGCTCGAGCTGCTGGGCCATGCGCTGATTGGCGGCAATGATGTCGTTGAGGGCATCGGCGACCTTGCCGGCGAGGCCTGTCAGGTCGGACCGCATCCGTACGGAAAAGTCGCCGCGCCTGACCGCGACAAGGACTTCCAGAAGTGCGCTGGCGTCGTCGAACGCCATTGTTTTGTGGTCATGCCCATTGAGGCTGTCTACCGCAACGCTGTCGCGCGCGAATTCGCTGGTTTGGTTGCTCACGAAAATCCCCCTCTTCGACGATCGGTAATTTAGCGCTCAACTCGGAAAATGGTATGGGATCCTGCATATATCCTAACACAATTCACCGCCTAAAATGAGCCGGATAGTTGCAGATATCGGAAATGCTCGCTTGAAAACACCTCGGTTGGATTTGCGGTTTTTCGTGCGCGGGGGAACACTTGCCTGCCGGCTATCGTTTCAGTCCTGACAATGGAGAGCGACATGTCGAACGTCTCGAGGACAGGCAAGGAAGAGATCAACAACGCGACTAGCCCGACCACCTTCGGAAAGTCGGTCGAGAGCCAGGCGCAAATTAAGGATGCGGCTGCGCAAGCGTCGCCCGACGCTGGCGGCGAGATGCTCAACATCTACCGGTTGGAGCCGATCGCCGCACCCGACGATCCGCGATGGGACAATTCCCCCGGACATGGCACCGTCGTCGTCGCCGCCAGAACGCCCGGTGACGCCAGGATCGTCGCAGCGGCGGGCGAACTCGACTTCATGGAAGTGGATGCGGCTCCCGCCGAGGATGTGACGACGGTCCATGCCAGCGCCTTTCGGGACGACAAGCTCTACACCGTCATCGAGATTGATCGGAACAGGCGAGATGTCACGCGCGGGATCGTCGACGGTGTGGTCACCATCGACACGATCCGACCGGTTCAAACGGACTGACGTAGCAATATCCCCGGCGCGATCGGCGAGGCGCCGGAGCGTCACCATCGCAGATCCTCTCGTTTCCTCGGAGTTCTCATGAATACGGCCAACCTCCAGCTCAAGGGCCTGATCATGGCCATGGCGTCGATATGTGATGCGATCGTCGAGAAGGAACTGCTTACCAGCGGGGAACTCAATGCCGCGCTCTCGAAAGCCACGAAAGCAATCGAGGAGGACGACGACCATGAACTGTCGGATGCCAACCGCGCGGCGATCCTGTTCCCCATCCGTGTGCTGCAGCTCGCCGAGGAGGCAGGCAGGAAAGGCGAACGGTTGACGTTTTCGGACTATGCCAAGCTCGTGGCAAAGCTGACCTGAACATGTCCGATGGCTTTACCCTGATGCTGTCAACTTTGGAGCGGGTTCGCTTGGGTCCGTCACGGAGGATCGGGGCCGGCCGTTCTTCCTGATGGCCATCCAGGACCCATATGACCTGAGGCAAGGCGATGGACTTCCCTGCCACCGGATCGCACTGTCGTCTCCATAGGTTGACTTCATACCATCAACAACCATATAAATACCTTGTCAACCAAGGAGCCGCCCAATGGCCCGCCACGCATCCGGTCCCGTCACAGTGCAGGAAGAGCCGAATTCCATCAGGACCGCGTTTCTGCGACGTGCGACATCGGCGCTGGAGCGCATTTCGGCAAATGTGCCGGCAAAGGACCTCGCCGATGCGCTTTCAGCCCCGACCGACGCCGGTTCGTTGGCGCAGCTTCTCAGCCGCTCGGATATGGTGGGCGCGGCGATAAACGATCTCGATCCGCTGGTTCCGGCGCTGGCCCGCAACGTAGAGCATCGGCAAAATCTCGTCGAACGGGCCGGCGGGACGATGTCGGCCGAGGACACCGGACGGATGCTTGGCATCAGCAGACAGGCCGTCGACAAGAGGCGGCGAGCCGGCACGCTGCTTGCCGTGCGCGAGGGCAGCGACTGGCGCTATCCGCTCTGCCAGCTGGATCAAGGTGAGGTGGTCGCGGGGATTTCCGACATCGTGCGTGGTTTTGCCGCCGCTGGTCCCTGGATCGCATTGGATTTTCTGCTTGCTGCCGATACGGCTCTCGGTGGTCGGACAGCTCTGCAGGCGCTGCGCGACGGCGATCGCGAAGCAGTCCGGCGTCTGATCCGGATTGAAACCTCCGACGGCTTTGCCTGATGCCGGCCAATGCTGGCAGAGGGCCGTCGGGAGCCGCACTGCCCCCGCCCCCTTGGCTCGCCCATTCGTCATTGCCGATCGACCTCATTCCGGCCGGGCAGGTTCTCCATAGGGTCCATCGGACGCATCTCGATCCCATCTTCTTTGGACCCGGCCCCCGGATTGCCGCGACCAATCGTTTCGACAGCGCCAGCGGACGTTTGGGAATTCTCTACGTCGGGATCAGCCGCAGGGGAGCGCTTGCCGAAACGATCCTGCGCAATCCCCAGCGGTTGATGGTGTCGATGACCGAAATCACCACCCGCGCCATTAGTGAACTCAGCTGTATCAGACCGCTGAGGATCGCGCGCATGCACGGCACCGGCCTGCAGGCCCTCGGCACCGATAATGCCGTCTCCACCGGCCCTTACGAACCATGCGGGCTTTGGGCCGACGCGCTTTGGGACCATGCCGACAGGCCGGACGGTCTCGCCTACCAGTCGCGCCACGATTCGAGCGAGATCTGCCTTGCCCTTTTCGAACGTGACGACATGGCGTTCAACAGAAAGGGCACGCTTCCGCTCTCCGGTATCCTCAAGGAGATTGCCGCGATCCTCGAAGTCTACGGCAAGTCGCTGTCACCGGTCAGCCCTGTTTAAACGGCGAACGCGGCTGCAGTTCAATGGGCGATGGCAGGTTGTCTCCGCAGCAATGCGCTGTCAATTTTGCGATAAGTTGATTTATTTTGTCTTGTTTTATGCCTGTTTCTGAGGCTATACGGCGGCGGCATATATTCACGCACCGGGAATTTCTTCGTGACCAGCCTCAAATCGCTTCTGGCCGCCTGCGGCCTCTCAACCATGATCGGCCTTGCCGCAAATCCGTCTTTGGCCGGTTCGACGACCTACCCGCTGACCCTGGAAAACTGCGGCGCGCAGGTGACGTTCCAGAAGGCGCCCGAACGGGCGATCGGCCTCGGCCAGAACAGTGCTGAAATCCTGCTACTGCTCGGCCTTCAGGACAAGATGGCCGGCACGGCCTTCTGGCCGAGCAAGGTTCTGCCACAGCTCGCGGAAGCCAACGCCAAGGTCAAGCTCCTGACCGTCGAGATGCCGACCTTCGAATCGATCCTCGCCGAAAATCCTGATTTCGTCGCAGTGGCCCTGCCGAGTCTGGTCGGGCCGAACAGCAAGGTCGCCAAGCGCGAGGATTTCGACAAGGTGGCCGTTGCAACCTATCTCTCGCCCAGCACCTGCCTCAGCACCAAGGACGTCAAGGACCAGTATGGCAGCCGCGGCGAGCTGTGGAACATGGATCTTCTCTATAAGGAGATCGACGAACTCTCGCAGATCTTCGACGTCGCCGATCGTGGTCAGGCGCTGATCGCCGACTTCGAGGCGCGCGAAGCCAAGCTTCGCTCCAGCGTTTCGAAGGACGGCAAGAACATTTCCTACGTCTTCTGGTTCTCCAGCCCCAGCCCGTCGGCCGACGCCTATCTCGGCGGCAAGAACAGCGCGTCCGGCTTCATCGCCGACTTGCTCGGCGGACACAACGCGATATCAGCGGAAGCGGAATGGCCGACGCTCGGCTGGGAAGGCATCATCGCCTCCAATCCCGACGTCATTGTCGTCGCCAGTCTCGACCGTAACCGCTGGGAGCTCGACAAGCCGGAGGCCAAGATCAATTTCCTGAACACCGATCCGGCCGTCAGCCAGATCCCTGCCGTCAAGAACGAGGCGATCGTGATCATGGACGGCCAGGCCATGAACCCGACCGTCCGCACGGTCTACGGCGCCGAGCAGGTGGCCGGCCAGCTGAAGGCTCTCGGTCTTTTGAAGTGACGGACGCGGGCCGCATCTTCCGGCAGCTGGGAGCCGTCCTCGCACTGCTCGTCGCCTCTTTCTGCCTCATCGCTATCGCCATTGGCATCAGCGTCGGGATCGGCGACCTGCCGATCCCGCTTGCAACCACGTTTTCGGCCGTCACCAACCGGCTGGGATGGACCGCGGTCGAACTGAACCGCATCCATGAGACCGTCATCTGGGATTATCGTCTCAGCCGGGCGCTCGTCGCCGCGTTCTGCGGCGCGGGCCTCGCGCTGTCGGGCGCGATCATGCAATCGCTGCTGCGCAATCCGCTCGCCGAACCTTATGTTCTTGGCATCTCCGCCGGCGCCTCCTCCGGCGCCGTCGCGATCGTCATCTTAGGGATCGGCGCCGGCGCGGTCTCGCTTTCCGCCGGTGCCTTTGCCGGTGCCTTCGCAGCCTTCTTCTTCGTCGCCCTGCTGTCGAACGGCACGCGCGGCGGTGCGGATCGCACCATCCTTGCCGGTGTCGCCGCTTCGCAGCTTTTCAACGCCACGACGTCCTATATCGTCACCACCTCGGCCAATGCGCAGCAGGCGCGCGATGTCATGTTCTGGCTGCTCGGCAGCTTCGGCGGCGTGCGCTGGCCGGAATTCGCGCTGGTGTCGATCATTGTCGGTATCGGCCTCGTCGGCTGCCTATTTTATGCCCGTGTGCTCGACGCCTTCGCTTTCGGCGACGAGGCAGCATCCTCGCTCGGCGTCAATGTCGGCCGCGCGCGGATGGTGCTCTTCGCGCTGACGGCAATGATGACGGCGACGATCGTCAGCATGGTGGGGTCTATCGGCTTCGTCGGCCTCGTTGTGCCGCATGTCGCCCGCTTTGTCGTCGGGCCGCTGCATGTCCGCCTGCTTCCGGCCTGTGCCATAACGGGGGCGATCTTCATGGTGCTCGCCGACATCGCCGCACGCGCCCTCATTCCGAACCAGATCCTGCCGATCGGCGTCGTCACGGCGCTGGTGGGCGTCCCCTTTTTCTCGATCATCCTCTACCGGTTCCAGCGCGCATCATGAGCATCAAGGCCGACAACCTCATCTGGAAAATTGGCAGGAAGACCATTCTCGATGGCGTTTCCATGGAGGCGCAGCCCGGCCGGATGCTTGGCCTGCTCGGGCCGAACGGCTCGGGCAAGACCTCGTTGCTGCGGCTTCTGGCCGGCCTGAAGCGGCCGCATTCCGGCCGCGTCACGCTCGATCGGAGCGACATCGGTACGATCAGCCGCCGCTCGATCGCCCGGCGGATCGCCTTCGTCGAGCAGCACGCCACCACAAATGCCAATCTCAGCGTCGTCGACGTCGTCAAGCTCGGCCGGTTCCCGCACCGGTCGATGTTTTCAGGCTGGACAAGGGCCGACGAAGAGGCGGTCGAAGAAGCGCTGGCGCGCGCCGGCATGGCGGAGAAACGTGGCGATCGCTGGCAAAGCCTGTCGGGCGGTGAAAAGCAGCGCACCCATATCGCAAGGGCGCTCGCCCAGTCGCCCCAGGAGCTGATCCTCGACGAGCCGACAAACCATCTCGATATCCAGCACCAGATCGGCCTGATGCGGCTCGTCTCCAGCCTGCCGATCACCAGCATCGTCGCCCTGCATGATCTTAACCATGCCGCCATGTTCTGCGACCAGCTGGTCATCCTGCAGCAGGGCAGAATCGTCGCCTCCGGCGCACCGCAGGACGTATTGAGCGAAGACCTACTGCGCGACGTCTTCTCCGTCGAAGCCCGCATCGAAGCCTCACCCTATCACGCGCGTCCGCATATCCATTATCTCAGGTGAGAGCCGCTCTCACTTCACGATCTGCAACGGCAAAGCGGTTGTCTTTTTCAGTGTCTTGAGGACGATGCTTGACTTCACCGATGCCAGATTGTCGGTGACCCGGATCATTCTTTCGAGAAACTGGCTGAGATGTTCGAGGTCGCGCGTCATGACCTTCATCAGAAAGTCGGCGTCACCGGTCTGCGAATAGCATTCCAGGATCTCCGGCGCGGTCTCGATGAAACGATGAAGCTGCTCGTTTCCACCTTCCGTATGCGCTCTGAGGCTGACGAGCGTATGAGCGACGACAGTGAAACCCAGTTTCACGGGATTGAGGATGGCAACGACACTCTGGATATATTGCTCGTTACGCAGCCTTTCCAAACGGCGTGCGCACTGGGTCGCGGAGAGATTGACCTTCAAAGAGAGTTCGCTCTGCGTCAGCTCGCTGTTTTGCTGGAGAGCGGCGAGCAATTTGATATCGAACGGGTCAAGCATGGCCACCCTCCTCGGACGGTGAATTTCTGCACATTATAGCCATATCGCGCTGATTGTCTGCATAGATGCGCCATTACAGGGAGATAATCGCAGAAATTCGTCGCGAAAGTTCAGCTAGTCTGCGAGCCAGAATTACGGAAACGAGGTGGACTTGTGTTTGACGAACTGAACAGTCGGCCAGCCGACAGCCTGCTTGCTCTCATCAAGGCCTTCCAGGCCGACGATCGCCCTGGGAAAATCGACCTGGGGGTTGGGGTTTATCGTGACTCCATGGGACGCACGCCGGTGATGCGTGCCGTAAAGACAGCGGAGCAGTTTCTCCTGGAGACCCAGGACAGCAAGAAATATCTTGGCCCGGAAGGTGACCTGCAATTCGTGCGCCTCCTGCAGCCCATCATCTTCGGAAAATCGCCGACGTTTGCTCAACGCCTTGTCGGCATTCAGACACCCGGTGGAAGCGGCGCCCTGCGTCTCGGTGCTGAGCTCATCCAAGCGGCAAATCCGTCGGCAAAGGTTCTGCTCGGGACGCCAAGCTGGCCAAATCATTCGCCGATCTTCAGCTCGGCACGCTTGCCGGTAAAGGAGTACGCTTTCGTTGACCTGATGTCGCAGCAGGTGAAATTCGAAAGCGTGGTCGCCGCCTTGTCTTCCGCTCGGGAAGGCGACGTCGTGCTGCTTCACGGTTGCTGCCACAACCCGACCGGCATCGATTTCACCATGGAACAGTGGCGGCAGATTACCGAAATTCTCGTTGCGCATCGGCTGGTGCCGTTCATCGATCTCGCCTATCAGGGCCTCGGCGACGGCCTCGAACAGGACGCCGCGCCAACGCGCATGATCCTCGAGGCGGTCGATGAGGCGCTGATCGCCTATTCCTGCGATAAGAATTTCGGTCTTTATCGCGAGCGTGTCGGTGCGCTCTATGTCATGGCCCGCAATGGGGATGCCCTCAGGAAGGCCGAAAGTAACATGGCGGCACTTGCTCGAGTCAACTGGTCCATGCCGCCCGATCATGGAGCCGCAGTCGTCAGGACCATTCTCGAAAGCGAAGAGATGTCGGCCATGTGGCGCGCTGAGCTCGAAGAGATGTGCCTGCGCGTCAACGGCAATCGGGCAGCGCTGGCCGACGCCGCTCTCGATCTGGCCTTCATCCGCCGGCAACGCGGCCTGTTTTCCAACCTTTCCATGTCCAAAGAAACGGCTGCGGCCCTCCGGGCCAGGCACGGCATCTACATGGCGGATTCCGGGCGTATGAACCTCGCGGGCATGCAACCGTCAGACGCCAACGCCATCGTCGCGGCGCTCAGAGCCGAAGGCTGCCTGAAATCGTCGACGGTCGCCTGACCGAATTCACGCCATTGGAGCCTCCGGATGAGCAGGAAAGAAACGACCGGTCAAGCGATGACCCGTTCACTCGTCGCCCATGGGATCGACACCGTATTCGGCATCCCCGGCGCCCACATGTATGATTTTAACGATGCCCTCTACGGTGCCGGTGACAAAATTCGGTTCATTCACACCAGACACGAGCAGGGCGCCGGTTACATGGCCTATGGCTATGCCAAGTCCACCGGCCAGATCGGCGCCTATACCGTCGTTCCGGGCCCAGGCGTCCTCAATTCCGGCGCGGCGCTCTGCACCGCTTACGGCGCCAATGCGCCAGTGCTGTGCATCACCGGCAACATCATGTCCCACCTGATCGGTCAAGGCAGAGGACAATTGCACGAACTGCCGGATCAGCTCGCGACCATGCGCGGGATTACGAAAACGGCGGCGCGGATCAATCACCAGTCCGAAACCGGTCCTGTCACGGCCGAGGTCGTCGCCAAAATGCTCTCCGGCCGCCAGGGCCCAGGAGCGGTCGAAGCGCCATGGGACGTGTTCGGGCAATTCGGCCCAGAAACCGATCTGCCGGTCGGCACGAGAGCACCTCATCCGGCCGTCAACCCTGATCAGGTCGCTGCCGCGGGGGCACTGATATCGGGTGCCAGCAACCCGATGATCATGGTTGGTGGCGGCGCGGTGGATGCTGGAGCGGAAATCGCTGCTCTTGCGGAATTGCTGCAGTCGCCCGTCACGTCCCATCGCTCCGGCAAGGGCATCGTCGCCGACGACCACCCCAACTACCTGAATTTCGTCGCGGCCTATGAATATTGGCGGAAGACGGACGTCCTGATCGGGATCGGCAGCCGGCTGGAATTGCAATTCATGCGATGGAAGTGGCTTCCCAAGGATCTCAAGGTGATCCGCATCGATATCGATCCAACCGAGATGATCCGTCTCAAGCCTGATGTCGGCATCGTCTCGGATGCCAAGGCCGGAACACAGGCCCTCGTTGATGCGCTTGCCGGGCTGGGCCGTGAAGATCGCACGCGCGAATTTGCCGAACGCAACGAAGAGGCCAAGTCTCGCTTCTCGGCAGTGCAGCCCCAGCTCGCCTATCTCGATGCCATTCGCCAAGCCCTGCCAAGAGACGGCTTCTTCGTCGAGGAAATCTGCCAGGTGGGCTTTACCGCCCGATTTGCATTCCCGGTCTATGCCCCTCGTCAGTACGTCACATGCGGTTATCAGGACAATCTGGGTTTCGGCTTCAACACCGCCTTGGGCGTGAAAGTCGCCAATCCCGACAAGGCGGTGATTTCTGTTTCCGGCGATGGCGGCTTCATGTTCGGGGTTCAGGAACTTGCTACCGCCGTCCAGCATGAGATCAATGTCATCGCCATCGTCTTCAACAATTCGGCCTATGGCAACGTACTGCGTGACCAGAAGCAGGCGTATAAAGGCCGTTATCTTGGCTCGGAACTCACCAATCCGGACTTTGTCGCGCTTGGCGAGAGCTTCGGCATTCGAGCATTCAAGGTGACGAGCCCTGGCGAATTGAAAGGCGCGATCGAGAAAGCCCTATCTCTCGACGAACCTGTTCTCATCGAGGTTCCCATCGAGAAGGGATCCGAGGCGAGCCCTTGGCCTTTCATTCATCCGGCTCCGCACACCGAATGAAAAGGCTCTAAAGCCTTATGGCGACGGCCCTTGCAGAAAGATCGTCGACAGCGCCGGCAGCGTCAGCGACAGGGAGGCGGGCCTGCCGTGGGCGGGCGCGGGCTCAGTCGACACGGCGCCGTTGACCAGGCCCGAGCCGCCATATTCCCGCGCATCCGTCGTCATCCGCTCGATCCACACGCCGTCTCTCGGCACACCGATCCTGTAGCCGTAACGCGGCACCGGCGTGAAATTCGACATGACCAGGATCGACGAAGCGCGATCGGGTGCATAACGGAGCATGCCGAGCACAGAATTGACGGCGTCGTCGGCTGCTGCCCATTCGAAGCCCTCCGGATGAAAGTCGCCGAACTGCAATGCCGGCTCGTCCGCGTAAAGGCCGTTCAGATCCTTCACCAGCCGCTGAATCCCCACATGCTGAGGCCGGTCCAGCACATCCCAGGTCACCGACCCGTCATGATTCCACTCGCCCGGCTGGGCGACTTCGCTGCCCATGAACAAGAGCTTCTTGCCGGGATGGCCCCACATGAAGGCGAGATAGCTGCGCAGATTGGCGAATTTCTGCCATTCGTCGCCCGGCATCTTCGTCAGCAGCGAACCCTTTCCGTAGACGACCTCGTCATGTGAAATCGGCAGAATGAAGCGCTCGGAATAGGCATAGAGCATGCCGAAGGTCATCGTGCCGTGGTGATAGCTCCGGTACACCGGATCCTTCTCGATGTAGCTCAGGCTGTCATGCATCCAGCCCATGTTCCATTTGATGTCGAACCCCAGCCCCCCCTGCTCCGGTGGCTTCGTCACCCCGGGCCAGGCCGTCGATTCTTCGGCGATCGTCATCGCGTGCGGGCAGCGCTCGTGAATGATGCTGTTCAGGTGCTTGAAGAATTCGACCGCTTCCAGATTCTCGCGACCGCCATATTGGTTGGGAATCCATTCGCCCTCGTTGCGGCTGTAGTCGCGGTAGAGCATCGAGGCAACTGCGTCGACCCGCAAACCGTCGATATGGTAGCGCTCCAGCCATTCCAGCGCGCTGGCGATCAGGAACCCTTTCACCTCGTTGCGGCCGAGATTGTAGATCAGCGTGTTCCAGTCGCGGTGAAAACCTTCGCGCGGATCTTCATGCTCGTAGAGCGCGCTGCCGTCGAAGCGGGCAAGCCCCCAGACGTCGGTGGGAAAATGGGCTGGCACCCAGTCGAGGATGACGCCGAGCCCGGCGCCATGGCAGCGGTCGACAAAATAGGCGAAATCCTCAGGCGTCCCATATCGGCCGGTCGGAGCGAACAGGCCGAGCGGCTGATAGCCCCAGGATCCGCCGAACGGATGCTCCATGATCGGCAGCAGCTCGATATGGGTAAATCCCATATCGCTGGCATAGGGAACGAGCCGCTGGCTGAGTTCGACCCAGTCGAGCGACCTGTTGCCGTCCTTTTGATCGCGAAGCCAGGAGCCGGCGTGCACCTCATAGACGGAGAATGCGCCCTCCAGCCTGTCTTGCCGGGACCGGCCCTTCATCCAACCGTCATCAGTCCATCGGAACGGCGTCGACGATGCGACGATGGAGGCGGTGGATGGGGCGGCCTCGCTCGCCCTCGCCACCGGATCGGCCTTCTGCGGCAGGCAGGTCCCGTGCGCATCGATGATCTCGAACTTGTATCTTTCGCCGGCGGCGAGGCGTGGAATGAACAGCTCCCAGACACCAGCCGACGGTCTCAACCGCATCGGGTTTCGTCGTCCGTCCCAGGCGTTGAAGTCGCCGACGACGGAGACGCGGCGCGCATTCGGTGCCCACACGGCGAAACGAACGCCAGCGACGCCGTCGACCGACATCACCACCGCGCCGAGGGTCCGGCTCAGGCTATAGTGAGTGCCCTCCGATATCAGATGGAGGTCGAGCTCTCCGAGCAGCAGACCGAAACTGTAGGGGTCCTCGGTGATCTGGACAGCATCCGGCCATGTGATCCGCAGCCGGTATCCCGTCCTCGAGGCGGCCGCCGCGGCAAACAGGCCGGACGGGTGGGCGACGCTGAACGGCGTCACCACACGACCGCTCGTCGCCTCGATGAGATCGACCGCTTCCGCGCCCGGCAAGTACACCCGCACGATCATCATGCCGCCGCTTTCGTGGGGACCGAGGATCGAAAAGGGATCGCCGTGGCGCCCCTCGATCAAGGCCCAGAGTGCGTCCTGTCCAATGCCAGAGAGAAGTTCGGACCGTTCAACGTTCATGCCGTGACCCCCGCCAGACGCGATACGATTTCGGCAAAGCCGGATAGCGGGATCGGAAGCCATTTCGGCCTGTTGCGGGCTTCATAGGCGATCTCGTAGGCTGCCTTTTCGAGAAGAAAGGCATCGAGTACCCTCCGTCTTTGTTCCGGTGGCATGTCAAGCTCCTTCGATACGGCGACCGCCTGCGAATAGGCATCGAGAAAGGCCTCCTCGGCATGGCGCCCGAAGCGGGCGATCGCCTCGCGCCGGACTTCGTTCTCATGTTCGATGACCGCGTCGTTATCGAGCTGGGCGGTGGCCACGAGGTAGCTCAGCGATCTCAAAAGCCCGGCGACATCGCGGAGCGGATTCGTCTTGGCGCGGCGCTCGGTCAGGTTTTTCGCAGGCTCGCCCTCGAAGTCGATGATGACCGCATCGCCTTCGCTGACGAGGATCTGGCCAAGATGGAAATCGCCATGCGTGCGCGTGATCAGCGTATGGCGAACGCTCTCCGCCAGCGTCGCGGCGAGCTCGACGAGTTCGGAGCGGCGCTCGAGAAGCGGTGCTGCAAGCAGGTCGATCGCGGGATCGGCATTCTCCGCGCGTTCGTCAAGCTTCGACAGGGCATAGGCGACCTCGCCGGCAACAGCCTTCTTCATCGCTTCGACCTCACTGTTGCCTGACACCACCGGACTGAAGGCCTCGTCGCTGGTTTCCCCGGAAAGCACCACATGCAGTTCGCCGAGTCTGAGGCCGACCATCGCGACGAAGCTGATCAGCGGCTGGAAGACGTCGTCGCCCGGTTGCACGGCAGGGTCATTCAGCACGAGTTCGTCTGCCCCGCGTCGGAGATTGTTCAACATCCAGTTCCAGGCGTCGCCCTGGTTGCGGATCGCGCCCTGGACGATGATCAAGGTCGAACGGCGTCCGCCGGAATCGGTATGCGCGACCTCGCCGAGCAACGGGGCAGTGTGTTCATAGCCGGCGCGGGTGAGAAAGCGCGTCATCTCGACCTCCGGGTGAATTCCCGGAAAGATGTGCCTGATCAGTTTGATCATCGCGACGTCGCCGACAATCAGCGAGCTGTTGGACTGCTCGGCCGAAAGCCAATGGACCGCAAGATCGTCGGTGACGGCGAGGCGGTCGAGCCGCTCCGTGCCGAGAAATTCGAGAGTGCCGGTACGGCCGGTGATGCGCGAGCGGTCGGCAAGCCCGCGCAGGATGCCGCGTGCCATCGCCTCCAAGGCAAATCCGTCCGTCAGGAAGCCGACGCGCCGGCCCTGGCGAACCCGTGCGAGCGCCAGTTGCTGGGTCAGCGCGGATGGCTGCGCATCGTCCCAGGCGACTGCCAGCGGCAGCTGGTAGGATTCGCTGTAGTTCGGCAGCACGGCTTCCAACTCGCCGAGAACGATACCGTCGGCAAAGGGGATGGGCGTTGCGGAGATCAGGCGTGCTGCCTGAAGCGCCTGATCCTTTGCCCCGAACCAGCGCCGCTTCGCGAGGTAGGCAGGCAGGATTTCGGTGCTGAGGACGCGCGCATGCGCGGGTTCATCGACAAGATCGAGCAGGCCGCGGCGGATGACCATGGTCACCAGATCGGGAAGCTGTTCGGGGGGTGCCGTGCGCCATGCCGGCGGATCGGCATCGGCCGCCAGCTGGAACCAGAAGAAGCCATAAGGCGGCAATGTCAGGAGATAGGTCAGCTGGCCGATCGGTGGGAAGGGCGACATGCCGGTCAATTCGATCGGCACGCGGCCCTCGAAACTCGACAGGTCGAGTTCGACGGCCTGGGGCAGCCGCGAGAGGTTTGCGACACACATTAAGGTCTCGCCGTCATATTCCCGGAGATAAGCGAGAATCTTGCGATTCTCCGGCGAGAGGAACCGCAGCGAACCGCGCCCGAAGGCCGGATGCCTGCCGCGCAGCGCCAGCATCTTGCGCGTCCAGTTGAGCAGCGAATGGGCATCCGTGCTCTGCGCCTCGACGTTGACCGCCTCGAAACCATAAAGCGGGTCGGCAATCAGCGGCAGGACGAGGCGCGCCGGGTCGGTCCGGGAGAAACCGCCATTGCGGTCCGGAGACCATTGCATCGGCGTCCTCACCCCATCCCGGTCACCGAGATAGATATTGTCGCCCATGCCGATCTCGTCGCCGTAATAGATCACCGGCGTTCCCGGCATCGAGAGAAGAAGCGCGTTCATCAGCTCGATCCGCCGGCGGTCGCGCTCCATCAGCGGCGCTAGGCGCCGCCTGATGCCGAGATTGATGCGAGCACGTTTGTCGGACGCGTAGGTCTCCCAGAGATAGTCCCGCTCGGCGTCGGTCACCATTTCGAGCGTCAGCTCGTCGTGATTGCGAAGGAAGATCGCCCATTGGCAGTTGTCGGGAATCTCCGGCGTCTGGCGCAGGATATCGGTGATCGGAAACCGGTCCTCCTTGGCGATTGCCATATACATGCGCGGCATCAGCGGGAAGTGGAAGGCCATGTGGCATTCATCGCCCTCTCCGAAATATTCGCGCGTGTCCTCCGGCCACTGATTGGCCTCGGCAAGCAGCATCACGCCGGGATGGGTGGCATCGAGCGCGGCGCGTATGCGTTTGAGGATGGCGTGGGTTTCCGGCAGGTTTTCGTTGATCGTCGCCTCGCGCTCGACGAGGTAGGGGATCGCGTCGAGACGAAAACCGTCGATGCCGGTTTCCAGCCAGAAGCGCATCACCCTCAGCAATTCCTCCATGACAAGCGGGCTGTCGAAATTGAGGTCGGGTTGATGGGAATAGAAGCGGTGCCAGTAATAGGCGCCGGCGACCGCGTCCCATGTCCAGTTGGACTTTTCCGTATCGATGAAAATGATGCGCGTTTCCGGAAATTTTTGATCGGTATCCGACCAGACGTAGAAGTCGCGCTCCGGCGATCCTGCCGGCGCCTGGCGGGCGCGCTGGAACCAGGGATGCTGATCGGAGGTGTGGTTGATGACGAGCTCGATGATGACGCGGATATTGCGCTGGTGGGCAGCGTCGACGAAATCCCGGAAGTCCTCTACCGTTCCGTAATCGGAGCTGACACTGCCATAGTCGGCGATGTCGTAGCCGTCGTCGCGGCGCGGAGAGGGAAAGAAGGGCAAAAGCCAGATAGCATTGACGCCAAGGGCTGCGATGTGATCGAGCTTTTGGTGCAGGCCGGCGAAATCGCCGACCCCGTCACCATTGGCGTCGTAGAACGACTTGATGTGCAGCTGGTAGATGATCGCGTCTTTGTACCAGAGCGGCTGGTTCATACCATCAGGATTCAACGTGTCCATTCATGCCTCCGCTGCGCGCACGCGCCAGATCGCAAAGGGCAGGATCTGAGGGTTGAAGCTCGCTCTCTGCCATTTGCCATTCCATCTGAACCGATGCCCAGCGACCAGATCTTCGGCGTCGAGCGCTCCACCGTCTCCGAGCGACCACTTCCAGAGCGGCAGCTCGACGTCGCTTTCCTGAAAGTTGTGTGGATCGAGACTGATGGCGATCAACAGGACATTGTCGCGGGCGCGGCTCGCCTTCTCGAAGAACAGGATGTTATCGTTCCAGGCGTTCAGCAGTGTCAGCCCGAGATGGGAATGCAGGGCAAGATTTTCGTTCCGGATGCGGTTGAGCATCCTGATCTCGGCGATGATATTGCCCGGGCGGTCGTAGTCCCAGGCGCGTATCTCATACTTCTCGCTGTCGGCATATTCCTTGCGCTTGGCATCGGGACGCCCCTCGCAAAGTTCGAAACCGTTGTAGACGCCCCAAAGCCCGGACAGCGTGGCGGCCAAAGCCGCCCGAATCAGGAAGGCGGAACGCGGCGCGTTCTGGAGGAAATCCGGATTGATATCGTGGGTATTGACGAAGAAATGCGGGCGGAAGAAATCTTTCGGCGCCGTCTCCGTCAGCTCCCGCATATACTGCTCGAGCTCCCACTTGGCATTGCGCCAGGTGAAGTAGGTGTAGGACTGGGAGAAGCCGATCTTTGCCAGCCGGTACATGACCTTTGGCTTGGTGAAAGCTTCCGAAAGGAAGACAACCTCAGGGTGACGCGCCCTAATATCGCCGATAAGCCACTCCCAGAACGGAAAGGGCTTGGTGTGCGGATTGTCGACGCGAAACAGCTTGACGCCCTGGTCCACCCAAAGCTGGACAGTATCCCTGAGCTCCACCCATAGTGAAGGCAGCGCATCTTTTGTGTAAAAATCGACGTTGACGATGTCCTCGTATTTCTTCGGCGGGTTTTCGGCATATTTGATCGTGCCGTCCGGACGCCAGTCGAACCAGCCGGGATGCTCCTTCAGCCAGGGATGATCCGGCGACGCCTGGATCGCCAGGTCGAGAGCAATCTCCAAGCCGTACCGGCCCGCCTCCTCCACCAGCCGGCGGAAATCCTCGAACTCGCCGAGCTCGGGATGGATGGCATCATGGCCCCCCTCCTCGGAGCCGATGGCATAGGGGCTCCCGGGGTCATCTGGCCCTGCTTTCAGGCTGTTGTTGCGGCCTTTCCGGTTGGTCGAACCGATCGGATGAATCGGCGGGAAATAGAGCACGTCGAATCCCATGTCACGAATGGCGGGCAACCTCGGGATGACGTCGTCGAAGGTGCCGTGCCGCTCCGGATCGCCGCTCTGCGATCGCGGGAAGATTTGGTACCAGCTGGCAAAGGCAGCCGACTTGCGTTCCGCATCGACTGCGCTTGCCGTCGAGCGAAGCCGAAACGGCCGCTTGTCCGCCTTGTTCATCAATTCGGATGTTCGGGCATCGAGCAGGATCGCCGTGCGCTCGGCATCGGAAGCGCTTTCAAGGCGGCTGACGAGGGCCTTCAGGTCGGTACCGAGCGCGGCACCTGCATGCGCCTCAGCCGACCGAACCAGATTCAAGCCCTCCTGCAACTCTAGCTTCAGGTCCAGCCGGGCATCGTTCTTCTTCGTCAGTTCGTAGCGGAAGATTGCAAACGGGTTCTTCCATGCCTCGACGGCAAATTCGTAGCGTCCAATGCGCTCCAGCAGGAATTCGGCGCGCCAGCGGTCGTTTTCGACCAGCTGCATCTCCGTCTCGTTCCAGCCTGCCGCATCGAGCGGCCGCCAGAGCAGGACCGCGGCGATCGGATCGTGGCCGTCGCCGAATATATCGGCTTCGACAGTGATGGTGTCGCCGACCACCCGTTTGACGGGAAAGCGCCCGTCATCGACCCGCGGCAGGATATTTTCGATGGCGAGCCGCGGTGATGCTATCGCCTGCGCGACGTCGAGGATCGGCTGCGATGTGATCGGCGTCGGCGCCTTGCCTTCGACCACCAGGGTTTCCCCTGCCCGCAGCCGCAGGGCCGTGCCGTCGGCTGCGACGGGAAGAAACCCGGAGGCCGCTTCGCGCAGTGCGGTTACCGGAGCGGGCGCACTTTTTCGAAGGTCCCTGTTGAGCAGGATGAACCGCACATTCTCGGCGCTGCGAAGGTCTTCGGCCTCAGATTGCACCAGCGCTGAGACCGGTCCGTTGGCGTTGCGGATGAGCCGAAGCGATGAGGCTAGCACAGGGGGAGCCTTGTCGATCTCCGTGTTCGCAAGCCGAATTTCAGAGGAGATATCGAAGGCCAGATCATGGCGCAGCCCGCGCAAGCCCGTTCCGTTCCCATGGGTCGGATCGAGCGGCGTGGCTGCGCCATATTCGAAACCCATCGGAACCATCAGGCCGCCGCCGAGCGAGGCGGCAAGGCGCAGCGCCCTGACGGCGCGCCGTTCGAGGACTTCGCGGCTCTCGGTTCCGTGCGCGATCCGCCTGCCGAATGGCGGCTCCGGAAAAGCGATCTGCCAGCCGAGCGGCTTCTGGACCCGGTGTTCTTCGATGAACCATCTCTCGTCGAAATCCCACCAGGCCATAGATGAAAAACATCCATCGAAGCCTGTATTCTGGACCGCGCTCCTCGCCCCAAAATCAGTGCCCGGCGTCCAGGCGAGGAATTGCGCGTCCGCCTTGTCGCGCACGGCGGAAATCAGCGATTTGAAAGCCGCCGGCGCAATGCGATCAATCCCGAGCGCGCGGTAGCCGCAGAGGCCGAGACCGGCCAGCCCCCGCAGCCGTTCGGTCCATTTTTCCAACAGCCGGGATTGAGACTCCGCGTCCATTGCAGTCATCGGTTCCGCCGGGTCCAATGGCGAACGTCTCGGATCGACCGGGCGAAAGCCTGCCTTGGTATCTGGGGCCTTTCCGTCGAGAATCAGGTCCATCATCAGGGTGACGCCGCTATTGCGGGCGGCCTCCACCAGGCGACCCACCCCATCCTCGACTGCACTTCCCAGCGACAGTTGAGGATCGAGTCGATAAATATCCTGGAAGCAAAAGATGCTGCGCGCCCCGCCCCGGTCGAAGAGCGGCGCCGTCAGCACACGATCGAAACCGGTATCCGCAGCATGGTCGAAAACCTCGCGCCACGCGTCGATACCCTGAAGAAGGAGTGGATTGACATAATAGATCCGGGGTGGGGTGCTCAACACACCCTGGTTTGGAGAGAATGACATCGGCCGCCGCTCGAGTTTGGTTTGAAGGCAAACTTCTGTTGCCGGACGTTGTTCCACCGAAAGTTTCAATTCAGGTTGCGCCAGACATCGCCGGCCGCACCGGCGAGGACCGATGGAACGCGCTCGATGTGCGCGTCAAAAGCCTTGAACTGCGCAGACGGACCTTGAAGGTTCGCGACATAATTGAATAGTCTTGCGCTTTCTGGCGATGGCTTGGCTGCCGACGGAGGCCGCCCCGCCGCGCTGAAAGAGCAGGCCCCGAACGGGACTTGATGTATCGGAATGAATTTCTGCGATTGCAATAAAGGCAGTCAGACGTGAACCCATCGGTGGAATTATGTTCATATCCCGAGCTCGACGATCGAATCGTGATCGTCAGGGTGGGGGACGAGGTTGATGCTGTGTTCGTCCGGACCGAAAGGTTCAATGTGCTGATCGATACGCTCGGAACGCCCGAACTGTGCCTGACGGCGCTGGACCTGCTCGGGGAACAGATGAACGCTCGTCCGCTGATCGTCGTCAATTCGCACATGGATTGGGATCATTTCTGGGGGAATGCCGCCATTGCGGGGCGCGCTCCGATTATCGCGCATGGCGCTACGCTCGACCGTTTACGCGACCCTTCCGCACAAGAAGTCCTGAGAGACAAGGCAAGCCAGGATTCGAGGTTTCGGAACGTCGAGCTCATTGGTCCTGACATTACGTTCTCGGGCTCGATGACCCTCAACGGCGGCGATCTGACGCTGGATCTCATTCATACGCCGGGACATACGCCCGACCATGTCGCCGTATGGATTCCCGAACTTCGCATCTGCCTGGCGGTCGACGCGGTGGAATACCCCATCCCCGAAGTGTGGAGCAAAAATGCAGGCGACCTGCGCTTGATCCGTTCCTCGCTCGAGCGGATACGTGACCTCAATGCAAGGCTGGTCATCCCGGCGCACGGTCGGACGCATTCTCCTTCGGCGGTGGATGGCAACCTCGCCTATTTCCAAGCCCTGGCCAATCGTGTCGGCAGCTTGAGCGAGAGACGGCTGGCGGACCCGCAACTCGGCGGTTCAAGCGGCCTGCGGCTTGAAGACTTCGTCCCCATTCTCGACGGAATGCCTTCCGACGTCGTGGCGTTCTACCGGAACTGCCATGAGACAAATCTTGGCGCCACGGTTCAGGCCCTTATCGAAAAACTGAACTCGCATAAAGAACGTCTGGAGGCCGGAACTTGAAACTGTTGGAGGGCGGACGAACCGGGCAGATCTGGCAGGACGGCAATCCCGTGATCAGGCCGTCCGGCGCATGGACGCCAACGGTACACCGGTTTTTGCGCCATCTGAGGAGCAGAGGCTTTCCGGGAGCGCCGGATCCCATTGAAATAACAGGAAACCATGAAGTCGTCAGTTATGTCGCCGGGCGCGTCTGCGAAGACTTGAGCGACCAGTTTGTCGGGTCGGAGCGCATGCTGCTTTCCGCAGCTAGGCTTCTGCGCGATTTTCATTCGGCATCTCATGGGTTTCTGGAATCGGATTGCGAGGTCCAGGCATGGATGCTGCCGCCGCAGGAACCGCGCGAGATCATATGCCATGGAGATTATGCGCCCTACAACATCGCCACAGCAGGTCATGAGGCTATCGGGATCATCGATTTCGACACCGCCCATCCCGCACCGCGCCTATGGGATCTGGCCTATTCGGTTTACCGCTGGGCGCCGCTCTCCGATCCTGACAATCCTGATGTGATCTTCGGCCTGGACGATCAACTGCGGCGGGCGGAGATTTTCTGCACGGCATATGGGGCGACGATGCAAGAACGGCTCCAACTGCCGGAGATGATCTGCCGACGGCTTAAGGCGCTTGTCGATTACATTTTGCCAAGTGCGGCGGCCGGAGATGAGACATTCGTGGAGCACGTGGCGAGAGGAGACGCCCGGCTGTATCTCAGCGATATGCAGTATGTTCGAAGCCATCGGGATCGGCTGCTGAAGGCCCTGTGCTGACGCACCTTCGCCAACTCGAATGTCCCGCCTGCCGCATGCCCACCCCTACAGCCATTTCCTCCGGCGGAAGAAGCCGAAAAGGACAAGGCACAAGGTGGCGATGACGCCAAGCACGACGAAATAGCCATACTGGGTTTTCAGCTCCGGCATATCGCTGAAATTCATCCCGTAGATGCCGGCGATCGCGGTGGGGACGGCAAGGATGGCCGCCCAGGCGGCGAGCTTGCGGGCGATCGCCGTCTGCTCCGACTGGCCGATCATCACGCTCGCCTCGAAGGCGAAGGCCAGCACCTCGCGCAGCGCGTCGATATCTTCCTGAACGCGGCGCACATGGTCCGTGACATCGCGAAACAGCGATTGCAGCGTCGGATCCATGCCGGGAAGATCCGTGTGCTCGTATCGCCGGCAGACGTCGACAAGCGGCACCACGGCGTTGCGCAGCCGCAGCAGCCTGCGCCTCAACAGGTAAAGCCGCTCGATATCGGACTTTGCCAGCTGTTCGCGCAGCACCAGATCTTCGATATTCTCGACCTCGTCCTGCACGACCTCGATGACAGGCATGTAGTTGTCGACGATGAAATCGAGGATGGAATAGAGAATGTAGTTCTCCCCGTGGGCAAGGGCCGCCGGCGTCGCCTCGCATCGCTGCCGTACCGCCAGATAGGAGGACGAGTCGCCGTGACGAACGGAGACGACATAACCGCGACCGACGAACAGGTGCGTTTCGCCGAAGATGATTTCGCCGTCCTTCATGTGCGCGGTCCGGGCGACGATGAACATCGCCTCCCCGTAGATCTCCAGTTTCGGGCGCTGGTGCGGCTGCGCTGCATCCTCAATCGCCAGCGGATGGAGATTGAACTGCGCCTGGACCTGGCTCAGCAGCACTTCATCCGGCTCGTGCAGACCGATCCAGACGATCGCATTCTCCCGGCCCCGCCATTCGCCGGCCTCCTCTACCCTGATGTCGCGAATGCGTTGTCCGTGCTGGTAAACGGCGGCAGCCACGACGCCGGGACGTTCATACGGAGGCGATGTGGAACCGCTAGCCCCCTGCGCGGCAATACTGTCCAGATCCTTCAGCCGTTCCAAATCCTGCCGTCCTCCCATTCCTGCACGGATCACATATCCGCAGCCAGCCCCTCCGCCGGTCAGGCGCTCAGCCGATCATAATGCTATTTCGTGAAACATGCATCATCCGCATCGGTGCGGGGTCCGACGTGGCCAGGCGCCGGGCGCCGCTGAAACAGGCGACAGCAGGAAATCCGACATGAAAGCCGCCCGGCGATTGCCGCGCGGCTTTCATTTGCTCAGGACGCGAAGGCGGGATTGCGCCGCGCGCCGATTCTCAACACGAAATAGATCGCCCCGCCGATGGCGACGCCGAAGAACCAGCCGTAGGTGCCCCACCAGTCCGGCAGGATGGTGGTGAAGGTCGGCAGGATCGAGGAGAACAGCGCGCCCACCACAAATGCGATGAAGGCATTGCCGTGCCATCCGTTCTGGAACCGGAACTCGCCATTCTCATGATAGAGCGCTTCGACGTTCAGTTGGCTTCTCCTAATGAGATAGTAATCCACCATCATGATGCCGAAGATCGGCCCCATCGTCGATCCGATGAAATTGACGAAATGCGCCGCACCCGTCTCCCAGGGAGCAAACGGGTACAGCACAAGGGCGATCAATGCGGCGATATATCCCCCGCGTTTGAAATTGATCTGGCGCGGGAAGACATTGGCAAAGTCGAAGGCCGGCGACACGAAGTTCGCCACGACGTTGATGCCGAGCGTTGCGATCGCGAATGTCAGCGCCGCAAGCAGCGCCAGGAACCAGCTGTCGAATTTCGCCGATATCATTTCCGGATGCAGCAGCACCTCTCCGTAGACGGTGAAGGCGGCGGTGGTCGTCACGCCTGCGACGAGGCAGAACGCCAGCAGGTTGATCGGAAGCCCCCAGAGGTTGCCTTTCCTGAGCGCCTTTTCATTCGTTGCGTAGCGCGAAAAATCGCAGAAATTCAGGTAAAGTGCTGCGAAATAGGTGATCCAGGTGGCGGCCACGGCAGCTAGCGCTGCAATCGAACCAGGCTCACCCGGCACGCCCGCATCCTTGGTCTTTTCGATCAGCACGTCGCGCGGGATTTCGGACCCGAAGGAGAAGGTGCCGGACTTGACGACCAGATAAACTGAAAGGACCAGCATCATGATCCAGACGGCCGGACCGGCCCAATCCTGGAACTTGCGAACCGTTTCCATCCCGCGCTGAATGATCAGCAGCTGCAGCGCCCAGACGATGACGTAGCAGATGACCTCGAGCGTCGAGTGACCGAGAAAGTGACTATTCTGGTGAAAGGCGAGCAGGCTGTCGTTGCGGATGAGCAAGGCAACGATAGCGCCGGATGCGGCGGCGGTCTGTGCCCCGTACCAGAAGCAGGCGACCACCGCTCGGACGAGTGCCGGCACGTTCGCCCCGAACGTGCCGAAGGAGGCGCGCGCCAGAACCGGAAATGGTACGCCGGTGCGCACGCCGGCATTGCCGACCAGGCTCATCAGGCAGAAGATGACCAGAGATCCAATGCCGATGGCGATGACGAAATTGACGAAGCTGCCGCACAGCAGGAACAGGCTCGCCGCCAGATAGTAGCCCCACAGGCTGTGGACGTCTGATGTCCAGACGTTAAAGATGCTGAATGCACCCCATTTGCGCTCCTCGGCGGGTGCAAGATCCTCGTTGTATAACGAGGGAGACGGATTTCGTACGCTCATGAATGCCCTCCCATATCCCAGAGGCCAAATCGGCCACAGGCGGAATTCTGCTCTTCATTTGTGCAGCTGACAATTTAATAGTCACATTGTACACATCTCTTGACGATGCCTCAGGATTAGCCATGGGCACCCGCCCGGACACCAGCTTACATCATTGCGCGACGACGACACGTCCGGCCAAGCGAAAAGGACTTGCGACTGCGGCGCCGGCGGCATCGAAGACATAGGCGCCAACCTCGCCGGCGCTCGACCGTCTTCCACTTTCGAAGGAGGCAAGCTGCGCGCCGAACTTGGCGAGCGATGCGTAGCGGTCGTGCCCCAGCCCGTCGGACGCCTGGATCGACGTGATGTCGATGACCCGAAGCCTTTCCTTCAAGGCGGCATCCCTGATGACGGGATCGTCGATATCGAGGCGTCCGACGCGCGCCCGCTCTCCCGCTACGAAGCTCGATGCCACCAGCGCCCGGTCGTCCTTCGAAACGAGAAGGGATATCGGGATCGGCATCCGACCGATATCCTTCAGTTGGGACCGGAAAACATCGACGTCGATGTCGGGGGCGGCCAGGATCACCGCCAGTTTGCCGATGACGTCGTCGCGATGCTGCAGTTTGAACTGGCGCACCGTTTCCATGACCAGGAATCCGCCCATGCTGTGCCCGAAAAGGATGATGCGTTTGACCTTCCCGGAAGCAGAGAGCGAGGTAACAAGCGAGTCGAGGTCGCTGCGCGAGGAAAGGGCCGCATCGCGGTCGGCGACATAGCCGGCGACGGCGGCGGCCGAAGGCCACGAAAACAGAATCGGAGAGCCGGGAATATTGGCGTCCGCAGCGATCTGCGCAGTGCGAAACAGCGCCTCCTGATAGCTGTAGTTGTAGCCATGGACGAAGATGCCGACGGTACCATCGGACTGCGTGGAGCGGAGCGCCTCCTCTACGAAGGCGTCCCTTGGAAGCTGCTTGCGTCTGATGACGGCAAATTGGCGTTCGGGATCCGGCATCGAGGTCGGATATGTGATCGCGGTGTCCTTTCGGCCGGGAGGGACCGAAAACGCATATTGCTCGTAGGTGAGATTGTCAGCCCAGGTGCTCCCGAACCCGCCGCGCACGGTATCAGGGGTCCTGTTCGTCGCAGCGAGCACGTTCACCCGGCTTGGGGCGGCTTCTTCGGAATGAAGCGATGTATTCAGATGAGCTGGGAGATGAACGGGCTGATGGACCGGGTTCAACACATCAGGCGTCGGTCTCGTGGCGCAACCAGCGAGCATCGCCAGGCCGATTGCGACCAGCATCGCCTTGGCTCTCATCGGAAACCCCTTCAAACGCTGTTCCGTCATCGAGCTCTCTCCTCGGAGGCCAGGGCATGCAGCGACCGCCGCGGCGGCGGCCGCATACGATGGACCTAAAAGCCCATGCTCATGCCTTTGCCGCGGTTTCGGCCTGAACACCTTCATCCCTCGGAATCCTGAACCACGCGACGTAGAGCGCAGGCAGGAACAGCAGGGTGAGCGCGGTTCCGACGACGATGCCGCCCATCATGGCGTAGGCCATCGGCCCCCAGAAGATCTCGCGCGAGATCGGGATCAGCGCCAGCGTGGCCGCCGCGGCCGTCAGCATGATCGGCCGCATGCGGTGTTCGGTGGCCTCGATGACCGCTTGCCAGGGCGCCATTCCTTCGCTGCGCAGATGCTCGATCTGGACGACCAGGATGACGGAGTTGCGGATCAGGATGCCGATCAGCGCCAGCACGCCGAGGATCGCGACGAAGCCCATGGGAGCATTGCTCAGCAAAAGTGCTGCGACCACGCCGATCAGGGCCGTCGGAGCGACGGCGAACACCAGGAAGAGGCGGCTGAAGCTTTGCAGCTGGATCATCAGGATCGTCGCCATCGCAAACAGCATCAGCGGAGCGACCGCTGCGATCGGCCCCTGCGCCTCGGCGCTGGATTCGACCGCGCCGCCCACTTCCATCTTGTATCCCACGGGAAGGCCTTTCTGGAACTCTTCCACCTTGGGCTTCAGCTGGTCGACGATCGTGGCCGGTTGCGTCGGACCGACGACGGCCGCCTTGATCGTTATCGTGGGTTGCCTGTCGCGACGCCAGATCGTCGGCTGCTCGAGCTCGTAGCGGAAATTCGCCACGGCGGAGAGCGGCACGACCTTGCCGTTGGAGGTGGAGAGCTGCAGATTCTCAAGCGTCTGGATCGAGTCGCGTTCGGATGCCCTGGCGCGACCGATGACGTTGACCAGGTAGATGTCGTCTCGAATCTGGGTGGCCGTCGAGCCTTCGACGATGCCGTTGAGGGCAGTGGCGATGTCTTCGGAGGATACGCCGAGCTGGCGCGCCTTGTCCTGCAGGACATCGACCTTCACCACGCGGGACGGCTCGTTCCAGTCCAGGACCATGTTTGCCAGAAGCGGGTGCGATCCCATGACGCCGGCAAACTGCTGCGAGAGGTCGCGGACCTTTTGAATATCGGGGCCGCTGATCCGGTACTGGACCGGCTTGCCCACCGGCGGACCGATGTCGAGAAGCTTCACGAAGGCGTCGGTGCCGGGGAAGGTTTTCGTCAGATAGTCCTGCAGCTCCGCCCGCACCTTGTCGCGCACGTCGAGCCCTTTCGTGACGATGATCGTTTGTCCGAACGACACGTTGGGCGTCTGCACGTCGAAGGACAGGATGAAGCGCGGCGCGCCCTGGCCGACATAGGTCGTCCAATGATCGATATCCTTGTTGTCAGCCAGCATCTCCTTTTCGAACCTCGCCATCTGCCTGTTGGTTTCGGCAATCGAACTGTTGTGAGGGAGGTTCCAGTCTATGATGAGCTCCGGCCTGTCTGAGTTAGGGAAGAACTGCTGTTGCACCAGTCCCATGCCGCCGACGGAAAGGCCGAAGACGCCGACCGTCAGAATGATGGTGACCCAACGCCAGCCCATCGCCAGCCCCAGGAGCCATGAGAAGACGGACGCGAAGCGGCCCTTCTTCTCATGATGCGACTTCATGGTCTTCGGCAGGATCGTGACGCCGAGAAGCGGCGTAAACAGCACCGCCACCACCCAGGAAACGATCAGCGAAACCGCGATGACCACGAAAAGCGTGAAGGTGAATTCGCCTGCGGCGCTGTCGTTGAGGCCGATTGGAATAAAGCCCGCAACGGTGACGAGCGTGCCAGTCAGCATCGGAAAGGCGGTCGACGTGTAAACATGGGTGGCCGCCTTCCTGAGATCGTCGCCCGCCTCCAGGCGCGCCACCATCATCTCGACAGCGATCATGGCGTCGTCGACAAGCAGGCCGAGCGCGATGATGAGTGCTCCGAGCGAGATGCGCTGAAGCGAAATGCCGGAATATTCCATCACCACGAAGGTGATCGCCAGGACGAGCGGAATGGAGATCGCCACCACCATGCCGGCGCGAAGACCGAGGCTGATGAAGCTGATGACCAGGACGATGGCGATCGCTTCGAAGAGCGCGCGGGTAAACCCGGACACCGCTTCGTCGACGACGGCCGGCTGATCTGAAACGCGGTGGACGTCCACGCCGATCGGAAGATCAGCGACGACGCGTTTCATCTGCGCGTCGAGCCCCTCGCCGAACTCCAGAAGATTGGCGCCCTGCTTCATGCCGATCGCAAGCCCGATCGCCGGCTGGCCGTTGAAGCGGAACAGCGCCGACGGCGGGTCCACGTAGCCGCGCTTGATCGTGGCGACGTCGGTCAGCGGAAAGAAGCGGTCGTTGATCCGAAGATTGATCGATCTCAGACTGTCCTCGGAGGTGAACTGTCCACTCACCCGCAATGCGATGCGCTCCGGCCCGGCGTCGACGAAGCCGGACTGCGTGACGGCATTCTGCGCCTGCAGGGTCTGGATGACCGACTGCTGGTCGATCCCGAGCGCTACGATCTGCCGCGTGGAGAATTCGAGATAGATCGCCTCGTCCTGGGCGCCGACCACAACGACCTTGCCGACGTTGGGCACGGTCAGGACCTCGGAGCGGGCGTTTTCCACGAGATCGCGAAGCTGCCGCTGGGTAAGGCCGTCACTGGTGAAGGCGTAGATGTTTCCGAAGACATCGCCGAAGCGATCGTTGAAAAAAGGACCGACAACGCCTGTGGGGAAATCGCCCTTGATGTCGGCGATCATGTTGCGGATGCGCAGCCAGGTGGGCGCGACATCCTTTGCCTTGGTCGTCGGCAGCAGCTCGACGAAGACTGTCGTCTGGCCGGCAACGGTCTCGCTCTTGGTGTAATCAAGCGATTCCAGTTCCTGGAGCTTTTTCTCGATCCTGTCGGTCACCTGCCGCGTCACCTCTTCGGCGGAGGCGCCGGGCCACTGGGCGGTGATCACCATCGTCTTGATCGTGAAGTTCGGGTCTTCCTCGCGGCCGAGCTTCACGTAGGAGAAGGCGCCTGCGAGAATGAAGACGATCATGAAGTACCAGACGAGCGAACGGTGTTCGAGCGCCCAGTCGGAAAGATTGAAGGACTTCACTGGCTGATCTCCTGGTCGATCCTGATGGTCTGGCCATCTTCAAGTTTATGCACGCCTGCCACGACCACCCTTTCTCCGGGGGCGAGCCCTTCGCTGACGCGGACGGTGCCGCCGTCTTCGACGTCGCCGTCGATCTTCACGCGGCGAAGCGATACCTTTCTGGCCGGCGCATCGACGATCCAGACGCTCGGGCCGTCGCTGCCGGCAAGGATTGCCGAGGAAGGCAGGACGATCTGCGGATCGGCTGCAATGGTTGCCGAGGCTGAAATGACGGAGCCCAGCCGGAAGGTGGCGGGGGGACCGCTCAGGGCGATCTTGGTCCTGCTCGTGCGGGTGGACGTCTCCGCCTCTGGCGCTATTTCACGCACGATCCCGGACGTGCGGATGGTCGGATCGAGCTGCAGCGTCACCTCGAAGGGCGCGCCGATCTTCAGTTTCTGGGCGGCTGCCTGGGGCACGTCGACCACGGCATCGCGCTTGTCCGGCCGTGCGATGGTGACGACCGTCTGGCCGGCCGACACCACCTGTCCGACCTCGGCCGAGGTCGCCGTCACCACCCCGTCGAATTCCGCCCGAAGCTGCGCGTAGCCGAGTTGCTCCGTGGCCTTATCGAGATTGGCCTGCGCCTTGGCGACGGCGGCCGCGGCCGTCCGCCTTGCCTGTTCGGCCTCTTCGAGCGAGGCTTCGGTGCCTGAGCGCGACTCCAGCAACGCGCGCTGGCGCTGCTCTGTGGTCACCGCGTTCCTGAGCTGGGCGTCGCTGTTCTCCACGTCCGACTGCGCGTTGCGCACGGCAAGCTCCAGCGCCAGCGGATCGATGGCGGCAACGACATCATCCTTCTTGACGAGATCGCCGACATTGACGTTGCGGGCGATCATCCGCCCGAGAATCCGAAAGCCGAGTTCGGTCTCGATCGTCGGTTCGATCGTGCCGGTCAGGCTCAAGCTCGAAGACGACGTTGGCTTGACTGTCATCGACAGCACGGGACGGGGGGCTTCGTCCTTGCTTTCCTCCTGCGGCGTGCAGGAGGAGATCAGGGCCGTACCCATCATCAGTGCGACAATCTTGGGACGAATAATCACTTGGAAGCTTCCTTGACATAAGACACGATTTCACCCGGCCTGAGGAACTTGGTTCCGTCGGCCACCACGATCTCTCCTTCCGACACGCCTGACTTGACGATGAAGCTGCCGGTCTCGTAGCCGGAGACATCCACCGCCCTTGCCGAAACCGCAGACGATGCGGGATCGACAATCCAGACGGCCGGCTTGCCGTCCTTGGATGTCATGGCGGACCAGGGAAGCTGGATGACGTCCTGCGAGACGTAATTGAATCTTCCGACGACGGGAGCGCCGAGGGGGATCGCAGCGTCGCTCGATATCGCGACCTTGACCTTGATGGTTCCGGTGGAGGAATCGATCGTCGGCGAAATCTCGCGAACCTTTGCCGTAATCTTCTGCGAGGGGTTCGACAGAAGGGCCACGGTCCCGTCTCCGTCGATCGGCCGCAGGAACGCGCTCTCGACCACTTCAAAGACGGCATCCCGGTCGCCGTCATGGGCAAGCGTGAAGACGACCTGGGCCGCCTGCGCCACCTGCCCGACCTCGGCATTGCGGGCGGTAATCATCCCGTCGGCGTCCGCCTTCAGCTCTGTGTAGGACAGAGTATCCTGAGCGGTTTCCAACAGCGCCTGCGCCGACTTCGTCAATGCCTGCGCGGTCAGAAGCGCCTCCTGCGCCTGGTCGAGTGCCGCACGCGTCGTCACCTGCGTTCGAAACAGGCTCTGCTGGCGGTCATATGCGAGCTGCGCCTGGGTTTGCTGCGCCTCAGCCGACTGAAGATTGGCAGCCGCCACATCCAACTCGGCCTTCTGCTCTTCCGGATCGATCCGCGCGAGGAGCTGCCCTGCCTTCACGGACTGTCCGACTTCCACCAGCCGCTCGACGATCTTGCCGCTGACGCGGAAGGACAGATCGGTCTGGACACGGGCGCGGACTTCGCCGGTGACCGCGCCACCTTGGACCACCGGCTCAGGCTTGGCGACGACGACGCCGACCTGCCGTGCGGTTGGCTCGGTCGGCCCGCGCTCATCGCTGCATGATCCGAGCCCGATGGCGCATGCGATCGCTGTGGCGACCAGAATGGTTCTCATAGTTGACCTCTTGCTCTCAACGGCAGCTGCTATATAATTGACTGACGCATTAGTCAATGAAACTTTGCGCCGCAGGGACGAGGGCCTGCGCAACAAGGGAAGCGAGGCAAATGGCAGCTCAGAAGAAGATCACGCGCGCGGAACAGAAAGCGCTGCGGCCCATCCAGATCCTGGATGCCGCCTTCGAAGAATTCGTGAGAAGCGGTTTCACCGGCACGCGCGTCGAAGACATCGCCGACAGGGTCGGCGTCACCAAGGGTACGGTGTATGTCTACTTCGAGACCAAGGAAAAGCTTTTCGAAGCCATGATCCACCACTTCTCCGTGCCGTTTCAGGAGCTGCTGGGGATCACCGAGAGCCTCAGTGGCAGCGCAACCGACCGGCTGATTTCCATTCTCGGCCTGCTCTACGAACAAATCGCCGAGGATCGTACGACCCGCGAGCTGACGCGGCTCGTCATTGCGGAAGGACACCGGTTCCCCGACCTGATCGACCGCCACCACGATCAGTTCATCGAGCCGATCATCGCCAAGGTCGACGCTCTCATTCTCGAGGGTGTGGCGTCGGGGGAGTTTCGCGAAATTCCGGTTGAGTTCTCCGACATCGTGGTCGCGCCCATCCTGACGACGACCGTTCTGCGGCTGATATTCGACGACCGCCGGGTGCCCACACCCAATAAGGAGGCCTTCCTGCGGGCCTATTTCGACCTGCTGCTCAATGGCCTGCTTGCCAAACCTCACTGATCGCGGAATGGCGAAAAATACCGCGCCAGGCACGTAGCTTTTCTCAAGTTTTTATGTGAAAACATCGAGTTAGCTACGCCTTCGAAGGCACGACCTCAATTCGTGACGGAAACAGTGGAACGCAAAGTCAATCTCAAGGATGTCGCGCGCGATGCTGACGTATCGCTGAGCACGGCCTCGCACGCGCTGAACGGAACCGCGCCGCTGACAATCGAGGTGCGCGAGAGGGTTCTGGATTCGGCAAAACGCCTGGGTTACCTCGACCGCCGGAGGAAGAAGGCGACGATCGCGACCTTGCGCGTCCTGCTTCTCGCCATTCCCGACGATGCCGCGCCGGAGAGCGACCTCAACCTGGTGAGCTGGACGATCCTCAACGGCCTTCGCAGGGAGTGCGAGCGCCGCGGCATCAGGATCGTACCCTTCGTCAGCACCGGCCGGCGTATCGACGGCGCCCAGGTCAGGCAGATCGCGCTGTCGGAGCGCGCCGACGGCATCGTGGTCCTGAACGACGATCAGCCGGAACTGATCCGTAGCCTCGCCTCCCCTGATATGCCCGTCGTCATCGTCAACGGCGAAGACCCGGCCATGCTGGTCGATACGGTCACGCCCGAAAACCGTTTTGGGGCAAGGCTCGGCATCGAGCACCTGCTGGGGCTCGGGCATCGCCGCATCCTGCACCTGACCTGGAAGGGCCGCACGACGATCCAGCGCCGATATGACGGCTTTTCCGATGCCTATTTCGCCGCGCGGCTTCCGGTGCCTGACGATATGATCGTCGAGGCAGAGGGCTATGAGCCCCGGCACGGCGAGGTTGCCATCAACGCACTGCTCGACCGCGATGCCACGATGAAAGGGGCGACCGCCGTCTTCTGCGCGGCCGACAATCTGGCGCTCGGCTGCCTGAAGGCATTGGCCGACCGCGACATCCGCGTGCCCGAAGCCATATCAGTCCTCGGATTCGATGACATCGTTCCCGGCGAGTTCAGCCGCCCGCCGCTGTCGACGATCAGCGTTCCCACAGACAGACTCGGCGCTGCCGCCTTGGCGCTTATCGAACAGCGGCTGATCGCCAACGACCCGCAAAGACCGGCCCATCGCCTGGAACTCGGATGCCATCTCGTCTTGAGGGGTAGCGTCGCGCCGCCGCGCGAGAATGCAACGCATCGAGCCTGATCGATGCGTTGCATTCGGAGAGCACGATGACCAAAATCCTTACTGCAGCCCTATCGATCTCATTGTGTATCATGATCGATGCTTCGATAGCCGTTGCGTCCGACGCTAAAGAAACCTTGCAAATTCCCAAGATCTCTAGTGCAGTGAAACTTCAAGACTGCAACCAGTATCGTGATGGAGAACGTGCCGCGTGCGAAGCGACCACACTCAAGCTTGGATACTTTAGCTGGGGCCTCGTGTTCGCAGCGCAAGGCTATGATCTAGCTCCGCGGATATTGCGCGGCGATCTCGGAGCGTTCAGTGACTTTGTAAAAAACGATCCGACTTACTCAACGCAGAGATCGGCGGTCGAGGCCTTCTTGAACAAACCTTTCAAAATTTGCGCCTCTGACGACTGCGGAAAATACCTGGGCCTATCAGAACGGGAACTAGAGGCTAAGTCGGCGGAGTTCAACGAGAGTCGACGGTCGATGATTTGTCTTCTCAAACGAGACCGGTCGAAAGACAAGGCGGGCGGCGCGCTCCACGATCGGACATTGCTCACCAATGTCTGGCAAATGCAGCGCGGCCTGATCCCATCCTGTGCGCCGGTATCGACTGCTGTTGAAGAAATTATTAGGCGCGCCTTCCGTGGTTAGCTAGCGCAGGCGCTCAGCCTGCAAGCGCGTATCGCGCGGGCTTTCTCCAAAGGCGCTGCGGTAGACAATGGAAAACCTGCCGGCATGAGAAAAACCCCACATCGCGCAGACTTCACGGACAGATCGCTGATTCATCGGATCCCGCAACTGGTCGCGGGCTGCCTGCAGCCTGATCGTGCGCAAGTAACTGCCCGGTGAAGTTCCCCTGAAGGCCTTGAAGCCCGTTTGCAGCGCACGAAGTGAAACACCGACGTCATCCGCAATCATCGTCATGGTGAGAGGCTCTGCGATATTGGCGTGCATATAGTCGATAGCACGTCGGACATGCCAAGGCGCGACCAACGATACTTTGTTTTTTTCCAGATAGCCGGAAAAACGGTGAGAGCCAAATCGGATCACGAGATTGGCAAGCGTTTCGCTCATTCCTGCCATGGCAAGCGGTGAAGACAGAAGCGGGCCGTCATTGAGCATGCCCTGCACGATCGTCTGCGCCAGGCTACCGATAAGCTGGCCGGATGGTGTTGCGAGATCCAGAACGGGTTCTAGGTCAAGCGAATCGAGGATCGGCGTTTCCACCAGTGAAACCAGCATTCGTCTCACAATTTTCCAGTCCAGGAACAGCGCATCCGAGCGGTGCGGGCCGCCTTGAACGAAACGATCGCCTGCCTGATGGTTGTTGGCCATGAGAAGATGACCCGCCTCACTCTCAATCACCCTTTTTCCAATGGACAGTCGAAAGGATCCGGTGTGCGGGATGTAAAACGCGAGGTGTTGCGGCGTCTCCTCGAGCGTTCGAATCGTCCAGGAACTCTGATAAACCGAATGAAGCGCCGTAAATGGCCCGCTTGTTCTCAGGTCCGCTGCCCAAGCAAAAGCCCGATCTTTGCTCAGCGGCTTGGCGCTAAAGGCTCCGTAGCCTGCCGAATAGGCTTGCACCATCGACTCGAAGTCCCTGCCTTCATGCGTCGGCGCAAACCCGTATGTCTCACGCTCAGGAGCGCGCGCCGTGTTCTCGGATCTCAACGATATCTGCAACTCGGTTCTTTCCCTCTCCACACCCCCGACTGGCTAACCGCCTATCAAGCGCTCCATCTCGTTTGAAATCGCTACGCCGCCGATATGTGCCTTCCAAAGGCTGGGACACGATCCCCTTTGAAATGCCATCAGCCTGACTGGCTTGGCCAATCTCGATGAGGTAAGCAGGGCCGGCAAACCGGGGATCGAATTCCTTGTTTGACAGAAGCAGAATGCCCTCCCTATGTGGTTCACACTCACAGTGTAAATCAAAACGAACCGAAAATGAAGTATGATCCTCTAGACCATGTTGCCGCGCATTTTTTGCGAGGCACACAACCTATGCGCGTAGCCTCCCGCAACGAGCGCGACCTGTTGCGGCTGATCTGGAAGTCTCCGGGGATAGAACGCTCCGACCTGACAGAGCCGCTCGATCTCACCCAGCAATCGTTGCACCGGATCGTCGCGCGGCTTCATGAGCGAGGAATGCTCGTCTTTTCCCATTCGGAAACCCGGCGCCCCGGGCCCCCCAGCCCTGGCCTTACTCTTTGCAGAGACTGGTGTCTGACGCTCGGCATGGCCGTGAACGTCGGTTCGATCGGCCTCTGCCTCATGGGTTTCGGAGAACCTTTGGACCACATGGAAATTCCGCAGGAGGGATCGTCGCTCGCCGCGGAGGTGGAGCGGATCGAAGCGGCGGTCGAAGAGCTCCTTGCCCGGCGAGGAGCCGAGCGGCGCGACGTCCTCGGCATCGGTCTGGCAGTCTCTGGCCACCATATGCTGGACACGGCCTTCAACTGTCCTCTGCCGCTTGCTCATTGGTCATTGATCGATTTGGCGCCTTTGCTCGGAGAGCAGCTCGGCCTACCGGTCTGGGCAGACAATGTCGCCAGGACCGCCGCCTTGGCGGAAGCAATTTTCGGTGTCGGCCGTGATGTCGCTGATTTCGCCTATATCGCCCACCTTCACGGATACGGGGGCGGCCTCGTTTCCGGAGGCATGCCATTTCGCGGCAGTTTCGGCAATGCCGGCGAATATTCCGTTCTCTTCGGGCGTGAGGAATACGAAGATCGCCCTGCACTCAGCCTCTTGCTTCAACACCTTCAAGCCAAGGGACGCTCGAACTTGACCCTCAGGGACCTGAAGAACGAAAACCTGGTGGATTGGGATGGCGTTGCAGAGTGGGTCGACCGCGTCGCGCCGGCCCACAACAAAGCCATCAATGCGATCTGCGCAGTATTCGACCCGGCCTTGATCGTCCTTGGCGGCGAGCTTCCGCATTCACTCGCGAGAATGCTTATCGAGCGGACTGAATTCAATAATCTGCCTCGGCATGGCGCATTACGTGACGTCCCAAGCCTTGCCGTTGCACAGATCATCGATGCCCCCGGTGCAATCGGCGCGGCCTTGATCCCGCTAATCGAAACTGTTTTGTGATATGCGCAGGAGGTATCGACCGCCGAAACGCGCCGCATGAACCAAGTTCATTGCGACGCGCTTCAGCCGGGAGGTCGGCGTGGTTTGGGTTCTTCGATGGTTACAAGGAGGTCTATCTCCACGCTTCGCCGTTCACTTCATGCCCGTTCCGGCGATGCCTGTCGTGATGTACTTCTGCAGGAACAGGAAGACGACGGTGACAGGCAGCAGGCTGAGGAACGTCATTGCCAGGATATAGTGCCACTGCACCGAGAACTCTCCCTGGAACGCATTCAGACCGACCTGCAGCGTGAAATTATCGCGGCTGTTGAGGACGATGAGCGGCCAGAGGAAATCGTTCCACCGCCAGAGCACCGAAAAGATCGCCAGCACCGCTAGGGCCGGCGCCGTCAGCGGCAGGATGATGCGCCAGAAGATGCAGAATTCGCTTGCCGCATCGACGCGCGCCGCCTCTATCAGCTCGTCGGGTATAGTCAGCATATATTGCCGGAGCAGGAAGACGGCGGTCGGAGAGGCGACCGTCGGCAGGATGACGCCCCAGAGGTTGTCGGCAAGCCCGACCCCGACGATGACGAGATAGGCCGGCACCATGACGACGGCGAGCGGGATCATCAGCGTCGAAATGATGATGACGAAGACCGTCGTATCACCGGGAAATTTGTATTTCGACAGGGCGAAAGCCGCCATGGCATTGACGATCAGCGTCAACAGCGTTGCGACGAAGGTGACGAACACCGAATTCTTGAGGAAGGTCAGGAAGTTGAAGCGCGTCAACGGATCGGTGTAATTCTGCGTGGCGACCGTCAGCTTCTGCACCGGCGTCAGCCCCTTCACGTCGACGCTGACCGGTGGTCCCGGATTTGCCGGATCGACCATCTGGGCCTTGAGGCCGATGCGGCGAACCATGGCCATTTCGCGCATCTGGCCGTCGACGGTGACCTGCCAGAGGCTGAGCGGCTTGTCGAAGCCGGGCACGGTCTGTTCGACGGCGGCCCGGGGAAGCAGCGTCGGCGGAAACCGGGTGATCTCAGCCGCCGGCTTCAGCGACGAGAGGCCCGCCCAGAGGACCGGAAGCAACACCACGAAGGTTCCGCCAACCAGCCAGACCCATGACAATATGTCGGTTATATCAATGCGTCCGGCTCGGCGTATGCGCGTGAAAAAGCTGATCTGGTTCATCTCAGGACTCCATTCGCTTGCCGATGCGCAGCTGTATGAGGGTGAGAACCAGAAGCACCAGCCCCATGAGAACCGATGCGGCGGAGGCCAGTCCGAAGAGGCGAAGATCGCTGCCGAATGCCATCTGGTAGATATATTGGACGATGAAGCTGTTGGCCGTGCCGGGGCCGCCGCCATTGGTCAGCACCCAGGCCTCGTCGAAGATCTGGACGGACTTGATCATCAAAAGAATGAACACGACCAAGAGGTTCGGAGCGAGCAACGGAAGCGTGATCCTGAAAAGTGTTCGGCGCGGCGAGGCGGCATCGATGGAGGCAGCCTCGTAGAGCTCCTTCGGGATGGCCTGGAGGCCAGCGAGGAGGATCAGGGTATAAAAACCCATGTGAAACCAGACCGATACCGCGACGACGAAGAAGCGCGACCAGCCGACGTCGAGCAGGAAGATCTCAGGGGGAACGCCGATCATCTGGAAGAAGGCGTTCAGGAGCCCGTTGCGATCGAGGAACCATTTCCAGATGAGACCGATGACGACGGGAGACAGCAGGACGGGATAGAAGAACATCGCCCTGAAGAAGCCCCGCGCGACGATCGCCCGATTGAGGATCAGCGCCGTGATCAGCGCCACCAGCAATGTGGCGACGACATTGAAGGCCACGAACCAGAGCGTGTTCCAGACGGCCGTCCAGAACAGTGATTCCTGGCAGGTTCCCGGCTGTAGATAATTGACGCAGGAAAGCAGAGTGCGGAAATTATCCAGGCCGACGAAGGGACGCTCCGACACGAAAAGGTTTGTACCACCGGTAAAGGCGTAACCGACCGCGATCGCGATCGGAAGGAACGTGAAGATAGCGAACAGAACGAGGTTCGGCGCCAGGAACAGCCATGGCATACGCTTGCGGCCGAAGATGCGCTCGATCATGTTTATCGGGGCTTCGACCACTCTCATCGCCGTTTCCCCTGCCTGGGACAGCAATGCACCTGCCTTGAGCGCCGCCATGTTCAGCGCCTCCCCTGTCCGGGCCGCCGGGCAAAAGCCAGGCCGCTTTCGGGATCGAACAAATGAACCCGCCCCGGGGCGGCATCGATCAGGATGTGATCACCAGGCGCCGGCGCGAAATGGCCGGCCTCATGAATGATCATCTGCTCGTCCCGACCTGCAAGGTTGCCGTAGACATAGGTCTCGGTCCCGAGGCCCTCGTGATACTGGACGATGAACGGCAGGCCCTGCTCGCTGGAACGTGAAAAATGCGCGGGCCGGATACCGGCGAGAACGGCTTGTCCAACCGCAATGCCGGCGAGGTCGACATCGCTGACGATGCTGCCGCCGTTGCCGACATCGACGGTGACGCCGCTTTCGCCGACGCCTGATACCTTGCCCTTGATGATGTTCATGCGCGGCGAGCCGAGGAAACCGGCGACGAAGAGATTGCGGGGGCCATCGAACAGGTCCAGCGGCGCGCCGACCTGCTCGACCCGGCCGGCGCGCAGCACGACGATCTTGTCGGCCATCGTCATCGCCTCGACCTGGTCATGCGTGACATAGATCATCGTCGTCTTGATCTCGCGGTGGAGCTTGGTGATCTCGGCGCGGGTCTGAACGCGCAATGCGGCGTCGAGATTGGACAGCGGTTCGTCGAACAGGAAAATGTCCGGTTCGCGCACGATGGCCCGGCCGATCGCCACGCGTTGGCGCTGGCCGCCCGAAAGCTGCTTCGGGCGCCGGTCCAGATAAGGTTCGATCGCCAGCATCCTGGCGGCTTCGGCAATCCGCGCCTCGATCTCGGCGCGCTTGAACTTCAGGTTCTCCAGGCCAAAAGCGAGGTTTTTGCGAACGCTCATATGCGGATAAAGGGCGTAGGACTGGAAGACCATCGCGATCTTGCGCTCGGCCGGCGAGAGCGCGCTGACGTCGCGGCTCCCGATCGCGATTGCGCCCGATGTCACCTCTTCGAGGCCGGCGATGACGCGCAGCAGGGTCGACTTGCCGCAGCCCGACGGACCGACAAAGACCACGAACTCGCCGTCCTTGATATCGAGTTCGACGTCATGCAGGACTTTGACCGAGCCATACGATTTGTTGACGTTGGAAAGTTTCAGTTCTGCCATGCGCCACTCCCATCAGGTGCCGCCGTTTCGAAGACGGCATCGTTTTTGTTCCAGCCTTGCGGCAGCGGTGTCGGTCTTGTGACCCGCACCTCGTTCATCAAGATCCCGGCGACATCAGCCACGTAGAGGGCCGGCATTCCTCCCGGATAGTGCTCAAGACCGATCACCCGGCCGTCCGACCCGCGGGTCCAGGCGTTGGCGCGACCGCCGCCATCGGCTTTCGGGGAAAGGTCCGCGTTCGTCGGACGCAGGTCGTAGGACAGCGCCGTACCGAGCTGCCCAGGCCGCTGATCGATGGCGATCCGCGCCAGCTGTGCGTTCCTGATACCGGCCGACGAGGTCGAAATGACCGTGATCGCCCCCTCCATCCGGCCGGTAATGTCCTCGACGATGAGATTTTCGATGGCGCCTGCCGTGCGCTCCGCGACACGATCGACGACATTAACCGTCAGCGCCTCCCCCGAGCCCCAGAAACCATCGGGGGTCTCGCGGCACTCCACCGCAATTCTCGAAAACCTCACATTCGATATCCGGCCGCCGTCGCGGGAAAATATGCCGAGCGCCCTGTTGGAGGATGAGACGTTGCAATCCTCGAACACGACGTTGGTGACGTCGCCATGCGTTTCCGTGCCGATCTTCAGCGCACAGCTGAGGCTCTGAACGGAACAGCGGCGGACAAGAATGTTCTCGCATCGCCCGATGGCAACACGGTCAGGACCGATGCTGGTCTTCAGGCATATGCCGTCGTCGGCCGTCGATATCCGGCAGTCCTCGATGACGGCGCCGCGGCAGGCATCCAGTACGATGCCATCGGTATTGGGAAGGCGGCGGTCGTTGTCGATGGTCACGTCCCTGACCGCAACATCCGTGCAGTTGACGAAATGCAGCGTCCACATCGGCGAGCGGCAAATATGGACGGAGCTGATCTCGACCGCGTCGCAGCCTTCGAACACCACGACACGGGGACGAAATTCGGCCGGGATGAAGGTTCCCACCGTCTCGTCGTCTCCCACAATGAAGCTCTCGCAACCGGCTTCGATGCGCCCCGCCCCCGTCAGGCTGATCCGCCGTGCGTCCTTGGCGACGATCATGCCGCGGTCCGACTTTTCGGCGATCACCGAAACACTCGTATGCGCATAGGCCTCGTAGTCCGGAACGGGACGCAGGATCGCGCCGGCGGCCAGATGAAGGTCGACGCCGGATCTGAGCTGGAGCCCGCGGCAGACATGGATGCCGGCCTTGAGCTCCACGCGTCCGCCGCCCGAAGCCGACACGCCGTCGATGGCCGCCTGCAGGCGGACCGTGTCGTCGCCCTCCGCCGGCTCGATCGCGACAAGGGACACGGGGCTCATTGCCGCTCGCCGTTCTCGAGAAAGACTTCCGTCAGGAGCAGCATGGTCAGTGCCTGGCCATAAGGCGTCGGCACGTTCGGGATGCGCCTGTAGAAATCGAGGTCATGGCCCATCGGCGTGCCGTCCGAGACGCCGTGGACGACACCTTCTTCGTCGATCTGCGCCAGCACCGCCGCAAGCGCGCGCTCCGCATAGGCCCTGTCGTCCTTGTCGAGAATGCCGGCATCGATGGCGCGCAATATGCCATAGGCAATGCCTGCCGTGGCTGAGGTTTCCAGCGGCGAGGACGGATCGTCCAGAAGCGTCGTGAACATGCCGTCCGGCCGCTGGTATGCTTTCAAGGAGCGCACCTGGCTGACGAGAACGTTCGACAGGAAACGCCGGTCCTTCTCGCCGAGCGTCGGAACGAGGTCGAAGAGCTCGGGGATGGCGACCGTGATCCAGGCATTGCCGCGCGCCCAGAAGGCATTGGCGAAATTGTGCCGCCCATTGAAGGTCCAGCCGTGATACCAGAGCCCGCTGACCGGATCGGAGAGGTAGCGGGTGTGGATCACGAACTGATAGACGGCCTCGTCGATCCATTCGCTGCGCTCGCAGAGCACGCCGGCCCGGGCGAGAAACAGGCAGGCCATGAACAGCGTGTCGTCCCACAATTCACCGTCGTTGAGGCGCTCCTTGACGACGTGCTGAAAGCCGCCATCCTCGGTCTTGGGCAGCTCCTTGACGAGCCATTCGGCCCAGTCCTCGACGAGAGCGCGAAAGTCGGGACGATCGACATGCTGGACGAGGATCGCAAGCGGCAGCATCGGAGCGGTGCTGTTGATCTGGCGCGGCGGCAGGCCGCGTTCGATCTGGCCGGCATACCAGGCGACGAGCTCCTGCAGCGCTTTCTGATCATTGGTGGAAATGGCGCGCCGCAGGAAGCCGTAGAGGCCGACGCCGACTTCCCAGTCCCATTCGTCGAACTGGATTCCGGAGGCGGAACTTCCTGTCACGAGACCTTCCTTGATGCCCCTGAGCCGGCTGAACGCCGTTGCCACGCGATCGATCGTCGTCAGGAGGGCGGCGTTATCGACAGATGTTGTGTTCATGCTGGGGACCTATGTTTCAGGAGTAGAAAGGCCCGTCAGTGCCGACACCGGAGGCAGCACTGTCGTGGGTGAGGATCGGGTGCGGCTGATCGTGGGTGAAGGGCCTCGCCTCGCCGCCGATCGAAAGACCGTCGACATAGGACAGGCAGATCGCCGGGCCCCCCGGCGGTGTCAGGGAGAGACGCCGAAGCCCGGGATCGAAGGAAACCGTCGTCTGGCGCAGGCGTTCGATGAATGCCTTGAAGGCTTCGCTATTGCCGCATCCGACGATACCAGCCCAAGCGGCAAGCGGCCCGTAGGAGCGCGCCTCGCGGCCGGCGGTCGGGCCGTCGGTGATCAGCTCCAGGCCGTTCGACGCCCAGAGGGCGGAAAATCCCCTGCCCGATCGCGCGATGAGCCACCTGTCTTCGACGATCAGATCGTCCAGGCCGTCGCGGCCGATATAGGCGTGCGTCCATGCGTGCCGTGCGTCGCTTGTGTCCTCGATCAGCAGGGCGACGTCGCGATGCTGGGCAACGCGCGGCAGGATGCCGTTGCCGGCCCAATAGGATGGCCTCTGATTGCCCCACGGATCGTCCTCACCGGGATGATTGACCCACAGCCTCGCCATCGGGTGGCCGGCCAGCCTGATGTCGAGGACATGCTGCTGGTGCCCCTTCTGGCCGGTCTTGTGATCGACGACCGTCGAAAGCTGCGCTGCCTCGTTCTTGAACAGCACGAGTCTTCCGCTCTCGAGCCCCTGGCTGTAACGCGCCTCGACGCTTCTTGCCCGGGTGAGCGCCGCAAGCTCCGCCAGCTCGGCGGGCGGCTGGTAGCCGCCTGCGCAGAACATGGTCAATGCCGCCACACCATTGTTCAGCCAGCCGGTTCCAAAGGCGACCTGGGCGAAGGGCGCAAGCTCGGTCAGCGGGCCGGCGCGCAGTTCCTTGTCGTAGGCTCGCCCCTGCGACCCTGCCGGAACGCCGGCGAGCGTATGGAGGGCGATCATGCGGAAGATGAGATCGATCTGGCCGCGGGCGCGATCAGCGATCTCGCTCTCGGCCCAGCGCTCCAGCGCAAGCAGGCCGATGAAATCGATCGGGTAATAGGCGGCCGAATTCCACTCCGCCAACCCGTGGGCCTCGACGCTGTCGAACCAGCGCCCGAGGCGCCCGACGGCAAGTTCCGCCTGCTGCCGTCCCGTCCGCCCAGAGGCCGAGAACAGCTCGTCGGGCAGAAGAAGTCCGGCCAGCAGCTGGCTGGTATGGAAGCAGAGCACATGGTTCTCGCTCCAGAACCACATCGCATCATTGCCCGGCTCGTCGACCCAGTAGCGATAAGAGAGAACGGAGCGGCGGATGCGATCGACCGTGGCCTTGGGCATCCGGTCGCCATAGGCGCCGAGCAGCCACAACAGCGGCACCATGATGAAGTCCGAGCAATCCTCCCGCGCGTCGATGGAGGAAAGCGTCGCATCGACGATGCGGTCGAAGCTTTCCTGGTCGTCATAACCGGTTTCCATCATCGCGATCAGCCGCCCGGCGCGCTTGGCGCCGAAGCGGGCGCTGTATTCCAGCGCCTGCCGCTTGCGGGCGGCAAGCGACGTCTCCGATGTCAACGGCGAAATGCCGCTCATGAAGCCGGCATCGATGACCCGCGTGACCGAACCCGGGCCGCTGCCGATCGTCATATGCACGCCGTGATAACCGTCCGCAATGCCGCAGACGTCTTCGGCCGTGAGGCTGCTCTGATGGGCCTTGAGCGTCAATCGGGAATGCGCGAGAACGGGCCGCTCGTGACCATGGCCGACGACCTTGAGCTCCACCGGCAGATCGCGCTCGGGCGCCGTGCCGAAGATGATCTCCAGAGGCTGATTGACGAAAACGTCGCGGGCCGGGCGCACGCCACGGGCAAGGGCTTCCAGCTCGCGGACCTCTTCCTGGTCCAGCGATACGGGCAGCAGCACGCAGAGCGGCTCCTCGTCCAGCATCTCGAGCTCGAAGAACCACGTCGTGTCACGCTCAGCCAAGTCTTCGGTGTGGACGAGAATCTGGTTGTCGCCGGCTTTAAGCGGCAGGCTGATGTCGGTTGCGCTCTCGACGTTGCGCTTGAAGGGTTCGAAGCGCACTTCCTCCTGTCCGTTGACCCATATGCGAACGCCGCCGCAGGTCTTCAGCCTGAGATTGAGCGTTCGCGCGGTCTCTGTCCTGAACGTGCCCTTCAGCCATCGCCTGAGGTGCGTCGGCACGTGCCAGAAGCCGGTGAACTCGACGCGGCGGTTCGAGCCGGGAAGATTGAGGCTTTCGGTCGGCCAGGCGGTGTCGGGCAGTAGCGGCCGCCCGACCATGGTCGACCAGAAGGCCTTGCGGCAGGGCAGGTCGCCGACATCGACGAAACCGTTGATGAAACGATAGTTCACGCGGTCTTCGGCCGGCGCAGGCTCGCCGGGAAAATAGCTGGCGATGAGGCCGGAAACGGCCCATGCCGTGATCGTCTGGCCCTCGGCCGCGCTGTAGGCTGGCGCCATATCGTCCCGCTGCTTGATGCATTCCGTTTTCACAGACCGCCTCCTCCGCAATCCTATGAAAATATTTTCATTAGGTCTTTGTGCGCGCTATTTTTGCAAATTGCCCAAAAACATCGCTATTGCCGTAGAAAACAGCTTGACGGAACGAATGTCAAGTATATGAAATTCATTCATCGATGGCTGACGCCGCGATTGATGAAAATGTTTTCATGGGAGGATGAAAATGAAAACCTATCTCTCAGGAGCCCTCGCACTGGCGCTGGCTACCGTTTCTTTCGCATGGGCCGGCGCGGCCATGGCGGAAACCAAGACGATCACCTTTCTGTTCACCGACGACGACCAGGCTTACGTCGAGCGGATGGAAGCGCTCAGCAAGGAATTCGAGACGGCGCATCCCGACGTCAAGGTCAATTTCGTCTCGTCGGGCTACGATGCGGTCGCCAAGCAGCTACCAGTACAGCTTGCCGTCGGCGAAGGCCCTGACATCGCCAAGATCACCGACTGGCAGCTTGCGCCTTATTACCTCGACATGCGTCCTTACATGAAGGACCCGGACGGTTTCGCCAAGCTGCACGGCGACAGCCTGAACACGCTTCGCTTCCCCGGCGTCAACGATCCGCAGTCGATCAATGGCTATATCGCCTCGCAGACCTTCAACCTGCCCTTCGTCAACAAGACGCTGTTCGAACAGGCCGGCGAACCGCTTCCGAAGCCCACCGCCACGTTGAAGGATATCGTCGAAGCCTCGGCGCGCGTCGCCAAGGCGACCGGCGCTCAGATCCCCTTCACGATGGATCGCTCGGGCCACCGCTTTTCCGGCGCGGCATTCTCCTACGGCTCGAACTACGTCAAGGACGGCAAGTTCTTCTTCCCCGACGATGCCGCCAAGCGTTATGTCACGGATCTCTACGGCTGGACGAAGGACGGCTCCTTCCCGAAGGAAATGTGGGGGGCGGCCGGCGGAACTCAGTACAAGAACATGGGCGACGAGTTCGTCAACGGCAACGTTGTGACCTATCTCGCCGGCAACTGGATGGTCAATCCGTTCCAGAAGAAGATCGGCGACGCCTTCGACTGGACGGCGATCAGCGCGCCGTGTGGCGATGCCGGTTGCTATGCGATGCCGGGCGGCACCGCGATCGTCGGCTTCAAGCGCACCAAGTCTCCGGAGGCCGTGGCCGCGTTTATCGAGTTCCTCGGCTCTGAAAAGGTCCAGCGTGAAATCGCTGAAAACTACGTCATCCTGACGGGCGCCGACATCAAGGACCCGCAATACAAGCTCGAAAGCAAGAATGCCAAGGAAGCGATGGCCGTCTTCCTCGGAAGCCGCAATAGCGTGCCGCAGGCAGCCCGGGACCTGGAACGCCTCAAGGGATCCTCCGCCATCTATCAGCTCATCGTCCAGAGGATGAGTCAGTTGATTGTCGGCGAGCTTTCCCTCGACGAGACCTTCAAGGCAATGAGTGCCGACGTCGACAAGGTCAACGTGGCGCTCGCCGCCAACAAGTAACGGCCGCGCCTGTCTCCCACAGATTGCGCGCTGCATCAGCCACGGCCTCGCAACGGGCCGTGGCTGATCGTTTTTTGCTTCTGCCTGCCGGCCTCTCCGACACTTCGATCTTCGAATTGTCGATGATCTGAACCACGCTACATCTGCCGCAAGGAAAGGTGGCGCTCTCGCCGTTCTCTGCCTCGGCGTGCAACTGCTCGGCAGCCTCGCTGCCTGGCGTTTGCTCTGAACCAACGGTCGAGTGCGAAGGCAAGCGCAGTCTCCGCACAGGCTGGCGAACGCATGGTGACACACGCCTCGGGAGAGGCTATAGCCGTTGTCAGCCTTCGCCGGCTCGCAGGCGCGATGGTCAAACCACATATGCCGGCAACCCGGTTACATCAGGCGATCCAGCGCTGCCTACCCTACAGAGGTGCATTTCCATGCCGATGGGCTCCGAGCATCCGCTGCGAAGGGAACTTCACAACGAGCTGCACGCGCGGCCATCGCTTTACTTCGACGGCGACACGGATGTGTGGCATGTCGCCATCGTCGGCGACAATGCCCCTCCTCAAATGCCCAATTCCCTGCCAGGACTGGAAGACGTCTCCACGACCCGCGAGGGCAACCACGGTATCGGCCGCATCGGCGACGGCCGGCTGAAGTGGGAGGCGCATACCGAGTTCCTGACCCTGACCTTCGTCGTTCCGGCATCGGCCGAACCCGGCAGCAACCCGCCGGAAGCCTTTCAGGCGTGCTGCCGCCAGATCGACGGGAAGGTCATCGCAGCCGTCCGGGTGCTGGTGCGCGACGAGAAGGACGGGCAGCGTCCGGAAAAACCGAGGCTCGACGATGTCGCCTCGCAAGTCGGCGGCGGCGACGCGGAAGTGCATTCGAACTTCCGCCTGACCGACAGCGGCTTCGTGGAATTCCTGTTTTTCAACCGCAACCTCAATGCCTATCGCACCGGCCGCATGGTCAGGCGTTTCCTGGAGATCGAGACATACCGGATGATGGCGTTGCTGGCGTTGCCGATGGCACGCGAGACGGTGTCGAAGCTTTCCATCTTCGACCGTCGCCTCGACCTGCTGATCGCGCACATGCAAAACGCGGTCAAGGTCGACAAAGCCCTGCTTTCCGAGGTCACCAAGCTCTCGTCGGATGTGCTCAACTTCTCAGCGCTCGCTCGCCACCGCTTCGGCGCGACGAAAGCCTATGCCGAGATCGTCGCAAGCAGAACGTCGGAGCTTCGCGAGGTGCGCGTCGAGCAGCGCCAGAGGATCGGCACCTTCATCGACCGGCGGTTTCAACCAGCCGTCCGCTCGGTCGAAGCCGCCGAACGCCGCCTCGACGAACTGGCCGAACGTGTGAGCCTGGCCGGAGACCTTCTCAGGACGACCGTGCAGGTTCAGCTCGAAGATCAGAACGCGTCGCTACTGACCTCGATGGAAGAGCGGGCGCGCATCCAGGTGCATATCCAGCAGGCGGTCGAAGGCTTCTCCGTCATCGCCATCACCTACTACACCGTCGGGCTGGCGAAGATCTGCCTGGAAAGCATTTCCGAACTGGGCGTCGACCCGCACATGGCGAAGCTCGCCGTTCTCGGCGCCATCCCGCTCGTGCTCTTCGCCGTCTGGACGGCAATTCGTCACGTTCGCAAAAGCATTGCCGGCGCACCGCACGCTCCGCCATCCGGGAGCCATTGACACCATACCAGACACGCGCTCGCCGCCGCCCTTTCGGGCGGCGGCGTTTGCTCGTATCGACAGGACGTCAGGATGCCAACGCGTAATGCCGATGCTCCGATGTCCGGCCGCTGCTCGTCCTGAAGCGCCGCAGCAGCTCGGCAAGGCTTTCGGTTTCATGCGTCAAGCTCTGGGCGGCGGCCGTGGTCTCTTCGACCATCGCGGCGTTCTGCTGCGTCACCTTATCCATCTGGTCGCCGGCGGCCGAGACCTCGCGCAGGCTCGTCGCCTGTTCGCGGGCGGCAACGGCGATCTCGGCCACGGTCGCATTCATGGCGGTGACCTGCTCGACGATCTGTTCGAGCGAGAGGCCGGATTCACCCACCAGCTGGACGCCGGTCTTGACCTGCGCCGAGGAGGTAGAGATCAGCTGCTTGATCTCCCTTGCCGCGTTGGCGGAGCGCTGGGCCAGCTCGCGGACTTCCTGGGCGACGACGGCAAAGCCCTTGCCTGCCTCGCCGGCCCGCGCCGCTTCCACGCCGGCATTCAGCGCCAGCAGGTTGGTCTGGAAGGCGATCTCATCGATGACGCTGATGATGTTGCCGATCTTGGACGATGAATTTTGAATTTCCGTCATCGCATCGATGGCACGGGCAACGATCTCGCCGCCCTTTTCGGCATTGGTGCGAGCGGTCGCCACGACTCCCTGGGCGCGGCTTGCGCCCTCAGCAGTTCCATTGACGCCGCGGGTCACCTCACCCAGCGCCGCGACGGTCTCCTCCAGCGAGGCTGCCTGCTGCTCGGTGCGGCGGGCGAGATCGTTGGAGGCGGTGGAGATTTCCGCAAGGCCGGACCGGATGGTGGCGACCGCGCGAATGACGGCGTCGACCGCCTCTTCTAGGCTCGCAACCGAATTGTTGAAATGATCCCGGATCCTGACATAGCGATGGTCGACTTCGCCGACGCGGACGGTGAGGTCGCCCTTCGAGAGTGCGTCCAGCCCGACTGAGATCTGGCGGAAGGCATGTTCCATCACCTGCGCGTCGCTGAGCCGCTCGGCCTCCTGGCGCAGTCGCTCTTCTTCGGCCGCCAGGCGGGCGCGTTCGGCATTGGCTTCCGCGATCAGCTTGGCGCGCCCCGTTTCCTGGAAAACCTTCAGCGAACGCGCCATGGCCCCCAGTTCGTGGCGATGTTCGACGCCCGTTATCACGATCCCCTCCTCACCGCGGGCAAGCTGCTCCATGGACTGGGCCATGTTGCGCACCGCCGAGGAAATCAGTCGGCCGACGAAATAGGAAAGCACGAGGCCGATGACGATCAAGAGACCGCTGATGAGCAGCGTCGCGCTGGTCGCGGAGGCAACCGTTGCGTCGACCGAACCGTCGAGGTTCTTCTGCGCGCCGGTCACTGCCGCCTGCAGATCCTTGAACTCACCTGATATCTTCGGCGCCAGCACATTCAACTGCGTCTGGCGGATATTGCCGGAAGCCTGCAGCACGTCCTTCATGTCGCCAAGACGGGCGGTGTAGTTCTGCATCAACTGGCCGGCGCCCATCAGGCGCTTCTTCTGCAGCTCGTTCTTTGCGGCTTTGGCGGCAGCATCGTTGAGCGCCACCGCTTCGGCGAGTGCTGCTTGCGCCGTGTCATAGGCGGCAAAATCGTTGGAGTGCACGAAGCGTTCGGAGAAATAGAGGCTGCGGTTCAAGGCCTCCAAAGTCGCCGCCGTCATCTGCAGCAGGGCGACGTCGTTCTGGCGCCAGGCGCTGCGCACGACGTCGTTGAGCGCGATGCTGGTCCAGGGGCCGAATTCGGTGACCTTGGAGATCAGCATGTCGCGCCGGGCCTGAAGGGAAACGATCTGTTCGAAAGCCTTGCCATAAGCGGTGATCTCCTGACGGATCGCCGCAAGGCCGGACTGCAGGTCCCTGTTGCCCGCAAAACGCGGATCGTCCGCCTCGAAGGCCTTCACGCCGGCGCGAAAGCTGTCGACCACAGCCTGAGTCGGCGTCGAGCGGAAGGCTTCCGCCGACATCTGAATCTCGTGCAGCTGGTCGCTGTAGTCGGAGATGGCGAGACTTTGGCCGGCAGTGGCGCGGTAGGAGGCGAAGATCGAGGCGAGCCCGTTCATGCCCGAGATCGCGCTGACCGTGAGCAGGCTCATCAACAGGATCAGCGGCACGAAGCCGGAGGTGATCTGCGCGCGAATGCCGAATTTATTCCAGAAATGCAACATCATAGTCCTCTTGTGCTCACTGGCTCTTCGGCAGATAGCTGGCAATGTTCTCAGGTGTGACGAGTTCGAAGGGAACGTTGTTTTCGCGCGGCACCTTCTCTTTGCGGATCAACTTCGTGGCGGCGTCGACAGCGGCGGCACCCTGTCCGACGGCGCTCTGGAGAATGGTCACGTCGAGATCTCCGGCCACCATCGCGGCGAGCGCGTCGTCGGTCGCGTCTACACCGGCGACGACGACGTCCTTCATCGGGATATTGTTCTTCTTCATGGCGCGGATCGCGCCGAGCGCCATCTCGTCATTATTGGCGATGACCGCATCGAACTTGACGCCGGCCGACAGCCATTCCTGCATCTGCTGGTCGGCATGATCGCTCGACCAATAGGCCGCCTGCCGCTCGACGATCTGAAGGCCCTTGCAATCCGGGGTGGCGATGACGTCTGATATATCCTGGGTGCGGGCACGGGCGGCGGCGTGGAAGGGTTCGCCCATCAGCACGACGACGCGGCCTTTGCCTTTAAGGAGCGCGCAGACCTGCTTGGTCTCCAGCGTTCCGGATTCCTTCTCGTTGGAGGCGACCACCACCTGATTGTCGGGCAGGTCCAGCAGGTTGGAAGGAATGTTGTTGATGTAGACCAGCGGAATGCCGGCATCTGCCGCCATCTTGGTCATTTGCGGCCCGAGGTCACCATCGGAGACGGCAAGGATGATCGCGTCGACCTTGTCGGCAATGAGTTTCTGCACCTGCTGCTTCTGGAGCTCGTTGTCGCCATTGGCATTCTCGGTGACGAGCTTGAGGCCGGATATCGTCTGCCCATGCGAGACGACGCCGTTCAGAAGCGCCGTCCTGAATTTGTCGAGACCGGACATCGAAACCCCGATCGTCTGGGCATGGGCAGCAGAGATCGATATCGCCAAGGCGATGGATGCAAGCGTGGCGGTTTTCATGAATTCCCCTGCACAATTCGGATATGAATGCGTTATTTCAAATTTTGGTTAAATTTTACTTTTCTTCCGGAACCAAAAGTTAAGCGCGAGGATATGATCTTGCGGCGGCAGGAGCGCCTTCTTCGATTGCGATCGACCGGACTTGAAGGGCATCACACCAAACTTGATGCAACGCGCTCGAATCTTTGTTCTTATGAAGATTAGCGTCCACCGAAGCCGGAACTGACGGTAATGCCCTTGTAGATTACCCTCTGCAGCACGATGGCCAGGACGATACCCGGAAGCATGGAGATCGTCGCACCGGCCATGATGTAGTTCCATGCGGTGCCCTGCTGTGTCTGGAACAGGGTGAGGCCGAGCGGCAGCGTGGCTTTTTCGACGCCGCTGGTGGCGATCAGCGGCCAGAGAAAGCTCTTCCACTGTGCAATGAAGGTGAACAGCGACAAGAGGCCGATGGCCGGCATGGCAAGCGGAACGATGACCGTGACCAGGATGCGCAGGCGTGAAGCCCCGTCCATCATCGCCGCCTCGTCGAGATCCTTGGGAATGCCGAGGATGAACTGCCGCAGCAGAAAGGTGCCGAAGGAGCTGAAGGCGACCGGCAGGATCATGCCGTGATAGGTGTTGATCCAGCCGAGCTTGCTGACGATGAGGAAGAGCGGGATGACAAGCATTATCTGCGGGATCATCAGCGTGCTGAGATAGGTAAGCAGCAGCCCCTCGCGGCCGGGAAACTTCAGCCGGGCGAAGGCGTAGGCGGAAAGGCAGGATACCGCAATCACGATCGCCGTCACACCGCAGGCAACCACGAAGGAATTCAACAGGAAGGTTCCGAACGGCAGGGAAACCAAGGCTTCGACGAATGTTCCCCAATGATACTCCTCAGGGAAGATGCGGACCGGCACGGCCATCACCTCGGCATTGGAGCGTACCGCGTTCGACACCATCCAGAAGAAGGGGAAGAGGAAAAGCAGCGCGATCAGCGAAAGCGCCGTGTAGCTGACGAAGGTGCCGACGCGCCGCAATATGCGGTGACGATGCTGAGACACGGAATGCGGATGCCGTGAGGTCGGATCAATCGTCATAATGCACCCATTTGCGCTGCATGTGGAATTGCAGGATAGTGAGCGCCATGATCATGACGAACATCACCCAGGCGAGAGCCGAGGCATAACCCATCTGGAAGTTGGTGAAGCCCTTCTGGTAGATGGCGAAACCAAGCGTCGCCGTTGCCGATCCCGGACCGCCGCGCGTCATCGCGAATATCTCGTCGAAGACCTGCAGCGAGGTGATCGCCGTCATGACGGTGCCAAAGAAGATGGTCGGCGAGATGAGCGGCAGGCGGATGCGCCAGAAGCGCTGCCAGGCATTGGCGCCGTCGATCGTCGCCGCCTCGAGATAATGCTTCGGCACCAGGTCGAGGGCGGCGTTGAACATCACGACGTTATAGCCGACATTCGCCCACAGGGTGACAAGCACGACCGCCTGCATGGCCCAGGTCGAGTTCAGCAGGAAATTCGGCAGGCCGAGGCCGAGCGCGCGGATGATGGTATCGGCCAGCCCGTCCGGCGTGAAGATCAGCAGCCAGACCACCGACGCCGCGATCGTCGGCGTGAAGGCCGGGAGGAAGAAGATCACCCGGAAGATCGCCTTGCCGCGCTTCAGGCTCGATATCCAGACCGCCAGCGTCAGCGAGACGATGATATTCAGCGCCAAATACTCGGCGGCGAAGAACAGCGTGTTGCTCAATACCGTGTAGAAGGCCGGATCGACAGTGAAGAGCCTGATATAATTCTGAAAGCCGACGAAGGACGGCGTCGAGATCAGCTGCCAGTTGGTAAAGCTGAGCGCCAGCGACGCCACGATCGGCAAGGCCATGAAGACCATGAAGCCGAGGAAACTCGGCAACAGGAACAGCATGGCTGTCTGCGTCTCCGGCTTCAGGAAGAGCCGGGGCCGACCGGGCTGCAAGGGAACTTCGGCAACAGCGCTTTGCGACATGTCTTCCTCCATGCGCGGCAGGTCCTGCCGCGGCGGCGCTAGCGCGTCCTGTCGGACGCGCTAGCTTTATTGCTGCGCGAGGCTCTGGATGGACTCCATCGTCTGCTTGGCGTCGACGCTGCCGGCGAAAGCCGGCGGGAAATACTGGTTGAAGAGGTTTTCCACCGCCGCCCAGTTGTTGGTGATCACGTAAGGCACGGAATGCGCCAGGGAATAGTCGATGGCCTCGCCGCCATTGGTGATGTCCTTGGCCGCCACTTTATACCAGGCCGATTGCGCCGCCGTGCGCGCCGGCAAGGCACGGCCTTGTTCGGCGAGATAGGACAAGGCTTCCGGGCTGGTCAGCACCTGGATCGCCTTCCAGGCCGCGTCCTTATTCTTGCTCGTCGTAGAAATGCCGAAACCGGAGCCTGCGGTGACGGCCGAAAGTTCGCCCTCATCGCGCGGCAGGGTGGTGAGGCCGATCTTGAACTTCGCCTGGTCCTTCATGCCGATGATCGACCAGGGGCCGTCGATATACATGGCAACATTGCCCGAATTGAACCGGCCCTGGACGACATCACCGGGATCCGCGCCACCCGAGGGGACCAGCGGCGCGATCTTATCCTTGGCAGCAAAGCCGATCATCCTGTCGGCAGCGGCAACTGCGCTCGCACTGGTCAAGTCGAGCGCACCGGCGTCGTTGACGTATTTATCGCCCCAGGCCGCGGCCAGGACCGAATAGTTGGTCGGGGTGATGCCGAAGCCGTACTTGCCGTCCTTCGTCAGCTTCTTGGCGGCATCGGTGAACTCAGCAAGCGTCCAGCCCGGCTTCGGCAGCGGAACGCCGGCGGCTTCAAGCGCGTCCTGATTATAATAGATGACCCATGGACCGACATCGTACGGCAGACCGTAAAGCTGTTTGTCGACGGACATGCTGCCGATGATCGAGGGGGTGAAGGCGCCGACGTTGAACTTATCGGTCTCGATCCGGTCATTCAGAGGCTCGAGCAGCGAATAGAAGTTCGGCATGCGTAGCGACTGCATGGAAACGATGTCGGCGAGCTGTCCCGATGCCGCCAGCACCGGCAGCCTTGTCCAGTAATCGACCCAGCCGGTCGTCGTCAGCGTTACCTTGATATCGGGATATTTGGCGGTCACCATCTCCGCCAGGTGCTGCCAGCTCTTGGTGTCGGTTTCGGAGCCGGTCCACATCTGCCAGGTCAGGTTGACCTGCTCGGCCGATGCGGCTGTCGCAAAAAGACTGCTGCCGAAAGCGGCAAGCAAAAGCGTTTTCTTCAGAACCTTCATGGGTTTCTCCTCCCTCCATGAACGCAAAGGACACGCGAGTGCGATCGAGCTTCACGCCTTTAGGATGATCTCGATCACCGGCACGGTAACGTCCGGGCGCCGGACCGGCAGTTCGAGCGTGATCATGCCTTCCGGCACCGTCACGCCGATATTGGAATCCACATCCCTGGTCTGGGCGAGCCAGCGGACCTCGCTGGCGTCGTGCAGGAACTGCGCATAGGCGATCCTGTCGGCGATGCCCTCGATGTGGATGTGGCGGTAAGGCCAGTTGTAGACATGCAGATAAAGACGATTGCCGCGCTGGGTATAACGGCAGCCAGCCGGCACCGGATGGCCGGATGGCCCCGCCCCATAGATGGAACGCCCATTGACGGCCATCCAGTTCTGATAGACCTCGAGCGCACTGATGGCGCGCGCATCGAGCGTGCCCCGGCCGGTCGGGCCGACATTCATCAGGAGATTGCCGCCGAGCGCGACGGAATCGATCAGCAGCTGGATGATCTGTTCCGGGCTCTTCCAGGTATCCTCGTCACGATGATAGCCCCAGGAGCCGCTGAAGGTATGGCAGGCTTCCCAGAGTACCCCCTGGCTGGCGATGGCCGGGGCCACGCGCGGCGTATATTGCTCCGGCGTCGTTACGTCGGGCAGGTTGCCCTCCGGCAGATCGAGGCGGTTGTTGACGATGATGCCGGGCTGCAGTTCGCGCACCAGATCGACCAGCCGCTCACTCTCCCAATCGGCGCGCCCCTTGCCGGGCAGGCCATGATAATCGCGCCCGGGATAGCTGAAATCGAACCAGATGATGTCGATGCGGCCGAAGCCGGTCAGAAGCTCGCGCACCTGTTCGCGCATATAGGCAGCGTAGTTGGCGATGTTACGGCCGGCATTCAGCGCCTTGGCGTCGGGATGGTTGCGTAGCGGATGGTGAACGTCGATCGGGAAATCGGGATGGTGCCAGTCAAGCAGCGAATAGTAGAAGCCGATCTTCAGCCCTTCGGCGCGGAAAGCTTCGACCAGCGGCGTGAGCAGATCTTTGCCACAGGGCGTGTTCGGCGCCTTGTAGTCCGTCAACTTGCTGTCCCAGAGGCAGAAGCCCTCATGATGCTTGGTCGTCACCACGACATATTTCATGCCGGCAAGACGTGCCCGCCGCGCCCACTCCTTGGGATCATAGAGATCGGGATCGAAATTGTCGAAATAGCGCTGGTAGTGGTCGTCGGTCAGCTCTTCCCGGTTCTTCAACCACTCGTGCCGGGCTCCCAAGGCATAGAGTCCCCAATGGATGAACATGCCCAGGCGATCCTGGCTGAACCACGCGTGTTTCTCCGCCCCTCCCGATGCCGGATTTTCCGGCTGGCGTTCCGAACTCGTCACAGGTTTCTCCTCCCTGTTTTCCGGCCCAACATCATATCGAACCGGTTCGGTAAATGATCATCTCGCCTGATCCGATGTCTGTCAAGACGAAATTCGCGATCATAAGTTCAGAAAGGAAGACCCCTGCGAACAGGTGATTTGCAGCATGAACGTTGCGCCGACCAATAAAATCGGACATAACAAGACATTAGAACCGGTTCGATAGCTATGACCACCATACGAGATGTCGCGCGCCTTGCGGGGGTTTCAATCTCGACCGTCTCGCTCGCGCTCAACAGCCCGAAGCGGGTCGGCGCCGAGACGCTCGACCGCATCCTGCAGGCGATAAAATCGACCGGTTATCGCATCGACCCGGTGGCCCAGACGCTGGCGCGCGGACGCAGCTCGCTGATCGGTTTCGTCTCGGCCAATCTCGGCAACATGTTCTTCGGCGACATCCGGCGAGAGATCGAGCACCAGGCGCTCGATCACGGTTATTTCGTCCTGATCGCCGACTCCTCCGGCAGGGCCGATCTCGAACGGGCGCTGCTGGAGCGGCTGGAGGCGCAGAAGATTGCCGGCATTGCGCTGGCGGCAAACGGACGCGGCGAGGAGTACGCCACATTCCTGCGCGACTTCAAAACCCCGATCGTGATGTTCGACCAGAAGGTGGAGGGCGCCGAGCGCGATTTTGTCGGTTCCGACAACCCGCTGACCACCACCATCCTGACGGAACATTTGCTGCAGCTCGGCCATAGGCGCATCGGCTTCATTTCCGGGCCGAGCGGTCTGCACACCGCCGACGAGCGCCTGAAGGGCTTCATGGATACGATGGCCGGCGCTGGCGTGGACATCGACCCTTCGCTGGTGGTCGAAGGCGGCTACACCAGAACCGGCGGCCACGCGCAGGCGATGCGCCTGCTCACCCGCCGCGATCGGCCGACCGCCATCATCGGCGCCAATAACATGACGGGTCTCGCAGCACTTCAGGTCATGCAGGAGATGGGTTTCCGCTGCCCCGACGACGTGTCGCTGGCGATGGTCGACGACGTGCCGTGGAGTAACGTCATCACACCGCGCATCACCATGGTGGTGCAGGATGCGCAGAAGCTTGGCGAACTGGCAGCGCAGCGCCTGCTGGCAAGAATAGCAAGTCCGGAGGGTGCCGCCGCGCCGCCGCAGGACTTCATCCTGACGCCGAGATTTGTGCGCGGGGAGTCGACCAGGCGGTTGTGAGTGCCTGCCTGAATTCCATTAACTAGGCAATGAAACCGGCTTGTCGCCGTCGAGGCCATCGGCCCAGGCCTGGACCGACCGGTGATCAACGGCATTGCCCTCGTCCACGTCGGCCAGCGCCTCCAGCGTCAAACGCCGGCGCTTATCCCTAAGCGGCAGTGGAACTTGTGCGGTCGGCACATCGGTCTTCATCGAAGCTTCCTCGTCAATCGTCGCCCGATCATAGCTGCCGACACTGGTCATCTGCAAACCAGGCAAGAAACAAGCGGCCACGTATTCATCCATTGAAAGACGGATAAATTTGTCATACATGTGTGATGAATCGTGAATGCTGAGGTTTGGGCGGCATTCGGATCAAAGCCGATGCGGGGGTCAGGCGTGGCTATGCAGATGAAGGATCGCAGCAAAGGCTCCGGGTCGCTGGTCACACAGGTCGGCGAAAGCCTCCGGCAAGCCATATTGAGCGGCCAATATTCCGCCGGCGACAAGCTTCCGAGTGAACATGAGTTGACCGAAACACACGGCGTCAGCCGGACCGTCGTGCGTGAGGCGGTGGCAGCACTTCGCTCCGACGGGCTTGTCGAGGTGCGCCAGGGAGCGGGTATCTTCGTACTCGGTGCCGATCCGGCGCTCTCCGCGCGGAAAGTCGACAAGGCCCGCGTCGCCTCCGATCTTGAGGTACTCGAGATCAGAACACCTGTCGAAATCGAGGCGGCCGGCCTTGCAGCCTTACGCCGCTCGCCGGCACAGGAGGAAGCGATATTCGAATGCCACCGGAAAATCCTCCGGTGCATCGAGAGTGATCAATCCATTCGCGATGCGGATCTCGAGCTCCATGCCGCGATTGCGGAAGCGACGAACAATCCGCTGTTCAGGCAGTTCCTGGAGTCCCAGGGTTCGGCGATCATCCCGCAGTCGAGGCTCGTCCCCGAAACGAGGACGGCCGAACAGACCGCCTATCGAAAGCTGATCCACAGGGAGCACGAGGCGATCGTCGTCGCCATCTCGGACAGGGATGATCAAGCTGCCCGCAACGCCATGCGCGACCATCTGGTCGGCAGCCAGGCGAGGTACCGCAATCTGCTGAGGGATCTGCGAAGCTTTACGAGCTGACATCTGATCCCAAGCACTCACACGTCCTAGCCGGTCGTCAGGTGACCATGACGGCCGCGGGCAAGTCGTCTCACGATTTTCATGTTGAAGCGGTTGCCGCGAGGGCCGAACGCTGCCGATGCGCTCGGAAAAGTATATGTCTGCGATACATGTCTGTGGAAGGGACGGCGTATCCGGCTCAGGAAATGCTAGTGCAGTCATTGATGCATGGACGGGATTGGACGGGCTGCCTGCCCGTCTGCGGCTGAAAGCTAGTTGAAAGCTTCGACGTCATAGGAAGAGGCGGCATCGTGGAGGAGACACGGTCAAGGTGGCGAGACGACGATGCACGCAACCACAAGGAGGAGATTTCCATGCGTTCTACACGCAGCCTTTTTCACACCGTCGCTTTTTCTACGCTTCTCGCCGCAGCATCTTTCGCTACGAGCGCCGCAAACGCAGCTGACAAGATCACTATCATGGTCGGCGGTTATGAGAAGCAGATCTATCTGCCCGCCAAACTTGCCGAATCGCTCGGATACTTCAAGGACGAGGGTCTCGACGTCGAGCTCCTGAACGAAGCGGCCGGCGTCGATGCCGAAAACCAGCTTCTGGCGGGCGCCGTCCAGGGTGTCGTCGGCTTCTACGACCATTGTGTGGATCTGCAGGCGAAAGGCAAATTTGTCGAATCCATCGTCCAGTTCAGCCAGGCGCCGGGCGAGGTCGAGATGGTCTCGAGCAAGCATCCTGACATCAAATCTCCGGCCGACTTCAAAGGTAAGAACCTCGGCGTCACCGGTCTCGGCTCGTCCACCAACTTCCTAACCCTCTTCATGGCCTCGAAGGCAGGCCTGAAGCCCGGTGATGTCGTCACGGTTCCAGTCGGCGCCGGCGGCACCTTCATCGCTGCCATGCAACAGGATCAGATCCAGGCCGGCATGACGACCGAGCCGACAATCTCGCGCATGATCAAGACAGGCGAGGCGAGCGTGCTCGTCGACATGCGCACGGTCGAGTCGACCCGTCAGGCGCTCGGCGGTACCTATCCGGCCGCATCGCTCTACATGGAAGCGTCCTGGGTCGACGCGCACAAGGAAGAAGCACAGAAGCTCGCCAACGCCTTCGTCAAAACACTGCGCTATATCAACACGCATTCAGCCGCCGAGATCGCGGACAAGATGCCGAAGGACTTCTACGTCGGCGACAAGGACGGCTACATCAAGGCTCTCGGCGACGGCAAGGGCATGTTCACACCGGATGGCGTCATGCCGGAAGACGGTCCGAAGACCGTGCTTGCCGTGCTCTCGGAGTTCTCCAAGAACGTCAAGGGCAAGCAGATCGACCTTTCCAAGACCTACACGACGGAATTCGTCAAGAACGTCAAGTAAGGCGTCGCGTCGCCTCCGCTCCCAACCGGAAGCGACCTCCCATCGATCCATGGGCATTGCGTGCACGCGCCCAAAGCACGCCTCAGGTATCATCATGCAACATGACCAGAACCAGATTCCGGCGATCGAGCTGATCAATGTCAGCCGCCGCTTCGTCTCGCCGACCGGCAAGTCTCTTACGGCCTTGCGTGATTTCAATATGACGGTTGCCCGCGGGGAGTTCGTCGCCGTCGTCGGCCCTACCGGATGCGGCAAATCGACGACGCTCAATCTCGTAACGGGTCTTGCGCGCCCGAGTGCCGGTGAAGTCCGGCTGATGGGCGGCCCGATCAGCGGCATCGACCCGCGTGTCGGCTTCGCGTTCCAGACCGACGCGCTCTTTCCCTGGAGGAACGTCATCGACAACGTCATGGCCGGTCCGCTGTTTCGAGGCAAGTCGCGCACTGAAGCAGAAAAGAGCGCACGCGACTGGCTCGCCCGTGTCGGCCTTTCGAAGTTTCTCCATCATTATCCCCACCAGCTTTCTGGCGGTATGCGGAAGCGCGTCTCGCTCGCGCAGACCTTCATCAACGAGCCTGAGATCCTGCTGATGGACGAGCCGTTTTCGGCTCTCGACGTGCAGACCCGCACCGTCATGCACGAAGAGCTGTTGAAACTGTGGGCGGAGCGCAAGGCCTCGGTGGTGTTCGTCACCCATGATCTCGAAGAGGCGGTCGCCCTTGCCGACAAGGTCTATGTCCTGACCGCCGGCCCCGCGACGGTCAAGTCGGTCTACACGATCGATCTCCCCCGCCCGCGCGTCGTCTCGGAAATCCGCTACGAGCAGAACTTCATCGACTACTGCAGGACGATCTGGGAGGACCTCCGCGAAGAGGTCGAGACCAGCTACCGTCGCGCGAGCGAAGTGGCCTGAGGGAGGATATCATGGCACACACTACTCTTGAGGCCGGTTCGGCCACCCTATTTCGGCCGGGCACGTCGGACACGGAAATCGAGGCGTCGGCGCTGAAGGCGATGCGCCGGCGCAAGACGCTGGTGCGCTTCTGGCAGATCGCCATCCTGGTCTTCGTGATCGGCATGTGGGAACTCTCTTCCAACATGCAGTGGATCGATCCGTTCTTCTATTCGAGCCCGAGCGGCGTCGTTCAGCGCCTTTACGAATGGGCAACCGAAGGCACCACGGAAGGTTCGCTCTGGTATAATCTATGGGTGACGATGGAGGAGGCTTTGATCGGCTTCTTCGCGGGTTCGATCACCGGCGTCTTCGTCGGCATTGGCCTTGGCCGCAACCGCTTCCTGTCGGACATTTTCTCCGTCTATATCAAGGCGATCAACTCGATACCGCGCGTCGTTCTCGCCCCCATCTTCATCATGATCATGGGTCTCGGCCTGCCCTCCAAGGTTGCTCTCGCCTTCATCATGGTATTCTTCGTGGTATTCGCAAACGCCTTCCAAGGCGTGCGCGAGGCCGACCGTAATATGATCGCCAATGCCCGCATCCTCGGCGCCTCGGACTGGCAGGTCACCCGCACGGTGATCATTCCCTCGGCGATGAGCTGGATCTTCGCCAGTCTGCATGTGTCCTTCGGTTTCGCGATCATCGGCGCGATCGTCGGCGAATTCGTCGGCGCCCGGTTCGGGATTGGTCAGCTCATCTCGATCGCCAAGGGTACGTTCGACGCCGCCGGCATGTTCGCGGCAATCCTCCTCGTCATGGTCGTCACGCTTTTTGCCGAATACATCATGACATTGATCGAGAACCGTCTGGCGAAATGGCGTCCGCAACAGCACCTCGATACCCAGTGATCAAATCGGCCTCCTCCCAAGGCAGATAGAGAAGAAGGCCGGGTGCCATGCCCGGCCTTCTTCATTTGACGCGCTCGAGTTTAAGCGAGCGGAAGCCGTACCGTCACGATGAGCCCGCCGCCGCCTTCCGCATCATCGAGCGAGACTGAACCTCCTGCACCTTCGACAACCTCCCGAACGATCGACAACCCCAGACCGCTCCCCTCAGCTTCGGTCCCCATGATCCGGTAGAACCGTTCGAAAACCTGCTCGCGCTCCCCGCTCGGAATACCCGGCCCGTTGTCCTCGACGGTCACGACGGCATTGCCGTCCGCCTGCCCGACGGCGACGGTCACCCGTCCATTCGGGCGGGTATAGCGGATCGCGTTGTCTATGAGGTTGACCAACATCTCGCGCAACATCGTCTCGTCGCCGTCGACAATGACCGGGCGGACCGCTTCCAGACCGACGTCGATGTTGCGCCTGAGCGCCTCTTCGGCATGCGCTTCCAGGATCTCGCGGGCAGCCTTGCTGAGGTCTGTCGCATCGCTGCGCGGGCGCCGGCTTCCGGGCTCGGCCCGCGACAAGGTAAGAAGCTGGCTGGCGAGACGCGAAATCTGCTTCGTGCTGGTGCGAAGGGCGACAAGCGCCTCGTCACGGCGAGCCGGATCAGCTTCCCGGGCCGCCACGCTCGCCTGCGTCGAAATCAGCGCGAGCGGCGTTCGGAGCTGATGCGCGGCATTCGATACGAACCGTCGCTGCGCGGCCATCTGGTTCTGGACGCGCTCCATATGGTCGTTCAGGGCATGGACGAGCGGCTGCAGTTCGCTCTGCACCATTTCCGGCGGCAGCGGATCAAGACGATGGCGGCCGCGCTGGCGCACGGCGTCCCGCAGTCTCAGAGCGGGCGCCAGACCCCGTTGAAGCCCGAGGATGGTCACCAGGCTCGCGACGAAGACGAGCACGAACTGCTTCGAAAAGTCCGAAAGCCACAATTGCCGTCGCATCGCATATTGGCTGTTATGCGTAACGGCGACGGTCACGGAGATCGTGCCGTCATCGGGCAGGCCGACGACAGGATGGTCGAGCATCATGACACGCACATCGGCACCATGGAACGCGCGATCGGCGCCTGCCCGCTGGACGGCCGGCAACGGCAAGTCGGGAAAGCCGCTGACCAGACTGCCCCACGCGGTGATCACCTGGTAAGATACCCGGTCGCCGAAGCCTGTATCAAACATCTCCAGCGCGGAAGGCGGCACGTCCACCTGGACATTGCCGCCCTCGTCGACGCGGACGGCCTCGGCAATGACGCGGGCCGAGGCCAGAAGTGTTCGATCCGTCACCAGCTTTGCCGTAGCATCCGCCGTCCAGAAGCTGTCGTAAAGATTGAAGCCGATCGCGCCGAACAGGGTCATCAGCACCCAGCAGAGCAATTGTACCCTCAAGCTGTGGCTGAGCCGCGCGATCGCCGCGCCGACCTTTGTAACGAGGCTACTGGACATGTCGGAGGAGATAACCGAGCCCGCGCAACGTCGCAATCTGAGCCGAACTGCTCTCCAGTTTCTTTCGCAGCCTGTGGACGTAGATTTCAATGGCGCTCGGATCCGCCTCGTCGTCGAAACCGAAGACGCTTTCAGAAAGCGCGGCTTTCGAAACCGTGATGCCATGCTTCATGACGAGCTGCTCGAGAACGGCATATTCGCGCGGCGTCAATTGCAGCGGCTCGCCTGCGACGAAAAACTGCCGCGTTCCACCAGAAAAAAGCAGGTTGCCGACGGTGATTTCCGACGAGGCCCGATCCTGGCCGCGGCGGACCACCGCACGGATCCTCGCTTCGAGCTCGGCGATTTCGAAGGGCTTGGCGAGATAGTCGTCGGCACCGCTGTCGAGCCCCGCCACACGGCCGTCCAGGCTGGCATTCGCGGTCAGGATGATGACCGGCAGCTTGCTCCCGGACTGCCGCAATCGCTTCAAAAGCGTTAACCCGTCAAGTTTGGGCAGCGCAAGATCGAGGATCATCGCCGAATACTCCGCCACCTTGAGCAAATGCTCGGCGTCCTCGCCGTCATGAGCAATGTCGATAGCATATTGCGCCTGTCGCAGGGCTTTACCCAGCCAGGCCGCCAGATCCTTGTTGTCCTCCACCACAAGCAGTCTCATCCGACCTCCTTAGCATGTGCGGACGGTCTGGCGGAAGCTTGACCCGATTTCCTCCGCCGAGGCCTGGCATCCATGGCGCGAATTGTCCGTTATTTGTCCGGCGCGCGCATTTTCCTCTGTTTTCAAATCGCCGAATATGACTTCATGATCAACCTGCATGGAGCAAAAAATGTCCGGCCATGACACTGTCCTTCTCGTTATCGACGCCCAGGAGTCTTTCAGACATCGCGATTACTGGGATGAAAACCTCGCCTCCGCCTATATCGATCGTCAGCAGGCTCTGATCGACGGTGCGGAAGCCGATGGGATACCCATCATCCAAATCTTCCATGTCGATGAAAACGGGCCGTTTTCGGAAGCATCTGGGTTCGTCAGCACACTCGCCCCGCTCAGGATCGCCCCCAAGGCGACGTTCAGGAAGAGGCGCCATAGCGCCCTGGTCGGTTCCGGTCTCGACGTGTGGCTGACCGAGAACGGCGTCCATCGTATCCTCGTCTCCGGCATCCGCACCGAACAGTGCTGCGAGACCACGACCCGTCATGCCTCCGATCTCGGCTATCAAGTCGACTATGTCGGCGAGGCGACCCTGACCTTCCCAATGACCGACGCCGCAGGACGCACCTGGAGCGCCAAGGAAATCCGGGACCGGACCGAATTAGTCCTGTCGGGCCGCTTTGCTCGGATCGCGACCGTCGACCAGGCCCTGGCGGGGCGTGGAAAGTCACTCGCCGCATGACGGACGCCGCGCAGCCCTTCGATATTCCGGTCTTCATCGTCGTGCCGCCGCGCGTGCTGCTGCTCGACGTCGCCGGGCCCATCGAAGTGCTGCGCAAGGCGAACCTCGAACAGTGCACAGTGCGCTTTACCGTCGCCTATATCGGCCCATCGGCGACGGTCGGCAGTTCGATCGGCCTTGCCGTTACGGGCGTCGCCGCATTGCCGGAGAGCTTGCCCGATACCGCGCTTGTCATCATTGCCGGCAGCGCCGATGCCCCGATGAAAAACAGCGCCCCAGGGAACGAACAGGAGCGCGCCGACCAGGCTGCCATCGTCGCATGGCTGAGGCACGCCATTCGCCCGGGAATTCGTCTGGTCTCGATCTGCTCGGGCGCATTGCTCGCTGCCGAGGCAGGCATGCTCGATGGCCGCGATTGCACCACCCATCATGGCTGCATAGAGGATCTGGCGAGGCTCGCTCCCACCGCGCGCGTCCGGGACAACCGGCTCTATGTCGAGGATGGAGATCGCCTCACCAGCGCCGGCATCACCGCCGGCATAGACCTTATGCTGCATATCGTTGCCGAAGCGGCGGGGCATGCCTGTGCGCTTGCGGTGGCGCGATATCTTGTCGTCTATCTCAGGCGCGGCGGCTCGGATCCGCAGCTTTCGCCCTGGCTCGAAGGCCGCAACCATATCCACCCGGTCATTCACCGTGCACAGGATGCAGTCGCCGCCAACCCGTCTGAGGATTGGTCGGTAGAGTCGCTCGCCCGCCTCAGCGGCGCCAGCCCGCGCAACCTTTCACGGCTGTTCAACGAGCAGACGGGCATGAGCGTAACGGATTTCGTCAACCGCATGCGCGTGGCTCTTGCCCGCGAGATGCTCGCCGGTTCGCGGCTGGACATGGAGGCCGTCGCCATGCGCGCCGGCTTCGGCTCGGCACGGCAGCTACGCCGCGCCTGGAACCGTCTGAACGACGGCCCGCCGAGCACGGCACGGTCGAGGCTACCTACAAGCTCATAGCGCGAGAGGAAGGGCGGACGGCTTGAGGCCGGCTTCCTGTACCTCGGTTCCCCAGATTTCGATCTGGGTCAGCGCCGGATAGGGCGAGGCGTCCTCGGCCTTGATCAGGCCGTGCAGTTCCACCCACTCGACGACACAGGGCTCTATCGGAAAGGCCTGGGCGGCGCCCGATTTCACCAGCGGAAAACAGCAGGTCTTGCCGTTCGAGAAGGTGACGCTGGCCTCTTCCCACCAGGAATCGTGCGGAAAGTCGGCTCGGAGGTAGAAAACAATCTCGTCGATCCTGACCGGCCTGCCGAATTCCACCGTCAGTGCTGCTTGCGGATCGCGATTGATGCCCCAGCTCGTATAGGGCCAGAAGCCGTGATCATCGTTGGCCTTCTCGCCATCGATCGCGTTGCGCGCGGCAAAGACCGCTTCGCCGCGGGTCTCGACATTGGCGCGCGCATGCGGAAACAGAGCCCGATTAGCGTGATCGTCCCAGGGGTTGAGGGCGAGATTGCGCCGATGGACGATCTCATCAGGGCGTGTGCTTCGCGCTGAAAGCCGGTGGATATCGCCCCTGAAGGCATTCGGCGAATAGGGCTTGCGCTTATCGCCGAAGGGCACGGCGAGCGAATAGACGCATTCCTTCATATAGACCAGGCCGGGCTGGATCGCGCCATCAAGGGAGAGGAAGACATGCCCGGGCTCGGAGACCTCCACGACCACGCGATCGCCTTCGCGATAGCTCTGGCGATAGACCAGGAACGTCTCGTCCCGGCCCGCGGAACTCGCCAGCACCGCCCCACCGGCATCCACGATCTTTAGCGTCAATTCCATGCTCGCCCTCCCCAGAGCATGATGCCGAAAAGCGTGAGCGATTTCGGACGACATCATGCTCTAACTCTTTAATTTTAGAACAGGATTCAGATTTTTAGGCCGACCCGGCCTAAAATCATCCTGTTCTAGATGATCCGCAATCTCAGCAGCCTGCCGGCAAACGGCAGGCGCAACCGGTAGATTTTCTCGGGCCAGGCCGATCTCAGCCGGGCGTCCTCCACGACGATCTCGTCGATTTCGATCTCGCCGGCGCCCTCGACGAAAATGCTGCCGAGATCGGCGAGATCGATCCTGTCCGGGCTGACGGTCGGCGCCAGGCATGTCATCAGCGACAGGACCGCCGGCTTGCCGCCGTCATAGGTGTCGACGATCTCGACATGCCGGCCGCACAGCAGGGAAACGACGCGGCGGTAGCTGTGCAACTGCGCTTCGGGGGGATAGGCGTCTGAAATATCGAGCGATATGCGCGCGCTCCCTTCGTCAAACCCGACCTCGACATCGCGCGCGCCAAAAGCTTCGCCGGCCGACTGCATGACGCCTGCAAATGTCGGCAAGTTGTGGAACGCCGACTGCATCGTCCATATCTCGTAGCGCCGCGCCGAAAAGGTTTTTGCGGTATAGGTCTCGACGCCGACATCGATCAGGAACGGATGTCCGCTCTTGTAGAGCGTCACGCTCCCGACATCGCTGTGATTGTGGCCCTCGCCGTTGTTGCCGCCCTTGACCGCAAGCGAAAATTGCTCGTCGTGGGCGATGAAAAGGCCGATGCCGGGATAGAAGATATCACGCCGGGATGCAGGATGCGGCGGGGCGGCAGCCGGAAACGTCGGGCCGGCCAGCAGCTCCTGCACGCGATACCAGAGGTTCCATTCCCCGGGCAGGTGCGGATTGCCGGAAGCGGCCCTGTCGGCCGCAGCGAACTCAGCCAGCATCTCAGAGCCGACCGCCTGTCCGAACAGATATTCCCGCACACTGCAGGGGTCGACCACCGCGGAAGAATCCGCGAAGTTGAAATAGTAGCGGCCAGCCACATGCATATGGGCAATATATTCGGCCATGTTGCGGATTTTCGGCTGTTGCCAAAATTGGCCGAACAGGCCCGGCGCCACCCTATCCAGGATGGTCAAAGCGCCATGCAGGCAGAGTGCGGCGTGACGGTAATAAAGTACGCCCTCCTCGCAGGCGCCGTCCTCGGCATAGTCCTTCAGGAAGGCGTCGAGGCTGCCGAGCGCCTTTTTGACGACGGCGTGGCGCGTGGGCTGATCTGTTTTCAGGGAGAAGACCGTCAACAGGACGTTCTGGCTTATCCATGCCGTCCAGTTGTTCATCCGCTCCTCACCGCGGCCCATCCACCAGAAATGCCGGCCGAGATAGGGCGAAAGGATGCGGGTTTCGATCTCGCGGTGCACGCGTGCCGTAATCTCGGGGCTGATGCCGTCGAGCTCGTCGCGAAGCAATGCGACGATGGTGGCAAGCAGCGCCGCCGTTTCGGCGGCGAAGAGATCGACGATAGGCTGCGAATTGTCGGGAAGCGGCAAGCGCGCGCCGCTTCGATCATAGGCGTTATGCGCCGGAAGCTGCCAGCCGCTCTCCTCCGCGATCAGGAAGACGCCGTCGACGATCTTCGGCAGGAAGCGCGTCTTGCCTTCGATGAGTTCGCCGAGCACCAGATCGTTGAGCATCCGGCGGCGTGTGAAATATAGCTCCTCGAAGCGCGCACGGTTGCCCGTCGCGGTGAACTCCCGGTAATCCGACGCCGTGATCAGCGGAAAGGTGCGCGCAAGCGTCTCTTCGGCCTCGCCAATGACCAGCTCCCGTACCGCCTGCGGCACGGAGTTCCATCTAGGGCGATCGGAGCCCACCGCCCCGGGCGTGAAATCGCCCAGCACATCCGGCAGCCCCTTAGAAATCTCGCTGAACATGTCCCTCCCCGCACTGGAAAAGCATCGATGAGCGCTTGGTCTCCATTCTCACCTATCATATGTGTTTTGCGCTTTCCATGAAATTCGTATGACCAATTCAGAACTTGTTTGACCAATACCGGATATGTGCTATGTGGTTGCGGGAGGAAGAGGAGGCATCGGTGTCCATATCGAATTCGGTCATCGCGACGGATGGCGCTCCGGCAATCTCAAGCCGAAAAGTCGCGGTCTTGTCCAAGCGCCAGCGCAGGATGCGCAGCGCGCTCGTCGCCTATTCCTTCATTGCCCCGAATTTCATCGGCTTTGCCATCTTCACGCTCGGCCCGATCCTGTTCGCCTTCGTGCTCGCCTTCATGCATTGGGACGGCTCGAATGCGATCACATTCGCCGGGCTGGATAATTTCTGGCGGCTCTTCGAGGACAAGGCCTTTATCGCGGCGTTCTGGAACACGGTGATCTATACGGTCGCTTCCGTGCCGGCGACGCTCATCTGCGCGCTCGGCCTCGCCGGTCTTCTCAACCAGAAGATTGCGGGGCGTGATTTTTTCCGCACGGCGATGTTCTTCCCTTACGTCGCCTCGCTGGTGGCCGTCGCAGTCGTCTGGAACATGATCTTCAATCCCGAGATGGGACCGGTGAACATGATCCTCTACACGCTCGGCCTTGATCCCAAGAACATGCCGGGATGGGCGGCCGATCGCCACTGGGCGATGGTGACGGTGATCCTCTTCGGCATCTGGAAGAACATGGGCTATTACATGGTCATCTATCTGGCCGGCCTGCAGGGCATCAATTCAGAGCTCTATGAGGCCGCCGATCTCGATGGCGCCAATGCCTGGCAGAAGTTCATTCATGTCACCGTGCCGCAGCTCGGGCCGACGACCTTCTTCGTCACCGTGATGCTGACGATCCAGTCCTTCAAGGTATTCGATCAGATCTACATGATCACCCAGGGCGGGCCCGGCACATCGACGCTCGTCCTCGTCTACCACATCTACAACGAGGCCTTCATTTCCTGGGATCTCGGCTATTCCAGCATGGTAGCGCTGGTGCTGTTCTTTCTCGTGCTTGCGGTCACCGTCTTCCAGTTCCGACGCCAGAGGGAGGACGAGGCATGAGGATCGCGGGACGCAAGGTGACCGTCAGATCGGTCGCGATCTACGCCATCGTCATCGCCGTCACGCTCATCATGCTGATGCCCTTTGCCTGGATGCTTTCGGCATCGCTGAAGCTCAGCCGCGACGTCTTCGCTTTCCCGATCGAGTGGATACCCGCCGAGCCGCAATGGCAGAACTACGTCGATATCTGGACGAAGATCCCGCTTGCGCTGTTCATCTACAACACGTCGAAGCTGACGATCATCGTCACGTTGCTGCAGCTTTTGACCTCCAGCTTTGCCGCCTACGCGTTCGCCAAGCTGAATTTCCCCTACAAGAATACCCTGTTCCTCGGCTACATCGCCACCATCGCCATGCCCTGGCAGGTCTATATGGTGCCGCAATTCCTGCTGATGCGCGAATTCGGCCTCAACAACACGCATCTGGCGCTGATCTGCCTGCAGGCCTTCACCGCCTTCGGCGTCTTCCTGATGCGGCAGTTCTACATGTCGATCCCGACCGAGCTCTGCGAGGCGGCCCGCATCGACGGCATGAACGAATATCAGATCTGGGCGCGCATTATGCTGCCGCTGTCGAAGCCCGCGCTCTCGACGCTGACGATCTTCACCTTCGTCACCACCTGGAACGATTTTCTCGGGCCGATGATCTATCTGACCAAGACCGAGCTGAAGACCGTCCAGATCGGCCTGCGCATGTTCATCTCGCAATATTCGGCCGAATACGGGCTGATCATGGCGGCCTCCGTCGTCGCCCTCATTCCGGTTCTCATCGTCTTCCTCTCTCTCCAGCGTTTCTTCGTCGAGGGCATCGCCTCGACGGGACTGAAGGGTTAAATCCATGAACGCCGTCTCGTCCGTCGCCCCGCAGCCGATCACCGATCCGGAGGTCAAAGCTGCGCTCGATCTTGCCGTCGAGCAGATCAGGCGCAACCTGCCCCAGTTCACCCATGCCTCGCAGAACCATTCGAGCGTCGGAAATTTCTATCCCGCGGTGGCGAACGACCAATGGACCGCGGGTTTCTGGCCCGGTGAGCTATGGCTCGCTTTCGAGCACAGCGGCGAGGCGGTTTTCCGGGATGCCGCGCAGATCCAGGTCCAGTCGTTCCTGCATCGGATCGTGAACCGCATCGAGACGGATCATCACGACATGGGCTTTCTCTATTCGCCCTCCTGCATCGCCGCCTGGAAGCTCGTCGGAGACGAGGATGGCCGCAAGGCCGCCATCCTGGCCGCCGACCAGCTGATCGAGCGCTTCCAGCCCATCGGCCAGTTCATCCAGGCCTGGGGCCGCAAGGGGGTGGCGGACGAATACCGCTATATCATCGACTGCCTGCTGAACCTGCCGCTTCTCTATTGGGCAAGCCGCGAAACCGGCGATTCGAAATACCGTGAGATCGCTCTCATTCACGCCCGCACCACGCTCGCCAACTCGGTTCGGCCTGATGATTCCACCTATCACACCTTCTATATGGACCCGGTTACCGGAGCGCCGGTGCGCGGCGCCACCAAGCAGGGCTACAGGGACGACAGCGCCTGGGCGCGCGGACAGGCCTGGGCAATCGCTGGAATGGCCTTGTCCTATCGCTATGAACGGCTCGAGGAATATAGGCAAACCTTCGACCGGCTGCTCGCCTTCTATCTCAACCGGCTGCCGGCCGACGTGGTGCCTTATTGGGACCTCGTCTTTTCGGACGGCGACGGCGAGCCGCGCGACAGTTCGTCGGCGTCGATCGCCGCCTGCGGCCTTCTGGAAATGGCCGATCTCGTCGAGCCGGAACCGGCAGCACGCTATCGCACGCTGGCGCGGCGCATGATGAAGAGCCTTACCGATCACTATGCGGTCAAGGATCCCAGCGTCTCCAACGGTCTGGTGCTGCACGCCACCTATTCGAAGAAATCGCCGTTCAACACCTGCCGCGGCGAGGGTGTCGATGAATGCGTCTCCTGGGGAGATTATTATTACATGGAAGCTTTGACGCGCCTTTCGCGCAGCTGGTCTTCCTATTGGTGAATTCAGGAGAACCCGATGGCCAGCATTTCGCTTAAAGAGCTGAACAAGAGCTACGGTGCGCTCACCGTCGTCCACGACATTGACCTCGAGATCGCAGACAAGGAATTCATCATTCTGGTCGGCCCGTCGGGCTGCGGCAAATCGACGACGCTGCGGATGATCGCCGGCCTCGAGGAAATATCGGGAGGAGAGCTCAAGATCGGCGGCGACGTCATGAACGACGTCCCTTCCAAGGATCGGGATATTGCCATGGTCTTCCAGAATTATGCGCTCTATCCGCATATGACCGTCTACAAGAACATGGCATTCGGTCTGCAGCTTAGGAAGGTATCGCGCGACTTCATCGATGCCCAGGTGCAGGACGCCGCCAGGATCCTCGACATCTCTCACCTGCTGAACCGCAAACCGAAGGCGCTTTCGGGCGGGCAGCGCCAGCGCGTCGCGCTCGGCCGCGCCATGGTGCGCAATCCGGCGGTCTTCCTTCTCGACGAGCCGCTTTCCAACCTCGATGCCAAGCTGCGCGGCACGATGCGCTCCGAAATCACCAAGCTGCACAAGCGCCTCAACGCCACCTTCATCTACGTCACCCATGACCAGGTAGAGGCCATGACCATGGCTGACCGGATCGTCGTCATGAAGGACGGCCATATCCAGCAGGTCGATACACCGCAGAACCTCTATGATCGCCCCGTCAACATGTTCGTCGCCGGCTTCATCGGCGCACCGCAGATGAACATGCTGCCCTCGACCATTCTGCGACGGGGCGACGGCTACGTCGCTGTCTTCGACGGCCGGGAACTGCCGCTGCCCGCCCATTTCGACAAGGGCAGGATCGCCCCTTACGAGGGTCGCGAGTTGATACTCGGCATCCGTCCCGAGAATTTCCACGAATTGCCGCCGGCCGACATCGCACCGGAGAACCTGGCACCCCTCAAGGCGATCGTCGAACTTGCCGAACCGATGGGCTCGGAAGTGCATCTGAACATGGTGGCGGGCGGGCGCAATCTTATCGCCCGCGTCTCGCCGCGTTACCGGCCTGATATCGGCGAGCAGGCGACGCTGGTCGCCGATATGACCAATGCACAGCTGTTCGACACGGAAACGGAACGCTCGATTCTATACTGAGACGCCTGCGGGAGATGGCTATGCAGTGGTTGCGGGACATGTGGACGAGGGAGGGACCGGGCATTCCGAAGGATGCTCCGAAGAGGACCGGCCTTGCCCTCTTCGCCGAGATCCTCGCCCGCGAGTGGTGGGAGATGGTCAAGCTGAACATCCTCTTCATCCTGACGGCCCTCTTCGTCGTGACGCTGCCGGCAGCCCTCGCCGCCATGGCCCGGGTCTCGGTGGCCCTCGTGGAAGACCGCAACACCTATCTGCTACGGGACTTCATAGAAGCCTTTCTGCGCTACTTCTGGCGCGCCACCGCCTGGAGCCTCGCGCTGGGAGGCGCGATCGCAATCGGCCTCTATGCGATCGCAACCTATGGCGCCGGCGCGCGGGACAATCTGTTGCTGAGCGCACCGCTGACGATCGCGCTCGTCGCCACCGCCTTCGTCGCGGTCCTCGCCTGCCATCTCACCGTCTTGATGGTGATGCGCGATCTGCCGGCTCTCCAACTGCTGCGCCTCGCAGCCCTCGCCTCCGTCATCCGTCCGCTCCCGGCTCTCGCCGCGCTCGCCTTTACCGCCAGCCTTTGGCTGGCGCACATCCTCTTCTATCCGGTTTCGGTGTTCATGCCGGCAACCTTCAATTTTTCACTCGGAATGTTCGCCGTCGCGTTCGGCGTCCATCGGGCGGCGGTGATGGTTCTGGAGCAATTCCAGCAAAAGTGCGCAGCGGTTTTGCGTCCGGAATTGCGCGAAAACCAAAAGATACACCTGCCAAACGCAACACGGCCGCACGGCGAACCGCATAGACGAGACGCTTCATAAAATAACTGATCCAGAGATGATCCAGGGAAGGAGAACGGGAATGTATTTGGATAAATTCGGGGGGGCGGTGAAACTTGCCGTGACGGGTTTCACCTTGGCGGCGATGACGGCCGGGGCAGCGCTTGCTCAGGACGCCGTGACGCTCAAATGGGCTTTGTGGGACTGGGACAAAACAGCCTATTACAAGCCTCTGATCGAGGCCTATCAGGCCAAACACCCCAACGTGAAGTTCGAGCCGATGGACCTCGGATCGCAAGACTACCAGCAGATGATCTCGACGCAGCTGACCGGCGGCTCCAAGGACATCGACATCGTCACCATCAAGGACGTGCCGGGCTACACCAATCTGGTGCGCGCCGGCAACATCGCCGATCTCAGCGGCTTCGTGAAGGATCAGAAGATCGACCCGGCGCCCTTCGGCGGCCTGATCGAAGAGCTGACCATTGATGGCAAGATCTACTCCCTGCCGTTCCGCTCCGACTTCTGGGTTGTCTATTACAATAAGGACATCTTCGACAAAGCCGGCGTCCCCTACCCCACCAATGACATGACCTGGGCGCAGTTCGACGCGACCGCCGAGAAGCTTACGGGCGGCATGGGCACCAACAAGACCTATGGCGCGCTGCTGCACACCTGGCGTTCGACCGTCCAGCTGCCCGGCATCCTTGACGGAAAACACACGCTCGTCGATGGCGACTACGCCTTCCTGAAGCCCTGGTACGAGCGGGCGCTGACCCTGCAGAAGGACGGCGCCATTCCCTCCTACGCCTTCCTCAAGACGTCGAACACACATTATTCGGCGCTCTTCTTCAACGGCACGATCGGCATGCTGCCGATGGGAACCTGGTTCGTCGGCACCCAGATCACCAAGGTGAAATCGGGTGAATCGAAGAGCAAGAACTGGGGCATCGTCAAGTTCCCGCATCCCGACGGTGTGGCAACCGGCACGACCGCTGCGCAGATCTCCGGCCTGGCGGTCAACGCCAATTCCGTTCACAAGGATGCCGCGCTCGATTTCATCAAGTTCGTCACCGGTCCTGAGGGCGCAGCAGTCATCGCATCGACGGGTACCTTCCCTGCGCTCAAGACGGATGACGTCAGCGCCAAGATCGCGGCAACACCCGGCTTTCCTGAGGATGCGGCCAGCAAGGAGGCGCTGAAGCCGTCGAAAACCTACCTGGAGATGGCGGTCAACCCGAACGCCGCCAAGATCGAGGTCGTGCTCAACCGTGCGCATGACGCGATCATGACCGACAGCACCTCCGTCGATGACGGATTGAAGGAAATGACCGAAGGCGTGAAGGCCATCAAGTAGGCGTCCAGAAATGTCGACGGCCGCGGGCAATATCTGCCCGCGGCCGATCCTGTTTTTCATGAATTTCGAGCCTGACAATGATTTATGATCCCGCCCGGGCCAATCCGCTTTTCGGCAATCCCCTGAAGACCCGCGACGACCTCGCCAAGGCCGTCACCGATCTGTTCGAGCCGCTACTGCCGTATTTTTCCGAAGGCGGCGCCCGTGTGCGCCTCGGTGCGGCCGGCGCGATCTTCGATCGGGCGGCGGCGGATCTGGAGGGATTTGCGCGGCCGCTCTGGGGGATCGTTCCGCTCGTTGCCGGCGGCGGCACGTTTCCGCATTGGGATCTCTATCGTCGCGGGCTGGCGAACGGCACCAATCCCGCTCATCCCGAATATTGGGGCGATCTTGCCGACCGCAATCAGCGGCTGGTCGAGCTAGCCGCAGTCGGCTTCGCCCTGGCGCTCGTGCCCGAGCACATCTGGGAACCGCTTGACGACAGCGAAAAGAAGACGGTCGCTGCCTATCTTCTCAGAGCGCGCGAGCTGGAATTCATCGACAATAACTGGAAATTTTTCCGTGTGCTCATCGATCTCGGGCTGGAACGCGTGAGCGTAGCGTTCGATCACCGGAAAACACTCGCCTATCTCGACGAACTGGAGACCTTCGACCTCAGGGATGGTTGGTATCGCGACGGGCCGGTTCGGCGGGTCGATCATTACATTCCCTTCGCCATGCATTTCTACGGCCTGATCTATGCGGTGCTGGCCAAGGGCGACGAGGCGCGCAAGGATCGCTTCCGCGATCGCGCCGAGATCTTCGCCAGGGATATCCGCCACTGGTTCGGCCCGGATGGGGCAGCCCTTGCCTTCGGCCGCAGCCAGACCTACCGCTTTGCGGCAGGAGGCTTTTGGGGCGCGCTTGCCTTTGCCGGCGTCGAAGCCCTGCCCTGGGCCGAGATCAAGGGTTATTACATGCGCCATATCCGCTGGTGGTCGGCGATGCCGATTGCCGATCGCGACGGCGTTCTCTCGGTCGGTTACGGCTATCCGAACCTCTTCATGAGCGAGGGCTACAACTCTCCCGGCTCGCCCTATTGGGCGCTTAAATTCTTCCTGCCGCTCGCCCTTGCAGGGGATCATCCATTCTGGACCGCCGAGGAGGCACCGCAGCCGGAATTTCCGGAGCCGGTTGCGCTGAAACCGGCGGGAATGGTCGCCATGCACACGCCGGGAAACGTGGTCGTACTCTCCTCGGGGCAGCAGCACGACAAGATGCTCGGCGCAAACGAGAAATATTCGAAATTCGTCTATTCCACCCGCTACGCCTTCAACATCGAAGCCGACGACCGGAATTTCTCCGCCGCAAGCTTCGACGGCATGCTCGGCCTCTCCGACGACGGCATCCATTTCCGCATGCGGGAAACACTCGAAGAGGCGCTGATTGCTGGCGACCTGCTCTATTCGCGCTGGCGCCCCTGGAGCGATGTCACGATCGAAACCTGGCTGCTTCCCGAAAACCCGTGGCATATTCGCATCCACCGCATCGCTACGCCACGCGCCCTGCTGACCATCGAGGGCGGCTTTGCGATCGAACGCGCGGATTTCAATGCCGATCGCTCCGATGTAGGCGATGGCCGGGCCGTCTGGTACGGACAGACCGACGTCAGCGCCATCGTGGATCTATCGCCCCATCCGAGGACCGGCCATGCGATGAGCCCGATCCCAAACACCAACCTCATCCACGCCAAGACCCTGCTGCCGCAGCTGCGCGGCGAAATCGGCCCCGGCACCATCGTGCTGACGACCGCCGCGATGGCCCTGCCCACTCGCGAGAATTGGGCAAAGGCGCTCGATAACCCGCCCGCCAGCCCCCGCCTCGACGAGGTGGAGCGTCTCTTTCGCGAAAAAGGCACCCGGGTGCCGGCATTCGCCCTCGGGACGTAGCTTGGAGCAGCGGCTTCCGGGTCTCAACCGCGAGCCAGACGGTTAATTATCGTGCGGTCAGCTCGGTACGGTATGCTTCAGCAATGCGCTGCGCCAACTGTGCCATTTGATCGTCAGGTATCTGCAGAACCCCGTACTCCGCCATCAGTGCATGGTATTGCTGCCTTTCAAGCGGCACACCTGAGGGCAAGGAAACGACATGAAAATGCAGGTGGCTATTGGCTTGTTGGCTGCCGAGCGAAAGCACATGAATTCGCTCGGCGTCGAACACGTTTTTGAAGGCGCGCGACAAGACATGTACCTTCTCCTGTAGTCGAAGATATTCGTCCGTCGACATGTCCCGCGCCAGATCCTCACGGTGCTCCTTCGGACAGACGAGGCAATAGCCCGGTAGAGCGGGATATTTGCTCAGGAAAATGATCGTCTCGTGGTCTTCAAAAACGCGATGATGAAAGAAGTCAGGGTCATTCCTGACCAAGCCGCAGATAAAGCATGGCCTTGTTCCGATGTCGTGCACATAGGCCTTGAGATCAAATGGTTGGCGTTCGATCATTCTAAACCTCTGTCGTCTCACGCGCCGAGGCGTATCCGATCGTCAAATTGGTGCGACAACCGATATTGGGAAGTCAAATCGATCCTGCCATCAAATCTGTCCACGGGCGCATATGCGAGGTTATGGTCATCCTGACACTCCCATTGCAATCGACTTTGCATGACTTAAGTGATATTGAGATGTTCATCATCAATCTCACGTGGCCGAAATGACCGAAGCTCTCTTTTCCGAATTTCTCATGATTGATCGGTCCTCCGCCAACGACGGGCAAACCGTGCCATTGGCTGGCCGCCGGCGCAAAGGCGTTGCTCCAGAACGGACCTCGGATGGAAACGCTCTGCGAGATGCGTTCGCGGATGCCTTCCTGCAGACCCTGACGAAGTTCGCCGTCGATCGATCTGCTTTTCCTGAGAACGCGGACCCCGAACTCGCGAAGCTCGCCAGGGCGATGGCAAATGTTGCGGTCGGGGATTCCGTGGTAATCCGCTTGAAACCCGATCTCCCGGAAGGACATCGCAGATCCGTCAAGACCTTCTTCCAGACGATGGTCCGCGTCAGCGGCTCGCTAGAAGAAAGCCGGCTGGAAGACGCGATCAACAAGCTCGCGGATGTTATCCTGCCTGATGAGCTTGGCGAGGCGCGCGGCGTGCTCGCAGCGGACAATCTGGAGCTCAGGGATCGCTTCATCGCTGAGGTGCCGCAGCTCACCAGCGCAGAGATCGGAAACCGCGCCGGCTCAAGCGCGAGAAACCTGTACGCGACTGCGGCGCGCTGGAAGAAAGCCGGCGACATTTTCTCAGTACATCATCGCGGCACCGAATATTTTCCGGCGTTTCAGCTCCGGGACGGACGGCCGCATCCTGCGATCAAGAAGGCGCTTGTGGCGCTTCCGGAAAACCTGTCTCCATGGCAGCGCGCATTCTGGTTCGTTTCAACGAACGGCTGGCTGGACGACAAAGCGCCCATGGATGTACTTGACGATATCGACGCGGTGGCTGCTGCCGCGGCCCGTGAACGGCAAGAGGTCATTGGGTGAGCCACCCTCCTCTGCCAAGCCCGCCGTCGCCCTTTCCAACGATCAACATCCGGACGATCAAGGCAGGTACGGCGCTTCATCGGACCCATCTGTCTTCGTTCCGGGCAGGGCAATTCAATCCCTGCGAGGGACAGCCGACGCGCTTTGCACCGTTCAACGACGCGCACGGCAATTGTGTCGCGACGCTCTATGCGGCAACGAGCAGAGAGGCGGCCGCCTTCGAGTCGATCTTTCACGACATCGAACCGGCCGCCGCTTTCAAGACCATCCGGCTTGCCGTCGTCGAAGCGCGGACGGTGAGCGTCATCGCGCCAAAGCGTGATCTGCAGCTGGCAAGCCTTTTCGCACCCGATTTGAAGGCCTGGAAACTCCGTCGAACGGATCTCATCGAAACGCCGAAGTCGACCTATGGCGAGACCGTCCTGTGGGCCGAAGCCATTCATCGGGCGCGCACCGACATTGACGGGTTGATCTGGACGTCCCGCCAGTGCGACCCCGAGCAATGCATCATCCTGTTCGAGGATCGCTTGGCAGAGGACCGGCTCGACGTCGTTCAATCCATCGACGCCGGCGCGGATGCTGGCCTCCTTCTCGAACTGCGGGACTATGGGCGCCGTGCGGGCATCACGATCATATCTTAGCGCCAATGACGTTCGCTGACCCGGAACCGTCACCAGAGCTATTCTCAAAAAACCAATGCGCGCTCAACGCCGCCAGCGCATAATATTTTCGAATTACTCGATAATTATATTTATATCTTCAACTAATGAATAAGAAAAACCCACTCTTCGCAACATTGCTGTAATGAAATCCGGCAAAGCGCAGCAGCATACTCAGCTTTCAGTTTCCGAGATCTTGAGAGGAGGACGCAATGCCTACCATAATGATCTGCCACGACGTCAAAGACACGAAACACTGGCTCGCCTCACCCATCCGCAAGCAGGTATTGGAACCCGTCGGCGTCACGAACATTCGCACGTTTACAGACCCTCAAACGTCCAACCGCGTCGGCTTGGTCATGGACGTTGCTGATATGGATAAGTTGACGGCCTTCATGCAGACCAAGGCGGCGGCCGATGCGATGGCGAGTGACGGCGTCTTGCCCGAGACCATGACGTTCCTCGTTCAATCGTAACACACATCTCGACGAGACTTGGAAATGCAACGTGGGAGGATGATATGACGACATTATTCGTGCGGCACGAGGTCTCCGACTACGCCACTTGGCGCAAGACATATGATGCGTTTCATCAGGTGCAGAAGGCCAACGGGGTGACGGCGCAAGCCGTTTATCGGGCCATCGACAATCCGAACGATATTACCGTCACCCACGAGTTCGCCACGTTTGAAGCGGCGCAGGCATTCAGCAAGCTGGACGAGCTGAAGACGGCGATGCGTACGGGAGGCGTGCTCGGCACGCCGACGGTGTGGTTTGCCAACAAAGCATGAAATAGGCCAAACGGCCTCCACCGCTGTGCAACGGAGGCCGCCCGCTCTCGATGCATGATATGGAGGCGGGTGGGGGTGCTCGCCCGATTGCCGACCTTGGTGGCCCTTGCCGCCGCACGGCGCAAATTATGACCCGCTCTTTATGTCGCGCAGCAGATCCAGGCCGCGTTGGTATTTTTCCGTTTTCTTGCCGGCCTGTTCGGCCTGCCGGAGATTGTCTTCGAGATCGGCCCGTTTGACGGGCAAGGACAGCGGGTTTGATGCCGCACGTCGGACGAAGTCGTCATCCGGCTCGTCCGGCCGCCGTGTCAGAGCATTTACCGCGGAGACGATCGCCGGCGGAAAGCCTTCCTCCCTCAGCCTGTCGAGCGTCCAGCCGCTGCCCTTCTCGACGACGTCATGAAGGTAGGCAACTGTTCGTGGCTCATCGCCGGAAACCAGAAGGGCTACCCGCTGGCAATGCTCGAAGAACGGGCGGCCGACCTTGTCTGACTGGCCTTCATGAGCCGTAAGAGCGATCTGGATTGCATGGTCGAGATGCTGCATGGCGATCACGGCCCTTCGGCCTTCCTGATCTTCTGCGTGAAAGGCTTTTCGCCCGCCGCCATCTCGATGTCAGGCACCGGAGCCTTGGCGGCCTGGCCGGCCTTCGCTGGTGGGCGATCGAGATCACCGCTCTCGCCGGCGCCTTGAAGCAGCGCCGCGTCATCCCTGTCGTCTTGATCGAGCATGTCCTGCAGCGTCTCATGCTCATCCTCCCCGGCCAGTTCGTCACAGGCTTGCAGCCAATGACGTTTGTCGGCGCCATCCGGGCGGCCCTCCGCCTCCCAGATTTCGTAGGCACGGCGACGGATCTGCTCGTGCTTGTCTATAGCCATGATCGCCTCCAAGTCATTGGGATGAGCCGTCCGAAGGGCGGCCCGGCCGCCTTTCAGGGCGTGTTGATGGTTGGAAGAAAATCCTCCACCTGTTTGCGTTGATCCTTTGGAAGCGTCTCCACCCGTTCCTTCCAGAACCGTTCGGCCTCCGGCAGATCCTCATCCCATTGGCGAACATCGGTGATATTGTCGTCGATCATTGATCGGCGGTGGCCGCCGAGGCTAAGATATTCCTTGGCAAGCTTCAGGCTTGGGGTTTCGGTGCCGCGATCGCGATCTGATGCCGACGTCGCGTTGCGCAGGGCGTTTGCCAATGCCCTTTGGCGATCGATCTCGGCCCGTTCGGTATCGGCGGACCGCGCGTCGTCCGTGCCGCTCTCTGGCGGCACGTTGGATTTAAAAGTCGTCATGGATCACCTTTCGATGTTGTGATCCAATAACCTTCGCAAGCAGTGAGAGTTCCGCGTGGGTGGCGATTGATTTGAGCGGCGTTCGAGGCGGGGCCGCGCATCCGGCGATCAATGGACTGCCATGCTCACCATCCGATAGGGGTGCACGGCTTCGAATTGCGAGATCATCGCCGTTGCCTGCTGTAATACCAGCTCGGCATTTTCCGGATCGTCACGGGCAAGTTCGTCGGCGTTGACGCGGATCGCTTCAGCCATGTTGTTGGAGAGTGCCGCAAAATGCGTATTGCCTTCGACAAAGGCCTCACGCGCCGTATCCTCCAGGCTACGAGCGATGTCAACGAGGATTTCCTCGCGTTCCTCGATACTGAGGTCTTTGATTATATTGGTCTTCTCTTCCATGTCACTCACTCCAAAAGACGTGGGACGGTGATCGAGCTATCAAGCCTCAATCACCGAAGAGTTGGGAACGCCGAAACCCCGATTCAAGCCTCAATGCAGCTCGAACTCGCTTCGACACGCCACTCACTTATTGACCGAACGCAGGGGCCGATTTTCTGTTCCCTGCCGGGCGTTAGCAGTCACCGGCGGAGAGTGCTAATATTTCTGTCGTCCCCTCTTGAAATTGCCGAACCGTCGAACCAGATCATTCGCGCAAGGCGCGCGCGCGAACCTGCACCCCGCCCGGATTGGTCATCCGGTCCGGCCACGTCATCACTGTTTGTCGATGGAGGAAGATATGTCGTTCCGACCGCTTCATGACCGCATTCTCGTCCGCCGGGTCGATTCAGAAGAAAAGACCAAGGGCGGCATCATCATTCCCGACACCGCCAAGGAAAAGCCGCAGGAAGGCGAGGTTATCGCCGTCGGCCCCGGCGCGCGCAACGATGCAGGCCAGATCCAAGCGCTCGACGTCAAGGTCGGCGATCGCATCCTGTTCGGCAAATGGTCCGGCACCGAGATCAAGATCAATGGCGAAGACCTGCTGATCATGAAGGAAAGCGACGTGATGGGCATCATCGAAACCCAAGGCGAAAAGAAGCAGGCCGCCTGATATCCCTGCGGACATCGGTCGATGCTGGAGCGCTTCAGCTTTTCATGGAAACGCAGAACCGTTCCAACCTTTTATTTTACGCAATTCCGAACGGAAATCGCTTCGCACTTTTCCTGGAATTGCTCTGGCTGCCTATGAAGGAGTGAGGACATGGCTGCTAAAGAAATCAAATTCAGCACCGAAGCCCGCGAGAAGATGCTGCGTGGCGTCGACATCCTGGCCAACGCCGTGAAGGCGACCCTCGGCCCGAAGGGCCGCAATGTCGTGATCGACAGGTCGTTCGGGGCGCCGCGCATCACCAAGGACGGCGTTTCGGTCGCCAAGGAAATCGAACTGGAGGACAAGTTCGAAAACATGGGCGCCCAGATGGTCCGCGAAGTCGCTTCGAAGACCAGCGACATCGCCGGCGACGGCACCACGACCGCAACGGTGCTGGCCCAGGCGATCGTCAAGGAGGGCGCCAAGGCCGTTACGTCGGGCATGAACCCGATGGACCTGAAGCGCGGCATCGATCTAGCGGTCGCGGCCATCGTCGCGGAACTGAAGGCCAACGCCCGCAAGATCTCCAACAATTCCGAAATCGCCCAGGTCGGCACAATCTCCGCCAATGGCGATGCCGAGATCGGCCGCTTTTTGGCGGATGCCATGGAAAGGGTCGGCAATGATGGCGTCATCACGGTCGAGGAAGCCAAGACCGCCGAAACCGAACTCGAAGTCGTCGAAGGCATGCAGTTCGACCGCGGCTATCTCAGCCCCTATTTCGTGACCAATGCCGACAAGATGCGGGTCGAGTTCGAAGACCCCTATATTCTCATCCACGAGAAGAAGCTGTCGAACCTGCAGTCGATGCTGCCGGTTCTCGAAGCCGTCGTCCAATCCAGCAAGCCGCTGCTGATCATCGCTGAAGACGTCGAAGGCGAAGCGCTTGCTACGCTCGTCGTCAACAAGCTGCGCGGCGGCCTGAAGATCGCTGCCGTCAAGGCGCCTGGCTTCGGCGACCGCCGCAAGGCCATGCTCGAAGACATCGCCATCCTGACGGCCGGCACCGTCATCTCCGAAGATCTCGGCATCAAGCTCGAATCCGTCACTCTCGACATGCTCGGCCGTGCCAAGAAGGTTTCGATCGAGAAGGAAAACACCACCATCGTCGATGGGTCAGGCGCCAAGTCCGACATCGAAGGCCGTATTGCCCAGATCCGCGCCCAGATCGAGGAAACCACGTCCGACTACGACCGCGAGAAGCTGCAGGAGCGGCTTGCCAAGCTCGCCGGCGGCGTTGCCGTCATCCGCGTCGGCGGCTCGACCGAAGTCGAAGTGAAGGAGAAGAAGGACCGCGTCGATGACGCGCTTCATGCAACCCGTGCCGCCGTCGAAGAGGGCATCCTGCCGGGTGGCGGTGTGGCGCTGCTGCGCGCCGTCAAGGCGCTCGATAATCTCAACACGGCCAACCAGGACCAGCGCGTTGGTGTGGAGATCGTCCGCCGCGCGGTCGAGGCGCCGGCTCGCCAGATCGCCGAAAACGCCGGTGCAGAAGGCTCGATCGTGGTCGGCAAGCTGCGGGAGAAGAGCGAGTTCTCCTACGGCTGGAACGCTCAGACGGGCGAATATGGCGACCTCTATGCCCAGGGCGTCATCGATCCGGCGAAAGTGGTGCGCACCGCGCTGCAGGATGCGTCCTCCATCGCCGGTCTTCTCGTTACGACGGAGGCCATGATCGCCGAGAAACCCAAGAAGGACGCGCCGCCGCCAATGCCCCCCGGCGCCGCCGGCATGGATTTCTAAAAAGGCTGCCGGCCCGCCGCACCCCGGGCGGGCCTTGTCTAAGGGAATAGAGATGGTTCAAACGATCAAAAGCCGATCGCAGGTACCGCTGGACTCCCGCGATCTCGAAATCTGCCAGCAGGTCTTCGACAAGATCAGATCCGATTACCAGGTGACAAAGGACAGCGACGAAGCCGAACGAATGGCGAGCATCATCATCGAGCTTTACCGACAAGGCGTACGTGACCCCAATCACCTGCAGTCGATGGTCGAGGCGGCCCGCGGCCTCTTCGAAACGAGCGAGCGGTAGGAAATGTCGTGCCTGCGCGTCATAAGCACCGCGCGGGATCACACATAATGATGGTCAGCGCGGGTGCCGTCCGGAGGATCTTCCGCGGAGAACGGTCATCTGCTCCTGCTGCACCTCATTTTCATCGTTCAAAACGGCTTGCCAAAGCCTGTTGCCGAGCCGAAGCGACACCCGTTTCGTCCCCTCGTGTTCAGCCCTGCCGATTTCCACGGAGCTGACGACGGAACCATGGCGCATGTGACGGCGAAGATCAGCCAGCGATAATCCGAACCGCTCCGCCAGTTCCGATGATTCCAGGATAAAATCGCCATTTGAATCGCGCTCGATCAGCACCGACTTTTTCTCCAGCTACGCTCCAAGTCCACTCCTCAGGCCACCGCCGCAATAGCATTGTCCTCCTTTGGCAGCAGCCGCGCCACTGCGCTCAGGAGATCCGTCTGCGATATCAGGCCAAGAATGCGGTGATCGTCATCGACAATGATGACGGCATGCGTGCGCCCGTTCGTCAGAACGGGCAATAGCGACAGAGCAGGATCCGAAGGTCTCGCCACCGCCGGCCTCGAGATCGCATGGGCGATGGTCTCGGTGCTCATCGACAACTCCCGTAAACCGACAGCGCCGACGAGACGGCCTTCTGGATCCTTCACCGGCAGTGTACGGATATTATGCTTGAGCAGAAGGTGCCGAGCGGCATCCGGTTCCGAAGCCTCCCCAATGGCGATCACGTCGCGCGACATGATATCCGCACAGCTGATCTTGCCGTTTGAGCGGATAGCCGCTTGCAGCTCGACCTGCTGCAGCAGGCGGCCGAGGTCTGCCCGATCGATATCGAAAGTTTCGTCAAGTGCTTCGAGGGCCGCATCGACATCTTCCTCGCGGAAACCCACCCGCACGGCAGATGGCAGATCGATCGTCCGATGGGTGTTCTCCGCCGATTTCGGAACGACGTGCGGATAATTCCGCTTGGACAGCCTGTGGAACAGCAGGCCAAGACCGACGAGAATGCAGGAGTTCAGAGCGACGGGCACGAAGGGAAAGAGGAATCCCCAGCCGGCAACGACAGGGCCGCCGAGCACGGCGGTCAGCGCGGCGGCTCCTCCCGGTGGATGAAGGCAGCGCGTGAAGGACATCGCGCCGATGGCAAGCGAAACGCCGACACCGGTCGCGATGATCGGATCACGAATGAAATAAGCGGCAATGATTCCCATCAGTGCGGAAATCGTGTTGCCGCCGATGATCGACCATGGCTGCGCAAGCGGGCTTGCCGGGACGGCGAAAAGAAGCACCGCGGAAGCCCCCATCGGCGCGACGATCAAGGGAAGATGCGGTCCCTGCCCGAACAGGTAGCCGCTGATAACGCCGGTAAGACCAATGCCCAGCAAAGCGCCGAAGCATGCGATCAATCGCTCTCGTAAGGTCGCACCAGCCAGAATCGGTGAAAACAACCGGAAGCGGCGGAAGCGGCTCGGTCCCTCTTTCGGGGAAACGGGATAGTGCATGACAAGACCAATTTGAATGTGGATTATGGAGAGCGAAAGGGAGAGGTGCGGGCTAGTGTGTTGCCAGCCGGAGATCTCTGCCTTTGGTCACGCTGAGGACTTCGTGGAAGGCGTTGAAAGCGCTGGGTCGATCATTCCTGCGGTAGACGAGCAGCGTCTCGACGGGTCCCAGCTGATAGGTCTGGACAGGCGTCGGCCAGTGCATGAGATCAAGGACGGATCGCGGCATGACACCGGCCGTTTTCCCGGTCGCAACGCTCGCCAGGATCGCGTGGTAGGAACCGAGCTCGCTCGTCGGCAGCGCGCTCGATTTGCGCGCCCAGTTTTCGGCGATCCTGCGATAGGTGCAGCCGGGTTCCAAAGCTGCGAGTGATCCGACACGCAGGTCGGCGGCGGATTTAATGGAGGGATGCCCGGATGGCAACACGATCAGCAGCTCTTCGACGAAGATCGGCTCCATTTCGAGCGCCTTGAGTTCGGCATCGAAGCTCGAGTCTTGCTCGCGCATCGTCTTGGGTGGACGGGCAATCAGCGCACAATCCAATGCATCAGAGAGAACGTCGCGGGTCAGATCGCGGGACGCCCCCATTGTCAGATGAAGCGACACCTCCGGCCACATCTGATTGAATTGCGTCAGCGCCGCCGGCAGCCTGCTTGCCGCCGTGCTCTCCATGGTGCCGACCCGCAATGTCCCCGATGGGGCGAGGGGCCGCACGGCCTGGCGCGCTTCGAGCGCAAGCGCCACAAGCCGGTTGGCATAGGCGAGAAACGTCTCGCCCTCGCGTGTCAGCGTCATCTTCTTGCCGTCACGGCTGAAGAGGGAAACGCCGAGGTCCTCCTCCAACTGCTGGACGCGTGTCGTCACATTCGACGGCGCCCGCCCTACGGCCTTAGCCGCCTTCGTAACGCTGCGATCGCCGGCAACGGCGAGAAATATCTCGATCGATGAAAGGTCCAATGAAAAGATCTCATTTGCGGAATTAAGACGATAGATAATTCTCTATATAAAAATCATCGCCCCAGCTCAAGCCGGTTTCGGCATCGGACGAAAAACATGAGCCCAAGCAGGGGGCCGATTGCCGAAAAAAGGGTCGCGACGCCGAGGAAATAGCCATGCAAGCCGCGGCATTGCCTCCGTCGGACGACGTATTGAGGGTTTGAGGACTGGCATGAGGTTTGCATGCGCAGAGCTATCTGCAGATCGATCGGCGACGACCATATGTTGCAACTTGTCTTGACCTGTCTTCTTCTGAGCGTCGCTTCAGGCTTGAGCATGCGCCGTTTTCTTCTGCCGTATTTGCCAGGCGGCGATCTCGCGGAGAAATCTGCTCCTGTGACCATCGTCGCAAGCGCCGTCTTTCTGGGGGCAATCGCTTTTACCGTCTCCGATCAGAATCTCTGGGCAAAATCCGTCATCCTGATGGTCGGCCTTTCGCTGGCGGCCATGTTCGACGATGCGAGACCCAGGCTGACGATTGCCCTCTCCGCCGTCAGTTTGGCGGCCTATCTCGGGTTGCGTTCAATTGCCTGAGCCATTCGGCGTCTACCCCCGGAAGGCTTTTGGCAAACACCGTTCGTTCCGGCCACAATGCGAACGCCGACAGGCCCCGGCCGGCATACCCGCCTGTACCGGCGTTTAAACCACGGCGAATGCCGGGTTGTGTCGAGCGCCGATCCGGCCTGCGTCAACCGAGTGCCTGGCTGACGAGCGCATAGGTCCTCGGCTCGTGCGCCGCCTGATGTCTCGGAACCGGGAGCCAAGGGCCGCCGAGCGACATGGTCGTCACGATGTCGTAGACAGGGAGACCGCAGCGGGAGAGGAAATCGGAAAAGATCCCGCCCTGCTCGCGTGTGTCGAGGCGGAGAAACGCCCCTGCATGCTCGGCGGCATGCGGGCGGACGACGGCGATCGCGTCCGCATCGCTGTGCGCCACAATAGGACCGATGACATGGCCACGCCCGAACCGCCGGCAAAGCGAGAAAGCCTCGATCCTGTCGGCGCGGGTCAACACGATGCCTTTGGAATTTGCCATCAGCCGTGCCAGGAGTAGCTTGCGATCGGTGCCGAAGGCCACGCAATCCAATTCGGCGATCGCTTCCAGATCGCCAGCCTCCACTGCCCGTATTGCGGCACCGGACGGTAGCTCCACACCCGGCGGCGATATCGCTTCGCCCTGGCATTGAAAGACGAGCGCCTCGCGAACAAAGTTCAGGGAACGATAGAGACGTCGCGCTGCGCGCGTCGCATTCAGCCCGAGGTTCCGCCCGGCGACCTGCTCGAGCGCGTGGGCCATGAGCCATTGCCCGGCACCATTGGTTTGAAGACGCGGCGAGGTGATGACCATACCGATCGTGGCAAATTGGGCATCGTAGGGAAACCACATCGCAGAGCCCAGGATGCGGCCAATTTCATCGATCGCCACGATGCCCTGGCCGAATTCCCTCAATAACTGCCAGTCTTCGCCACGATGCGGCCAGGCGACGGTCATCGACAGCGCATGCAACTTGTCGAGGGCAACGCTGTCGATCCCGGCAATGTGCGTCTCGAAACTATCGACGAACCTGGATTCGGATGTCAGTTCACTCACTCCCACCCCCTGCCGCTTTTTTCTGGCCACGCCTGCGTCCGGAAACTTCTCTGCCCAGACTAGAACAGATAACTCGATACAATTCACCGGTAAGGCCGGCGCAAACACAACAATCGACCAAATCCGCCGCGCTTTCGGCAAGCAACGCCTGCGCCTCCCTCTACAGTCATTGATAGATTCATCGGCCGGAGTCGGCGTTTACAGTGAGAGCCCAGAAATGTCGCCTCCCCTCAGCCCAGTTGCAAGCACCTCGAAGATCCCCTCACTGTGAGCAATCCCATGCAGGTAATTGAAATTCTCGAAAGGCTCGTTGGTTTTCCCTCCGTCGTCGGCACGCCGAACGGCGAGATCGTCGCGTGGATCCGGCACTACCTGCAAAGCCACGGCGCTGTCGTCACGGAGCTTCCCGGCCCGGAGGGCGATCGGTCGAACCTCTTTGCCACGATCGGCCCGATGGAGGCGCCGGGCTATATCCTCTCGGGCCATATGGACGTGGTCCCCGCAATGGAAGATGGCTGGACCAGCAACCCTTTCCGCCTGCGGGCCGAAGCGGATCACCTTTACGGTCGCGGCGCCTCCGATATGAAGGGCTTCCTGGCCGCGGCTCTTGCGGCCGTTCCGGCGCTGGCGGAAACACCGCTTCGCCAGCCCGTCCACCTTGCCTTTTCCTATGACGAGGAGGCCGGCTGCCGCGGCGTGCCGCACATGATCGCCCGCCTGCCCGAGCTCTGTGCAACTCCGCTTGGCGCTATCGTCGGCGAACCGAGCGGCATGCGGGCGATCCGCGCCCACAAGGGCAAGGCCGCCGCCCGGCTGACGGTCGGGGGCCGCTCCGGCCACTCCTCGCGCCCGGACCAGGGGTTGAACGCAATCCATGCCATTACCGACGTCCTGGTTTGCGCGAGAGCCGAAGCCGAACGGCTCGCCTGCGGCCCGTTCGAGCCTGTCTTCGAACCGCCCTACTCCTCGCTTCAGGTCGGCACGCTGAAGGGAGGCCAGGCGGTCAACATCATTCCCGACAGTTGCGAGGCCGAGTTCGAGGCGCGGGCCATTTCAGGCGCCAATCCGGTCACGCTGCTGGCGCCGCTCCGCGCGGCGGCCGAGGGGCTATCGCAGCTCGGCTTTCAGGTGGAATGGCGCGAACTCAGCGCCTATCCGGCGCTTTCGCTTGCCGCCGATGCGCCGCTTGCGGCGCTGCTTGGCGAACTAACCGGCGCCGAGCCGCTCGCTGCCGTCAGCTACGGCACGGAGGCCGGCCTTTTCCAGCGCGCCGGCATCGATGCGATCATCTGCGGACCTGGCGACATCGGCCGCGCCCACAAGCCGGACGAATTCATCCTCGCCGGCGAACTGCTCGCGTGCCAGGCGATGATCGAGGCGCTTGGCCGCCGCTGCGCCTGATGACATCGAGATCAAGGAGCCGACTCATGACCTTTCTCTTCAATTCCGATGCGAAGCGCGGCGCCATCTTCGCCGAAGCCTTCGCGCGCGAACTGCCGGGCATTGCCTTCTCCATGGATACCCAGTCAGTCGAACCGGACGCCGTGGGCTACCTCATCACCTGGACCGTGCCGGAGGATCTCGCACGCTATCGCAATCTCGAAATCCTGTTTTCGATCGGCGCCGGCATCGACCAGTTCCGCATCGATGCCGTGCCTGCATCGATCAAGGTCGTGCGCATGGTCGAGGACGGCATCATCAGGATGATGCAGGAATATGTGACGCTGGCAGTCCTTGCGCTCCATCGCGACCTGCCGAGCTATCTCGACCAGCAGCGGCGCCGGACCTGGCAGACGATCACTTCTAGGCAAGCCTCGGAACGCCGCATCGGCGTGCTCGGGCTCGGCATGCTTGGCAGCGCAGTGCTCGAACGTTTGCAGCCCTTCGGCTTTCCGCTTTCGGGCTGGAGCCGTAGCCCGCGCGAGATCGACGGCATCCGATGCCTGAGCGGCCGCGACTGCCTCGATACTCTGCTTGCAACCACCGATATTCTCGTCTGCCTGCTGCCGCTGACAGATGAGACGCGCGGCTTCCTGAATGCCGAGCTCTTCGCCGGACTGCCGGCCGGCGCAGCACTCGTTCATGTCGGCCGCGGCGCTCAGCTCGACCACCAGGCGCTCGTCGACGCCCTCGACGCCGGACATCTCTCCGGCGCCGTCGTCGACGTCACCGAACCGGAGCCGCTACCTGAGGACCACGCCTTCTGGAACCATCCGAAGGTCCTGCTGACGCCGCACATTGCGAGCGTCACCCAAGCTGAAACCGCTGCGGCGGCCGTGATCGGCAACATCAAGCGGCACCAGGCAGGCCTCGATCCGATCGGACTGATCAATCGCAGCCGCGGCTACTGAGTTCTCAACCTAGGAAAGCGAAATCATGTCCCTCCTCAAGACGATCGACACCAACCCATTCTTCGCGCCGCGCGAGTCCGGTCCGCTCCCCGAACGGCTAATCTCGGGCAATCCGACCTTCAAGACCTGGGCGCAGGACGTCGCCCGCGGCGAGACGGTTCATAGCGGCGTGTGGGAAGCGACACCCGGCGAGACGCGCTCGATCAAGGGCGAGACCTTCGAGTTCTGCCATATCCTTTCCGGCCTGGTCGAACTCACGCCGGACGGTGGCGAACCGGTGGTCTACAAGGCCGGCGACAGCTTCGTCATGAAGCCGGGCTTCGTTGGCGTCTGGAAGACGATCGAGACGGTGCGCAAGATCTACGTCACCGTGTCATGAAGCCGACGCCGTAGATTTGACTGCCGCAGCGGCGAAAACGCAATTTTTCGCCGCTGCGGCATCACCCGTCGACGCATGCTGCTCGCCTTCCCCGGTTAGGCTTGTCTCAGCCCATCCCGAGGACATGCGATGACACTCAGCTTCGATCCGAACACGATTTCCCTGCCCGTCGGACATTTCATCGGCGGCCGGCTGGTTCCGGCAGAAGCCGTCATCGACATGCATCGCCCATCCGACGGCAAGGCCTATGCCGGCTGCCCGCTGGCCGACGAGGCCCTTGTCGACCACGCCGTCGAAACCGCCAGAGAAACGCTGAAGACGAGCAATTGGGGCGGCGTGCGGCCGCGTGAGCGCACAGTGGCGCTGCAGCGCTGGGCAGACTTGATCGAAGCCGAGGCGGAGACCCTCGCCAGGCTCGAGGCACTCTCTTCGACCCGGCCCATCGGTCATCTCGTCTCCGGCGACATCGCCGTCACCGCCGAACAGATCCGCTTCTTTGCCGAATTCGCAGACAAGGAAGGAGGTGACCTCGTCCCGACCGACGATGCGAACTTCGGCATGATCATGACGGAACCCTATGGCGTCGTTGGCGCCATCACCCCCTGGAATTTCCCCTTGTCCATGGCAGGCTGGAAGCTCGGCCCGGCGCTGGCGGCAGGCAATGCAGTGGTGCTCAAGCCATCGGAAATGACGCCGTTTTCGACGCTCTATCTCGCCGAACTTTCGGTGCGGGCCGGCCTGCCGGCCGGTCTCGTCAACATCGTGCTCGGCGACGGCCCGACCACCGGAAATGCGATCACCGGACATCCAGGCATCTCCAAGGTCAGTTTCACCGGTTCGACCGCAGCCGGCGCGGCAATCATGACCAATATCGCCCGCACCGGCGTCAAGCCGATGACGCTGGAACTCGGCGGCAAAAGCCCGCAGCTGGTCTTCGCCGATGCCGATCTCGAGCTTGCGGCGAGCGCAATCGCCGGCAGCATTCTCTCCAACGCCGGTCAGGCCTGCGTTTGCGGATCCCGCCTGATCGTCGAGGCGAAGGTGGCGGACGCGCTCGCCGCTGCACTCGTCGAGAGGCTGGCGGCCATCCGCCCCGGCCCCACCTGGGACGAGGCGACCGATTATTCGCCCGTCATCTCCGAACGACAGATCGCCCGCATGGACGGCATCATCCGTGCCGCGATCGACGGTGGCGCCGAATGCCTCACCGGTGGCCGCCGGCTCGACCGCGAAGGCTATTTCTACGCGCCGACCCTGATTTCGGGCGTGAGGGCAACTTCGCCGGCGGTTCTGGAAGAAATCTTCGGACCCGTGCTGACTATTCAGACCTTCGAGGATGAGGAGGAGGCTTTGAGCCTCGCCGACCATCCGGCCTACGGGCTCGCCGCCGGCCTCTTCACCCGCGACCTCTCGCGTGCCATCCGCGTGACACGCCGCCTTCAAGCGGGCACCGTCTGGGTCAACCGCTACGGCCGCTCGCGCGACCATATCCTGCCGACCGGGGGCTATAAGCAGTCCGGCATCGGCAAGGATCTCGGCCGCGACGCCTATCTCGCCAACCGCAAGAGCAAGAGTGTGCTCATCAGCCTGTGAGGACCTGCGATGAAAACCTACAAGATCGCCCTTCTGCCCGGAGACGGCATCGGCCGCGACGTGACGGCTGCAGCCTGGGCCGTGCTCGAAAAGGCAGCTGCAGCAAATGGATTTTCTCTTGATGCAACCAGCTATCCCTGGTCCTGTGATTACTATCTGGAGAACGGCAGCATGATGCCCGCCGATGGCATCGAAACGCTCAGATCCTTTGATGCCATCCTGCTCGGCGCCGTCGGCTGGCCTCGCAAAGTGCCGGATTCCGTTTCGCTGCACGGGCTTCTGCTGCCGATCCGCAAGGCTTTCGTGCAATATGCCAATATCCGCCCGCACCGGCTGCTGCCGGGTGTGCAGGGACCGTTGCGGTCCGATGGTTTCGACATCCTCTGCATTCGCGAAAATACCGAGGGCGAATATTCCGGCGCCGGTGGCCGCGTCCACCAGGGCACCGACAATGAGGTAGCGGTCGAGACCTCGATCTTCACGCGCAAGGGGGTCGAGCGCATCCTGCGCTTCGGCTTTGAGCAGGCGCAGGCGCGACGCGGCAAGCTAGCCTCGGTGACGAAGTCCAACGCGCAGAAATATTCGATGGTCTTCTGGGACGAGATCACCCAGAGGATCTCCGCCGAATATCCCGATGTCGAGGTGACGAGCTACCATATCGACGCCATGGCCGCCCGCATGGTCATGGCGCCTGATAGTCTTGACGTCGTGGTCGCCTCCAACCAGTTCGGCGATATCCTGACCGACCTCGGCGCCGCCATTCAGGGCGGGCTCGGCTTTGCCGCCTCCGCCAATATCAATCCTGATCGCTCGGCGCCGTCGATGTTCGAACCGGTTCACGGCTCGGCGCCCGATATCGCTCATCTCGGCATCGCCAATCCGATCGCCGCGATCTGGTCGGGCGCGATGATGCTGGAGCATTTGGGAGAAACGGCTGCCGCCTCAACGGTGATGGCCGCGATCGAGGCGACGACCGCACGCGGCATCGGCGCGATTCCCGGCAAGGACAAGACCGACGCGATCACGGCAGCGGTGCTTTCGGCACTTGGCTGATCAATGGAGAAGAGAATGAACGGATTAAGGGATAGCGATCTGCTTCGTGAGCAAGGGCTGATCGACGGAGAATGGCGCGGGGCTGAAGCGGGGCGCACGATCGAGGTGATCGACCCGGCGACGCAGCATGTGCTGGGCACGGTGCCCGACATGGACGGAGCCGATACGAGGACGGCGATCGCCGCGGCGGAAAAAGCCTTTGGTCCATGGCGCGCAAAGACCAATGCCGAGCGCGGCGCATTGCTGGAAGCCTGGCACGATCTGATGCTCGACAATATCGAGGATCTGGCGCTGATCCTCACCCGTGAGCAGGGCAAGCCACTGACGGAAGCGCGCGGCGAAATCCGCTACGGCGCCTCGTTCATCAAATGGTTCTCCGAGGAGGCGCGCCGCATCGGCGGGACGACCATTCCCTCACCGACGGCGGACCGGCGGATCGTCGTTCTGAAGGAGCCTGTCGGCGTGTCGGCGATCATCACGCCGTGGAATTTTCCGAATGCGATGATCACCCGCAAGGTCGGGCCGGCACTCGCCGCAGGCTGCACCGTAGTCGTCAAACCATCGGACCTGACCCCCTTTTCGGCGCTGGCGCTCGGCGTATTGGCGGAGCGCGCCGGCATCCCCAAAGGCGTGATCAATATCGTCACCGGCATGCCGGCCGGCATCGGCGACGAACTGATGGCGAACCAGACCGTCCGCAAGATCTCTTTCACCGGTTCCACCCGGGTCGGCTCGCTGCTGATGCGCGGCGCGGCCGACAGTGTCAAGCGGCTCAGCCTCGAACTCGGCGGCAACGCGCCCTTCATCGTCTTCGATGATGCCGATCTCGATCTTGCCGTGGAAGGCGCGATCGCCTCGAAATTCCGCAATGGCGGGCAGACCTGCGTCTGCGCCAACAGACTTCTCGTCCAGTCCGGCGTCTACGATGCCTTTGCCGCCAAACTTTCCGCGCGCGTATCGGCCATGAAGGTCGGGGCAGGCACGGATGCCGGCACGGATATCGGGCCGATGATCAACAGGGCGGCAATCGAGAAGATCAAGCGTCACATAGACGATGCGGTGGAAAAGGGAGCGCGGATCCTCGCCACCGCGGGTTCCGTGCCTGAAGGCGGTCAATATGCGGTGCCGATGGTGCTCGGCGGTGCGACGACCGAGATGCAGCTTGCCAGCGAAGAGACCTTCGGACCCGTTGCCCCGCTTTTCCGTTTCGACAACGAGGAAGAGGCGATCCGTATCGCCAACGCCACGCCCTTCGGCCTTGCGGCCTATTTCTACACCGAGAGCCTGAAACGCTCCTGGCGTGTCGCCGAAGCGCTCGAATTCGGGATGGTCGGCCTGAACACGGGGGCGATCTCGACCGAGGTCGCTCCCTTCGGCGGCGTCAAGCAGTCCGGCCTCGGGCGTGAAGGCGCCCAATGCGGCATCGAGGAATATCTCGAAATGAAGAGCTTCCACATCGGCGGACTCTCCTGACCGACAAGACGACAAAGGGCGCCAGGACATCATCCCGGCGCCTTTTGCTGATCCATTTCTGCCTTACTGGAAGCGGTCGAGCGTCTTGTAATAGAGCCCGACCAGCGGCAGGAACCACGGTTTGCCGAAGTGGCCGGGGACGGCCGGCCAGTCGAGACCCTTGATCGGGTTACGGTCGGCCTTGCCGAGGATGGCGTCGGCCATGATCATGCCGAGATGGGTGGAGAGCTGGGCGCCGTGGCCGGAATAGCCCATGGCATACCAGACACCATCGACATAGCCGGCGCGCGGATAGCGGTCCTTGGTCATGTCGACGAGCCCGCCCCAGCAATAGTCGATCTCGACGCCGGCGAGCTGTGGGAAGATTTCACCCAGGCTGGCGCGGAGAATGTCGCCGCTCCTTGCATCCGAGCGTTGATCGGACGTGGCGGAAAACCGGGCGCGGCCGCCGAAGATCAGCCGCTTGTCGGGCGACAGCCGGAAATAGTTGCCGATGTTCATTGACGTGACGCAGGTGCGGTTGCCCGGCATCGTAGCGGCGATTTCAGCATCGGTCAGCGGGCGGGTGGCGATCAGGAAGCTGCCGACGGAAACGATCCGGCGGCGAAAATAGCTGAAGAGCGACGGCGTATAGGCGCCGGTCGCGACCAGCACGTGGTCCGCGGTGACGGTGCCGCGTGCCGTCGTCAGGCTGTGGCGACCATTGCCCTGCCGGTGCTCGGTCACGGCTGCCTTTTCGAAGATGATAGCGCCGTGACGCGCGGCTGCCGTGGCGAGCCCCGCGACATAGCGGCCCATATGCATCATCGCGCTTTTCTTCGAGAGCATGGCGCCATGGAAAAGCGAGCCGACCTCGTTTTCCAGGTCGCTCGCGGTCAGAAGTGCCGTGTCCGGATCGACTTCTCTGTGAACAGCCTCGAAATTGCGGGCAATGGCATCGAAATGCTGCGGCTTGGAAGCAAGCTTCAGCTTGCCGGCGCGGCGGAAATTGCAGTCGATCCCCTCTTCGGCGATGATCGCCTCGATCGTGTCGATGGAATGGTCGAACGCCTTGTAGAGGGCAACGGCGCGCTCCACGCCGAGTGCTGATTTGGCGGACAGGAAACTGTGGGCGAGCCCGTTGTTGAGATGGCCGCCATTGCGCCCCGATGCCCCCCAGCCAACCCGTTCGCCTTCCAGCACGACGACCTTGACGCCGGCTTTCGCAAGCTGGCGCGCTGCGGCAAGCCCGGTGAAGCCGGCACCGATGACGGCGACGTCGTAATGTCCTTCGACGGGGCCTTGAGCGGCGGCGGCAAAGGCTGGTGCCGTGTCGTGCCAGTAGGATTCGAACTGCATCCGCGTGTCTCCGTCAGAGCCCGACGACGCCAGGCAGGCCCGAGAGGTCAGGAATTTCGACATAACCGTAATAGGGGTTGGCCGGCTCATGGCCGCGATTGACCCAGACCTTGTTCTTGATGCCGAGATCGTGGGCCGACATCAGGTCGTAGCGGAAGGAAGACGAGCAATGCAGCACGTCTTCCGGCCCGCAGCCCAGCATATCGAGCATATATTCAAAGCCCTTGAAGCGTGGCTTATAGGACTGCGCCTGCTCGGCGGTATAGACCGCATGGAAGGGCGCGCCGAGCTTTTCGACGTTCGACATGATCTGCGAATTCATGGCGTTGGAGAGGATGACCAAAGGGATTTCCTTGGCGACCTTGGCAAGACCGGCCGGGACATCCGAATGCGGCCCCCAGGTTGGAACCCGCTCATAGACCATCCGGGCGGCTTCGTCGTGAAATGTCACGCCGTTGCGCTTGCATGTCCGCTCGAGCGAATTGTGTACTACCTCGGCATAGGGTTTCCAGTCGCCCAGGATCTCGTCGAGCCGATAGGCGGCGAAATTCTTGATGAACTCCACCATGCGCCGCTCGTCGAGCTCTTCGCCGTAGAGGTCGCGCGCCGCTTCCGCCATCTGAAAGTTGGTCAGCGTGCCGTAGCAGTCGAAGGTGATGTATTTTGGACGGAAGGTCGTCATCTGCGTATCCTTGAACGATCGGAGCTGTCACAATCATAGGCATCGCTTCACCCACAGCTCGCCTGAATTGGCGGCATCGGAAGCAGAATCTATCGTATCGAAAGCGGGGTTTGGCAGAAGGTTGCGCACCTGCCGCGGTCATCGGCCGGCGACGCCTTCAATCGCCGTCGTGATCGTGATCGTGATGCGACGGAAGGTCGAGGCCGAAGGTGTTGACGAGATCGGCCACCTGCGCCGGGCTGAGGAAACGGGGATTGAGGTTGCGCAGCAGTAGATAGAGCTTCGCCGTCTCCTCCAGTTCCTCGGTCGCAAAAACCGCCGCCTCCAGGCTGTCACCGGCAACAACCGGTCCGTGATTGGCCAGCAGCACCGACGAATACTTGCCCGCCAGCCCGCGGATGGCATCAGCCACCGCCGGATCGCCGGGACGATAATATGGCACCAGTGCGGTTTCGCCGGCGCGCATCAGATAATATGGCGTCATCGGCGGCAGGGCGGCGCGCGGATCGATCTCCGGCAGCATGGTCAATGCCACCGCGTGGGTGGAGTGAAGATGGACAATGGCGCGGGCGCTGCCGCGCGTATCGTAAAGGGCCGTGTGCAGCGGAATTTCCTTGGTCGGCTTGTCGCCGGACAGGAGCCGGCCTTCGGCATCGAGCCTGGAGATCCGTGCCGGGTCGAGAAAGCCGAGCGAGGCGTTGGTCGGCGTGACCAGCCAGCCGCCGTCCTCCAGCCGCAACGATATGTTGCCCGACGAACCGGGCGTCAGCCCGCGCTTGAACAGCGAGCGGCCGTATCGGCAGATTTCCTCACGCAGGCGCGCGTCGGACATGACAGTTCCTCCAATATTAGGCGGTTGCCCCTTCGATCAGTTCAAAGCCGAGATCGACGGCCTGTGGCGGCGCATTGGCGACGACCAACTGCGCGGCAATCTGCCCGGTCGCCACGCGCGGCGTTCGGATGGTCGACAAGGGTTGCGGTGTCGCCCGGCCGATATCGAGGCCGTTATAGCCGAAAATGGCGAGCTTTGAGGGGATCGCGATCCCCTCGGCCAGACAATGAAAATAGCCGCCCAGCGCCATGTCGTCGTTGGAAAAATAAACCGCATCGAGATCGGTCGTCCGGGCAAGCAGCCGCTCCAGCCCCAACCTGCCGTTTTCCACGGACGAAGCGCCTGGGAGAATTTCGCGGGCGACGAGCGGGGCGTCATGCGCGCCGAGCGTTTCGCAAAAGCTGGAAAACCGCTTGCCGGCACGGGTATCGCGGTTCAGGTCGTGACCGACATAGCCGATCCGGCGATACCCCCGCTTGAGCAGGAAGGCAGCGCTCCCCCGCCCGGCTGCGCGGTTCGAGAAGCCGACCGCGATATCGAGAGCATCGCCGTCGAGATCGAGCAGTTCGACGACCCGACACCCGCTGGCGCGCAGCATCTTGACCGTGCCCTCGGTATGCTCGCATCCCGCCAGCATGACCGCCGCCGGCCGCCAGGCGAGCATCGCGGCGGCGAGCGCTTCCTCCTTGCCCGGATCATAGTCGGTCACCGAGAAGACCGCCTGATACCGGTTTTCCTCCAGAACGGCACTGGCGCCGCGCAGCACATCGGGAAAGACGATGTTGGACAGCGAGGGAATGACGAAGGCAACGAGACGCGAACCGGTGGAGGCCAGCGTTCCCGCAATCCGGTTCGGCACATAGCCCAGCCGCTCGACGGCGGCCATCACCCGCTCGCGCGTCTTGCCGGAAAACGAACCGTGGTTGCGCAGCACACGCGACACCGTGCTCTCGCCAACACCGGCCGCTTCCGCGACCTCGGCAAGCGTTACCGTCGGTTGAGGTTTGAATTCCATCGTTACGTTTGAACCCGACTGTTGAGGTGGTTGTCCGACCTGCCGGCCCGATGACCACCGCTCTGCCCCCATTTTTCACCGCTCCCGCCAAGAAGCAAGGTTTTTTTGGCAGCGCTACCAATTTGCCGTTGGCAGCGCTGCCAAAATGGATTAATGAAATGGCAGCGCTGCCAAAACGTGGCATGGCGTGCCGCGGGAGGACCTCAAAGAGACCGCGGCAGCAATCGGAGGAGAAAATCATGACGCTGCAGACGCAAGCGCCAGTCGTTGGCGCACATCCCGCCCAGACGCTCGAAGACCGTGCCTATGGCAAGGTATTCTGGCGCATCGTACCCTTTTTGATGCTGTGCTACGTGGTCGCCTATCTCGACCGCGTCAATGTCGGTTTCGCCAAGCTGCAGATGTCGAGCGAGCTCGGCCTCTCGGAAGCCGCTTATGGCATCGGCGCAGGCATTTTCTTTATCGGCTATTTTCTGTTTGAAGTGCCGAGCAACATCATCATGAACAAGGTGGGCGCACGGGTGTGGATCGCCCGCATCATGCTCACCTGGGGCATCATTTCCGCCGCCTTCATGTTCACCTCGTCGGAAACCGTCTTCTATGTCCTGCGTTTCCTGCTGGGCGTTGCCGAAGCCGGGTTTTTCCCCGGCATCATTCTTTATCTGACCGCGTGGTATCCGGCCCATCGCCGCGCCAGGATCATCACCACCTTCATGTCGGCGATCCCGATATCCGCCATTTTCGGCAATCCGCTTTCGGGCCTCCTGATGGACAGGTTTCACGGCACGCACGGCCTTTCCGGCTGGCAGTGGATGTTCCTGATCGAAGCCATTCCAGCCATTCTTTTCGGCGTTGCGACGTTCTTCTACCTTGATGATACGATTCAGGGCGCGAAATGGCTAAACGATGAGGAAAAGCGCGTGCTGACGGCCAGTATCGAGGCGGAGAACCGGGCCAAGACGGCAAGCCCGCACAGCATCGGCGCAACGCTGACCGACCGTCGCGTCTGGCTGATGTGCCTGATCTATTTCTGCTTCGTGCTCGGGCAATATGGCCCGAATTTCTGGATGCCGACGATCGTCAAGGCCTCCGGCGTCAACGGAAACCTCAATATCGGCCTGATTTCGGCGATCCCCTATATCTGCACATTCGTCGTTATGCTGGCGCTCGGACGTTCCGCCGACAGGCTGCGCGAACGCCGCTGGCACCTCGTCGTCCCGGCCCTCATCGCCGCCGGTGGCTTTGTCGCGGCGACGATGGCAACGAGCACAGCGGCCTCGATTGTCTGCCTCTCGCTGGCTGCTGCCGGCGCCATCAGTTGCGCGCCGCTGTTCTGGTCGCTTCCGACGGCATTTCTCGCCGGCACCGGCGCTGCGGCCGGCATTGCCTGGATCAATTCGGTCGGCAATCTCGCCGGGTTTCTCGGGCCGTTTCTGATAGGCTATCTCAAAGACTTCACCGGCACCAACAGCGCCGGCATGTATCTGCTGGCGGCTGCCTTGGTCATTGGTTCGCTGGCCGTGTTGACGGTTCCCGCGAAAACCGTCAATCGCTGAACAACAGCCCCTCCGGGATAGCACCCGGAGGGGCGCAGACCTTTCTCAAGATACCGGAGAAGCTCCTCATGTCACCGCTTGCTGAAAACTCGGGCTCGGCCGTTGTCGCGGCCGTCATCGGTCTTGGTTCCATGGGGCTTGGAATGGCCCTGTCGATGAAGCGCGCAGGTCTCGACGTCGTTGGATATGACGTCACGCCGGCGGCAGTGGACCGCTTCGTCGACGAGGGTGGACGTGGCGCGTCAACCCCCGCCGCTGCGGCAAAGGACGCCGACATCGTCGTCTCCGTGGTCGTTAACGGCGCGCAGACCGAGGCCGTGCTGTTCGGGCCTCAAGGTGTCGCGTATGTGATGAAGCCCGGCGCCGTCTTCATCTCATCGGCAACAATGGATCCAGCCGTCGCGCGCGATCTGGCCGGGCGGGTGGAAGCTCTCGGCCTGCATTATCTCGACGCGCCGATTTCAGGCGGCGCGGCCAAGGCGGCGCGTGGCGAACTGACGATCATGGCATCGGGCTCCAGACAGGCCTTCGACACGGCGCGCCCGGGTCTCGACGCCATGGCGAGCAAGGTCTACGAACTCGGCGACGAGGCTGGAAAAGGTGCGGCCTTCAAGATGATCAACCAGCTTCTCGCCGGGGTGCACATCGCGGCCGCCTGTGAGGCCATAACCTTTGCTGCCAAGCAGGGCCTCGACCTCGACAAGGTCTATGAGGTGATCACGGCCTCGGCCGGCAATTCCTGGATGTTCGAAAACCGCGTGCCGCACGTGCTTGCCGGCGATTATACGCCGCTCAGCAGCATCGAGATTTTCGTCAAGGATCTCGGTATCGTCCAAGACATGGCCCGCTCCGAGCGTTATCCGGTGCCGCTCGCGGCAGCGGCCCTGCAGATGTATCTGGCCGCCTCCGGAGCCGGCATGGGCCGTGATGACGATTCCTCGCTCGCGCGGCTCTACGCCAAGCTTTCCGGCGCTGAATTGCCCAGTTCCACCAGAGAGCCGCAGAGCCTGTAAAAGGAACGCTAGACATGCCGGTTTTTGCCGCCAACCTGACGATGATGTTCAACGAATGGGCGTTCCTCGACCGCTTCGACGCCGCAGCCGATGCCGGCTTTGCCGCCGTCGAATACCTCTTTCCTTATGAAGCCGCGCCCGAGGCCATCGCCGAACGGCTTGCCCGCAACAATCTGCAGCAGGCCTTGTTCAATCTGCCGCCGGGCGACTGGGCAGCAGGCGAACGTGGCATAGCGGCCCTTCCCGAACGGTTCGATGCGCTGAAAGCCGATGTCGAGCGGGCACTGGACTACGCGGCGGCGACGGGCGTCAGACGGTTGCACTTGATGGCAGGCATCGCCGACCGTCATGACGAAGACGCCGCCGCCTGTTACCGGCGCTCCGTCACCTATGCCGCCGGGCGGCTTGCGGAAAAGGGCATCGACCTGCTGCTCGAGCCGATCAACGGGCGAAACATGCCTGGATATTTCCTCAACGACTTCGGCGCGGCTGAGCGGCTGATTGCCGAATCCGGCCTGCCGAACCTGAAGCTGCAGTTCGACATCTATCACCGTCAGATCATCCATGGCGACGTCACCATGGCATTACGACGCCTGCTGCCGATCACCGGCCATATCCAGATCGCCAGTGTGCCGTCACGCAATGAGCCGGATGGGGAGGAGTTGAACTATCCCTATCTGTTCGGCGAAATCGACCGCCTGGCTTTTGACGGTTTCGTCGGCTGCGAATACATCCCGCGCGACCACACACTCGACGGTCTTGGCTGGTTCAAACCTTTTGCACGGAGCTAGACGATGGCTATTTTCCTCGGATCAATCGCTGACGACTATACGGGCGCATCCGACCTCGCCAACACCCTGACGAAGAACGGTCTGCGCACGGTGCAGACTGTCGGGATCCCTGATCCGTCGCTCGCGCTGCCGGATGTCGACGCCGTGGTCGTTTCCCTGAAGATCAGATCCGTCCCGGCCTCGGACGCCGTGACGGCTGCCACCAGCGCTGAGCGATGGCTGCGCCAGCGGGGCGCCGGCCATGTGCTCTACAAGATCTGCTCGACCTTCGATTCCACCGATGCCGGCAATATCGGTCCGGTCACCGAGGCCTTGAGCGAGGCGGCCGGTGGCGGCGTCGTGCTGGTGACGCCCGCCTTTCCGGAAACGGGACGCACCGTCTATCTTGGCCATCTCTTCGTCGGCGGACAGCCGCTGAACGAAAGCCCGCTCAAGCACCACCCCCTCAATCCGATGCATGACGCCAATCTCGTGCGGGTTCTCACCCGCCAATCGCGCAATGCCGTCGGACTGCTCGATCTCATAGCCATCGCGGCCGGACCTGATGCCGTCAAGGCGAGGCTCGATTCCTTTCGCACCGCAGCCGTTACTGCTGTTATCGCCGATGCAATTTTCGAACGGGATCTTGAAACGCTCGGCGAGATCGCTCTCGAAACGCCGGTGTCCACCGGTGCGTCCGGCCTCGGCCTCGGCCTTGCCCGCGCGCTCGTCCGCTCCGGCCGGATATCCTCCAGCGGTGCAACGACGACGGACGCCATTCGCCCGGTGGGCGGGCTTTCCGCGATCGTTGCCGGCAGTTGCTCCAAGGCGACGCTCCGCCAGCTCGACATCGCCGAACGGTCGATGCCCGTCCTGCGGCTCGACCCGGAGCGGCTGCTTGCCGGTCCGGATGAGATCGCCGCGGCGATTTCCTGGGCCGGAGACCGCATCTCCGCCGGCCCCGTCGTCGTCGCCGCGAGTGCTGCGCCTGAAGCCGTGTCCCGGCTGCAATCGCTTTATGGACGAGAGGCCTCCGGCCACGCGATCGAGACCGCAACGTCGATCATCACAGCCGAACTGGTGGAAAGAGGCGTCCGGCGCCTTGTGATCGCAGGCGGCGAAACCTCGGGCGCGGCCGTCGACAGGCTCGCCATTCCGGCATTTCTGATCGGCCCGGAGATTGCGCCCGGCGTGCCGGTGCTGCGCACGATCGGCAATGCGCAGGGCGATATGCTTTTGGCGCTAAAATCAGGAAACTTCGGAGGCGAGGATTTCTTTACGGCCGCGCTGGCGATGATGCACTGACAGGGCCTCGTTTCGATGAGTATCGGTCGGTTCCAGCATAAGATGCGGCGCCCCATGACAGCAGCGCTATAAGATACTGCATGAACTATGGCCTTCAGACGATCTGCCCGCCGGCGCTCCGGCAGACTGACGGGTACGAGATGAAGGACGCCCCCATGCAAGCAAGTCAGATCGAAATCGTCCCATTCGGCCCCGATCATCTGGAAGCCGCCGTTGCGCTCTCAAGGCAGGCGGGCTGGCCGCATCGGACCGAAGACTGGCAGCTGGCGCTCGCCTTGAGCGACGGGATGGTTGCAGTCGAGGACGGCAAGCTCGTCGGCACCGTCCTCGTCACGCCTTACAAGAAAGATTGCGCGACGATCAACATGGTCATCGTCAACGAGACGATGCGCGGCAGGGGTCTCGGCCGGAAACTCATGGACGCCGCATTGCTGGCCGCGGGAGACCGGCCGCTGAGGCTGGTGGCGACGACGGCAGGCCTGCCGCTCTACCAGAAGCTTGGCTTCCACGAGACGGGAACCGTGGCGCAACATCAGGGCCTTGCCGGAGACATCGCCGCACCGGTGGAAACGCAAGCGGCTACCGACGCCGACCTCCCTGCTATCGCGGCACTCGATCGCCGTGCCTTCGGCGCCGATCGCGAGGGGCTGCTCTCTTATTTCGCCGGGATCGGCGCATTCGCCGTCATTCGCCGCGACGGCCACGTTTCGGGGTTCGCTTGCCTGCGTCCCTTCGGCCGTGGCGAAGTGATCGGACCCGTGGTGGCCGCCGACCTCGATCAGGCCAGGAAGCTCATCGAACATTTCATCGCCAGGCGGCCCGGGCGGTTCCTCAGGGTCGATACCACTGATGAGACCGGGCTTTCCCCGTGGCTTGCCGAACACGGGTTCGCCCATGTCGGCGGCGGAATCACGATGAAAAAGCCCTTCGTCCAGCACGCCGCCGACCCGGCCGTTACCACCTTTGCCCTCGCCAGCCAGGCGCTCGGCTGATCCGGAGATCTCCATGTACAGCAATTCCCTCATCGAACTCGATCGCGCCCACCTCATCCATCCGGTCGCCTCCTATCGCGGCCATGAAAAGCTTGGCGTGCGCGTGCTCGCCTCGGCCAAGGGCGCGACGGTCACCGACGCCTCCGGCAAGCAGCTGATCGACGGCTTCGCCGGCCTCTGGTGCGTCAATGCCGGTTACGGCCACGAGAGCATCGTCGAGGCAGCGGCCCGGCAGATGCGCGAGCTTCCCTATGCGACGGCCTATTTCGGCCTCGGCTCAGAGCCCGCGATCCGGCTAGCCGGCGAACTCGCCGACCGCGCACCGGGCGATCTCAACCACGTCTATTTCACGCTCGGCGGCTCCGATGCAGTGGACAGCACGGTCCGCTTCATCCGCTACTATTGGCATGCCCGTGGACAGCCTCAGCGCGATCAGTTCATCTCGGTTGAACAAGGCTATCACGGTTCCTCGACGGTCGGTGCGGGTTTGACCGCGCTGCCTGCCTTCCATGCCGGCTTCGGCGTTCCATTCGATTGGCAGCATAAGATTCCGTCTCACTACGCCTATCGCAACCCGGTGGGCGACAATCCGCAGGCGATCATCGACGCCTCGCTTGCGGCGCTGAAAAGCAAGGTCGAGGCGATCGGGCCGGAGCGCGTCGCCGCCTTCTACGTCGAACCGATCCAGGGCTCGGGCGGCGTTCTGGTGCCGCCGAAAGGCTGGATGAAAGCCATGCGCGAATTCTGCCGCGCGCACGACATCCTTTTCGTGGCGGACGAAGTGATCACAGGCTTTGGCCGCACCGGCCCGCTTTTTGCCTGCACCGAGGATGAAGTCGTGCCCGATTTCATGACGACCGCCAAGGGCCTCACCTCCGGCTACGTCCCCATGGGCGCTGTCTTGATGGCCGATCACGTCTATCAAACGATTGCTGAGGGCGCGGGTGCGGCCGCCGTCGGCCATGGCTACACCTATTCGGCCCATCCCGTTAGCGCCGCGGTCGGCCTCGAAGTCCTGAAGCTTTATGAAACCGGCCTTCTCGAAAACGGCGTCAGGGCCGGTGCGCGGCTGATGCAGGGCCTGGAATCGCTGAGGGATCATCCGCTCGTCGGCGATGTCCGCGGCCGCGGCATGCTGGCCGCCGTCGAACTGGTGGTCGACAAGGTGAACAAAACGCCGTTGCCGGCATCTGCCGAACCCGCCCGCCGCATCTTCGATCGTGCATGGGAAAACGGCCTCGTCATCCGCGCCTTCGGCAATGGTGCAATTGGCTATGCTCCGCCGCTTTGCTGCACAGAGACGGAGATTGACGCGATCGTCGAGCGCACCCGCATCACCCTGGACGAGACGCTGGAGGACCCGGACGTGCGGCGGGCGTTGCAGGCCTGAGAATATCGCGAAACGGTCAGATTCGGTATTTTGTGCCGCCTCATGATGCCTATTCGGCGAATCCGGCACACTGCAGGTGACACACTGAAAACAACGAAAGGCCCCGGCAGATGCCGGCCTTGAAAAGAGCGGGACAAAGACCCCGCCAGCGGAACAGAATTTTCTTCTTCGAGAAGCCGAGCTCCCATCGGAGCCGAACACTGGGGAATTCACGTGAGCAAGAGCCTTTCGGAATTCAAATACATGACCTTCGACGTCGTCGGCACGCTTATCGACTTCGAGGGCGGCCTCAAGACCTGCTTCGCCGAGATCGCGGCCGAGGTCGGAAGCACCGTCAACGGCGAGCAGGCTCTTAGCCTCTACCGCGCAGCCCGCTACTCCAAGGATGCCGATCTCTTTCCGGACGACCTCGTGCGCGTCTACCTGGCGATCGCGCCGAGGCTCGGCCTGCCCGCTGAGCAAAAATATGGCGAACGCCTGCGGGATTCGGCGAAGAGCTGGAAGGGTTTTGCAGACAGCGGCGCAGCGCTGGCCAGTCTTGCGAAAGATTACCGCCTCGTTGCGATGACCAATGCCCGCCGCTGGGCATTCGATTTCTTCGAGAAAGAGCTCGGCAATCCCTTTTATGCCGCCTTCACTGCGGATGATACCGGGACCGAGAAACCCGATCCCGCCTTCTTCGAGAAGGTATTCGACTACGTCGCCTCGGAAGGACATTCGAAGGACGACATCCTGCATGTCGCTCAGAGCCAGTACCACGATATCGGGATTTCCAGGAAACTCGGGCTGACCAATTGCTGGATCGAGCGGCGACATGCCGAGAAGGGTTACGGCGGCACGATTGAACCGGCCGAGTTCACCAAACCCGATTACCATTTCACCTCCATGGCCGGCCTTGCCGATGCCGTGGCCGCCGCGCGCGCCTGACTTTGAAAGCAGATCGGACCTGCCCGCAACGGGCAGCCCGCCACACAAGAAAAGGGGAATGAGATGAACGACAAGATCACCAATTGGACCAGCTCCGACGATGCCAAGATCGAAAGCGCCATCCGTCGTGGCGCCACTCGTCGCGAGTTGCTGCATATGATGCTTGCGGGCGGCGTGGCCATATCAGCTGGCGGGCTCGTGCTTGGCCGCGCCGGCAAGGCGCTCGCCGCCACGCCGGTTTCCGGCGGCTCGCTCAAGGCGGCCGGCTGGTCGTCCTCGACGGCCGATACGCTGGACCCCGCAAAAGCGTCGCTCTCCACCGACTATGTCCGGTGCTGCTCGTTTTATAACCGCCTCACCTTCCTCGACAAGAGCGGCACGCCGCAGATGGAACTTGCCGACGCGATCGAGTCCAAGGATGCGAAGACCTGGACGGTCAAGCTGAAGAACGGCGTTACCTTCCATGACGGCAAGCCGCTGACCGCCGAAGACGTGGTCTTCTCGCTGAAGCGCCATCTCGATCCGTCCGTCGGCTCGAAGGTCGCCAAGATCGCCGCCCAGATGACCGGCTTCAAGGCGGTCGACAAACAAACCGTCGAGATCACGCTGGCCAGCCCGAATGCCGACCTGCCGACCATCCTGTCGATGCATCACTTCATGATCGTCGCCGACGGCACGACCGATTTCACCAAAGCCAACGGCACCGGCGCTTTCGTCAAGGAAGTCTTCGAGCCGGGCGTTCGGTCCGTCGGGATCAAAAACAAGAATTACTGGAAATCCGGCCCGAACGTCGATTCCTTCGAATATTTCGCCATCAGCGACGACAATGCCCGCGTCAACGCACTGCTTGCGGGCGACATCCATCTCGCAGCCACGATCAATCCGCGCTCTATGCGCCTCGTCGAGGCCCAGGGCGACGGCTTCACCTTGTCGAAGACGACGTCCGGCAACTATACCAATCTCAACATGCGACTGGATATGGAGCCCGGCAATAAGCGGGACTTCATCGAGGGCATGAAGTATCTCGTCAACCGTGAACAGATCGTCAAATCGGCGCTGCGCGGTCTTGGTGAAGTCGGCAACGATCAACCCGTTTCGCCGGCGAACTTCTATCATGACGCAGAGCTGAAAGCGCGAGCCTTTGATCCTGAGAAGGCGAAGTTCCACTTCGAAAAGGCCGGAGTGCTTGGCCAATCCATTCCGATCATCGCTTCCGATGCGGCGAGCTCGTCGATCGACATGGCCATGATCATCCAGGCGGCCGGCGCCGAAATCGGCATGAAGCTCGATGTGCAGCGAGTGCCATCCGATGGATATTGGGACAATTACTGGCTCAAGGCGCCGATCCACTTCGGCAATATCAACCCGCGGCCGACCCCCGATATCCTCTTCTCCCTGCTCTACACCTCGGACGCTCCATGGAACGAAAGCCACTACAAGTCGGAGAAGTTCGACAAGATGCTGATCGAGGCGCGCGGCTCTCTCGATCAAGACAAGCGCAAGACGATCTATAATGAGATGCAGGGCATGGTCGCCCAGGAAGCTGGTACAATCATTCCGGCCTATATCTCGAACGTCGATGCCACGACCGCCAAGCTCAAGGGCCTGGAAGCCAACCCGCTCGGCGGCCAGATGGGATACGCTTTCGCGGAATATGTCTGGCTTGAAGCCTGACTAAGCAAAGGAGACTGGGGCTGCAGCCCGCGCCCCAGTTTCCTCCATCTGCATTGATGGAACTTAACTCGAACGCAAAGGGAAGACGCCCGTGAACCGCCAGGTCTTATCCCTTGTACTGAGCAGATTGTTCGTCGCCGTGATCACCCTGGTGATCGTCTCCTTCGCCGTCTTCTTCGCGACAACGCTGTTGCCTGGAGATACGGCGACGATCCTGCTCGGCCAAGCCGCCACGCCGGAAGCCGTCGAAGGCCTGCGCAAGGCCATGCATCTCGACGAACCGGCGCTTTTTCGTTTCCTGCGCTGGATCGTCGGATTGCTGCAGGGCGATCTCGGCACGTCCTATGCCAACGAAATGCCGGTCGCCGCTCTCATTGCCGGTCGCTTTGTCAATACGTTGAAACTTGCCGGCGTCACCGCGCTTTTCTCCGTGCCGATTGCGCTGACGCTCGGGATCACCGCGGCGATGCTACGCGGCACCCTTTACGACCGGATCGTCACGGTGATCACCATCGGCGTCATCTCCGTGCCGGAGTTCATGGTCGCGACCTCCGCCGCGCTCATCTTCGCCGTCTATCTGAAATGGCTGCCGGCGCTGTCTTTCGCCAATGAGGTCCACAGTCTGACCAACCTGTTACGCGTCTATGCCATGCCGGTGATCACCCTCACCTTCGTCGTCTCGGCCCAGATGATCCGCATGACGCGCGCGGCTGTCATCGAGACGCTCAACACACCCTATGTCGAGATGGCGCTGCTCAAGGGCGCCTCCCGGCCGCGCATCGTCTTTCGCCATGCACTGCCGAATGCGCTCGGCCCGATCGTCAATGCCGTTGCGCTTTCGCTGTCCTATCTGCTCGGAGGCGTCATCATCGTCGAGACTATTTTCAACTATCCTGGTATCGCCAAGCTGATGCTGGATGCCGTCGCCACCCGCGACCTGCCGCTGATCCAGAGCTGCGCGATGATCTTCTGCCTGGGCTATCTGCTCCTGATCACCATCGCCGATATCATCGCCATCCTTTCCAATCCGAGGCTCCGATGACCATGACCAGTTCCGAAACCACCTCCGGCCGGCTGTCCGGAACCCGGTTTGGCTATCGCTTCAACATCGTCGGCGCGATCGGCTTCACTGTCATCTTCTTATGGGCGCTCGTCGCGATCTTCGCGCCGTGGATCATTCCCTACCCCGTCGGCGAAATTATCGATCTCGACTATTTCGGCCCGATGAGCCGGGAACTTTGGCTCGGCTCCGATTATCTCGGCCGCGACATGCTCTCGCGGATTCTGATGGGCGCGCGCTATACGGTCGGCATCTCGCTGGCGGCGGTCACGATCGCATGCTTCAGCGGCGTCGTGCTCGGCATGATCGCAGCGGTGGCCGGCGGCTGGCTGGACACGATCCTCAGCCGCTTCCTCGACGCTCTCAACTCCATCCCGAGCAAGCTGTTCGGCCTGGTGGTCGTCGCTGCCGTCGGCTCCTCGGTCCCGGTGCTGATCCTGACGCTGTCGGTGATCTACATCCCCGGCGCTTATCGCTTCGCCCGGGCGCTCGCCGTCAACATCAATGCGATGGATTTCATCACCGTCGCGCGCATCCGCGGCGAAAGCACCTTCTATCTCATTCGCTCGGAAATCCTGCCCAACATCGTCGGGCCGGTGCTTGCCGATCTCGGCATCCGCTTCGTCTTCATCGTTCTGCTGCTCTCCGGGCTTTCCTTCCTCGGCCTTGGCGTCCAGCCGCCCTATGCCGATTGGGGTGCGCTGGTGCGCGAGAATATCGGCGGCCTGCCGTTTGGTGCGCCGGCGGTGATGTTTCCCTCGCTTGCCATCGCCAGCCTGACGATCAGCGTCAACCTGCTGATAGACAACCTGCCGCAGAAAATTCGCGATCGGAGCACGCCATGAGCAATTTCATTGAAATCCGTGACCTGAAGGTCGAGGCCACCACCGATTCCGGCCGGCGCGTCGAGATCATCAAGGGTGTCAGCCTCGATGTCGCCGAGGGCGAGATCGTCGCGCTGATCGGCGAGAGCGGCTCAGGCAAAACTACCATCGCCCTGACCCTGATGGGCCACACCCGTGCGGGCTGTCGCATCTCCGGCGGCAGCGTTTCGGTCGGCGGCAAGGACATGGTCAGGCTCAGCGAGAAGCAGCGCGCCAAGGTACGTGGCACCGAAGTCGCCTATGTCCCGCAATCGGCCGCCGCCGCCTTCAACCCGGCCAAATCGATCATGGATCAGGTGATCGAAGTCACGCGTATTCACCAGCTGATGTCGCCGGACGATGCGCGTGCCAGGGCGGTCGAGCTCTTCCGGGCACTGTCCCTGCCCGAACCCGAGACGATCGGCAGCCGTTATCCGCACCAGGTTTCCGGCGGCCAGCTGCAGCGACTTGCCGCCGCCATGGCGCTGATCGGCGATCCCACACTCGTCATCTTCGACGAGCCGACGACGGCGCTCGATGTCACGACCCAGATCGAAGTGCTGCGTGCTTTCAAGTCAGTCATGAAGAAGGGCGGCATATCAGGCGTCTATGTCTCGCACGATCTTGCCGTCGTGGCACAGATCGCCGACCGCATCGTGGTCTTGAAAGGCGGAGAGACGCAGGAAACCGGCGCCACGGAAGAGATCCTCAACAATGCCAAGCATCCCTATACCAGGGAACTGCTCGCTGCCTTCGAGCCGAAGCCGCGCGGCGCGGCAGGCCCGGCCGAACCCGCGACCACTCCCCTGCTGAGCATCGAAGATCTCGTCGCGGGCTATGGACAGCGCCAGGCTGATGGCCTGCCGCTCGTTCGCGCGGTCGAGCACGTGAGCCTGAAGGTGGAAAAAGGCCGTAATCTCGGCATCATCGGCGAATCCGGTTGCGGCAAGTCGACGCTCGCCCGCACCATCGCCGGCATCCTGCCGGCCGCGGTCGGCAAGATCGTCTTCGACGGCACGGAACTGAATCGCAATGCGCGCAGCCGTTCACGTGATGAGTTGCGCGAGATGCAGATCGTCTTCCAATATGCCGATGCCGCACTTAATCCGGCAAAATCGGTCGAGGACATCCTCGACAGACCCTTGGTGTTTTACCACGGCATGGATCGAAAGGCGCGGAACGCCCGGATTGATCAATTGCTCGATATGGTACGCCTGCCCCGCAACCTGCGCCATCGCCGGCCGGGCGAACTCTCGGGCGGCCAGAAGCAGCGTGTCAACTTCGCCAGGGCGCTCGCCGCCGATCCGAAGTTGATCCTCTGCGACGAGATTACATCGGCGCTCGACACGGTGGTGGCCGCCGCGGTCATCGACCTGCTCAAGGAATTGCAGCGGGAACTCGGCCTCTCCTACATCTTCATCAGCCACGACCTCTCGGTGGTGGAGGCCATCTGCGATGAGATCGTCGTGATGTATGGAGGCCGGAAGGTGGAGGAAATCACCTCCTCGACGGTGAAGGCGCCGCAACACCCCTATTCGCAACTGCTCTTCTCATCGGTGCCGACGCTCGATCCGGCCTGGCTCGACGGGCTCCAACAGGATCCGGAACTGGTGCGGGCCTATTGCCGGCACTGAGCGCCGGTCTCCTGCAGCTTGCCAGACACGGCGCGCACCCGGTCAGGTCGTGTTGAAAAGCCTGGGCTCCACGGCACGAGATCTGCAAGTGGCGGCGAACATGGCTTTGGAAAGCAAGCCCGAACTCCTGTCGCAAGTCCTTCCAACCAGTATGAAACCTATGATTATAGGGAGAACAACCTGCGACAGAGAGAATCGGCATCTGGCAGGGCGGATTAGTCGGGGAGATACAGCTGGGTGAGGTCGGCCTGGAACCCTGAGAGATTGCGTTGCGGCCAAGGGGGATGAAAGCACATGCAGTTGTGATGCCGGCTGCGGTCCTTCTCGCCGGCTAATGCGGAAACAAGGTGGTCAACGGCATGTGGGCCTTGATGATCGGCGACTTCAGGACGACGAAGCTGAAATATTTGTCGATGCCGACGTCCAGGTCGGTAAGCCGCTCCATGATCGTCTGGTATTCGTCTATCCCCGCAGTGACGAATTTCAGCATATAATCGTAGCCGCCCGAAACCAGATGGCATTCGATCACCTGGTCGACCTTCTCGATCGCCGCCAGGAAGCGGGCGAAGTCGATCTGCCGGTGGTTTTTCAAGGTGATCTCGGTGAACACTGTCAGCGTCTGCCCCAGTTTGCTGACGTTGATCTGGGCTGAATAGCCTTCGATATAGCCCTCCGACTGCAGCTTCTTCACCCGCATCAAGCAGGGGCTCGGCGACAGATTGACCAGTTCGGCGAGTTCCACATTAGTGACGCGGCCATTCTTCTGCAGTTCGTAAAGGATTTTTACGTCGATCCGGTCGAGTTTCATCTCACACGCCCTCAATGACGCAGCAGATTATGCTGCTTGTTTCCCAGATCAACCTTAGCACATGACGTTGACCTGTCGATCGCGTTGCGAGACAGGCCGAAGCACAAACCGCTGCTGGCATCCTCCCAACACGGAATCTTCTGCTGCCACGAACCGATCTCCGGCAAAGCCGTGGCGTCGGATCCGCTACATTATGGTTAAAACGGAGACTCTCCCATGCCCGCACCGCTCAATCGCGTCGACACCACGCCGGAACTGCCTTCCACCGCTGATGTCGTGGTCATCGGCGGCGGCATCGTCGGCGTTTTTGCGGCCTATTATCTCACTCGGCGCGGATTGAAGGTCGCCCTCGTCGAGAAGGGCCTGATCGGCGCCGAGCAATCGAGCCGCAACTGGGGCTGGTGCCGCCAGCAGAATCGCGATGCCCGTGAACTGCCGATGTCGACGAAGAGCCTCGATCTGTGGGAGCGTTTCGCCACTGAGACCGGTGAGGACACCGGGTTCCGTCGTTGCGGTCTTTTCTATCTCAGCAATAGCGACGCCGAACTGTCCGGCTGGGCGCGCTGGCGCGATTTCGCCCGCTCGGTCGGCGTCACGACGCATATGCTGAGCAGCACGGAGGCAACCGAACGCGGGCATGCCACCGGCACCTCTTGGAAAGGCGGGGTCTTTTCGCCGACCGACGGCACCGCCGATCCGGCAAGCGCTGCGCCGGCCGTCGCGCGTGCGATCCTGAAGCTCGGCGGCACGGTGCATCAATCCTGTGCAGCCCGCGGCCTCGAGGTCGAAGGCGGAAGGCTCTCCGGCGTCGTCACCGAGCATGGCACGATCCGGACAAAGATCGCGATCCTCGCCGGTGGCGCCTGGGCCTCCTCCTTCTGCCGCCAGCTCGGCATTCGATTTCCGCAAGCCTCGATACGCTCGTCGATCCTCTCCGTATCGGCAGGTGCCGCCGGCCTGCCGGATGCATTGCATACATCCGCCGTGTCGGTGACGCGACGCCGCGATGGCGGCTACACGCTGGCGATCAGCGGCCGCGGCCGCGTCGATCCGACGCCGCAGCAGCTCCGCTTCGCGCCGCAGTTCCTGCCGATGTTCGCCCGGCGCTGGCGCAGTCTCGCACCCGGCGGGTTGGAAGGTTTTCGCTCAGGTCATGAATCTCTGGCACGCTGGCGGCTGGACAGGCCGACACCGATGGAGCGCATGCGCATCCTCGACCCGGCGGTAAACGAGACCACCGTTGCCCTCACGCATTCGCGGGCGCTCGAACTTCTTCCCGCACTGAAGAAAACCGATATCAGCGCGGCCTGGGCAGGCTATATCGACAGCACACCTGACGGCGTGCCGGGGATCGGCGAGATCCCTACCCTCCCGGGTTTCATCCTCGCTGCCGGCTTCAGCGGCCACGGCTTCGGTATCGGGCCGGGCGCCGGTCATCTGATTGCCGATATCGTCACAGGCGATGAGCCGATCGTTGATCCCAGGCCCTACCACCCCGACCGCTTTGCGACATCCGCTTGGGGCAAAGTCGCCGATTTTTAGGACGCGGTCGACCTTTGCGCGACGTTCGACGACGCGGATCGGCACGACTTGGTACCGGCCATAGGAGCCTATGCATCACGCTTCGATTGCCACGATCACGAAAACCAGGCGGTCAAGGGAAGGTGTATCGCTTCGGTTCCTCACTCACATTATTGGCAATAAAGGTGCGTAATGCTGCCGCCACAGGCGTGTCAGCGACGGCGAGATCGCGTACCGTGCTCATGTGATTGCCGTCTGCGACCTGCGATGCCCGCACGTCAAGCCCTTGGGCGGCAAGAATGTCCCTGAACGCATTCCCCTGAATTTTGAACGGATCAGTTTCCAGTTCGCCGGTCATGATAGCCACACGCGTTGCAGGATCGTGCTCGTGACGCATGGGCGTAAACGATCGCACCTCCTCGTCGCTTAAGGCGATCTCGTCATGCAGGAAAGACGCCTGCAGGGGTTCGAGATCATATAGGCCGCCGAGCAGGAAAGCAGCAGCTACGCCCGAAGGCGCCGGCGAGCGATGGAAGAGAAAGGTTGCAAGATGTGCGCCGGCGGAGTGACCGCTGACGGAGAATTGCTTCGCTGTGGCGCCAAAACGATCGGCATGCGCCAGCAGGAAAGCCTTGGCTTTCAGGACCTGACCAACCAGGACGTCCATTCTCGCACCGGGCATCAAGGAATAATCGACGATGGCTGCGACCGCGCCAGCGCCGGTAATGGTCTCAGCGACGCAGGAGTAGTCCTCCTTGGAGAACATCCGCCAATAGCCTCCATGGATGAACATGTGGATCGGCAAGTCCGAGCCGGCGCTATCTGGCAGGAAGATGTCGAGCGTCTCGCCAGGTCCAGCCCCGTAGGCGACGTTGGCCTCCATGGCTACAGCATGCCGCGTCGCAAGGCTGCGGGCCCGGAGATCGCCAACGATCGCGTCGAAATCTGCGACATGGTCACGAATGCGGAACGGATCGGCGGCCACAGGTTCCTCCCTCAGAAACTTGTCGCAATGTACTTGGCTTCCATGAACTCCGCGATACCGTGATGCTGTCCTCCTTCACGTCCAAGTCCGCTCTGTTTCACACCGCCGAAGGGGGCAGCGGGATCGGAGACCAATCCACGATTAAGCGCAATCATGCCCGCCTCGACCTTGGAGGCGACGCGCATGCCACGGCCAATGTCGCGGGTATAGATGTAGGCGGCAAGGCCATACTCCGTAGCGTTGGCGGCAGCGATGACCTCTGCCTCGGTCTCGAAACGGTAGAGCGGCGCGACGGGACCGAAAATCTCCTCGCACCCCATGTCGGAAGCCGGGGGAACATCGACAAGCACCGTCGGCGGATAAAAAAAGCCGGGCCGCCCTGCCAATGTTCGTCCGCCGCAGAGGGCGCGCGCGCCGCGCGAAATGGCGTCCGCAACCAGGCGCTCGATCTTCTCCACCGCCTTGCGCGTAATCATCGGACCGCATTCCGTATCCGGATCCACACCCGGGCCGACCCTGAGGGCGGACATGCGTCGGGTGAATTTTTCCGCGAAGACATCATGGATACCAGACTGGACATAAATCCGGTTTGCCGCCGTGCAGGCTTCACCCGCGTTGCGCATTTTCGCGACCATCAGACCTTCGATCGCCGCGTCAATGTCCGCATCGTCGAAAACGATGAATGGCGCGTTGCCGCCGAGTTCCATGGAACAGGAGATGACATTTTTCGCCGCTTCCGCCAGTAGCGTGCGGCCGACGCCGGTCGAACCTGTGAAGGAAAGTTTTCGCACGCGCGGGTCGGCCAGCATGGCTGCGATGACAGGGCCCGGCGTCGATGTTGACATCACGTTCACGACGCCCGGCGGCACGCCAGCCTCCTCGTAGAGAGCCGCAAGCGCATAGGCCGTCAGCGGCGTCTCGCTCGCCGGCTTCAGGATGACGGTGCAGCCTGCGGCAAGGGCCGGAGCGATCTTGCGGGTCGCCATCGCGGCCGGGAAATTCCACGGAGTGATGAGAACGCAGATGCCGATAGGCTGGTAATCGACGACGATGCGGTTTCCGCCGGCCGGGGCAATGCCGAACTCACCAGAGATGCGCACCGCCTCCTCGGCATTCCACCGAAAGAACTCTGCCGCATAGGCCACCTCGCCGCGCGCGTCGCGCAACGCCTTCCCGTTCTCGAGCGAAATGAGCCCGGCGAGCGTTTCGGAACGCTCCACCATAAGTTCAAAGCAGCGGCGCAGGATCTCCGAACGCTTTCTCGGCGGCATCTCGCGCCAGCCTTCCGCCGCACTTGCGGCAGCCTCTACGGCCGCCGCCGCATCCGCGACGGTGGCATCGGGCACAGAGGCAATGACCGCCTCGGTCGAGGGGTCGATCACCTCGATCCGGCCCTCGCCCGCCGCAGGCCGCCAGGCGCCGCTGATATAGAGGCCGCGGGAGAACGCGCTGAGGCCGAAGAAATCGTGGTCCGAATGCGGAGAATGCTGGTTGACGTTCATGATGATTTCCCAGGTCAGAGGGCGGAAGCGGGCAGGTCGCCGTCATAGGCGGCGCGCACCAGGCCGCGCATGGCGGCCGCATCGAAGGAGCGTGGATTATTCTTGATCAGCCGGCCGATGCCGAGCGCCTGCTCTGCGGCCCAGTCGATCCGGTCTTCCGGCAGGCCGAGCCCGGCAAGCGTCGGCGCGATGCCGATCGCGGCGAAGAGGCGGCAGACCTCGCCGATCGCCGCATCGGCAACTGTTTCGTCGTCCTCCACCCCGGTGGGATCAAGGCCGAGCGCCCTACCGACAATGGCGATGTCCGCGCCCGCGACGCGGCGATTATATGTCATGACATAGGGCAGCATGGTCGCAACCCCGAGGCCGTGCGGCGTATGGGTCAAGGCACCGACCGGATATTGCACGGCATGGGCCGCGGCGGTACCCGCCGTTCCGAAGGCGCAGCCGGCTGCGAGCGCACCCATCATCACATCGGCGCGCGCATCGATGTCGGAGCCGTCGACGAAGGCCTTTTCCAGGCTCCGGCTGAGGAGCCGGATGGCATGCAGCGCGAACTGGTCGGAGAGATCGCTCTTGCCGATGAAGACATGCTGCTGCGCGAGTTCAGGATCGCCGGGGCGGCGCATGGCCGTGAAGGCTTCGATGGCATGCGTCAACGCATCCGCACCGGCAATCGCGGTGAGCCCTGGCGGGCAGGATAAGGTCAGTTCCGGGTCGCAGATCGCCGCTGCGGCGATGAGATATGGGCTGGAAATGCCAACCTTCAGGATACGATCGGGATCGGAAACAACAGCAACCGGCGTCACCTCGGAGCCGGTCCCTGCCGTCGTCGGCACGGCGATGACCGGCAGGACGGGCGCCGGCACCTTGAACTCACCGTAGTAATCGGCGAGCGCGCCGCCATGAGCGAGCAAGAGGGAAGCGCATTTGGCCATGTCGAGACAGCTGCCTCCACCGATGCCGATCACCATGTCGGGCTCAAAGCCGCGCGAGGCTTCAATGCAATCCGCGACCGTATCTTGCGGCACGTCCGGCAGCGTCTGGTCATGCACCAGGACGACGATGCCGACCGCTTCAAGCGCGGCGATCATTTCCGCGAAGACCGGTGTTGCGGCAAAACGCGCATCCGTGCAGACCAGTGCGCGCCGGCCGGTCCTGCTGGCGACGCTCGCGAGCGCGTGGCGCTGGCCGACGCCAAACAGGATTTCCCGCGGCAACCTCAAGGCGGCAAACAGGCTCATGATCTTTGTCCCTCGAAGGCCAGAATGCGCGGGCGCGAAAGCCCGTTGAGGTCTTCCCAGAGGCGCTGGTCGATCTCGAACCCGTTGCGGCTTGCCGCCGCTCGCCGCCCACGGGCACGATCGCCCGGGATGAGAACCGGTTCGCCGGCGCTGGCGGGTGGTGAAGCGCGCACGGCATCGAGATAGGTCGACAGCCGCTCCGGCAGTCCCGGCGCCAGACTGGGCTCGATCAAGATGAAGACGTCGCCCTTGTTGCATGGCGACTGGCTGTCGAGCGTGCCGCGCACATCCGGCGCCAGCGCCGAGCCGGCAAGAGCTGCCACCAGCAGCTCCAAAGCGATGCCGACGCCGTAGCCCTTCGCGTCGCCGAAGGGCGCAATCGCGCCGGCCTTCGCACGCCCCGGATCTGTCGTCGGCTTGCCGGCCGCATCGCGCGCCCATCCCTCGGGAATGGGTCTGCCGGTCGCCGCGTGATGATGGATCCTGCCCATCGGCACGAGGCTGGTGGCGAGGTCGAGCACGAGCGGTTCCTCGGCCGTTGGTACGGCGATGGCGATGGGATTGGTGCCCAGCATCGCCCGGGTGCCGCCGAAGGGATGGACCAGCGCCTCACTCGACGAGAGCGCGATGCCGACGAGACCCAGTGCGGCGATGGCCTCCACATAATGCGCGAGCATGCCGAGGTGGTTGGCATTCCGCACGGCGACAAGGCCGATGCCGAGATCCGGAATGTGAGGCGCCAGCCGCTCGATCGCGGCCATGGCGACGACGGGCCCAAATCCCGACGAACCCTCCACCTCCAGCACCGCATCCGCGCGCCAGCGCTGCGTGCCCTTCGTCTGCGGGTCAATGACACCGCGATCGATGCGCTCGACCAGCCGCGGAAGCCGGTACAGGCCATGCGAGGGGTGCCCCTTCATCTCGGCCGTCACCAGGATGCGAGCCTGCAGCGCCGCATGGTCACGCGGTGCGCCATGCTCTTCCAGCAGGCGGGTGGCAAGTGCAAGCGCTGAGGCTTCGGATATGCGCATGATTTTTCCTCCCTATATTAAATCGTATAGGATATAGGATTGTCTTGGGCGCAGCATCGTGCTAGCGATTGAACCTGTCAAGAGGCAAGGCAGCAGATGATTTCGACGAGACCGAAGGAACCCTCGACGGGCACAACCCAGATACCGCGCGCCAACAGCCTGGCGGGCGACGTCTACGAGGCAATCTTCAACCAGCTCATGTCGTTGAAGATTGCGCCGGGGACGCGCATCACGGTCGACAACCTGGTCAAGGAGTTCAACGTCTCCCATACGCCGATCCGCGAAGCCCTCGGCCGGCTTGAAGGCGAAGGCCTCGTCGTCAAGCAGCATCTGGTCGGCTATCGTGCCGCGCCGCAGATCACGCGCCACCGCTTCGACGAGCTCTATGAACTGCGTCTGCTGTTGGAACCTGCCGGCGCTGCGAAGGCAGCCGAGGCGATGAACAACGAAAAGCTGGCCATTCTCACCGAGGCCGCAGGCGTGATGACCCGCAGCGACAACAGGGACGAACGAGCGAACTATTCGGCCTTCGCGCGCCAGGACGCCATCTTTCACGACCGGATCATGGAATTTGCCGGCAACGAGTTGATCCGCGAGATGCTGACATTCCAGCACACGCATTTCCATATCTTTCGCCTGATGTTCCATCGCCGCGTCACCGAGGAGGCGCTCGCCGAGCATCAGACGCTGCTCGATGCCTTTGCGGCGTGCGACCCGGACGCGGCTGCGAACGCAATGCGCATTCATATCGAACATTCGCGCGATCGGCTGTTGCCGGCATTCGACGAAATCTGAGCAACTGCGCCGGGCAGGGACGAGCCTGCCCGACCTGACAACGAGGAGGAGAACCCATGCCAGGCAAGAAAATCCTGATGCTCACCGGCGATTTCACCGAGGAGTACGAAATCTTCGTCTATCAGCAGGCGATGGAGGCGGTCGGCCACACGGTGCACGTCGTGTGCCCGGATAAGAAGGCCGGCGACATCCTCAGGACATCCCTGCACGATTTCGAGGGGGATCAGACCTACACCGAAAAACTCGGGCACAACGTCACCATCAACAAGACGTTTTCCGAGGCCGAGAACCAGCTCGACCAGTATCATGCCGTCTACTGCGCCGGCGGGCGTGGACCGGAATATATCCGCACCGACAAGCGGGTGCAGGCGATGGTGCGTCATTTCCACGAGCAGAAGAAGCCGATCTTTACCATCTGCCACGGGGTCCAGATCCTGATTGCGGTCGACGGTGTCGTTCGCGGCAAGAAGGTGGGTGCACTTGGGGCCTGCGAACCCGAGGTCACCCTGGCGGGCGGAACCTATATCGACCTCTCGCCAACCGAAGCCTATGTCGATGGCACGATGGTTTCGGCCAAGGGCTGGACGGCGCTCGCCGCCTTTATCCGCGAATGCCTGAAGGTGCTGGGAACAGAGATCCACCACAGCTGAGACGACGGTACCAAGGAACAAAAGGCCCGGCAGGTGACATCTGCCGGGCCTTCTTTGCGGTTGGGCCTGCAATCACGCTCGGCCGCGGTTCCAGCCGCGGCCGCGGTCGCCGAACATTTCATAGCCGCCATCGGTGATGGCAAGCGTATCCTCCAGCTTGATGAATCCGCGCTTCGGGTGAAGCATCGTCGTCTCGACCGAGATCACGCTCCCGGCTTCCAGCGGTTTGTCGCCATCGATGCCATCATAGGTGACGGGGTGATTCGTCATGAGGAATGGCGCTTCGTGGGCGATGAGGCCCATGCCATGGCAGAAAAAGTCGGTGAAGGCCGCCGACGGCGAGGCCTTGAGCTCGGCTTCTGCTGCCTCAATCATTTCACTGCCCGGAGCGCCTGCCCTGACCTTGGCGAAGGCTGCTTGCTGGATGCATTCGACTTCGGCCAGAAGGTCCTCCAGCTCCGCATCCGGCTCGCCGAGCACACCCATGCGGCAGAGGTCACCGATATATCCGTGATAGTTGCCGCCGGAATCGATCGACAGAATCTCGCCCTTGGCCCAGGCCTGCGGCGAGCCCGCGCGATTGTGGCTGGAGCCGAGCGTCAGCAGGCAATATTCGAAGTGCAGGCCGCGGTTCGTTTCCTCTCGGCGCAGCTGCTCGATGATCTCCATCTTCGTCGAGCCGGCGCGGGCCGCCGCGATCGTCGCCAGCATCGAGTCGGTGATCAGTTCGGAAGCGCGTCTCAGCTTTGCCAGTTCATCCGTCGTCTTGACGGCCCTCAGCCGCTCCAACACATGCGTGGCATCGACAAATCGAGCGCCATCCAGCCGAGAGGCAAGCAGGTCGCGGGCGTCGGAGGGCAGGAAGGCTGGCTCGATGCCGATGCGCCCACCGGCCTTGCCGATCTTCTTCAGGTGCTCGACGGCGAGCCCTGCGGCATCCTGCGTGCCCCAGCTCGCCGTATGTACGGCGGGCGTCCAGAATGGGTTGTTCTGGTGCTCCGCGCCCTCCATGCGGTTGCCCACATAGGCGGAGTGATCGGGCGCGCCCTTCTCATAAATCACCATCGGCAGGTACCGGCTATGCCCGATCGCATCCATAGCGGCGAAGAAGATGAACTTATAGCCGCCCATGAGATATTGGGTGTTGTGTTTGGAGGTGGCGACGATGACGTCGATACCGGCTTCCTCCATGAGACGGTCGAGCTTGGCCGTATCGAACGGCGTCACGGCGGCCTGCCTTGTTTGCCCTGCATTGTCGTTCATTGTCTTTCCTCCCAGAAAATGGATGCGCTGCCTCAGAAGCCCGGCGGCAGCAGGCGGAAGTCCGGCAAATCGCGAAGTGCGAGCTCCGGCCCGGCCGGTGAGTAGACCACGAAGAGAAGCATCTTCCCGCCACCAGTGTTCTTCGTCGAATGAAAGCGACTTTCGGGAATATAGATCGTGCAGCCGCTCGCGACCTGCTGCGTGATCGGATTACCCTTCTCGTCCTCGACCATCTGCTCGCCCTCGCCGGAAATCACAAAAATGATTTCCTCCGCGCCCGGATGGTTGTGGCGGGAATGGCCCTCGCCGCTTGGCAGCTCGACGACGCCGCCGGAAAAGCGGCTGGCGCCGTTGACCTCGGGCGCCACAGTCAGCGACAGCTTGCCCCAGTCGAAGCCGAAGGCGCTCACATCCTCAGGATAGATAAAGTACTTGTCCTTTACCATGAAACCGCCTCCTCCACACCCTTCCTCAGACGACCGCGCCGATGGCGAGCGCCTTGAAATCTTCGGTCTGCTTGCGAATTGCGGCCTCTGCCGGCAGGCGCTCCATCGAGCTTGCGCCATAAAAGCCGTGGCAGCCAGGGCAACGCTCGAGAATGTAGCGCGCATCCTCCGGCATCGAGATCGGGCCGCCGTGGCAGAGCACGATGACGTCGTCGCGCACGGAACGCGCTGCCTTGGCGATCGCGGTGATCTCATCGATGCAGTCATCAAGCGACTTGCCGGATGTGGCGCCGATCGTGCCGCCGGTCGTCACCCCCATATGCGCCACGACGATGTCGGCCCCGGCCGCCGTCATGGCGATAGCCTCGCTCTCGTCGAAGACATAGGGCGTCGTCAACAGGTCGAGCCCGTGGGCGGTGGCGATCATCTCGACCTCCAGATTGTAGCTCATGCCTGTCTCCTCGAAACTCTGCCGCATCCGGCCGTCGAAGAGGCCTATTGTGGGGAAGTTCTGCACGCCGGAAAAGCCCATTGCCTTGAGGTCGGCGAGGAAGCGCGGCATCAGCACGAAGGGGTCCGTGCCATTGACGCCGGCGAGCACCGGCGTCTTTTTCACGACCGGCAATACTTCAAGCGCCATGTCCTTGACGATCTCGTTGGCATTGCCATAGGCGAGCAGTCCGGCCGCCGAACCGCGGCCCGCCATGCGGTATCGCCCGGAATTGTAGATAATGATGAGGTCGATACCGCCTGCCTCCTCGGCCTTGGCGGAGATGCCGGTGCCGGCACCGCCGCCGACGATCGGCACGCCGGCTGCGATCATGCCGTGAAATTTTTCGAGGATGGTGCTGCGCGGGATGACTGGCATCGATTTGTCTCTCAGGGGTTGGTTATGTCACGATAGGCCGCGACGGCGGCCTCGGCGAAATCTGGATCGTTGATATGGAGCGGCAGGCGAATAATATGTCGCGATGCCGTCGGCTTCACCGTCGCCTCGAGCGCGGCGAAAAGCGCGGCGTCGGCTTGCGGATCGAAGAACGGACCGCCATCGATGTCGAGGGCCGAAACGCCCTTTTCGGGAATGAGGAAACGTACGAGGCCGTGGCAGAGATTGAGTTTGTCGCCGATCCAGCGGCCGATCTGCGCGCATTCGGCCGGCGTCGTGCGCATCAAGGTGACGTTCGGGTTGTGCCGGTAAAACAGCCGGCCGGCATAACGCTCCGGGACGGTCTCCGGCGCCCAGAAGTTCACCATATCGAGCGCACCGACCGAGCCGACATAGGGCAAGCCTTTGCGAGCAATGGCGCCGAAACGGTCCGAGGTGGCGGGCAAGACACCGCCGAACAGCAGGTCGCAGACCTCGGTCGTCGTGATGTCGAGCACGCCAGAGATGAGCTCGCTGTCGGCAAGCTTCTCCATCGCCCGCCCGCCCGTGCCTGTCGCGTGGAAGACCAAGCAGTCATAGTCCGCTCGGAGGCGCTCGACCATAGCGGATACCGCAGGTGTCGTAACACCGAACATGGTAAGCCCGAGGGCTGGTTTGGATGCAGTCACCTCAGCCGGTCGGCGGGCCATGGCAGTGATCGCCTGGGCGGCGTTGTGAAGAATGATGCGGCTCAGCCGGTTCAGGCCCGCCATGTCCGTGACCGAGGGCATCATCACGATGTCTGAAACATCGACAAAGGGAGCCACATCGCCGGATGCGAGCGTCGAGACCATGATCTTTGGCAGACCGAGCGGCAATTGGCGCATGCCTGCGGTAATGATCGAAGTGCCCCCGCCTCCACCGATACCGATGACGCCAGCGATGTCCTGGCGCTCCACGAGGAAGCGCGCAAAGGCAATGCCCATCGCCTCGACCGCCGTTCCGCGGTCGCCGCTGGCAAGAACGGCTCCAGCCCCGTCCGGATGGCACGCCGCCACTGCGACGGCCCTCACATCGACGGAGGTTTGAGGCTCGCGGATGCCGACGTCGACACGGACGGCAGCCCCGCCCGCCGCTTCGATGCAAGCGGCCAGATAAGCAAGCTCCTCGCCCTTCGTGTCGGCCGTGCCGACCACGTAGATCTGCTTCATTTCCCCTCCGAGACCGGTTGGGTTTCCTCCCAGCATATCCCACGTCCGGGCAAAGCGATGGGCCCTTGCAAATTTGTGAGACGCGCGTATCATAAAGATATGGATGTCTCACGTCAACAGAACGAAACAGCCAGGACCGAGCGAGGCCCGCGTGCCCGAACGCGAAAACTGATGCTGGAAACGGCAACGCGGCTCATGCAGTCCGGCATTACTCCGTCGGTAAGTGAAGTCGCCGAGGCTGCCGAAGTCTCGCGCGCGACGGCCTACCGTTACTTTCCGAGCCAGGCCGCGCTCGTGCATGCCGTGGTGGATGAGGCTCTGGGGCCGATACTCAGCTGGTCGTCGGACAGTCCGGATGCACGCACCCGCGTTGCCGACCTCTTGGCGACCGCAATGCCGCGCATCGATGAGTTCGAAGCCACCTTCAAGGCGGCGCTGAAACTTTCGCTGGACCAGTGGGCGCAGCGCCAGGCCGGCACGCTCGGCAACGAGCCGCTGTTCACGCGCGGCCACCGGGTCGACCTGCTCAAGTGCGTGACGGCTCCCCTGCAGGGCACCGTGCCGGCCGAATCCCGCGAACGTCTTGCGCAGGCGCTTTCGCTTGTCTTCGGCGTCGAGGTGCTGATCGTGTTGAAGGATATCTGGGGCCTGACCTCCGAAAGCGCGCAGTCTGTTGCCGAGTGGGCCGCCAGAGCGCTTGTTGATACGGCGTTACGGCAGGCGGAGAGCAAAGCATGACGTGGGGAACCTTCAGATTAATCCAACAATTGGTTCGACCAGATGAAGCAAATGTGGTCGGGATTGGCGAGCAGGAACGTGAGTTCGCCCGACAAGTCTACACGAGCGAGCCGCAATTGTGGGAAGAGATCCAGAAGTCTGGAAGACGAACCTTCGCGAAAATGCTCTCCGAGGCTCACTCTTGACGATATTGGCATTTGGTACTACCAGATTAGAGAATAACATTCAGGCTTGAGATCTGAAACGCGCCAGGGTCGGGGAGGACCCCAGCACGAAAATCACCCAGGAGGATCGGGAAGCCGGATCGGGAGGCCCGCGATGACGCGGGAAGCGTGCATAAATGGGAGGAAACGTTATGCGCAAAACTATGGCCGGTCTCTTTGCCGGTGTCGGATTGATGTGGGCCTGCGGAACATCCGCACAGGCCCAGGAACTGACGATTTTCTGGGCCGAGTGGGACCCGGCAAATTACCTTCAGGAACTCGCCAACGAATACGAGGCTGAAACCGGCGTCAAGGTCACGGTCGAGACCACACCATGGTCCGACTTCCAGACTAAGGCATTCACCGAGTTCAACGCAAAGGGCTCAGCCTATGACATGGTCGTCGGCGACAGCCAGTGGATCGGGGCTGCGTCAGAAGCTGGACACTACGTCGATCTCACCGACTTCTTCACCAAGCACAATCTGACCCAGGTAATGGCTCCGGCGACGGTCAAATACTACTCCGAGTATCCGGCGAACTCGAAGAAGTACTGGTCAGTTCCGGCCGAAGGCGACGCCGTCGGCTGGTCCTATCGCAAGGACTGGTTCGAAGATCCCAAAGAGATGGAGGCGTTCAAGGCGAAATACGGTTACGACCTCGCCCCGCCAAAGACATGGGCCCAGATGCGCGACATCGCCGAATTCTTCCATCGCCCAGATCAGAAGCGCTTCGGAATCGCCATCTACACCGACAATTCTTATGACGGTCTCGTCATGGGTGTCGAGAACGCAATCTTCTCGTTCGGAGGCGAACTCGGCGACTACCAGAGCTACAAGGTCGACGGCATCATCAACTCTGACAAGAACGTCAAGGCGCTCGAATTGTATCGCGAGCTCTACGGCTTTACGCCTCCGGGCTGGGCCAAGTCCTTCTTCGTCGAGAACAATCAGGCGATCACCGAGAACCTGGCGGCGATGAGCATGAACTACTTCGCCTTCTTCCCGGCCCTGGTGAACGAGGCGTCGAACCCGAACGCCAAGGTTACCGGCTTCTTTGCCAATCCGGCGGGGCCGAACGGCGAACAATTCGCAGCGCTCGGCGGCCAAGGCATATCGGTCATCTCCTACTCAAAGAACCAGGAAGAGGCGATGAAATTCCTCGAATGGTTCATCAAGGACGAGACCCAGAAGCGCTGGGCCGAACTCGGCGGCTACACGGCAAGCGCCAAAGTGCTTGAATCCCCGGAATTTCAGAACGCCACGCCTTATAACAAGGCTTTCTACGAGACCATGTTCAAGGTCAAGGACTTCTGGGCAACACCTGAATATGCCGAACTGCTGATCCAGGCGAACCAGCGCATTTATCCCTTCGTCACCGCCGGCCAAGGCACGGCGAAGGAAGTGCTCGACTCTCTAGCAGCGGACTGGAAAGCGACGTTCAAGAAATACGGACGCAATCAATAGCAAACGCGATCAGCGGAGGGGCTCCGTCGCCCCTCCGTTTGCATTCTGCATCTCGCGTCCAAAGGCGCGGTTCGAGAGGGCGCGGCGCCCGGAATTCACTTCGCGCATCGTGATGCTTTTCCGGCATCCGGCGCCGACTCTCGGAGGAGGAGAGGATTGGCAACCGCAGTCATGACATCGCTGGACACGAAATCGCGTGCCGCATCCCGCGGCATGAGCGACATCCGCATTCGCAATCTCTTCATCATCCCGACGATCCTGTTTCTGATCATCTTCAACATCTTTCCGCTGATCTATTCGCTCGGCTATTCGTTCACGGATTTTCGCGCCTCGACGAACGCGCCGGCCAACTTTGTCGGCCTGCAAAACTACCGCGAATTGCTGAACGATCCTTTCATCTGGTCGAATTTCGCCATCACCGCGAAATATGTGATCGTCTCTGTGACAGGGCAGGTGATCGTCGGCTTCGGCACCGCGATGCTGCTCAACCGCGACATTCCGCTGAAGGGTCTTTTGACGACGCTGCTGCTGCTGCCGATGATGCTGTCGATGGCCGTGGTCGGCCTGTTCTGGAAGCTGCTCTACGACCCGTCCTTCGGCATCATCAATTACGCGCTCGGCCTCGGCTCCTTCGAGTGGCTGTCGAATCCGGACATGGCGCTCTATGCGGTCGCAATCACGGACATCTGGATGTGGTCGCCCTTCGTGATGCTGCTGTCGCTTGCCGGCCTTTCGGCCGTGCCAAAGCATCTCTACGAGGCAGCGGCGATCGACCGGGCGGGACCGTTCTATACCTTCTTCCGCATCACGCTGCCACTGGTGGCGCCGATCCTGATGATCGCAATCATCTTCCGTACGATGGAGGCCTTCAAGACCTTCGACCTCGCCTACATCCTGACCAGCCAACCGACGACCGAGGTGATCTCCATCCGGCTCTACAAGATGGCCTTCCAGGAGTGGCAGACGGGGCGCTCCTGCGCACTCGCCTACATCGTGCTCATCATGGTTCTTGCGATCACAAACATCTACGTCAAGTACCTCAACAAAGTGAAGGAGCGCTGAGATGGCTGCCGTCCAAACCCGCTCCGAACGCGCGCTGAACCGGGTGGCGATCGCCGCCGTATTGGTCATCACGTTGATCTTCCTGGCGCCGATCTACTGGATCACCTCGACGGCCTTCAAGCCGCGCAATCTCGCGACCACCATTCCGCCGACGGTGCTCTTCGAGCCGGAACTCTCGCCCTTCGTGAAGCTCTTCACCAAGCGCTCGCAACTGCGCGGGGCGCCTACCCCTGAAGAATATGCCGCCGCCCCCTGGTGGGAGCGGATGGTGTTCGACGGCGGCGAGAAGATCGTTCGCTCCGGCCGCGGCGAGGTGCAACCCTCCGGCTATCCGAACCGCTTCATGAACTCTCTGATCGTCGCCATCACGTCCACGGTGCTGGCCGTCGGCATGGGAACCTTCACAGCCTACGGCTTCTCGCGCTTCAAAGTGAAGGGAGAGGCAGACCTTCTCTTCTTCATCCTGTCGACGCGCATGCTGCCGCCCGTCGTCGTGGCGATCCCGATGTTCCTCATGTACCGCGTCGTCGGCCTCAACGACACGCATTGGGGGCTCATCATCCTCTACACTGCCTTCAACCTTTCCTTCTCCGTTTGGCTGATGAAGGGCTTCATCGACGAGATCCCTAGGGAATACGAGGAGGCCGCGCTCGTCGACGGTTACACGCGGATGGAGGCCTTTTTCAAGATCGTCATCCCGGAAGCGGCGACCGGCATCGCCGCGACCGCGGTCTTCTGCTTCATCACGGCCTGGAATGAATATGCATTTGCGCTGATCATGACGAACCGGCGCGCGCAAACGGCTCCACCCTTCATTCCGAGCCAGGTCGGCTCAGGCCTGCCGGATTGGACGGTCATTGCGGCCGGCACGTTCCTGTTCCTGCTGCCGGTCGCCATCTTCACCTTCCTGCTCAGGAACCATCTCCTGCGCGGCATGAGCTTCGGAGCGATCCGCAAATGACCTTGCGCGCCTTGAACCAGAAATATCTCGAACCCGGTGCGCAATATCTGATGATCCTCGGCATCATCGCGCTCTGCCAGCCCTGGAACCTGTTTCTGCATCGCTACGGCATAACGATGACGCTTGTCGGACTGATCGCCTTCATGGTGACGACCAAAATCCCGCGCGACGCGAAACCAGACGAAGGCAGCCATTCATGACGCAGATCGAACTTCGCGGGATTCAGAAATATTTCGGTGCCGTCCAGGTCATCAAAGACCTTAATCTCGCCATCGCCGACAACGAATTCATCGTGCTGCTTGGACAATCGGGCTGCGGAAAGACGACGACATTGCGCGCCGTCGCGGGGCTGGAGACGATCGACGAAGGCGACATTCTAATCGACGGGCAGCCGGTGCAGCATATCAAGGCATCCGGCAGGGACATCGCCATGGTGTTCCAATCCTTCTCGCTCTATCCGCACATGACGGTCTACGAGAACATCGCCTTCCCGCTCCGCGCGACCCGGATGAGCCGTGCAGATGTCGATGCGTCGGTCCGCGAGATCGCCGGTGTGCTGCGCATCACCGGTCTGCTGGCCCGCAAGCCTTCGGCGCTGTCAGGCGGCGACATGCAGCGGGTCGCGATCGGCCGCGCGCTCGTGCGACGTCCAAAGGCCATGCTGATGGACGAGCCGATCGGTGCGCTCGACGCGAAGCTGCGCGAGGAGATGCGGGCGGAAATCAAGCGTTTGCATATCAAGCAGGGTTCAACCACCATCTACGTGACGCATGACCAGGTGGAGGCGATGTCGCTCGCCGACCGCATCGTCATCATGCACGAGGGCATCCTCCAGCAGATCGGCACGCCGGAAGAGGTTTACGCGCAACCCGCCAACACGTTCGTCGCCCAGTTCGTCGGAAGCCCGGTCATGAACATGGCGCCGGCGACCGTCAGCGAAACGGGCAGCCATACCAGCGTGCAGGTCGGCGACGGGACGATCGGCTTCGAGTTCCCCGCCGTGCTGGCCAACCGCCTCTCCGACGCAAGAGCCGAGAACGGCAAGCTGACACTCGGGGTCCGGCCTGAGGGCGTGCTCGTTTCACGGGAGCCCCGCGAGGGCTTCATGCCGGTCGAGGCGCATATCATCGAGCCCCTCGGATCGCACGACATCGTGGACCTGAAGGTCGGTCACCAGATGATCAGGGCACGCACCAAGAGTGGTTTCGTGCCTGGTCCCGGCGAAGCCGTCTGGGCACGCATCGACCCCGCCCAGGCACATTTCTTCAACACCGCGACCGGCTCGTCGCTGGGGATCAGACTCTGATGGCGCATATCGAACTCAAGGGCATTACCAAGACCTTCGGCAACCACACGGCGCTGAAAAACCTGAACATCGACATTGCCGACGGCGAGTTCTTCGTGCTGCTCGGGCAGACCGGCGCCGGCAAGACGACGACGCTGCGCCTGATCGCCGGTCTCGAGAAACCGACCGCAGGCCAGATCTTCATCGACGGGCAGGACGTCGCCGACTGGGGTACCGCCGAGCGCGACGTAGCCCTGGTGCTCCAGCAATATTCGCTTTATCCGCGCTATACGGTGCGGGAGAACCTGGAATTTCCATTGAAATCCCGTATCCGCCGTGTTGAACCGGGGGAAATCAAGGAGCGCGTCGACCGCGTTGCGAAGACCCTACGCATCGAGCATCTGCTCGACCGCAAGACGGACCGGTTGTCGGGAGGCGAGATGCAGCGCGTATCGATCGGCCGGGCCATCGTGCGCAAGCCGCGTGTCTTCTTGATGGACGAACCGCTTTCGGCGCTCGACGCCAAGCTTCGCGAAGCACTTCGCACCGAGCTGAAAAACCTGCAGATGAATCTCGGCGCGACCTTCCTCTTCGTCACTCACGACCAGATAGAGGCCATGTCGATGGGCGACAAGATCGGTGTCCTGAACAATGGTCAACTGGTGCAGACGGGTACGCCGCAGGATATCTACCGAAACCCCGTCAACACCTTCGTCGCGCGCGCGGTCGGTTCGCCGCCGATGAACCTGATTGCCGGCACGCTTGCCGGCGGCGAGGCAGTGGCCAGCGAGGGCTACCGGCTGCCCCTCGGCAACGGACACGGGATCGCGACAGACGGTCGCCCGCTCACCTTCGGCATCCGTCCCGAGGACATTTTTCTCGACAACGGCGCGCCCGGCGAAGCACGGGTCCACGACGTAGAAAACCATGGGGTCGAAAAGATCGTGACGCTGCGCACCGGCGAGAAGTTCATCCACGCGACCGTGCCGACACAGACGGCGCTTCGAATCGAGGATGAGGTTCGCTTTTCGTGGAATCCGGAAAAGGTCGTGCTGTTTGACGCCGGAAGCGGTGTAAGCCTGCGGCACGCGGGCTGACCTCATCCGAACAATGGAACCGGTCTGGGCGGCACGGCGCGGGCGGGCAGCGTTTCATGCTGTCGCGATGGGGCGCTATGCGGGAAAGCGCCGGCGGTAGTGTTCTACCACTTCGGGATTGCGCAAGTTGACGGGCAAGTCGCCCTTGATGACGCGCAGGGCTTCGCTCGCAACACCTGTTCCCATGCGCATCATGCTCTCTTCCGTCAGGCCAGCCAGATGCGGCGTGACGATGACGTTGTCAAAGCCGAAATAGGGATGATCGAGCGGCAGCGGCTGCGTTGCGAAGACGTCGAGCGCGGCTCCGCCGATGCGGCCGTCGCGCAGCGCCTCGATCAATGCCGCGTCATCGATCACCGGGCCGCGCGAGACGTTGACCAGAATGGCAGCGGGCTTCATGCGCCCGATGCGACCAGCATTGAGCAAGCCGGTCGTCTCCGGCGTCAGCGGGCAGCAGAGCACCACGATATCGGCCGTCGCAACAAGCTCATCGATAGCCACGAAACGCACGCCGTCCGGCACGTTTTCCGGCGACCGGCTCGTGGCGACCACCTCCAGGCCGAAACCGAACTTCGCGATCTTGAAAATCGCCTTGCCGACATTGCCCATACCGACGATGCCTATGGTGCGGCCGACGAGGTCGACGGCCGTATCCGACTGGGCGCGGCCCGCCACCCAGCCGTTCTGACGCAGTTGGCGGTCCATCAGGCGGAAGCGCCGAAGCAGGGCCAGTGTCACGAGGAAGACGTGCTCGGCGACAGTCGAAGCATTGGCGCCCGGGACGTTGGCGACAAGCACGCCGGCGCGGGTCGCCGCATCCATCGGCACCATGTCGAGCCCGGCGCCATGGCGGATCGCCGCGCGCAGCGCCGGCGCATCCTCGAAGAAGGCCGGCGGGATCGGCGCGCGTATGACGACGATGCCCGCGCCCCGGCCTTCTCGCAGCAACGTTTCGGGATCGGGCGCGGAAGCGACGCGCAGATCACCCGCAGCCTCCAGCATGGACTTGGCCGCAGGGTGCAGTGGATGTGTGGAAAAGATGAAGCTCATCGGCCCTCCCGCCGGTTGCGCCTATCCGGCTGCCTTCGCTGGACCGCCGATGAGACCCTTCCAATAGCTTTCCGCACCTTGAAGATGCGCGCTCATCAGCGCTTGGGCCAGATTGCCGTCTCGGGCAAGCAGCGCCTCGTAGATGCGGATATGTTCCTCATGCGAGCGCCGGCTGCGGGCGGCGTCGGCAAAATAGATCGGCAGGCGGTGCTCGCCCATGACGTAGTAGACGCTGCACACCCGATGGAAGACGCTATTCTTGGTGGCGCGGACGATCTCCAAATGGAAATCCCGGTCCTCGCGCGCCAGCCCCTCGCCGGCGGAAAGCTTCGCCTCGGACGCGGCGAGGATATCGCGCAAGTGCTCGTAATTCTCCTCCGTCGCCCGATCGCAGGCGAGCTCCGCGGCCTTGATCTCATGGATCTTGCGAAGCTCCACGGTCTCGTAGATCAGGATGGGATCAAGCGGCACGCCGGCGCGGGCAAAGAGGGCCATTGCCTCCACGCTCGCCTCCGTAGTCGTCAGATAGATGCCCGATTTGGCCCGGCGCTCGACGATGCGCATTGCCTCCAGAATAGCGAGTGCCTCGCGAACCTGGCCCCGGCTGACGCCGAAATGCTCCGCAAGCTCTCGCTCCGAAGGCGTACGGCCGTTGCCGCTCGAGTTCGAGAAAAGATGGGCCGCGAGATCGGAGAGGAGGGAGTTTTCTTTCATCGTCACTGTCTTTGCGCGTGAGTCTCCAGGACCCGCTGATTGATCGTGAAGCCCAGGCCAGGCCTGTCCGGGATCTCTATCATACCGTCTTTCACCGACACAGTGTCCTCGACAAGATCATGGATCATCGGATTGGCGCCGAGCGAATATTCGATGATGAAGCTTGCCGGGGAGGCCGCGCACAAGTGCAGGCCGGAAAAGAAGCAGGGCGCACCGGCCCAGAGATGCGGTGCGAAACGGAGATTGAAGGCACTGGCCAGCGAACTGATGCGCATCGCCTCCGTAATGCCGCCGCAAAAGGCGGGATCGGGCTGGAATATGTCGGCGGCCCGAAGCATGGCAAGATCTCGGAAGGCAAAACGCGTCGCCTCGCTCTCGCCGGCAGCGATCGGCACGTTCCCAGCCGCGCGCACCTCCGCCATGCCCGGCTTGTCATCGGCTATCACCGGCTCCTCGAACCAGGCGAGGTCGCAATCGGCAACCATCTGGATGAAGCGCTTCGCATCGGCAACAGTATACGTCCCGTGCGCATCGACCATCAGGTCGACGTTGGGGCCGACCGCTTTGCGCGCCGCCCGCACGCGCGATGCCGAGACATGCGGCGCACGATCCATCGCGCCGACGCGCATCTTTACTGACTTGAAGCCGCCGGCCGCGATATAGGACCGGAGTTGATCACCGATCCGCTCCGCACTCTCCCAACCGCCCGAGGCATAGGCGGGCAACCTGTCGGCCTTGCGGCCACCCAGCAGCTTCCAAACGGGAACGCCGAGCGACTTGCCGAGAATGTCCCAGAGCGCGATGTCGACCGCGCTGATCGCCGCGACGGAAAGGCCGCGCCGCGCGATCTCGGGCATGGAGTGACCCGAACGCGCCGCCGTCTCGTGGCGTACGCCGTTATAGAGCATCTCCCATATGGTGGAGATGTCGGCAGGATCGCGGCCGATGAGCTTCGGCCCCACCTCGTGGTTGATCATGTGGACCAGCGTGCCGTAGGTGCCCGCACTGCCCGCGGCATTCTTACCCTCTCCCCAGCCCACGATGCCGTCGTCCGTTTCGATCCGCAGGATCGCGCTATCGAAGGTCGTCAGGCGGCCGAAGTCGCTGCGGTGCTGACGGCTGGCCTCGATGGGAATTTTAACCCACCAGGCCTCTACGGTCTTGATGCGCATGTCTCGGATCCCCTGCCCCGCACGGCCCGCGAGCCGCATGGCATATGTCGTTCCGTTCGTTACTTGATCAGCGGCAGGATCGTCTCGGCAGTGATCCGCATCTGATCGTCGTAGAACTTCTCAGTGAGAAGGCTCGAGCCGTGGTCCTGGATGAATTTCAGCTGCTCCGGCGGAATATCGACGGGGTTGCGCTCGACCATGTCGGGATATTTGGCGGCCGGCGTCCGGTCGACCGGAGCGACGAATTCGTTGGTGACCGCGCCGTCGTAACCAATCTCCTTCAGCGTACCGATGATCTTCCGCCAGTCGAGGTGACCGAGGCCGGCGGCAAAACGATTGTTATCGGCGACGTGGAAATCGAACAGGCGCTTTCCAGCGAGCCGGATCGCTTCATACATGTCTTCCTCCTCGATGTTCAGGTGGAAGGCATCCAGGCAGACCCCGCATTCAGGGCTGACGGCATCGGCGAGCGCCAACGCTTGGGCGGCACGATTGAAGAAATAGGTCTCGAAACGGTTGAGCGGCTCGACTGCAATGCGCACGCCCCTCTTCTGCGCATGGGCAAAACACTCCTTGGTAGCGTCAACCACCCATGTCCACTCTTCCTCCTCGGTGCCATCCGGCACCACCTTGCCGACGGTTGCCGGCACCAGGGTGAGGATCTCGCCATCAAGTTCGCTGACCATGGTGATGACGCTCTTGACATAATCTACCGACCTGGCGCGCTGGCCTTCATCCCTGGCGGCAAGATTTCGTTCGCCGAGCGTCAGCGTAACGGCGCCCCAGCAGCGGATGCCATGCTCTTTCAGCAGCGCACGCGTCTCCTTGACGTCGTACTGTGCCGGCTCGCCGGATATCTCGATGCTCTCGTAGCCATATTTCTTGATGCGCTTCAGCGTGACGGCGAGCGGTTCCGCCCGCATCCAGTTGTGTGTCGAAAGATGCATGAGGTCCTCCCAGACAGTTGCAGCACGTTCGACCGCCAAGCGGGCGGCAAAGGTCATGTTATCGTTGGCCATCTCGCCGGCTTCGGCAATCTGGTTTGGCCAATTCTCGTTATTTGAAAGCTCTAGCTCAATTCTTGACCCTCTGCAAGACGGAGCCAAAACCTCGATATTTCTTTGGCCGGTCGGGATTTAATCCTGCATTTCTTGCTCAGACGCGAATCCGACACCCCAAGCGTGCAATAATCTGGCTTGACCAGATTCGAAGTTTTGGTATGACCAGATCTGAAAAAGTGATAGGGCGTCGCGCAGTGGCGGCAGGGCCAAGTGGAGGGGAGATGAAGATCGGCATGTGCATGTTCCTCTGGACGACAAGTGTCGGCCGGAAACACGAGGCACTGTTACGCGATATCAAGGACACGGGGTTTGACGGTGTCGAGATCCCGATCTTTTCGGGCACACCTGATGACTACCATCGGCTGGCAGACATGCTCGACCGGATCGGCCTGGAACGGACCGCAGTTTCTGCCATGGGCGACCCGCAGATGAACCTGATCGCCGCCGACGCCGCGACCCGCAGACGCGGCATCGACTACATGAAATGGGCCATCGACTGCAGCGATGCACTCGGCGCGACGATGCTGAGCGGGCCGCTGCATTCGACGCTCGGCAAATTTTCCGGAAGCGGGCCGAGCGCGGCGGAACTCAAGCGCTCGGTTTCCTCGCAACGCGCGATCGGCGATCATGCAGCAAAGCACGGCGTCACGATCGGGCTTGAGGCGCTGAACCGCTTCGAATGCTACCTGTTCAACACGATGGACGACCTTGCGGCCCATATCGACGCGGTCGGACATCCGAATATCCGCGCCATGTACGACACCTTCCACAGCAATATCGAAGAGGCCGATCCCATCGGCGCCTTCACGCGAAACAGTGACCGCATCGTCCATGTCCACATTTCGGAGAACGACCGCGGCGTACCGGGGCGCGGCAACATTCCCTGGGCGGAGACGTTCAAGGCGCTACGTGCGAGCGGCTACGACGGGTGGCTGACAATCGAGGCCTTTGGTCGGGCGCTCAAGGAACTCGCCGCCGCGACAAGGGTCTGGCGCGACTTTTCCGAGACACCGGAAGCGGTGTATCGCGAAGGCTTGCGCCATATCCGCGATGGATGGCACGCGGCGGCGTGAATACCAACCGATTCTCGCCGCGGTCGATAAGGGAACCGTCCGCCTGAACGCTGCACTGGCAGGCCACGCCTTACGCCTGAGCAATCACTTCTGCCTGCTCTCATTGAGCACCAGGTTCCCTTGCATATCGGAGGGATTTCCGAAGGCGTCCGCTCAGGAGACATCCGCTCAGGAGACCAGTGACATCGGCGGGCGAAGCGCCGCCGCCACATACCTCCGAGCGTCATTGACCGACAGGACCTAGCGGCCAGTCACCTCGATGACCTCGCCACCCTTGTGTGCGCATGTTGGCAATGCTGAATTCGCCGGCCGTTCAATGTGGGGATAACAGTATCACTCGTAACGATGGCTTCGCGCGGCCGCCGGGCATCGATTTTGTGATGCCAACCAAGCTCCTCGTAGCATCTGTAGTCCATGTCATTGATTCCTCTTCCGGTGCAAATCGAGATTGTAGTTCTCTAGAATCCGTGAGATTCTTCAAAGTCGGATGAAAATAGCGCGCGAACAACAAAGCGTCTCGACGTTTTCGGCGGGCGTCCAAACGCAGGTCGTGCCCTGATTATCTGACGGGCTGCTTAACCCGCCAAGGGAGGACGACGATGACTGTACGGCCAGACCGGACTTTCCACGCGACTGCCAAGCTCGCAATGCAGGCGCCAGTCGAAAATTTTGCATACACTTTGATGTTGAGTCCCGACTTCTCTCGGCCTGATGGATTAGCAATAGTTGACGTAGACCCGAAGTCAAAGGACTACGGCAAGGTCATCCATAGCGTGATAATGCCAAACAAGGGCGACGAGTTTCACCACTTCGGCTGGAACGCGTGCTCTTCGGCCCTTTCGCCGCTGAACGGTCATCCGTTTCTCGAGCGCCGGTTTCTGATCATTCCCGGTATTCGATCTTCGCGCATCTACGTAATAGACACCAAGGGCGGACCGACCAAAGCCAAAATCCACAAGGTCATCGAGCCAGAAGAAGTGTTTGCCAAGACGGGCTATTCTAGGCCTCATACGATTCACTGCGGTCCGGAAGGTATTTATGTCTCGACGCTTGGAGGCGGTGGCCCTGAGGGCACCGACGGACCTCCCGGCATCTTTGTCATGGATTGCGAGACGTTCGATGTCATCGGGCGCTATGAGATCGATCGTGGGCCACAGGACAAGCAGTATGATTTTTGGTGGAACCTGCCACGCGACTACATGGTATCGAGCGAGTGGGCACTTCCGCCGCAGTTCGAGAAGGGCATCGTCCCGGAAGATCTCCTGTCGAACAAATACGGACACCGGGTGCATTTCTGGGATTTGCGCGAACGCAGGCACGTGCAGACCATTGATCTGGGAGCCAATCACCAGATGGCACTGGAAGTCCGCCCCGCCCATGATCCGGTAAAGGAATACGGTTTCCTTGGAGTGGTCGTTGACACGACAAACCTTGAGGGATCGATCTGGACATGGTGGCGCGAGGACGGCAAATTCCATTGCGAAAAGACGGCGACTATCCCGCCCGAGGCAGCCGCGAAAGATGACCTTCCCCCGCTTTTGCAGGGCTTCGAGGCAGTCCCGCCGCTGGTAACCGACATAGACCTATCGCTCGATGACCGCTTCCTCTACGTATCCTGCTGGGGGACCGGTGAGATGCGCCAATATGACGTCACCGATCCTATGAAGCCTAAGCTTGCAGGGTCCGTCCATATTGGCGGCATCACGCGCAAGACCAAGCATCCCGGCGGCGGCGACTACAGGGGCGGACCGCAGATGGTCGAGATCAGCCGTGACGGCAAACGCGTTTACTGGACCAACTCCCTGTATTCGACCTGGGATGACCAATTCTATCCCGATGGTATCCCGGCAGCCATGGTCAAGGCCAGTGTCGGCGAGAACGGTGGGATCACCCTGGACAAGGACTTTTTTGTCAAGTTCCCCGAGGGGTATCGCTCGCACCAGATTCGTTTGGAAGGCGGCGATTGCTCAACGGATTCATTTTGCTATCCATCGGTGTAACGGACTGCTCGGATCAATGAAGCGATGAGCGAGTGGACGACTGCCGGGTCTCTCTGGTTGGCCGTCATCGCCAGCGGCATTTATCATGGCGTCAACCCCGGCATGGGCTGGCCGTTGGCCGTCTCGGCCGGACTGTTGGACAGACGTGCCAGCGAATTGTTCCGGGCGCTCGGCCTTTTGGCAATGGGCCACTTTGTGGCGATGATTGGCATCCTGCTGCCCTTCGGCGCGATGCTGACGCTGATTGTCTGGGAACGACAGATCCGCATCGCAGCCGGGTTGATCGTGATCGCAGCCGGAATCTATCTCTTGATCAACCGGCGCCACCCGCGTGTTCTTGCCCGTATCCCGCCGGCGCAACTGGCGTTGTGGTCCTTCGCGGCTGCCACCGCGCATGGCGCCGGGCTGATGCTGGTGCCGATTTATCTAGGCCTGTGCTTGGCCGCGGAACCGGATGTCGGACACCGAGCGGCTGCCACGCTCATGACTGGTAATCTGATCACCGCCACCGCCGTCTCCGTGGTCCACGCGGCCGCTATGATTGTAAGTGGCGGCGTTATCGCCATTGCCGTCTATCGATGGCTCGGACCCAAGTTCATCTCACAAAGCTGGTTCAATCTCGATATCGTGTGGGCCGCGAGCCTGATCCTGGTGGGGGGAATTGGGATCGCGAGCCTCGGATTCGCTCAGTAGGCCTGAGGCCCTCGATGGTAACGACAACCTTACGGTATGATGAATTCGGGGCTACGGGCTCGTCGCCACCATGATGCAAGCGGTCCAGCGGAAAGTCATGCGAGACTCGGGCTGGTTGACGCGTTTTGTGGAGCGTCTGATGAAGCTTGGCACTGCGATCCAGGCCGCCGTTCTCGCGCAGCGCATATCCGTTGATAAAGTCCTCGAACGCGTCGCGATTGTCCCCACCCGCTGTCACATCTCCGGCAGGCCGGCCTTTCGAAAGCCGTCGACAAAGTGGTCTCGTACAGATGCATCGCGCAGCGGCTGGGAACTGAGCCAATGGCGGATCGTGAAATGAGGGTGGGCGATCAGGAACAATTCTGCTTCTCGCCGCGCCTCCTCAAGGTGGCCCAACTGCGCAAGCGTAGCAGCCAGGAATTTGCGTGAGTTGGTACGATACGTGCCTTCCCTGCGGAGTGTCGCGGCTGCCGCCTCATAGTCACGCGCGGCGTACTGCGCCTGCCCAAGATGACAAAGATACCAGCAGGTTGGATGGGGATTGAGCCGCAGAGCCTTTTCGATTTGCGCTAGTCCGTCGGCAACCCTGCCGTCCAGCACGGACATGTCCGACATGGCGGCCCAGGTGTCGGCGTGGTTGGGGTCCAGCTCCAGGGCCTTGGCGAAGGCGGCGTCCGATTCCTCCCATCGCCGCTCATAAGCCAAAATGGTCCCCAGAACGTAACGGCAGCCGGCATCGTTGGGATCCAGGTCGACCGCCTTCTGCGCGAACGTCACCGCCATTCGACGGTTAGGATCTTCGGGCTCGCCGAAATGAGTCCAGGCAAGCCAACGGTTATAGGCGAGCAGACCGAGCGCCTCGGCATATGATGGCTCGAGCTTGACCGCGCGTTGGAGCAGCATATAGGCCTCACGCTCAGTTTGCGGCGACTCTTCCGTCAGGAGGCGGGCGCGCACGCACAGATCGTACGCCTCGAGGTTCTTCGGCCGGTTGCGCTGCTTCGGGATGGTCAGCCGGCCGACGAGGGCTTCAACAATCTTGGCGTTAACTTCGTCCTGCAATTCGAAAACATCTTCCACCGTCCTGTCAAACCGGTCGGCCCACAAGTGCTGGCCGCCAAGCGCATCGATCAATTGGGCATTGATGCGGACACGGCCCATTGCGCGTCTGGCGCTCCCCTCCAGGACGTAGCGGACGCCGAGTTCCTGGGCGACCAGCCGGACGTCGACCGGCTTGCCCTTGTAGCAGTACACCGAATTGCGCGCGATGACGAACAGGCCAGCCGTACGGGAAAGGTCGGTGATCAGGTCTTCGGTCAAGCCGTCGACGAAAGGCGCGTCCGCTTCATCCCCGCTCATATTCGTGAACGGCAATACGGCGATCGAGGGACAATCGGGCAGCGGCAATGTGCTCTGCAGCGCATCCGGCCAATGCCACACGCGGACCGAGCGAGTGAGATTCTTCAGGTAGCGTTCGCCTGCATCAAAGAACCGGTCGCCGATCTTGCCGACGATCTCACCGTGAACTTTGGCTGAAATGCATATACCGCCCGGTGCGGCCTGCGTCTCGAGTCGCGCCGCGACATTGACGCCGTCGCCGAGGATGTCTGACCCGTCGTCAATGACATCTCCCAGATTGACGCCTATACGCAAAAGCAGGCGCCGGTCTTCGGAAGCCTCAACAGCAGTGGTGGCCCGTTGCATTTCCAATGCTGCTGCGACCGCGTCGACCGCGCTACCGAATTCGATCAGGAATCCGTCGCCCACGACCTTGAAGATGCGACCCTTGTGGCGCATCACGGCCGGCTGGATAACGCCAGAACGGAGTTCCCTGAGGTTCGCCAGCGTTGCGACTTCATCAGCCTCCATCAGGCGTGTATATCCCACCACATCGGCAACGACGATGGCGGCAAGGCGACGCTGAATAGATTGGTTCGTCATGTGAGGACAAGCCTGATGACCAAATTAGCAAGTTATTGTTCAACCGCAGGTAAGTCAACAAATCGTAAGAGGTAAATTCCAAGCGATCTCCACCTCCATCGAGCCGCAATCCTTCTTTGTGACCGACGGCGTCGAGGTGGACGACACGGAAATGAGTATCCACGAAAAGCGGACGGTTCTTGAACGTCTGGTGATGGGCGGGACGGTCCGGTCGCTGCTACCTGCACCGCCCTCGGAGCACGTTTGGCAGGCGCGTGGCAACAGATCGCCGTGCAATTGGCTAATTCGATCAACTGAAGGGCCGAACACCCAAAGCTAAGTTGTCGCAAGCCTGGACGGCACCGGCACCGAACCGCGCCCGTCAATTGACGGACGCGGCTCAGCGGGAGGCGCCGGGGGATCAGCCTATCCGACTGCCTTCGGCGGAGAAGAGGTGGACTTTCTCGGATTTGGGCGCGAGGTGGATTTGCTGGTCAGGTTTTAAATCCACCCGCCGGTGCAGCACGACGGTTGCCGTCTCCGTGCCGACACGCACCGAAAGATGGGTCTCCGCACCGGTCGGCTCAACAGTCAGCACGGTGGCCGGAATGCCCGTCTCCGCAATGTCGAGGTCCTCAGGGCGGATGCCGTAGGTGCGCGCCGCGCTTTGGCTCAATTGCGGCGGAAGCGGCAGGGAAACACCGCCTTCGATACGGAAGCCGCCGTCGCTGACGCCGCCCTCGAAAAGGTTCATCGACGGCGAGCCGATGAAGGCGGCGACGAAGGTGTTATCTGGGCGGTCGTAGAGATCGAGCGGCTTGCCGATCTGCTCGATGCGGCCGGCGCGCATGACGACGATCTTGTCGGCCATGGTCATCGCCTCGATCTGGTCGTGAGTGACGTAAACGATGGTCGTGCCAAGGCGCTGATGCAGCTCCTTGATCTCGCTGCGCATGGTCACCCGCAGTTTGGCGTCGAGGTTGGACAGCGGCTCGTCAAAGAGGAACACTTTCGGATGGCGTACGATGGCGCGGCCCATGGCGACGCGCTGGCGCTGGCCGCCGGAAAGCTGTTTCGGCAGGCGCTCCAGCAGGGGTTCGAGTGCGAGAATGGCGGCGGCTTCGCTCACCAGCTTGTCGATTGTCGCCTTATCGCGCCCCTGCAGCTTCAGGGCAAAGCCCATATTTTCGCGCACCGTCATGTGCGGATAGAGCGCGTAGGACTGGAACACCATGGCGATATCGCGCTCCTTCGGCGCGACGTCGTTGACGACGCGGCCGTCGATGCGGATTTCACCGCCGCTGATATCCTCTAGCCCCGCCAGCATGCGCAGAAGCGTGGACTTGCCGCAGCCGGACGGCCCGACGAGTGTGACGAACTCACCGTCCGCGATATCCGCGGAAACCCCGTGGATAACGCTGGCCGCGCCGTATTGCTTCAGAACCCGGTCGATTGCCACCGATGCCACTGTCTGTCCTCCCTCACAGTTTCAATTGCCAGACGCCGGCCGCGGCGACGGCGCCGGTGAGCGTTGCCGAACGTGCGGCGGCAAAGCCCGGAATGCGTTTGGACCCGGTCCAGCGGCCGTTGTCAGCGAAGACCTCGATGGAGCCGGCATCGAGGAAGATGCGCAGGCTCGACGGTTTCGCCCCGGTGGCGACGTAACGTGGCGGCGTTTTACCGGTGCGAGCGTCGAAGACAATCGCCAGACCATCTGCATCGAGTTTCACGCCTAGATCGACATCCGGATGATCGAAGGTGAGATCGAAGGCGGCGCCCGGCGCGGTGAGATCAAGTACGATCTCGACGGCGCCGGTGCCGAGCGGCACGGTCTTGCCGGCGACAAGCGCGGTGTCATCAAGCAACTGATGGCGCAGGCTTTCGACGGCTGCGACCGGTGGGGTCAGCACGGTGTCGCCATCGAGAAGCACGCGGCGCGGCAGGGTCATGGTCGTCGGGAAATCATCCTTATTGGAAAAATCCGTCCAGTTGGCGAGCCAGGCGATGCCGACCGGCTCATTGCCATCAACGAAGGCCTGGAAGGCATAGGCATCCGAACCGAAATCCAACTCCTGCACGAATTCCGCGATGAAGGTGCGGCCATCGAAACCACCGACGGTGACAGAGGTGAGGTTGCGGCGGCCGGTGGCCGGGTCGCGGCTGGTGAGCAGACCGAAGATCAGCCCCCAGCGGGTTTCTGCGTTTTTGCCGGAAAGCGGCACCATGCAGGGGCATTCCGCCGCCGTCATGCCGAAACTGTCCTCGCGATGGATGATGCCGAGGAAGGTCCAGCCATCGGCGCCTTGCGGGTCCGCGGTTTCATAGAGCAGTACGACGCCGCCCTGCCTGTCGCGGCTGCCGAGCAGCATCTTCCAGCGCCCTTCCGGGCCTTTGAAGACATAGGGGTCGCGGAAATCGGTGGTGAGGTTCAAGCCTTCCGGGCGCAGCGGCATCACGATTTCCGGCGGGCCTGCGACGATGCCGTCGCCGCTGACAGCGGAAAGCTGGATTTGCTCTTCCGGTTGCCGGTCACGCACATGCTCGGTGTAGAAGACGCGGATTTCCTCACCTTCCGGGCCGCTGCCGGGGATCGCCGAGCCGGAGAAGGCGCCGCCGCGGCCATCGTCCTTTTCCGATAGATGCGCCGCCGGGAAGAGGAACATGGGCAGATGCGTCCAGCGGACGAAATCCTTCGAGACGGCATGGCCCCAGTGCATGGTGTTCCAGCGCGGCTCATGGGGATAATGCTGGTAGAAGAGGTGAACCTTTCCGCCGAACCGTCCAAAACCGTTCGGATCGTTCATCCAGCCGAAGGGCGGGCGGAAATGGTAGCTGTCGGGCACGTCGGGGGCGGCGGTGCGGGCATCGCTGTGCAGGACGCGGATGCCCTCCTTCATCACGGTTTCCGGCCGGAAGGCATAGGCGACGGAAAGCGCTGTGGTTGTCGCATCATAGGACAGCGTGGCACGACCGCCCTTCGCGAGGGTCACAGCGCAGAACTCAAATTCCCCCGTGCGGCGGGTTGAGGGCTCGCCGACGTCGTTGCCATCGACCGCGACGAAGAGCTTCGCCTCGCCGCCGGCATGGCGCGCCTTCAGCCACAGATGCAGAACCGTGCCTTCGGACAGCGCCGCTTCGATGGTTTCAGGTGCTGACGTTTCGGATTTTGCCTGCAGAGACATGATCAACCTTTCACGGCGGAGCCGACGAATGAACTGACGAACCAGCGCTGGAAAGCCAGATAGAGAATGAGGACGGGGATCATCATCAGCACCGAGGCGGCCATGGCGCGGTCCCAGTAGATGCTGTCCTGTCCGAAGAAGGTGGCGATGGCGACCGCAATCGGCCGAGCGTAGTCGGTCTGGGTGACCAGCGTCGGCCAGAGATACTGGTTCCAGCTTTCGATGCCCATGAGGATCGAGACCGTGGCGAGCGCCGGCAGGCTGAGCGGCATGTAGATCGACCGGTAGATGCGGAAGGCCGATGCGCCATCCATTTCCGCCGCTTCATAGAGTTCCTTCGGCAGCTGCGCGAAGAACTGGTAGAAGAGGAAAACATAAAGCGGGCTTGCCACCCAGGGCAGGATCTGCACCGCGAAGGTATCCGTCAGCCCCGCCCGCGACATCATGACGACGAGCGGCATGATGATGCTTTCCTGCGGAATGACATAGAGCGCGACGACCAGCGCCAAGAGCGCCGCCTTGCCGCGCAGCGAGCCCCAGGCGAGAACGAAGCCCGCCATGGAATTGACGACCAGTCCGGAGACGACAGTGGCGACGAGGATCACCAACGAATTGAAGAGATATCGGCCATAGGCCAGTTCGCCGGAGAAATGGGCGACCTCCTTGTAGTTCGACAGCGTCGGGTCGCTGACCCAGAAGGCGCGGAAGCTGCCCATGTCAGCGAGGATGCGGAAGCGGTCGTCCTTCAGGCTGGCGATCAGCAGCATGAACAGCGGCGAGATCATCACCAGCGCGATGACCAGGATGCAGAGGCTCTGCACGATGCGCAGGCTTCTCGTGCCGTTGCCCCTTGCGATTGCCAGCGGAACGGGCTGGCTCAAAGCGAGATCAGACATCGAAGCGCCTCAGGAGTTTGCGCTGCAGGAGCGCGATCAGAAGAACGATGACGAAGAGGATGACGGAAACGGCCGATGCGTAGCCGAGTTTCTGCTCCTCGAAGCCGGCGCGCACCATGTAGTGGACAACGGTTTCGGTGCTTTCGTTCGGGCCGCCCTGGGTGAGGATCGCCACCTGCGTATAAAGCTTGAAGGCCTGGATGGTCGTGATGACCAGCACGAAGACATGGGTCGGGCGAAGGCCGGGCATAGTGACATGCCAGAAGCGGCGCAGCGCGCTTGCCCCGTCGATGCGGGCGGCATCGTATAGTTCTTCGGGAATGCCCTGCAGGCCGGCGAGATAGATGATCATCTGAAAGCCATAGGCCTGCCAGGCTGAAAGCAACACGATGGAGAACATCGCCCAGTTGGGGTCGCCGAGCCAGTCGATCGGCTGAATCGTACCGCCGGAAAGGAAACCGACGATCTGGTTGAGCGGGCCGCTCGGATACTGGAAAAGCGTGCCCCAGATGACGCAGACCACCACCATGGAGGTGATCGCCGGCAGGAAGAACAGGCCGCGCAGCAGGTTTTGCATCGGCAGCTTCTGATGCAAGAGTAGCGCGGTCAGGAAGGCGAGGCCGCACTGCAGCGGCAGCACCCAGACGGTGAAGCGCGTGACGTTCCACAGCGAGGTCCAGAACAGCGGATCGGTGAAGACGCGCTCGAAATTCAGGAGGCCGACGAAGCGCACCGGCGTCGGGCGCGGCACGAGCGGCTGGTTGGTCATCGCCGTCCAGAAGGACAAGAGGAACGGCGTGATCAGGAATATAGCCATAAGCAGAAAGGCAGGCGCGATCATCGCCATTTCCTGCCAGAGCCGCCGCTTGTCGCGGCGTTTCGCCGGACGCCGCAAAGCGGGGGTGGAGGTCTGTTGCAAAGTCATTGTTTCCTCCTCATCGGTCATCCTTCCCGAGATGGACAGGGCCGGCAGGACGAGCCGGCCCCGTCAAAACCCCTTACTGCTGCTCGTCGAAGGGCGGGTAGCCGGCGTTGTCCTCGATATCCTCGTCGATCTTCTTGGCAGCGGCCGTCAGCGCTTCCTGCGCGTCACCACCATTGAAGATCTTGTCGACGGCCTGCATGAAGGCCGAGGTGATCGTCGGATAGGCCGGGTGCGGCGGACGGGCGATCGCGGTCTTGGAAGCCTGCTCAAAGGCGATGGCGAGCGGACCGCCTTCCGCATAGAGCGGCGATGCGGCGGCGAAGCTCTTCAAGCCCGGATAGGCGGACTGGGTCTTGGCGTACTCCCGGTACTCCTTGTCCTTCAGCAGGAAGCTCAGGAACTTGCCGGCAATCGCAGGGTTTTCCGAGGTCGCGGAAATGCCCCAGATCCAGGTTCCGTTCGGGCTCACGCCCTTGTCGCCGATCTTCGGCAGCGGCATGACGACGATATTGTCCTTCATCGCTGCCGATGCCTCCGCGTAGAACCAGTGGCCGCCCATGGCGAGCGCGGCCGGCTGTCCCTCGGCGTAGAACTGGTTGGTGCCCGACGAAGTCGGTACGACCCAGCCCTTCTTCACCCAATCCTGCATCATCGTCAGCGCCTTGACGCAGGACTCGCCATCGAGCGTGCCGCTGGCCTTCCAAGTCTTGCGGTCGATCAGGTCGCAGCCGGCGCTTTCGAGCAGGGGGCCGTAGGCATAGGTGATCCACTCGGTCTTGATGCCGTAACCCCGGAAGGTGTCGATCGGCCACTTCACGCCTTCAAGCTTGGAAAGCTTTTCGAGATAGCCTTCGAATTCCTCGCGGGTCCAGGCATCGTCGACCGATTTCGGAATGCGGGCGCCAATGGCTTCAAGGTATTTCTTGTTGCCGTAGAGCACGACCGAGGAGTCGGTGAGGCCGATCGCATAGAGATCCTTGTCGATCGGATAGGTGCCCTGGGCAATATTCGAATCCGTCATGTCATCGAGCAGGTTCTTGTCAATCAGCGGCTTGACGGGTTGCAGATAGCCGGACCAGACATAATTGGCGAGGAACGGAGCATCGAGTTCCATGATATCGGGCAGCTGCTTGGCCATGACGGCGGCGCTGAACTTTTCGTTATAGGCATCGTGCGGCGCGTAGATCATCTCGATGTCGACATCGGGATTGGCGGCCTCGAAGCGGGCGGCAACATCGCCATAGGCCTTCACCCAGCCGGGATCGCCCTGGTGCATGACGTGGATGACGGTCTTCGCCTCGGCGAAACCGGCGGTCGCGACCAGCGCGGCGGACGCTAGGAGCGCGTAAAGTAAACGATTACCCATTGAAGTGCTCATTGATATTCTCCTCCTGTTAGACACTATTCGATGTTCAGACGGATGCCCGTTCGACCAGATGGAACGGCAGTTTCCGCAGATGCGGCGGTTCGGGCTGCTCGGCCAGGAGGATCTCCATGGCAAGGCGGCCCATGGCGCGGTGCGGCAGGGCCATCGTCGTCAACGGCGGGTCCAGCCGCGAGGCAAGCTCGACCTGGTTGTCGAAGCTGGCCACCGCGATATCATCCGGAATGCGAAGGCCGGCGCGGGCGAGCGCCGCATAGACTTCCATCGCTACGCGGTCATTGCCGCACAGGATGGCATCCGGCCGTTGACCGGATTTCAGAAGCGCCTCCACATGAGAGGCAACAAGGCTTGGCGCGCGGTCGCTGTAAACGCTGCGGCGCACCGCCGGGAACACGCCGACGGGGTCGATGCCCCCCTCCTCAAGCGCCGCACGAAACCCCACCTCGCGCAGCGTGCCAGCGAGAATGCCCGGCAGGTTGATAAAGGCGATGCGCCGGCGGCCGGCGATGAGCAGATAATGCACGATCTCCCGCGCGCCGCCCTCTTCGTCCGGCACCAGCGCGGTGACGCGGCCGGCAGCCTCGCGGCAGTTGATCATGACGCCGACGGCGCCCGCCAACCTGTCCGACAGGGCGACATGCTTGTGGTACATGGCGGCATAAGCAACGGCGCGCGGCCGGAACTGCTGCACCTCGTCGAGCACCGAGCCGATAGACTGGCCGCTTCTGTGGTTGACCGCAAAGACCGCCATGCCGGCGCTGCGGGCCGCCCCGTCGAGGCCACGCACGATCTCGGTGGCGAAGGGCGAAGTGATGAGGCCGTCGGAGACGACGCCGACCAGCGGCAGCCAGCCCTGACGCACGCCACGCGCCGCCAGGTTGGTGACGTAGCCGAATTCTTCCGCAATGGCCTTGATCTTCTGGCGCGTATCGTCCGACATGCGGGCGGAGCCGCCGTGCAATGCGCCGGAAACCGTCTTTACCGAGACGCCCGCACGTTCCGCGATGTCAGAAAGCGAGACTGCCACGATCTTCACCATCCTCCTTGGGTTATCGATTACCCAATAGTGGCAGAGGACGCGTTTTGTCAAGCGGATATTACGCGCACTGCTCGACGTTCCGCTGGCAATTGAGGGAGAACGCCAGCCTTTCTCGACGCGGTGCGCAAGTCGATGCGGCAGGTCGCCGCCCGCCTCCGGTAATCGAAAGGCTAACTTCGGTTCTCCAAGCGGTTTGTTTTGCGCCACTCTTCGTACTCTCCGCGGGCATCGTCATGCAGCGGATAGTAGCGCTGCAACGGCCCGCCCTCCATAAGCTTCACTCGCGAGAACTCCTCCCAATCGTGATGCTTTTGCGATTCTTCGATTACCTTCGAGGCCATTGCGACTGGAAGCACCACCACCCCGTCGTCGTCGGCGACGATGATGTCGCCTGGGATGACCGTGACACCGCCGCAGGCAATCGGAACGTTGACGGCATTGGGATAGATGCTGGTCTGCACATGGTAGTTGGGAGTCCAGCCGCGCAGCCATAGGGGGAGATCTAGCTTCTCGACATTGGGCCGATCGCGCATGCACCCGTCGATTACGATGCCAGCGCCGCCTCTGCCTTTGAAATACGTCGACATCATATCGCCAAAGACGCCCGAGCTCATGTCGCCGCGCGCGTCGACCACGACCACATCGCCCTCCTGCGCGTGATAGAGCACGTGCCGGTGCAACTGCGTCTCCGGATCGGCATATTCTCCCTCGGTGAAGAGGTCCGGCCGCTGCGGCATGAACTGGAGCGTCAGCGCCGGACCGACGATCGACTTCCCGCGGTTCTGCGGCACGGGACCGACCATGTGCGGATTGCGGAAGCCCATGTGGCCAAGCGTGCCGGCAACCGTCGCGGCGCCGATTTCCTTCAGTGCGTCGATCAGGTCTTTGGGCGGTCGCGTAATGTCGGGAGTATGGGTCATTTTAGACTCCGGTGGATGAAACTACCAGTTTGTAACAGAACCGTCGCGGCGCTTCAGGTGAGGCGCTTCCCAGAAACGAAAGCTCTCCGCCTTGACCGCCTCTTCGTTGACCTCGACGCCGAGCCCCGGCAGATCGCTGACCGGATAGTCGGGGCCGTCGAGCCGTGGTTGCACGGGGAAGAAGTCGGAATTATCAAAGCCCAGCTTTGCTTCGGGCGCCCTGGTCTCGAGCCAAGCGAAATTCGGTACCGCGGCGGCAAGATGGATGGTCGCGGCCGTGCAGACTGGGCCAAGGGGATTATGCGGCATCAGGTCCACATAGTGCGCCTCGCTCCAGCCAGCCACCTTCATCGCTTCGGTTAGCCCGCCAACATTGCAAACATCGAGCCGGTTGAACTGATGGATGCCGCGCTCGATGTAGGGCAGGAACTGCCACTTGCTGGCAAATTCCTCGCCGATGGCGAACGGGATGTCGGTCATCGTGCGCAGGGATTCGTAGGCCTCCGGTGTCTCGTCTCGTATCGGCTCCTCGAGGAAATCAAGCACGCCACGGCCGAGCTTGTTGCAGAAGCTCGCCGCCTCTGCCACCGACAGCCGATGGTGATAGTCGATGCCGAGGACGACGTCGTCGCCCAACGCCTCGCGCGCCTTGTTCAGCATGCTTGCGGTAGCGCCGATCGATTCGCGCGGCTCAAAGATGTCCTTGCTGTTTTGCCCGATGGGAAAGAAGCGGATCGCTTGCCATCCTTGTGCGCGTAGTTCGCGGGCTCGTTCGATGGCAACATCGCCTTCGGCCTCGTCACCGGTCGAGGCGAAGGTAGGAATGCGGTCGCGCTGCTTGCCGCCCAGCAGGTCGTAGGCCGGCACCCCCAGCGCCTTGCCCTTGATGTCATGAAGGGCAATGTCGATAGCGGAAATCGCCGCCTGCAGAACGCGCCCGCCTTCGAAGTATTGGCTGCGATAAACTTCTTGCCAGATCCGACCAATCTGCATCGGGTCGCGGCCGATGAGAAACTCGCGATAGTGCTCGATTGCGCCGAGCACGGCCTTCTCGCGACCGCTCAAACCGCTCTCGCCCCATCCGAAGATGCCGTTGTCGGTCTCGACCTTGACCAGCATCTGGTTGCGGGTTCCTACCCATACTGGATAGGGCTTGATAGCGGTGATTTTAAGCTTCGTAGTCATCCACACCCTCGTTCCAGACGCATCGGCTGTCTCAGTCGGCCTTGAGGGCCATTTCTGTTTCGCCGTCGAACAGATGCATCCGCTCCTGGTCGAACTCGAGCCAAATCGGCTCGTCCGGCGCAACGGCAATGGTCGGCGGCACGCTGACATTGACGATGGCGCCAGACAGGAACGCCTGTACGAAGGTGACGTCTCCGGTCGGCTCGACCGTGTAGGCCTTGGCAGGAAGGCTTCCTGGCACCGCACTCTTGTGCAGTTTGATCGTCGAGTGACGTGCGCCGAGCACGACTTTCCTGGTGGTTGCCCTAGCGACCTTCTGGGCGTTGTGTGACGAGAGCTCGAGGCGCCAGCCCTCTGCGCTGGTCAACACGGTATTGCCGCTTGCCGTTGATGCCTCCAGCGGAACAAGGCTCATCGCCGGGCTGCCGACGAAGCTGGCGACGAATATGTTCACCGGATTGGCAAAGACCTGCGCCGGTGAATCGTATTGCTGCAGGTAGCCGCCGTTCATCACCGCCATCCTGTCGGCCATGGTCACCGCTTCGAGCTGGTCGTGCGTCACATAGATGATCGTCGCCTTGAGGTCCTGGTGGAAGCGCTTGATCTCTGAGCGCATCTGTACGCGCAGCTTCGCGTCGAGGTTGGAGAGTGGTTCATCCATCAGGAATACCGCCGGATCTCGAACGAGGGCGCGGCCGAGCGCCACGCGCTGCTGTTGTCCTCCCGAAAGTTCGCGCGGCTTGCGCTCGAGCAGCTGCGTCATGTCGAGCACTCGCGCTGCTTCCCTGACCTTCTTGTCGATCTCGTCACTTGGCAGTTTGCGCATCTGCAGCGGGAACGCTAGATTTTTATAGACCGATTTTTGCGGATAAAGCGCGTAGTTCTGGAACACCATTGCGATGTCGCGGTCCTTGGGGTCGAGGTCGTTGACCACCCGGTCGCCGATGACGATGTCGCCCGATGTGATGGGGATCAGCCCCGCTACAAGATTGAGCGTGGTCGTCTTGCCACAGCCTGAAGGGCCTACGAGCGCAACGAATTCGCCGTCGTTGACCGTCAGCGAAACACTGTTGACAGCTTTGAAGCTGCCATAGGTCTTGACCAGATCTTTGAGGACCACGTGGGCCACCGGCAACTCCCCTAGTGCTTGACTGCGCCTTCCGTAAGCGCCCGTACGAAGTATCGTTGCAGGACGAGGAACAGGACCACGACGGGCACGCTCATCATAAAGCTGGCCGCCATAAGGCCCGGAAAGTCCGTCGTATTTTCCGAGAAGAAGCGCTGGATGCCGACCGGCAGCGTCAACTGGTCGTTCTTGGAGAGGAAGGTGTAGGCGTAGATGTACTCGTTCCACGCGCCGATGAAGGCATAGATTGCCGTGGCGATGATTCCTGGCGCCGAGAGCGGCATCACGATCAGGACAAAGGCTTGGAACCGCGTCGCTCCGTCGATGCGTGCCGCCTGCTCGAGCTGCACCGGGATGTTGTCGTAGAAGCCCTTGAGGAGCCAGATTGCCAGCGGCAGGCCGAATGTGAGGTAGGTGAGGATGAGCGACGCATGCGTGTTCACCAGCCCGATCGCGCGCATCAGGATGAAGAGCGGCACGAGAAAGATCACGGCCGGGAACATGTTGCGAAGCAAGACGGCGAAGAACAGAAAGTTTCGGCCCGGGAAGGTGAAGCGCGAAAACGCGTAGGCCGCAGGAACTGCCACGATGACCGAAAGGATGGTCGTGGCGGTGGAGACGAAAAGGCTGTTCCAGAAGAAGCGGAGGAAGTCCTGGCCGACGCTGTTTTGCGGATCGAGCAGCTTCTGGTAGCTGGCAAGAGTGGGTTGGTCAGGCCACCATTGCGGCGGGAATTGCATGGCCGCGAAGCCGGACTTGATCGAGGTGATCAGCATCCAGATCATCGGCAACGCGGTGTAAAGCAGCATGAACACGAGGAAGATGCGTCCGCCCCACCGCCATCCGTCGACGCGCATACGGCGACGGGCCTTGCCTCGAGAAACAGTCTCGGCAATCGTGCTCATGCGCTCCCATCCTTCCGCTCGTTGCCGCTTAGCGCACGGACGTAGAAGTAACCGAGCGACATCAGGATCAGGAACAGCAGCACCGAATAAGCCGATGCCACCCCCCAGCGCTGGCGGCCGAAGGCGAGCTCATAGATGTGGGTAATCCAGATATGCGATGCGTTCGACGGCCCGCCGCCGGTCATGATCCAAGGGATGATGAAAGAATTGAAGTTCGCCACTGCCAGCAGAAGGATCGTCACCGTCGAGACATTTCTCAAGTGCGGGAAGGTGACGTGCCAGAACCGCTGCCATGCATTGGCTCCGTCGACTTTTGCGGCGCGCAGCAACTGGTCCGGGACTGTCTGCAGGCCAGCCATCATCATGATCATGGCAAACGGAAACTCCCGCCAGATATTGACGACGATCAGGGAAGGCAGCACAGTGCTGACACTGTCGATGAAATTCGGCGGCCTGTCGGCCAATCCGAGGCCGACCAGCACCGCGCCGATAATCCCAAAGTCCGAATGGTAGATCCACTTCCAGATATAGGACGCGGCGACCGCGCTGATGACCCAGGGAATGATCAGGACGGCGCGCAGGATGCCACGGCCGACAAAGTCGCGATGGAGCGCGAGCGCGCTGCCAAACCCCAGGACAAATGAGATGAAAGTGGATCCCAGTGTCCAGATAAGAGTGTTCGAGGTCACCTTCCAGAACACCGGACTTGTGAGGATGGCGGTGTAATTGCCGAGGCCGATGAAAGTCTTGTCCCGGAGCTGCAGGCCCGGCGGCGTATTGAAGAACGACAGCTCGATCGTATAATAGATCGGATAGGCTATGACGATGAGCATCACGGCGATCGCAGGAAGCACGTACGCGTAGTCAGCGCGATGCTCCCAAATCTTTCGCAGCACGCTGGACCCCTCGGGTTGCAGTCTTCGGCGAGCCTCGGCCTTGCCAGTCAAGATCGTCACTGTGCCCTGCCCTTGTTCTTGGGAACAAACCGGCTGCAATTGAGGCGCAGCCGGTCAGATCGTCGGGCTTGGACTAGAGTCCGCCGTCCATCAGGTCTTTCACCTTCTTGGCTGCGTCGTCCGCTGCTTGGTCGACGGTCATGGCTCCGGTCAGGGCATTCTGCAGCATGTCCGGGATGATGATGTTCATGATCTCGGGGGACTGTGGCAGCGCAGGGAACGGGATACCGTATGGCAGCATCGAAGTCGTGACATCAAGGAACTTGATGTTGTCCAGACGTTCCTTCATCCATTTGGTCTTGAAGCCGTTAAGGTTTCCCGGGTTCGAGCCGGCATAGGCCATCTTCAGCGACCATTCAGGGCTCGTCCACATGCAGATGATAGCCTTTGCGGCCGGCTCGTCTACCTTGCCGCCCTCGACATATTCGGGCTTCAGGATGTGAATGTTGGAGCCGCCAAACACGACGGCACGCTTGCCGTCGGGGCCGGTCGGGATCAGACCGTAGCGCATGTTGTCGATGACGGTCTGCGCCTTGTCCTTGTCGGTACCCGTCGCCTTCTTCTGCAGGTCGAGCATGACGTTGTAGTCGGACGGGTGCGAGATCATCATGCCGAGCTGGCCAGCGAGGAAGAGGGGCTGGTTGTCGGCCTGCTGATTGGTGAGCGCCGAAACCGGAACCGACTTGTCGCGAACATACATATCGTAGGAGGCTTGCAATGCCGCCTTGCTCTGCGGGCTATTAAGCTCGACCTGCTTATAGGTCGGGCTCGCGGTGGCTTCGTCGAAGACGCCGCCGCCATAGGCCCACAGCTGCGGCATGAAACGGTACGGCGTATTGCCGGCATTCTTGCGAGCCACGAGGCCGTAACCGGCAATGCCGAGCTTGTCGTGGATCTGCTTGGAATCCTTGACGACGTCGTCCCAGGTTGCCGGAGCCTTGTCCGGATTGAGGCCTGCACGTTTGAAGATGTCGGCGTTCCAGATGAACGCCATCGTCTCGTTGTTGGTTGGAATTCCGTAGGTCACATCCTCCCAGGTCACGGCCTTCATTGCGCCGGGCCAGAAGTCCTCGGTCGAATATCCTACATCCTCGGGCTTGAGCGGCTGCAAATAGCCCTTTGAGGCGAACTCGGTGCCGCCCAGGATTTGCAGGCGGACCGCCATGGGCGCTGCATTGCCAAGGAGCGCGGTCCGGAACTTGTCCAGCAGGTCGTTATAGGTGAGGGCTTGTTCCTCAAGCTGGATGTTTGGATAGGTTTTGCGGAAGGTCTCGAAGAACTCCTTGTAATACTGGCGCAGGAGATCGGGGTCGCCCTCGAAGACGCCCTGATACCAGAATGTCAGTCGCCCCTTGTAGTCGAGGGGCGTGACCTTGGCGCAATCGGCCGCCGTGTCAAAATCCTCTGTGCCGGCAATGGAGCGCACATATTGCGGCGACCACTTGCTCAAGTCGACCGGCGCACCCAGCGCGGACGCGGACATCAACGATACCATCAAAGCAGTGGAGACAGTGCCGCGCAGTAGCGCACCACCGAGTGAAATCCTCGTCATAAGTTATCCTCCAGGTTCTCCCATGCCGCTCTGCGTCGAGGCGAGCGGTCTTTGCTCCCCGGCCGCGGGACTTTCCACCCAATGTATCCCTTCGACCTAATCATACGTTTTCAGATTGAAGATTGTCTGTCAATCAAAGAAATCGTACATTGTTTATAGGAGCCTCGCGTGATATCCGAACAATATGTGTATTGATTGGGGACCGTCTTGGCCGGAACAAACGATTTTAAAGCAAAGCCACCCGAAGGGATCGACGCAATCGGGGCCTCCAGCGAGGGCGCCTCGCTTTATCAACTGATCAGGGATGACATCATCGAAGGGCGGCTCGCTGCCAACGAGCGGCTTGTGGTCACCGATCTGGCCCGGCGCCACGGCACCTCAACCAACCCCGTGCGCGAGGCTCTGCAACTGTTGCGCGGAGAAGGCTTTGTCACCCTCGTTCCCAACCGCGGAGCGCGCGTGCGGCCCATAGATCAGGATTTTGTTCGGGACATCTATGAGATCGGAGTCTTGATCGAGCCGGCACTGACGCGATGGTTCGTGAATATGGCCACCGTCGAGGACATTGCCGAACTCGAACGCATCCAAGGCCTGATTGAAGACAACAACTTCGCCGACACGTTCAGGCACAGCGAGCTGGACACCGCCTTTCACACCGTAATGTACCAAAAGCACTACAACCGCCATGCCGCCGAGCTTTGGTGGAAGCATCGCGAGGTGCTTCGAGCCGTGAGCCGGCGTTTCAACTTCACGCTCGCCCGGCGGGCCGCGATCCTTAGCGAGCATCGCGAGCTCATCGCGCATGTAAAAGCGGGAAATGCGAACGAGGCAGCTGAACTCATTGCACGCCATGTCGAGGGCTCCGGCCGGCACATCCTCGAACACATGCGCGCGCGCAACGCCGCTCGGGCAGGATAGAATACATAGCCTGGAATATCGTTATCCCGACCATTTCAATAAAGGCAGTTGAGATGAAAATCACCAGCGTTCGGCCGTGGCTAATCAGATCCGATGCTTCTTATTGGGGAGAGTTTCTGTTCGTCGAAGTGATGACCGACGACGGGGTGAGCGGCTGGGGAGAGATCACCACCACGACGAGGCTCGCCAATCGCGCCCTCTGCACGATCCTGCGGCAGATCGGTGCCGCTTTGACAGGCGAGGACCCGGCGCGTATCGAGTATCTGTGGCACAAGATATTCCGCAGCTTCACCTACATGGGCAGTCGCGGCGCCGCAGTCGAATGTGTAAGCGCCATTGACATAGCCCTTTGGGACATCCGAGGCAAAGTCTTGGGCAAGCCAATTTACGAGCTGTTGGGCGGACCGGTCCGCGATGAAATTGCGCTCTACACCCATCCCAACCAGGCCAAATTTACCAGCAAGGAGGCTGTGGTCCGGGAAATTCGAGACATCGTCGAGTCCGGCCACACTGCGCTCAAGTTCGATCCTTTCCCCCAGCAGGGGCGCACCGCCGATGGACAGCCTCGTGAACAGCGGGACGGCTACCTCGACGGCAGCATGACCCGCAAGGATGAGCGCGAAGCCGCCGAACTCACGGCTCTGATCCGCGAAACGGCGGGCTCTGATGTCGACATCCTCATCGATGCGCATGGCCGGTTCGACGTTCCCACCGCCATTCGCCTCTGTCGGAGCCTCGAGGAAGCCGGTCAGATCGACTGGTTCGAGGAGCCTTGTCCACCTGAGAGCCTCAACGCTCTCAGGCAGGTGCGCGAAAAGGTCAGCGCCGCTATCTCGTGGGGCGAGCGCGGCCACACGAAGTGGGATTTTGTGCCGGTGCTCGAAAACAGGCTCGCTGATTACATCATGCCTGATGTCACCTGGACCGGCGGCATTACCGAACTAAAGAAGATTTCTGCCCTATGCGAAGCCTACTACATCCCGGTCTCGCCACATGACGCCGCTGGACCGATCAACGTGGTTGCGGGAGCGCAGGTGATGATGACCGTTCCCAATTTCTACAAACTTGAAACGTCAGAGTGGAACCTGGGCAAATACGATCACCTCATCGACAGACCACTCGATGTTTCGAACGGCAGCCTCAAGCTTGCGCCCAAGCCTGGTCTCGGCATCGAAATGAACCGCGACTACCTTCAAAATCACGAGATTGAACTGGCCTAGCCAACAATCTACGCCGCCCCCAGCGTGCGCAGCGGCGAACCCCGCCGATCAGAATGAGGATTAAATCATGCTAGAGGCAGATGGAGCCGACGAGGCGCTTAATCGAGTGAACACGCATTCCAGGCCGTCCGACCTTCGCATCACTGACATGCGGGTCGCCGAAATTATCGGCGCGCCGTTCACCTCAGTACTGCTTAAGATTTACACCAATCAGGGTATCGTCGGGCTTGGCGAGGTGCGCGACGGCGCCAGCGCCACCTACGCGCTGATGCTGAAGAGCCGGTTGCTTGGCGAGAACCCTTGCAACATCGACCGCCTGTTTCGCCGGATCAAGCAGTTCGGCGGGCACGGCCGGCAAGGCGGCGGCGTATCGGCGGTTGAAATCGCGTTGTGGGATCTTGCCGGCAAGGCCTACGGCGTCCCCATCTACCAGATGCTCGGCGGTCGGTTTCGGGACAAAGTGCGCGTCTACTGCGACACCGATGCCACCGTGCCGAGCGGTACGGCGACTGGCAGGCGCCTCAAGCAGCGCATGGAGCTCGGCTTCACCTTCCTCAAGATGGATTTGGGATTGATGCAGATCGCGGATGTACCCGGTGCGGTCGTGTTTCCCGCCGGCTCACTAGAAGGATACCGAAACGGTCCCAGTCGCGGGCCGATGAAGACTATTGAAGAGCGGCGCGTCCGCAACGCTGCGTACGATTTGCATAATGTCCCGCACCCGTTTACCGGCCTCCACTTTTCCGACAAGGGCCTCGACTTCCTTGAGCAATACATTGCCGAGGTTCGTGAGGTCATCGGCATGGATATTCCGCTCGCCATCGACCACATCGGCCACATCTCAGTGCAGAACGGTATTCGCCTTGCCAGGCGAATTGAAAAATACGTGCCAGCCTGGCTCGAGGATGTGATCCCATGGCAGTACACTGAGCAGTACCGACAACTGCAGGACGCCACTACGGTGCCGATCTGCACCGGCGAGGACATATACCTCAAGGAGGGCTTCGAGCCTCTGCTCAAGAGCGGCGGCCTCTCCATTATCCACCCGGACCTGCTCACCAGCGGCGGCATCCTCGAGACCAAAAAGATCGGCGACATAGCGCAGGACCATGGTGTCGCCATGGCCATCCACATGGCAGAAAGTCCAATCGCCGCCATGGCCGCGGCACATGTCGCGACCGCGACTGAAAACTTCATGGCGCTCGAATACCACTCTGTCGATGTCGACTGGTGGGACGATATCGTCACCGGCCTTCCCAAGCCGCTGGTGAAGGACGGCTTTATCACTGTTCCGGACAAGCCGGGCCTGGGGATTGACGACGTCGTCGACGAGGTGATCTCGCAGCATCTGCAGCCGGGCGTCACCGGCATTTGGCAGCCGACGGATCGCTGGGACGATGAGTATTCCTGGGATCGCACCTGGAGCTGAGGCAAAAGAACCGAAGATGAAGATCACCGACCTCCGCTGTGCCCTTATCGGCCAACACCCGATCGTCCGCATCGTGACGGACGACGGCCTCTATGGCCTGGGTGAAGTCGAATTCACCAAGTCCTACCTCAAGCCCTTTGTGCTGCATTTCCGCGAGGCGCTGATCGGCGAGGACCCGACCGACGTCGAGAGAGTGATGCTGAAGATCCGCCAACGCGGCTCTTTCAAGCCGTACGGCGCGGCGGTGAGCGTTATTGAGCATGCACTGTGGGATATTGCCGGCAAGGCCGCGGGCGTGCCCGTCTATAAACTGCTCGGCGGCAAGGTGCGCGACAAGGTGCGCGTCTACAACGGCTCGATCCGCCAGAAACGCACGGGCGACCGGCCGGAGGACTACGCCGCCGACGTCAAATGGATGATGGAGCAGCCGCAGAACTTCTTCATGGTCAAGCAAGGAATCTCGTTCCACTCCAAGATGAAGGACACCATCGAGGACTTCCACTACGGCGTGACGCAGAAGAAGGCCGGCTATCACGGTGCCATGGATCAGGGCGCAATCAGCGAGCGCGGTTTCAATCACATGCTCGACTGCGTGATCGCGATGAAGGAAGTGCTCGGCGATAAGGTCAGCCTGGCGCTCGACTGCGGGCCGGGCTGGATGCTGCCCGATGCGATCAGGTTCGCTCGCGCGGTCGAGAAGTACAATTTGATGTGGCTCGAGGACATGCTGACTGGCGACTACGTGCCGTGGGTCAATCCGCAGGCCTATCGAGAACTGACAACCTCCACCTCGACGCCGATCCACACCGGTGAGCAGATCTACCTGCGACATAATTTCAAGGAACTGATCGAGACGCAGGCGGTACGCGTCATCGGCCCCGATCCAGCCGATATTGGCGGTATTGCCGAGCTCAAATGGGTCGCCGAACACGCCTACATGCACTCGATCCTGATGGCACCGCACGGCACCGCCAACGGCTTGTTGGGGCTCGGCGCGTTGATCAATGTCTGCGCCACCTTGCCGGCAAATTACATCGCGTTCGAATACCCGAGCGCCACCGACCCCTGGTGGGAGGACCTCGTCGTCGGCTTGCCGCCGCAGATCGTGAAGGACAGCATGGTGGACCTGCTGGAAGCGCCGGGGCTGGGCCTCGATATCGACGCCGAGGCGGCCAGGAGATATCTCAGGGAAGAGGATGCGGGCTTCTTCGACTAAACCTCCCTCCACCTGCATGACGTGAATCGTCTACGCAAATAACTGGAATGACACGCTTCGCGTCATGCAGCGCTAAGAAGCCCTCTTCTCGTCTGAGTTTGATCGGCGATATATGCCGACGATGACCATATTTTCAACGCCCTCGTCCTTTTACTCAGCCGATGGCCATGAGGCTTGCATTGCCCCCGGCAGCCGCGGTGTTGATCGACGTCGACACTTCCTCCAGCAGCCAATTGAGGCAATAGGCTTCGGGATCGCTCGCCAATTCCTCGCTCGTCGCGGCCTGGACCAGCAGAAGCGGACCAGGCAGGTGAGCAATCTTCTGATTGACGGCCAGAACCCTGTCGCGATCCCCTTCGACGAGCGCGCCGGAAAACGGACCGTCCTTCTCCCAATCCGAGGTCCAGTAAATCCGGCCGGCGACAGCCGCCGGAAGATCCGCCAGAACGGATTTCGATAGGGAGCCGGCGTCCACGACGATGTGGTTGCCGGTCGATAGGGCTGCGGCGATCTGGCGATGAAGCCCGCCTTCCGTCTGCGGCACGACGAGAATACGGCCGCGGGGATGGAGCGCGTAGAGATTGAGCTCCCCGACCGGACCGGTGAGTTCACGTTCGAGACCGAGCGCCGAGCGGCTCGCATATCCACGCGCCGCTTCCCCCTCGCCCGATAAACCCTTCTTGTCGAGCCAGGCGATGTAGTCACGAAGGGCAAGGTCCGTATGAACGGAATCCTGCTGCGGCGGCACGGGCGCACGTTGCACCAGCCGGCCGATATAGAGCGGGCCGCCGGCCTTCGGTCCCGTTCCCGACAGGCCGCGGCCGCCGAACGGCTGCACGCCGACGACGGCGCCGATGATGTTCCGGTTGACATAGAGGTTTCCAGCCTTGATGCGGCTGGTCACATGCGCGATCGTTTCGTCAAGCCGGGTGTGGAGCCCGAATGTCAGACCATAACCCGATGCGTTGATGTCGTCGATCAGTCGGTCGAGCCCGTTTCGCTTGAAGCGGACGACATGCAGAACCGGTCCGAAGATCTCCCTCGTCAGGTCCGACAGGGACTTGATTTCGATGATCGTCGGCGGAACGAAGGTCCCCGCCGCCGCACTTTCGGGCAGCGGCAGCTGATCCACCTTGCGGCCTAAGCCGCGCATATGCTCGATATGCTGGTCGATCTCCGTCTTTGCGCTGTCATTGATGACAGGGCCGACATCGATGCTCAGCCGGTCGGTACGGCCGATCGTCAGCTCGCGGAAGGCGCCCTTCAGCATATTGAGGGTCCTCTCAGCGACATCGTCCTGAAGGCAGAGAACCCTGAGCGCCGAGCAGCGCTGACCGGCGCTATCGAAGGCAGAGGCAATGACGTCGGCCACCACCTGCTCGGCCAATGCCGAGGAGTCGACGATCATGCCGTTCTGCCCGCCGGTTTCGGCAATCAGCGGAATCGGCTTGCCGGTCGCCGACAGCCGTTCGGCCAGCTGCGCCTGAATCAGGCGGGCAACTTCGGTCGACCCGGTAAACATGACGCCTGCCGTCTCCTCCGCCCCGACCATGCCGGCGCCGAGGCGGCCGCTGCCGGGCACGAACTGCAAGGCACCGACCGGCACACCCGCCTCGTGAAGGATCTTCACACTCTCCGAAGCGATGATCGGCGTGACGCCGGCCGGTTTCGCAAGCACGGGATTGCCGGCGACCAAGGCTGCGGCGACCTGCCCGGTGAAAATCGCCAGCGGGAAATTCCATGGGCTGATGCAGACGATCGGGCCGAGCGGCGGATGCGAGGGGCCGAGCGTCTTGCGCGCCTGCTCGGCATAATAGCGCAGGAAGTCGATGGCCTCACGCACCTCGCCGACGGCATTGGCCGCAGACTTTCCGGCCTCGCGCATGACGATGCCCATCAGCACCTTGATGCGGGCCTGCATGATGTCGGCCGCCCGTTCCAGGCAGGCGGCACGCTCGGCCGGCGGCACGGCGGCCCATTGCGGCGCGTGCTGTGCAGCCATCCGGACGATGCGCGCTGCCTCCTCGACCTTCACTTCGGTCACCGTGCCGACGACATCCCGGTGATCGGCGGGATTGAGAACATCGCGGGTCACCCCATCCGTAGAGCCGTCGGCAAGGATGGGAAGTGCGTGCCACGGCGCAGCAGCCGTAGAAGTGAGCGCCTTAGCCAAATCCAGAAGGGTGGCCTCGTTTGAGAGATCGAGACCATCGGAATTGGCCCGGGCGTTGCCGTAGAGCGCCTTCGGCGAGGCGATCTGCACGTGGGGCGCGCCAACGATAGGCATGGCCGCCACGATTTCGGCGGGATCCGCGATCAGGGCCTCGACCGAGACATTCGGATCGGAGATGCGGTGCACGAAGGAGGAATTGGCGCCATTTTCGAGAAGACGTCGAACCAGATAGGCGAGCAGCGTCTCATGCGTTCCCACAGGCGCATAGATGCGGCAGGGCCGGTCGAGTTTTTCCTTTCCGACGACCTCGTCGTAGAGCGGTTCGCCCATGCCGTGCAGGCATTGGAACTCGTATTTGCCGACGGTGAAATCAGCACCCGCCAGACGATAGATCGTGGCGAGCGTCTGCGCATTATGGGTGGCAAATTGCGGGAAGACCGCATCCGGAGCATCGAGCAGCTTGCGCGCGCAGGCGACATAGGCGACATCGGTGTAGATCTTGCGGGTATAGACCGGATAGTCGTCGAGACCGTCGAGCTGGGCGCGCTTGATCTCCGCATCCCAGTAAGCGCCCTTGACGAGACGGACCATGACCCGGCGCTCGGAGCGGCGGGCGAGATCGATGATATGGTCGAGGACGAAGGGGCAGCGCTTGCCATAGGCCTGCACAACGAAGCCCAGCCCGTCCCATCCGGCAAGATCAGGGGCAAAGCAAAGCTCCTCGAGGAGATCGAGTGAAAGCTCCAGCCGATCGGCCTCCTCGGCGTCGATATTGAGGCCGATATCATAGGTCTTGGCGAGAACGGCCAGCGCCTTGACCTTCGGCAGCAGCTCGCTCATCACCCGGCCGGCCTGCGACCTCACGTAGCGCGGATGCAGGGCCGAAAGTTTGATCGAAATGCCCGGGCCGTCATAGATGCCGCGCCCGTCCGACGCCTTGCCGATGGCGTGGATCGCCTTTTCGTAATCGCGGTAATAACGCTCGGCATCGGCGCCCGTCGTGGCCGCCTCGCCCAGCATGTCGTAGGAATAACGGAAGCCGCGCGCTTCCAGCGGCCGGGCGCGCTTCAGCGCCTCTGCGATCGTTTCACCGGTGACGAACTGCTCGCCCATCATGCGCATCGCCATATCGACGCCGCGACGGATGACCGGTTCGCCGGCGCGCGCAATCAGCCGCGTCAGCGCTGCCGACAGGCTTCGGTCGTTGACCGTCGAGGTGAGTTTGCCGGTAACGACGAGCCCCCAGGTTGCGGCATTGACGAACATGGATTTACCGCCGCCGATGTGGGAGGTCCAGTTGCCCTCGGCGATCTTGTCGCGGATCAGCGCGTCCCGGGTTTCGGTATCGGGAATGCGCAGCAGCGCTTCGGCGAGGCACATGAGCGCCACGCCTTCCTGGCTGGAGAGCGAATATTCCTGCACCAGCCCTTCGACACCGGTCCCTTTATGCTTGGCGCGCAATGCTTCGATCAGGCTGCGAGCCGTGCTGCGAATGTCATAGCGTTTGGCCTCGGAGACGCGCGCTGCCGCAACGAGCGGCGGCAGGCATTCGGTTTCCGGCCGGCGATAGGCAGCCGTAATGGCCTGGCGAAGTTCGGATTGCGGTCGGATCGGTGGGGCAAAGCCGGAAAACGGCGCGCCATCGGCGGGGTCTTTGGATGGAGTAGTGTCGATCGCTGCGTTCAACATGAAGGTCCCTATCAGTCGATATCTAGTTTAACGGATGAATGAGACGCCGGGTTCATCGTCCCAATCAGCGCCGTCCGAGGCGGCCGGGCCGGAATCTTCCGTCTCGCGAAGCGGACGCGCATCCGGCTTGTTGCGCTTGAGGGTGAGCGCCGCTGCAACCGCTCTTATCGCCACCGGTCGGTAGTGAGCGAGCAGGTCGGGCTTTTGATCGTCATCCGGTTCTTCCTTGCGCATGCATGACCCCATTTTGCGTCCGGCGCCGATGCGATCCTGACGATCCGTCAAGCGCCTGCGCCTTCCATCCCATTGCCGATGATAAACTATCACAGATCGCGGATCGCGATCTCACTTGATTTTTGCAGATTTTAGCCTGTATGAACTTATTAAAGCAGTCTTGAAAGTTCAAATGGCTAGCGAACCCGACATCTTTAGTGAATTGGACCAATTCGACAGAAAGATCCTCGCCGCACTCGCCGAGGACGGTAGGCTGTCGATTACCGATCTGGCGGCGCGTGTCGGATTGTCGAAGACGCCGTGCCAGATCCGCTTCAAAAGGTTGATCAGCGAAGGATATATCGAAGGCTTCAAGGCCGTCCTCAATCAGTCGAAAATGCAGCTCGACCATATTGCTTTCGTCGAGGTGAAGCTTTCCGATACCCGCGAGGACGCGCTGAAAAGCTTCAACGATGCCATCAAGAAGATCAGTGAAGTCGAAGAGTGCCATATGATCGCCGGCAGGTTCGACTATCTCCTGAAGATCCGCACGCGCGATATCGGCCGCTACCGCCGCGTCCTCGGTGAGCGCATCTCGACACTGCCCCACGTTGCCAGCACATCGACGAATGTCGCAATGGAAACGGTCAAGGAAGGCTGGGACAAGTCCGGTTCGAGTTTTTCGTGAACTTGTTGTCGGCGATCGGCCCAAAGCAGCTGCGCACACCTTTCGACATCATGCTCTCGCTTGCCGACCGCGTGCGTTCGGTTTCACCGGCACGCTTTTGCCGTACTATATCCACCACGCCGGCGGCGCAATCATCGACAGCGCCCAGTAACAGGCCTCGGCAACTGTCGATGAGCAAGGGGCGCAGTCTGTTGACCCCGTTGTCCGGCAGAGCCTCTCGACGTGAGTGTTGGTTACCGATGCCGGTAGCGAAAGGCTTCGACGAAGGCGGAGAAAGCCGGGGATGAATGGCGCCGGCTGGGGTAATAGAGATGATAGCCTTGGAATGTTGGCGCCCAATCCGCCAGAACTTCGTTCAGTTGACCGCTGTCACAATATTGCCGGACGAGGTCCCTCGGCACATAAGACAGCCCCGCGCCATCGAGAGAGGCATTGATCGCCGGCCCTATGTTGCTCATCACGAGCTGGCCTTCCACACGGACGCTGAACTCGCGACCATCCTTTTCAAACTCCCAGGCATAGAGAGCGCCTGACGTCGGAAGACGCAGGTTGACGCAATTGTGGTCCGTCAAGTCATGCGGGGTCGAAGGCACAGCGCGGGCCGCAAAATATTCCGGTGATCCGACCACGGCGTAAGAGATATCGGGCCCGATGCGAACGGCCACCATGTCGCGCGCAATCGCTTCGCCGAGCCGCACGCCGGCATCGAATTGGCGCTCCACGATATTTGTGAAGCCGTTGTCTACGATGAGTTCCACGGTGATATCGGGGTAATCCCGTAAAAATGCCGGCAGCCTCGAACGGAAGACCAGCTCCACGGCATCATCGGGACATACGAGGCGGACTGTGCCCGAAGGCTTGTCGCGCAGCGCGCCGAGGGCACTGATCCCGGCGGCGATGCTCTCGAAATGCGGCTGGATAGTTTCCACGAGGCGCGTACCGGCCGCCGTCGGGGCGACGTCGCGTGTCGTGCGGGAGAGAAGCCGGACGCCGAGCCGGGCTTCGAGCGCGCTGATCGTATGGCTCAACGCCGAGCGCGTGACTCCCAATTTTGATGCAGCGCGCGTGAAACTTCGCTCCTGAGCCACCTCCAGAAACGCACGCATTTCCGTAAACTCGTCGCGCCGCATTGTTGAATCTCCTTCATCACGACGTTCAGATTATGGCTTCTAGTCGCGCAAAACCAGTCCAGCTATCTATTCTGCCAACGGACAGGAGAACATGAATGACCGTCGAGTTGACATTGAATGAGACCTCACTGACGGACGACGCGGCGACCTCATGGTCTGCTGTGACCTGTCTCTCGCTTCTGACTTTCCTGCTGGTGGGGTTGGAATTTCTGCCTGTGAGCCTTCTGACCCCGATCGCCAGGGACCTCTCGGTGTCAGAGGGGCAGGCCGGATTGGCAATCACCGTGTCGGGAGTCTTTGCGGTTATCACCAGCCTTCTCGGCAACGCATTCCTGGCGAAGATCGACCGGAAGTCTGTCGTCTTGCTCTATACGGCGGTTCTTGTTGCATCGAGCTTGGCGGTTGCCCTCGCACCCAACTTCCTTGTCTTTCTCGTCGGGCGGTCCCTGATCGGCGTTTCGATCGGCGGCTTCTGGTCGCTGTCGACGGCTCTTCTGGCGCGCCTGGCCTCGGACCATGACCTGCCCAAGACCATTGCGCTTCTGCAAGGTGGCACCGCATTCGCCCTCGTCCTTGCCGCACCGCTCGGTAGTTTCCTTGGCGGATTGATCGGATGGCGGGGAACATTCTTGATCACGGTGCCGATCGCAATTGCAGCGCTTGTCTGGCAACTGGTGGTCCTGCCGAGGATGCCGGCGACATCAACCGTCTCGGTGGCCAGAATGTTCGGGCTGCTGCGCAATCGCACATTCGCGATTGGAATGGCGGCGACCGCTCTCGCCTTCATCGGCCAGAACGCACTGTCCATTTATCTTCGTCCGTTCCTCGAAGGCGTCACGGGCCTCGAATTGAATGTTCTGTCCATGGTGCTTCTCGGCCTTGGCGTCGGTGGACTGGCTGGAACCTCCGTCATTGGCTTTGTCGCCCGGCGCCACCTCCGCCTCGTTCTCGTAGGCATGCCGGGTGCTCTTGCGCTCCTTGCCCTGCTGCTGATCGCTCTCGGGCCGTTCGCGGCGGTTACGGCATCCCTGCTCGTCATGTGGGGATTTTTCTCAACCCCGATTCCGGCTGCCTGGAACACCTGGATGGCCGCCATTGTCCCCGGTGAGTTGGAAGCGGCAGGTGGACTGCAGGTGGCTTTGATCCAGCTCGCCATTGCCGGCGGCGCTTTCGCTGGCGGCATGCTGTTCGACACCGCGGGATGGTGGAGCACCTTCCTTCTGGCCGCCTGCTTTCTCGCCGGTTCGGCTGTCCTCGCCGCGCTCGCCGGTCGCCGTTCCTGAACCTTCAGAAATCCCAAAACAGGAGATCATCATGTCTCGAGGAATCGAAAACAAAGTGGTCGTCATCACCGGGGCAAGCAGCGGGCTTGGCGAAGCCACCGCGCGTCACCTTGCCGAGCGCGGCGCTTCCGTCGTCCTCGGCGCACGGCGTAGCGACCGCATCGCTGCGCTGGCCGAGGAGCTGGCCGCCAAGGGCTATAAGGCCAAGGCGCTCCAAACCGACGTCACGGACCAACTTCAGGTCAAGACGCTCGTCGACACGGCCGTCAACGCGTTCGGCCGCATCGACGTGATGCTGAACAATGCCGGGCTGATGCCACTTGCGCCGCTCGAACGGCTCAAAGTTGACGAGTGGGATCGCATGATCGACGTGAACATCAACGGGGTGCTCTATGGCATCGCAGCAGCGCTTCCCCACATGAAAGCCCAGAAGTCGGGGCACATCATCAACGTGTCTTCCGTCTACGGCCATGTGGTCGATCCGGGTGCGACCGTCTACTGCGCGACGAAATTTGCCGTGCGCGCCCTCTCGGAAGGGCTGCGGAAGGAAGTGAAGCCATACAACATCCGCACCACGATCATTTCACCCGGCGCAGTGAGTACCGAACTCCTCGAACACATAAGCGAAAAGGACATCCAGGCGGGCACCAAGGAGTTCGTCAGTAAAATCGCGATCGGCGCGGACACGTTCGCCCGAACGGTCGCCTTCGCGGTGAACGAGCCGGACGATGTCGACATCAACGAAATCCTGTTCCGGCCGACGGCTCAACCTGTCTGACGCGAGGCGCGCTATGTCGATGACATCCAAGTTCATGAGCCGTCGCGCGGTGCTGGGCGGAACCTTGGCCGCCGCCGCTCTCACTCTTGTGGCGCACGGGCAGGACGAGCACAACTCGACGGGTCACGGGGCGACAGACCTCAGGATCAGGATTGGCTTCAACAATCTGATCCTGACCGCGACACTCTTCGACAATCCGACAGCGCGCGATCTCATTTCCATGCTGCCCTTGAACCTCAAGATCGAAGACTACGGCAGGAACGAAAAGATCGTCCATCTGCCGCGCAAGCTGACCGAAGAAGGCAGCGGTGCTTTCGGAAACGAGCAGCCGGGCGACCTTTGCTACTTCAAACCATGGGGTAACCTGGCTCTGTTCCATGCGGATTACCGCTGGGACGGGCTGATCCGGCTCGGCCGCTTCGACAATGGCTTCGCGCCGTTGCTGGTGCGCGGCGAGTATCCGGTCCGCATAGAACGCATCTGACACGGTGCTTTATGGCCGGAGATGTGAACGCCTTCCTCCCAAGCATGAAAGAACCCAACAGACGATAAACTTCCGGAAACTAGAAAGCCGCGGCCGGCTCAAGCCAGCAGAGGCGCTCGACGGGGTGCCTCCGTCTATTCGATGATCTCGACGCAGAAATCTATAAAGGCCCTGACCTTAGCCGGAACATGCTGACGCGAGGGATAGAAGGCGTAGAGCGGGAATGTCTCGTCCGACCAGTCGGGAAAGAGGTTCACGAGCTGCCCATTGTTCAGATAATCCGCCATCCCGAGTGTGAAGACTTGCGCGATGCCGATCCCCGCAAGGCAGGTCGCCAAGGTCGTGCCGGCATCGTTGACTAAAATGCGGCTGCGGGTCTCGATCGAGACGACCTCGTCACCCGACCGAAGCTCCCATTCGAAAGGCCTTGCGGTCAGCGGATCCTGGAACTGGATACAGGTATGCTCGCTCAAATCCTGTGGACGGCTCGGCCAACCATGCCGCTCGATATAAGCGGGAGCCGCAATCGTGATCACGGGCGTCTGCATCAACAGGCGCGAAATAAGCGACCTCTGTGCAGGCTCGCCAAAGCGCACCGCGACGTCCATGCCATCAGCAACAAGATCACCGATCTCGTTGCGGGTGAAGATCTCGATCTGAATATCTGGGTAACGATCGAGGAAGGCGCCGAGCCGCGGGCCGAGCACAAGGCGTGAAAAATATGGGTCGACATTGACTCGCAGTCGCCCACGCACCGCCTGTCTGGCGCCAACAGCAGTCTGCGCAGCCTCTTCGATGCCGCTCAAGAGTGGGGCCACCTGTTCGTAGAATCGCGCGCCGTCATCGGTCAGCCGCATCGTGCGTGTTGTCCGATCGAGCAGCCGCAGACCGATCCGCCCCTCCAGCCGCGAAATGGCGCGGCTGACACCCGACGCCGATAATCCCATTAGCTCCGCTGCCCGCGCAAAGCTTCCGCTCTCGATAACGGCGGCCAATACGCTCACGCCATTCAATAATCGTCCGTCAAACATCGCGTATCCGTGATTTTTAGTCACCAATTATGTGACAGAAGCGCGCTTCAGTCAAAGGCTTCCGAAGGACATGATCGGCATAACAAACCGCCAACCTGCTGGCGGCGGAGCAGCAAAGGAGTCTAGCCATGTTTGTGATCACCGGAGTAAGTGGCCAAGTCGGAGGCATCGTCGCCGCGCGTCTGCTGGAGGCGGGGGTGCCGATACGCGCCGTCGCGCGCAATGCGGAGAAAGCAGCAGAATGGAAGGACAAAGGCGCGGACCTAGCCTTGGCCGAGATGACCGACGCCGATGCGCTCACCAAGGCTTTCGCCGGCGCCGACGGCGTCTTTCTGCTGATCCCGCCCACCTTCGATCCGACCCCCGGCTTTACGGAAGTGCGCGCGGTCATTGCGGCGCTGGAGACCGCGCTTCTTTCTGCTGATCCCGCCAAGGTCGTTTGCCTCTCGACCATCGGCGCGCAGGCCAGAGAACCTAACCTCTTGAGCCAGCTCGGTCTCGTTGAACAGAAGTTATCTGCCTTGCCAATGCCGATCGCCTTTCTGCGTGCCGGCTGGTTTATGGAAAACACGGCTTGGGATATCGCGCCGGCGCGCGAGACATGTGTCCTCTCAAGTTTCCTCCAGCCGCTCGATCAGCCCTATCCGAGGGTTTCTGTCTTCGACGTCGGAGCCAAGGCGGCAGAATTGCTGCAGCACGACTGGGTGGGCAAGCAGGTCATCGAGTTGACGGGGCCAGAGGGCGTCACGCCCAACGAAATCGCCGCTGTCCTCTCGTCCATCCTCGGAAAACCCGTCCGGGCAGAGCCGGTCGCCCGCGACACCTGGGAGCAGATTTTCACCGACCAAGGCATGCAAAACCCCCTCCCGCGGATGCGCATGATCGATGGTTTCAACGAAGGCTGGATCCGGTTCGACGGCGACCCGGTGAAGGGCACGACCACGCTGGACACAGCCATAAGCCGCCTGATTAGCGCCGGCCGATAAACAGCTTAAAGGCCGTGGAGGAGAGCAGCCACGACCTTTCTCATGCAGCCTCTGATAGGGTCGACCCAGGATTTGAACTGAGGAATTGCTCCGAAGACTACCGGAACGGACGGCAGCGCCCAGTTACTGGCTCAAACGCCATTATATGTCGGCCAGCGTGCGGCCTACTGCGGCTTTTGAATTTCACAGTAGACAATGTTGCGGTTTGAGCCTGGCCAAACAGACACCTTCACATCCGTCCCGGCCACGCTTTCACTGGCGAGCGAGCCCATCTCTCGCTCCGACCGCAACAGCAACGCCCAGTTCATGAATGTCTCCATATAGCCATCGACGTCCGTCTCCGGAGAGAAGTTGGCAAATAGGAATGTACCGCCAGGCTTCAGCATGCTGATGCACTTTCTGGTCAGCCTTACGGCTACCGCGTCCGGCAAATAGTCATAGAGACCCGCGGCATAGACGAAATCGAACATTCCCAGCGCGTGCCTTCCAGCGATGAGAGATTTGACCGACCCGTTCACCGCTTCGACAGACGTGCCGGCGAAATCGCGGGCGACGGTTCCAACGCTCATTGGGTCTTGATCCAAAGCCACCCAGCGTCTGATCGCGCCGGCGCTCAGAGCGTGCGACAACGGCCCCTCGCGAAGATGCCCGGCGGCGATCGCAAGGATTTCGGTGGCGCCAGGCCGGGTCGAAGCAATTTCGTCTACGCGGCGAGCCAGAATGTCTCGACGCTCCCTTACCGCGACGGATGACGAAGCATGCCGAGTGTAGCCGTAGATCGAGCGTCCCAACTCGCTCGCTGATGCGACGGCGTCCTCAATCTCAGGTCTGCCGTAGATGAAATCGAGAAGACGTGCGTCGCCAGAATAGCCGCGCGGCTTTTCAAACGACCAGCGGGTCAATGGATCTTGATGAAGATAGTGAGCAACGGGATGAGATTGCGCGATCGGAACGATGTCGTCCCACACCTGCGGATGAAAGCGCCGCCGCATCTGATGCAAGGCTTCGGTAAGACGCTCGATGATCACATGAGGCTCGACGCCAGATTTGAACTGACGGATCGACACGTCAAGGCTGAGGGCAAGCTTGGCTTGGGCAACGATAAGATCGCCGGGATCTGGGGCAGCAACCCTCCTTGCCACCCGACGAATTTCACCTGGCGCAACAAGACTTTCACCGTCGAAGACCAGGCTTTGTACCATTTCGAGACCCCTTTGACATAGCGTTAAGCATAATCAACCTCGAAACAGGATGCGACTAGAATCTACACGGGATAAGGGTAATTCTACTCTTGCGGGTCTGATGCTACCCCTCTAACAAAGCTCAGCAATAAGACAAACCGGTTGCAGGTTGCCGAACGCGATTTTGGAGGGCGCCGAAGTATGGCTTACTTTTCAACATACTTTAGATGGCTCTCAGGCCGGTGTTATTGCATGATGGCGGCTTGTGCTAATGTCCAACACGACGAGTCAACCGCCGGCATTTCATTCGCCGCGGCCCTCAAGTCTCTGAAAACTGAAAATGATGCTGTCCGAAGGCAGAGCTCACGGCATGGTCTTTGGATGGCGGTTGCCGTTTATGTGGCCTTCGCACTTCCCGACCGTTGGCTGATCCCCGATGTTGCGCCTGTGACGATTGCCGCGCGATTCGTCGTTGCAACGATCGCTCTGCTGGTTTTCGAGACCCTGCGCCTGGCAAGAGCGAAAACCGTCTGGCTTGACATTACGTGCGCCACTGCACTGCTTGTGGGCTATGTGGGCTGGCTTTACCCGGCGATTGCCACCCGCGACGTTACCGCCATGTCATACTACATGATATTCGGCGCCATCTTCATGATGGGCGCCAACCTCTTTTTCAGTTTCCCGTTTCGGCTTTCGGTGATCACCTCGGGCCTCGTTCTCTGCGCATTTTTCGTTACGATCGAGGAATTTTTTCCTTCGAGCCAAACCTACAAGCTTGCCTTCGGGATGTTCTACATTTCGTGCTTTGCCTTCACCTCTTTCGTCAATTGGCGATTGAACGTGGAGCGTCGAAACGTGTTGCTGAACGCGGCGGAGGCTCGCCACCAGCACTGGGAAGCGTCGGAGCGCGGAAGATCACTGCTCGAGCTTTCACATACTGACTACCTGACAGGCATAAGCAACAGACGCGCGCTGGATCGGCGGCTCGACGAATGCTGGGCCGCCTGGAAAGACGAACGCCGCGACTTCTCCGTGTTCCTCATCGACGTCGACTTTTTCAAACGCTTCAATGATCGCTACGGACATCAGGAAGGAGACCGATGCCTGACTGTCATCGCCAATGCGCTGAAGGCGGTCGTAGAGTCGTCCGATGGCATGATCGGCAGGTATGGTGGCGAGGAGTTTATCGTGGTCATGCCGGCTGCCCTTCCCAAGGTCGCCATGACTCTCGCCGAGAAGATCAGAATGGAAGTCGAGTCACTTGCGATTGCTCACGACGAGCGACCAGATGATATGTCCACCGTAACCGTCAGCATCGGCCTCGCCTTCACCCGCGAGAAAGTTGGCGAGAAAGTCGAACGAATAGTCCGTGAAGCCGACCTCGCTCTCTACAATGCCAAAGCAAGTGGCCGAAACTGCATTCGCAGTTTTGATCCGCTGTTGCCTCGCCCCGACGACCATGCTGGTAAACTCGTCCCGCTGCTGGCGGCCGCTATCGATCGCAAGCTGGTCTCACTCGTGTACCAACCGATCTTCGACGTGACCAACGGGAAAGCAAGAGCTGTCGAGGCGTTGATGCGCCTCAGGATGCCGGACGGCACGGCGGTTTCGCCGAAGACATTCATTCCCGTTGCAGAACGAAGTGGCGCTATCCTCGAACTGGGCAGGTGGGCGATCGAGACGGCATGCCGGGATATACTGATGACCGATCGCATGGCTACCGTCAGCGTCAACGTGTCACCGATACAACTGCGTTCCACCGGCTTTGCTGCCAGTGTCGCTGATATCCTTGCTCGGTGCGGAGTCTGCGGGTCGCGACTAGCCTTGGAAGTCACCGAGGGCCTGGACATGGATATGCAGTCGGAGGTGCTCAAATGCATTGCCGATCTGCGCGCACTCGGCGTCGAAATCTGGCTTGACGACTTCGGCTCCGGCTTCGCGGGCCTCTCTTGGCTGAGGGCAATCGAGTTTCAGACGGTCAAGGTCGATAGAACTTTCCTGCACGACAGCTCGAACCCACGCGGTCTGACGATGCTTCAGGACATGATTGTTCTCATCCGCAATCGTGGAAATACGATCCTGGTGGAAGGCGTCGAAACTGCAGCACAATATTCCCTTCTCAAGGATCTTCGCATCGACCGCGCCCAGGGCTTTCATATGGGAATGCCGGTGAGCGCTGAATTTCTGAGTGCAGCATAACTCGACCTCAAGGTTTTCAGATGGTTCAGCACGCGGCCGATGATCGGTGCGTGGCGCATGACGTCTCTGCAGATCGCGAATTCTGACGCCTCAGCCGCACCGACCGCCCGCAAGGCAAACAAACCGCTATGAGGGGGCAGTTGCGATCGCATCGGTCGCCGGGAGGCCAGGCCCGATCAAAGCAATGGGAGCCATTTCAACGGAGCTGCGCCGCCATTGTCGGAAGTCTTGCTTTTGGACGAATCAGGCCCTCTGATGCAGCGAGGCAACGGATCGCTAAATCAGACGAATGTTCAGCGGTCGAACCTGAGAATGAGGCGCAGGATGGATCACGCCAACAGCCCGCAAACATCGGCAAGCGAAGAGAGGGAAGCACGCAGGCTTCAATACCTGACCTGGGAACACGTTGCGTCGGACCTCGGTCACCCGGCTCACCTTGCCCGCAAGGCGGAAATCCGGCGATCATGCGGTGCGGAACTGGCCGAGACGGCCTACATCGCCGAGAATGCCGCAGTCTTCACCGAAAGCCTGACGATGGGTGAGCGGTCCTGGATCGCCGGGCACGCGCTCGTTCGCGGCCATGTGATCCTCGGCGACGATTGCACCATCAATCCCTATGCCTGTGTTTCCGGCACTGTGACGTGCGGTCATGGCGTGCGGATTGCTTCGCATGCCTCGATCGTCGGCTTCAATCATGGCTTCGACGATCCGACCGTTCCTATACACCGCCAGGGTGTCGTCAGCATCGGCATCGTGATCGGTGACGATGTCTGGATCGGCGCCAATTGCGTGATCCTCGATGGTGCAACAATTGGAAACGGTGCGGTGATCGCCGCCGGAGCTGTGGTCACCGGAAACATTCCCGCCATGGCGATTGCCGGTGGCGTACCCGCCCGGGTGCTGCGGAGCCGAGGCTCGGCGCCGAAGAAAACCGGCAATGGCGACATCGAAGATCAATTGGTCAGGCTCGGCCAGAAAGCGAAAGACCAGTGGCCGGACATCCTTGCACGCTGGAAAACGCAAGGATCCTATGAATCGCTGGAAGCGGACGGCATCCGCAGACCGGCGATCCGGCATCTCTGCGATGCAATCGAGATCGCTGCCGGCTTCGGCCACCTGCCGCCCGATCTCGATGCGGCGGAGACAGTCGAACGTCTTCAAGGTCTTCAGGACCGAGAGACCGGCCTCTTCCTGGAAGAGCATCCGCGCACCCATGGCAAGGCGCTGAGGGATGATCCAAAGGCGCTCTACAACGTCCTTGCGGTTGGCTATGCGCTTGAACTGCTTGGTTCCGGTCCGCGCCAACTGGTCCATGCAGTCGAGCTCGACGCCGGGGAGCAGGATGAATGGCTAAGCGCCCTGCCCTGGTCGACCCGGGCATGGCACGCCGGAAGCGTGGTCGATGCGATCGGAACTGCCATGTACTTCAATGCGAAGTATTTCGGCATCAGGCATTCACGGCAGGCGTTTTTCGAGTGGCTGAGCCGCAATGCCAACAGCCTTTCGGGGCTATGGGGTGAACCGACCGCGGCGGAAGGATGGCTTCAACCGGTCAACGGCTTTTATCGCCTGACGCGCGGCACCTACGCCCAGTTCGGCGTGGCACTTCCCCACCCGCACGCCTCACTCGAAACGGTTCATCTCAACTATCGCAACCACAAAGGCTTCGTTGCTGCAAAATACAATGCGTGCAACCTGCTCGATACGATTCATCCTCTGCTGCTGATTGCCCGTCAGACCGACTACAGACGGGCGGACGGCGAGGCAATCGCCCGCAAGGTCATCTCAAGGGCGCTGGATAGATGGCGGGATGGCGAGGGATTCCCGTTTGCCGATGGTGGTGAACCGAGCTTGCAGGGAACGGAAATGTGGCTTTCCGTCATTCACCTGGCGGCCGATTTTCTGGGCCTGGCAGATCGCTTCTCCTTCGTCCCGAAAGGCGTCCACCGGACGGCAACTGTGGGACTGGGCCTGTAGTTATGGCTTGATCAACCGTGCAGTGATGCCGTCAGCCAGGCGGCGGCAAGGTCGCGTGCATTGCTTCGCTTGGCTTTGACGGGCACGATCACGTTGTAGCGATCTTCCGCGGCAAGCTCGCCGCCGTCGGCCTGCACCAGAGTTCCATCCTCCAGAAAGGTGCCCACCAGCATGCGCCATCCCAAGGCAATCCCTTGGCCTGCGCGCGCGGCTGCGATGGTTTCGGTATAGTGGTTGAACCGAAGCGACGGCTTTACCTCGATATTGGCGCCGGTCAGCGAAAACCACTGCGCCCAGCTGTACCAGGAACGATCGAGAACGTCCGTTTCGATGAATTCGTCGGCGGAGCCGAGCGGGCCTTCGCCGCGACGCCTGAGATAGTCGGGAGAGCAGACGGGGCAGATGACGTCGCCATGCGAGGCGATGACGGTGCTATCGCTGAAGGGGGGCACACCATATCGAATTGCCACGTCGACTTCTCCGTCATCGAAAGCGATCGGGCTGTCCTGGGATATCACCCGCACCAGAATGCCGGGGTTCGCACGGCGAAACTCGGCCAGCCGCGGCAGCAGCCAGAAAGAAGAGAATGCAACGGTCGCCCCTATGGTCAACACGTCCTGGCTGCGCGACTGGAGCGCTTCCACGCTCTCGGCAATATCGGCAAAGCTCTTGGCCAGGGTGGCTCCGAGATTGATGCATGCCGCCGTCGGTTCGATCGCTCTATGCTTGCGAACGAATAAGGGTTGGCCGAACTCCTCCTCCAGCAATGCAATCTGCCTGCTGACAGCCGCCTGGGTGACACCAAGTTCGGTCGCAGCCGTGGTGAAGCTCTTCTTTCTGAGCACCGCCTCCAGGGTCACCAGTGCCGTCAACGACGGGATGCGTCTTCTAAAGTGCATCACAGAACCCCTCATCGCATGATAAAAAATTATGCGAACCTAATTTTTTATGCCGTTGAAACAACCGCGTTGCAAGGGCAATCTGGGGAAACTCTCGCATAAGAGGTTCTGATGCTAAACAAGCTCCCATCTTCCATTTCCGCCCTTCTCGACGCTCGTGCCAACGGTCACTCTCTGCCGGCCGGCCTTTACGTCAGGGAAGATGTGTTCGAAGCAGACATCGACGTCTTCTTCCACAATCACTGGATCTGTGTCGGTCTCGATTGCGATGTTCCCGAACCCGGTGATGCCACGGTCATCGATATCGGCAAGACGAGCCTGATCCTTCTGCGTGACGACGACGGAGAAATTCGCGTCCTGCACAATGTCTGCCGCCATCGCGGCTCCCGCCTTCTCGATCCGGGCAAGACGATCGTCTCAAAACTCGTCTGTCCCTATCACACCTGGACATACGAACTGACGGGTGAGCTCAGCTACGCGCCTCACATGGGCAAGGACTTCGACAAGCAGTGTCGGAGCCTCAAGCCCGTCACTTTCAAGTCGATCGGCGGACTGATTTATGTCTGTCTCTCCGACAATCCGCCCGAGGACATTGCTCTCCTCGAACAGGCCATGACCGAGCGCCTCGCGCCCTACGACATCCGGAACGCAAAGGTTGCCTTCCAAACCGATGTCATCGAGGACGGCAACTGGAAGCTGACGATGGAGAACAATCGCGAGTGCTACCATTGCTCCGCGAATCATCCGGAACTCTGCGTCTCCTTCGTCGATCTCGATTTCGGTTTCGATCCGGAAACGCTGAGCCCCGAGGATCGCGAACAGGCCGAAGAGCATTTCAGGCTCTACGAGGCACGCACGCAGGCATGGGAGGCAGACGGCTTTCCCTCGGCTGCCGTCGAACAGCTCGCCGACTGCGCCACCAACTTCCGCACGCAACGGCTGATCATCGCTGGCGCCGGTGAATCCCAGACCCATGACGCCACCGCCGCATCGTCCAAACTGCTCGGGCAGATGACCCGCAAGGATCTCGGGGACACGCATCTCTGGGGCCACAACAGCTGGAACCACTTCATGGGCGACCATGCCGTGGTGGCAACCGTCATCCCGCTCTCGGCGGGCAAGACGTTGGTCAGAACCAAGTGGCTGGTCCACAAGGGCGCCGTCGAAGGCGTGGATTACGATCTCGACAAGCTGACGGATGTCTGGGTCGCGACGACGGACCAGGACGCCGATCTCGTCGCGCGCTCCCATGCAGGCACTCTCGACCCGGCCTATCAGCCGGGCCCCTACTCCCGCTTTTCCGAGACCAACCTCGACAAATTCGCCAGCTGGTACATCGATCGGATGCGCGCCCATGGATACTAGGAGCCCGCAGATGCCCGTAGCCAGGGCCGCCCTTCACGACATCTGGAACCCGGAAGAAGACGACGCCCTCGTCTGCCTCGACGTCCAGCAGGAGACCCACGACGTCAAGACATTCACCTTCGCCTCCCATGAGGGCAAGCGGTTCGCGTTCAAGGCCGGGCAGTATTTTCTGTTCGACCTCGAACACAATGGAGACGCTGAAAACAGGTGCTACAGCATCTCCTCCTCGCCGCATCGGACGAACGCCTTCTCGGTGACGGTGAAGCGCGTTCCCGGCGGAAAGATCTCCAACTGGCTTCATGACACTCTGGTTCCCGGCGCGACCGTCAAGGCGAACGGGCCGCTCGGCCATTTCGTCAGGCCCGAGACGCCGGGACGTAAGCTTCTGCTTTTGTCCGGCGGCTCCGGCATTACCCCGGTCATGTCCATTCTGCGGGAGATCGCCGACAGTTGCGAACCCGCCGACGTCGTCTTCATGCATGCCGGCCGGACGCCGCAGGATCTGATCTTTCGTGACGAACTGGCCTGCATCGCCCGCAGGCTGAAAGGCCTTCGTCTGCATTTCCTCCCGGAGACGGTGGCCGGCGAGCCGTCCTGGCCCGGCCTGACCGGCCGTATTTCGAAAGACTACATGCGGCTGGCCGTTCCCGATATCGCCGAGCGAACCGTGATGTGCTGCGGCCCCGCCCCGTTCATGGCCGCCGCGCGCGGCATTGCCGCCGAACTCGGCGTGCCGGGCTCGAACTATCTGGAGGAAAGCTTCGACGCCGCGGTCATCGACGAACCCGAAATCCCTGCGGTTCAGGAGGCATCTGCCAAGGTCTTTCTGGTCACCTTCTCGAAGCAGGCCCGCAGCATCGACGTCTCCGCCGACCAGAGCGTGCTCTCATGTGCGAAGAAGTCAGGCGTCAGGATCCCGTCGTCCTGCGCGAATGGCGTCTGCGGCACCTGCAAGTCGAAGCTTACGTCAGGCACGGTCGACATGAACCACAATGGCGGAATTCGTCAGCGGGAAATCGACGCCGGCTTGTTCCTGCCCTGTTGCTCCAAGCCGCTCAGCGATCTGGTCATCGAGCGCTGAACATCCGGGGCGTCGTTCACCGCAAACAAGGATTGACTGAGATGCTGCGAGAGGAAAGCGATTCCGCCGAGCTGACCGGCTCGACGGTGTTCAAGGACGCGCGAAAGCAGGCATACCTCAACCCTGAAGGAGCCGACCGGCCTCTTATCAGTCCTGTGCCGGCCACGACGCTCGATCGGGCTCGCCGCTATCGTCTGGAGCGCCTGCGCGGGAAGATGCGCGAATGGGACTGCGGCGCCCTGCTTCTCTACGACCCCGTCAACATCCGATATGCCTTCGATTCATCGAATATGAGCATTTGGACGATGCATAACGCCTCGCGCTACGCTTTGATCCTCGCCGATGGTCCGGCGATAGTTTTCGAATTCGAAGGCGCCGAACACGTCAATGACGGGCTTCCCGGCATCGACGAGAGCCGGCCGGCGAAGTCATGGATATTCTTCACATCAGGCAACCTTATGGAACCCCGCCTGAAAACCTGGGCGGACGAGGTCGCGGACCTCGTGAGCCGCAATGGCGGCAACAAGCGCGTGGCGGTGGACAGGCTCGAACCGGCGGGCGCGTTCGAATTGCGGGAACGCGGCTTCACGCTCTTAGACGGTCAGGAACTGGCCGAGCGGGCGCGATCCATCAAGAGCACTGAGGAAATCGAGCTGATGAGATGGACGATCCGTGTCTGCGAAGCGGGCATGGCGCGGATGTACGAGGTGTCCGAGCCCGGCCGCACCGAAAGAGAGATCTGGGCCGAGCTCCACTTCGAAAACGCACGCAGCGGCGGCGAGTGGCTCGAGACCAAGCTGTTGACCGCAGGCCCGAGAACAAACCCCTGGTATCAGGAATGTTCGGACTACGTGGTCAAACGCGGCGACATGATATCCTTCGACACCGACATGATCGGACCCTACGGCTATTGCGCCGACCTCTCGCGGTCGTGGACAGCGGGACACGTCGCGATGAATGCCAAGCAGAAGCAACTTTACGTCGCCGCCCGGGATCAGATCGAGCACAATCTTTCAATCATCAGGCCCGGGATGACGTTCCATGAATTCAACGAACTGTCGTGGCGGATTCCGGAGAAATACCAGCCTTATCGATACACGCTTGCTCTGCACGGAACCGGAATGGCGGACGAATGGCCGGGGATCCTTCTGCATCCGGATTTCGACCCTGATTTCAGCGGCCTCATCGAGGAGGGCATGGTGCTCAACGTCGAAAGCCTGATCGCCGAGGCCGGATCCGAGAGCATCAAGCTGGAAACCCAGGCTCTGATCACGGCCAAGGGAGCGGAGCGGCTGGACACGGTTCCGTGGGAAGAGTTCTGAATAAGCCTAGAGCAATGCCGAAAAGTGTGATCGGTTTTCGGACGACATCATGCTCTAACTATATAATTTAGAACAGGATTCAGATTTTAGGCCGACCCGGCCTAAATCATCCTGTTCTGGTGTGCTCTCGAAGAGGCTGCACGATGCTGCGATGGGGTTTGCCCGAATGTGCGCTTAAACGTTCGCGTGAACTGCGAGGCGTTTTCAAAGCCGACATCCAGCGCGATCTCGATCAATGGCGCCCTCGACTGGGCAAGGATCGATTTCGCCCGCTCCATGCGAACCCGATTATAGGCTTTGGCAGGAGACATTCCCGTCTTGTCGATGAAGATCCTCTCCAGTTGCCGCCGTGACAGACCAACCGTGGCGGCAAGCTTCTGTATAGACATGCTGCCATCGACGAACTGTTCCATCGTAATCATCGCCGCCTTGACGCGGGCGTCGTCATAGTCGTCGTAGAGCGGACGCCGGGGCTGTATGTCCGCTGAAGTCCGGGCCTTGTCGATCTGAAGGACCTCCAGCGCATTTCGTTCGGCGTCGCGGCTGATGTATTTCCTAACCAGCAACGCGGCCATGTCGGCTGAACTGCTGCCGCCGGCGCAGGACCCACGCTGGCGGTCGAGATTGAAGAGCCGGTCGGAACGCACGTTGAGATCGGGGAAACGCTCCCGGAACTCCTTGTAGTGCAGCCAGCTCACACAGGAGTCATGCCGCTTCATCAGGCCAGCCGCAGCAAGGATGAACGACCCCGTGCACACGCCGATCAGCGGCACCTTCTTGGCGTCCGCCTGCTTGAGAAAAGCGATGGTTTCCTGGTCGACAGGGTTTTCCACCGTCAAAAGGCCGCCGACGACCACGATGTAATTGAACTTCGACGGATCGACGAAATCGGACGTCGGAGCGACCTGAACGCCGCAGCTCGCGGTGATCAGGTGACGCGTGCTGCCAATCACCTGCCAGTCGGCAAGCACCCTTCCGGAACGATCCTGCTCGTCGCTGGCAAGCCGCAGTGTGTCCACGAAGAGCGCGAAGGCGGACAGTGTGAACGATCGCGCCAGAACGAACCCCACCTTGAGCCGGGCAGCCGACCTCGTAGCGTCGTCTGCCTGCCGATGCTGTCCGGGTCGCATGGTCATCTCCTTGCCGCTCTTACCGCGCCATCCGTCTTTTCAGACGAAAACGCGCTCATCGAATCTGAAAGCCATGCGCCAGCGGATCACGATCGTCAACGAAAATGGTGTTGTGCCCAATGACGCGCGCCCAGCCTCCGATGCTTGGAAGAATGCCGCTGTAGGATCCAATGCTCGCCTCGGCTTCGACCCGCCCCTCGAAGACGGTTCCGATCAGGCTTTCATGGCGGTATCTCGACCCGACGGTAAGCCGTCCCTTCCCGTAGAGCTGGGCCATCCGGGCGGAGGTGCCGGTTCCGCCCGGCGAGCGATCGATGGCCTTCTCGCCATAGAAGACGGCGCAGCGTCCATCCGAGACTTCATTCAGCGGGCGGTCGCACCAGATGGCGTGATGCACGCCGCGTATCCTGGCGTCGTCGGGATGGACGGCGTCGCAGATACCGGCAAGTGCCGACCTGAGCCTCTGGCTGCAGCCGACAATGTCGGAGGCGGTCATGCCGTTGAGGCCGCTCCAGTTATCCTGTGGTTCGATGACCGCATAATAGTTGCCGCCATAGGATATATCGACACGTAGACGGCCCATTCCCGGCACATCCACCTCGAAATCAGCCTCATGGAGATAGCTCGCCACATTGTGGAGGCGAACGGATTCGACATATCCGTCCTTCTCCTCATAAGTGACGTCGACCCTTCCTGCAGGCGTTTCGATGGCAACCCTTCCAGGCTCGCGCGGCTTGACCAGCCCTTCTTCGATCGCAGCGGTCACCATGCCGATGGTGCCGGCGCCGCACATCGGCAGGCAGCCGCTCACCTCGATGAAAAGCACGGCGAAATCGCAATCCTCCCGATAAGCCGGATAGATGATCGCGCCCGACATGATGTCGTGGCCCCTTGGCTCGAACATCAGCGCCTTGCGCATCCAGTCATGGTCCCGGACGAAAATCTCCCGACGCTCACCGATCGGCGCATGCGGAAGCAGCGGACCGCCTCCGGCGACGAGGCGGACGGGATTGCCGCAGGTATGCGCATCGATACAGAAGAAGCTGTTTCTCATCTTTTCATGTCCTTGCTCATCCTGCCTTCCGTGGCCTGTCGCGGTCGAGCAGGCTACGGGACAGCCGGTCGAGCAGAAGGGCGACTGCAACGATCGCCAGGCCCGCCCGCAGGCCAAGCCCCATCTCCATGCGGGTCAGGCCGCGCGTCACCTCCGCGCCGAGACCGCCGGCGCCGACGAGCCCGGCCAATACGACCATCGCCAGCGACAGAAGGATGCATTGGTTGAGCCCAACCAGGAGCGTCTGCCTGGCCAGGGGAATCTCGATCTTCCAAAGCACCGAACGAGGAGGCGCGCCGATGGCGCTGCCGAGTTCCACGAATTCTCTCGGCACCTGGTTGAACGCCAGCGTGGTCAGGCGGAGCATCGGCGGAATGCCATAAACGATGGTAGCGATGATAGCCGGCACCCGTCCAAGGCTGAAGATCATCACCGCAGGAATGAGATAGACCCACGGCGGCACGGTCTGCATCACGTCGAGAACCGGACGAACCATCGCCTCCAATGTCTTGTGGCGCGAGCACAGGACGCCGATCGGGAAGGCGATAAGCACGGAGATAAAGACAGCGACAGTGACCAGAGAGAGGGTCTGCATCGATGCCGTCCACAGTCCCATGAGGAGACAGAAGCCCAGGCAAAGACCAGCAAGGATCGCGGCGCGCAGACCGACGGCGACGAATGCCAGGACGACGACGATCGCGATAAGCCCATAGGGCGGCACGAAGAGGAGTGCCGCCTCGAACCCGGAAAGAACCGCTTCGATCAGATAGCTGATCGCCGCAAACAGTGGATGCAGGTTGGTGTTGAGCCAATCGACTGACGGCGCCAGGAAAGCGCCGGGCGAAAACTGCAGGATGGATGGGTTCATGACTTCCTCCCCGTTCCCAAGCGAGCTGCGCTCTGGGTTATCCTGTCAAGCACCATGGTCAGTACCACGATGGCGATCGCTCCATTGATCGAGGTCGCGATGTCGAGCGTTCTGATCGCGCCGTAGATCGTTTCGCCAAGCCCACCGGAGCCGACGATGCCGGCGATGACGACCATGCCGAAGGCCATCATCAGGCTCTGGTTTATGCCTGCCATGATGCTCGGCAGCGCAAAGGGAAGGCGGATCTTGAAGAACATCTTCGCCGGCGTCATCCCGAGCGCCTCTCCGAGTTCGATGAACTCCGTGGGCGTCATCCGGATACCGAGAGAGGTCAGGCGGATTGCCGGCGGCACCGCGACGATCACCGTCGCGATCAGTGCTGTGGCCGGTCCATAGCCGAGCAGGGCGATCGCCGGCAGCAGGTAGATATATGGCGGAAGCGTCTGGATGAGATCGAGGCCGGGCTCCATGAAGCGGTCGAGGCCGGTGAAGAAGCCGGCGGCAATACCGATTGGGATGCCGATCGCCAGGGCGAGCGCGGTCGCGGTCAAGACCAGCGCGAGCGTGCTCATCGTCTCCGGCCAGAGTCCCATGGAAAAACAAAGCGCCAGCGCTGCGCCGCTCAGCAGTGCGAACCAGACATTGACCAGCCGCCAGCCGATGAGCGCCACGATCAGTGCGACCAGGTAGAAAGGCGGAAGCTCGAGGAGCCAGAGGATCCCGTCATAGAGCCCTTCGAGAACCTGTCTGATGGTATCGAAGAGGAACTCGCCGTTGTCGCTCACCCACTCGAGCGCCGAGTCCGTCCATTCGTCGAAAAGATCGGTGAAGCCTGAACTATCCATGTCAATCAGCTCCAGTTGTGGGACGCCGCCGTGAGATCGTGGGTGGACGTCCCCTTGACGCCAATCAGCAGGCTGCGTGGCGTCACCACCCCGACGATCTGATCGTTGTCGACGACGGCGATGGCATCGCGCTCCGACTGCATCGTCAATGTGATGAGTTCGTCGATGTCGGCATCCGGCGTCGTGCGCGCCAGCAACGCGATGTCGGAGTTCGTGGCGCTTTGCTGGAATTCGGCGACGCTGCGCATGACGGAATGCGCCTTGATCAGATGAAGGCGGGATATGCCGGCGACGAATTCGGCGACATAGGCATCCGCCGGGTTGAGGATGATTTCCTCGGCCGTGCCGGTCTGGATGATGACGCCGTCCTTCATGATCGCAATGCGATCGCCGATCCGGATCGCCTCATCGAGATCATGGGTAATGAAGACCGCGGACTTGCCCAAGGCTTTCGTCAACTGCCGGAATTCGTCCTGAAGCTGGCGCCGGATGAGTGGATCAAGAGCGCTGAACGGCTCATCCATCAGAATGATCTCGGGGTCGGAAGAAAGTGCGCGGGCCAGCCCCACGCGTTGCTGCATGCCGCCGGAAAGCTCGTTCGGATATCGGCTCACCCAGTCGGCGAGGCCGACCTTCTCGAGCGCTGCAACGGCGGTCTTGTTTCGCTCCGGCTTGGCAATTCCCTGAACCTCGAGGCCGAAGGCCGCATTTTCGAGGACTGTCCGATGCGGCAACAGGGCGACGCTTTGAAACACCATGCCGATGTTCCTGGCGCGCATCTGCCGGAGATCGACCGGCGACAGGGCGGCGAGGTCGCGTCCCTTGACGAGGACCTTGCCGGAGCTCGGCGTGATCAGCTTGTTGAGAAGTCGGATGAGCGTCGATTTTCCGCTTCCCGACAAGCCCATGATGCAGAAGATTTCGCCGCGCCGGACCTCAATGCTCGCATCGGACACGCCGACGACGCAGTTGAACTCCTTCAAGACCTCTTTTTTGCCGAGGCCGCGCTCCTTGATCGACTTCATTGCCGCAGCGGACTTGTCACCGAAGACTTTCCAAAGGGATTGGCAGTCGATCAGGACATCATTGATATCGGAATTTACGGTTTTCATAGCGATCCCCTTTGAGCCATTCAGAGTTGGCTTCTTCATTAGGTTTCAGGGTGGCCGCCCGACGGATCGGACGGCCACGACGCGTTTAGTTCTTCTTGATGTTTTCCCAGCGCTTGATCAGGTCGGCATGCGCGCCGATCCAATCCTGCACGGCCTGGTCCATGGTCTTGCCTTCATTGACTGCGCCGTTGATGGCGGTGATGTCGGCAATCGGCACGTAGACACTGGCCATCACTTCACGCGCATGCGGGTTCTCTGCGGAGAAGCCCTTGTGGCCGATCCAGTAATAGCTCTGCGGCGGCGGGAATACGCCCTTCGGATCCTTGAGGTACTTGACCTCGTACTTCTGGACCATCCAGGACGGCTCCCAGATCGTCACCGCAATCCACTCCTTGCGATCATAGGCGGACTTCAGCGCCGCCGTCATCGCGGCGGTGCTGCCCTCGACGAGCTGGAGCTTGAGGCCATAATCCTTGACCGCGTTAGAAGTATCGCGCATCAGCCCGGCGCCCGGTTCGATACCGATGATCTTGCCGCTGAACTTGTCGGCGTTTTCATTGAGCTGTTCCAGCGAGTCGATCGGGACATATTTAGGAACCGCGACGCCCTGATAGAGGCCGTGCGACACGGGTGAGATCTTCTCGAGCCGGTTCTTGTTCTTGTTCCAGTAGTCCTGCGCAACATAGTCCGTCTGCGAGGTGAGAACCTGGATGTCACCCTTGGCGAGAGCGGCATAGGCGATGCCCCATTCGGAGAACTCGGTCACCTTGACCGTATAGCCGGCGTCTTCGAGAACCTTCTTGGTGATACCCGTGATGGGCGTCAGGTCCTCCCACGACATCGTGCCCATGGTGATCGTCTTTTCTTCCGCGCGAGCAGGAAGGATGCTGACCCCGATCATCGCAGCAGCGCAGAGCGCCTTCCACAAAGTCTTCATTGTTCTTACTCCTGTTTTTCGTTCCCATTGTCATTGAAGTCTGCGAGCGGGCAGTCTTCATATTGCGCGGCGAGAGATCATCCCTCGCGGCCTGCACGCAATTCCTGAAAGCGGATAACCGAATTGACCCCCAGCCACGCAAAGGGCTCGGGAGGTAATTTGCTCGGTTCCGGCTGGTTCCTGTATCGGTCGAGTTCGGGGCTACCCGCGCCGGCAGCCAGATCGGCCGCCATCATCCCTGCGAGCGTGCTCTTGACCGTGCCGAGGCCATTCTCGCAGCAGGCGGAAAAAAGCCCCTCTTCGACCTCGCCGAATGCCGGCACATGGTTTCGGCTGAGGCAGAGAGCACCCGCCCAGCTATATTCCATCGGCAGGCTTTCCAGTCCGGGAAAGCGCGCGTCGAACGACCGGCGCTGCTCGGCCGCCACGCCGGCGACCCGCCTCTCCGACACCTGGAGGCTCGGGTCGTAGGTGAACCTCGTCCTGATGACGATTCTCGAACGACCATCGGTGGTGATCTTTCGAACCGTCGCTCCCATCGGGTCGGCCGGCAGCAGCGCCCAACGATCTGCGCCCGTCACATCGCCGCCGAACTCATTCTGGGAAAAGGCTGATGTCATCGACGCGTAGGTGAAGATGTGCATTAGCCGTCCGCGGAAATGGCCGAAGCTTTGAATATGGCCGTTCACGCCGAGAATGACCTTCGGCGCGGAAACAGATCCTCGACCGGATTTCGCCTTCCAGGACCTGCCCTCGCGCGAAAGCTCCAGCACCGGCGAATGCTCGTGGATGGCGACCTTTGAGCTAAGTCCCCGCGCCAGGCCGCGGATATAGTCGGCGGGCTGGATCATCACGGCGCCTGGCGTATAGAGCCCTCCGCGATAATAGCGCGAGCCGGTCATTTCCCGCATCTGATCGGCATCGAGAACGCGATGCTCCTCGCCGATCTTTTCGAGCGACTTCCGGTAGTTGTCGTTAAGCCCGAGCCCCCGCTCGGAGGCGGCCGCATTCACCTTGCCCGACGGATCGAAGGTTTCCCTGGACAGGCCGTATTCCGCCGCGACATCGGCTGCGAAGGAAATCGCCAGACGGTTCTGCCTGATCTCGTCCTTGGTCGCCTCTTCGTCGGCCACCGAATATTCGCCTGAGGACAGATTGTGCGGCACGTCGATCATGAAGCCGGAATTTCTCCCGGCCGGTCCCTTGGCGACTTCGCGAGCCTCGAGGAGGACGATCTTGTCCTCAGGGCGCAATTGCGAAAGGCGGCGCGCCGCCGACAGGCCGGCAAACCCCCCGCCGACGATTAGCCAGTCCGCCGTAATGTCGTGTTCAAGCGCTGTTGCGGGAAAGGCGCGTTCGCTGATCGCCTCCCATCCCGAAATGCCGGTGTCGACCGGCAGATGCTTGATCACATGGTGGGTCATCGGATCGTCTCGTCGATCGAGCGTTCCGAGACATCGATCCAGATGGTCTTGAGTTCGCAATAATTGTCATGGGCGAAGACCGACTTGTCGCGGCCGCCGAAGCCGGACTCCTTGTAGCCGCCGAACGGCGTGCTGGCGTCGCCTTCGCCGAAGCAATTGACCGTGACGACGCCGGCACGGATCTCACGCGAGAGCTTAATCGCGTTCCTCAGGCTGCCGGTATAGACCGATGCTGTCAGACCGTAATTCGTGTCATTGGCAAGAGCGATTGCTTCGGCAAGCGAATTGAAAGTGGTCACCGAAAGCACCGGTCCGAAGATCTCTTCCTGGAAAAGACGGCTGGCAGGCGTTACGCCCTCGACCACTGTCGGTTCGATAAAGATGCCGCCATGCGTTTCGCCGCCGTGGGCGACCGACAGCTTCTCCGTCCTGGCGTCGTCGAGGAAGGATTTCACCTTCTCGAAATGGGCCTTGCTGACAAGCGCGCCGATGCGGTTTGCAGGGTCGAGCGGATCGCCCGTCTTCCATTCGCGCATATAGGCGCCGATGCGCTTCAGCAGCTCGTCCTTGACCTTGGAATGAACGATGAGACGCGACGTGGCCGAGCAGTTCTCGCCCATGTTCCAGAAGGCGCCGTTGACGACCTGCTCGGCAACGAGGTCCAGGTCTTCGGCATCGTCGAGAACGACGGCGGGATTCTTGCCGCCGCATTCGAGCACGACGCGCTTGAGGTTCGAGTCTGCGGCGTAACGCAAGAAACGGCGGCCAGTCGGCGTCGATCCGGTGAAGGCCACCATATCGACATCCATGTGCAGGCCGATCGGCTCGCCGACCTCCTTGCCGCCGCCGGTCACGACATTGAACACGCCGGCTGGAATGCCCGCTTCATGGGCAAGCTCGGCGACGCGCAGCGTGGTGAGCGTCGTCTCCTGTGCCGGCTTGACGATCACCGAGCAGCCGGCAGCAAGCGCCGGGCCGATCTTCCAGGCCAGCATCAAAAGCGGAAAATTCCACGGAAGCACACATCCGACGACGCCGACAGGCTCACGCACGATCATCGTCAGTGCGTTGGCGCCGACAGGCGCAGTATTGTCATAGAGCTTGTCGATCAGTTCGGCGTGCCAACGAATTGTGTGAATGGTATCGGGAACATCGACCGTCTGGCATTCGCCGACCGGCTTGCCACTGTCGAGGCTCTCCATGACGGCGAGTTCGTGACGATTGTCCTCCAGCAGCCTGGCGAGCTTGAGGAGCACCGCCTTGCGTTCACCTGGCGAACGCAGCCGCCAGCGGCCGTCGTCGAAGGCTTGCTTTGCCTTGGAGACGGCGGCGTCGACATCGGTGGCGTCGCATGCGGCGATCTCGGCGAGAACCTCCCCCGTCGCTGGATTCGTCGAGGTGAATGTCTGCCCGGAATTGGCCGGACGAAAAGCGCCGTCGATGAAGGCATTCGTCGGAAACTGAAGGCCGGCGGCGATCGCCTTGTATTCGGAGGCGGTCAAGGGTTCATGCATGATTTGCTCCCGAGGTGATCTGGGCGACAGTGCGCTTCAACGTGGCGACGACGGTCTGAAGGGTTCGCTTTTCTTCGGAGTTGAGCGGACGCAGCGGCGCGCGGACCGATCCGACATTCAGTCCGATCAATTCGCATCCGTGCTTGATCGATTGAACGAACTTCCCGCATTCCAGGAAATCCATGAGCGGCAGCATCGCCATCATGATCGCGCGGCCCTTGTCGAAATTCTTTTCGAGCAAGCAGGCCTCATAGAGGGCGACATGTTCGCGCGGGAGGAAATTGGAGCCGGCGCAGACCCAGCTCTTCGCGCCCCAGGCGAAGAATTCGAGCGCCTGGTCGTCCCAGCCGCAGGACAGCGCAATATGCGGAAATTTCCGGGCAAGCAGGTGCAGATTACCCATGTCGCCGGAGCTTTCCTTGATGGCGATCACGTTCTTCGACTTGCCGAGGCGGGAGAAATACTCCTCGCCCATCATCACGCCCATGCGGGCCGGATAGTTGTAGAGCATGATCGGCAGGTTCGCCGCCCGGTCGACGGTCAGGGCGTGGACCGCATTCTCGCGTTCGGTCGGCAGCGCGTATGGCGGTGACGACACCAGGATCGCGTCCGCGCCGATTTCCTTCGCCGCCTTGGCGTATTCGACCGAATCTTCGGTCCGCGTGGCGCCGGTTCCGATAATGAGCGGCAGCCGCGTGCCGATGATGTCCCTAGCATAGGCCGCGAGCTCGAAACGCTCCTGGCTGCTCTGGGCGTAGTACTCGCCCGTCGAGCCGCCGACGATGATGCCGTGGACGCCCGCCTCGATCAGCGATTCGAGCACGGCGGCAAATCCAGCCCTGTCGATCTGACCATTTTGGTCGAGCGGCGTCACCGCCGGCGTATAGATCCCCTCAAACTTCACGACGATTTCTCCAATAATTGCGTGGCGGGGCCGCCGAGGAAGGCGTCCGCCTTGAGGCCTTGCGGGGCGATGAACATTTCCATGTTCTCGCGGGACAATTCCCAGTGTTCGAAGACGAGGTCGACGACGGCATTTTCGTCGTGAGCGCCGAGTGCATCGATGAAGCTGTCATGATGGCCGACGGCCACTTGAAGCCGCCGCTTCATGTCCTCGTTCCTCGGCCGGAAGAAGGTGTGGCCGATGCGCGCGTGGTCGATAAGCAGCCGGCCTAGGCTCGGCTGCAGATAGACGTTGCCCGACATCTCGCCGAAGATTTCGTGAAAGCGATTGTTCTCGAGGACCATCGCCAGAGCGTCCATGTTCTCGCTGGCGGAGCGGAACCGCTCCTGGGTCTGCTTCAGGTCTGAAAGCTGAGTAGGCTTGAAGTTCTGCACGGCGAGACGGCCGATCGCCGCGTAGATCATCGGCGCAACAAGAAAGAAATTTCGCAGGGTGGAGTGGTTCATTGGGATGACCCGCGCGCCCCTGTTCTCGCGGATGTCGATATAGCCCTCACCGGCAAGGCGACGGAATATGTCGCGGACCGGCGTCCGGGAGAGGCCGTATTTTTCGCTCAAACTGGCCTCGTCCAGATCGGCATCCGGATTCAGCTCCATCGTCAGAATCTGCCGTTTCAGATCTTCGTAGAGATTGCTCTTGGGTGTCTTTGCCATCGTCGCTCTCCGGCCGCTCGTTGCTCTACGCCGTGAAGATGGCACGCCTCTCGGGGCGAGTCAACAATTGTGTACTTTGCGTACACAGTTCGTATTTTTTAAATACACAATTGCACCGAGCAAAGCGGCCCGGTGCCCGCAAGTCATTTCAAAGCGCTCCCCATGATCGGCGCTCCGCGGCAGCGGCCATCGCGGAGTTTCCTTCCAAGCGGATTATCGTGGCAGGTCGGTGAGGATTTCTCTGCAGTCGAGATGCGGTGCGCTCGACATTGATCATCAGGCGCCGGAAGCCTGGCCGCCGGCAAGCCGGTACGCGGCCATCACGGAGTATCTCGATATCCGGATAGCGGCGGTTTTGTCGGGGAGCGCCGCCTCGGCGCTCCCCAGGATCGATCACGCGGCCAGGACGCCGCTCTTCTTGGCGGTCCAGGTTGCCATATAATCCATAAGTCCCGGGTTCAGGCAGTCGTAGGGCTCGAGGCCCGATGCCTTCAGCTGCGCTCTGACGGCGTCCATCTTCGCGGGGTCGAAGCCGCTTTCGATGATCGACGACACAAAGGCTGCAAAGCCCGGCTTCGCCCAGCCGCTTTCCTGAAAGCGCTCCGGATGGACGAACGACAATCCCTGGAACGGATGTTCGCGCACGACCGGCCCATACATATGAACGCCGCATTCCTTGCAGGCGTGGCGCTGGATCAAGGCGGTGGAATCGACGACGGCGAGCTTATCGCCGTTCTCCAGGACTTCGACGCTTTCGGTCGGAGCGACCGCCACGACCGAAAAGACGGCACCGTCGGGCTTCCAGCACTTCGTGCAGCCGCAGGCGTGATTGTGGGCGATATCGCTCTTGATCCTCACCTTCACGGGATTGCTGGCGCACTTGCAGACGAGCGTCCCGCCTGCGAAAGCAGCGTCAGTCGCCCGAAAGCCTGAATCCACTGCCGGATGTATGGCTATGCTGGTCATGGGTTTCTCCTCCCCTTCTGGGCCGTTTGCGATATGCCCGGCCAAGCTCTGCAATCAGTCTCCCAATCTTCGCGCGTGCCAGCGCAGATGGTCTTCCATGAATGTCGAAATGAAGAAGTAGGAGTGGCCGTAGCCTTCCTGCATGCGAAGCCGCAGGCTGATGCCGGCCGTCTCGCAAGCTTGCCTGAGCTCGTCGGGGCGCAATCCATCCTCCAGGAAGCTATCCGCCGTCCCCTGGTCGACGAGGAATTCGGGGAACCGGTGCCCGTCTTCGATCAGTGAGCAGGCATCATATGCCCGCCAGCGGGCTTCATCCGCTCCGAGATATTTCCGGAATGCCGGCTTTGACCAGCCGGAGACCGACGGATGGCTGATCGGCGCGAAGGCCGAGCAGCTGCCGAAGCGGTCGGGGTTCTTGAGCGCGATCGTGATCGCGCCATGTCCCCCCATCGAGTGACCGAAGATTCCCTGTCGCGTCGTGTCGACCGGAAACTCGGCTGCGATAAGTTTCGGCAATTCATCGACGATGTAGCTGTACATCCGATAGTTCTTAGCGAACGGCGGCTCGGTGGCGTCGACATAAAAGCCGGCGCCTTTTCCGAACTGCCAATTGTCGGGTTCGTCCGGGACGGCGTCGCCCCGCGGGCTGGTGTCGGGGCAGACGATGATCATGCCGAGTTCTGCGGCAAGACGCCGATACTCGCCCTTTTCCATGACATTGGCATGGCTGCAGGTCAGACCGGAAAGGTACCATAGAACCGGCAGCTTCCGTGCTTTGGCCTGCGGCGGCAGGAACACCGCAAAGGTCATGTCGCAGCCGCAGACATCCGAGCGATTGATGTAAACGCCCTGGGTGCCGCCATGAGAATTTTCGGTCGAGATGGTCTTCATGGCTCAGTACACGACCACGCCGCGGATGCTCTCGCCCTTGTGCATCAGCTCGAAGCCCTTGTTGATGTCTTCGAGCGGCATGGTGTGGGTGATCATCGGATCGATCTGGATCTTGCCTTGCATGTACCAGTCAACAATCTTCGGCACATCGGTGCGGCCGCGCGCGCCGCCGAAAGCGGTGCCCATCCAGTTGCGGCCGGTCACCAGCTGGAACGGACGGGTGGAGATTTCCTGGCCGGCGCCGGCAACGCCGATGATAACCGACTTGCCCCAGCCGCGATGGGAAGATTCCAGTGCCTGGCGCATCACCTTGGTGTTGCCGGTGCAGTCGAAGGTGTAGTCGGCGCCGCCGATCAGGTCGCCGTGGCGCTTGGTCAGGTTGACAAGGTAAGGCACGATGTCGTCACCGACCTCCTTCGGATTGACGAAGTGGGTCATGCCGAACTTTTCGCCCCAGGCCTTGCGGTCAGGGTTGATATCGACGCCGATGATCATGTCGGCACCAGCAAGCTTCAGACCCTGAAGCACGTTGAGGCCGATGCCGCCAAGGCCGAAGACGATCGCCGTGGCGCCGATCTCGACCTTGGCGGTGTTGATGACCGCGCCGATGCCAGTTGTGACGCCGCAGCCGATGTAGCAGATCTTGTCGAAGGGGGCGTCCGGGTTGACCTTGGCAAGGGCGATCTCCGGCAGCACGGTGAAGTTCGAAAAGGTCGAGCAGCCCATATAGTGATGGATCTTGTCCTTGCCGATCGAGAAGCGCGAGGTACCGTCCGGCATCACGCCCTGGCCCTGGGTCGCGCGGATCGACGTGCAGAGATTGGTCTTGCGGGAAAGGCAGGAATAGCACTCGCGGCATTCCGGGGTGTAGAGCGGAATAACGTGGTCGCCCTTCTTCACCGAAGTGACGCCGGGGCCGACATCGACGACGATGCCGGCGCCCTCATGGCCGAGAATGGCCGGGAAGAGGCCCTCGGGATCGGCGCCCGACAGGGTGAAATCGTCGGTGTGGCAAATACCCGTCGCCTTGACCTCGACCAGCACTTCGCCGGCTCGCGGCCCCTCCAGCTGCACGGTCATCACTTCGAGCGGTTTTCCTGCCTGTGTGGCCACGGCGGCGCGAACGTCCATTTTGATATCCTTCCTGACAAATTGAATTCTGATGCTGCATATTCGAAGGGGCCAGCTCTCGCCGATCTGCTGCTGCTTCACCGCGAGACTTCACGCTCTCGCGTTCGGCTTTTCGTTCATCTCAGGCTCGCTGTTGCCAAGGACCCTATCACCTCTCCCGCTCAATCTGGCACCAGACCGCCAGCAGCGGCCGGGCTGTGCATCTTATCGCGAAAGATTCGCCGGCGTCGTTCGCAAAGACCGTACCGACACCGCCAGAGAACCACTCGGAATCGCCAAGGCGGATTTCCCCCGGCGAAAGCAGAATGAAGGCGCGGGGCTGGGTCTGAACATGATCGGGGAATCTTGTATAACGATCCATATAGATCACGCCGACCCTGAGATCGGCGCGCTCCTCCATGCCGCCGGGACCGACCAAGACCGCATGGGAATGCGTATCGCCAAAATTCAGGCTTGCAAACGGACCGGAGCGGCCGCGTCTCCAGAGCAGCTGGTCGGCGAGACTACGGAACTGGCCGGCGATCGCCTCGTATTTCCGTCCCGATTTCGCAAGATGGTTGATGGCGTCATCAAGCCCCTCCGGCGCGCCGGGAAGAGACCCGCCCTCCGGGCGCACCTTGCCGGTCTTGAGCAGCCTCTGGAGAACCTTGCCCGCGACGAAGCTGGCGACGGCAGGAGCCTCCGCCGACAGCATCAGGCCGCCGATGTCATTGAGAAATTCCTGCAGCGGCCGGGAGCGCCTCTCTCTGCCGATGTCGTGCAGCCGTATATATGCCGGCTTCTCGTCATCGTTGAGAAGAAGGTCGGCACCAGGTTTGATTGGACGTCCCACGACGCGCGCCACGTTCGGTCTCCCCGCTAGAGCGCCTTTTGCAATTCCGGCAGGACATCGAAGAGATCGGCGACCAATCCGTAGTCGGCGACCTGGAAGATCGGCGCCTCCTCGTCCTTGTTGATGGCAACGATCACCTTCGAATCCTTCATGCCGGCCAGATGCTGGATGGCGCCCGAAATGCCGCAGGCAATATAGAGATCAGGCGCCACCACCTTGCCGGTCTGGCCGACCTGCCAGTCGTTGGGCGCATAACCGGCATCGACGGCGGCTCTGGATGCACCGACGGCAGCGCCCAGCTTGTCGGCGAGCGGCAGGATGACTTCCCTGAACTTTTCCGCCGAACCGAGTGCCCGGCCGCCGGAGATGATGATCTTGGCCGACGTCAGCTCCGGACGGTCGGAAGCCGACAGCGCATCGCCGACGAAGGTCGAAAGCCCAGGATCGGAAACCGCCGGGATCGCCTCGACGGTGGCCGAACCACCCTCCGGTGCGGAGGCGAAGGATGCGGTGCGCACGGTGATGACCTTCTTGGCATCGCTCGCCTGCACCGTCTGGATGGCATTGCCGGCATAGATCGGCCGCTTGAAGGTATCGGACGAGATCACCTCGATGATCTCGGAGACCTGGGCGACATCGAGAAGAGCCGCCA
>NZ_JAAXDD010000013.1:0-52286 GCF_019798305.1 Rhizobium leguminosarum
GCAAGGCCGGCGCCCGATTGTTCTTCCTGCCGCAATACTCTCCCGATCTCAATCCGATCGAAAAGCTCTTTGCCAAGATCAAGCACGAGCTGCGTAAGGCGCAGGCCCGAACCCGACAGGCTGTCGATGACGCGCTGGCAGCCACCCTTCAAACCGTCTCGCCGAAAGAGTGCCAAAACTACTTCAGGGAAGCCGGATATGAACAGACCTAAAACAATCCCGCTCTAATGGACGACGCGGCCAGGAAGAAAGCTTCCGAGCCGCGCAAGTAGAAAAACAAAGGGCGCGGTTCAAACCGCGCCCTTTCCTGTTGCTTCAGCCTTCCAGCCACCTCACCTGATCGGGTGTCAGCTTGATGTCGAGCGCCGAGAGGCTGTCTTCCAGTTCGGCGACGGTGCGCGGCCCGATCAGCGGAATGACCGGGAAAGGCTGGGCGATCACATAGGCGAGCGCGATGTGGATCGGATTGCGGCCGAGTTTGTTGGCAAGCTCGATGGCACGGTCGCGGCGTCCGAAGTTGCGCTCGGAATACCAGACCCGGACGATCTCCTCGTCATCTCGCTTGTCGCGGCCGGCGCGGTCGGTAAAGAAGCCGCGGCCCTGGCTCGACCAGGCAAAGTTCGGGATCTGCTTCTCGTTCAGCCACTTTTTCCAGTCGTCATCGGAAGCGGCAACGCAGCCGGCCCAGATCGGATCGAGCATCTCGGCAAGCGAGAAGTTGTTGGAAAGTGCTGCTGGCGCCGTCTTGCCGGTCTTTTCGGCATAGGCGATCGCCTCGTCGAAGCGCGCCCGCGTCCAGTTCGAGCCACCGAATATGCCGCGGATGCGTCCACGCTTGACCTCGGCATCCATGGCATCGACGAACTCGCCGACGGGCACGTCGGTATTGTCACGATGCATGAAATAGATGTCAACATAGTCGGTCTTCAGCCTCGAAAGCGACTGGTCGAGCTGCTTTGCGATCATATCGGGATAGCAAAGCGGCGAATGCGCGCCCTTGCCGATCAGCACGATCTCCTCGCGCGGCACCTTGCGGCTCGTGTGCCAGTCGCCGAAGATCGCTTCCGTCTTGCCGCCGCCATAGACATAGGCCGTGTCGAAGGCGTTGCCGCCGGCCTCGTAGAAGGCGTCGAGCGTCAGCGAGGCGGCGGCGAAGTTCGGGAAGAACTCGAAGCCGAGCGTCACGACCGAGGCCGGCTTGGAAATGCCGGGAATTTGACGCTGCGGAACGCTGTTGCCGCGCGCGATCGCGCCGCCGGCAATGTTTGTCGTGCGTTTGCCGGCTTTTTCCACGCCGTATTCGAGGCCGACCGAGGCACGCCACTGGTCGAGTACACGCAGGTTTCCGATCGAATCTGCCCAGCTCATGCCGGGAGAGCTGAATTCGGTCTTGCCGGCGCGGATGGCATCGCCGGCCGCGTCCGCCTCGAAGGAATAGAGCCAGCGATCCTCCCTGAGTTCGACGGTTTCTCGGCTGCCGCCCTTGAAGATCTCGATCTTGCCGACGCCACCCTTGTGGCCGGAGGCAAACCAGAAGTCCTGGACCTCGATCCGGCCTTCCGAGCCGATGATGCGCAGCACATTGTCCTGCTGCGCCATGATCGAGCAGGAGACTTCGGCGATGATCTCGTTCGGGAACTTGAGCACGGCAGATGCCCATTCATCGACGCCGCTCTGGCCGAGATGGGCGACGCCCGAGACCTTCTCCGGTTCGAGGAAGGCCTTGCCCTCTGCAGCGCCGGCAATCAGCCTGGCCATCGAGACCGGATAACCGCCGACATCGAGAATGCCGCCGCCGGCGGTATCGTTGGCGAAAAGCCGGTGTTCCGGCTTGTAGCTGCCCATGTTGAAGCCGAAGCTTGAGCGGATGATGCGAACGGTGCCAATGACGCCGCTTTTGACGAGTTCGACCAGCTTCTCTGTCTGCGGATGCACGCGATACATGAAGGCTTCCCCGGCAAAGACGCCGGCTTTTTTCGCCTCGTAATAAACCGCTTCGGCATCATAGGCCGACAGCGCGATCGGCTTTTCCACCAGGATGTGCTTGCCGGCGCGTGCAGCCTTGATCGCCCATTCGGCGTGGCCGGTATGGGGCACGGAGATATAGACAGCATCAACCTCGGGGTCGGAAATCAGCGCCTCGTAGCCATTGACGATGCGGGCGCCGGGGAAGCTTTCGGCAAGGCCCGGCTTTGCCGGATTGCGGGTAGCAATCGCCACCAGTCTGCCGGTGCGTGAATGGGCGACGCCGTCTGCAAAGGTGCGGGCGATGGTGCCGGGGCCGATGATGCCCCAGCGGATCGGTTGATCTGAAGTCATGGAAAATCCTCTTTCGTCTTTCTGTCCTGGGATTTGGTTCAGCGAAGCCGTTTACCGGCGCCGTCGAAAAGGAATGTGCGGTTGGCGGGAAGGCCGACTGTCAGCGTTTCGCGATTGCCGGCGACGCGCGATTCCGGCCGCTCGATGATCAGTTGCTCGGGACCAATGGTGGCGTAGATGTAACTGGTATTGCCGAGGTGTTCGGCGACGTCGATGGTGACGGTGAGGTCGGCATCGCCCATGCCCGCATCGACGAAATGTTCGGGACGGATGCCGAGCGTCACCTTGGCGCCGGCAGCGACAGGATCGGCGACGGGCAGCGACAGGCGCGTATTGGGATCACTTTCCAGCCCGATCACCGCCCGGCCCGGCTGCGTCTCAACCACCACGGCCTTCAGGAAATTCATCTTCGGCGAGCCTACGAAACCGGCGACGAACTGGTTTGCGGGGTCGTCGTAAAGGTCGAGCGGCGCGCCGATCTGTTCGATATTGCCGGCGCGCAGCACGACGATCCTGTCGGCGAGCGTCATCGCTTCCGTCTGGTCGTGGGTGACGTAGATCATCGTCGTGCCGAGCTGCTTGTGCAGTCTTGATATTTCGACGCGCATCTGCACGCGCAACTCCGCATCGAGGTTCGACAAAGGTTCGTCGAACAGGAAGACCTGGGGTTCGCGGACGATGGCGCGGCCAATGGCGACGCGCTGGCGCTGGCCGCCGGATAGCTGCTTCGGCCGCCGCTTCATCAACTCGGTGATCTGCAGGATCTCGGCGACATGGCGCACGCGCCGCTCGGTATCGGCTTTCGGATTGCCGTTCATGCGCAGGCCGAAGCTCAAATTCTCCTCGACCGTCAGATGCGGATAGAGTGCATAGGACTGGAACACCATGGCGATGCCGCGATCGGCCGGCTCGACGTCGTTGACGACCCTGCCGCCGATCTGAAGCTCGCCTGAGGTGATATCCTCGAGGCCGGCGATCATCCTGAGCAGCGTGGACTTGCCGCAGCCGGAGGGGCCGACGAAGACGACGAATTCGCCGTCCTTCACCTCCAGATTGGCGCCGTGGATGATCTCAAAGCCGCCGAAGCGCTTGACAATGTTGCTGAGTGAAAGCTCTGCCATGCGGCCTCCCTATTGTTCGATTATTTGATTGCGCCGGCCGCGATGCCGGCGATGAAATGGCGCTGGAGAGCCACGAAGACGACGAGGATCGGCGCCGTCAGCAGCACCGCGCCGGCCATGATGCCGCCCCATGACACCTTGGTGAGGCCGATCAGCGTTCCGAGCGCCACCGGCGCCGTCATCATTCCCGGTTTGGAATTGATCAGCAGCGGCCAGAGATAGTTGTTCCACGAGGCGAGGAAGAGGATGATCGCCAGTGCCGCCATAGTCGGGCGTGCCAGCGGCAGGGCGATGCGCAGGAAGATCTGCCATTCCTTGACGCCTTCGACCCGGGCCGCATCAAAGAGCTCGCCCGGCATCATCGAGAAAGATTGCCGCATGAACAGCACGCCGAGCGAATTGAACAACGGCGGTACGATCAGCGCCACCCAGGTGTTTGCCAGCTTGAATTCGCGTGCCACCATGATGAATTGCGGGATGACGACCACCGAAAACGGCAGCGTGATCGTGCCGAGGATGATGGCGATAACGATGGAACGGCCGACGAAACGGTAACGCGCCAGCGCCCAGCCCGCCATCGAGGTCAGCAGTACCGACAGGACCGTATAGATGAGCGCGACGCCGACGGAGATCACCATGGCGCCGATGAAATCGGTATCGGCCTGCAGGTTCTTGAAATTCTCGACGAAATTGGTCGATGGCCAGAGCACGATGTCAGGGCTGAAGATGCCGTTGTCGGGCATGGTCGAGAAGACGAACATCATCCAGAGCGGAAACAGCCAGATGATCGCGAGCGGAGCCAGTGCGGCATGCAACGCGATCTGGCGCAGCAGAAGGGATTGCGATTTGGATTTCATTTCGGATCCCTCCCGACCCAGAGATTGAGAAGCGAGATCGCCACGGCAAGGGCAGCCATCGTATAGGCGATCGCCGAGGCATAGCCGAAGTTCAGCGAGGTGAAGCCCTGGCGATAAAGCAGCAGGCCGAGGGTCTCGGTGCCGCCGCCGGGACCGCCACGATTGGTGATCAGGAAGGGCTCGGTGAACAACTGCATGGTGCCGATCACCGAAAGAACCACGCAAAAGAGGATGATCGGTTTCAGAAGCGGCAGGGTGATATGAAAGAATTGCTGGATCTTGCTCACCCGGTCGAGTGTCGCTGCCTCGTAGACATCGTCGGGAATCGATTGCAGACCGGCGAGGATGATGATGGCGTTGTAGCCCGCCCAGCGCCATGTGACGGCAAGGATGATCAACGCCATGGCGGCGTTCGCGTTGTCGAACCAGGAGACCGGGCTGAGACCGACGGCCGAGATCAGCTTGTTGATGATCCCGAAATCGAGGCTGAACATCAGCCGGAAGACGGCAGCATAGGCGACCTCGCCGACGACGACAGGCGCAAAGAAGGCGAAGCGGAAGAGCGGCCGCGCTTTTAGCAGCGGCGAATTGAGCATTACGGCCATGACCGTCGCAAGCGCGATCATCACAGGCACCTGGATCAACAGGATGATCAGCGTATTGTAGAGAGCATTGTAGAAAGCCGGGTCATAGAAGAGCCGGCCCCAATTGGCCTGGAAACTGAATTTCCACGGATTGATTCGCGTGTTCTGAAACGAAATCAGGAACGAATTGATGATCGGCCAGACCCAGAAGGTGGCAAAGACCAGCAGATAGGGGGCGAGGAACGCATAGGCGCTCCGGGTTCTGAACGGCATCAAGCCTCCTCCTCACGAACGAATGACCGGCCGCTTTGCAAACCGGGGGAAAGCCGGGCGCCTGAAGCGCCCGGCATCGTCATTCATTGCGCGATCGGAAGGCCGGTCGCCGAAGCGATCTGCTTGGCGGCATCGTCGAGAGCCGCCTTCGCATCGGGATAGCCGCCGGAGAAGAACTTCGTCTGCGTTGCCTTGAAGATGGCTTCGGCATCACTTTGGAAGGCGGTGCCGCGGCTCGGCACGATCTTCGGCAGTGTCGCCAGGATATCGGCCCAGACCTTCTGGCCGCCCCAATAGGGCTGCGGCTCATTGACGAAGGGATCCTTCTCAGCCGAAAGCAGCGACGGGACCAGACCGAATTCCTTCAGCATGGTGATCTGGCCCTCATCCGTGCCGAGGGCGTAGTTGACGAATTTCCAGGCGGCTTCCTTGTTTGCGGATGTCGCCGAAATGGCGAGCGACGAACCGCCGAGATTGGCCGCATGCGGGCCATCGGCCGTCAGGCTCGGCATTCTATAGACGCCCCACTTGCCCTTGAGATCGGGAGAGGTCGAGCGCACGGTGCCCTCATACCAGCCGCCATACAGCTGGCTTGCGGCCTTGCCGGCGGTATTGGCCTGGATCTTTTCGTCCCAGTTGGCCGACGTCAGCGTCCCGGCATCCTTCATCTCCTTCACCTTTTGCAGCGAGGCGACGCAGGCCGGCTGGTTGATGGTGATATTCTGGCCGTCGGTCGAGTAGTAGCCGCAGCCCTGTTCGTTGGCGATCATGCGAAACCATTCGCTGTCGCCGTTGAAGTCGGCCTGCGCCATGACGACGCCGGGATTGGCGGCGGAAATCTTTTTGCCGGCAGCGATGAAATCGTCCCAGGTGCTGATCGTGCTCGGATCGACGCCGGCCTTTTCGTAGAGATCGCGGCGGTAGAAGACGGCGACAGGACCGGAATCCCACGGCATGGCATAGGCGACATCGCCGACTTCAAGCTCGGTGCGCTTGAAATCAGGGAATTTCGCCTGGATATCGGCCGTGTAGCCGAGCTCCTTCAGATTGGCGAAGCAATCCGGGAAACGGCTCCAGAAGATTTCAGCCTCGAAATTCTCGATGCTGACGATGTCAGGCAAGCCGTCTCCGCCGGCAGCACACGCTGCGAGCGTCTTGTCGAAGACCTGGCTGTTGCCGAGGTCCTCGACGGTGATCTTGATATCGGGAAACTGCTTGTTGAAGCCTGGAAGCGTGGACTTCAATGCCGATGCAGCGACATTCCAGCTCCAGATGGTGAGATTAGCCGACTGCGCGAATGCGGAGCCGGAAGCAAGCAATGCTACAGCTGCGGTCGCAGCGAGAAGTTTGAAGCGCATTGAAAATCCTCCCTTTTCAATTGCCGATCTTTCACGAACGCGGTTAGACTATCTGTAAGGGAGCGGGTGTCTCCTAAAAAGGGAACATGAATTTGGCGGAAAGTAAGGTCGGCACACGTGCAATCTATCAGCCCGGCGCGAGCAGCATCGAGGGTTTGCCGACAGCGCTGCAGATGTTTCATGCCCATCCACCTGTCATGGCCATGCCGCACTGGCATGCGCAGGTCGAGGTCAACTACGTGATGCGCGGCACCGTGCACTACCGGATGAGCGACCACGAATTCCGGCTGAACGCCGGCGAAATGTGCCTCTTTTGGGGTGGTCAGCCGCATCAGATGGACGAATCCTCGGATGATTCGCTCTATGCCGGCGCCCATCTGCCGCTCGTCTATTTCTTCCGGCTGCGCCTGCCGATCAACGTTTCCAGCCGGCTGATGAAGGGCGAGACGCTGCTGACCTCGGCAACGGATGCCGCCGACAGGGAGAACTTCACCCGCTGGTTCCGCTATGCCAACTCAGGCGATCCCGCCAAGGCCCAGCACGCCGTCGACGAACTGCTGCTGCGCATCGAGCGGATCGCGCTCGAACCCTATTCGATGACATCGCAGGCGGCCATCAATCTCGACGGCGATCACCCATATCCTCATTCCTCGCGCAGCGTCGCGCGCATGTGCGATTTCATCGCCGCCAATTTCCTGCACGACATCGATTCGGTCGACATCGCCCGCGCCGCCGACCTGCATCCGAAATATGCGATGAACCTGTTCAAGCGATCGACCGGTATGACGCTCAGCAAATATGTGACACTGCTGCGGCTGTCGCGCGCTCAGGCGATGCTGATGAGCGAGGGCGCCAACGTGCTGCAGGTGGCGATGGACAGCGGCTTCGGCTCGATCAGCGCCTTCAACAAATCCTTCCGCCACATCGCCGGCATGTCGCCGTCGGACTTCCGCCGCGATATCCGGCTGGTGACGACGGTCCCGGCCGGCGCTTTCCGGAACTAGCTCAGGGCCAGCCGCAATTCGGCGTTCTGTGCGTCTGCCTGCGACTTGTTTTTCACTGAGCAAAAAAGAACCAACGCCTAAGGTGGCGGCAGAATACGCACATTTTCTGTGCAAGTGCATGCACTATTGCATTTGCCAGGGAATTGGCGCCATCGCACCCTCAATAAAATCAATGATTTATAATTTGGCACACACTTTGCTTCGATAGTTGCAGAGTTGGTGGCTAGGGTTCCGGCGTCGCAAGGCGTGGCTGGTCCGAGAGCTACCACCGGCAGGGGAGACATCCCGCCGGGTGCACGGCGGGACAAAAGCCCGGGAGACCTCGTAAGCCAAGGGATTGGCGGCACGATGGTCATTGCCGATCCCTTTTGAAGAAAAGCAAAAGGGGAATTTCAATGCAGACTTTTTCGAAGATTCTATCGATTACCGCACTGACGGCGTCCCTGGCGCTGGGACTCGGCTCCATCGCGAAGGCCGAACAGAAAACTGACTTCAAGGTTGCCTGGTCGATCTATGTCGGCTGGATGCCCTGGGGTTACGCCGCCGATCACGGCATCGTCAAGAAATGGGCCGACAAATACGGCATCAAGATCGAGGTGACCCAGTTCAACGACTACGTCGAATCGATGAACCAGTATACCGCAGGCGCCTTCGACGCCGTGACCCTCACCAACATGGACGGCCTGTCGATCCCGGCTGCCGGCGGCGTCGATACCACAGCCGTGATTGTCGGCGACTTCTCGAACGGCAATGATGCCGTCATCCTCAAGGACAAAGCGAGCCTTGCCGACATCAAGGGACAGAACGTCAATCTCGTCGAATTTTCCGTCTCGCACTACCTGCTCGCCCGCGCACTCGAAAGCATCAAGCTGACCGAGCGCGACGTGAAAGTGGTCAACACCTCCGACGCCGACATGGTCGCCGCTTACAAGACGGCTGACGTGACCGCGGTCGTCACCTGGAACCCGCTGGTCTCGACCATCCTCGAGGATCCCACGGCCAAGAAGGTCTTCGACAGCTCGCAGGTGCCGGGCGAGATCATCGACCTGATGGTCGCCAATTCAGGCGTGCTGAAGGACAATCCGAATTTCGGCAAGGCGCTCGCCGGCATCTGGTATGAAACCGCAGCACTACTGACTGCCGACAGTGCCGACGGCAAGGCCGCACGCGAGGCGATGGGCCAGGCATCGGGCACCGATCTCAAGGGCTTCGAATCCCAGCTTGCCGCCACCAAGCTGTTTGCTAAGCCGGCCGATGCCGTTGCCTTCACTGCCTCGGGCAGCCTGCCGAAGACAATGGATCTTGTCCGCAACTTCCTGTTCGAGAAGGGCCTGCTCGGCAATGGCGCGCCGTCGGCCGATGTCATCGGCATTGAAATGCCGGACGGCAAGATCCTCGGCGACACCGGCAACGTCAAGCTGCGCTTCACCGAGACCTACATGAAGGCCGCCGCCGACGGTTCGCTCTGAGCGATGTAAAAGCCGCGGCGCGGCATTGACCGCGCCGCCTGACCTTCATCAGCGGAGCTTTCCTCATGCGCTGGATCAACACAAGGCCGAGCCGGGGTGCGCAACTTGCCCTGACGCTGCTGCCCTTCGTGCTGCTGATCGTTGCCTACACTTTCGGCTCGGCGGCACGATTGGCGGAAAATGCCAATGACAAGCTGCTGCCCGGTCTTGCCGGTTTTGCCGATGCGATCGACCGTATGGCCTTTGTTGCCGATCCGCGCACCGGCGAATACCTGCTTTGGTCCGATACCGGCGCGAGCCTGGTCCGCCTGTTTGCCGGCCTTAGCATCTCCACGATCACCGCGCTCGTCATCGGCATGCTGATCGGCATGCTGCCCTATCTCCGGGCGCTGCTCTCCCCTTTCGTCGCCGTTATCTCAATGGTGCCGCCGCTGGCGCTGCTGCCGATCCTCTTCATCGCCATGGGGCTTGGCGAAGCCTCGAAGATCGCGCTCATCGTCATCGGCGTTGCGCCGACAATGATCCGCGACCTTGCGCTAAAGGCGCTGGAACTGCCACGCGAACAGATCGTCAAGGCTGAAACGCTCGGCGGGTCCTCCTGGCAGATCGGCCTTCGCGTCGTGCTGCCGCAGATCCTGCCGCGGCTGATCACCTGCCTCAGGCTTCAACTCGGTCCAGCCTGGCTGTTCCTGATCGCCGCCGAAGCGATTTCGTCGGATTCCGGTCTCGGCTACCGCATCTTCCTCGTCCGCCGCTATCTCTCGATGGACGTCATCTTTCCCTATGTCGTCTGGATCACGCTGCTCGCCGTGGTCATGAATTATATCCTCGATCGCATCCGCATCGCCGTCTTCCCCTGGTCGGAACTGGAGAAGCAGGCATGAGCGAACTGGTGATCGAAAGGGTCTGGAAAGAGTATGGTGACCAGATCGTACTCGAAGATGTGTCGCTGACTGTCGCCGCGCGCGCATTCGTCGCCCTTGTCGGCCCGTCCGGCTGCGGCAAGTCGACGTTCCTGCGCATGCTGCTCGGCCAGGAGCGGCCAACGCGAGGGACCATCTTGCTGGACGGCGAAGCTCTGCCGCAGGAGCCAGGGCCGGATCGCGGCGTCGTCTTCCAGCGCTACTCGGTCTTCCCGCATCTGACCGTGCTCGGCAATGTGCTGCTTGGGCGGGAACTCTCAGCGTCTCGCTATAAGGCCAAGCTTTTCGGCGCTGCCCGTCGCAATGCCATCGACGAAGCCCGGCGACTGATCGGCGAGGTCGGCCTTTCCGGCGCCGAGGGCAAATATCCGGCGCAACTATCCGGCGGCATGCAGCAACGCCTGGCGCTGGCGCAGGCGCTGATCATGAAACCGAAGGTGCTGCTGCTCGATGAGCCCTTCGGCGCGCTTGACCCCGGCATCCGCACCGAAATCCACACATTGATGAAGCGCCTCTGGCACGAAACGCAGATGACCGTCGTCATGGTGACGCACGACATGCGCGAGGCCTTTACGCTGGCGACGCGGGTCGTCGCCTTCGAGCGCAAGCGTGACCGCCCGGAGGAAAAGGAACGCTACGGCGCGACGATCACCAAGGACATTTCCATCTGGCCGCCCAGGCTTGCCGGCGCGCCCACCGTCTTCAGCCCCGACCGGGACGGCCCGGTCATTTCTCTGGGCCTTCGCCGGGACGACCCGGCTTCCAGTCCGTCAGGAGAAAAACCATGATGCATGTCAGACGTTCGCCCGAAGAGATCGCCGCCAACCGGCAGCGTTATGAGGAACATCAGAAGAAGGGGCTGGAATTTGCGCCGAAGGCCCTGCCGGCGCCGAGCCCCCTGCCCGCCCCCGCAATCGATGCCACCGCGATCATCCATCAGGAGACCATCCCCGGCGGCTGGTACTGGTCAACCGCGCTGAAGCGCGGCGAGGCGCTCCGCATTGACCAGGGCGAAGGCGGATCGACCGTGGCGCTCGTTGCCTGGAACGCCACTGATACCAGCGAACGGCTCAATCTCGTCGATACGGTCAAGGTGCAGTGGACGACCGCTCTCGGCAAGGGCCGAGTCATCTTCTCAGACATGGGTCGAGTGATGTTTTCGCTGATCGAGGATAGTTCCGGCGCCCACGACTGCCTGATGGGCGGCTCGACCGCAGCTTCGAACGTCGCAAAATATCCCGGCGTCAAGACCCGTAACACCCGCGACAATCTCGTGCTCGTCGCCGGCAAGCTTGGTTTCACCAGGCGCGACATCCCTTCGATTCTCAATCTCTTCGCCCCCGTCCGCGTCGACGACGACGGTGGCTTCCACTGGCGCGGCAAACTCTCCAACAGCGGCGATTATGCCGAGCTGCGCGCTGAAATGGACATGATCGTCGGCCTTTCCAATTGCCCGCATCCACTCGATCCCGATCCGGTCTATGCGCCGAAGCCGGTGATCGTCACGCGCTTTCGCGCGCCCGCACCCGCAGTCGACGATCTGTCGCGCACGGCAACCGCCGAAGCCCTTCGCGGTTTCGAGAACAACGCCTCGATGCTGGCCTGAGGAGGATGACGATGACCGATTTCATCAAGACTTCAGCTTCGCGCAGCCTCGAAAACGCCGTGCAGGAACATTTCATCCCGGCCGAAGCGCCGTGGTCCGGCATCGTGCGCAAGGGTCAGACCATCCGCATCGAGGACAGCTACGGCCAACAGGCGATCGATACGCTGTTTTATCGCGCCGATGATTTTGCCGAACGTTATTCCAACCAGGATACGATGCGGGCACAAGGTGGCGCCTATATCGGCACCGGCACGAAGATCATCTCGAACGAAGGCAACGTCATGCTTGTCATGACGGCCGACAGCTGCGGCCGCCACGATACATCAGCCGGCGCCTGCTCCTGCGAGAGCAACACGGTGCGCTTTGGCCACGGCACCAAATACCTGCATGCCTGCCGCGACAATTTCGTGATCGAGGTGACAAAACACGGCATGAGCAAGCGCGACATCGTGCCGAACATCAATTTCTTCATGAACGTGCCGATCAAGCCGAACGGCGAGATGACCATCGTCGACGGCATTTCCGCGCCTGGCGACTATGTCGAACTGGTGGCGGAGATGGACGTGCTCTGCGTCATCTCCAATTGCCCGCAGATCAACAATCCCTGCAACGGTTTCGATCCGACGCCGATCCGGGTGCTGATCTGGGACGGCGAGGACTGATCAATGTTCACCAAAGTCCTTATCGCCAATCGCGGCGAAATCGCCGTCCGCGTCATCCGCACATTGAAGCGGATGGGCATTGCCTCGGTTGCCGTCTATTCCGATGCCGACCGGTTCTCGAAGCCGGCGCTGACCGCTGATGAAGCCGTCCGCCTCGGCCCGGCGCCTGCTGCCGAAAGCTATCTTGACGTCGATGCCGTCATCGCTGCCTGCAAGGCGACGGGCGCTGAGGCCGTGCACCCAGGCTACGGCTTCCTCTCGGAGAATATCGGCTTTGCCGAGCGGCTCGCCGCTGAAGGCATCGCCTTCATCGGCCCGCGCCCAGAACATCTGTCGGCCTTCGGCTTGAAGCATACGGCACGAGAATTGGCGAAAGTGAGCGGCGTGCCGCTGCTGCCCGGCACCGATCTCTTGCAGAGCGTCGACGAGGCGCTTTCGGCTGCTGAGACCGTCGGTTATCCCGTCATGTTGAAAAGCACGGCCGGCGGCGGCGGCATCGGCATGCAGCTCTGCGCCGATGCCGCCGGCCTCAAGGCTTCCTTCGAAAGCGTGCAGCGGACCGCGCGCGCCAGCTTCGGCGATGCGCGCGTCTACATCGAGCGTTTCGTTGCCGAAGCGCGCCATGTCGAGGTGCAGATCTTCGGCGACGGCAAGGGCGGAGTGATTGCGCTCGGCGAACGCGACTGCTCGCTGCAGCGGCGGAACCAGAAGGTCGTCGAGGAAACGCCTGCGCCCGGCCTTTCTGCGGAGACAAGGGCGCGCCTGCACAAGGCGGCGGTCGATTTGGGAAGCTCGGTCTCCTATGAATCGGCCGGCACTGTCGAATTCATCTATGATCCCCAGCGCGAGGAATTCTATTTCCTCGAGGTCAATACCCGCCTGCAGGTCGAACATCCTGTCACGGAAGCCGTCTTCGGCATCGACCTCGTCGAATGGATGATCCGGCAGGCGGCAGGCGAAGACGTGCTCTCGGGTGCTAAGGCCCTGACGCCGAGGGGTGCGGCGATCGAGATGCGGATCTATGCTGAGATGCCGCATGCCGATTTCCGCCCGAGTGCCGGCCTTTTGACCGAAGTCATTTTTCCGGAAAGCGCCCGCGTCGACGGCTGGGTCGAGACGGGTACCGAGGTCACGCCCTTCTATGACCCGATGCTCGCCAAGCTGATCGTGGCGGCGGAAGATCGTCCGGCGGCGATCGAAAAGCTGAAGGTAGCACTCGCCGAAACATCGATATCGGGCATCGAGACCAATCTCGATTATCTCAGGGCGATCGCCGCTTCCGAATTGCTTGCCAGCGCCAAGGTTAAGACGACGGCGCTACGCGACTTCGCCTTCGTTCCCGATGTCGTCGAGGTTCTTGCGCCCGGCGCGCAGTCAAGCATCCAGGAACTGCCGGGCCGGCTCGGCCTCTGGCATGTCGGTGTGCCGCCGAGTGGTCCGATGGACGAACGCTCCTTCCGCCATGCCAACCGGCTGGTCGGCAATGACGATGTGACGGCTGCGCTGGAGTTGACCGTTTCCGGTCCGACATTGCGGTTTTATGCCGACCAGACGATCGCGCTTGCCGGCGCGCGGATGCCAATGACATGCGACGGCATAAAATTGCCGCATGACGCCCAGGTGACAATCCGGGCGGGTCAGGTTCTGTCGATCGGTTCGATCGAAGGACCGGGACAACGCGCCTATCTCGCCGTCGCCGGTGGTTTTGCGGCTCCCGTTGTGCTCGGCTCGCGCGCGACCTTCGGCCTTGGCCAATTCGGCGGCAACGCCACCGGCACCCTGAAGACAGGGCATGTGCTGCATTTTGCTAGCCAAGTACCGGCCGAACCGGTGAGACCCGCGACGGAGGCGGCCGCCTTGACGCGCGAATGGGATGTCGGCGTCGTCTATGGCCCGCACGGAGCGCCCGATTTCTTCGAGGATAGCGATATCGAGACGCTGTTTTCGACGGCTTACGAGGTGCATTTCAACAGCGCCCGCACCGGGGTCCGCCTCATCGGCCCCGCCCCGCAATGGGCACGTAGCGACGGCGGTGAGGCGGGGCTGCACCCCTCCAACCTGCACGATAATGCCTATGCGATCGGGGCGATCGATTTTACCGGCGACATGCCGATTATTCTCGGCCCTGACGGCCCGAGCCTTGGCGGCTTCGTTTGCCCGGCGGTGATTGCCCGCGACGAGCAGTGGAAGATGGGCCAGTTCAAGCCCGGCGACCGTATCCGTTTTCATGCGGTGGCGCGGCCGGAAGACCCGATCGCCGGCCCGGCGGTGCGGCGGCCCTCGGAAGAAACAGGTTCGCCGATCCTCGGCATCAGCGAGGATGGCCCGGTTTCTGTCGTTTATCGCCGCCAGGGCGACGACAATCTGCTCGTCGAATATGGGCCGATGACGCTCGATATCGCGCTGCGGCTGCGGGTGCACCTGCTGATGCAGGCGGTCATCGAGGCCCGCCTCCCCGGCGTTGTCGACCTCACCCCCGGTATCCGCTCGCTGCAGATCCATTATGACGGCGCGCAGCTGACGCGCCGGCGCCTGCTCGGGTTGCTCTCCGAGATCGAGGCGACCCTTCCGGCAGCCCAGGAGGTCACGGTGCCGAGCCGCATCGTGCATCTGCCGCTCTCCTGGAACGATCCGGATGCGGAACTTGCCATGCGCAAGTATCAGGAGCTCGTGCGCCCGAATGCGCCCTGGTGCCCGTCGAATATCGAGTTCATCCGCCGCATCAACGGTCTTCCCGACGAGCAGGCCGTCCGCGATATCGTCTTTGATGCCAGCTACCTGGTGCTCGGTCTCGGCGATGTCTATCTCGGCGCGCCGGTTGCGACCCCGACTGATCCGCGCCATCGCCTCGTGACGACGAAGTATAATCCCGCCCGCACCTGGACGCCGGAAAATGCCGTCGGCATCGGCGGCGCCTATATGTGCATCTACGGCATGGAAGGACCGGGCGGCTACCAGCTCTTCGGCCGCACCATCCAAGTCTGGAACACATGGCGGGAGACGCCGGCCTTTGCTAAGGGAAAACCTTGGCTGCTGAACTTCTTCGACCAGATCCGTTTCTTCCCGGTCAGCAATCAGGAATTGACGGAGGCGCGCGCCGCCTTCCCGCATGGTGGCTATCCGATCAGGATCGAGGAGACGGAATTCTCCTATGCCGCCTACGAGAAGGAATTGCAGGCGAATTCGGCGTCGATCGGCCGATTCAAGGCAACGCAGCAGGCCGCCTTCGATGCCGAACGCCAGCGCTGGAAGGAAGCCGGGCTCGACAGTTTCGTCACCGACGAAGGCACGGGCGAAAGTCCGGATGGGGATATTCCCGATGGCTGCTTCGGTGTTGCCAGCGCCGTGCCCGGCAATATCTGGAAATTGCTGGTCGAGCCGGGTGCTTCGGTTGCGGCCGGCGATACACTCGCCATCATCGAATCGATGAAAATGGAAATCAACGTCACCGCCCATGCGGCAGGGCGCGTCCGCGATCTGCGCGCCGGGCCGGGAAGAAACGTCAAAGCCGGCGATATCATCGTCGTTCTGGAGGAATGCTGACATGCTGCCGACCATCCTCGATCTCTCAAGCCTTCGCGCCGCCTATCAATCCGGCCTGACACCGCTCGATGCCATCGAAGAGGTGATCTCCCGCCGCGCCGCCTCGAAAGATCCGGCAATCTTCATCACCCCGGTGCCGGATGAGGAACTGCGTGCTGCCGCGAAAGCGCTGATGGCACGTGCGCCCGAGGCAAACAGCCTGCCGCTCTGGGGCGTTCCCTTTGCCGTGAAAGACAATATCGATGCCGCCGGCCTGCCGACGACTGCCGCCTGCCCGGCCTATGAGTATCGGCCGGAGGCGGACTCCACCGTCGTTGCCCGCTTGAAGGCGGCCGGCGCCATCATCATCGGCAAGACCAATCTCGACCAGTTCGCGACCGGCCTGAACGGCACGCGCTCGCCCTATGGCGCGCCGCGATCGGTCTTCGATGCGGCCTATATCTCAGGCGGTTCGAGTTCCGGATCGGCGGTCACGGTGGCCTCCGGCCTTGCGGCCTTTGCGCTCGGCACCGATACGGCGGGCTCCGGCCGCGTTCCGGCTGCCTTCAACAATCTGGTCGGCATCAAGCCGACGCCGGGCCTTTTGGCGAACACCGGCGCGGTTCCGGCCTGCAAGAGCGTCGACTGCATCACCATCTTTGCCGCGACCGTCTCTGACGGTGTTGCGATCCGCAAGGTCGCCGAAGGCTTCGATGCCGCCGATCCTTTCTCGCGTCGCGCCAAGCCGGCGAACCTGCCTGTGTCGGGCTTGCGCATCGGCGTCCTCACCGACGCTGAGCGGGAGTTCTTTGGCGACAGGGAGGTGGAGGCGCTCTACGACCAGGCCATCGAACGTGCCAAAGCGCTCGGAGCGACCATCGTGCCGTTCGATTACGCGCCATTCCGAGAGGCTGCCGCCCTGCTCTATGACGGGCCGTGGGTTGCCGAACGTCTGGCGGCGGTGGAGACCTTCCTCGCCACCAACGCCGCCGATTTCGATCCAACCGTCAGAGGGATTATCGAGGGCGCCAAAGGCAAGACCGCGGTCGAGGCCTTCAACGGCCGATACCGACTGGAGGAACTGCGCCGCAAGACCGAGGCCGAATGGGAAAAGGCCGACGTGCTTCTGCTGCCGACCGCACCGACCACCTACACCGTCGCCGACATGCTGGCCAATCCCGTCGTGCTCAACGGCCGCCTCGGTCGCTACACCAATTTCGTCAACCTGCTCGATTGCGCGGCGATCGCCGTTCCGGCCGGCTTCGGAAAAGGTGGCCTGCCGGGCGGGGTGACGGTGATTGCGCCTGCCTTCACCGACGATGCTCTGGCGCCGCTTGCCGATGCGCTGCACCGTGCAGCAGGTTCCGGCATGGGCATCGACCGGCAGGCGGCAATACCGGAAGCGAGCCGTGTCGTGCCTGGCGATGACGGTTTCATCGAAATCGCGGTCGTCGGTGCGCATCTGACCGGCATGCCGCTCAATCACGAACTGGCAGGCTCGGGCGGGCGTCTGGTCAAGACCTGCCGCACGGCCGGGGATTATCGCCTCTTCGTCTTGCCCAATACCACGCCACCGAAACCGGGGCTGCTGCGCGAACCCGGCCATAAGGGTCAGGGGCTGGAGGTCGAGGTCTGGGCACTGCCGGCCGATGCTTTCGGCAGGTTCGTCCAGAAGATTCCGGCACCCCTCGGCATCGGTAAGCTGGCGCTCGAAGACGGTTCCAGCGTCTCCGGTTTCGTCTGCGAGGCCCATGCGGTGAAAGGTGCCGAGGAAATCACCGCACTTGGCGGCTGGCGCAACTATATCAGCGCCAAGCTGGCGAGCTGAGGGGAGCTTTCCATGGCAGCAAAGCTCATCCGGCGCCTGATCGATCTGCTGCGGGACGGTCTGACCGCCCGCAGCGAAGCGATCGGCAGCACCTGTGTCAGCCCTTGCGGTTCTGAGAGCGTTCGGCAAGCTCGACGATAATGCCGTCTGGATCGCGAACGAAGGCGATCTTGTTCAGCATCTCGGAGTGGACGGCGAAGCGCGGCCGCTCCTTGGTCTCGACGCCCGCCTGTTCAAGGCGGGCGAAGGTCTCTTCGACATTGTCGAAATGGAAGGTGAGGTGCCGGACGCCGGCCGTATCGTCAGGCACGTCGACCGCCCTCGACGCGCCGCCGGGCGGCGCAAAGACCTCCAGCATGCCGCCGCCTGCATCGAGGAACGCGACCTGCATGCCATTCGCCATCGTCTTGCGCAGCACGAGGCTGAGGCCGAGCAGGCCACAGTAGAAATCGACGGTGCGGTCCATGTCGCTGACCGTCATGCCGACATGCTCGAAGGATTTCAGCATCGGAGCGCCCTTCCCGGTTCAGACGGTGGCCGCAGCACGCCATTCCCCTGCCGGAAGCCAGGAACGATAGAGCGGATGATCGGCGGCGATCGGCATCGGCGTCGGTTGTCCGGTTCGCTGCGAGGAATAGGCGGCCGTTACCAGTTCCAGCGAATTGCGGGCATCCTGCAATGTCACCGGTGGGTCGGTGTCCTCGACGATCGCCTTGTGGAAGAGCTCGAACTGACGGGTGTAGCCATCCTCGCCAGGCACATAGGCGGCGAGCACTTCGTCGATCCGCGCCTGGTGTTCCTCTGTCCCGGCGACGAACGTCCACGGATCACGGCCCATCGTATAGGGTTCGATGATGCTTTCGGCGACGAGGTCATTGAAGCAGAAGCGCAGCCGCGAGATCTCCTTGCGCGAGCCCAGCGTCATCGACAGCGTCGCCAGCGAGCCGTTCTGCATCTTCACCGAAAGGGCTGCCGTATCCTCGACCTCAATCGGATTGACCAGCGTCGCCCCATAGGAAAACACCTCGGCGCAGGGGCCATGCACATAGTTCAGCATGTCATGAGCGTGGATGGCGTGGCCGAGAAGGCCGCCGCCGAGCTCACTCGCCCATTTGCCGCGCCACGGCACGGCATAATAATCCGGGCCGCGCCACCAATGGGTTTCGATCGTCGTCAGGAACGGCTTGCCGGCCAGGCCGCGTTCGATCAGCAGCTTCAGCTTCTGCAGACCGGAACCGTAGCGGTACTGGAAGATCGGCATCAGCTTCCTGCCGGGGTAACGATCGAGGATGCGCCCCATCTCGTCGACCTCGGCAATCGAGCCGAAGAGCGGCTTCTCGCAGATGACGTGCTTTCCGGATTCGATGCCCTTGCGGCAAAGGTCGAAATGCGAGCTCGGCGGCGTCGAAATGTCGATGATGTCGAGATCGTCGCGGGCAAACAGCGCATCCGCCTCCTGCGTGTATTCGCCAATGCCGTACTCCTCGCACAGCGCCCTGCCGCGCTCCTCGTCGAGCGAGCAGAGCACGGGAACTTCGAAAAGCTCCTTGTTCCAGCCAAAGCCGGCCAGATGCCGCGCAGCGATGCCTGCGCCGATGACGCCGACGCGCAATTTCCTGGTCATGATATCCTCCTCAGCGGGCGCCGATGCGCGCGGCTTTCGTCTGGGCTTCCAGCGAAAGACGGCAGACTTCAAAAACGTGATCCTGCGTCATCGCCGTCTGCGTGCGGTTGCCGACGTCAGCGGTGAACGCGTCGAAATAGTCAAGCTTTTCGCCGCTGCAATCGATATGGGTCATTTCCTTGCCGTTGACCAGGAAGAGATGATCCTTGCCCGGCCGGCCGGCAATGTCGATATATTTGCGCAGTTCGATGTAGCCTTCGGTGCCGAGGATGGTCAGGCGCCCGTCGCCCCAGGTCGGCAGCGCCTCCGGCGTGAACCAGTCGACACGGACATAACCCGCCGCCTTGTCAGAACGCAGAAGCACCTCGCCGAAATCCTCGAAGGCGGGCTTGTCGGGCATGCCGAAATTGCCGATCGAGCTTGCGATGACCTCGCCTGTGGTCGAGCCGGTATAGAACAGGAACTGGTCGACCTGGTGTGAAGCGATATCGACGATGATGCCGCCGAAGGCTTCGGGATCGAAGAACCAGTCCGGCCGGGTCGGCAGTTGCAGCCGGTGTGGACCGACGCCAAGCGTCTGGATCACCTTGCCGATCGCGCCTTCGGCGACGAGCTTGCCGGCCTTGACGGCGGAGCGCACGCAGTGGCGCTCGGAAAAGCAGATCGAAAAGATCTTGCCGCTCTCGGCAACGGTGCGCCTGACCTCCTCGAGCTGGGCGAAGGTCGTCACCCCAGGCTTGTCGGTCATCACGTCCTTGCCTGCCTTCATCGCACGGATGGCGAGACCGGCGCGATCGCGCGGGATCGCCGAGATGCAGATGACGTCGATCGACGGATCGTCGAACAGCTTTTCCCGGTCGATCTGCGGCGCGTCAGGATAGGTCTTCTCAAAGGCCTCGCGCAGTGCCGGCACCGAGGTCTGCGGGCAATAGCCGACGAATTCGCCGCCTGCGGCCAGCAATCCCTTCACGTGATCGAACGTGTGCCCATGGTCGATTCCGACGACGGCAAATCTCAACATTGCTGCAATATCCTCCTGGGATTTTCGTTCGGCCGGCCGGTGCCAGCCTCCTCCATGTCGGGCAAAACAGATAACGAAAGCCGGCTTCTGTCAAGGCGAGATGGAGGGAAAAATCGCCACGGCCTATACTTAAATATTTGAAATCAAACAATTATTTTGTATCTAAATAGTTATTTTGTGGGCTTTTGCAATTGGATTCCCGAGGAAGCCAGCCGCCCGATCCGATCAGGCGAAAGTCTTTTTCCCCGACGCATCTTGCCCCGTCTCCGTGAATGTGATCGATTTCGGTTGCCGCCGGGCTGGAGGGCGGCAACACCCCGCAATGTTTTGAAGAGCGCTCCCCGCTCGCCTGTGACGGAAGATCACCATGTCTCAACCTCTGCTCGATTTCGCCGCTTCGGATGGTCTTTTTGTCGGCCGCGCCTGGAATCCCGAGGTTGCTGGGCCAAGTATCGTGACGCTTCGGGAGGGGGTGCTGGTCGACATCACGTCGCGCGAAGCGCCGACGCTGAGCGCCCTGCTCGAGCGGCAAGATGCTGCCGCCTTCGTCCGTGCGGCAAGCGGCAAGGCGGTTGGCTCGCTGGCGGGTATCGTCGCCAACAGTACCGGAACTCCGGATCAAACGCGCCCTTATCTCCTAGCGCCCGTCGACTTGCAGGCAGTCAAGGCCTGCGGCGTTACCTTTGCGCAGTCGATGATCGAGCGCGTCATCGAGGAGAAGGCGGCCGGCAATCCGGAACGCGCCGCCACGATCCGCGAGCGTGTTAGCACGCTGATCGGCGGCAGCCTCACCAATCTCAAGGCGGGCTCGCCGGAGGCTGCCAAGGTCAAGCAGGCGCTGATCGACGAGGGCATGTGGTCGCAATATCTCGAGGTCGGCATCGGGCCGGATGCCGAAGTCTTCACCAAGTCGCCGGTGCTTTCCTCCGTCGGCTGGGGTGCGGATGTCGGCCTGCATCCGATCTCGACCTGGAACAACCCAGAGCCGGAAATCGTGCTCGCGGTCAACAGCCGCGGCGAGATCAAGGGGGCGGCACTCGGCAACGACGTCAACCTGCGCGACGTCGAAGGCCGCTCGGCACTGCTGCTCGGCAAGGCCAAGGATAACAACGCCTCCTGCTCGATCGGTCCTTTCATCCGCCTGTTCGATGCCGATTACAGCCTGGATGACGTACGCAAGGCCGAACTCGACCTGAAAGTCACCGGCCAGGACGGTTTCGTGCTGCACGGCAAGAGTTCGATGTCAAAGATCAGCCGCGACCCGACCGATCTCGTCAAACAGACGGTCGGCGCCCATCATCAGTATCCTGATGGTTTCATGCTTTTCCTCGGCACGTTGTTTGCGCCGACGCAGGACCGCGACGCGCCGAAGCAAGGCTTCACCCACAAGATCGGCGATGTCGTCGAGATTTCCTCGGCAGGCCTCGGCGCGCTCGTCAACACCGTGCGCCTTTCCACCGAATGCCCGCCTTGGACCTTCGGTATTTCGGCGCTGATGAGCAACCTCGCAAAGCGCGGGCTGCTCTAATTCTTTGATTTTGCGCATTTCCGGGCGGAAAACCGCGTCGCACTTTTCCTGGAAATGCTTCAGCTACTGGTTTCGCCGCCTGCCCTGCAGCAGATCGAGGACGGAGTTTGCCGCCTCGAGAACATTTGTCCCAGGACCGAATACGGCTGCAACGCCGTGTTCGTGCAGGAATTCATAGTCCTGACGCGGGATGACGCCGCCGCAGACGACGATGATATCGCCACCGCCCTGTTCCCTCAGCCTGTCGATCAGTTGCGGTAGCAGCGTCCTGTGACCGGCCGCCAGCGACGAGACGCCGACGACGTTGACCTTTTCGCTGAGTGCGACGTCGGCAGCTTCCGCCGGTGTCTGGAAGAGGGGACCGGCGAGTACATCGAAGCCGATGTCGCCGAAGGCCGAGGCGATCACCTTGGCGCCTCGGTCGTGTCCGTCCTGACCGAGCTTGGCGACCATGATCTTCGGCCGGTGCCCCATGGCTTCCGTCACCTCAGTCATGCGGGTCTTGAGCACAGCGAGTTCCGGCTCGTTTTCATACGCCTCGCCGTAGACGCCCTTGATGACTTCAGGGGTCGCGGCATGATCGCCGAAGGCAGCGCGCATGGCGTCCGATATTTCGCCAACCGTGGCGCGGGCGCGGGCCGCCGCGATGGCGGCTTCCAGCAGGTTGCCCTTGCCGCTCTGTGCGATCTCTACCAGGGCCGCCAGCGCCTCGCGCACGGCTCCGCCATCGCGGCGGCGCTTGGTTTCCTCGATACGTCTGATCTGCGCTTTGCGCACCGCGCTGTTGTCGATCTCCAGAATGTCGATCGGCTGCTCGTTGTCGAGCCGGTAGCGGTTGACACCGACGATGACCTCTTCACCCTTGTCGACCGCCGCCTGGCGGCGCGCGGCCGCTTCCTCGATCAGCCGTTTCGGCAGGCCATCGGCCACGGCCTTGGTCATGCCGCCCAGTGCCTCGACCTCCTCCATCAAGGCCCAGGCCTTGTCGGCAAGCTCGGCCGTCAGGCTTTCGACATAGTAGGAGCCCGCCAGGGGATCGACCACTTTTGTCACGCCGGTTTCGTGGCTCAGGATCAGCTGCGTATTGCGGGCAATGCGTGAGGAGAATTCCGTCGGCAGCGCGATCGCCTCGTCGAAGGAATTGGTGTGCAGCGACTGCGTACCGCCCAGCACTGCCGACATCGCCTCGAAGGCCGTGCGTATGATGTTGTTGTAAGGGTCCTGCTCCTGCAAGGAGACGCCGGAGGTCTGGCAATGGGTGCGCAGCATCAGCGAGGATTGTTTCTTCGGGTGAAACCCTTCCATGATCCGCGTCCAGAGCAGGCGGGCGGCGCGCAGCTTGGCGGCTTCCATGAAGAAGTTCATGCCGATGGCGAAGAAGAAGGACAGGCGGCCGGCGAACTCGTCGACGCTCAGGCCTTTGGCAATGGCGGCGCGGACATATTCGCGGCCGTCGGCCAGCGTGAAGGCCAGTTCCTGCACCAGCGTCGCGCCGGCTTCCTGCATGTGGTAGCCGGAGATCGAGATGGAGTTGAACTTCGGCATCTCGCGGGCGGTATAGTCGATGATATCGGCAACGATCCGCATCGATGGTTCGGGCGGATAGATATAGGTGTTGCGGACCATGAACTCCTTGAGGATGTCGTTCTGAATGGTCCCCGAGAGCTCGGCCCGTGGAACGCCCTGCTCCTCGCCGGCCACGATGAAGGAGGCAAGGATCGGGATGACGGCACCGTTCATGGTCATCGACACCGACATTTCGCCAAGCGGAATGCCGTCGAACAGGATCTTCATGTCCTCGACGCTGTCGATTGCCACACCCGCCTTGCCGACATCACCCTCGACGCGCGGATGATCGCTGTCATAACCGCGGTGGGTGGCAAGATCGAAGGCGACCGACAGGCCCTTCTGGCCGGCCGCCAGATTGCGGCGATAGAAGGCGTTCGATTCCTCTGCCGTCGAGAAGCCGGCATATTGGCGGATCGTCCAAGGCCGGCCGGCATACATCGTCGCCCGCGGGCCGCGGGTGAAGGGGGCAAAGCCGGGAAGCGAACCAAGGTGCCCGGCGCCGTCGAGATCCTCGGCCGTATAGAGCGGCTTGACGGCAATGCCTTCCGGCGTCTGCCAGGTCAGCGTTTCGGGCGAGGTGCGCAGTTCCTTTTGCGCAAGCTCCGCCCAATCCGACAGCGTCTTCTTCGTCATGCGGTTCCTCCGGCTTTTTTCATCCCACCCTACCATTTCACCGGCTCCTCGTGCGATAGAGCCGAACAGGATAATTTTAGGCCGAGCCGGCCTAAAATATGAATCCTGTTCTAGATTATATAGTTAGAGCATGGTGTCGTCCTTAAACCGCTCACACTTTTCGGCATCATGCTCCAGGATAATTAACGCGGCAAATCCTTGATTTCTATTGCCGGCTTTGGGACCCGCCTCATGAAGACCATGCAGATCTATGCCTTCGACATGAACTGTGTCGGGCATATCAACCACGGCCTGTGGACGCATCCGCGCGACCGCTCAGCGCACTATACCGATCTCGACTACTGGACAGAGTTTGCCAAGACCGCCGAACGCGGCAAGCTGGACGGCATCTTCCTGGCCGATATCGTCGGTGTCTATGATGTCTACAAGGGCAGTCCGGCACCGGTGATCGAAACGGCGGCGCAGTTTCCTGTCAATGATCCGCTGATCCCGATTTCGGCGATGGCCTATGTTACGAAACATCTGGGTTTCGGCGTGACCGTCAACACCACCTACGAGCCACCCTTCCTGCTGGCGCGGCGCATGTCGACGCTCGACCACCTGACCAAGGGACGGATCGGCTGGAACATCGTCACCGGCTATCTCGACAGTGCCGCCCGCAGTATGGGCTTCGACAAGCTGCCCGAACATGATGCGCGCTACGATGCGGCCGAGGAATATCTCGAGATCCTCTACAAGCTCTGGGAAGGGAGCTGGGACGACGATGCGGTACTGCGCGACAAGACAGGCGGCACCTATGCCGACCCCTCCAAAGTGCGCACTGTTCGTCACGACGGCAAATATTATCGAATGGAGGGCATCCATCTCTCCGAGCCCTCTCCGCAGCGCACGCCCCTGCTCTTTCAGGCCGGCGCCTCGGCACGCGGGCAGGACTTTGCCGCCCGCCACGCCGAATGCGTCTTCATCGCCGGCCCGAATCCCAAGGCGGCCAGGCCGACCATCGATGCGCTGCGGGCGAAGGCGGAGGAATTCGGCCGCGGCGCCGACGCATTGAAGATCCTGAGCCTGATCACTGTTGTTGTCGGGCGGACGGAGAAGGAAGCACGGGACAAGCTGGAGGAGTACCGCCGCCATGCGAGCGTCGAGGCTTCGCTTGCGCATTACTCCGCCTCCGTCGGTATCGACTTTTCGAAGTATGGATTGGACGACGTCATCGACCAGAGCTCGACCAACGCCAATCAGTCGGCCCTCGCGGCCATTACGAAACAGACGACGAAGCCAGTAACGCTGCGTGACATTATCGATCAGATGGTGCTCGGCAGCCGGATGAAGCCGATGGTCGGCTCGCCCGAGCAGATCGCCGATCATCTCACAACGTGGATCGAAGAGGGTGGCATCGACGGCTTCAACCTGGCGCGGACCGTGGCGCCGGAAAGCCTGCGCGATTTCGTCGAGCTGGTGGTGCCGGTGCTGCAGGAGCGCGGCGTCTTCAAGGCGGACTATGCTGCAGGACCGTTGCGGCAGAAACTTTTCGGCGGCGGGAACGGCAGATTGCCCGCCGCTCATCCCGCAGCCCAGTTCCGGCGCTGATTTATCGGTGGTCCAGCCTGGTAACCAGCCGGTCGCCGAGCCACTGGATGCCGCAGACGAGCACGATGAGCACGGCCACCACCGCGATCATCACACTGGTTTCGAAACGCTGATAGCCATAGCGGATGGCGAGATCGCCGAGGCCGCCGGCGCCGATCGCGCCGGCCATGGCCGAGGCCCCGATCAGCGTCACCAGCGTGACGGTGAAACCGGAGACGATGCCCGGCAGCGCTTCAGGCACAAGCACCTCACGGATGATCGTCCAGCGATTGCCGCCCATGGCGCGCACGGCATCGATCAGCCCGCGGTCGACCTCGCGCAGCGACACTTCGGCGATGCGGGCGTAATAAGGGGTTGCGGCGATGGCGAGCGGCACGATGGCCGCCCAGGTGCCGAGCGCCGTGCCAACGATCAGCCGCGTCAGTGGGATCAGCGCCACCAGCAGGATGATGAAGGGTACCGAGCGGAAGCCGTTGATGACCCCGCCGAGCACGCGATTGATCCAGAGGTTTTCGGCGATGCCGCCGCGCGCCGTCGCGACCAGAGCAAGGCCGAGCGGCAGGCCGGCGACGAGCGAGATCAGTCCCGAGGCGACAGTCATCAGGATCGTCTCCCAAAGGGAGCGAATGAGCAGTTCAAGCATGATCGGTGTCATAACCAAGCACCTCCACCCGGGCGGACCGGGCCGTCAGGAATTGTTCGACCTTTCCGGCAAGCGCGGGGTCGCGCGCGGGAACGGCAATGAAGAACCGCGCCACCGGCTGGTTCTGGATGTGGTCGATGCCACCATGGACGAGGCGGAAGGAATGCGGCAATGCTGCCGAGAGTTCGGCAAACAGCGCGCCCTGCGCCTGAGGCCCGGCGAGATCGACGCTGAGGATCGCTTCGCTGCCCGCCGTCGCCGACAGTCGGCCGGCGATATGCTCAGGAAGCTGCGGGCGGATGCCGCCAAGCAGGCTCCCGGTGATTTCAGCCTGCGGATTGGCGAAGACCGACCAGACCTGCCCTTCCTCGACGATCCGCCCTGCATCGATGACCGCGACGCGATCGGCAATGCCGCGTACCACTTCCATCTCGTGGGTGATGAGCAGAATGGTCAGTCCGAGCTTACGGTTGATGTCCTTCAGCAATGCCAGGATCGACCGGGTCGTTTCCGGATCGAGCGCCGATGTCGCCTCGTCGGACAACAGCAGCGCCGGGCGTGCCGCCAACGCCCGGGCAATGCCGACGCGTTGTTTCTGGCCGCCGGATAGCGATACGGGATAAGCCTTCGCCTTGTCGGCAAGGCCGACGAGTTCGAGCAGCTCATGCGCCCGTTTCAGGCGCTCGCTCTTTTCAAGACCCTCGATCTTCAGAGGCAGCGCGACGTTTTCTTCGACGGTTTTGGCAGAAAGCAGATTGAAATGTTGGAAGATCATGCCGATGCGGCGCCGCAGCGGCTGTAATTCCTGTTCTGAAAGTCCGGTGATATCTCGGCCTTCGATGAGGATCTCGCCGCTATCGGCACGCTCCAGGCCGTTCAGGCATCGGATCAGCGTCGATTTTCCGGCGCCGCTGCGGCCGATGATGCCAACGATCTCGCCTCTTTTCACCGTCAGCGAAATACCGTCGAGGGCTGCAGTGGTTCCGAACCGTCGCTTCACGTCGGTCAGCCTCACCACCTCTTCGGAAGCCGCCGCTTGAGACTGTGCCTCGATCGCAGTGGTGGAAACAAGGGAATTCATGTGGTTTTCCTTACAAATACTGAAGGCGGTCCAGGCAGAGAACGCCCGGACCGCCTCTCGGCAGGCCTTAGAGCCTTTCCGGGTTAGATTGAAGCATTCTGCCGGAGCAGGTTTTCGTCAGGGCAGAGGCGATTGGCGAAGGGCATACCCCTTGGTACGTCCGAGCCGATCGCCTTTGATCCTGGCGGAAAGATGCCCGGCCCTTCGGGTTGGCTGAAACGGGCCGGCTGATCGACCGACCGGCTTGGCCGTAGAGCCGGGCTACGACGCGCGCCGGCCGGTCGAACATCCGACTCCGTTTGAGCCAACAGAATGCTTCAATCTAACCCGGAAAGGCTCTAACCCCAGCCCTGCCCCGGATCAATAGGCGCTGAGACCCGTCCCCTTGTAGACCTTGTCGAACTCGGCTTTGACGGTCTCGTTCTGATAAGAAGACACAAGCGTCTTGACCCAGTCGGCATCCTTGTTGTCGTCCTTGACGGCGATGAAGTTGCGGTACGGATTGTCGGCGATCGGCTCCTGGGCGATGCGTTCGGCCGGCGAAAGACCACTTTTCAACGCCCAGTCGGTGTTGACGATACCGGCATCCAGATCGTCGATTGACCGGCCGACGATGCCGGCGTCGAGTTCCTTGATCTCGATCTTCTTCGGATTATCGGTGACGTCGGCGACAGTCGCCAGAATACCAGTGTCGTCCTTCAGTTTGATCAGGCCTTCGTTCTGGAGAACGCGCAGCGCACGGCCTTCGTTCGAAGGATCGTTCGGCACGCCGATGACGGCACCTTCCGGGATCTCGGCGACGGACTTGTATTTCTTGGTGTAAAGGCCGATCGGCCAGACCCCGGTATAACCGACACGAACGATGTGATAGCCGTGCTGCTGGATCTGGTTGTCGAGATAGGGCTGGTGCTGGAAGGCGTTGGCATTGATTTCGCCGCGCTCCAGCGCTTCATTCGGCTGAGTGTAGTCGTTGAAGATGACTGTCTCGATCTTGAGACCCTTCTTGGCCGCCTCGCTCGCGACCACGCGCCAGATGTCCTCCTCCTCGCCGGCCATGATGCCGACCTTGATCGACTTGTCCTCGGCATGGGAAGGGGCGGGTGCTGCAAAGGAAAAGACTGCGGCCGCCGAAATAGCGACGGCGGCAAGAGCCGCCCGGCGCGAAAGGTGGAAGCCGTGAAGATTTTTGTTCTTGGTCATTGTATATCCCGTCTGACTGAATGAGGCCAAGCGCCCCGAGCAGGCTGATCATGGCAAATGCGCGTATCGGGAGCGAAGCACGAATGTCTGATGTAGAGGAAGGGCCGGAAAAACTCTTGCCCTGCCATCGATATCGGCAGGATAAATTTCCATCAAATTAGTGGATTATACTTGGCAGCGAGGATGGCACGAAAGCAAAAACGGCGCCTCCGCGGCGCCGTTTCAAGTGTATCCCGCACGCTTCACTCGGCGGCGATAAGCGCTTGATTCCGGCTGGGAAAGAAGGCCGCGAGCTCGCTGATGACCTCCCCGATCCGCTTGGAAAGCGGGTCGGATGAGACACGGTAATCGGTGAAGTCGCGGTCGGACGCGTAGACGGCCGTCGGCAGCGTGTGTGACATGAAAAAACCGAAGAGCGGGCGAAGCTGGTGCTCGACCATCAGCGCGTGCCGGTCGCCGCCGCCGGTCGCGGTGATGATGATCGGCTTGGCGCGCAGCTCATGTGGGTCGATCAGGTCGATCAGATGCTTGAAGAGGCCGGGATAGCTGCCCTTGTAGGTCGGCGCTCCGATGACCAGCACATCGGCATTGACGATGTCGTCGATGACTTCCCTGGCGCGACTGTCGAGATCGTCACGGCGCAGCGCCTGGCCAAGCGAGGGGCCGACATCGGTCAGATCGTAGATGGTGTTGTCGAAGCCGTATTTCTCACCGGCGAGACCGGCAACGTTTTCGACAAGCGCAAAGGTCTTCGAGGGGCGGTTGAAGCTACCCGCAAGGCCGACCAGTTTGTGAGCAGACATGCCATTTCCTTCCAATATCGTGCCGAGACCGACGTCACTATTGGACGAATATTATCTATAAAAATAGTGGATTAAAGGAATGGTGATCCCTCTTCCCCATAGCAGGAGAAAAATACGTTCGGGCCTATGGGCGAAGGCGACGTGCGAAATCGGGCCGGAGTGTCGGTGACATTCCGGCTCGATCGATTGTCCGTAAGCGATGTCGCCTCAGACTGGTTTCTGCTTGGGAATACGCGGCAGGAAGACCGTGAGGAGACCGAGCAGCGGCAGGTAGGAGCAGATCCGGTAGACGAAATCGATTCCATGGGTGTCGGCGAAACTGCCGAGCAGGGCTGCACCAAGCCCCCCTGCCCCGAATGCGAAGCCGAAGAAGACCCCGGCAATCAGCCCGACGCGCCCGGGCACCAGTTCCTGCGCGAAGACGACGATTGCAGAGAAGGCCGAAGCGAAGATCAGGCCGATGACGACGCTGAGCACACCCGTCCAGAAGAGGTTGGCATAGGGAAGCAGGAGCGCGAAGGGAATGACGCCGAGGATCGAGAACCAGATGACGAAACGCGCGCCGAAGCGGTCACCGATCGGCCCACCGAGGAAGGTGCCGACGGCAACCGAGCCGAGGAACAGGAAGAGCATCAGCTGTGCCTGCTGCACGCTGAGCTCGAACCTGTCGATGACATAGAAGGTGAAGTAGCTCGATACGCTGGCCATGTAGACATTCTTCGTTGCCGTCAGCAGCACGAGAATCAGCAGCGCCCAGATGACCCGGTTCTGCGGCAGCGGCAGGGTCCGGCTGATTGCCGGCTTGCTGGCATTCTGGCGCCTGTGACTGATGTACCAGTTGCCGACCCAGCTCAGCACGATCATGCCGACCATGGCGATGGCGGCGAACCAGGAGACGCTGTGCTGGCCGAGCGGCAGCACGATGAAGGCGGCAAGCAGCGGACCGATCGCCTGGCCGGCATTGCCGCCGACCTGGAAGAAGGATTGCGCGAAACCGTGGCGACCGCCGGAGGCAAGACGGGCGACGCGTGAGGATTCCGGGTGGAAGACCGCCGAGCCGAAGCCGATGAGGCTTGCGGCAACCAGCAGCAGTTCGAAGCTGCCGGCATTGCCGAGCAGAATGAGGCCGCACAAGGTACTCGCCATGCCCACAGGCAGCGAATAGGGCATCGGCCAGCGGTCGGTGACGATGCCGACCAGCGGCTGCAGCAGCGAAGCCGTGACCTGGAAAGTCATGGTGAGGAGACCGATCTGCACAAAATCGAGATCGTAGTTCGCCTTGAACAGCGGATAGAGAGAGGCGAGCAGCGATTGCATGATGTCGTTCAGCATGTGGCAGAAGCTGACCGCCACGAGGATAGACATGGTTGTTTTTTCGAAACGGGGCGCGCTCTCGGCAACGGTTGCCATCAATATTTCTCCTGCACAGGCACGGCCGGTGCCGTGCGATGTCGCTTTTTTTCGATGGATTTTCGGGCGATCGGGGCTGGGAAGACTCTCGTGCGACGGTCGCTGAATGGCATTTAGCGTAAGCCGAAACGCAATTACAGCCCAGTTTCATCCGTATTGGTACGGCTTTTGCTCGATTTGCGCTGCCGCCGAGTGATTTCTGCGTGATTTCACGTCTTTGGACGGGGGCTTTCATATCACAGTCGGCCGTGATCGTCGCATATCCGCTGTGCTATATGAAAACAACCATGGAAAAGCCATGCGGGGGATACTACAGCTGCGCCGATTGAAAATGCGATCGAGGCTGAAAACACGCGATGAATGTCAAGACAGCGAATGCAATAGACAGCTATGTCGGAGCGCGCATCAGAATGCGCCGGCAGTTGCTCGGGATGAGCCAGGAACGGCTTGGCGAGCAGATCGGCGTGACCTTTCAGCAGGTTCAGAAGTACGAGAAGGGCATCAACCGCATCGGCGCCAGCCGGCTGCAGCGGATTGCCGAGGTGCTTCAGACGTCGCCAAGCTTCTTCTTCGAGCAGGAGAAGTCCGAGCCGTTGATGCTGCAAGGGCTGGATCTATCCGCAAATATGGACCCGGTCGCTGAATTCCTGCGAACGAAAGAGGGATTGGTGCTCAATCGCGCCTTTTTCAAGATTGCCGACCGCAATATCCGCGAAACGGTCATCGCATTGGTGAAGGCGATGGCACAGGCGGAAAGTCGCGGCGTAACATTGGGAGCCGCCGGAGCGGATATCACTCTTCCGCTCGGAGAATAGCCAGGGATATCGGCAGGCAGTATCCGCATGAAGCTCAGGCTCGAGTCATTTGGTGAGCTGCGGCTGATCGATCTGACCGGGCAACCCGTGGCGCATGCGGCGGCGATGAAGTCATCTTGGCCGAGCGTTTCAGCCTCGAGAAATCACCGGCGCGACATCGCGCGGCGGATCGCCAGGGAGCTTGCCGGGCAGGTCCGCCGGCATGAAACCATGTCCACTCCTTCGCGGGCAATTCGGCCGCTATCACAGCTACCTTCTCGGTCTGCGGGATGTGAAGTGAAGCGGCTTTCTCTCCCGATATTCGACGTGGGAACAGCCGCACTCGATCTCGATCTGCAGCAGGGAAGGTTCAGGATACGAAAAAGCCTGCCGCGGGAGGAGGTGCGGCAGGCTTTCTGAAAGCCGAACAGCGACTTGGAGGAGGAGTGCCGCTGTTCCGACAGACGTCCCCTGGGAGGAGGAGTGGGCCGTCTGAGATTCGAAGCGTTGCGGGAGGAGGTGCATTGCTTCGATTGCCTTGATCATACACCGACCGCGGATGATGCCAACGTCTTATGCTGCACTGCAGCTATGCAAGGACTACAAGGCGGAGGCTTATAATACGAACGAGGATCCCAACGAGCTCAGCCACGGAGTCCAACGCAAAAACGCCCGCGTCAGGAGCGGGCGTCAAGCGGTGATAGACATCAAGTGCTGTGCGGTTAGCGCGCGATCGATGCGCGGGCAACGCTGCGAATATCAGCGCGGTCGATGCCGAGGTCCTGGAGTTCACGGCTGGACATAAGGCCGAGTTCGGTGACGGTCTGACGGAACTTGCGCCAGTTGTTGAAAGAGCGTGCTACGTTCATGATAATCCCCTTTCCTGAGGGCTGTCTGACGTCAGCAACCTTGCTCGGCTCCGGCGTCGTTTCGATGATTGGAATATAGGCGGTTCAATCGGTTTAAAACAGCGACAATCTCTCACCTCAGCTATGCGATAAACGCATAAGCCGTTTCTTTTTTGCGCGAAATGCTCTCTTTTTTAAGGCGCGGAGGTGAAAGCCGTCGGATCGACGGGTTCGTGTCTCGCGTCACAGAGTGAATGCTGCGAACAGTACTTAATGACACGTGTTGAGTTCCGAGCCCCTAAGTATCCGACATATCCGGACGGAAGCGCTCAGCGGCATATCCCAACGCCACGGCGTGACGATATCGGGGCCCAAATTCTCCGAAAAAACAAGGAGGATCCCTGCCACGCTGAGCGTCTTGCTGAACAAAATCGGTTGGCCAAGGCACTGCTGGTCCGCGGACCCTGATTTGCGGAAGCGCACCAGCGCCTTCGGTGAAACAATACATCGCTGAAGGCCCCCAAGTGAGGAATTCGTTGGGAAGAAGAGACTATCGAAGGCGGCTGTTTCGGGCAAACGGCTAAAATTAGAAAATTCTATCTATGGATTTTATAGATTATATCGTTCCATAGCTCTGTCGATTTTAACAATGAGACTTTCGAACGCCCGGCGGATGCATCGCTGGGCGCATGTGACTTGCCGTCTTCTTCCAAGATCAACCAGGAGATTTCCATGAGCAATCCAGTTCTCGTCAATCAGATCATTCCCGAGTCCGATGTCGTGCCGCTGACTGGCCGCGTCGGCGCCGAAATCAGGGGCGTCCGCCTCGGCGGAGACCTTTCGGACGCAACGGTGGCGGCCATCAACCAGCTTCTCCTGAAGCACAAAGTCGTCTTCTTCCGCGACCAGGAACATCTTGACGATGCCCAACAGGAATTATTCGCACGCCGCCTGGGCGACCTTGTGCCTCATCCAACCCAGGGTCCGGTGACCGGCACGGCCTCCATCCTCAATCTCGATTCCAGCCGCGGCGGCGGCAGGGCGGACCAATGGCACACCGATGTCACCTTCGTGGATGCCTATCCTAAATTCTCGGTCCTTCGTGGCGTCGTCATTCCGGCAGCTGGAGGTGATACGATCTGGTCCAACACCCATGCCGCATACGAAAGTCTGCCGGCATCGCTTAAATTGCTGGCGGACAATTTATGGGCGATTCACAGCAATGCCTATGACTACGCAGCCGTGCGCCCTCGTGCCACCGCTGAAGAGAAGAAGCATTTCGAGGACGTTTTCACCTCGACCATCTACGAGACCGAGCATCCAGTCGTGCGTGTCCATCCCGAAACCGGCGAACGATCGCTGCTGCTCGGCAACTTCGTTCAGCGCCTGGTCGGCTTGTCGAAAAGCGACTCCACGAAACTCTACGAGGTGTTCCAGTCCTACGTTACCGCCCCGGAAAATACCGTGCGCTGGCGCTGGAGAGCCGGGGATGTGGCGATCTGGGATAATCGTGCGACACAGCACTATGCTGTCAACGACTACGGCGACCAGCACCGGGTCGTGCGCCGCGCCACCGTTGACGGCGACGTCCCTGTCAGCGTCGACGGCCGCCGCAGCATAACCCACGTCAAGGCCGCCAAGCCGAAAGCAAAGGCCGCGTGAGCGCGGCCGGACAGGGGGCGACATGCAGCTTCATATCGCGCGGTGCTTGCCGCCGCTTGCGCCACCGACAGTCATCCAGGCATCGCGAACAGCCTGACGGCACTCCATTCGCGACCCCCTGCTGCATTGCCCAGCGCGGCGATGCAGCAGGGGGTCAGCTGTTGCCATCCATTCACAGGTTGGGACAATAACTCTCACACGTCGTCACAGGCTTTGACGACGTGTGCCTTTTAGCCACATCACCAATCCAGCTGTTAAGCAACGACGCTGCCGCATGGCTTTGCACAACGATCTGAGGCACCAGATCGATATCAGGAAGGCTGCCCAGGCCGAGTGGTCCCATCGCAAACAGCCCAAGTAACGCGCTCGCCTTGGTCCGCCCGCATTCATCTACGACGATACCGATCTCGAGTTCGTCACGCGTTGCAAGCCCCGCAACGATAAGCGAACGGACAAGCGGGCTATCGGTCCCGGACGGCCGAAGCGGCAGTCTATCGTCAGATCCGCGGGAAGGACCTCGAGCCCGGCCGGGGCCGAAAACAGCACGCCGTCCGTGGCGATGCAATTCACTTTTCCCTTCCTCAGGTGTTTGCCATCATGGCTCGAAACGCATTATATGGCCGAAGCCTCCGGTGAGCTCGAGTGCCGGCAATATCGGCGGCCGGCGTCGCAGACCCGACAGTCCTTCGGCTGCCCATGCTAGATGATCATCGTGTCGAACAGCCGTGACCGCGATTGCCAACAGAGGCCGATCATCATGACTAGCGTGCGTCTCCCGGGTAACGTTCTCGTCGCCGTCATGATCGCCTGCGTCGCCACGTGTTACGGCTTCGGCCTCAGCCTGTTTCCCCAGATCATCCCCGACATGCGGAAAGATCTTGCCTTCGACTATGCGTTCGTCGGCACTGTCACCGGCTTGGTCCAGTTTTCCACGGTGGCATTCGCCGTGCTCGGTACCTGGCTCGTCCATCGCATCGGTGCGGCACGGACGGTGGTGGCGTCCGTGTCGCTTTGTGGGCTTTGCCTGTCGGGCATCCCCATTATCGACAATCTCTATGTTGTTGCCGGCCTGCTGATGGTCGCCGGCGCGACGGGCGCATCGACCTTCGTGCCGATGATTAACCTCGCCTCGCGGGTGGTGAGAGCAGAACAACGCGGCTTTGCCATGAGCCTGATCTCTAGCGCCCCGGCCTTTGGCGTCCTCATCAACAGCGCACTCGTGGCGGCATACGCCGGAAGCGGTCACTGGCAGATGGTCTGGTATCTCACAGGGGCGGCCACGATCACACTGGCCATTGTCACCCACATCCTCTTCGGGCGGGCCGGCCTCTTCGACAGCGGGGCAAGTCACGAAACGCTCGCGTCAACTGCCGGCGCTTCAGCAAGCCTGCGCTCCATCATGCCATGGATAGTGCTGATCTTCGCACTCGGCTTCATCAACGGCCTGATGCCCTATCCCTATCTCACCTACCTGTCGCCGTTCCTGCGCGAGGAACTCGGCTATTCCGTCGGCTTTGCCTCGTGGCTCTGGGCAACGATCGGGGTGGTGGGGATCAGCGCAGGCTTTGCCATTGGCACAATATCCTCACGCCTCGGATCGCGCTATGCCATGCTCGCCTGTTACTCAAGCTTCCTCGCCGCCGGCGCCCTCGTCGTCCTCGATCCCTCGATGCAACTCTCGATCCTGTCAGGTATCTTCTTTTCGCTGGGCTTTTATCCGATCTATGGCTTGCTGCCGGCCTACGTTTCACATCGCGCCACGCCACGCCTTGCGGTGACCGTCTTAGGCATCTGCACCGTGTTCCAAGGCATCGGCGGCACTACAGGGAACTTCTTTGGCGGCGTGATCAAGACATCGACGGAGAGTTTCAGCGGCATCTATCTTGCCGTTGCAGTTACGGCCGCCGTCGCGGCGGCGATGACGATTTTGCTGCCGAAGGATCAAAGGGTGCAGGCCGAGTAGCGTCTGCCGATGCTGCCTTTGGCGCAAACGCTATTATATGTTGGCATCCTCGCCGCAGGCGCCGGCTGTTTTTTGCCGATCAGGCCTTTTCGAAGAGTGGCGAGATGACCATTTCCGGCACCAGCACCAGGCCCTTGTCGGTTATCCGGATTTCCGGGATGACCGACAGCGGGATGAGGTTGAAGCCCATATAGGCGATGGTGCAGCCTGCCTTTTCCCATTCGAGCTTCAAGGCCTTTACCTCGTCGGCGACCTGGTGCACGCGCTTGTCGGACAAAAGCCCGGCGATCGGCAGTGGCACCATCGCCGTCACCTTGCCGTCCATGACGACACAGACGCCGCCCTGCTTTTCTTCGATCGCGTCGAGCGCCACCTGCATGTCCGCTGCATTGGTGCCGGCGACGATGATGTTGTGGCTGTCGTGGCCGACCGACGATGCGACCGCGCCTTGTCTGAGGCCGAAGCCGTTGAGCAGCCCGTGGGCGACATTGCCGGCAGACTTACCGTGACGCTCCACCACCGTCACGAAGCAGAGGTCGTGCTTGTCGAAATGCGCCTGCCAGTCATTGGCCGGCTCCAGCGTGACGGTGACATGGCCGAGGGTGATGCCAGGCAGCTCCGTCTTGATCGTATGAGCGACGACGGTCTCCGTCGGCAGGTCCGGTGTCAGTTTGAGGTTCTTTGGCAGCTTGACCGTGTGGTAGGCAGCATCGGGATAGCGGTACGGTTTCGACAGGGCTTCGTCGAGGATTGGTGTGATCTTCCTGCCGTCGACGACGAGTTCGCCACCATACCAGGTGCTGACCGGCGCAAGGTCGTCGCTGAGAAGCACCAGGTCGGCGCGGCGTCCGCCGCCCAGACCGCCGATTTCGCCTTCCATGCCGAACCGCGTCGCGCCGTGCAGCGAACCCATCGCCCAGGCCTGTTCCGGCCTCATACCGTATTTCACCGCTTCGCGAGTCACCCAGTCCAGGCCGAAGGCGAGCAGATCTTCCGCATCACGGTCGTCGGTGCAAACGGCAACGCGCTTGGGGGAAGCGCCGAGCTCGGTGATCGTCTTGATCGCCTGCGGCAGCGAATGCCAGGGTGTCGTCGGCGGGCCGCCGCGCAGGAAGATCCACACGCCGGCTTCCAACAGGTCGTCGGCAATGTCGCGGTCGATGGCTTCATGCGTGTCGGTAACGCCGGATGCGGCATAGGCGGCAACAAACTCTCGTCCGTAGACATGGCCCGACACCGGCCTGCCGCGCTCGAGTGCTGCAGCCAGGATCGCATGGCTGCGCTCGTCGCCCATCGCAACGGGGACGAAATCCATCTTCTCACCGAGAGCCACGGCTTCCGGCCATTTGTCGAACAGGGCGGCGATCTTGTCCGGCGTCAGGTCGCCGCCGGCTGTTTCGAGATCAGGCGTCGTCGCCGGCACGGTGCTCGGCACGGTCAGGAAGATCGACAGCGGCGCCTGCCGTGCATCCTCGAGCATGGCCTCGACGCCGGCGACGTCCATGACATTGCCGATCTCGTGGCTGTCGCAGAAGATCGTCGTCGTGCCGTTGAGGAGCGCCGCTTCGGCATAGGCGCAGGCCGTCACCATCGAGGATTCGATATGGATATGCGGATCGACCAAGCCCGGGGCGATGATGCCGCCCCTTGCGTCGTAGAGCTTGGCGTTCCCGCCTCTGTAGCTGCCGGCCGGCTTCACGGCCGCAATGCGGCCCCCCGAAATCCAGACTTCGCGTCCGTCGAGAAGGCGCTCCGAATAGGTGGACAAGATGCGTGCGCCCTGGATAACCAGGTCGGGTTCGCGACGAGCGGAGGCGACATCCGCAAGACGGCGAGTCATGGTCGAGAGCGGCTGAACGGAGAAGCGGGTAAGCGTGCTCATGTAAACCTCATTTCCAGGGCTCGGGGAGGACAGGCAAGATTGTAAGGAACGCCGTCGAGGGAAGGAAGCACCAATAGTTCTTGTCTCTGGCGTAGGCCTACCGAACGGCGCAACAGGCAGGGATACTCCACCGCTCAGTGCGCCCTGACCGACATCGTTCATTCCGGCTTCCCTCACGGCTTCGTCTAGCCGGCGGAAAAGCACCTGTCGGCAATATCCCGGCCGATCGGGATCGACGATGTGGCTGCCGGCGACGGCGCATTGCAGACGTGCAGCATGCGACCCGTCCTTAGGAACAGGAAATCATGCTCCAGGCGCCCGTCCCGCATCACGGCCTGGGCCCGGATGCCCGCCTCCATCGGCTGAAGGTCTTCGAGTGTCAGCGATGGGCAGTATTTGCGGCACGCTTCCAGATAGTTTTTCCGCCACAGCGAGTCCCTGAATTCGTGCACGGCGCCCCCTGCGTTCTTCCAGAGAAGCCGCCATAGGCCCGGAAACGAGAGACACTCGCTGAGATCCCGGACGTTTATGCTGAATTTCGGATATCCCTCGCGCGCCATTCCCAGAACCGCATTGGGTCCGACGGTAAGGCTGCCGTCGATCATCTTGGTGACGTGAATGCCAAGGAACGGAAGCGACGGATCAGGCACCGGATAGATCAGGTGCTTGACCAGTCCATTCCGCGACGGTGGCAGACGGAAATATTCGCCCCTGAACGGTATGATCTGATGATCGATCTTGAGGCCCGCAAGTTTGGCGATGCGGTCGGACTGCAGGCCGGCGCAGGCGATCAGCTGTCTGGCCCGCCATTGGCGCTCACCCGCTGAAATCTCCACGAGATCAGAGGTTTCGCGGATCGCGGAAACCTGCGTATTCAATTCGATTTCCACGCCCTGAGCGGTCAGATGAGCGCCCATGGCGACGCACACAGCCTTGTAGTCGACGATACCCGTCGCCCGAACGAAAATTGCCGCGACGCCTTCGACCATAGGCTCCCGTTGTTTCAGCGTATTCCGATCGAGCCATTCGATATCGATGTTGTTGATCCTTGCCCGTTCGGCCAAGTCCTTCAGGCGGCGGTGTTCGAGCTCGTTGGTGGCAACCACCAGTTTTCCACATTGTTCATAGGGTACGGCCTTCTCCCTGCAGAACACCTTGATGGCATCGGCCCCCTCCCGACAAAGGCGCGCTTTCAAGCTGCCTGGCGCATAGTAGATTCCCGCGTGGATGACGCCGCTGTTGTGCCCTGTCTGGTGGACGGCCAAGCCAGGCTCCTTTTCAAGGAGAACGACACTTGCACCGGGGCGCTTTTCCAGAACGGCCATGGCGGTGGCAAGACCAACTATGCCGCCGCCTATAATGCAGACGTCGTGAACCATTGCGACACTCATTCCCAATCGATCGAAATTAACGCTGAGCGAATGCTTGGCGCGTTCGGCGATTCGTTGATAGTGCGAGCCGCCAAAAGCCGGGCAAATCCGCCTTCACGAACATGCGGGCGACCGCAGCTATGGGACGCGAAATCTCTGCCTTGAACCTCACTCGGGATCTCGTTCGGGGCGAACTGATCCGTCACGTCCTACGGTTCGCGTATTGCGTTGTCGAGACCGCGCAGCAGCGGATACAGGAAATAGGAGATCACCGTACGGTTGCCGACCTTGATTTCCGTGGTCACAGTCATGCCGGGAAGCAGCCGCACCGGCACATCTGTGGCATTCAGCCGGGTATCGGCAAGCAGGATCCGCGCCTTGAAGAAGGGAGCGGCCGGCTGGTTGGTGGGGGCCTCCTGCTGGCCCGTGAGGAAGGTGTCCTGGCTGATGGTCCTCACCTCGCCTGTCGCGGTTCCGTATTTCTGGAACGGATAGGCATCGAGCTTGATACGGGCTTCCTTGCCGACGGCGACGCGGCCGATATCGCGCGTGTTGATCGAGACTTCCGCTTCCAGCGGCACGTTGATGGGCACGAGTGTGACCACCGGCTCCGCCTCCCGCACCACTGAGCCGACCGAGCGCTGCGCCAGGTCGAGCACGACGGAATCGGCCGGCGCCGTCAGCGCGACCATGTTGCGGCGCAGTGCCATCTTCTTCAGTTCCTCGTCCGCCATGTCACGCTGGCCGCGCAGCTCGACCAGTTGCTCCATCGCCGCCCGGCGGAAATCCTCGATGAAGGCCTGCCGGTCGGCCGTCAGCTTGGCATAGGCGTGCGCGGCCTCGTCGGCCCGGCCGCGAACGGCCGTCAGATCGGACTCGACGTCAAGTCGGGCGTCGCGCGAGCCGAGCAGCGTGATCAGCGAGCCGCTCTGCTTGTTATAGAGCCGCTCGCGCGCTGCCTCGATCTGCGAGAGCCCATCACGCCTGTCGTCGAGCACGGCCTCCTGGTTCTTACTCGCCAGAAGGGCCGCCGACTGTCCGGCCATCTGCTGCTCGAAATTCTGCAACTGCGCCACGTAGAAGGCCCGTCGCTGGCCGAAGAGCTGCGCCTGCAGTATCTGGTCGGGCGTATCTCCCGCCATCTTCGTGTAGTCGTCGCCGGCAAGCTCGGCCTCGATGCGCCGCACCTGGGCGTCGAGCGCGGAGAACTTCGCCTGCTGCTGGTCGACATCGGCCTGGCTGAAAGTAGCGTCGAGGGTCGCGAGCGTTTGGCCGGCATGCACCACTTCGCCGGCCTTCACCTCGATCGTGCGGATGATCGAGGTTTCGAGCGGCTGGACGACGATGGTCGGCTGGGTGGTGACGAGCTTGCCGGGCGCGATCACCACCTCGTCGATTGACGAGACCGAGGCCCAGATGATCGCCGCAGCAATCAGCGCCGTCACGCAATAGAGCGTCATGCGCGCAACTCTGGGCGGAGCGCGTTCCTCGAGCTCGACGGCATCGGATTGGAATTCTGCAATTGCCGGCGGCAGCGGCAGGCGGGCGGTCAGTTCCCTTCCCTTGTGTGAGGGCGCCTTGTCTGAAGGGCCTTTGCCCGAAGGGACCGGCAGGTTCTCGCTGGGTTTTCTGGTGTGCGCATTCATGCGACCTGCCTCATCTGCTGGGCCCACAGGTGGCGATAGGTCATGCAGCGCGATACAAGCTGATCGTGCCGGCCGATATCGGCGACCTTGCCACGCTCGATGACGAGAATGGCATCGGCATCGACGAGCGTCGAAAGCCGGTGCGAGACGATGATGACGGTGCGGCCGGCGGCGATGCGGCTCAGATTGTCTCGGATGATCGCCTCACTGTCGGGGTCGAGCGCGCTCGTTGCCTCGTCGAAGATCAACAGCTTCGGATCGGTGATGAGCGCGCGGGCAATGGCAAGCCGCTGCTTCTGGCCGCCTGACAGGTTGGAGGCGTTTTCCTCCAGCATCGTGTCAAAGCCGCGCGGCAGGCGCTCGATGAACTCCTCGGCGCCGGCGATGCGGGCGACTTCCATGATCTCCTCGATGCTGGCATCGGGCTTGGCGGCGGCAATATTTTCGCGCACCGAGCCGCGAAACAGGAAACTGTCCTGCAGCACGACGCCGATGCTCGTTCTCAGATGCACGAGGTCGATCTCGCGGCTGTCATAGCCATCCATGCGCACGAGGCCTTCCTGGCTCTGATAGAGCCCCTGGATGAGCCTGGTGATCGTCGTCTTGCCCGAGCCGCTCTTGCCAACCACGCCGAAGAGGCAGCCCGCCGGAATGGCGAAGGAGACATTGTCGAGCGCCGGTGCGCTATCCGGGCCGTAGCGGAAGCTGACTCTGTCGAATTCGATACGGCCCTGCAGATGCGGCCGAACACCTCGCCCGCGGCCCGCCTGCTCCGGCCGCTGGTTCATGATCTCGCCGAGCATGCGCACGGAGAGCGCGACTTCCTGATATTCGTGCACCATGGTGACGATCTGCACCAGTGGTCCCGAAACCCGGCCGGCGAGCATGTTGAAGGCGACCAGCGCGCCGATCGTCATCGCGCCGCTGAAGACATCGAGCGCGCCGAGACCGATGATCGCGACGCTCATCAGCTTCTCCAGCAGTCCGGTCATCGCCTGGGCGATGGTCGAGATCTTGTCGACCCGGAAACGCACGGAGATCGACTGGGCCGAATAATCGTCCCACACCTTGCGCTGGCGCGGCTCCAGCGCCAGCGATTTGACGGTTCGCATGCCGTGCACGGTTTCCACCAGCAATGCCTGCCGGTCGCCTTCGGCCTGGTAGAGCGCCTGCAACCGGCGCTGGAACGGCCCGACGAGCATCATCACCACGAGCCCGACGAGGGCGGCAAAACCGAGCACGACAAGCGTCAGCTTGACGCTGTAGAGAAGCAGGATCGGCACGAAGACCAGCAGCGAAACGCCGTCCAACAGTGTGAGAAACAGCCGGCCGGTCAGGAATTCGCGGATGCGCCCGGTCTGCTGCATATGCTTGACGAGAACGCCGGCCGAGGCCTGCTCGAAGAGCGCGATCGGCAGGTTGAGCAGATGGCCGAAAGTGCGGGTCGCGACGCGGATGTCGATCCTGTTCGTCGCATAGAGGAGCAGATAGCGGCGCAGGAAGGTGAAGGTCGCGTCGAAGACCAGGGCAATCGCAATGCCCACTGTCAGAACCGTCAGCGTCGCATAGCTCTGATGCACCAGCACCTTGTCGATGACGAGCTGAAAGAAGATCGGCGTCGTCAGCCCCAGCCCGTAGAGCACGAAGGCGGCGAGCGCGACATCGCGGAAGAAGCTGCGCTGCTTGATGATCTCGGGGACGAACCAGCGGAAGCCGAAGGGCCGGTCCTCATCGGACATGCGATAGTTGCGCTTCAGCAGGATCACCGATCCGAGCCAGGCCTTGGCGAACTGCTCTTCGCTGAGCATCATCACTTCGGCGCGTGATGCCAGCGGGTCGAGAACGCGGATTCTTTCATCCTCCCCGCTCCCGACAGCGCCGGCGATGACCACCCAGTTGCCGTTCGTCAGCTCGGCGAGCACCGGGAATGCCTCGCCGAGTTGGAACAGGGATCGCCAGTCGAGCGTCAGATGCCTTGCCCTGAGGCCGGCATCCTTGGCCATGCGCAGCAGCTGCCGCAAGGCAACAGGATCGTTGCCGACGGCATAATCGTGCTGCAATCGTTCAGGAGCAAGGTCGACGCCGTGATGACGCGCGACCAGTGCAAGACAGTGCAGGTTGGTATGCAGAAAACCACTCATGGCCCACCCGAGACAGTACGAGACCGAGGCATATTTGTTTTGTCAGTTGAAGTTCGGCGAGGCGTTCGAAGCGCCCGCCTGCGCCGACTGGTTATCGGCAGCCGCCGCAGCTGGCATATCGCCCATGCGACGGATCGCACCCGCCTCCACCAAACCGCCAAGCGCCTTCTGCATGAGATCGACCGCGTTGGCGAAGGCATCGACCGGCATGATGATGCGCTGGCGGAAAGCCGGCTTCGGATTGTTGTTGGCGTCACGATCGGTAGCCGAGAGCGACATCAGGTCGATCCGCACGATCGTTCCCGTGATGGTGATTTCGCCGATGCCATCTGCGTAAAGTTCGTTGCTCATTGTTCTCTCCTCCGGTTGATAATCAAAACGTCTTCATCTTAGGGCGTCTTACGTCCATTAGGATGCTCTAAAACTATCTGAATGTGCGTGCTGCCAGGCCGGAAACGGGTCCCGAAGCCCGGCGGCGGTCTGCGGATCGAAGCCCGTCTCCTCACCGGTCAGGCAGTCGCCGAGCGCGGTGCGGATTGCGTTTTCGTCGAAGCCGGCGCCGATGAAAACGAGTTCCTGGCGGCGGTCGCCCCAGACCTTGTCCCAATGCCGGTCGATGAGCTGGCGGAACTGCGGATAACGCGGCCATTGCGCCTTCGGCACGGACGCCCACCAGAAGCCCTTGGTGTCGATGCGGCACTGCGTGCCGGTAATCGACAGCAGGCCGATCTCGTCGGGCCTTGTCGCCAGCCAGAAATGGCCCTTTGCGCGGATGAGGCCCGGCCATTTCCGGTCGAGAAAATCCCGCAACCTGGAGGGATCGAACGGCCGGCGGCTGCGATAGACGAAGCTCGAAATACCGTATTCCTCCGTCTCCGGCACATGGTCGCCCCAACCGAAGAGTTCCTTGTGCCACAGCGGATGGCGGGCAGCTCTCGCTTCGCTGAAGAGGCCTGTATTCAGGATTGCGTCGAGCTGCAGCCTGCCGAAGCCGGTCTCGATGACGCGGGCATCAGGGTTGAGTGCGGCAACGATGCGGCGAACCTCGGCAAGCGCGGCAGGCCGCACATCCTGCGCCTTGTTGATGACCACGACATCGGCAAATTCGATTTGCTCGACGAGCAGTTCCACCAGCTTGCGCTCGTCTTCTCCATCCCGGCTCTCGCCGCGATCCCTCAGGAACTCCGCGCTCGCGTAATCGGCCAGAAGATTGACCGCATCGACGACGGAAACCATCGTGTCGAGCCGCGCGACGTCGCAGAGGGCTGCCCCGCTCTCGTCGCGGAAGGAGAAGGTCGCTGCGACCGGCAGCGGCTCGGCGATCCCGGTGCCCTCGACCAGCAGATAGTCGAAACGGCCGGCGGCGGCGAGGCGGCGCACTTCGCTCAGGAGATCGTCGCGCAATGTGCAGCAGATGCAGCCATTGGTGAGCTCCACCAGTGTCTCGTCCGTCCGCGACAGGTTCGCCCCCCCGTCGCGCACGAGATCGGCATCGATATTCACCTCGCTCATGTCGTTGACGATGACGGCGACCCGGCGCCCCTCGCGATTGCGCAGGACATGGTTGAGGATCGTCGTCTTGCCGGCGCCGAGAAAACCGGCAAGGACCGTCACCGGAAGTCTGTTGTCTCCACTCGTCATCGGTACTCCCCGCTCGCTTTCTTTACGCCGCGAGCTGCGGCCTGAACGCTATGTCCACATAGTAGTTTGTGCTGTTGTAGCTGGCACTCGGGAACAACCCGCTCGACCCATAGGCATAGACGCCGTTGGTGCCGCCGAGCGCCCTCAAGTCGCCGTTCGTCACATCGGCGCTGAAGTAACTGCCGGTCGCCGAATAATTGCCGTTGGTGCTGTAGGAAACGACATAGGTCGTATCCGCGGCGACCGCGACCTGCTGCGTGAGCATCGCGGTCTGCCAGCCGCTTGCCGTTTCGTTGCTGAAGCTGACGCTGCCGAGCAATGTGCCCGAGGCGGTCCAGAGATAGCCGTTGTGCGGGCCAGTATTGTCTGCCCCCTTGTAGAAGCGGATGCCGGTGACCCAGCCTGCCGTATCGGCCTGGAATTTCATGCCTAGATTGACCGGCTGGTTGTCGTTCACGGAGACGATTGAAGGCGTCGCATTGGCGGCAAAGAGGTTCTGCTCCGGCCCTGCCGTCTGGCCGCCGTTGATGGTGAGCGCAACCTGCGCCGACGCCGTGCCGCCCTTGCCGTCTGCAATTGCGTAGCTGAAGCTCGCCGGTCCCGAATAGCCTGCCGTCGGCGTGAAGGTCACCGTCTGGGCCTGGGCATCGTAGGCGACCGAGCCGTTGACCGCGCCGCTGACGCCGGTGATGACAAGCGGGTCGCCATCGGCATCGGTGTCGTTTGCCAGGAGCACTGAGGCCTGGATGGTGATCGGCGTGCCGGTATTGGTCGACAAGCCGCTGTCATTGGCGGCGACCGGAACCGCATTCTGCGCGCCGCCCTGCTGATAGAGCACGTCGACCCAGTAATTGCTCGCATTGTAAGAAGCGGTCGGGAACAGGCTGCCCGAGCCATAGGCATAAAGGCCGTTGCCGCCGCTCGCAGCACTCGACGGTGCCGTCAGCGCGCCGCTCGTATGGTCGGTCGTGAAATAATTGGCCGATGCCGAGTAGAAGCCGTTGGAATGATAGCTCGCCACATAGGTGGTGCCTGAGGTGATGCTGATCGGTTGCGTGAAGCTCACCGTCTGCCAGCCGCTCGCCGTCTCGTTGATGAAGGTTGCTTGCCCGAGCAACTGGCCGCTCGCGGTCCAGAGCGAGCCGACATGCGTGCCGGTATCCTGGGCGCTCCTGTAATAGGTGAGCCCGGTGATCTGGCCGCTGGCGGAAGCGATGAACTTGACGCCGAGTTCGACCGAGTTGGCATCATTGGCGGGGGTAACACCCGAGGTGTCGGCGCCGGTGAACAGGCTCGACGTCGTGCCTCCGCCGGGCGGCGTGCCGACAGTGAGGCTGACCGTGGCCGACGCCGTTCCGCCAAGCCCGTCCGAGATCGAATAGGAGAAGCTTGCCGCACCCGTATAACCCGCCGTTGGCGTGAAACTGACGGACTTGGTCTGGCCGTTGAAAGTCACCGTTCCGTTGACCGCACCATTGACGCCGGTGATGCTGAGCGGGTCGCCATCGGCATCGGTGTCGTTTGCAAGCAGGCTGGCTGCGGCAATCGACAGCGCCGTGTTGGAATAGGTCGTGTAGCCATTGTCATTGGCGGCGACCGGCACCGCATTGCTAGTCTGATTGTAGACGACATCCACCCAGTAATTCGACGACTGGTAGCTGGAGGTCGGGAAACCGGAGCCATCGGCAAAGACGCCGTTGCTGCCGGCAAGCGCCGTCAGCGAGCCGTTACTATGGGCTGATGTGAAATAGTTTGCCGTCGCCACATAGCTGCCGGTCGTATGGTAGGAGGCGACATAGGTCGTGCCGGCCAGAATATGCACCGGGTTCGAGAATGTCGCGGTCTGCCAGCCGCTCACCGATTCGCTGCCGGCGAAAGTGACGGTTGCAACCAGCGTGCCGTCGGCCGTCCACAGCGAGCCGGTATGCGAGCCGGTATCGCCGGACGCCTTGTAGAAGCGGATGCCGGTCACCATGCCGCTGGACGAAGCGAAGAACCGCATGCCGAGTTCCAGCGACTGGCCTTCGTTGAAGCTTGCACCCGTCGGCCCTTCGCTTGAGGTGAACAGCGTTTCCCCGGCAGGGCCCTGGTTTACGGTGAGGCTGACATTGCCCTGATCCGTGCCGCCGCGCCCGTCCGACAAGGTATAGGCGAAGCTCGCCGGCCCCGAATAATTGTTGGTCGGTGTGAAGGTGACGGTGCCGTTCTGCTTGTTGAGCGTCACCGTGCCGTTGACGGCATTGCCGACGGCCGAAATCGTCATCGCATCGCCATTGGGATCCGTATCGTTTCCGATGAGCGAGGCGATCGAGATGACGACGCTGTCGTTGCGGGTGATGGTTAGCCCCGTGTCGTCGGTCGCAACCGGCGCGCCGTTGGGCCCGGCATCAAAGACTACGTCGACCCAGTAGTTGGTGCCGGTGCCGGGGCTCTGGCCGGGGAATGTGCCGGCATTGTCGCCATAGGCATAGACGCCGCCGCCATCGACGGCCTTCAGCGCGCCGCTGGCATAGGGGCTGCCGAAGTAATTCTGGGTGGCGGAATAGTAGCCGCTGCTGTGATAGGAGGCCACATAGGTTGTGCCGGCGACAATCTGGATCGGCGAGGAGAATATCACGGTCTGCCAGCCGGAGAGCGATTCATTCACCGATACGCCGGTCGCCAGTAGCGTTCCGTTGGCGCTCCAGAGGCTGACGACATGGTCGCCGATATTGTAGAAGCCTTTGTAGAAGCGGATGCCCTGCACGGAACCCGCGGTCGTTGTCTGGAAGCGCAGGCCGAGCTCGACGGAATCGCGATCGATCGCCACTTCGGTCGCGGGCTTTTCCGCCAGCGTCCACAGGCCCTGTGTGCCCGGCAGGGTAACCGTGACCTGCTTGCCGGCCGATGGCGCCTCCAGATTGACGCTGTCGTCGACGGCCCGTGACATGACCGTGTAGGTGCCGCTCGCCTGGACGACCCAGTTATAGCTCCAGCTCTCGCGGCCTGACGCCTTGAACCAGTGCTGGCCGCCATCGGTCGAGACTTCCACGCCGGCAATGATGCCGCCGCCGAAATCCTGCGCCGTGCCCGTGATCGTCACGTGCTGGCCTTCGAGGAAGCTTGCCCCAATGATGGGAGACGAGATCGACGAAGTCGGCTTCAGTATGTCGGTCGATTTGGTCGCGAGGATCAGGCTCGCATCCAGCGTCGTCGGCTGAATGCCCATGTCCGCGAACATGTTGACCATCGCCTGCTGCACGTTGCGATCGGTTGACGTGGCCGGGCCCTGGTGGTTGTCGCTCAGCCCCCATGACCAGAAGACTGTGCCGGCGCCGAAGACCAGCGCGCCGCTTGTCGCCCGGTACATGGTCAGGCTGTGGGTCGCCACCGCATCGCCGACCGTCGTGCCGTAGTCGCGCAGATACGTGCTCACCGAGACCGAGGAGAGCGACAGGTCGATCAGTCCAGCCGGACGGAATCCGTTCTCGACGTCGGAATCCCACTCATAGCCGAGCAGGTTCTGCACCAGATTATAGGTCTCGCCTTCATTCAGCTCCGAAACGTCGGTATTGCGCCAGAAGCGCAGGTTCGAATAGTCGTAGGGGATGGAGATCGTATCCTGGCGGTAGCTGTCCACCTGGAACATCGTGCCCGTCAGCGCATTCTCCGGCTGCTGCCCCGAATCGGCATAACGCGGATCGCGCCAGGTGCCGGTGCCGACATTGCTCGGATCCGTGCTCGTGCCCCAGGTTTCCTTGTAGCAGACCATGGTGCGGTAGGCCTGGCCGCTGCCGTCGATGCTGCTTTGCCAGCGGACCTTCCAGTAGCACTCGTTACCGCTCCAGAAGGCGAGGTTGACGCCGGCATCGCGCGCCGCCTCGACATTGGCGCGCTGTTCGGCAGACCAGTATTCGTCATGCCCGACGGAGAGATAGGCATCGTGGTTGAGCAGCAGCGCGCCGTTGCGCGTCGCATCGACGCCGGAGATATAGGAAACGTCGTAGCCGTTCTGCTCCAGCCACGAGATGGCGGAGGATTCGACGCCGAAGATGTAATCGTGCGAACCGCCGATCGGGCTCGTATTGGTGATGATCGGCCTGTTATAGCTGACGGCCGAGGCGCGGCCGATCGCGGTCAAGCCGCAGCTGCAGTTCGGCGGCAGGTAGCCGATCATGTCGGCGGGATCGACCGGCACTTGGCCATAATAGAGGCTGGCGCCGCCCCAGGCATTATAGGCCTGCCATGTCGTATCCGAGGTCTGGAAGACGACATTGCTGGTGGAGGCGTCGTCACGCACGACGAAGGGGATGATGCTTGCGTCCGCGGTGCTGTCCTCGCGCACCAGCTTGGCGAAATAGACGCCCGAGACGGCATCGGCAGGGATCTGCCAGCTGGCGGACACCGACCAGTTGCCGCAATCGATGAGACCGAGCGACATGTCGACGATCGGGTGCGGCTGGATTTGTGCCGTGGTCAGCGATTGTTCGATCGAGTCGACCTTGCGCGCGCCGGCCCCGCCATAATAGCCCATGCGGTAGATATCGATGCGGTAATGGGTGGAATCCGTGGCGATCTTGAAATCGACCGTCTGGCCGATATTGGTGCTGATTTCGGTGGCAAAGCCCTGGATCGTGCCTTTGCCATCGCCCTCCAGTCCCCATTCGCTGATGGGGTTGCCCTGCTTCATGTTCTCGAGCGCGATCTTGTTGGGCGTCGCAGCAGTTGCAGCAGCTGCGGCCGCCGCCACCGGTGCTGCAAGCGCAGTCGGGGCCGCGGTCGTATTGGCGGAAGCGTCCTGGCTTGGCTCCAGCGAGATGGAGGCTATCGAGGTCTGAAGGCGCAATGACGTCGTGCCGGAACCGGCGGCAGGATCGGCCGGCGGCGTGGTAGCGCCTCCCGTGCCGGCATCGCTGGTAACACCCGTCAGCACGGGCGCGGCAGGCAGCGTCGCAGCCTCCTCGTACGGGTCCGGGCCGAGCACGGTGCGCTCGGATGACGTGGTCGTCGTCTGCAACACCGTCGCAACCGATGCCGTCTCGGCGGACGTGTCCTGTGCGCTGCCGTCGCCTGCAGGCGCGGGCATCGCCGTTGGTGGAATCGAGGCAGTCTGCCCGCCGCCTGCTGAGATCAGCGCGGCGGGCAGCATGATATTGCCTGTGTGGGAGGACGGGACAGCGCCGCCGTCGAGATTGGCGAAGCTGCCCTTACTGGCAAAGCTTAGGGAACCACCGGTACTCGTGGAAGATACAACCGTCGCGGTTCCCAGCACTGCGCTCCAGGCTGAAGGTGCACGACAGATACTCAACGCTCCACCAAATGTACTCAAATACTCACGATTACTGACATGAATTCTCCGCATCAGCGGCGTCCCCTCCCGCATCGGCCGGCCCTTCGACCGCTATAGCAAGGCGTGTATTCTGGCACCTTTGCTAAGGGAATGTACGACAGCAATCTGGGGTATGTGGGTGGTACTCCCATACGCCGATATGATGACCCTCACCGCATACCCGACCGACAAGGCCCCAAAGCTGCCTGCGCATAACCCCGAAAATCGAGATCGATTTTCGGAGAGAATTATGCGCCCATTCAAAGTGTTAGAGCGTCCTTAGCGCGTCTGAAAAGACGCGCGGCGCTCTCAGTGGCTGACGCTGGTTGAAAAGGAATTCTGGGCCGGTCCGGCTGGTCGAGCCGGTTAACGCGGCGGTTGTCCTGCGCCACCCCGCACTACCACGCCGGAAACGGATCTTCGAGGGTGGCCCAGTCGCGCGGATCGGCGCTGGCGAGACATCCGTCCAGAGCGGTCCGCACACCCCCCTCGTCCATACCCACGCCAATAAAGACCAATTCCTGCCGACGGTCGCCCCAAGCGCTGTCCCACCGGCTCTCGAGATGCTGACGAAACTGCTGGTGGTTCGGCCAGTCTTGTCGGGGTACGGCCGCCCACCAGAGCCCCATGGGTTCACAGCGCCGTTGCACCCCGGCAGCCGACATCAGACCCACGTGACGCGGGCGCGTGGCAAGCCAGAAATGGCCTTTGGCGCGGATGACCCCCGGCCAGGGCTCGTCCAGGAATGATCGAAACCGCATGGGGTCGAAGGGACGCCTCGTGCGATAGACAAAGCTCGAGACCCCGTATTCCTCCGTTTCTGGAACATGCTCATCCGGGCAGTACAATTCCTTGTGCCACAGGGGATGCGCTGCGGCCTTTGCTTCATCGAAGAGGCCCGTATTGAGGACAGCTGAAAGAGAAATCTTGCCGAAATCCGTCTCCACCTGGCGCGCATCCGGGTTGAGCGAAGCAACTATCTTGCGGACTTCCGCGCGGATCTCTTCGGTCGCGTCCGAGATCTTGTTGATCACGACAACATCGGCAAACTCGATCTGATCCACCAGCAGGTCGATGAGTGTGCGCCGGTCCTCACCGTCGCGCTGCAGGCCACGGTCGGCAAGCAGATCGGCACTGCTGTAGTCGGCCAACAGGTTTGCAGCGTCGACCACGGTGACCATCGTGTCGAGGCTGGCAAAATCGGCGAGCGAGACACCATTCTCGTCGCGGAAGGAAAAGGTTGCCGCGATAGGGCATGGCTCGGCAATGCCGGTGCCTTCGATCAACAGATAGTCGTATCGCCGCTCTTCGGCCAGCCGCCGCACCTCCGTCAGGAGGTCGTTGCGCAGAGTGCAGCAGATGCAGCCATTGCTGAGCTCGATCAATGTCTCCGTCGTATGCGACAGGTTGCAACCACCGTCGCGAATGAGACTGGCGTCTATATTCACTTCGCTCATATCGTTGACAATGACGGCGACCCGCAGGCCTTGACGGTTGTTCAGGACGTAACTGAGGAGCGTCGTCTTGCCAGCACCGAGAAAGCCGGCCAGCACGGTCACCGGGAGCCGCTCGACCTTGTTCATCGACATTCCTTGAATGCGGGCGGTCGAAGCGCCCTTCGCCGCGACCAGCATTTGCGTCGTATTGGTCTCATTCGAAACCGATCCCTACCTAACCTTATACTTTGCGTCATGCGACGAGCTGCGGCCGGAAGACGACGTCGGCATAGTAATTGGTTGAATTGTAGGTGTTGGTCGGGAAAAGACCTGTGGTGGCGGAACCGCCATAGGCATAGAGGCCATTGCCAGTGGCCGGAGCCGTCAGCGGACCGCTGGTAACGGCGGTCGTATAGAAATTGCTGGTCGCCACGTAGCCGCCGGTCGTGTGATAGGAGGCGACATAGGTGGTATTGGCGGCGATCGTGACCGGGGCTGCGAAGTTTACCGTCTGCCAGCCGCTCGCGGTGGTGGTGGTGAAGGTGGCGGTGCCGAGCTTGGTGCCAGTCGCGGTCCAAAGGTCGACGACGTTCTGGCCGTTGTCATTGGCGCTGCGATAGAATCTGATGCCTGTGACATCCCCGGCAACGTTCGACGTAAACTTGACGCCGAGCTCGAGCTGCTGACCATCGTTGAGGTTGGTCAGGGTCGGCGTGCTGGAGGCAGAGAACAGGCTATAGGTCGTCGGCGCCGTCGACACGGCGATGTTGAAGCTTTCGTTGGCGGCAAGGCCGCCAAGATCGGTTGCCGTCACCTTGACGCCGTAGGTTCCTGACGTTGTCGGCGTGCCGGAGAAGGTCCTCGTCGAGGCGTTGAAGCTCAGCCAGGAAGGCAGCGCCGTGCCGTCGGCAGCGGTTGCCGAATAGGCCAGCGTCTCGCCGCTGTCGACATCGGTAAAGGTCGTCGT
>NZ_JAAXDD010000013.1:52385-246182 GCF_019798305.1 Rhizobium leguminosarum
GTCGGCGTGCCGGAGAAGGTCCTCGTCGAGGCGTTGAAGCTCAGCCAGGAAGGCAGCGCCGTGCCGTCGGCAGCGGTTGCCGAATAGGCCAGCGTCTCGCCGCTGTCGACATCGGTAAAGGTCGTCGTCGGCAGGACGAAGGAGAAGGCCGAGCCGGTGGTGGCATTCTGGGTCGCCGTCTGGACCGCCAGCACCGGCGCATCGTTGGCGCCATGGACGGTGATCGTCAGGTTTGCCGTGGCCGTGGCGCCGGCGCTGTCGCGCATCGTATAGCTGAAGACATCGCTCAGCGTGTTGGTCGACTGGCGCAGCGCCTGGACAGCGGCATTGCTCTCGTTGACGGCATAGCTATAGGTGCCTGATGCATTGAGCACGAGGCTGCCATAGGTGCCGTTCAGTGCCGAACCGAGCGTGCCCGACGTCGCGCCGAAGACCACTGCAGTGACGGTCTTGGTGTCACCGGCATCCGGATCGGTGTCGTTGGTCAGCACGTTGCCGCTCGCAACCACGCCGCCCGAACCATTGGCCACGCCGCCCTTCTCAGTCGCGTTGCCCGTATCGGCAACCGCCGTCGGCGTCGTGTTTCCGGGAACCGATACGGCGATGTTGAAGCTCTCGTTGGCTGCAAGACCGCCAAGATCGGTAGCCGTCACCTTGACGCCGTAAGTGCCGGCTGCCGTCGGCGTGCCGGAGAAGGTCCTCGTCGAGGCGTTGAAGCTCAGCCAGGAAGGCAGCGCCGTGCCGTCGGCAGCGGTTGCCGAATAGGCCAGCGTCTCGCCGCTGTCGACATCGGTAAAGGTCGTCGTCGGCAGGACGAAGGAGAAGGCCGAGCCGGTGGTGGCATTCTGGGTCGCCGTCTGGACCGCCAGCACCGGCGCATCGTTGGCGCCATGGACGGTGATCGTCAGGTTTGCCGTGGCCGTGGCGCCGGCGCTGTCGCGCATCGTATAGCTGAAGACATCGCTCAGCGTGTTGGTCGACTGGCGCAGCGCCTGGACAGCGGCATTGCTCTCGTTGACGGCATAGCTATAGGTGCCTGATGCATTGAGCACGAGGCTGCCATAGGTGCCGTTCAGTGCCGAACCGAGCGTGCCCGACGTCGCGCCGAAGACCACTGCAGTGACGGTCTTGGTGTCACCGGCATCCGGATCGGTGTCGTTGGTCAGCACGTTGCCGCTCGCAACCACGCCGCCCGAACCATTGGCCACGCCGCCCTTCTCAGTCGCGTTGCCCGTATCGGCAACCGCCGTCGGCGTCGTGTTCGAGCTCGGCGTGGTAAACATCACATCGACCCAATAGTTCGTCGACTGGTATGTGCTCGTTGGCAAGAGGCTGTTGCTGCCATAGCGGTAGACGCCGTTACCGCTGGCCGGCGCCGTGAGCGGACCGCTGGTTACGTTTGAGGTGAAGTAGCCGGTGGTCGATGAATAGTGGCCGACATTCGTATGGTAAGATGCCGTGTATGTTTGTCCGACGGTCAGCGACACCGGGCTGGTGAAATATGCAGTCTGCCAGCCGCTGGCAGTCTCGTTCGTGAAGGTGAGGGTGGCAAGCTGCGTGCCGGTGCTCGACCATAAAGAACCCGTATGCGTGCCCGTATCGAGGTTGCCCTTGTAGAAACGAATGCCGGTGACCGTGCCTGCCACGGAAGTCTGGAATTTGACGCCGAGTTCAACGGCTGAGGTGTCGTTGGTGTTGACGACCGCTGGCGTCGCCGAACCGAAGAGAGAGGTGTAACTCGGCCCGCTGACGGTGACCGTGCGTCCCGCCGAGGGTGTTTCCAGGTTGACGTTATCGTCGACTGCACGGGACCGGATGGTGTACGTCCCCGCGGTCTGCGGCGACCAGGTATAAGTCCAATTCTCATCGCCCGTCGCCGGATGCCAGCTCGCCCCGTTGTCGGTCGAAACCTCGACCGCGGCGATGACTCCGCCTCCCGAATCGGTAGCGGTGCCAGTAATCGTCACTGTGGATCCAACGGTCGCCGTGGCGGGTACCGTGATGACCGAGGTCGGTGCAGTATGGTCTGACGAAGCAGTCCCGGCAGTAAGCCCGGATTGCAGTGTCCCCGGCTGAATGCCCATGTCGGCAAGCAGGTTGACCATTGCCTGCTGCACGCGAGGATCGGTCGCAGTCGCCTCGTTATCGTGATTGTTGCTCAGGCCCCATGTCCAATAGACCGTACCGGCGCCGAACACCAGCGCACCGCTCGGCGCCCGATAGAGCGTCAGATTATGGGTCGCGGTCGCATTGCCTGTCGTGTTTCCATAATCGAGCAAATAGGTGCTGACCGGAAGCGTCGTCGATGACAGCTTGACGAGGCCAGCCGGATCGAAGCCGTTATCGGACGCTTCATCCCATTCGTAACCAAGATAGTTCTTGGTGAGCGTTGCCGTCTGGCCAGGCTGAAGATTGGCGACGCTCGTATTGCGCCAGAAGCGCAGGTTGGCGTCGTCATATCCGACCGTGATCGCGGCGAGATTGCTGCCGACATCGTCGACCTTGAACAACTGTCCGGTCAGTGAGTTTTCCGGGTTTCCGCCGCCGATGGCAGGCGGGCTGAAGCGTGGATCGCGGAAGGTGCCGGTCCATTCACTGGAAGGATCGATGCCGCTGTTGGCCCAGGTCTCCTTGTAGGTGATCAGCGTGCGATAGGGCGTGCCGTCGGCGCTATAGGCATTGCCCCAACGGGTACGCCAATAGACCTCGTTACCGCTCCAGAACATGAGGTTGACGCCCGCATCGCGCGCGGCTTCCACATTGGTTCGCTGTTGACCGGACCAGTATTCGTCGTGCCCGGCATCGATATAGGTCTTGTGATTGAGCAACAGGCTGCCATAGCGGTCGGCGTCGACACCCGACATGTAGGAAACATCATAGCCGTTCTGTTCCAGCCAGTAGATGCCTGCATATTCGGCGCCGAACAGATAGTCCTGCGGCCCGGCATAGGTGCCGACCCCGCCGCGGGTCGCAATCGGTCTGTTGTAACTAACCGCATAGGCGCGACCAGCACCCTGCCCCGTCGCCGGCCCGTTGCCGCCATAGAGGTTTGCGCCACCCCAGCCGTTGTAAGCTTGCCAGGTCTCGTCTGCGGTCTGGAAGACGATGTCGCTTTGGCTGGCATCATCCCGCACGATGAACGGGATCTGATTTTCGCCAGAGGTGCCATCCTGACGCACGAGCTTGGCGATGTAGACGCCCGAGACGGCATCATCAGGTACCGTCCACGACGCCGAGACTGCCCAATTGCCGGCATCCACCGTGCCGGTTGTGGCATTACGCAACGGGTTGGGCTGCGTCTGCAAGCCGGTATGCTGCATGGTCGAGACCTTGCGGGCGCCCATGCCCCCATAATAGCCGAGCCGATAGATGTCGATCCGGTAGTTGGTGGAATTGGTATTGATTTTGAAGCTGACCGTCTTGCCGTTGTCGACGCTGATGTCGGTCGCAAACCCTTCGATGTTGGTGCTGCCGGCACCGACGATGCCCCACTCGCTCTCCGGATTGCCCTGCTTCTGGTTTTCAAGCACGATCGCGTTGCTGGCCGTCGCCGCGGCCGCCAGATTTTGCGTTGTCAGCGACCGCTGTGTAGAAGGCTGCGTAGAGGGTGGAGTCGTCACCGAGCCGGAAAGGGTACCGACACCCTTCGTGGTGGTGCCCTTTCCGGTCTCTCCGCCACCGGGCAAGGATCCGTTCAAGATCGTCGAATCCGTCCACGTTGCGGTCCCGCGCCAGCCCGAGAGCGGGGACAAGTTGCGATCGAGAAGCGGATCGCTGACCGAGGCGCCGATGGCCTTCTTGATCGCCGCCACATAGTCCGGCCCTTCGGTCAGCCTTGTTCCAGGCAACTGACCATCTTGCTGAAGCAAGGCGCCGCCATGGGCCCAATCGAGAATCCGTGTTGGGGACGTATAGTAGCCGCACCCGCACACACCAAAGGGCATACCAAACGCCAGCGCATTTGCTCCAGCATGCTGCCCGGTCGACTGCGCCGATGGCGTCGATTCGAGAATGACGACTTTGCCCGAGGGCGTACGCTCAGCCGCCACCGCAGCAGAACTTTGCCCCGAAGTTGTCGGTGCAGGGCTTTGCGGCAGATACGGAGCCAAAGGATCATCGCCTATGAGGCTCGTTCCAGCGTAGGTGCGATAAAGGGACGATTGAGCTCCGAACGCAATTCCCTTCGCGTTCGGCTGGAAACCTGCAAAACCAGGCGTGTGGGCGGGCAACACAGACGCGGCAGTATCACCGCTTCGCCCCCCCATCTTGCGATTTGTTGCGAGAGCGTCGAGCAAGGGCGGCGATTCGCGGGTGATATTGGCCCGACCGTCCGGGTCGTCGATCACGCTCGCTCTATGTTCAGAGTCATGCTCGTTGAGCGCCGCGTTGTTGTGGGAATTGTCGACATGGCTATCATACTTGTTTCCATCCGCAGTTTGCACGGATGCCGCAAGTTGAGCACTGTCCTCGTGCCTTTCGGCAGGCTTGCGCGGCCTTCCCTTGCCGCCGATGGTCAACCATGCGGGAATCAACGAATCCACCAGGAGTGAGTGCGAGGTCCACCGACGAGCGTTGCGATACATGGCAGGCACCTTCCGCGAGATTATCAGGATCGAATCTATGAGGACCGCTCGATAGGCGGCCCTGAATTGTAGTCGAAAAATGAGAGAGTATCTGCTACGCCTTTCGCTCTACAGGCGGCATCCTTTGGGCAACCGGCCGTGTTGCACGTCCACGTGATGGATAAGACCCGCGAAGATTTGCCGCTTGCTGTGCAAGTCTTGAAGCCGCATAGGCCGTTGAGATGGCGGCGTCTTCGGCCGTCAAGATCTGGCAGGAGAACGCCCTTGTGCTGCACCGCTGGCGCTGCTTCGAGTTGTCGGACGAACGGCGCCGACGCCGGTCAATATCGTCGTCCGGCAAAATTGGCGATGCGAGCATAAAGGCTCTGCCGCGGGGATTGCGGTACTTCGAGGCTAGCGCGGCCGAGGCGATGCCTCTGTGTCGCGCCGAAGATATGTGTTTCTGCTCGATTTAGGCTTAAGCATCCTCCCCACCTCATCAATTGTGATTAGGCAAAGTAAACGACCTCCACCTTCCTCAAGGCTTCTCCAGACTGCACACTAGCGATCTGGTTTCGGGCTTGGCGTCCGGCGTTCGAACAGCGCCTAAGGCATTGGACCAGCGTCCGTTGAAGGATGTTTTGAAGGCGAGACATGTAATGAATCTATCGCACCGTGCCCCTCACCCGTACTTTCGCGCCACGCTTGCCATCAGCGCACTCGTCTTTCTTGCCGGAGCCGTGTCGCCGGCTCTCGCCGATAGCGCCCCGTTGGCTCCGCAAACGAAAATCCGCCTGACGGTCGTCCAATGGATGCCGTCCAAGGGCCAGTTTGAGCGATGGGATGCGATTGGCGGCGAATATACGGTTTCAGATGCAGGTGAAGTCTCCCTGCCCTTTCTGGGGCCGCAGCCGGTTGGACTGGACAATACGAGCCTCACCAACGAGATTGCCAAGCGCCTTCAGGCAAAGATGGGTTTGGCCCAGGCACCTGCGGTGACGATCGACGTTCTCGACTATCCGTCCATTTACGTCGTCGGAGACGTGACAGCGCCCGGACAATATAAATTTCACTCCGGCCTCAGCGTCCTGCAATCCCTGGCCATGAGCGGCGGCCCGTTACGGGCTGCGGCACAGCAGCAATCGGACACGATCAAGCTTGCCGGCGACCTGCGAGAAATCGACCATTCGCTCCTGCGCAGTTCGGCGAAGCTCGCGCGGCTGCAAGCGGAGATGGCCGGCTCGAAGGAGATCGTCTTCGATCAGCCACCCGCTACCGATCAGCAATATGCCGAGAGTATCTACCAGGAGGAGCGGGTCATTTTTCAGGCGCGTGCAAACGCGCTGGACAAGCAGTCGGTGGCCCTCGTCGAATTGCGCAATCTCTTGACGGCAGAAATCGACACACTGGAAGAAAAGCTAAAAGGCTCGGATGACAATATCCAATCGGTCGAAGAGCAACTGACGAGCGTGAAGACGCTGGTCCAGAAGGGCCTCACGATCACCTCACGCCAGATGGATCTGGAACGATTGCTCACCACCTATCGCTCCGACCGGCTCGACCTCGTGACGGCCATCATGCGGGGCCGCCAGGCGATCAACGAGACGACGCGAAATCTCGAAGGACTTTCCGACACTCGCCGCAGCGAGGTCGCTTCAGAGGTGCAGGCGGAAAAGGCCACTCTCGATCAGCTCAAGTTGAAGCGCGACACCACGCAACAACTGCTTCTCGAAGAACTGTCGAACGGCGCTAGGGCGAATAACCGCGGTGAGGACCTGCCGCTGACGTTCATCGTGAGCCGGCGGGACAAGGGACAGGTCAATCAATTCCAGGCCGCCGAAACGACCGAGTTGGTGCCGGGCGACGTGGTCAGGGTAACGCGGGCTCGCAGCGCCGATGCGCTGTCCGAAGACGCCGCTGCGCTGCCTGTTCAGACAGAGGCGCATGTCAGTCAGGTAAGCCGGTGATCCGCAAAATGCATGTGCTGCAATCGAGCCCGCGGCGGGAGATTGAACGCTGGCCCGGGATAAACGGCCAGGGCTTGCGATGACTTTGAGGATGACCCCACCCAGCAGCCCGACCTACACCCAGATCCTCAAATCGACGATGTTGATGGGCGGGTCTTCGCTCGTCAACGTCGCACTCAGCATTGTCAGAAACAAAGCCATGGCGGTTCTGCTTGGGCCCGAAGGCGTGGGACTGATGGGCCTTTACGGGTCGATCCTCGATATCGCCCAGGCGATTGCCGGGCTTGGCGTGGGCAGCAGTGGCGTGCGCCAGATTGCCGAAGCTGCAGGCACCGATGACGCAGAAACGATTGCACGATCAGCAACAGTGCTGCGACGCATATCGGTGGTGCTCGGATTGTTTGGTGCGCTCCTTCTCGCCGCGTTGGCATTCCCGGCCTCACATTTCACTTTCGGCGGCTACCAGCATGCCGGTGGCATTGCATTGCTGTCGCTGGCAATCTTCTTTCGGCTGGTCTCTGCAGGGCAGACTGCATTGATCCAGGGCCTACGCGGCATTGCCGATCTTGCCCGTATCAACGTGCTTGCCGGACTTATCGGCACAGCTGTCAGCATCCCGCTGATCTATTTGTTCGGCCTGCAGGCGATCGCACCGTCCCTCGTGGTGATTGCGGCTGCTTCAATCCTTCCGACCTGGTGGTACAGCCGGCGGATCTGCCCGCATCCCTCGCCAATGCCCGCGCGCCAGTTCGGTCGGGAAGTGTCGGCACTGCTCAGGCTCGGTTTTGTCTTCATGGCAAGCGGGCTTCTGACCTTCGGCGCAGCTTATGCCATCCGCCTTATCGTGCTGAAGGAGGGCGGCGTCATGGCGGCTGGATTGTACCAGGCGGCCTGGGGCCTTGGCGGTCTCTATGCCAGCTTCATCCTGCAGGCGATGGGAACGGATTTTTACCCGCGCCTGACTGCGGCAGCCGAGAACAATGCCGAATGCAATCGGCTGGTCAATGAACAGGCGGAAATCAGCATGCTGCTCGCTGGCCCCGGCCTGCTCGGCACCTTGACGCTTGCGCCGCTCATGATGAGCCTATTCTATTCGGCGGAATTTCAAGGTGCAGTCGATCTTCTGCGCTGGATCTGCCTTGGAATGATGCTGCGGATTATTTCCTGGCCGATGGGTTTCATCGTCGTGGCGAAGCGTACCCAGGCGATTTTCTTCTGGACGGAGGTTGCGGCGGCAGTCGTGCATGTGGGGCTTGCCTGGCTCTTCGTATCGCTGCTCGGTACGCAAGGAGCCGGCATGGCGTTTTTTGGCCTCTATGTCTGGCACAGCATCCTGATCTATGTGATCGTGCGGAAGCTGACCGGTTTTCGCTGGTCCGCCGCCAATCGCAGACACGCGCTGCTTTTCTTGCCCGCATCGGGACTGGTATTCCTGATGTTCTCGATTTTGCCGCTATGGCCGGCGACGGTGATTGGCTTCGTCGCCGTCGCTGTCTGCGGGCTCTATTCGCTGCGCATGCTGATCGACCTGCTTCCGCCGGAGTCCGTACCAGCAACCATCCGCGGATGGATCACGAAATCAGCATAACGAAACAATGCGCGCATCCGGAGCTACGCGCATTGTTTCGTTATGCAAATTGCTACGTCAGGCAAATGCGGGTTCAGGCGACAGCGACATCCATGGCACGTTGCACGCTGGAGGCTCCGACGGTTGCTTCCGCCAAGGCTGCGCGAAGGGCCTCAACAACCCGGTCCAGGTCGGACACGGTCATCTGGGCATAAAGCGGCAGGATTATCGTTTGCTGCTGCGCAGATACACTCCGCATCAGGCTGGTGACAGCGCGGTGGGAGCTCTCATCAGAATAGGCTTTCTCGAGATGAATGTTCATCACCCCGCGCCTGGTCGAGATCCCCTGATCGAGCAAAGCCTGCATGACGGCCCGCTGGTCGACCGTCGCGGCCAGTCTCACACAGAAGCTCTGCCAGTTGCTGCGAGCCCAGCGCGGCTCGGCCGGGAGAGAAATCCCGGCAATCGTCGACAGACGTTCGCAATATTGCTCGGCAAGCAGCCTGCGCTGGGCAACCAACTCCGGCAGCCGCCGCAACTGCTCGCGTCCGACGGCCGCCTGAAGATCGGTCATCCGGTAATTATAACCCAACTCGTCATAGTCTTCGAAGATGACCTGTTTCGAGCCGTGACGAACGGCATCGGTGACGCTCATGCCATGCTGGCGCCAGAGCCGGAACTTCCGGTCATATTCGGGATTGGCCGTCGTCAACATGCCGCCATCGCCTGTCGTGACGACCTTCCTGGGGTGGAAGGAGAAGCAGGCAATGTCGCCATGCGCTTTGCCGATCTTTTCCCAACGGCCGTCCCACAGGATTTCGCTTCCCGTCGCACAGGCTGCATCCTCGATGACCGGTATCTGGTGGCGCTTGCCGATCTCCACGATGGCGCGGAGATCGCAAGGCATGCCGAGTTGATGCACGCAGAGAATTGCCCTGGTGCGGGGCGTGATTGCCTTTTCGATCAGACTGGCGTCGATGTTGTAACCATCTTCTTCAATATCGACGAAAACAGGCACCGCATCGCAGTAGCGAACCGCGTTTGCGGTCGCGATGAAAGAATGGCTGACGGTGACGACTTCATCACCGGCGGATATGCCGACCGCCTTCAGGGCCAGATGCAACGCGGTCGTGCAGTTGGACATGGCGCAAGCATGCGCAGCGCCCACAAAGGCAGCGAATTCACGCTCGAAAGCCGCGACTTCCGGCCCCTGGGTCACCCATCCCGACAGAATAACGCGGCGCGCAGCGTCAGCCTCTTCCTCCCCGAGGACGGGTTTGGCGACCGGAATTGTGGATTGAGATGAGCTCATGCAGCCGCCCCCCCTGCGTTGGTCTGCATTTGCCACCATGCAACGAGATCACGAAGCCCTTGCTCCATAGAGATCTCCGCCTTGAAGCCGAGGAGCCGTTCGGCCTTGCTGATATCGGCAAGGCGACGGGTCACGCCGTTGACCGTGCGGGCCTCTTTGTGCTGCGGTTCGAGTGAGGAACCCATAATGTCGCTCAGCATCTTCGCGAGTTCCAGCAGGCTTATTTCCTTGCCGCTCGCGACGTTGAACACTTCATCCGTGACATCGCTTTTCGCGGCCAGAATGTTTGCGCGGGCGATGTCGCGTGCATCGACAAAGTCCATCGTCTGGCTACCATCCCCATAGATGAGGGGTGGCATTCCGGCCATCAGGCGTTCCATCCAACGGATCAGAACTTCCGTGTAGGCGCCGTAAACGTCCATGCGCGGCCCATAGACGTTGAAATAACGGAGCGCGACATAGCGCAGGCCGTACATCTCCGCAAAGCTACGCATAAGCCCCTCGTTGAATGTTTTCGCCGCGCCGTAGATCGTCCGGTTATTGTACGGATGATGCTCTTCGGTCGTTGGAAAATTCTCGGCAAGCCCCAGAACCGAGGCGGAAGAGGCAGCAACTACTTTCGATACGCCCGCCGTGACGGCGGCTTCGAGAACGTTGAACGTGCCCTCCGCAAGGACATCGAAAGCCAGCCGTGGCTCTTCGGCGCATTGCGTGATTCGGATGGCGGCCTGATGAAAGACGATGTCGACGCCTTCGAAGACTTTTGCCAGAAGCGCTCTGTCGCGGATATCTCCGTCGATAATCCTAACAGCCGCGCTTGATATTGCCGAGCCGAGATTGTCCCGGCGCCCGCGTACGAAATTGTCGAGGACGATGATCTCGCGAGGTTTTTCCAAAGCGACAAGATCGGCAATATGCGAGCCGATCAGACCGGCACCGCCGGTAATGAGCACCCGTTTGTCTCTCATGATCTTCCCTCACGCAACATGTTCGTCATCGGATCATTATCCGAACGCCAACGTATGAATTTCGCAGGTACACCTGCGGCGACTGAGTACGGCTCGACGTCGGAAACGACAACTGCCCCCGCTCCAACGATCGCCCCCTTCCCGATAGTCACCCCGGGAAGAATGGTTGCATTCGTTCCGATATCGGCCTCTGCACAGATTCGTACCGGCTTGATTTCAAGATCCGTGCGAATGATCGGCACATCCAAGGGCAGTGCCGTGTGGGTCGAGCCAAGCACCTTGGCGCCAGGTCCCCACCCGACAGAATCCTCGATCACGAGATCGCGAGCGTCGAAATAGGCCATCGGCCCGATCCAGACATTATCGCCGATCTTGCATCGGCCGTCGAAGCGACCCTGGATATAGGCCTGAGCCCCGATGAACACACCATTGCCGATGTCGAACGTCTCGGGATGTTTGAAACCGGCACCGCCAGCAACCTGCAATCCTGTGCCACAGCTCCGCGTGATGGCTTGCCAGATGGCTTTTCGCATCAGAGTATCGATGACACCGTCACTGATCGCGAAACGACCGTATAGTTCGATCAGGCCAGCGCGCCCGTATGACTGCCTGAGTTCTTCGGCCAGCCCGGCCTGGTAGGCAGGGTCCGCCGGCCTTTCATGACGGCCATGGACCGCTTGCACGATCCGGGCCTCGCCCGCACGATCAGCTGACATAGGTGTTCTCCAGCGCGGCGGCCACCTGGTCGACGTGCCACGCCGGCATCTCGGGATAGATCGGCAGCGAGAGGACCTCCCGTGCGGCAGCTTCCGATATTGGGAAATCGCCAGCCTTGTAACCAAGGTCGGCATGGGCCTTCTGCAGATGAACTGGGATCGGATAGTGCAGCCCGGACTGAATGCCCTCTTCGCTCAGTACGCGCTGAAGCTGGTCGCGATCGCGGCTTCTGATGGCATAGACGTGATAGACGTGGCGCCGGTCGGCGATTTCGACAGGCGTCCTGAGATTCGCCGAACCGCCAAGCAGCAACGAGTAGCGGCGTCCGTGGGCGCGCCGCGCTTCGGTCCAGACTTCGAGATGCCGGAGCTTGATGCTCAGGATCGCACCTTGAATGGCATCCATGCGGTAGTTGAAGCCCTTCAGCAGATGGTAATAACGCTGTTCCTGACCCCAGTCGCGCAACATGCGCATCGTCTTGGCCTGATCGTCGCTGTTCGTGACGACGATACCCCCCTCGCCGCAGGCGCCAAGATTTTTGCCGGGGTAGAAGCTGAAGCAACCGGATGTGCCGATGCTGCCGGCGCGCGCGCCTTTGTATTGCGCTCCGTGCGCCTGGCAGGCGTCCTCGATGACCGGTATCCGGTAGTGGTCAGCAATCGCTTTGATCGCATCCATATCGGCCATCTGACCGTAGAGATGGACGGGAACAATGGCCTTGGTTCGGGGTGTAATCTTTGCCTCGAGCTGCGCCGGATCCATCGTGAGCGTCACGGGCTCGACATCGACGAATACCGGTCGTGCACCTGCGTAGCAGATCGCCGATACGGTTGCGACGAAGGTAAATGGCACGGTGATGACTTCATCGCCGGGGCCGACGCCTGCCGCGAGAAGCGACAGATGCAGGGCACTCGTCCCGGTGTTGACGGCTATCGCATGTTTGACGTTGCAATAGCCCGCGAATTCCTGCTCGAGGCGAGCGACCTCCTCGCCCAGTATGTATTGCCCCGAGGCGAGCACACCGAGCACGGCGGCGTCGATTTCGCTCTTGATGGATTGATATTGTGCTTTGAGGTCCAGGAACGGGATCATGCAATGCGCCTCGCCTCTTCAAGCTCGATGATACGGCCGCGCTGGGCGAGCGACCGGCTTGCGGCTTCAAGGATGCGAACGACCCGCAGTCCGGCCTGGCCATCCGTAATGGGCCGCGAATTTTGCTCGATGCAATCGACGAACTGATCCAGTTCGCGTTTCAACGCCTCGGTCATATCGAGCTTGGGCGCCCACATGTCGCCGCTGCGGTAGCCGACCATCATCTGATGCACCTTCTCGCCATATGCATCGGAATTGGGGCACATGGTGATGCCCTTGTCATAGACCTTGATCTTTTCGCTGGGCTCCAGATCGTCATAGACGATCATCTTGCTGCTGCCGCCGATCAGCGTGCGGCGGACCTTGACCGGGGCCAGCCAATTGACGTGGATATGTGCGATGAGCTTGCTCTCGAAGAAAAGCGTCAGATAGGCGATGTTCTCCGGCTCGCCGAGCACATGGCTCATGCCCGTCGCAGAAACGGCGACCGGCCTTTCCTGCACAACATGGTCCAGGATGGAGAGATCATGCACCGCGAGGTCCCAGATGACGCTGACATCGTGCTGGAAGAGCCCCAGATTGACCCGAACCGAGTCGTAGTAATACATGTCGCCGAGGCCGCTTTCGACTAGTTCGCGCATCTTGCGGACGGCGCCGGTATGCACGAAAGTATGATCCACGGCCAGCACGAGGCGTCTGCGCGCGGCTTCTTCGACCATCCGCGAGGCTTCGTCCGTCGTCGAAGCCATCGGCTTTTCAACGAAGACATGCTTTCCGGCCATCATAGCCTGCATAGCGAGCTTGAAATGGGTGAAGACCGGCGTCGCGATAGCGATGGCATCCACTCTCGGATCGCGCAGAACTTCCTCGAAATCATCGGTGATCGTCACTGCGGGGTAGCGGCTTTTGACAGCCGCCAACCGTTCGACATTGAGATCACAGACTGAAATGAGCTGCGCGCCGGCCGCTTCCGAGATGTTACGAACCAGATTCGGACCCCAGTACCCATACCCAACAACGGCGATACCGATCATTGCACTTCTCCCAACGCTTGCATGTTGACTGATCGGTCATGAACGCGACCGATGATCCTGGCCGGAACGCCGACAACAATGGCGCCGTCAGGCACATCCTTGGTTACAACCGAGCCGGCGCCGACCTGTGCGGCTTCTCCGATGATGACGCCAGGCAGAATGGTGGCGTTGCTGCCAATCGACGCGTGGCGCTTGACCAGAGTAGGGATGACAGCCCAGTCGGTTTCGGTCTGCAGGCTGCCATCCGAATTGACGGCGCGCGGGTACATGTCGTTTGTAAACATGACCCCGTGGCCTATGAACACGCCGTCTTCCAGCGTCACGCCCTCACAGAGGAAGGAATGGCTGGAGATCTTACAGTCTTCTCCGACGATGACATTCTTCTGAATCTCGACGAAGGTGCCGATGCGGGTTCCTGCGCCGATCGTGCAGCCGTAGAGATTCACAAGATCTCGATGGTGAATGACGCTGCCGTCACCCAGCTTGACGTTTGATGCAATCATCCCTGCAAACTCCTAACTCATAACAGGCCCGATTTTCAGTTAAACAAAGGTCGATTGCGTCCAATGTTACCCAGGACAAATACTTCCCTCCATTCCAAAGAGAATTGTTTTCTTCATCTGAGTAAAGAAACAAATCGTTTAAGCTTATCCGCCGAAAGGCGTATCTACTTACGACGACTTACCCCCTGGTTTATGCCCCTGTCCAACATTGGTGGCGGGGCACCTCTCGCACTCGTCGGCTGGCGTACGCCGGAGACAGCGATTGTTTCCATGCATTTAGGGGTTCATTGCCAAACGGCGGCGCAACAACAGAGACTATCCCGCAATCGTTCTAGTAAGACCTAGGTCTATACTCAGGCTTATCTTCACTTTCTTATCCAATTATAGAAGTTGTGTAGTACTTAACCTATATTAGCTACTGCAACGCCCGGCGAATTGTGGTAATCCATTCCTCCTTTAGAGTTTCCTAAACCCCCGTATGGAGAGGGGTCGGTACTCGGGCCGTAGTGGCGTAACGTGTTATAGGGAGGGTGAAGCTGTGAATTCAGCACTGATACCGAATCTAGACCGCAGGCAGGAAAACATCTCTCTTCCTCTTAAGATAGACAATAACGCGCACACACCTGTCTTGTCGGCAAGGCAAACGCATTCGCTTGTCATTCTCGATAATCGTGAACTTGATAGGCAATGCTTGGCGCAATGCATGGCTGCTCAAAAGGCGGATTTGCAGATACTGGCATTTGGATCAATTGAGGAATGGAAGCAGAAGCGCGATGAACATCCTCCGCTTTCGGCAATCCTCTTGAACGTCGGCGGCAAAAAGATCGATGAACCGGCCGTTTCGGAGCAAATCCGCAAGCTTGCGTCGGAATTTACATCAACGCCACTCATCGTATTGGCTGATAGCGACGATTTCGGCCAAATCGTCAGGGCGCTTGAGTACGGAGCCAAAGGGTTCATACCCGCCTCAGTCAGCGTCAGTGTGTGTATGGAGCTGATCGCGCTGTCAGTGGCAGGAGGAATTTTTGTGCCTGCAAGCGCCCTGTTCGCCATGCGTCACTTGCTGGACTCGAGCAATTCGGCCGCCCGCCCGCTCTCCGGCATATTCACGGATCGTCAGGTCGAAGTCGTCGAGGCGCTCCGACGCGGAAAGGCGAACAAAATTATCGCCTATGAGCTCAATCTGCGAGAAAGCACGGTAAAGGTGCATGTTCGCAATATTATGAAGAAAGTCAAAGCAACGAACAGAACGGAAGTCGTGTTCAAGCTCAACGACTTATGTCAAACCGGTTTTCCGGCATGACCGTGGATAGGGCGTCGGCCTGATGCTTGTTGGGGCAAATCTTTTCGTATCTTGGAACCACGGTCTTGCTCAAATCACCCCGGTGGCGCGAATGCGTCACCGGGGTTTTTGATATCGGGCGATCTATTATGCTTCCCGCGATCTTGGCGTGAGCAGCGATCGGGCGCCCAATCACGGACTGCTTTTCCCGTCTTTGCGGGGAACTAACCCGGCCCGGTCCTGCCTATTCATGCTGCAGCTCTTCGCCGCATAGAATTCAAGGCGTACCAGTACTTTGGACCGATGGTTTGCTTGCAGACCAACTTGATCCAGGGCAATGAATTTCGCACATCAGGAGAAACCTCGAGAGCAAAACGCTGAATAGCCACGGCTGTGGGAACATCGAAATTATTAAATGCCATGCCCGCCAGCCGAAGCGCCTCTTTCCCTAGATCCCTGGCAAGAAAACGTCTTAATTTCTCATCTTTTCTGAGGCTTTCCGCGCCTTGGCGAAATAGAATATCGAAAGCTTGCTTTCGTTGCCGGAGGTCGGGAAGGATACTTTGTCCATAGTATTGTAGCGACATGTTCGAGGCATGTCTGCGGTATACTGCTTGGTCTTCGTTGATGTAGCCTACTCCAGCATGTGATGCGAGCCGCAGCCACATCTCCATATCGCCGGCATGCGGCAGTTCCTTATGATAGCCGCCGACCTGTTTTTGCAGTGTCGTTCTCACGACGGCCGTCGGTGTCGGAACCAGGTTGTTTGCTCCACTCAACCGTATGAATTGCGGACCGGACAAGACCTGCATCGGAGGCACACTATTGTCGCCGAGAGGATCGACGCGCTTACTGACGCCACCCGGCTCAGCTATGAGCGCGTTTCCGAACGTAAACCCCACATGCGGATGATTGCGCATCAGCTCGGAAGCGCGCCCCAGCGCGCCCGGCAAGAGATAATCATCCGCAGAGAGAAGCAGGAACAAGTCGCCGCCCGCCCACTCGATTCCCCCATTATAGGTGGCGATGTGGCCCTTGTTTGCAGTGTGCCGCCGATAGGTGACCCGTTTGTCCCGGGATGCCAGGGCCATTCCGATTTCCGGCGTATTGTCTGGCGAGCAGTCATCCAGAATAAGCACGCGCACATCGACGCCTGCTTGTGAAAGAACACTACCAACACATTCCTCAAGAAAATGAGCGTAGTTGTAGCAGGGAATGACGACATCAACGCGTTGCAACCTTGTTCCTCCGCAGGCAATCGTTTCGTTCGGAGCATTTGATGGAACCCGAACTCGGCTTCGTTTTACTCTTATGCGTTCTTCGCTCCACGATTCACTGGCGCGGTGTCGATGCGTGCGCACGCATAGTCGATTTCGCGCGGGACCATGCCGCTCTCAACAAGGCGGATCTGGCAAGCAACCGCGAGCCTGCACGCTTCAGGCCACTCTGAACGCGCGCCCAACGGGTAAGCGCAAAACGGGTCCGGGACCGAAACGTATCGTAGAAGGCGACGTTCGGGCTCAAGCTTCCTGATTTCCAGGGCTTCACGTTGGTCACGAAATGAACGATTGCGAGCTTCTGCTCGAGCGCGATGCGGGCGATCGCCTGCGTTGGCTCGAACTGAAAATTCCAGGCACGGTCCAGGATCTTCCACTTTCCGTCGCAGGCAAAGTTAAGAGCGTCCTGATCCGAATATTCCGTCGTCGGAAAGCGGTCGAGATAGTCCAGAGATCGTTCCGATATTCGCTCGTTTCGCCATTTTTCAAGGTCGATAAGGAGAATGCCGGCGTTGAAATAACGTTCGACCCGAGGGCCGCCGGTTGCACCTGGTCCGTTGCGCACAACATTGTCCAGCCAGTAATCCGGCACGGCGCCGATCACTGCCTCGCCAAGATCGATATTCCACAGCTGTTCAAGCGCAGTCAGGACCAGGATGTCGCCATCCAGATACAGAACCCGATTGCAGGTCTGCGGAAGGAACTGCGGCAAAAGGAGTCTCGCGAAGGTCATCCTCGAAACGCCAGGACGAGTGGAAAATCCGCTTGCGAAGGACAATGTGGCGATGGGATGCCACTGAATGACTGCAGAATTTGCGGGCAGAGAATCAAAGATCAGTCGCTTTGTTTCTTCGCCTATTCCCTCATGAACGACATGGATATTCAAGGGCCATGCGCTTCTGTTATTCTCGGCGACCGATCTAAGGGCGGTCGCCAAGGGAACGGCGTAGGCCGCATCGACCGCAAAGACGATGGGCCCCAACCGCTGTGTTGCACCCGCAGGGACGGCTCCTGTTCGTATGCTATGCACATTCATGTTTCCGGCACCATCCCATCGAAAGAACACGAGCTTCGACTTGCAATGATCGACGTTGTTGTTCACGGCCCGATTGCTACGGCTTCCTGAACGGGAAGGGCGACGGCCGGGGTAGGCAGATGGGTGTAGGCCGTTCGCGAGGACTGGACGCCAAGCGTGCTCTTCACTCCGCCAGAAAGCTTCCACTCGAAATACGCGATCGTTTTCTCGAGCCCCTGTCGCAGGTTCACTGTCGGCTGCCAGCCCAGGTCCTGCTTTGCGCGGCTGATGTCGGGCTTGCGCTGCGTCGGATCGTCAATCGGCAGAGGCTTGTAAACGATGCTTGATTTCGATCCCGTCATCTCGATGACCATTTCGGCCAGTTCCCGGACCTGGAATTCTCCTGGGTTACCGAGATTGATCGGACCTGTAACGCCAGCCGGCGCCCCCATCAGGCGGATGAAGCCCTCAATCAGATCGTCTACATAGCAGAAGGAGCGCGTTTGCGTGCCGTTGCCGAAGATGGTGATCGGCTCGTTTTGAAGCGCCTGAACGATGAAATTGGAGACGACGCGACCGTCATTGGTCTGCATGCGCGGCCCGTAAGTATTGAAGATGCGGGCTACGCGGATTTCCACGCCATATTGACGATGGTAATCGAAGAACAATGTTTCGGCACACCGCTTGCCTTCGTCATAACATGCCCGCGGCCCTATGGGATTGACGCTGCCTCGATATTCCTCGGGCTGAGGGTGGACTGCCGGATCGCCATAAACTTCGCTCGTGGATGCCTGGAAGATCTTCGCCCTGGTGCGTTTTGCCAAGCCGAGCATATTGATGGCCCCGTGCACATTGGTCTTCACGGTCTGTACGGGGTCGTGCTGATAGTGGACCGGAGACGCCGGACAGGCGAGGTTGTAGATCTCGTCGACCTCCACATAGAGCGGGAAGGTAATGTCATGGCGGAGCACCTCAAAGCGAGGATCGTCAAGAAGATGCAGCACATTGTCGCGCGAACCGGTGTAGTAATTGTCCACGCAGAGGACGTCATTGCCCTCTCGCAGAAGCCTTTCGCACAAGAATGATCCCAGAAAGCCGGTGCCGCCGGTTACCATAATTCGCTTTTGTCCGTGCATTGGTGTGCTCCGTTGTTGACGGTTGCCTCGCGAAATCGAGGATGGTCAGTAGGCTCCCCTGCGCTTGAAGACCGCAGGGATTGTGCTGAGAAGAATTTGGCAGTCAAACCACAGCGACCGGTTGTCGATGTAGAACTCGTCGAGTTGCTGCTGCAGCTCGATATCCGCATTGCTTCGTTCGGATATTTGCCAAAGGCCCGTGAGCCCCGGCGTGACGGAACGGCGCTTGTTTCGAAATTCGCCGTCCATAGCCAGGAGGTGATATTCCGGGAACGGACGCGGCCCGACGATGGCCATCTGGCCGGAAATGATGTTTGCCAATTGCGGGAGCTCATCGATGCTCGAAGAGCGCAGCATATGTCCTATAACCGGAAGGATGCGCGGATCGTCCTTGAGCTTGAAGTGGCTCAACCACTCGGCGCGCATGGTAGGATTGTCTCGGAACAGTGCTTCAAGGCGCTGTTCTGCATCTTGGTACATCGTCCTCAATTTCAGGACGTGCACCGGCTTGCCGGATCGCCCTTCCCTAGTATGCCGGAAGAAGACGGGACCTGGATCGATGGCATAGATTGCGGCCGCTGCAAACGCGATGAATGGCGCGACCACGATCATTGCAGGGATGGCGATTGCGAGATCGAGGATTCGGCGAACCGGATCCGAGTTGACCCAACTCCCACCGGTGGTGAGGCGAATACCGATCTCTCCGCCAACATCCGCAGGTCGCAATCCGCTTACCTTGAGGCTCGGCGTGTCGGACAGCAAAATGACTTCGGCGAACTTCCGACGCAGCGCCGCCAAGTCGGGTACAAGCGAGCCTGTGTCACCCGCAATCACGGCAATGGATAGCACGCCATCGGGCAATGCCTCCAAAGTATCGGGGGAAAAGGGCTCCGGCCTGATGCCATACTGCCAGTGGTTCTTGAAATGGGCCACGAGAGCGGGAGTAAGGTTGCACCCCCCTATGACAACCGCACGCTCGCCCCACATTCCAAGTTTCCAGCACAGGCCTCGTGCCAGCCAATGCACAAATGGCTGAACAATCAGCCCGAGAGCGAGGAACCCAATAACGGCAAGCAGCAGTCGTTCCCCCTCGGGCAGGATAATTGCTCCGAATGCCGCCAGAACAGCCACCTTGGCGGCAGCTATGGTGCGCCGCCGTAGATGTTCGTGATCATGTAACCGATATCCGGGATAGAGGCCGGCCGATGCGTAGAGAACAATCGCAGCAAGCGCTGCGATCGTGAAGGTGCGCTCCACTATCGCGCCCTCCGAACCACTGGGGAGAAAGGACAGGAGAGCAAAATAAGCAATCAAATAGCTTGCGATGTCGCCGCCGATCAGGAAGGACGAGGTTGCAAACCGATGAAGCCCGCGCCGTAGTGCGACGGGCATATTCGGCCCTGCCCGCACAAAGGGATCGGTGGGCTTAGCTGCTATGGGTGGCACGGAACCTGCCGGAATCGCCCGCGCCGCCATGTCATTCGATGTGGCTGCCTTCGACGGACCCGGTGTCATTGCTGGCGACGCAAATAAGGACATGATGGCTTTACACCTTTGCAGCTGCTGCTTTTGGCGCGCTTGATCCAAAAACCGCGTCTTCGATCGGAAACTTCCGAAGCCCCAGTCTCTGGAATGCCGTCAGTGAGATGAAGGTCGGCACGACGAGCGCATAGCGCCGCCATAGCCGTCGCGGCTCGCATAAAAGACGAAACGCCCATTCGAAGCCGCTTCTTTGAATGAACCTTGGAGCCTGCCGCTTGAGGCCGGCGTGGAAATCGAATGCGGCTCCGACACCGATGAGCATCGATGCTTCCAGACTATCGCGCATGCGCGCCATCCAGAGTTCCTGCTTGGGACTGCTCAGCCCGACCCAGATGATATCGGCGCCCGACCGATTAAGCCGGTCAGCAATATCCGTTTCCTCCTGCGTCGACAGTTTGCGAAAAGGCGGTGCATAGGAGCCGACGATCCGTGCTTGCGGAAATTTTGCCAGAAGGCGCGCCTGCAGTTGTTCGAGCGTTTCGGCCGTTGCACCATAAAGGAAGTGGCGCAAGCCCCTGGAGCTGCCGGCATCGAAAACGGATAGCATGAGATCCGGTCCATAGACCCTGTCGCTTTCGGCATGACCAGCACGCTTCAATGCCCAAACGAGCGGCATGCCGTCGGGAGTTACGAGGAAAGCCCGGTTATGTATCGACCGAAGCTCGGGATCATCTTGACAGCGGACGATGCCGTGTGCGTCGCGAACGCAAACATATTCCTTCCTGCCGTCTTCGATCGCCTTTTGAATAAATCCAGTCGCGCTTTTGAGATTGACTGCCGAAACGCGAACACCAAGGACATTCGTCCATTCAAAGGAACCCTTTGGATGAAGAACTGAAGTTTGGCTGCTGCCTGCTGGTTGCTTTCCCATGACCTACGCTTTCGCGATCGAAACTATCATCAGAATATCCCGGCAGGCCGATTGCCTCCATACTTGCAGCTCCAGCTATTGGACGTAGAAGAGATTTCATATTTACGTCTTATGCCACGATGACGTACAATATTCGAAGTAAGTCTATGTACCCCACAGCTTACCCTGCTGCTCTTTTTGATGACTGTTGGCCCGAAATGGCGCTTCGACCCACGCAGAGCCGCAGAAGCTATTCACTCTAGCGTGATCAAAGCTAGTGAGGTTTGAGCGCAAACAAAGCCGGAAAGAGAGAGTTCAGGGAATTCCTGTGTACCCCTGAGCAGGTGGAACACTTGAGCCTGGCAGGATCTCCGAATGGATCTGGCCGCGGCTTCGCCTGAACGGTCGAAAGGCCTCACCTTGAGGCGATCGATCATTCGACGGCTCGGCGGAAGCCTCGCGCAGGATGCGAGTTGGGCAAGGGCTGGAATTTCGCTTTGAAATCGGCGCGCCACGCTCATCTCGTCACCGTTCCTGCCTGCGGCAGCTACCAGCAGCGCGTGCACGCCATGATTGAAGGGCGTTATAAGTCGCTATAGCTGCGGACTTTATCGTAGCAGAACACGTCGCGGCGCCTTTTGTTACTCGGGCGGCATGACTACGCTTCCGGTGTCCTCCCCAGCCTTCTGAAGATCTCCTAGACTGCCAAATTCTCCCGGACGCATAATCTCCGGATGTACCCTGAAGCTCTTGTCGTTCAAGTTGCCGCTGTAGCGGTTGCGCGCGAATTGCACAAATCCAAGCCCAAGATCGGGAGCGTTGACATACGCTACAATGCCGCTGTCACTGTCAACCGATACAGCATTCTCCTCAATACGATTAGGGCGTGCCCATGGCGGACGCCAACCCCTGCCGGTACCGTCATCAACGCGAAAAGCCGCGCCCGATCCGTGTGTGATGACGTTTCCCGCCACCAGGTTGCTCCAACCGCCGTTGATACCGATCGCCGCGACGTTGCCCGAGAGCGTATTTCCCTCGATACGCAGCCCGCTCGCCTTCCCATCCGTATAGATCGCCCAGCTGATGGGCGACGGCCATTCGCTGGTATTCTCATATCCGGGAGGCCAGAACGTCCCATCGACCCTGTTCATGAGATGACCGGTCCCGGTCACCAGATTGGAGCGGATGGTGCTGTTGAGAGGATCGGCCTGCTCGCCCATCATCTTGATGGCGCCGCCATCTGCCGTCTGCTGATTGGCATTATGGATCACGTTGTGCTCGATGACAGCGTTATAGACGGCGTCGTTAGAACCCCATAACGAACCGCCGGCGATTCCGAACTGCGCCGTGTTTTCGATCAGGTTGTCGGCGATTCTGACATTGTCAGCCGCCTGGAACCATATTCCTGCGGTTTCAATGTAAACCTTTCCGATGTCATGGATATGGTTTGAAAGGATCCTGGAGCCGTTCGACTTGCCGAACGTGCCATAATTTGTGCCGACGTAAATCCCGTTGCCAGCCACATCCGCAATCACGTTGCCGGCAATCAACGCATCCTTGCTTTCCGTCACATGGACCCCGACGCCGACATTTTCGATGCTGTTGCCGAGAATCTCAACGCCATCAGCGTGTTCGATGCGTATGGCGCCAAATCCTCTGGTTTCCGTATAGAACTTGCCGCTGCCTTCAGGAGCCCCATCTCTAAACTCGAGCCCTGATACAATCATCCCATCAGCCCCATCCAATTTGAAGAATGTCGGCAGGATGCCAGCAACGACGACGGAATTGGGTAACGACTGATCGACAGGGATATAATGAAGCTGGCCCGCGACAAGGTCGTACCACCACTCTCCGGGAGCATCGAGCAAGGCCTTGGCTCCGGTTAGGAAATAGCGGCTGCCTTCTGCGGTAAAGAAATAGCCTGTGCCTTTCGTATAGACAGTCCGGCCGGTGCCATCGATGGATACAACTGGGAGTGTATCATTTCCCCACTGGCTTCCCGGTTGATACCCCCCAACGATGTCCACGACCAGCCCACTTGTATCACCCATTGCCGGAAGATCGCCGGCATGGAAACAAAAACGCGTGTTTCCTTCCCGCGCGTCGATGGCAGGCTCGCACTTTGCGGCAAACAACCATCCCTTGCGTGGATCGCCATCAGCCGGAGCGTTGGGATATCGAGCCGGAGTTTGGCGTTTCCCATTGACGAAAAGGCCACCAACCCCTTCATCCGGTGGCAATTTCAGCGGCGCCGTCCAGCGACCATCGGCCTGCTGCGCCCAATTGCGCACGCGTAGCCCCCCATGCAAAATCGGCGCTTCATTGCATCTTGCCGTGAGGATCAAGCCCCTATCGCGGGCGTCAAAGACGATCGGCTGAGTAAGGTAGTAATCGCCTTTACCCAGCGCGATTGTGTTGGTGCCGCCCTTCTCACGGGCAGCATCACGGGCTCTTTCAATGCTGCCGAAAGGGCCGTCGCCGCCCTGCTGATTTGCTGTCGGAAGGAGGCCACTCCAGGTGTCTTTGCCATCGGGAGAAACGTAGAATATCGTCCGCGCCCCAGCGCTGCTGTTCAATACGTCGCTTAAAGAAGTCCCATTCAACTTGGCGGAGAAAGTCGCGGGAGCTTCCGCGCAAGTCGCCTCCCTGACGAGCATTTGCAAGCGCTCAGGCGCATCTATCTCTGTCCCGGCTGGAGCCGGATTACCGGACTGCGGAAAGAGCATGACAGGCAAAATGCTCAGGATCAGTTCAAAACGCCGCCTCATGATATCTGCAACCCGCTCGCAAGGCCACGCGAGGGCGCCTGCCAATGCGGCAAACGGCTGATCGATACAACGGGCGCGTACAGCGAAAACATGATGATGGCTGCGGTAAACAGGATGAAGATGGTGTCATTCTGAGCGAAAAAAATACTCTCGGTCAGATTCATCACCAGAATCATGATCGTCAGGACATTGAGCCAGAGCCACCCGTACTGCGGGTCATGACAATGAAGGGTCGCGCCCTGGCGGATTGCGTGGAGAAGCAGCAGAACAAACGGAATCATTCCCATTATTCCAAAGCTCAACAAGATATCGCGGTATCCATTATGCGCGTGAGGCGCCGCCCATCCGATCTTTTGCCACATGCGCGTCGCTTCGGGGTTCGCGGTTGTCCAGAAAGCCTGGTAACCGTAGCCAAACATCCAACGATCGGATATTTCGCGATCGACCAGCTCCCACAATGGCACCCGACCCGTCAGAGTCGCGTCCTTGCCCAGCGCTTCAAGGGCCGGAACCAGGAATTCGTGAAGCGAAATCAGAATGCCGAGAGACAGCTGAACAAAAAACAGAACGATGATGACGCGGCCAATGCTGCTGCTTCTTTGCAGGAGGGAATAAAAGCCGATCAGGCAATACGCCACTGACGTGGCAATAATCGCGGTCATCGATCCAGAGCTTGCAAGGCAGATCACACCCGCGGCCAACAAGATGAACGCGGTTCGCCGCAGGCCGAGCGTCCCGTCGATCAGCACGGCCGTTGCCACCAAGATCATCAGAGACGCGTACCAGCCCAGGACGTTCTTGTGAATGAAAATGCCTCGCATAGTACCATCCGGCATACTGGCGAGGCTTGGTGACACGACTGACATAATCACACTGAGGACGATACAGGCTCCCAGGGTCACAAATATCAGGAACAGCAGCTGCCTTGGCGTGAAACGTATCGCCAGGACATAGGAAAGAAGCACGCAAAACAAAAGGCCGATTGCACGCCTCAAGGTCGTTGGAGGTCCTATTGACCACAGGGTGGACAGAAACGGCAGGACAAGGATCGCGGGAACAATAAGATTTCGCCTGAGCGCCGTTAGAAATTGCGGAAAATTGCGTATCAAGATCACGATTGTAAATACATATACGGGAAAGCAAGGAAGACGCAGTATAGATCTGGCAGATTCGCTGAGCGCTCCATCCGCATCTGCCAGGATAAGCGGCAGCAACGCGCCTGCCTGAAAGAAAAGGGATATGCCGGCGCCCCAGCATTCTATGGCCCGCCAACTGATGGTTGGTCCGCTGGCAGTCCCGAGGCTATCTACTCTCATTATCCGTCCCGACTGACTTGAAAAGACAAGCGACTGTTGATCGCGGCAGATCAAAAAAACAGGTGTCGGCCTTCGTGCTGCGCTGCTCTCAAGCAATCATCCAGCCACATCCGCAGTCAACCTGTCCTAGCGAAGGGCAGGCTACGCCTAATGCACCTTCGCTCCACCCAAAGACGGTGTTGTGCGTAAGCTTTCAGCCGGTGTTTACCCAAAAGGCGGGTCTTCATGTCCGCCGATTGCCCATAAGAGCAGATGTTGCGCATGTCCGTTCACCGCTACCGTGGCGATGAGTGTCTTGTGAAGCGTGGTGGTAAGCCGCCGTTCCACTGGAATGAGGCAACAATTCTGACAGAGGCTCTCTCTGCAGTCGAAGCCTGGAAGGTTTAGGATTATTATGTTTCTGCGTCACGATCCTAGTTCTCTATGCAAGGCGACGGGCGCTCTACTCGTCGTGGCGATCTTATCGGCTCCGCGCGAGATGCTGTTCGGCCGACAAGGTCTTTTGGATATCACCGTCACCGAGGCTCCGAACCACGATGGCTGCGTAGAGGTCGACGTCCTAAGCAACTTTGCGCTGCTGTACAGCGGTGCATCGCCGCAACTCGCCTGAGAGCGCGTCATGGAGCAGCCGGCCCTCAGTGTCCTCATCAATAATTACAACTACGCTCGCTTCGTTGGGCGGGCGATAGACAGCGTGTTGAGCCAGGACGCGCGCAACGTCGAGATAATCGTCGTCGATGACGGCTCCACCGACCAATCGCGGTCCGTTCTGGAAGCGTATGACAGCCAAGTGAAGGTGATCTTTCAGGAGAACGCAGGACAGGCCGCTGCGATCAATACCGCTGTCGGATCAAGCATGGGCGAGATCCTCTGTTTTCTTGATGCCGACGACTGGTGGGCGCCGAGCAAGCTGTCGGCGACGGCAGCAGCGTTCCGCGCAAACCCTCAAGCATCGCTCGTCTATCACCGACTGCAGCCAACGCTTGTCGATGGGACGCCGACTTCCAAGCCGATCCCTCGAAGCCTGTGTTCGGGCGCTTTGTCGCCGCTACTTACCAGATCGGCTGGTTGGTGGCCTTTTCCGATGACGTCAGCCATCGCTGTACGACGTAGCGCGTGGAATGCTGCGGGCAAAATTCCCGAACAATTCCGCATATCAGCCGACGCCTGGCTCGTGGGAATCTATCCGTTTCTGGGGGACGTCATTGCCATGCCGGATCCGCATGGATTCTATCGAATCCACAATAACAACTGGTATCGCGCGACCGAGGATGCGACCACGCTGAGGAGGCGGATGACACACTGGCAGCAAACCCTTGAAGCAACGAACCTGTTTCTCTCAGCCCATAAGCTGCCGGCAAGACTACATCTCAGGGATCACTATCCCTACCGCATCGCGTCGGCAAAGCTGCAGGGAGCCGATGCACGCACCCGGTTCAAGCTTGCCGTCGAAGGCCTCTTCTTTGCCGGCGAACCGAACCTGCTCAGGCGGATGCGCGATAGTTTGCGCTGGGCGCGCGGCCTGTCACGGCTCGGCCTGGACGTCGGCTTGTCGGAGGCAACGAAATGAAGGCGCTGCTATTGGTTTCCGAACTGGAAGACTATACCATCTCATTTGCCAGCGGCCTTGCCCAACACCTGAACGTTGTGCTTGCCGTGCCACGCCGGCGCTATGCACATCTCGCCTCTTCCATCGATCCGGCTGTCGATCTGCACCTTCTGGACTGGCCGAGACACCGTTCTCTCTCCAATCCCTGGTTTCTGTACCAGCTTACGCGTCTGATCCGACGGGAACGGCCGAACCTCATTCATCTCCTCAGCAATTCTACACTTTGGCTGAACCTCGCCGTGCCGTTCTGGCGCCCGATCCCGCTTGTGACGACCATTCATGACGTGGAAATCCATCCCGGCGATTCCGATACGCGTACGCTGCCCGGCTGGGCCCCCGAATTGATGGTGAAGCAATCCGGACATCTTGTCGTCCACGGCGAGGGACTGAAGCGGCTGGTCCTTAATCGATATTCAAAATCGGCGGAATGTGTCCATGTCCTGTCGCATCCCTCCATCCTTCGCTATGCGGAGCTCGCCCGGCGACAGAAGATGACGCCGCGCGAAGCGGATGGAACTGTACGCGTCCTGCTCTTCGGACGGATTTTTGCCTACAAGGGCCTGGAACATCTGGTCCGGGCCGAGGCGATGCTCAAGGACGTACTTCCCAACCTACGCATCACGGTCGCAGGCCGTGGCGACAGTCCGCTGATCTTCCAGCCGCTCATGGGGGATCCCGGCCGCTACGATATTCGCAATCGCTTTATCGAGGATGCAGAGGTCGCCCAGCTTTTCCTGGACACCGACATCGTCGTGCTTCCCTATACGGAAGCATCCCAAAGCGGTGTGCTCAACCTTGCCGCCGCATTTGGAAAACCGGTCATCGTTACGGATGTCGGCGAGTTGCGGGGCACCGTTCAGCCCAACGGGTTGGGAATGGTGGTCCCTCCCGGAGATGCCAAAGAGCTCGCGGCAGCTATCAGGACATTGGCAGACAACGGCGAGCTTAGAAACAATTTCGGTGCCAATGCGCTCGAATGGGCCAAAGGACCGAATTCGCCTGAACGGGTCGGCGCCCAGGCCGCGGCCGTTTATCGGGAGGTGGTCGGGTCATGCTGACGGAGGCCCTCACGGACAGTAATCGAATGGCAGCACAGAGCGCGGCCAGCGTCCGCCACTATGTTCCGGGCGGCTGTGAGAACGGCGGCGGCATTGGCAGGCTGGTCGGTTATATAACAGAGACAGCGAAAGAGACCGGCACGAAGCATTTCGTCACCGATACCAGAGGGGCTCGATGGTCCAAAGTGACGTCACCCGCACGCTTGCTCGGCGCCATCCTGACGATGGCAAAGGATCGGATTGTCGCGCCAGCCCGCATTCACCATTTCCATATCGCTGGCCGCGGCAGCACCTACCGAAAACTGATCCTGACCGAGGCTGCCCGTTTGTTCGGGTGCTGCCACATATTGCACCTGCACGACTACGACTACGCCGGCGACTTTGCGAAACGCTCGCCACGCCAACAACGGCTCATACGTCGGATGTTTCAGAATGCCGATTGCGTTGTGGCGCTCGGCCGGCGTGATTGCATGACGCTGACGACACTTTTGGGCGTTGACGAGCGCCGCACGGTCGTCGCCCATAATTGCGTCCCCGATCCTGGGGCGCACAATATTCGCGTCGGTGAGACACCGTTGATCGTATTCCTTGGCCGGTTGAGCGAACGCAAGGGGGTCACGGAGCTTCTGTCGGCCCTGAGCCACCCGGTTATGAAAGAGCTGCAGTGGCGGGCCGTACTGGCAGGCGACGGACCTGTCGAGAATTATCGCCGTCAGGCTGACGCCATGGCGCTTTCAAATCTGGTAGAGATGCCCGGCTGGCTTGACGCCGGTGAGGCGCGAGCCCTGTGTGCGCGTGCGGATATCCTGGTCCTGCCTTCGCACGCCGAAGGTCTGGCAATGGCCGTGCTCGAAGGGCTGTCCCACGGCCTCGCCGTCGTCACCACGCGTGTTGGGGCGCATGACGAAGTCATTACCGACGGTGAAACCGGCCTCTTCGTTCCAGTCGGAGACCAGGATGCCTTGGCTGCAGCCCTGGCGAAGCTGGTGTCCGATCCAGAGATCTGCATCCGCCTTTCGGTCCAGGGGCGCGCACATTATCTCAGCCATTTCAGCATGATGGCCTATATGCGATCGCTCGAGAAACTTTACGAAACCGTTTCCGCGAAACCTCGAGCAATGGTTGGCGCACGATGACGATTTCCACTGTTCCGCCGGACCGCAACCTTCCGATTTCACAGATGCGCTACGATCCTCGCTTTCAGGTGGAGACCAAGGCGGACAACTTCGATCTGGGATCCGTCTTCCGTCTCGTCCGGCGAAGAATGATCATGATCATCGCGATAACCGCGCTTCTGATGGCGCCCACGGTGATTATTATCTCTGGGTTGAAGCCCGCCTATCAGGCCTGGGCCCGATTGATTATCCACCAGCCTCTCGCAACATCACTTGGTGCCGACGATAGCCACAGTGATCTACTTGACGCGAAATCGGAGACTGAGCGGCTTCTATCCAGAAGCATCGCAGAGCGAGTCGTCCACGAACTGCGGTTTAACGTGCGGCCGGAATTCAATCCAGCGCTGCGCGAGATCTCGTCCATTGACAGGATCCGGGCAATGTTGCGCGGCCTGTTCGACACGGAAAAACCCACCTCGCCTGTACGCGACAACATCGACGCCATCATCCCGGAATATTTTAGGGCGCTCGGCGTGTGGCACGAAGACAAGAGTGACGTTATCCAGATCAGCTTCACTTCGAATGATCCTGAACTCGCAGCCGCGGTCCCGAACCGGATCATCAGCATCTACCTCGATGAACGGAAGGACAGTCTCGGTAGCCGCCTGAATTCAGCGCAAAAATGGATCCGACAGCGCATCACCGAACAGCAGGCTCGCGCGGATATTGCTCGCGACGCAGCCCGCAACTATCAAGAATCAATGGACGTCGTCTCGAAAGAGGACGCTCAAGATGAACGGATCAAGTCAATCATAGAAGTCACTGGCCGCGAAGGGAAAATCGAAGAAAGCCGGCTTGAGGTCAAGGCCACGATATCAACGCTGGAAGCAACGGATAACGCTTCGGTCGCTGCGGAGAATATCGCCGTCCCCGACAACATTTCCACAAAGCAACGCGATCTTCGCGCACAGGAGCAAGATCTCGCCCGCCTTCTTCAGACATATGACGGTAATGCCGAGACCGTGGTGGATTTACGTGGGAAGATCCAGGAATCCCGTGCCGATCTCAACCTTGCTACCAAGCAATATCTCCAAACAATGCGCACCAAGCTCGCCGCACTTGATCACGAAGCTAAGTCAATACAATCCATCTTGGCTGAAGCTCATGAAAAACGCACACGCGAAGCGCTGGTGCAGTCGGAATTGACGCGACTGCAACATATCGCCGACTTGGAACAAACGTCACTCGACAAGCTTGAGGATCAGCGCCGTGACCTCGCCGCCAAGGCCATGCTGCCGGGGGCGGAATTGGAAGTTCTATCACCGGCTTCAGTGCCGATCGCGGCACAGGGACGTGGACGGCTTTTCTATCTGGTGGGTGCCCTCCTGGCTGCGATCTCGGGTGCCGTAACGGCTGCTTTCGTGATCGAAATGTCGGACCGGACGGTCCGGAGTTTCGACCAGATAACTGCAATGGGGCGCACGATCCCGGCTGGACTTATCCCGCATCTGGCGCGGTGGGAAAATTCGAAAACGATGTTCGAACATATGCCGGTCCCAATGTTTGACGAAGCAATCCGTACCGTGGTGCTTTCGCTCAAGCAGTCCAATGGCGGCAAGTCGCCGAGCAGTATCGTCGTTACCTCGGCCCACAGCGGGGAAGGCAAGTCGCTTGTCGCGAGATCGCTGGCTATCGAACTTGCCGCCGCCGCAATTCCGGTGCTGCTGGTCGATGGCGACCTTCGGCGGGGAAAACTCGATTCGTTTTTCAGGTCGGGGTTAATGTACGGACTGAACGAATTCCTGAACGGTCAGGCCGATCTCCGCGACATCGTCTACCGCCATCCAAGCGGTATCGACTTCATTCCATCTGGAAGATTCAGTCTCCAGCGGCGCACCCGTTCGAACGGCCTGGCAGAAATCATTGAGATGGCGGGCGCGGCCGGCCAGATTGTCATCTTCGACAGCGCGCCTGTGCTCGCCTCGACAGATACCGTCCATTTGACTGCCCTGGTGGAAAGAACACTGGCGGTCGTTAGATGGGGAAAGACGAGCCGCCGCGCGGTCGAGTTCAGCCTGCAGCAAATGAAAAGCTCGCGGAATTCGGAAATTGTTGTCGCGATCAACAATGTAAACCCCAAAAGCCACGCGTTGTATAATTTCAGCGACTCGGAACTGTTTTCGAAATCCCTGATGAAATACTACAGCCTAAAATAATGAATACTCCTACATAAGGCGCAAACGCTCACCTTTTACGAAATTGTACTTACTAAACATCATAATATGCTTCTGCATTAGTATTCGAGTTGGAGGGCAATCATGGATACGGGAATGACAAAGAACCGAAAAGTCGCGCTGATTACGGGTATAACAGGTCAGGACGGTGCGTATTTGGCCGAGTTGCTCCTGGAGAAGGGCTATATTGTTCACGGCCTCAAGCGACGCTCATCATCCTTCAACACCAGTCGCATCGAACATCTCTACGAGGATCCCCATGTCGAGAATCCTCGCTTTATTTTGCATTTCGGGGACATGACAGATTCAACGAATCTCATCCGTGTCATTCAGGAAACGCAGCCGGACGAGATCTACAATCTCGCCGCACAGAGCCACGTCCAAGTCTCTTTCGAGACGCCGGAATATACAGCCAACGCAGATGGAACCGGCACCCTTCGGCTACTTGAAGCAATTCGCCTCCTGGGGCTGACCAGGAAGACCCGCTTCTATCAAGCGTCCACCTCAGAGCTCTACGGCAAAGTCCAGGAAGTCCCGCAGAGCGAAACGACGCCGTTCTACCCTCGATCACCCTACGCGGTGGCCAAGCTCTATGCCTATTGGATAGTGGTCAATTACCGCGAGGCATATGGCATGCACGCCTCGAACGGCATTTTGTTCAATCATGAAAGCCCGATCCGCGGCGAAACGTTCGTGACGCGTAAAATCACCCGGGCGGCGGCTGCGATCCATCTTGGGCTGCAGGAAAGGCTCTATCTCGGCAATTTGGATGCCAAGCGCGACTGGGGACATGCACGAGAATATGTCCGCGGCATGTGGCTGATGCTGCAACAGGACGAACCGGAGGACTATGTCCTTGCGACCGGCGAAACGCACTCGGTTCGCTCCTTTGTTGACAAGGCCTTTGCCAAGGTGGGCATGCCGATTGATTGGCGCGGGAACGGGGTTGAGGAAAAGGGATACGATAAGACATCCGGTCAGTGTGTGGTGGAAATCGATCCAGCTTACTTCCGTCCGACTGAAGTTGATCTTCTGATTGGCGATCCGGCGAAGGCGCACGCGAAGCTTGGCTGGAAACATGAGACCAGTCTTGATCAGCTGGTTGCGGAGATGGTTCGCGAGGATCTGAAAGTCATGGCACGAAATGTTCCGTCGGTCGGTGTAACCAAAGGTTTTGCCCATGTCTGAGGTGATCTACAGCCTTGCCGGAAAAAGGGTCTATGTCGCGGGCCACCGCGGCATGGTGGGCTCTGCGATCGTGCGGCGTCTCGCTTCCGAGGGCTGCGAGATTTTGACGGCCACCCGCGCCGAGGTCGATCTCAGACGGCAGGACCAGGTGGAGGCCTGGATGAGTAAGAATCGTCCCGACGCTGTCTTCCTGGCTGCTGCGAGGGTCGGCGGTATTCTGGCGAACGCTACCTATCCGGCCGACTTCCTTTACGACAACTTGATTCTGCAAGCGAACGTGATCCACGCGGCCCACAGAGCTCACGTCGAAAAACTGATGTTTCTGGGCTCGTCCTGCATCTATCCGAAATTCGCCGATCAGCCGATCGTCGAGGACTCACTTCTGACTGGATCGCTTGAGCCCACGAATGAATGGTATGCGATCGCCAAAATTGCCGGATTAAAGCTCTGCCATGCCTACCGCAAACAGCACGGTAGAGATTTCATCTCGGCCATGCCTACCAATCTTTATGGTCCAGGGGATAATTTTGACCTCGGGTCGAGCCATGTCATGCCGGCGCTCATACGCAAGGCGCATGAGGCCAAGATCAACCAGCAGCAAGAGATATGCATCTGGGGGACCGGCACGCCGCGGCGCGAATTCCTGCATGTTGACGATTGCGCCGACGCCTGCCTCCATCTCATGAAGACCTATTCCGCCGAAAGTCATGTGAACGTAGGTTCGGGCGAAGACATTACCACCCTGGATTTGGGATACCTCGTCTCCAAGGTCGTAGGTTTCGAAGGCAAGATCACGCGCGACCTCACCAAGCCAGATGGCACACCACGTAAACTCTTGAGCGTCGACAAGCTTCGCACTCTCGGCTGGTCGCCTAAGATCGGTCTGAAGGAGGGTATCGCGGACGCCTACCGCTCCTTCCTTGATGGGCATTATCTCGAACGCAGCAACAGGGCTTTGTCGGGCGACTTGATCGGTCAAAGCGATATCAGTTTTGAGAGAGCTAAAACTTCGGCGCTGCACGCGCCTACGCTCTCTACAGTCGCACATCATCCCTTGCGCACAGCGAATTTGCACGAGGGATAATAAGGTTTTGTCTCGGGGGGAGACGCATATGCTGGGGGAGCAAATAATGCAACCAGTAGAAATTAGGATTGCAGCATTAATTTTCCTGATAACCGTGTGGGTGATGATTATCAGAGCGGCAATGGATTTTTTCGCGGTTCAGATGCCGATACCGCTTGTCGCGTTCTTACACGGATAGTCCATGTCGGATGGCTCCGCGAGATTACCTTCGAACCGCGGTGGGCACCCTTTCCCGAAGCAGGCGTTCAGTTTCTCCTCGCCGATCTTTGGCGCCAGTGGGTCATCGACGAGGCGGTGAACCCGCTCAATCCGCTGAGCGATCTATCCTCCTTGCGCAGACCGTCCGGCCTTGATGCCGACAGTCGGCAGGTAAAGCCGCAAGAACGCGGTATCACCGAACTGACGGTAAGCACGGAAAGCAAGATGCCTGTGCTCGAGCCAATCTTGCCGACGGTCGAACGGATCTACGTCTCCTCGAGGCGCCTCAGCGCTACACCCCGTCGAAAGCGGGCAAAGCGGCGACACCAAGTACGGTCTTCGGCAGATCATAACTCTTTGAATCTATGGTAAACGCCTCGTTAACCAGAAGTGATATCCATCATAGCTTCCGCCATTCCTAGCGGTCACCGGAGTCTCTTCTCACTTTCGCTAAGCCAGCACTGTTCAGTGACACGACGCCCTACAAAATCATGCGAACCTGATCAGGTTTTTCGCGCGCGCTTTTGCAGCTTCTTCCTCACGGCTGTGCGGCGGATGTGAAGTCTCGAGCGAATTAAGCAGTTCGCGCGCGCATGCCGCGATCGAAACGATTGCGTGTTCGAACGCTGCCTCATTGCGTTTCGAGGGTTTGGTCGTTCCACTCAGCTTTCGTACGAACTGCAATGCGGCATCATGGATTTCCTGATCGGTCGCCGGCGGATCGAAATTGAACAGCGTCTTTATGTTTCGGCACATGACTTGCTCCTAGTCATCTTCATCTGCTTTCGGCCTTAAGACGGCCTGCCCCGCGGTCCTTTGCCCGTTCGCAAGGATCTTCTGGCCATCCATCAGACCGTGCATCCTAGGCCGCTCCACCTCGGTTGTGAACAAAGATACCGTCACCGCCGTTGTCGGACCGGATGAAGCCAACCCTTTGTTGCATCAAACCACGTCACGGTACCCGTCGCCATAGCGACTGCCGTTGATCATTTCATTCTGCCGCACCTTGATCGGGTGGATCACATTTGACGACTACAAAGACAGATCCTTCTGAATATCAAGCCGCAGCAATCCCACCGGCGCCGTTACGCTTCCGCTGCCCGTTGCGAGCGTGAGCGGCCAAGGGTTTGGCTGCGTCTGCCGACCGCGCCCCTTCCCTCCACGATCGTGCTCATGACGCCGTTTTCCTCCCGACACCGCCATTAAGGCGCATCAACGCCATCAACATCGGGCCCAGAGAAAACTCCCCTCGCCGCGCCTTTGCCGTCAGATCCCGCAAATAACCGCCGGCCGAATTGATATGGCCTGCCCTCTCGAGGATGCAGGCCATAGCGACCGCGGCATTTTCGGGGCCCATGACTTCGCAGGCATCCTGATAGGCCGATGGGCTGACGCCGAGCGTCGATCGAACGACGACCGCCGCCGACATCAGGTCCCGCCAACCAGTGACAGCGCCTCCCGGCCCGTAGTCTACGATATCCGGGCACCCTTGGAGCACCATTCCCAAGGGAAACGCCTTTATCGGCTCCCTCGTTGGCCGATCGGCTTGGCTCGATTTCGCCCCCTGCTCTTTTCTAGAGCTTGGTTCAAGTTCATTGCTGGAATCGGTATTTGAATTCTGTATGTGACGTTCAAAACCGACATCATTGGTGTCTGTTTTTTTAGATTTCATCTGCGTTTCCAGCACACTGACGATCTCGTCTCGCAGCATCTCCATCTCTGTGAGAACGTGCTCCAGGTCTGCTCTCGTCGGCGAACGCGGGATCTGAGCCACTACGCTCAGGAAATGGTTCTCGATTGCCGCCCAGTCTCCAGCTGCGCCCTCCTCTATGGCGGCGGAGATCAGCTTGCGGACATCCCGTCGGCAGATCGAGAGCGCCTCCTTCGTCAGAAGAAATTGCTTACGCTCGGCTGCGACCTGCTGTGCCATCTGCGCGAGTTCTTCCGCGCGGGCAAGCATCGGCGCCAGGCTGAAACCGAAAGCTTGCTCGATGTCTCCGGCGCTGCCCTTGTGGGCATACCGCTTTCCATTGGGGCTGTCCTTGCGCACGATGAGCCCGGCATCGACGAGCGCAGCCAGGTGCCGGCGAAGGGTCGTGCCCGTGATACCATGGGCACGGATCGACAATTGTGCATTTGACGGGAACACGACCAGCCCGCGTTGCTCCGACAACTCTGTATGCGGATAGAATGTCAGCAACGCATCTAGAACTGCCAGAGCACGGTCCTGGACGCCGAGGGTCGCGCGCGCCTCGCACGCGTCGCGAAAGATTCTCCATTTGTCGGCCGTCTTTCCAGCCTTGATTTCTGCCGTCTCGAGCTGCCTCTTCACTAAGGCAAGCGTCATCGGCCGCCGCCCGACGGGCGTCGTTACACTTCCTGACTGCATGTCATTTCACCTTTCAAAAAGGCAAAGCTCATCGTCCCGCCGAATTGGCGTCCAACAACTCTTGACAGTGATTCCGGGAAGTGCGATTCTCTGGGTGCTAAACGAGAGAAATGGGCTTCCGGATGGACATTCGGGGGCCTTTTTCTTTACCTGATTTCTTCTTCCTTCTCAGTTTCTGTCATCACGACGTCCGTCCATCGGGCGCCGTTACCTGTCTCGGCGAAGTTCTTCGAACTCCGCGTGCAGAGCTTCCAGCTTGTCGGTCAAAAAAGCTGCGAACTCGGGAACCACTCGCTCATCAAAGCTGATGCGCGTGGTTTTGCCGATCCGCTCGATGCGCGCTGCCTTCTGCCCTTTTGCATTTCGCCAATGCTCGCCGCCGCTCGCCTTCTTCTTTGGTGTCGCTGCTACTGCCAATGCCTTTGCGAAGCGCTCATCCGATGAAAGTTGCAGAAACGCCGGCTCGGCGATCAAGGCTTCGATCTTCTTGCCTGAGGACGACATGGTCTCTGCAAGTGCCATCCATCTCGAACGACCGGCCTTCGGGGCGGGTCCGATCGCTTGAACGATCGACTGTGGCAAAGAGCGAGCGATCGAGATGTAGCGGCTGAGATCGGCCTTGTCGGTCGAAAGCGCCGAAAGGATCGTTTCCCGCTTGTAGCCAGCCTCTTCCAAGCGCAAGGCAAAGAGCGCCTTCTCGATAAACGACAGGTCCTGTCGATCGAGGTTCTCCTTGCCCTGCGCGATGACCAGTTCGTCGTCACTCAGGTTCCGGACGATCGCCCTCACCTTCACGCCCAGCCTTGATGCCGCCCGCAACCGCCTGCGGCCGTATGCGATCTGATACCGGTCCGCACGGCCGGTCGCCGGCCGAACCAGGATCGGCACCTGCTGCCCGTGTTGCCCAATGCTGGATACCAATTCTTCGAACCCCGGATCGACCTCGATGGAAATCCGGTCTCCGACGGAGGAGTCAGAGACCGTGGCAGGATCAACTTCGATGACGGCATGCCCCGCAGAGAGCTGTTCCTGAAGCCGAGCAGCCGCACGTGCGCCTTCGCTCATTTCCTGGAGGGATGTACCCATCGCCGATATCGCACCGGAGCGAACGCGCTCGGGGCTCTTGCTGGCGGAAGCGCCGGCGGCTGGCGGTTCGGTTTTTCGCATGAAGAGCGAGTTGACGGTGTCTTTCCTGCTCATTTGCCATCTCCCAAGTCTGCCCCTGCGCTGACCACATGCCGGCTGGATGCATTGCGCGCACCGGTTAGCGCAGCAAAGCTGCAAGCTCGCGGCGACGCGGAGGTGTAATTCCTCCGCTGGAATAGGCGGGGATGATGCCGACGCTCGCGATCGATTCTGTTGCCTGAAGAGGGCAGGGGCCTTTTTGTGAAAGTTGGGAGCTCCCAACCTTTGCGCCTCGACTGAAAGGTGGGAGCTCCCAACTTTAAGCAACCTGTCGGCCCGAAGCGAATCTGGTCTGTTCCGCAGATCATCGTTTACTCCGTCCCCAGGCGGCGCGGATCAGGTTCTCGATCTCGCAATTGACAGCGTCGAGCGACTCCATGGCGCGATCGTAGGTCGAGCGCGTCAGGTTCTCGCGGCCGATTTCATAGAGCGTCTGTTTTGTCAGACCCGCGTCGGAAACGGCCGCCGACTTCACCATCGGGTTCGTCAGCACGCTGTCGTCGAAGAGGTTTCGCAGAAGAGCCGCGACCTTCGTCTGCGGCGCATCCTGAGGTTCGAACCGCGTCAAAAGGTACTTGATGAAGTCGTAGCGAAGCTCACCTCCGGCCTCTCGGACGACTCCAAGAAGATCGTGGGTCATCAGCAGGAACTGGCTCATCGACGCGATGTCGAGCATCTGAGGGTGCACGGTCACGACCATCGAGGTCGCAGCGCAAAGTCCGCTGAGCGTCAGATAGCCAAGCTGTGGCGGGCAATCGAAGACGACCACATCATAATTGTCGGCAACATCATCGAGTGCGCGTGCAATGCGCAAGAAGAAAATCTCGTCGGCGCCTTTCGCGCCATTCGTCAGCGCTCTTGGCGTCGTATGCTCGAACTCCATGAGCTCCAGATTGCCTGGCACGAGGTCGAGGCCGTCGAAGTAGGTTTGGCGGACAACGTCGCTCAACGGACGCCGCTCTCCGTCATAGCGGATTGCCGCGTAAAGTGTTTCATTGCTGCCGACGTGGGTTTCGGGCAATACGCCGAGAAGGGCGGACAGGCTGGCTTGCGGGTCAAGGTCGAGCGCAAGCACACGGTAGCCCTGAAGCGCCAGATATTGCGCGAGGTGGACGGACGTCGTGGTCTTGCCCGATCCGCCCTTGAAGTTCGTGACCGCGATGACTTGGAGATGATCGTCGGGTCCACGGCGGGGGAGAAAATCGTATGCGTCGCGTCCACGTGACGTCGAGGCGAGCCTTGCGCGGAGCTCATTGAGCTGAGCCAGGGAGTAAAGGCGCCGGCCGTTTGTCGTCAACTCCGGCTGCGGACCATCGCCGGCGAGGCTCATCTTGCGCAATGTGGAATCGGATATGCCGATGAGCTTGGCTGCTTCACCCGAGGTGAAACGCCGCAGTGTCTTGCTTGCGGTCGGCGGGAAAATCGCCTCGCTGATCGATTGGAGCTGTGAACTGAGCAGCGACGCATGATCACCAATGGTCTCATCCACGGTTTTCTGCGATGCCAATCGAGTAGAACGAAGCGGCTTGCTCACGGTCAAAACTTTCGTCACGGAAAAAGTTCAATTACGGCGTTTATTCCGTGACGATACGGAAACAAGCGATTCTTGCAAGGAGTTAATGGTTAACAGCCACTTAACGGCAGGCCCGCAACAAGGAACGAAGCCAGACCGAAATGAGATATTTCCCTTACGATTCCAGCATGTTCCTAAATTGCGCCGCCGACCGAAAGGAATCTGTGGGACTCGCAGATCTGCTGGTCAGCAAACCCGCCGGAAGGGCCGATCCAGACGACCATTGGCCTTCAGCCGCCCGCTCCCCAGAGAATCACAGATCAAGAGATCTCACAGATTTGCGACTGGAATAAACGCGCAGTTTTCCCAAACCAGTATAAACAGACCAGCCTAATTGCGGAGCGGGACAATGGCAGGAAGAAGACCTGACCATCAGACCACGCCCTTCTTAAGGATGAAGTTCCCATAGGGGCGCGATTCAGCCGTCTGGATGACTGCAAACGATCGCATCGCGATGGGATAATATGCAAACCTCTCGACAGGTTGGCTCGCTATCGACCGCCCCTCTGCCGCACTGCAAACCGCGAGGACGTCTTTGTGTACGTCCAGCAACTCGCCTGGCGCATCGACCGCCTCCATGTGCATCAGAGGCGTTTCAATGAACGTGTCCAAGGGCATCATCTGAAGGATCCCGCGAACTGCAGTCGGTGCATCGACACCCTCCAAGATGAGAAGCTTTCCGCTCGTGGTCTGGGTCGCCACACGAAAACCGGAGAAGTTTCGATCCACGATTGCCAGTTCGTCGCCATGACCCATGGAGGCCATGACCCACAACACGTCGGCCGTAATAAACGGCGGCACACCCTTCAGCATGGCATCTCCCTCCCAAGAGATTTCACCGACAAGAACGATGAACGATTAGCAGAAAAAAACGATTGCGCAAACGTTTCGATGGCGCTAGCGTGACCACATAGCGGATCCTGGGAGAACCTCTGGAGGTTGGAATTCCGCTTGGGAGGATAGTTTGAAAAACTTGTTTGTTGCGCTGCTGGCGAAAGCTGGAGTGCGCTCATGACGACTATTTCCGAGGTGGCAAAGGCGGCTGGGGTCTCAGTCTCCACGGTTTCGCACGTTCTCAATAAGACGCGCTACGTCTCACCCGAGAAGGTCAAGCTCGTCATCGAGTCCGTGGAGGCAATCGGATACATCCCCAATACAGTCGCTCGCTCGCTCAAACTGTCATCGACAGGCACTGTCGGCCTCGCGATTTCCGCGATTTCGAACCCTTACTTCAGTGACATCATCTGCGCGATTGAAGCCGAGTGTTCCAAACGAGGCTTGATCGCGTTCCTCTGTGACACGCAGGATGATCCGGTCCGGGAGCTGGAACTGATCCAGCATCTGCATCAGCGCCGCGTCGACGGGATTATACTTGCGCCTTCAGGCGATCCTAAAAAAGCGCTGGACTATCTCATCCGGTCCGACCTTCCCTGTGTGCTTGTTGACAGGCTATCGGACAACCGTTTCGACCAGGTCGGGACGGATAACGTCGCCGCAATACGAACGCTCGTCGATCATCTGGTCGCGCTGCATCATCGACGGGTTGGGATCATTCTCGGTCAACCCGGCTTTGCGACGACTGTAGAGCGCGCAAAGGCGTTCCGCGCAGCGATGACGGAGAAGGGAATAGAGGTAGAGGACAATTTAATCAGTGACGGCAACCGCAGCACCGCCGACGCCACGGCTTCGACGCACCGGTTGCTGGGGCTGAAGGAGCCGCCGACAGCGATTCTTGCTTCGAACAATCTGGCGATGATCGGGACTATGAGGGCTATCCGGGAGCGGAAGCTGCGTGTTCCCGCGGACATTTCTGTACTTGGGATTGATGATTTCGAATGGGCAGATTATTTCGAGCCGCGCCTGACACTGATGGCCCAGCCTTGCGATGAGATTGGCAAGAAGGCGGCGGACTTGCTGATCGAGCGGATAGGCAACAAGCGCCGCCCCCACGAGACCATTCGACTGTCGCCAGTTTTACGAGTGCGTGAATCGTGTGGAGAAGCAGCATGAACCACGTCGTTCTTTCAGCGAAAGGTGTCGTCAAGCGCTTCGGCGGAGTTCAGGCGCTTCGCGGCGTGGATTTCGACCTAAAGGTTGGCGAAATCCATGCGCTGCTTGGTGAAAATGGTGCAGGAAAATCGACGCTGATGAACCTGCTGTCCGGTGTGAATACGCCGGACGAGGGAGAGATCTTCATCGACGGCAAACTGGCGCGATTTCACAGCCCGCGTGATGCACAAGCGGCCGGGATCGCAACGATCTTCCAGGAGCTGGACCTCGTTCCGAGCCTAACCGTGGCTGCCAATCTCTTCCTTGGGCGCGAACTTGTCCACCGGCATGGCATGCTCGATGGGAAGGCGATGCTGCAAGAGGCGCGTAAAAGACTAGAAGCGATCGACCGATCTATCGATCCCGCCCAGTTCGTGAGTGAGCTTTCGATCGGCCAGCGCCAGGTCGTCGCCATCGTCAAGGCACTTTCCTACGCATCGAGAGCCCTTATCATGGACGAGCCGACGGCTGCCTTGACCGTTGGCGAAGTGGATCGACTGTTCGACATCATGCGTGGCCTGGCAGCGTCGGGCGTTGGCATCGTCTATATCTCGCACCGTCTTGAGGAAGTCCCTCAGATCGCTCATCGCGTGACGGTCATGCGCGACGGCAAGGTGGCTGGCGTCACCAAACCAGATGCGCCTCAGGCCGAACTGGTGCAGCTTCTCGTCGGACGTCCTTTGAACGAGCTATATCCCCGCCGCGCCCACAGTGTAGGTGACGTGCTCCTGCGGATGCGACAGGCTTCCTTCCGCCCATACCGCGTGTCGCCCGGATGGCAGGCGCCAATCAAAGTCGATCTGGATGTTCGGCGCGGCGAAATCGTCGGGCTCGCCGGCGTTATGGGAGCGGGTCGAACCGAGCTTTTGAGCGCTCTATACGGAACAGGCGTGCCCGGCCAATGGCATGGGGACATTACGATTGGTGGCAGGCCGACCAGGCTTAAATCGATCGCGGCCGCTCGCAGGGCAGGACTGGCATTCGTAACCGATGACCGGCGTGGGGCCGGTCTCATGTTGCGTATGTCTGTAGGTCTCAATCTGGTGATGTCGATCATCCGCTGGATATCACCAAAGGGTTTGCTGTCGGCGCGACGCCAAGAGGATGCGATCAAGAGCTCTTTCGGCCAGTTCGACATTCGTCCAAAGAATCCCGGCATCGCGGTCGGGGCTCTCTCTGGGGGAAATCAGCAGAAGGTCGTCCTCGCAAAGGAAGTGCTGGGCAATCCGCGCTTGTTGCTTCTCGACGAGCCGACACGTGGCGTCGACGTCGGCGCAAAGGGAGAAATCTACGCCCGCCTGCGCAAGCTGGCTTCCGAGGGATTGGGCATTCTTGTCGCTTCTAGCGAGATGCCCGAACTGATCGGCCTATGCGATCGAATAGTGGTTTTGCGCAACGGCAGCAGCGTTGCTGAGTTTTCTGGCGGCGTCGACGAACACGAAGTCCTGGCGGCCGCCAACGGGAGGGAGGCCTGATGTCCGAACAGCGAATCGCATCCAATCCAGCGGTTCAGCCCGCCAAGCGGATTGATCCGCTCGCGGTGTTGGTCCGCTTCCAGAGCTTGATCGGCCTTATACTCGTTTTCGCCGGGGGCATCATTTTCTCACCGCGTCGGCACGGTGTCATCCTGTTCATTCAACCCGACAACATCGCCAACATCGTCCGCGCGGTGTCCGAAACTGGCATCATCGCGATCGGAATGACGTTCGTGATCATCACCGCCGGGATTGACCTCTCGGTTGGGGCCACACTTGGTCTTGCGAGCGTCGTAACGGCAACATTGATGGTCTCAGGCGGTTTTGGGCTGGTCACGACGGTGCTGGCAGTGTTGCTGATGGGCACTTGTTTCGGGTTGGCCCAGGGAGCGATCTCAAGCAAGTTTCGACTTGAAGCGTTTATCGTCACTCTTGCCGGTTTACAGGCGGCCCGCGGGCTTGCACTCGTGGTGTCGGACAATCAGTACATCAATATTTCCTATGGTGATGGCCCTGGGCTCGCTCCGCCCATCTTTGCCATTCTGGGCGGTCGGCTATTCGGTAATGTCGTTCCCGTTGCCACGATCGTCTTCTTGATCTTCGCCTGCATCGCCACACTGGTGCTGAACACGACGAGGTTCGGCCGTTACGTCTATGCCGTCGGCGGCAACGAACGCGCCGCCCGCATCTCAGGTGTTCCGGTCTCGGCAATCAAGATCGCCGTTTACGCCATTACCGGCTTTGCATCCGCGCTTGCTGGCATCGTCCATGCCGGACAATTCAATTTTGGGAGTGCCAATGATGGGACCGGATATGAATTGACGGCCATCGCGGCTGTCGTCATCGGAGGAACCAGCCTGTTTGGCGGGTCGGGTTCAATGGTCGGAACAATCGCCGGTACAATCATGCTTGGCGCGTTGGCCAATATACTGCAGCTGAACAACATCACGCCAGCGATGCAGTTGCTTGCCACAGCGGCAATTATCGTTCTGGCGGCAGTCCTTCAATCCCTCGTTCGTCGCCGCGAAGGATTGGGCAGGTAGTGTGGCGGCATCACCCGGAGGGTGGATCCGGGATCAATGTGGAGGAGAAAGTAATGACACAGAATGCACTTCGACTGTCGCATGCCGGGCGCATGGCACTCCTGGCCGGCTCGTGCCTTGCTATTGCCAGCGTGGCTCACGCTGCCGATCCGCTCGTGAAGGCTTGCGCCAAGGATGGCGAGTTCGTCATCGGCTTCTCGCAGGCCAACAATGCGGAGCCCTACCGCCAGCACGTCAACGATGAACTAGAGGCAGCCGCCAAGGTAGTCCCGCAGTTCACGCTGCAGATCGCTGACGGCGCGGGCAACGTCAATACTCAGACATCGCAGGTCGACAATTTCATCACCCAAAAGGTTGACCTTCTGTTGATCTCGCCGTTCGAGGCGGCTCCGCTTACGCCCGCCGTCAAGCGGGCAATGGACGCGGGTATCCCGGTCGTCGAACTTGACCGCAAGACGAACGGTGAGGCTGGCAAGGACTACACAGCCTTCATCGGAGGAGATAACTACAAAATCGCGTTGGCCGCCGGCGAATATACGAGCAAGACGCTTCTACCTGACGGCGGCGAGGCGGCTGTGCTGCAGGGGTTGCCGAGTTCCACACCGGCCGTCGAACGGCTGAATGGCTTCAAGGATGGCGTGAAATCCAATTCCAAGATCCAGATCGTGGCAGAACAAGCGGCAGACTGGTTGCCGGATAAAGCGCAGACCGCGTTCGCCGCAATGCTGCAGGCTCATCCCGATATCAAGATGGTCTATGCCAGCAACGACATGATGGCGGCGGGTGCGCTACTTGCTGCGAAAGGTGCAGGCAAGAGCGTGAAGATCATCGGCACTGATGGCTTGCCAGGTCCGGCAGGCGGAATCGAGGCAGTCGCAAAGGGCGACTGGTCCGCGACCTTCACATATCCGACAGGAGCCAAGGAGGCGGTCGATATGGCTAAGTCGATATTGCTGGACTGCGCATCGTCGGTGCCAGCAACAGTAACGGTCGATACCACCGCCATTACGCCCGATAACGCGAAGCAGATGATGGGTAAGTAAAGCTTCAGACTCAACCCGGCCGGACGCGTCCGTCCAGCCGGGTTGAATCATATCGATTGGCTGGCGTGCTCGACCTCTTTCGTCGAGCGCATTCCTAAATAGCAGGAGACTCGCTCCAAGGCGCTTTCGTGCTCGCGGCTGTAACCGTTCAAAGGGTTATTGACCTCTTCTGTTACAATTCCGGCGGCCTCAGACGCAAATCTGGCATTGATAGTCCGAGTTTTCCCAACCTCTTTCGCGTAGCCGATAGCCGCATCGCGGCAATCTCTATCGTGCCCTGCGCGAGGCCAAGCGGCTGCTCGGCGCATCACCGACCCGAGCGCTGGCCATCTTGAAATGACTTGCTGCGCTTTTATTCCACGGGAGAGCTCTCCGAGGAAACGGGCTTGTGGTGTTCCCTTCCAATGCATAGGTCGATAATCGACCAAGCCGGCACATGATAAAACGCCATGCCCTACAGTTGACGCGAAACGCTTTTTGACGATACGGCAAACGACAGCGGCGCATGCGTATGGTCGATCGATGGGCGGAAGAACTTCGGAATATGGATTTGAAACGGGTGGTGGATTTTTGCTTGGCTTTGATTGCGTCGGTGATCCTGCTTGTGCCAATCCTTATCGTCGCTCTTTGTGTTCGCCTTACCTCGCCGGGACCGATCCTATATTGGTCAAAACGTGTCGGCCGTTTCAATCAGATCTTCCTGATGCCGAAATTTCGCAGCATGCGCGTAGACACGCCAACGGTTGCCTCGCATCTGCTCGAAAACCCGGATCGGTTTCTGACACCCATCGGCTCGTTTCTGCGCAAATCGAGCCTCGACGAACTGCCGCAGCTCTGGTGCATTCTCGAGGGGAAGATGAGTTTCGTCGGCCCACGGCCGGCACTCTACAATCAATACGACCTTATAGAATTGCGGACGGTCCATGGCGTCGACAAGCTCCTGCCGGGATTGACGGGATGGGCGCAGATCAACGGACGTGACGAATTGCCGATTCCTGAGAAGGTAAAATTCGATATCGAATATCTCGAACGTCGCTCGTTCGGCCTCGACATAAGCATTCTGTTTATGACCGCCGAGAAGGTCATTCGCCGTAAGGGAATAAGGCATTAACTTACCTACTTCTGATAGATAAGCAGTGCGGAAGACCTTGGCTTCCGATTATTTCAGTTGCGCTCGTTACAGAAAATGACAAGAAGGTGGTGTCGATCGATCTGCGAAACGCTGGTAAACAATGCCTGGAAATACCCCCACTGAGACACCGCGCTCGGGATGGTTCTTGATGCCGATGCAAGCGCTCGTCGCCCCTCTGCTGGCGATGCCGCGGGTTGCCAAACGTGCTCTGGCTTTGCTGGTGGATTCCAGCTTTTGTGTTCTGACGATTTGGCTGGCCTATTGTTTCCGCCTGAACGAATGGACGGTGCTGACCGGCGTCCAGTGGTTGCCGGTCTTCGTTTCGCTCTGTATGGCACTTCCCATCTTCATCGTCATGGGCATGTACCGGGCGATCTTCCGTTATGCCAATATGGCTGCTTTCATTACTGTTCTAAAGGCGATTGCGATCTACGGCGTCGCCTTCATGACGATCTTTACCGCCCTCAGCGTCCCCGGTGTTCCGAGAACCGTCGGCATTCTCCAGCCCTTCCTGCTGTTGATTGCCATCGGCCTGTCGCGGTTGGGTATCCGTTATTGGCTCGGGGATGCCTACCAGCGCATCCTTCACAAGAATATGCTCGCCAAGGTGCTGATCTATGGGGCAGGGACGGCCGGGCGGCAACTGGCCGGTGCCTTGATCAACAGTGCCGAACTCAATGTCGTCGGCTATCTGGATGATGACCCGCGTCTCAAGGGGGGCGTCATGGGTGGTTTGCCGATCTACGACCCCTCGGATCTTCCAGTGCTCGCGGGAGCCCTTGGCGTGCACAATGTGCTTCTTGCTCTTCCATCTGCATCGCGGCAGCGTCGCAATGAAATCCTGGAACATATCCGTAAAGCCAGGGTCAATGTTCGCACGTTGCCGGATCTCACGGCCCTGGCTCAGGGACGCATCGCCGTCTCCGACATCCGTGAGCTGGAGATCGAAGATCTGCTGGGGAGGGAAGCGGTCGCGCCGCGGCAGGAGTTGCTCGACACGGCGATGCGCAACAAGGTGGTGATGGTCACCGGTGCCGGTGGCTCGATCGGCGGCGAATTATGCCGCCAGATTCTGCGCAACGAGCCTTCCAGCCTGATCCTCCTCGATCAGAACGAGTTTGCGCTTTATAATATCCATGCCGAACTGCGAAAGCTGGCCGAACTGTACAGACATGAAAATCTGCAGATCGTCCCAATCCTCTGTTCCGTCCGCGACCAGGATCGCATGGAACATATCATGCAGAGCTGGCGACCTCAGACGCTCTATCATGCCGCCGCTTACAAGCATGTGCCCCTTGTCGAACACAATGCCGTGGAAGGCATCAAGAACAATGTCATGGGTACGCTGATCACGGCACGCGCAGCGAATAAATGCGGCGTTTCAAATTTCGTGCTGATCAGCACTGACAAGGCCGTGCGGCCGACTAATGTGATGGGCGCCAGCAAGAGGCTGGCGGAGATGGTTCTGCAGGCGCTCGCAGCAGAATCGGCGACCGACAGAATGCGAACGAACTTTTCCATGGTCCGCTTCGGAAACGTCCTCGGCTCCTCCGGATCGGTCGTGCCGCTTTTCCGGCAGCAGATCAAGGACGGCGGCCCCGTTACGCTGACACATCCTGATATAACCCGCTATTTCATGACCATTTCGGAAGCCTCGCAGCTCGTCATCCAAGCTGGCGCCATGGCCGACGGTGGCGATGTTTTCCTGCTCGACATGGGGGAGCCCGTTCGCATCGCAGATCTTGCCCGCAAGATGGTCGAGCTTTCCGGATTGACCGTCCGCGACGAGAACAATTCCGAGGGGGATATCGAGCTCTCCGTTACCGGTCTTAGGCCCGGCGAGAAGCTCTACGAAGAACTGTTGATCGGGGATAATCCTGAAATAACCGAACATCCTAGGATTATGAAGGCGCGCGAGGATTTCTTGTCCTGGCCGGAGCTGTCGAAAAGGCTGAACTCGCTCAACGCGGCATTGGACCGGAACGACATGACCGCTGCACGCGCGACGTTGGCGGAGCTTGTTTCCGGCTATTCGTCAACGGGTGAGGTCTCGGATCTGGCTTTCACCGGCGCCGAAGCCAATACGGCAGCCTGAGATATCATAGCAAATTCCTTAAATCGGAATCGATCTTAGGATAAAAAATCATGCAGCAATTCAAAGTGCTGCAGCATCTTTGCGCGTCTTAAAAGACACGCGGCGTTGTCGAAGTCTGCAGGGGCTCGAGGAGTGCCAAGCATCAGCTCCGGACGACGGGAGCAAAGCCAGTGCTGCCTCTATCTGCACAAATGAGGGCAACGAGATAGGCGAAGATCGGATCCAAAGCCTTCTGATTGAACATAATGCCAAAGCTGCCCGTTATGACGTAGCTGCTGAACAGCAGAAGAGCGAGCGCAATAGCTAAATCCCGGCCCGGTCCCGCTTCCTTTCTCCAGGCGCCTATCACAGGTGTCAGCAGCATCAGCGAAAGCGCCGCAATGCCGAAAACGCCGGCATCGATTCCCGCGGTCAGGAAACCGTTATGGACATGTGAGTAGGGCAGTTGCGGCCGTATGTTTTCGGGCAGCTCAGCCAAAACCGAAGCCATCCGGTTCTGCGGGCCATAACCCGTCAACGGGTCCTTGCTGATCGCCGATAGCGCGCCTTTGTACAAGGCGAACCGCGCACCGATCGATGTGATCTCGCCGTCACTGCGTTCGAGCGATGTCAGATTTTCCTGAAGCGCCTGGATACGATGGAGGACCTGGCCGCTGCCCAGGGTGATAAGTCCCGCCAACAGCAAGGAGCTGGTAATAGCAAGGCTGCGCAAACTCAGATGGAAGCTGTGTTTGCGAAAATACCAGAGAAAGATGACGACATGGACGGGAATGACCAGCCAGGCCGAGCGCGTTCCCGAAAGCAGAACACAGCCTAGCCCGGCGGCATATCCCAATATCGCAATTCTTTGCTCCACGCTTCTGGGAGATTGAACGTTGAGAAGCGCAATGCCGCCGAAAAGAACGCCTATGACGCCCAGGAGTGCAGCGTTCGAAGTCCCGGCCTCTGCCCTTTCCATCAGAAACATGATCTGCAGGAGACTGAAAAGAAAGGTGACAATCATACCGATGCCTGCGCCGAGGATAAACAGCGGCACGAGACGGCCATCGGGAGATTGGCGCATCCGCGGCAATATCAGCCAGACCGAAAAGAAAGGCAGAAGCCGGAATATCCAGTCCAATTCTTCGGAGTAAGGCGGGTTGATGAAGATGCTCGCGATCATCACCAGCGGGTAGATCGACATGCCAATGGCAACCAGCCGGTCGGATCTCGACAGGTTCAAGACGAGGCTGCCCGTGGCCAGACAGTAGGCGCCCCATACCATCGACACGAGGAGGATGAAGGAGTTAAAGTTCGGCGAAAGCCCTGGAAGGATTGCAAAGAGAAAGACCGCAATGCGGTTGTTTCGGTCGAGGGCGCTCCCGGCCTCATTCCCGGGATAAAGCACCGCCATCTTGAGTTGTCTGAAATAATTCACTTTGCCGGTCCTGACCGTGGTCATACTGCCTCGCTAAGGATCGTGACCGCGGCTGTCAAGCGGTGATGATGATACAATCTATGGCTTTATTCGACGTGGTATTCCAGCAACAGGCGTCCGGACAGACGTGGTTCTCGTCGATGATGAGCGGCAAGTGGAAAAGACGGTAAGACTGGCTTCAACGGAAAACACTCTTAAAGTGCGGGCTTGATTTGAAGATTTGCTCGTCCAGCGGCCGACGAAAGCGTATCGCGGGAGAGAAGACAGCAACATTCGGATCGTCAGAGCCATAGCGCCGCATGTCTTTTCGAACGAGCAAAGGACGATGTAGCACCTTGAATTATGCGGTAATCGAAGAACCAACGCAGTTTTTCATCGAAGCGGCCGCCGTCATCGCCAATATGGGCGGGTCGAACCTTCCGCCGATGATCGACCAAGGAGATAACCGAGCCCGAATGCCATGATGCCGGTGATAAGCAGCAATGCGCTTGCGGTATGTGGGTGCTCTCTTGCGCCGGAGACGACCGCATAAGCCTCACGCTTCACCTCTTTGGCGGCCGACTTCGCGACCTTGGTCAATCCCTCCGGCTGCTCAGCGGGTGTGCCGGTGAATCCGGCGTTCAAATTCTGTTTGTCGACCATGTCGGGAACCTTCTGCAAGAGGTCTGAGATTGGCACGCGGAAAGTTCAATCCTGCTCGCGCGTGCCGGGGGAGGCTTCGCGTTGATCGGCGTCCTCGAGATCCGATTTGACGAGGAATGCATCGGTATGTTCGCGCGAGGCCTCTCGCAGTGCTGCGAGGCTTGGAGGATTGTCGGCTTCACCCTGCTGTGCATCGAGTTCATGCTCGGCGAGAGTCCAGTGATGCCGTTGCTTGCCTTCTGGTCTCCCTTCTTTCTCCCACAGGGAGTATGCCCTTTTTCGGATCTCCTCCTCGCGGGCGGCTAGCGACAACTCGCCGCTGTGCCTATCGATTTCGTTTGCGGCTCGCCGAGCCATCTTCTGTCCGCGTGCGTCCGCGGCGGATGGAGCTTCCGGCCGGCTGCCGTCGCTCGCACCTTTGCTTGTCTTGCGTCGTGCCGAGTTTTTCATGAGGGTCTCCTTCAAATCTCAACCAACTCGGCCGACCTAAGTTCCAAACAAAGAATGCTCGGCGCAAAAGATCGGGCTTCTGATTTCGCGAGGTTCATGCCGTTCGCTCGCGCCTCTGCACAATAATGCCCGTTCCATGCTTTCGATTCCGACCGAGCCTGCTGGTCGAAATGCTCATTCGCGGAGTGCCGCCCCTTCAGCTGCAGTCATACCGCCGCAGATTACCGGGCGTCTTGGCAAGAGGATAAGACTGATATACTAGTATGCCACGAGTTTTAACGCACCGGTATGTCATGTGGCAGGCATTAGAAACCAAAGTTTCGGCAGTACCGACTTCCCAGGAGGTCGGGGGCAGGCTGCGCCGCATCACCACGGCCGGCGCCATCTACGATCGCCTGTATGCCGACATCGTGTCGCTGCGGATGCCGCCCGGCATGCTGCTGCAGGAAAAGCGGATCGCCGATGAATTCGGTGTCAGCCGCACGCCGGTGCGCGAGGCACTGCTTAGGCTTTCCGAGGGCGGACTGGTCGATATCTACCCGCAGTCGGGCACCGTCGTGTCGCGGGTGCCGGTCCAGGCGATCCCTGAGGCGGTCGTCGTGCGCAAGGCGCTCGAAGGTACGACCGTCGAGACTGCGGCTCTGACCGCCACCACCGACGATATCGCCCGTCTCGACGCCATCATTGCTCGCCAGCAGGCTCATGCAGCGACCGGCGATGCCTCGAGATTCCATGAGGAGGATGAGGCCTTCCACGAGGCGATCGCGCAGATATCAGGTTATCCCGGCATCTGGGCGATCCTGAAAACGGTCAAGGTGCAGATCGACCGGGCACGACGGCTGACGTTGCCGGTGCTCGGGCGCATGGACAACGTCGTGCACGAACATATCATTATCCGCGATGCGCTCGCCGCGCGCGACGCGGCGGCTGCACGCAGCGCGATGATCCATCACTTAAGCGCCGTCATTCCCGATGTCGACGAACTGCGCGCGCGTTACCCCGATTATTTCTGCTGACGGCAGGCCAACACGAAACGAAAGACTTAGGGAAGGAAGAAGATGCGACAGGGTTGGAGATGGTTCGGACCGGAAGCGCCGGTGACGCTGGATGACGTCCGCCAAACGGGCGCGACGAATATCGTCTCTTCGCTGCATCAGGTGCCGATCGGCAGGGCCTGGACGGAGAAAGAAGTGCGCGAGCGCCAGGCTCTGATCGAGACGACGCCTGGCGACCGCTCGCCGCTCACCTGGTCGGTCGTGGAAAGCATCCCGATCCCCGATGCCGTCAAGCGCAAGGGCGGGCAGGCGAAGGCCGAAATCGAGGCGTGGATCGCCAGTCTCGAAGCGGTCGCCGCCTGCGGCATTCCGATCGTCTGCTATAATTTTATGCCTGTCGTGGACTGGACCCGCACCGACCTCGATTACGTGACGCCGACGGGCGCAACCGCCATGCGCTTCGATCACGAACGCTTCGCAGCCTTCGATCTCTTCATTCTGGAGCGGCCGGATGCGGCGCAGCACTATTCACAGGAGGACCGCGAACGGGCGCGTGTCGTCTTCGAGGCGATGTCGGACGAGGAGATCGCCGACATCACCCGCATCATCACCTCGGCTCTGCCGGGGTCGACCACCGAACCGCTGACCATTCCGGCCTTCCGGGAAAAGCTGGTCGCCTACAGCGGCATCGATGCTGCAAGACTGCGCCGGCACCTGATCGAATTCCTGGAGGCGGTGACGCCGGCTGCCGAAGCGCGCGGCGTCAAGCTGACGCTGCATCCTGACGATCCGCCACGTTCACTGTTCGGTCTACCGCGCATCGCCTCAACGGCGGACGACTATGCCGCTCTCTTCGATGCGGTACCGTCGGCGGCGAACGGCATGTGTTATTGCACCGGCAGCCTCGGCGTGCGTGCCGAAAACGACCTGCCGGCGATCGCCCGACGTTTTGCTTCGCGCATCTACTTCGCCCATCTGCGCGCGACGACGCGCGAGGGCGACGGCCGGACGTTCCATGAAAGCGCGCATCTGGAAGGCGACGTCAACATGGTCGCCGTTCTCCGCGAACTGGTTGCGGAGGATCGCCGCCGCGGCGCGCAAGACACCATCGTCTTTCGCTCGGATCATGGCCACCGCATGCTCGACGATCTCGACAAGGTCGTCACACCAGGCTACCCGGCCATCGGCCGCATGCGCGGCCTCGCCGAACTGCGCGGCATCCTGCATGCGCTCGGGGCGCCGCCGAACTGAGGGCCTCCCCGGTTCGCGGCGTTCGCCCTTCAGCGGAAATCATCGCGCTCTGAAGCCCGAGCGGTGCTCAGAGCGCGCAACCTTTCAGGAAAAGATCGGCGCACATCTTCGCCCGAGCCGCAATCGTCTCGATCTTCGGCGGTGGCTCCTGGCGCAGCATCACGGCACGCTGCGGCTCCATGATCATCATGCCGCGCAGCATGCCGCAGGCCGCATGCGGATCATCAAGCGCAATCAGTCGGCGATCGATCTGCTTGTGCAGCCAGTTCTCCATCAATGTATTGGTCCTGACGACCGCCTTTTCATAGAAGGCGTTGGCGATCTCGGGGAATCGATCAGACTCGCTGATGACGAGCCGGGTCACCGTGATCGTATCGACCGAAAGCGTCAGCATGCCATAGGCCATCAGCATACGCTCCAACCCCTGCTTGAGATCGGCCACGGCGAGTGTGCCGGGGTCAAGCGCCATCAGAAAGCGCTCCGTGCGCTCCGTGATCATCTCTGAAAAGAGATCTGCTTTCGTCGGAAACAGGCGGTAGAGGGTCTTTGTGGAAACACCGGCCTCCTGCGCGATCGCAGCGATGCTTGCCGCGGCATAGCCATTCTCGTGGAACTGCCTGTTCGCCGCCTCAACGATCACGCTTCTCGTATCCTCGTCGCAGCGGACTTGCGGGCGTCCTCGCGGCTTCTTCTCGATTTCGTGATTTTGGACCATAACGATTTTCCAAATTCTCATTGACATCTATTTTCTAATGCATATTTTGGAAAATATCAAGTTTCCTAAACTGCATTTCACCGAATTCAGAGGCGGCAGCCCCAAGTGACGGCGACCGTCATCAGGAGAAAGAAAATGACCATCAAGACGCTGCATGCCCTGAACAACAATACCGCCGTCGAAAACACCGCCGAAGCCGCGCCGGCAAGCCTGGACGCAGGCCAGCCGCGCATCGCCGAAGTCGCCGTCCCCGTTGCCGAGGAAAAGCCCGCCCGCAAACGCGGCCGCCGCTTCCTGCTTTTCGGCGCTACCGCCCTCGTTCTGATCGCTGCCGGCGCCTATTACGGCCATGATTACTGGACGGTCGGCCGCTTCCACATCTCGACCGACGATGCCTATGTAAAAGCCGACAGCAGCACCATCGCCCCCAAAGTATCAGGCTATCTCGCCGAGGTCCTCGTCATGGACAACGAGACCGTCAAGGCCGGCCAGCCGCTCGCCCGCATCGACGACCGCGACTTCAAGGCAGCCCTCGATCAGGCCAACGCCGATGTCGCCGCTGCGGAAGCCACCGTCAACGCCAAGCAGGCTTCGCTCGATATCCAGCAGTCGACGATTGCCGCCGCCCGCGCGACCGTCGACGTCGACCGCGCCAACGAGACCTTTGCCGAGCAGAACAACAAGCGCTATTCGAACCTTGCCACTAGCGGTTATGCCCCGGTCCAGACGGCGCAGCAGGCCGCCTCGCAGATCGCTGCCGCCCAGGCCACCATTGTTCGCGACACCGCCTCGCTCGATGCCGCCCTCAAACAGGTCGATCTTCTCAACGCCGAGCTGGCCCAGGCAAAGGCAGCCCTTGCCCGCAGCCAGGCCGTCCAGCACCAGGCTGAGCTCAACCTTTCCTATGCGACGATCACCGCGCCCGTCGACGGCACCGTCGGCAACCGCACGCTGCGCGTCGGCCAATATGTCCAGGCCGGCACCCAGCTGATGTCGGTCGTGCCGACGACGGCTGCCTATGTCATCGCCAACTACAAGGAAACCCAGCTCACTGACGTCAAGGCTGGCCAGCCTGTCGATATCGAGGTCGATATGTTCCCGGGGCGAATCTATCATGGCCATGTCGACAGCCTCGCGCCGGCAAGCGGCCAGGAATTCGCTCTGCTGCCGCCCGATAACGCCACCGGCAACTTCACCAAGGTCGTCCAGCGCATTCCCGTCAGGATCGGGCTCGACGGCGATGCTGCCGCCAATGGCGACCTGCGTCCCGGCATGTCGGTCCAGCCTAGCATCGACACCAAGAACGACCCCAGCTAGGCCGGGAGACGGGAGTTCGTGTCATGTCCACCATCGCAGCAACAACCATCGCTGTCCCGCAGCCGAAAACTGGCGCCAGCACCAAAGACTGGATCGCCGTTCTCGCCGGCATGATCGGCGCCTTCATGGCGATCCTCAACATCCAGATCACCAATGCCTCGCTTCTCGACATCGAAGGCGGCATCGGAACGGGCGTCGACAACGGCGCCTGGATCTCGACCTCCTACCTGATCGGCGAGATCGTCGTCATTCCGCTGACGGCTTATTTCAGCAGCGTCTTCTCGTTCCGCCGCTATATCCTCGTCAATTCCGTGCTCTTCCCGCTGTTTTCGATTGGTTGTGCCTTCGCCCATGATCTCGGCACGATGATCGTGCTGCGCGGCCTGCAGGGTTTTGCCGGCGGCGTACTGATCCCCATGGCCTTCACCATGGTGCTGACCAAACTGCCGAAACACCAGCAGCCGCTCGGCCTTGCGGCCTTCGCGCTCTCGGTCACCTTCGCACCGGCGATCGGTCCGACCATCGGCGGTTATCTCACCGAAAATTACGGCTGGCAGACGATCTTCTTCATCAACGCCATCCCGAGCGCCATCATGGCGGTCGCCCTTGCCCTGACGCTCGACAAGCAGCCGATGCAGCTCGGCCTGCTGAGGGAAGGCGACTGGGCGGGGATCATCAGCATGGCGATCGGCCTCTCGGCGCTGCAGACCGTGCTCGAAGAAGGCAACAAGGAGGACTGGTTCTCCTCGCCCTTCATCGTCAAGCTCAGCATCCTCGCCTTCGTCTTCCTCGTCGCCTTCATCTGGATCGAGCTGACGGTGGAAAAGCCGCTGGTCAAGCTGCGCCTACTGAAGCAGCGCAACTTCGGCATCGGCGTTGCCGTCAACGTGCTGGTCGGCGTCGCCCTCTTCGGTACCGTCTATATCCTGCCGCAATATCTTGGCCAGGTGCAGCGCTACAATGCCGAGCAGATCGGCAATGTGCTGGCCTGGACGGGCCTGCCGCAGCTTCTTTTGATCCCGCTCGTGCCGATGATGATGAAGCGCTTCGATGCGCGTTACATCGGCTTCCTCGGCATCTCGATCTTTGCGATCAGTTGCTTCATGAACATCACGTTGTCGGCCGATACAGCGGGCGACCAGTTCTGGATTCCGAACATTGTCCGCGCCATCGGCCAAGCCCTGGTGCTGACGCCGATCACCGCCATCACCACTGCCGGCATCGCGCCTTCGGATGCGGCCGCCGCCTCGGGCCTGACCAACATGCTGCGCAATCTCGGCGGCGCCGTCGGCACGGCGACGCTCGGCACGGTGCTGACTAAACGTGAGCAGTTCCACTCGAACATCATTGGCCAGTCGGTGACGCTCGGCCGTGACGAAGTCCGCACCCGTCTCGACCAATTGACAGGCTACTTCCTGCAGCATGGTGTTTCCGATCATGCCGTCGCAGCCCAGAAAGCCGTCGTGGCGCTTGGTCAGCTCGTCAAACGCCAGGCCCTCATCCTGGGTTTTGCCGATACCTTCGCCGTCATCGGCGTGGTTCTTGCCATTGCAGCCGTCGCCCTGCTGCTCACCCAAAAACCGCGGGCCGGCGGGGGCGCCGGCGCTCACTGAGACATCGGCGCTCGCCTGCCGGCGAGCGCTTCTGTCTGGCCTTATTGCGGAATTTCGACCGTGAAGGCGAAGCTTGCCACAGCACCCGGCGCCAGGATCGTGGTCGACGGTCTCTTCGATAGTTCGCTGGAGCCCCCGGTTTCCGCGGCCGTTCCATGCCAGGGCTCGATGCAGAGGAACGGCGCACCCGGTTTGGTCCACAGGGCAAGATTGGGCAGGTTTTCGAAATGGAAGTGCATGGCCGGCCCGCCTTCGGCGCCATAAGTCAGGCCTTCGCCCGTACCACTCGGGAAAATCATCGCATCCTGCTCGAACATCGCGTGATCCAGCACCAGCCGGCCGGCATCGAACGGCGAGGGCAGGGGCGCGGGATTGATGAGGCCGCCTTCCAGCCGCACAAGACCCGGCTCGCCTTGATTGTCGAGCGTCACGATATGGTCGCGGCCGGAAGCATCGGGCAGCGGCCAGGCGAAGGCCGAATGGAAGCCGAGACCGAAGGGCATCGGCTTCGGGCCGCGATTGGTGACCTCCGCCGTGACAGTCAACGCGCGGCCCTCGACCGCATGCACCACGGCCAGCTGAAATTCGAACGGATAGACCGCCCGCGTCGCATCCGAGGCGGCCAGTTCGAACCGGCACATCGTCTCAGTGGAGGCCGCAAGGGCGAATTCGCTGCGGCGGGCAAAGCCATGCTGGGCCATAGGGTAGACCGTGCCGTCGATCGCGATCTTGTCATCAGGCGCCTTGCCGACGATCGGAAACAGGATCGGCGACCGCCCGGTCCAGAAGGCTGCGTCGCCGGTCCATAACCACGAGCGTCCGTCGCTTGACGTCAGCGCCTGCATCTCGGCGCCGAGAGAGGAGACGTCGACGGTGAGATCCTGATTCCCGATCCGGATGGAGATTGGCATCGCGTTTCCTTTCGCATTGGCTTCGGCACCAAGCCATACCTTTCCGAACCGGGGATTTCCACCGAATAGAGGAGCGGGACGGCAGCCACACCAGGCGCTGCCCTCGTCATTTCCTGATCGCGCCCAATCTCGCGACCACTTCGTTCGGGATGCCGTAGCGCTCGATGGCGTCGCGGTTGTTCCGCAAGCCGCAGATCTCACGCTGGATGAAGAACGCCCAGACGGCGTCGGAGGCTTCGTTGAGAAGCCTCTCGCGGTCTTCGCTGCTCTGGCGGTCGGCAGTCCAGGCCTTCAGGGCGGCAAGGGCTGCCTCCACCTTTAGCCCGTGACGTCCGAGCGAATCCGCGCGCGCCGACATCAACTCGTATTCGAGGACGTTGAAGCCGTTTCTATCCTGCTCGGATTGTCTGAAGGATTGCGGCAGACGAACGCTCATTGGCACAGGTCTCCGTTGGCGCGAGCCACAATATTAGCCAATCCGGCCCAAAATTAAAGAAGGTGAGCACGATGTCGTCGGAAAACCGCTCACAGGTTCAGCATCATGCTCCTGACATCGAGAGGGTGAGAAACAGGCCTATCCTGCCGTGTCGACGCGTGGCATAAGGGCGCCAAAATCTCTTTTCAGGCTCCCGCGCAAACCATGATCCGTATCGAAAATATCAGCAAGCAGCTCAGCCACCGCATCCTCTTCATCGAGGCGTCCGCAGCGCTTAACAGAGGCGAGAAGATCGGTCTCGTCGGCCCGAACGGCGCCGGCAAGACGACCGTCTTCCGGATGATCAACGGCGAGGAGCAGCCCGACGAGGGGCAGGTCTCCTGCGAGAAGGGCGTCACCATCGGCTATTTCAACCAGGATGTCGGCGGAATGGCTGGCCACAGCGCCGTCGCCGAGGTGATGAATGGCGCAGGTCCTGTCAGCATCGTTGCCGGGGAATTGCGCGAGCTCGAGGCGGCCATGGCCGATCCGGAACAGGCCGATAACATGGAGGAGATCATCGAGCGCTACGGCGAGGTGCAGGCGCGCTACGAGGAGCTGGATGGTTATGCGCTCGAGGGACGCGCCCGCGAAGTGCTCGCCGGCTTAAGCTTCAGCCAGGAGATGATGGACGGCGATGTCGGCGCGCTGTCGGGAGGCTGGAAGATGCGCGTGGCGCTCGCCCGCATTCTCCTCATGCGTCCCGACGTCATGCTGCTCGACGAGCCGAGCAACCATCTGGATCTGGAAAGCTTGATCTGGCTGGAAGAGTTCCTGAAGGGCTACGACGGCGCGCTGCTGATGACCTCGCACGACCGCGAGTTCATGAACCGCATCGTCACCAAGATCATCGAGATCGACGGCGGCACGCTGACGGCCTATTCCGGCGACTACGAATTCTACGAGCAGCAGCGGGCGCAGAATGAGAAGCAGCAGCAGGCCCAGTTCGAACGCCAGCAGGCAATGCTCGCCAAGGAAATCAAGTTCATCGAGCGCTTCAAGGCACGCGCCTCGCATGCCTCGCAGGTGCAGAGCCGCGTGAAGAAGCTGGAGAAGATCGATCGGGTGGAGCCGCCCAAGCGCCGTCAGATCGTTTCCTTCGAGTTCCAGCCGGCGCCGCGCTCCGGTGAGGACGTTGTCAACCTGAAGAACGTCCACAAGAAATATGGCAGCCGCAGTATCTATGAGGGTTTGGATTTTGTCGTGCGCCGCCGGGAGCGCTGGTGCATCATGGGCATCAACGGCGCCGGCAAGTCGACGCTGCTGAAGCTGGTGACCGGTTCCACCGCGCCGGACCAAGGCAGCGTTGCGCTCGGCGCCAGCGTCAAGATGGGCTATTTCGCCCAGCACGCCATGGATATTCTCGATGGCGAGCACACCGTCTTCCAATCGTTGGAACACCGGTTTCCCCAAGCAGGGCAGGGACCTTTGCGCGCGCTGGCCGGATGTTTCGGCTTCTCCGGCGACGATATCGAGAAACGGTGCCGGGTGCTGTCGGGTGGCGAGAAGGCGCGGCTGGTCATGGCGATCATGCTGTTCGATCCGCCGAACCTGCTCGTGCTCGACGAGCCGACGAACCATCTCGACCTCGACACCAAGGAAATGCTGATCACGGCGCTGTCGCAATATGAGGGCACCATGCTGTTCGTCTCGCACGATCGGCATTTCCTGGCCGCACTCTCCAACCGGGTACTGGAGCTGACGCCCGAGGGCATCCATCAATATGGCGGCGGCTATACCGAATATGTGGCGCGCACCGGCCACGAGGCGCCCGGCCTGCGAAGCTGACGATTATCTTTGTGCGGCATGTCGAAACCGTCAGCGTCGAAGCGACCAGTTGAGAGCCGGCCAGCGATATCGGTTGGCCGCTCGAAGCAACGGAGGAGAAAATGCCCATGCTGTTGGATCGGATCGAGGGCGTCACCCTGTTCGTCGATGAGATCGACGCGGCCAAAGCGTTCTACCAAAAGGTCTTTGCGCCAGAGGTCGTCTATCAGGACGCGGTATCGACGGTCCTGAAATTCTCGGGAACGATGATCAACCTGCTCGATGCAGCGCAGGCGCCTCAACTGGTCGAGCCGGTCGCAGTGTCAGCCCCCGGTTCGGGCGCGCGGGTCCTGCTGACGATCAAGGTCCATGACGTCGATTCGGTCTGTGCGGAGCTGCGCAAACTCGGGGTCACGCTGCTCAATGGTCCGATCGATCGTCCGTGGGGCCGCCGTACGGCGGCTTTTGCGGATCCGTCGGGCCATGTCTGGGAGGTCGCGCAGGAATTGCGCTAACTCCTCTCGTGCGCTCCGGCGCCACCTTCGAATTTTGCCGTCATCGGCCGTACGGGCAGGCGGCTTCTTCCACGCGAGGAACGGATTCGGCGGCTATTGCCACGATGATGACCAAATTCCGTGGTGTTCGGAGGCCTCTTCATACAATCGGGACGGGCGCATCGGCATGGACTGGATCAATCGTTATATCGATCAGCCGCTACTGCACGGCGCGGCGGGCTTGCTGCGGAGTTGGCATCTCCGCACGCGGCAACCGCCGGAGCTGCTGGAGCCGACATGGAATCTCGTCGTGCTCTCCTTTCTCCTGATCGCGAGCGGGCAAGTCATGGCCGGCGAGACTTTCACGCTCAGTGTTGCCGCGCTGGTCATGCTGGCGCTGCCGTCCGCGCGAAAGCTGCTTTCGGCTCTGATGGCAGGGCAAGGCGGTTACGGCGCCCGGGAGTACAAGTCGCTGAGAGCGCGCGCCATCGCCAAACGTGAGACGGAGTGGTCGGTGCGGATCATCGTCCTCTTCGCATCGGCCTGCCTTCCATTCATCGCCCGCATCGACGATCCGGTGGGAGCCTGTTTCATGCTGGGAGCCAGCATCTGGTTCGTCCTGACCGGGCCGCTCAAGGCCTATCTCGATGCGGCCGAACCTCCCGAGCCGAATGAAGGCGACCGGATGTACAGCGGCGTCTTTCACGTCGGCTGAATGGAGCTGATGCGACGCTGCATGTGCCGGCCGTCAGACGAACGGGAACCAAATGGGGCGGCCTCCGTTATCTCCGCAGCAACGTACAAGGAGATTGCGATGCTTTATTACGCTCTGGTGTTTCTCGTCGTGGCCTTGATTGCCGGCGTCCTCGGATTTGGCGGCATCGCAGGGGCTTCAGCTTCCATTGCCCAGGTTCTGTTCTTCATTTTCCTGGTGCTGTTCGTCGTATCGCTCGTCATGCAACTGATGCGAAGAGTATAACGCGAACAGATTAAGTGTAAAACCCGGCGAAGCACATCGCCGGGTTTTCTCTATTGGCACATTCGGTTTGACGTCTCCGTCACTGAAGATTGCCGTCCCGGTCGTGGTCGGCGGTCGCGAAATCCGCCATCACCCGTTGCATGAATTCGCTTCGGCTGATGCGGCTGTTGTGGTTCGCATCTGTCAACGTGAATTGCTCGACCGTGAGGATCTGCACCGTCTCCTCGGACTGCAGGCTGCCGTCCTTGTTCTTGTCGAGATTTCCGAAAGCCGTTCCCATGAAGGTCTCGTATTCCGAACGGTCGACGGTCTTGGTGGTATTTGTGTCAAGCCGATCCATCTGGCCCTGATACATCGATCCGGGCTGTTGCTGTTGTTGCGCCACTGCCCCAACGCATTGGCACAGTATGAATGTGGTCACCAAAGCTAAGGTCTTCATCGCTTGATATCCCTCCCCAATTAGCGGCAAGCCAGACGGTTGCCGACGTAACCGCCGCCGCCGATGCCGGCGCCGATAGCAAGCACCTGCCCGGTTCCAGCGCCGATCGTGCTGCCGATCAAGCCACCGACAATCGCGCCGCCGACGGTTCCCGCGATGCAGCCGAATTCGGAATTACGATCCGAGACGGCCTGCGACGTCGGCCCGGACTGGCAGGCAGAGACGGCAAGGCATCCCGCCAGTATGATGTTTGTCCTGCGTATGCGCATCTTTCCCTCCCGATGAATTGCCCGCTATCTCCAATAGAGATCGGCAGGCGTACGATTGTTCGGCCCCGCGAAAATATCGCCTGATTATATTTCTCAAATTCAGACTTAGTTTCTGTTCGAACAGAAGCAGAATTCCCGAAAGCGAGCGGAAATTCTGCGGCAATGCCAGGACATCATGCCGTTTCCTCTCCAGTTACAGTGCCGCATGGAGAGTATTTTCAAAAATAGTACAGCTATCTATATGGCATGGCAACCTGCGCGATCATCGATGGTCTACGCAAATAGGGATGCCTGCGATGTGCATGGTACCGATCGTTGAGAGTTGACAGCGATCGGGATCGTGCCTTTCCGGCAACCATCCCTGACAACATCGTGAAATAACCGGATGACGCGAAAAGATGCCTTCGAAATGTCCCAATAGGGGCTGAACCGTAAGCGTGTTTGTCGCTTGCGCCCTCCCACGCGCTTTGACATGCGATGCGTAAATGATGCCGGTTCGGGATCGTTTTGCGGTTCCGTCCGTAATCTGTTGCCGAATCTGGTGGCGAGTAGCCGGGTATGCTCCCGTCACGATTTGAGAAGGAGAGACTTATGAAGAAAATTGTTGCGACGGCGTTTGCCGCGGTATCGTTGACGCTTGTCGGCGCAGGGGCGGTCAATGCCGCTGACCTCGTCACGAGGACATATGAAGAGCCGGACCTGCGCAATGGCGTGAAGATCGGCTACCTCACCTGCGATATCGGCGGCGGCACGGGTTACGTGCTCGGTTCCTCCAAAGAGGCCGACTGCGTCTTCCAGTCGACCGTCGGCAACGAACTTTCGGATCGCTATACGGGCGAAGTGAGAAAGCTCGGCATCGACATTGGCTTCACCACGCGCAGCCGCCTGATCTGGGCCGTGTTCGCGCCGACGGCCGGCTATCACCGCGGATCGCTCGCCGGCCTCTATGTCGGCGCCACAGCCGAAGCAACGCTCGGCGCCGGTGTCGGCGCCAATCTCCTGATTGGCGGCACCTCCGGTTCGATCCATCTGCAGACGGTCAGCCTGACCGGTCAGCTCGGCCTCAACGTTGCGGCCGGCAGTGCCTCGATGACACTGACGGCAGCGAATTGATATGCCGCTTTGGCGCCTCCCGCCGCATAGCGGCAAGGGGGCGCCACCTCTTCTGAGGAGCGATTTCGCGCCCTCGCACGCCCAAGCCGGATCACGACATCATGGATATTCGAATAGCAACGCCCGACGAGGACGAGGTCTTGGTGGGGCACTATCTGAAGATCTGGGACAGCTACGGCACGCCGCCAGAGAGAAAGACACTTAGGAACCGTCGTCAGATAGCCAAATCCTTAGTTTGCCGACTGACCTGAAGCCGAGCTTTGTCATTTCGTTTAGCGCTGCGCCACTGTCATAGCCGACTAGCGGCACATCGGGTGAAAAGGCGATAGTGGCCAACGAAATGGCATCTCGGAAGGCCTGCGGCGAACCAGTCAAGTTAAAGATGTTGGAGATCCCTACAGCTTGGGGTGATCGATTTACGATGCAGCCCGCATCAAAACCATCGCCGGCCCATCGGCCATAGATGTGCATGTTGGGATCGGAAAGCAGCGCCGGTGTGAAGACGTTGGCATCGGTCGGGCTCCCAGACTCTTTCCAGGAATGTTCCCAGCGATCCAGTGCCGCCGGATCGCGAATGCGTGCCCAATCTTGAGGCATACGCGCTGAAAGTCTGTGAGGTTCAGCCCAAATCCATGATGCGGAAAACAACAACTGGAATCCCTTGTTGACGAGATCGAGCCTGGAAAACCCGTCTTTGAAACCAGGTCGCCGTCCTAGTCGATCTGTCAGTCGACTGATTTCAATCAGCTGTTCCTCTGTTGCGTCCGGGTCGAGTGTCGTCATGTTGGAATAGTAGGGGGGTGCGATCGCATCGCTTGACCAAAATGCACTGGTCCGCTGATCAGGCAGTCCATGGGCACGGAACATCGCCTGATACAGGTCTGCATTGTTCGCGGCACATATGCGCGCTTTTTCTGCATCGGATCGCACCGTGTGTTTCAGGATATTGCTTCGCGAGGAGCTGCCTATCATAAGAAATCCTGTTGCTCGGAGGTCTCTTGCCATCGAGTGGCTGACGCCGCGGTTTCTTTCCCTTCGCCCGCGTAGCGGCATGCCGTCGTTTGTCTGCTCTGAGATCACCTGGCTCGATCTAGCGCGGGCCGTCCGTTCCGCCTACGCTTTCACTCGGCCGGGTGCGATAAAAGTAGCGATCGTCGCCTCGTCATGGCCGGCCTCGCGCAGAAAGCGGCTGGCGAATTCGATGGCAGGGCTTCTAAGCGCATCGTCCGGTCTAATCAGGTGAAAGGCCACATGGTAATCGAGCGTCCGCTCCGAGACAGTGACGACGCGCCCGGCCGCCAGCGCGGCATCCGACAGCGGCGGGCGCGCGAGCGCGATGCCGAGCCCCTGCGCACAGCCATCAATCACCAAATTGTAGTCCTCGAAGCGACGGTCGTGGCCGCGCGGCGTATAGTCGACACCCTCACGGGAGAGCCAGCGGCGCCAGCCTTCAATATTCGAATCATGCAGGATCGGCATCTCGAGCAGCGAAAGGGCATCGGAGCGCTGCCCGAGCCGGTCCGCCAGCATCGGGGCGGCGATCGGAAACGATTTTTCCTGCCAGAGCGGCAGCGCACGCACGCCGGCCCACGGCCCCTTGCCGCAGCGAATGGCGAGATCCGTGCCTTCGCCGAAATCCGCCAGCCGGTGTTCGAGCGTCAACTCGACATGCAGCTCGTTTCCTTCGAGCTTCGGCAGGCGCTGAAACAGCCATAGAGAGGCGACGGAGGGCGTCACCGAAAGGCGCACCACTGCCTTGTTGCGACGAGGCAGCCAGCGCTCGCCGCTATTGCCGAGCAGCGCGAGCGCTTCCTCCGCCCGCGCGAAGAACCGCATACCTTCCGGCGTCAGGCGCACGCCCCGAGCTTCGCGCGCAAACAGCCGTACGCCCATCCAGCGTTCCAGGCGAGAGACCTGTCTCGACACCGCGCCGTGGGTGATGCCGCTTTCCTCGGCTGCAGCCGAAAACGATCCGAGCCGGGCGGCGCGGGCAAAGGTCTCGAGCGTATCGAGCGGTGGAAGCACTGGCGAGCTGTGAACCATACGCACATTTGATCATCGATTGCGATGCTTTTCAAGCACGCATCGAAGGCCTAATCACTGTCGCAGGAACATATGGAGGCGAAAATGAGCATGGCGGCAAGCGCACCGATTTCGACGAAACAGCAAGGCGGGTTTGATCTGGTGGCCCTTGCGGCGATCCTCGTCACCATTCTCTTCTGGGCGTCCTCCTTCGTGGTGATCCGTATCTGTCTCGGACCGTTGACGCCGATCGAACTGGCCACGGCCCGCTATGTGGCAGCCGGTGTCATTGCTCTCGTCTATCTCGTTATCTACCGGCCGCTGCCGGAAAAACGCGATTTCGTTCGCCTCTCCGTTGCCGCCGTGCTTTTCGTCGCCGCCTATGCGGTTCTGCTGAACACCGGCGAGCAGACCGTTGCGGCGGGACCGGCAAGCTTCATCATCAATACCATGCCCGTCTTCACCGCCCTCATCGCCACATTCGCGCTCGGCGAGCGCTTCGGCCGCTGGGGCTGGGCGGGCACCGCGGTTTCCTTCGGCGGTGTGGCGCTGATCGCGGTCGGCTCCGATGGCGGCTTCAAGCTCGATCCGAATGCCGTCCTCATCCTGGGCGCAGCGCTCTGCTCGGCCGCCGCCAGTGTGCTGCAGAAGCCGCTGCTCGGACGGCTGCCGGCGCCTGCCGTCACCGCCTGGATCCTGCTCATCGGTTCCGTGCCGCTGTTTCCGGCCGTTCCAGCGACGATCCAGGCGCTTGCCACCGCACCGGCGGAGGTGAACTGGGGGGTTGTCTATCTCGTCATCTTCCCAACCGCGATCGGCTACCTCACTTGGGCGATCGCCCTGAAGCGGTTGACCGCCGCCCGCGCCTCGAATTTCCTCTATGGCGTTCCGCCGGTTGCCACGCTGATCGGGTTCGTCTGGCTGGGCGAAACGCCGACGGTGCTCGGCGCGGTCGGTGGCGTCATGGCGATCCTCGGCGTGCTGGTCGTCAACGTGATGCGGAAGCGGTAGCGTCGGCCGGGAAGGCGGCCCGGTAACAGATAGGCATTGCGCTGCGGTTCGCTTTCTTTAAAACGAAAGCAGATCGAAAGGCGCGCGCCCATGTTCTTGACCGACCGGCAAATTGAAATCGTGGCGATTGCGAAATCGAGCGGCAGGGTTCTGGTGGAGGAGCTCGCCACCCGCTTTTCGGTGACGCCCCAGACGATCCGCAAGGACCTGAACGATCTCTGCGATGCGCAGCTGCTGACGCGCATCCATGGCGGCGCCACATTCCCGAGTGGGACGGAGAATGTCAAATACGAGGCGCGCCGTCAGATCGCCGCTTCCGAGAAACAGGCGATCGGCATTGCGACGGTCGAGCTCATCCCGAGCGGGGCCTCGCTCTTCATCAATATCGGAACGACGACAGAGGCGGTGGGCGAGGCGCTCGCCAACCATCACGAGCTAATGGTAATCACAAATAACATCAACGTTGCCAATAGATTACGCCTTTTCCCGGCAATCGAGGTGGTAATCGCAGGTGGAGTCGTGCGCGGTTCGGACGGCGGGATCGTCGGTGAGGCGGCCGTCGATTTCATCCGCCAGTTCAAGGTCGACTACGCCGTGATCGGCGCGTCTGCGATCGACATCGACGGTGCGCTTCTTGACTATGATTTTCGCGAAGTGAAGGTCGCCCAGGCGATCATCGCCAATGCCCGACATGTCATTCTCGTTGCCGATTCGACGAAGTTCGAACGCACCGCACCGGTCAGGATCGGCCAGCTTTCCCAGGTTCATACCTTCATCACCGATCACTGTCCGGTGCCGTCGATCCGCAATCTCTGCCTCGAAAACAATGTGAAGCTGATCGAAACCAACGGCAGATTTCGCTAGACAGCCATCTCCCGCCAAACATTCGTTTGACATTCGGATCTCTTTCGTTTTAACTGATCTTGCTTTCGCAATTGCGCAAGTTTTGTGCGATGCGAAATTGGGAGTGGGCTCGGAGGGGATATTGGGCCGGGAGATTTACGACATATTCGTCATTGGCGGCGGCATCAACGGTTGCGGCATTGCGCGCGATGCCGTCGGGCGTGGCTATTCGGTGGCGCTGGCGGAAATGAACGATTTCGCCTCTGGTACCTCGTCGGGCGCCACCAAGCTGATCCATGGCGGCCTGCGTTATCTCGAGCATTACGAGTTCCGCCTGGTGCGAGAATCGCTGATGGAGCGCGAGATCCTCTGGGCGATGGCGCCGCACATCATTTGGCCTCTGCGTTTCGTACTGCCCTACCACAAGGGCGGCATCCGGCCGGCCTGGCTGATCCGGCTCGGTCTCTTCCTTTACGACCATCTTGGCGGCCGCAAGCTGCTGCCACCGACATCGGTGCTTGACATGCGCCGCGATCCGGCCGGTAAGCCGCTGAAGGCGCTGTTTTCCAAGGCCTTTGAATATTCCGACGGCTGGGTCGACGATGCCCGCATGGTGGTGCTGAACGCCCGCGACGCGGCCGACAAGGGTGCGACCATCATGCCGCGTACCAAGGTGGTGTTGGCAAGGCGCGAGAACGGCCTGTGGCATATCGAGACCACCGATACCGTCACTGGCCGCAATGACAGCCATCAGGCCAGAATGCTGGTCAACGCCGCCGGTCCCTGGGTCGATCACGTCATACGTTCCGCTTTCGGCCAGAACGAAGCCCACCATGTCCGCCTCGTCCAGGGCAGCCACATCGTCGTGAAGAAGAAATTCGACGACGTGAGAGCCTATTTCTTCCAGAATCCCGACAACCGCATCATCTTCGCCATCCCTTACGAGGGCGACTTCACCCTGATCGGCACCACGGATCGCGACTACACCGCCGATCCCAAGGATGTCAGGATTTCGGAGGAGGAGACGGCCTATCTCTGCAATGCGGCGTCGGAATATTTCAAGGAGCCGGTCAGGCCGGAGGATATCGTCTGGACCTATTCGGCGGTCAGGCCGCTTTATGACGACGGCGCCTCGAAGGCGCAGGAGGCGACGCGCGATTACGTGTTGAAGCTGGAAGGCGAAGGAAATGCCGCGCCGCTGCTCAACGTCTTCGGCGGCAAGCTCACCACCTATCGCCGGCTTTCCGAACATGCGCTGGAGAAGATCGGCGCTGCGATCGGCGTCAAGGGCGCCCCGTGGACGGCCAAAAGCCATCTACCCGGCGGCGACTTCCCGGTCCAGGGTTACGATGCCGAGGTCGCCGATCTGAAACGGCGTTATCCGTTCCTCGCCGATCGGCATGCCCGCCGGCTGGTTCGCCGCTACGGCACCAGGGCAAAGGCACTGCTCGGCGAAGCCCGCGGGCTCGACGATCTCGGACGGCTGTTCGGCGGCGATCTCTACGAGGCCGAGGTCACTTATCTGGTCGAACATGAATGGGCCCGGCACGCTGAAGACGTGCTGTGGAGGAGAACAAAGGATGGTCTGCGCCTTTCGAAGGAGCAGGCCCAGTCACTGGAGGAGTACATGGCTGCCATACCGGCGATGGCCGGGTAGGAGCCATGTGGTCCCCGCTGCGTGGAGGCACGGGAACAGGAATGCTGGAACTGCGGAAGGCCGCAAAGATGGTGGGAGGAGACTATCATATCCACCCGACCGATCTTGTTTTTGAAAGAGGAACGCTAAACGTTCTGCTTGGGCCGACCTTGTCGGGCAAGACCTCGTTGATGCGTCTGATGGCCGGCCTTGATCGGCCGACGGCCGGTACGATCCATTTTGATGGTGCTGACGTGACAGGTATGCCTGTCCAGAAGCGCAACATCGCGATGGTCTACCAGCAGTTCATCAATTATCCGGCATTGACGGTCTACGAGAATATTGCCTCGCCGCTGCGGATTGCCGGCAAGGATGCCAAGAGCATCGATCTAGAGGTGCGCAAGGCTGCCGAACTTCTGAAACTCGGGCCTTATCTCGATCGCACGCCGCTCAACCTCTCGGGCGGCCAGCAGCAGCGCACGGCGCTTGCCCGTGCACTCGTGAAGAATGCGAGCCTTGTTTTGATGGACGAGCCGCTTGCCAACCTTGACTACAAGCTGCGTGAGGAACTGCGGCAGGAATTGCCGCGCATCTTCGCGCAGTCCGGCGCAATCTTCGTCTATGCCACGACGGAACCCTCCGAAGCCTTGTTGCTGGGCGGCAATACGGCAGCGCTCAGCGAGGGCCGGATCACCCAGTTTGGCCCGACGGTCGAGGTTTATCGCCATCCGCTCGATCTGACGACGGCGAAAACCTTTGCCGATCCGCCGCTGAATTTCATTGATCTGGTCAAATCGGAAGACAACTTCCTGCGCGACGGCGTTTTGCTTTTTGCAGTGCCGCCGCATCTTCAGAATGTGCCGGACGGGCCGGCAACGATCGCGTTTCACCCGCATCATCTTGCACCAACTGCCCAGACGGCTGGTTCGGCGCGGATGACGGCAAGGACGCAGGTTTCGGAGATCACCGGGTCGGAAAGTTTCGTGCATCTGCAATTTGCCGACACCCGCTGGGTGATGCTTGCGCACGGCATCCACAACGTCGACCCGGACACGGATCTCTCCGTTTTCATCGATACGCGCCACCTGATGGCGTTCGGCGCGGACGGCCGGGCGATCACCACTGCCAGGCAGAGGGGCTAGGAGAAGATCATGGCACGTATCACCCTCGATCATATCCGACATGCCTATGGGCCGAACCCGAAGAGCGAGAAGGACTACGCTCTCAAAGAAGTGCACCACGAGTGGAACGATGGCGGTGCTTATGCGCTGCTCGGACCTTCAGGATGCGGAAAGACCTCGCTGCTCAATATCATTTCCGGCCTTATTCAGCCCTCCAAAGGGCGAATTCTCTTCGACGGACAGGATGTTACGAACCTGCCGACGCAGCAGCGAAATATTGCGCAGGTATTCCAGTTTCCGGTCATCTACGACACGATGACCGTCTATGACAATCTGGCTTTCCCCTTGCGCAACCGCGGCGTCGCGGAGCCTGATGTTGATCGTCGTGTCCGCGAAATATTGGAGATGATTGATCTTGCAGACTGGGCCAAGCGTCGCGCGCGCGGTTTGACGGCGGACCAAAAGCAGAAGATTTCGCTCGGCCGCGGCCTCGTGCGCTCGGATGTGAACGCGATTCTCTTCGACGAGCCGCTCACTGTTATCGATCCGCATATGAAATGGGTGCTGCGATCGCAGCTGAAGCGGCTGCATAAGCAGTTCGGTTTTACCATGGTCTATGTCACGCACGACCAGACGGAGGCGCTGACCTTCGCCGACAAAGTCGTGGTGATGTATGATGGCGAGATCGTGCAGATCGGCACGCCGTCCGAACTCTTCGAGCGTCCGAGCCATACCTTCGTCGGCTACTTCATCGGTTCTCCGGGCATGAACTTCATGCCAGCCAAGGTGGAAGGCCGCACGGTTCGGGTCGGCGAGCATGCGCTGACGCTCGACTATGCGCCAAAGACTTCGGCAGCCGCCAAGGTAGAGCTTGGAATCCGGCCCGAGTTTGTTCGGGTCGGCCGCGAGGGCATGCCTGTGACCGTCAGCAAGGTGGAAGATATCGGCCGGCAGAAGATCGTCCGCGCGCAGTTTGCCGGCCAGCCGATCGCGATCGTCGTCCCTGAGGACGAGGACATTCCGGCTGATCCCCGGGTGACCTTCGACCCATCGGCTATCAGTATTTATGCCGACTCTTGGCGCGCCGGACCGGAGGCTTGATGATGGAAAAAACCTGGAACAACAAAGCGTGGTTTCTGGTCCTGCCGGTCCTCGTGCTGGTGGCATTCTCGGCCGTCATTCCCTTGATGACGGTCGTGAACTATTCCGTTCAGGACACTTTCGGAAACAACCAGTTCTTCTGGAACGGAACGGACTGGTTTACCGAAATCCTGCATTCCGACCGATTCTGGGCCGCCCTACAGCGAAACCTGATTTTTTCGTTGATCATTCTCGCTCTTGAGATCCCGCTCGGTATCTTCATTGCGCTCAACATGCCGAAATCGGGCATCGGCGTGCCGGTGTGCCTGGTTCTGATGGCGCTACCACTGCTGATCCCGTGGAACGTTGTCGGCACGATCTGGCAGGTGTTCGGCCGCAACGACATTGGTTTGTTCGGCTATTACATCAATGCCATCGGCATCGATTACAACTATGTGCAGGATCCGTTCGACGCCTGGGTGACGATCATCATCATGGATGTCTGGCACTGGACGAGCCTGGTCGTCTTGCTCTGCTATGCAGGCCTCGTTTCCATTCCGGATGCCTTCTATCAGGCAGCCAAGATCGACGGTGCCTCTCGTTGGGCTGTGTTCCGCTATATCCAGCTGCCAAAGATGAAGCGCGTTCTTCTGATCGCCGTGCTGCTGCGTTTCATGGATAGTTTCATGATCTACACCGAGCCTTTTGTCGTCACTGGTGGCGGTCCCGGCAACGCGACCACTTTCCTGTCGATCGATCTGGTCAAGACCGCCCTCGGACAGTTTGACCTCGGTCCGGCCGCTGCCATGTCGCTGGTCTATTTCCTGATCATCCTGCTGCTTTCGTGGGTGTTCTACACCGTCATGACAAGCCACGACGCGGAGAATTGAAATGAGCGCCTCCAACGAAACGACAGCGAGCCGAAAAATCTCTGGCGTTACCAGTGTCGCAAGCGGTCTCTCCTCCGATGAAGTCAGCCGTCTGATGCGCCGGCGCGGCGAGGAATCACGCTGGTGGTGGGTGGTCCCGACGATCTATATCATTGTGCTCCTGCTGCCGATCTATTGGCTCGTCAACATGAGCTTCAAGACCAATTCGGAAATCGTCAATTCTCTGACGCTTTATCCTCATAACCCGACGATCGCCAATTACGTCACGATCTTCACGGAGAAGGCCTGGTATTCCGGCTACCTTAATTCAATCAGCTATGTCGTCATGAACATGGTGATCTCGGTGGCAGCCGCGCTGCCGGCGGCCTATGCCTTCTCCCGTTATCGGTTCCTTGGTGACAAGCATCTTTTCTTCTGGTTGCTGACGAACCGGATGGCGCCGCCGGCGGTCTTTGCCCTGCCGTTCTTCCAACTCTACTCAGCCTTTGGACTGATCGATACGCACATCGCCGTGGCATTGGCGCATTGCCTCTTCAACGTGCCGCTTGCGGTCTGGATCCTTGAAGGCTTCATGTCCGGCGTGCCGAAGGAAATCGACGAAACGGCCTATATCGATGGCTATTCGTTCCCGCGCTTTTTCCTGAAGATCTTCACGCCGCTAATTGCGAGCGGCATAGGTGTCGCCTGCTTCTTCTGCTTCATGTTCTCTTGGGTCGAGTTGCTGATCGCACGAACGCTGACGACGACCGACGCGAAGCCGATCGCTGCCACCATGACCCGTACCGTCTCTGCATCCGGCATGGACTGGGGCCTTCTCGCCGCCGCCGGTGTTCTGACCTTGATCCCGGGGGCGCTGGTGATCTGGTTTGTGCGCAATTACATCGCCAAGGGCTTCGCCCTGGGGAGGGTTTGATGAGCTTTTCGCTTCCCGATTTTTCATGGATGGCATGGACCTGGCCGACGGCCACTTTCTTCGTCGTCATCGCATTGCTGCTGATCGGCATGGGGGTCTGGGAATACGCCGCTCCGGGCGGCAATCCCCGGATCGGAATCCTGCGCTTCGAGACGACGCGCGGTGACCGGCTTTTCCTTTCGCTGCTCGGCAGCGCCTTTATCCATCTTGCCTGGCTTGGTCTCGCGGGATCAAGCCTCTGGTGGGCTCTCGCTCTCTCCGTTGTCTACGCTGTTGGCGTATTCCGTTACGTGTGAGGCAAACTGATGCAGATGGCCGGAGATTTTTCTGGCCGCCTGAGACTGAAGACTGCAATCGCAAAACCCTGGGAGGATATCATGCGAAGGCATTTATTGACGACGACAGCAGCGGTACTGCTGGCCATGACCGGGTCGGCCTACGCCGGCATGGACGAGGCAAAGACTTTTCTGGACAAACAGATCGGCGACATGTCGACGCTCTCTCGCGCCGACCAGGAAAAGGAAATGCAGTGGTTCGTTGATGCTGCAAAGCCGTTCCAGGGCATGGACATCAAGGTTGTCTCGGAAACCTTGACCACTCACAAGTATGAGTCCGAGGTTCTGGCTCCGGCCTTTACTGCGATTACCGGGATCAAGGTCACGCACGACGTCATTCAAGAGGGCGATGTTGTCGAGAAGATCCAGACGCAGATGCAGACCGGTCAGAACCTTTATGACGGCTGGGTCAACGACTCCGACTTGATCGGTACGCATTGGCGCTATCAGCAGGTGCGCAACCTGACCGACTGGATGGCCGGCGAAGGCAAGGACGTTACCAACCCCGGCCTCGATATCGACGACTTCATCGGCACCAAGTTTACGACGGCACCGGACAAGAAGCTCTACCAGCTTCCCGACCAGCAGTTCGCAAACCTGTACTGGTTCCGATATGACTGGTTCAACGACGAGAAGAACAAGGCCGATTTCAAGGCGAAGTATGGCTACGATCTTGGCGTTCCGGTCAACTGGTCCGCTTATGAGGACATCGCCGAATTCTTCACTGGCCGCGACGTGAACGGCAAGAAGGTCTTCGGCCATATGGACTACGGCAAGAAGGACCCGTCGCTGGGCTGGCGCTTCACCGACGCATGGCTTTCGATGGCTGGCAACGGTGACAAGGGTCTGCCGAACGGTCTTCCGGTCGACGAATGGGGTATCAAGGTCGACGAAAAGTCGCGTCCTGTCGGCTCCTGCGTCGCGCGCGGCGGTGACACCAATGGCCCAGCTTCCGTCTACTCGATCCAGAAGTATCTCGATTGGTTGAAGGCGTACGCACCGCCGGAAGCTCAGGGCATGACCTTCTCGGAATCCGGTCCGGTGCCCGCGCAGGGTAACGTCGCGCAGCAGATCTTCTGGTACACGGCGTTCACCGCAGACATGGTCAAGCCTGGCCTGCCTGTCATGAATGAGGACGGTACGCCGAAATGGCGCATGGCACCGAGCCCGCATGGCGTTTACTGGAAAGACGGCATGAAGCTTGGTTATCAGGACGTCGGTTCCTGGACGCTGATGAAATCGACCCCGACGGACCGCGCGAAAGCTGCCTGGCTCTATGCACAGTTCGTGACCTCGAAGACGATTGACGTGAAGAAGAGCCAGCTCGGTCTCACCTTCATCCGCGAATCCACCATTCGCGATAAGAGCTTTACGGAGCGTGCTCCGAAGCTTGGCGGTCTGATCGAGTTCTATCGTTCGCCTGCGCGTGTTCAGTGGTCGCCAACCGGCACCAACGTTCCCGACTATCCGAAGCTGGCTCAGCTTTGGTGGCAGGCTGTCGGTGACGCCGCTGCCGGCGCCAAGACGCCGCAGGAAGCCATGGATTCTCTTTGCGGCGAGCAGGAGAAGGTCATGGGCCGTATCGAGAAATCGGGCGTCCAGGGCGATATCGGCCCGAAACTCGCCGAAGAGCATGACCTCGCTTACTGGAACGCGGATGCGGTGAAGAAGGGCAACCTTGCGCCGCAGCTGAAGATCGAGAACGAGAAGGAAAAGCCGGTCACGGTCAACTACGACGAACTCGTCAAGAGCTGGCAGTCGAAGTAAGGCGGACCTCGGCCGGAGGCAACGAGGCTTCCGGCCATCACTTCCCGCCACCGGCCGCAAGCCGGTGGCACCCATAATCTTTCTCTCATGAAATCTCCGCATCCGCCCTCTTTGCCAGGCGGCGCGGTTTCGTGCGAGCCGGAGACGGATATGAGCGGCTATATTCTTTCGATCGACCAGGGCACAACGTCGTCGCGCGCGATCATCTTCGATGGCGGCATGAAAATGGCCGGCTCGGCGCAGACTGAGATCACCCAATATTATCCGCAGCCCGGCTGGGTGGAGCATGACGCCGCCGAAATCTGGCAATCCGTCATCGATACTGTGCGCAGGGCGATCGCCGATGCCGGTATTGATGCCGCCGACATTGCCGCGATCGGAATTACTAATCAGCGCGAGACGGCGGTCATCTGGGACCGACGGTCAGGCGCGCCGCTTCACCGGGCGATCGTCTGGCAGGACAGGCGCACAGCCGAAATGTGCGAGAGCCTGAAAGCCGATGGCTATGAGAAGCTGTTCAGCGCCAAGACCGGCCTGCTGCTCGACCCCTATTTCTCCGGAACGAAGCTGCGCTGGCTGCTCGACAACGTCGATGGCCTGCGTGAGAAGGCCGAGGCCGGCGATGTCTGCTTCGGCACGATCGACAGCTGGCTGATCTACAATCTGACTAATGGAAGCGTGCATGCCACCGATGCGACCAATGCGTCGAGAACGCTGCTCTATAATATCGACGACGGCGTCTGGGACGAAGAGCTTCTCGGCATTCTCCGCATTCCGGCCGCCATGCTTCCTGACGTCAGGGAATGTGCCGATGACTTCGGCCGCGTCGACAAGGCGCTGTTTGGCGCGGAACTTCCGATCCTCGGGGTCGCCGGCGACCAGCAGGCTGCGGCGATGGGCAATGCCTGCTTCGAGCCCGGCATGATGAAATCCACCTACGGCACCGGCTGCTTTGCCCTGTTGAACACAGGCCGGGATCGTGTTTCTTCCTCCAACCGAATGTTGACGACGATCGCCTGCCGGCTCGACGGCGAGACGACTTATGCGCTCGAAGGCTCGATCTTCATCGCCGGTGCCGCTGTGCAATGGCTGCGCGACGGCCTCGGCATCATCGGCCAGGCATCCGAGGCCGGGGGGCTTGCCGCCAAGGCCGATCCCGGGCAGCAGGTCTACATCGTTCCGGCCTTCACCGGCCTCGGCGCCCCCTATTGGGATCCGGCGGCGCGCGGCGCGATCTTCGGTCTGACGCGAAACAGCGGGCCGGCGGAATTTGCCCGCGCCGTGCTTGAATCCGTCGCCTACCAGACGCTCGACCTGCTGGTGGCGATGAAGAAGGACTGGGGCGCCAACCAGTTGGAAACGGTGCTGCGCGTTGATGGCGGCATGGCGGATTCGGATTGGACGATGCAGTGCCTGGCCGACATGACCGGAAACCCTGTCGACCGCTCGGCGATCCGCGAGACGACGGCGTTGGGCGCAGCCTGGCTTGCCGGCTCGAAAGCCGGAATCTGGCCCGGCAAGCGGGATTTTGCCAAAGCTTGGGCCTGCGACCGCCGCTTCAGCCCTTCGATGGATGAGACCGAGCGGCAGGGCAAGATCATCGGCTGGAAGAATGCCGTCTCCAGAATGATTTCCGACGCCTCGGCGGGGTAGAGCCGCTTCCGGCTCTTACGCGCCGGCGGCCTTTCTGTTGATGAAGCTCAGGGCGAGCACGGCGAAGATCAGCGTTCCCGTGCCGACCTGCTGCCAGTAGAAGTTCAGATCGGTCAGCAGCAGCCCATTGGCGACGATGCTGAGCAGCAGCGCGCCGAGAACGGTCCCGCCGACATTCGGCCGTCCGAGCGGGCTGAGCGTCGTGCCGATGAAGGTCGCGCCGATCGCATTCAGCAGGAAGGCATTGCCCGAGGAGGGAATGTAGGTGGTGACGGTTGCGGTCAGGATCAGGCCGGCGATTGCCGCGATCAACCCGACCAGGATGAAAGTCACCGCGACATGGGCCGGCGCGGCGATGCCGGAATAGCGCACGACCCCCGGCTGGATGCCGATCGACAGGATGACGCGGCCGAAACGCGTGCGGGCAAAAACAACGGCGGCGGCTACGATGACGACGATGGCAGCGGCAAGCGGTACCGGAAAGCCGGCGATCGTGCCATGGCCGAGAAAACGGAAGGCTTCCGGCACGCCGTTCGGCGGCAGATAGACCGGATTGCCGCCATTGGTCAGCAGCTGCTGAACGCTGCGGCCGATGAATAGCGTGCCGAGCGTGGCGAGGAACGGCGACACGCCGATCGCTGAAATCAGCAGCGCGTTGAAGGCGCCGACGAACGCTCCGGCGGCCAATCCCGCGAGTGCGGCGACTGCCACCGGCTGCCCGGCGAGAACGAGCGAAACGAACGCGAAACTGGCGAAATCCATCGCCGTTCCCACCGAAAGATCGATGCCGCCCGATGCGACGGCGAAGGTCATGGCGATGGAGACGATGGCAAGCAGCGTGAAATTGTTGACCAGGATGCTCTGCAGATTCGCAGTCGTCAGGAATGTCGGCGTTGCCACGGAAAAGGCGGCAAACACCGCAACCAGGGCCAAGATCAAGCCATAGCGCACCAGGCCACCGGCGAGAAGACGCGGCAGGTCGATGCTGGCGGGGGGAGGGGTCTGGAGCGACATGGTCAGGCCTCCTGCCGGCGCAGCAGCGTGGTGGCGGAAACGACGATGAGAATGAGAAAGCCCTGGACGCCGCTGACCAGCGTGCTCGAAATGTTCAGCAGCTGGAAACCGTTGACCAGGAAGCCGACCAAAAGGGCCGACAGCAGCGTGCCGGTGATCGTCGGAACCAGCCGGCGTGAAAAGACCGAGCCGAGTAGGGCCGTCACCACGACAGGCAACAGCATCTCGCCGGCGCCGGTCGTGCTGCCGCTCAGATAGGAAACCGACAGGATGCCGGCGATGCCGCCGGAGACGCCGCTGGCGACGAAGGCGCCGGCAAGCAGCCGACGAAGCGGCAGACCGGCGGCACGGGCCGCATCCGGAAACTCACCGACGGCATAGAGGCGCAGGCCGAGCGGGGTATATTGCACGATCGCCGTGGTGATCGCCGTGAAGCCGAGGAGCACATAGGCGAGAACCGGGATGCCGAAAGGATCCGAGGCCGAAAGCGCCGACAGGAAAGGCGTCGAGGCCGGCAGGACGGTATTGCCGGTCAGTACCAATTCCAAGCCGGCGACGACGTTCATGACGGCAAGCGTGGCCAGCAGCGGCACAATGCCGGCATAGACAACGGCAATGGCATTAACTGTGCCGATCAGCGCGCCGGTGAGGATCGCCCCGGCAACCGCCGTCGCATCGCCGTAGCCGAGTTGCGTCAGGCTCGCATACACGGCGGCACTGAGACCCATATTGGCCGCCAGCGACAGGTCGATGCCACCGGTGACGACATTGGAGCCGCCGGCGATCAGCACGAGCGTCAACCCAATGGCAAGCACGCCCGAGATGGCCGATTGGCCAAGCACGTTGCCGATATTGCCGATGCTGAGGAAATAGGGTGCGGTCAGCGAAAAGATGATCAGGATGGCGGCGAAAGCGATCAGCGAACCGAAGCGCAATGCCGCAGCGGCAATATTGCCGGCCGGCCGGGGAGGCGGTTCAGCAGCGGAAAAACCGGAAGGCGCGAATTCCACTTCAGCCGACATGGCGATGTCCCTCGGATGATCCGGTCGATTGAGCAAGCACCGCATCCGCCGTGGTCTCCGACGATATGAATTCCCGCGCCACGCGGCCACGGAAGAGCACCAGGATGCGATCGGTGATGCCGACGAGTTCGGGCAGATCCGAAGACAGCACGATGACGCCGGCGCCGCGCGATGCGAGTTCACCGATCAGCGTATAGATCTCGACCTTGGAGCCGATATCGACGCCGACCGTCGGCTCGTCGAGGAGATAGACCTCGGAACGGCGGCTCAGCCACTTGGCGATGGCGATCTTCTGCTGGTTGCCGCCCGAAAGCGTGCGCAGCAGGGCATCGGGCCCACTGGTCTTCACCCGCAGCCGCGCAATCAGAGCGTCCACTTCTTTCTGTTCGCGTCTGCGATCGAGAAAGCCGAAACGCGTGAAGCGGCCAAGGCTGGAAAGGCTGATATTTTCCGCGATGCTGAGGTCGAGCGCGACGCCGTGGCGACGCCGATCTTCCGGCACCAGGGCGATCTCATGACCGGCTGCCTGGGTGGGATTGCTGAAACGGGCAGCCTTGCCGCCGATCTCGATATGGCCGGAAGCCGGCGTCTCCAGACCGAAGAGCGTGCGGACCAGCTCCTTTGCGCCGGAGCCGAGCAGGCCGGTGAGGCCGAGCACCTCACCGCGGCGAAGCGTGAAACTGACGTCGCTGTATTTCCCCGGCGCCGACAGCTGCTCGACCTTGAGGATTTCCGCGCCCGGCGTCACCTGCGGCTTCGGAAACATCTCCTTGATGTCGCGTTCGACCATCAGCCGCGCAATCGCGCCGGCCGAAGTCTCCCCGATCGGCAGAGATGCCACGTCGAGCCCATTGCGCAGCACGGTGACGTGGTCGCAGAGCTCTTCGATTTCGTTCAGGTAGTGCGAGATATAGATGATGGTAACACCATCGTCGCGCAGACGGCGGATCAGCCGGAAGAGGATATCGGCCTCGCGGCGCACCAAGGCCGCCGTCGGCTCGTCGAAGACGAGCACGTTCGGCTGATTGAGGAGCGCGCGGGTAATTTGCACGATCTGCTTTTCGGCAGTCGACAATTCGCTGATCAAGGCGGCGTTCGGCAACCGGATACCGAAATAGTCGTTGAGAATATCAGACGCGCGACGCTGCATCAGTCGCCGATCGAGGAACGGTGTGCCGGATATCCGCGGTTCCCGGCCAAGGAACAGGGCTTCGCCAACGGCAAAGGTCGGCACCAGCAGCCGATCCTGGTGAATGAAGTGGATACCGAGCTCTTCGGCAAGATGTGGTGTCAGCCTGTCGAATGTTTGCCCTTCGATCTCGATCCGGCCGCCATCCGGCTGGTGAAGACCGGCAAGCAGCTTGATCAGCGTCGACTTGCCGGCGCCGTTCTGGCCGACGAGACCGTGGATGGTGCCGCGCCTGACGATCAGCGACGCACCGGCAAGCGCCTGGGCACCGCCGAAATGCTTGACGATGCCTTCAAAGCGGATGATGTCGTCGCGTGCCGTCACCGGCTGCTTCAACGAAATGGCCGTCATGTCGATCTCTCCGGGCGGGCAGATTCCGTGTTAGCCGATGCCGAGCTTCTTGGTGACTTCGCCGACATTGGCCTTGTTGGCGAGCAGGGCCGGAACATAGGTCTCGCGCGGCAGGGTCTGGCCGGCGAGCAGCTTGGCGATGTTGCGGATGGCGGTGCGGCCGATTTCTGCCGGCTGCTGGGCGACATCGGCGCCGGCCGGCGAATTCGGATCGGCGATGAGCTGCAGCACTTCCGGGCTGCCGTCGACACCGTAGGTGCGGATCTCGGTCCGTCCGGCGGCCGCCAAAGCCTGGGTCGCGCCAAGCTGCGGAATGTCCCAGGCCGACCAGATCGCCTTGATCGAACCCTTTTCCGGATATTTGTTGAGGATCGCCGTGATCTGCGTGAAGGCGTCCTGCACGGTATTCGGGATGACGTCGCGCAATTCCGGCTGGAGGATTTTGACCTTCGGGAAATATTTGACGACATTGACTAACTGGTCGTAGCGGATCGCGCAGGGGGTTACGCCGTAGAAGCCGTTGAAGACGACAATATTGCCTTCGCCGCCGATATCGGAGACGAGCTGCAGCGCCAAATCCTTGCCGATGCCCCAGTTATCGGAGGTGGTGTTGTTGATCGAATTGGTCGAGCCGACGTCGACGGTCAGAATCGGGATTCCGGCATCGCGCGCCTTCTTCAGCCAGGGATCGATGACGCTGAGCGTGCCGAGGATTTGAACGATCGCATCCGGCTTCTGGGCAATCAGCGTCTGCAGCTGCGAGACCAGCTTGCCGTCATTGCGACCGGCATCGACGGCGATCGGCTCGCCGCCGAGACGCTTTACCTCTTCGATCTGGGCATTATACGCCTGCAGGTCGAAGAAGTGATCGGTGCCGGTTGCGCTGATGGCGATGCGCTTGCCTTTCAGCGACAGTTCTTCGCCCGCGGCAAAAGCCGGCTTCTGTCCGATGAGCGATGCACCGGCAACGGCGACCCCGGCCGCCGCAGACAGTTTCAGCAGCTCTCGTCGTCCGAGAGCGTTTTCAGACTTTTCGATACTCATCGCAACTTCTCTCCAGTTAATTATGTCTATAGATTAAATGGATTAATGCCGGTGGATAGGAACGAATTTCCAAAAGAACGATCTCCGGGGAAAAGAGTGACGGAACGAAAGCTCATCCCTGGCCGCGGTTTCCCGCGATTGATCGATAGAGCGTGGCAAGGCCTCCCGCTGTTGTCTCGGGAGGCCTCGGTTCCGCTATTCGTTCATGATCTCCCCGATGTCGGAGAGATCAATGCCATGGGTGTCGAACCACCAGTCGGGACTCATCTCGGAATGGCGATCACGCAGACGCAGATATTTGGCGCGCAGCCGCTTCTGGCGCTCGACCTCTTCCGCGAAGAAGGGATGGTCAAGCGTGCCGCCCATCTTGTGGATGCGACGGAGCAGTTTTCGCAAGACGTATCCTTGCTCCTTGTTGCCCGGCCGGTAGCCGCTTTCCACGATCGTCATGACCGTCTCGGACAGCGTTCCCAGCGCATCGACCTGCGGCGTGCCGTTGACAATCATGTCGAGACGTTCCGCGCCGAAGCCGACGTCGATGCAGGTTCCGAGCGGATTGACGATGTTTCCGATCTCGACGCCATCCTTATAGAACTCGGTGCAGTATCCGCTGATGCTGCCATCGCTCCAAATGCATTCAGGATCCGGCATGATGGGCACGCGCCCGCGATAGAGCGGCGTCCATTCCACCAGGCGGTCGGGATGGATCGTCACATGATCCGGCACGAGCCCCAGAGTTCCAAGAAATTCGAGCCAGAAATCGATGGCGTTGCCGACGGTCAATTTCCGGAAGGAGAAAAGGCCGAGCATGGTGAAGTGGAGAAGGTGGGTTCCGTCGCCGATCTCGTCGAGGTCACCCATGCGCAGGCAAGCCTGGCTGTTTGCGACTGTTCCACTATGGAAGGGATCGGAGAAGAGAGGTTTGTACTGCTGCATTCCAGCGCTGCAGAAGAGCGTGGTATCATCATGCGGCCGTACGGATTCGATGCGTATGAAATCGATGCCTTTGGAAAGGCAGAAGAGTTGATATTGCTGGATCAGGCGTCCCGCGGTGACATAGGCAACCTCCTTCATTGTTCGTGTGCCTCAAGGAAAGATAGCGATCTCCCGCGCGCAGGGCAATCCGCCGCTATCGAAGACAAGCCGGGATGGCACTCTTGAACATTGCATCACTTGAGGCTAAATATAACCTCAAGTGAAAAGGAGCTTTGCCATGACGGGATTTGCAGTCATCGCCGACGTTCTCGGACTGCCCGCCAGGGAACCGGCGTCGCGCTCGGCCTTTGGCCTGCTTTCCAGCATCGAGGAAGGTTTGCCGGTCAAGGCCCTTGATCGCATGGCGCTGCTTCTGGCGCCTGATGATACCCAGTTCAAATATAGGCTCGTTCCGAAGGCCACCTATGAGCGGCGCAAGTCCAAGCATCGGCTCTCCTCCGACGAGGGCATAAAGCTCGCCCGTCTGGCGCGCGTCTGGGGATCGGCGCTCGATGTCTGGCAGACCGAGGCCGAGGCGCGCGATTTCCTGTTTCGGCCGCATGCAATGCTGGAGGACAGGAGGCCGATCGACGTGGTCATCCAAAGCGAGATCGGCGGCGAGCTCGTGCTCGATATCCTCGGAAGCCTGAAATACGGCAGCGCTGCGTGAGCGCACAGGTTCTTGACCGCACACTCACATCCGTTCGCATCGGAGATCCCCATGGAACCTATCCGATCTTCGACGCCACCGGCTCGACCATCGCGCCGGGGCGGTGGAACACATCGGGCAGCCCGATCATCTATACGAGCGAGCACTATTCGACCGCACTGCTCGAAAAGCTCGTCCATGGCAGCGGACGGCTGCCGCCCAACCAGCACTATGTCACGATCACTCTACCGCGTGGGCTAAGCTACGAGGTCCTCTCCGAGCCCGCGCTGCCCGGCTGGGACAGCATGCCGGCAAACGTCAGCAAGGCTTTCGGCGAACGATGGTGCCAGGAAAAGCGCAGCGCCATCCTGCTGGTCCCAAGCGTCGTCGCCCGCGTCGACCGCAACGTGCTGATCAATCCGGCCCACCCGGAATTCCCGTCGATCACGACAAGCCTTCACCAACCGGTTTTCTGGGACCGCCGTTTGTTTGGTATGTGATGGGGAGGGGCCTTCAGTCAGTGCTCCTGCATCCTCGATCGGGATCATGCTCTACAGCTCCTTTGCGGGCTGGCCTTCGAGCTGCTCCGCATCGGGCTCCGCATCGGTCGCGACCCCGGCAACCTTACCGTTGATGATGCCAGGCGCTTAGCAAACTGGGAATGGAGACACTGACCGAAAAAACCCATCGCCCGTTGTACCAGAATGTACATTGCGCCTTGGCCTACTATCCCAAAACCTGAGATTCTATATCTTCCCAGTTAGATAAAAACGAAACTTACTTCGACAATATAATCGCCACACACGCGGTCAGCAGTACTCCGAATCCGAAAATCATGAACGGAGTACCGAAACAAACCCTTGATTTGTTAGAAACGAGATCTTTTTCGTCGGTTGAATCGCCATTGTACAACCTCAGTCCGACGTTGCTGTCTAAATCAAAGTTCCAATTATTTCTTTTATAGAATATAATCTCTCGAACTTCCTGAATAACCAAAGATAAAACCACAATCGACAAGATTGTCGCGCCGACAGCGACGCCATCCGCTTCAAGATATTTCTCTACTGAAAACATATTCTTCCCTTTAAGTGCCGCCATTTCCGGATGCCGCTAGCTCGAAATCGCCCCGGTCAGATGGCTTCCCGAGACACACGCCGCCGCCGGCACGCAATAACCGGTCCGTCTGGTTGACGGCCGGCCCGTCTTCACATGCACCAGGACCTGCCGGGCGCCCCCGAGTCCTCGACTAGGCGACCTTAAGGCTCATGCAGCCATAAGACATTTTATCAACATGGAATGCAATTCGCTCATGCCGGAGGCTGCGACAGTGGAGGGGATTTCGACGTCAGAGGACTGGGTTTCTGCGGTGAGCGTTGGTTGCGGGGCTGTTCACGCGCCCATCTCCCATGGATTTATCACTGCTGCGCCGGTATCGCCGAAATCGCCGACATTGCGAGTGACGACAATCAGATCATGAACGATTGCGGTTGCGGCGATCAGCCCGTCGATATCACCACGCGGCCGGATGGCGCCGATGCGGCCCCATTCGACGGCGATCTCGTCGGTCACCGCCAGGATCCGGTCGCCATGATCATAACGCAGCTTGCGCAGCCACTCGGTGAGATGGGCCGCGGTCTTCGGATCCGACTTCTGTTTGAGGGCAATGCCGCGCATGATCTCGCCAAGCGTCAGCGCGCTCAGGTGGATGGTGAGCGGGTCGACGGAGCGCAGCCAGGAGACCGCCTGCGGCGTCCCGCGTCGCGCCTCCGAGACGATGTTGGTATCGACCAGATACATCAGACGGCGACGTCGCGGCTTGGGCTCTTGTTGCGTGCTTCGACCGCATCGGCGAACTCATCGTCCCAGGCGGGGCCACCGAGCAGGTCGTCGACGAGGGTCGGCCTGCCGGCGCGCAAGGCGTCGTAGTCGCGGGCGGACAGAACGACGGCCGTGCGCTCGCCACGCACGGTCACTACCTGCGGCCCTTCTTGTCGGGCCTTCTGCACGACCTTCGAAAATTGGTTCTTGGCGTCCTGCAGTTGCCATTCCATCGATTCCGCTCCTAGCTAGACTGTCTAGCTATGTAGGCGCGGAATGCTGGCGCGTCAACGGCGGGACGTTCCTGAACGACAGAGTCCGGTTCTGAGGTGTCATAACGAAGTTCGACATCTTTGTGTCGGTAATCGGCGCCTGTCGTCCTTCTGGAAGCCGCAATCACCCCTCCCGCCGCGGCGAGCGGGCCATCAGCCTGGCGTAGGCGATGGCCGAGAGCATGTTGACGTGGTTGGCCTTGCCGGTGCCGGCAATGTCGAAGGCGGTGCCGTGATCGACCGAGACGCGGTCGATCGGCAGGCCGAGCGAGACGTTGACCGCCGTGTCGAAGGCGACGAGCTTGATCGGGATATGACCCTGGTCGTGATACTGGGCGATGACGAGATCGAAGGCGCCGTTATAGGCGCGGGCAAACACCGTATCGGCCGAGATCGGCCCGACGACGTCGATACCCTTTGCCTGCGCCTGCTCGACGGCGGGCGCCAGGAACTCCATGTCCTCGGTGCCGAACAGGCCGTTTTCGCCGCAATGGGGATTGAGGCCGGCGACGGCGATGCGCGCTGTTTTGCCAAGCCGCAGGAAGTGGCGATGGCCAGCTTCGATGGTGGCTAGAACACGCTCGGTCTTGGCGCGCTCGATCGCACCCTTCAGCGAGATATGGGTGGAGACGTGGATGGTGTTCAGCCGCTCGGAGGCAAGCAGCATGAAGGAGCTCTTCGAGCCGGTGAGATGCGCGAGCAGCCCGGTATGGCCGTCATGGTGATGGCCGGCGAGGTTCATCGCCTCCTTGTTGATCGGCGCGGTCACGATGACGTCGGCTTGACCCGACATGGCGAGATCGACGGCGCGGGTGATGTAGCGCACCGAGGCATCGCCGGCGACGGGGCTGACCTTGCCGATCTCGGGCAGGGCGGCGGCGAGCGCGACTTCGTCGACGGCGATCCTGTCGTCACCGGGTGCATCGGCAGGCCCGAACCGCAGTGCGGTGCCGCTGACGCGGTCGGCGCGTTCCAGCGCTTCGACATTGCCGACAATGACGAAATCGCGGCGCTCTTCCTTCGGAAGGGCTGCAAGCGCCTTGACGATCACCTCGGGGCCGACGCCGGCCGGATCGCCAAGCGTCACGGCGACTTTCGCATTCCTGTCCATCGATCGAATCCCTTCTAAAAAACCTTACCGCTTAAAAGGCAGCCGCGTAAATCGCGCGAATGTCGGCGCGCGAGAGATCGCGCGGATTGTTATCGAGCAGACGGCGAATGGCAAAGGCGTCGTCGGCCATGGCGTCGAGATCACTTTCCGGCACGCCGAGGCCTGAGAGCTTCATCTCGATGCCGAGTTCGGCGCAGAAAGCGTAAGCCGCATCGAAGACAGAGGTGATGTTGCCGGAGGTTTCACACCCAAGCGCTTCCATCACCGCCTTGGTTTTCTCGGGCGCGGACGGTGTATTGAAGGCGAGAACATGCGGAAAAATCAGCGCATTGGCCGCGCCATGGGCCACATGCCAGCGCGTTCCGAGGGGATAGGCGAGCGCATGGCCGCCGGCGGTGTTGACCGGGCCAAGGCAGAAACCGCCGTAAAGCGAGGCGAGCGAGAGGCCGGCACGCGCTTCGGCGTCGTTGCCGTCCTTGACGGCGCGGGCGAGATATTTGCCGACGAGCCGCGTTCCCTCGATCGCGTAGATGTCGACCATCGGATGGGCCTTGCGGTTGGTGAAGGCCTCGACGCAATGGGCCATGGCATCGACACCGGTGGCCGCCGTCGTGCGAGCCGGGACGCTGAAGGTCAAAGCAGGATCGATGACGGCGATATCGGCCAGCATATGCAGGCTTTCCACCGCAAGCTTTGCCATCGTTACCGGATCGGTCACGAGCGCACGGATGCCGGCCTCGCTGCCGGTGCCCGATGTCGTCGGCACTTGGGCGAGCGCTACCTTGCGCGGCCCATGCACCTTGTTCGGACCGACGACCTCGTGCAGCGTCTGGGCAGAGCCGGCAAGCACTGCGGCAAGTTTTGCCAGATCCATGGCGCTGCCGCCGCCGAAGCCGACGATCAGCTCGGCATCGGCGGCGTTTGCCGCCGCCAGCACCTTTTCGAGATTGGGCGTATCCGGTTCAGGCGTCACTTCGGCAAAGACGGTTACCTCGCCCTTCAGCTCCAGCACGTCGATGCGCGAGGCGTTGAAGGCATCGGAGATGACAAGCGTGCGCCGATAGCCCTTTTCGGCCGCCCATTTGCCGAGCTTTCCCGCCGTACCGACCCCGAATTCGATCAGATGCGGCCGAACTATCGTGATCGGCGAATCCAAGCTGGCCATGAACCGGTCCTCCCTGCAAGATCTTGCGGCACTATGCGTCGCCCTCTTTAATGTAAAGTTGTAAGATCAATGTCAAGCCGGCATTCCAGCGAGCGGAATTTTTTATCATCTGATGTGCGCTCGGTCGCGCGCTTCAAGGCGGCGTTGCCGTGCTCGTATCGATAAAGATATCAGCGTCTTATGAAATCCATCATCATCAAGACGACATGTCAGACCCCAACTGGCCATCATCTTTGCGGCGGCGTTGAATTGTCCGACCCTGTTGTCAATTTTCCTGTCAGTCAACCTCACACTCGCTGTCATCCCGCACCCTTTCGCATGCGAGCGGATGCAGGATGACAATTTTCCGGCCGCCGCTTTGTTTACGGCAGGAATTGCGGGGCGAGGCGCACATATTTGATGGCGCGCCGGTAGTAGGTGTAGGCGATATGGAGCGTGCCGTCGCCGCCCTGGACGATCGAGGGATAGGAGAATTCGCGATTCAGCGAATCCTTCGAATTGTTGCTGAGGCAGAAGCCGTCGCCGGTATCGAGATCGATGCGATGCGGAAAGCTTTTGCCGCCATCCCTTGATATCGCCAGGCTCAGTGGCGCACGCGGACCCCCCCACACCGCCTTGCGTGCGCTGCTATCGGCAACGACGGCGGTCTCTCCAGCCTCGCCACCCTCTATTTCGTCATAGAGAGACTGGCGCCGCGCGTCCGACATGGCGGCATTCGAATGGTTGTAAACCATTGCGATTGCTCCATCATTGAGGATCGTGGCCTGGATCGAGGAGTTGTTGTTCGGCAGTTCGGCGGGCTCGGGCGCGCTCCATGTCTCGCCGCCGTCGGATGATCGGCTGGACAGGATGTTTTCGGCAAAACGGTTGCGGTAGAAGGCGATCATCTCGTCACCGCCAAGCGGCAGGATGTTCATGTGCACCGCGCCGATACTGTCTGGAATATCGCGCATCTGCCAGCTCGCGCCGCCATCACGCGACATCAGCACCGCAGCCGTATCGGCATCGCCGCTCCAGTGTTGGCCGTTCAGGCCGACGCAACGGAACACCGGAAGCAACCAGTCGCCCCTGCCGTTGACGACGATCTGCTGGCGAACGAAGGTGCCGGGACTGTCGCAGAGGATCTGGACCGGGCCGAAGGTCTGGCCGCCATCACTTGAAATCCGGCATTTGACAACCGAGCCGTCCTGATTTCCGGAAGTCTGCGAGGTATAGAGCAGCCATATTTTTCCGTCTGGAGCCTTGAAAATCAACGGGTTCTGTTCGGATTTCTCCGGATCGTCGCTCATCTTTTCCGGCACGGACCAGCGCTCGGAGCCAAGTGTCAGTCGCGACATGTAAATCGAGATATCGCCCATGCCCTCCATCGTGCCGCCGAACCAGACGCAGGTCAGCGTACCGTCGGGCAGAAAGGCGAGATTTGCGGCATGGTTTTGGATGCAGGGGGAGGGCAGATAGGCATCAGCACGACCCTCGACCGTGGGGTGAGGGGCGATGGCCCCGGTCATCAAGGCCGGAACAGCTTCCGGAGGCAGGCCGGTAAAACTCATGGCGGATCTCCTCAAGGCAGTTTGGCATAGCTTTCGGCGAGTGCGGCATAGTCGGCATCGCCGAGCGGCATTAGCGGCGCGCGCGTGCGCTTCCAGGCGGGATTGCCGGTCTTCAACCCCACCATCGCCTTGATGGTCGGGATCTGGACGTAGGAATTGGAAAGCGTGCGATAGGCGTTGATGCGCGCCTGCGCCGCCTCGACATCGGCGGCGCGCGCCTCGTCATGGACATGGTCGTAGACGGTGCGCAGCGAATTCGCCACGAGATTGGAGGTGGCGGTAATGCAGCCTGCGCCGCCCGCCTTCAGCAGCGGCAGCAGCAGCGGATCAGCGCCTGCAAGCACCGAAAAACCGGGATAGGCGGCGATGATCGCCTGCATGTTGTTGAAATCGCCAGCAGATTCCTTGATGCCGACAACCGTTTCCGGGAAGGCCGCAATCAGTCGCCCGATCAGCGGAATGGATAGCGGAACGCCTGAGACCTGCGGAATATGATAGAGGATGACCTGCAAGCGCGCGTCGGCGACCTTCTCCAGCACCTGCGAATAGGCGGCGAAGAGACCATCGTCGGAGACGCCTTTGTAGTAGAAAGGCGGCAGCATCACCACCTTGGTGACGCCAAGCGACAGTGCGTGCCGGGTCAATTCAACAGTCTCGGGAATGGCGACGACTCCGGTGCCCGGCAAAAGCCTGTCGGCAGGAATGCCGGCCTTCAGTGCTGCTTCCAGAATGGCGCGGCGCTCGGCGCCGGAGAAGGAATTGGCCTCGCCCGTTGTGCCGAGCAGCGCCACGCCATGACATCCCTCGGCCAGCAACTGCCGGCAATGATCGGTGAAAAGGGCGAAATCCGGCGTATTCTCTGCTGTCAGCGGCGTTGCGGCCGCGCTGAAAACGCCTGTGATCCTGTGATGGCTCATTCCGCCCTCCTCGGCGCGTCCTGTCTTGCCGATCCGTGTTCGAACCGGGGACTACGCATTGCAATTGTCATCCGTCTGTCGTGATGGAGTGCAAAGAACTTTTATATTGCCGCGCTTTTGTCAAGAAGACAAAATGCTGGGGCGTCACTCCAAAAAGTTATCTATCTGTTATAACGTGTTTATTTTCAGGATAAAATTTTGTTGGAATTGAAATCGCGATTTTTTGTTGACATATTTACAATAACGAGAGAACGATACGGAACGGATTGTGCTGCGCCTGGCAGGTGCAGGGAGAGCGCTGCCGAATTCACTCTGGGAGGAATGCCATGTCTGATCAATCGGATAAAACCAATATATCACGTCGTAACGCGCTGAAGCTCGGCCTTGCAGCCGGCGTCGGCCTCACCGTTTTCGGGATGAATGCCCGCATCGTCATGGCCGATGAAGGCCAGGTCCTGAAGGTCGCGCATCCGGCCTTCGACCAGGACTGGTCGCCGCTGCGCGGCGGCGGCAGGACGTTCCGCTGGAATTCGATCTGGTGGGCATCGCCGATGTATTTCGACAGCCAAGGCAATATCAAACCTTACGTCTTCACCAGCTGGGAATCGGCTGACAACACTGTTTGGACCTTCAAAATTGACCCCAAGGCCGTCTTCTCCGACGGCAGCAAGATCACCTCGGCCGACGTCAAGGGATCGTGGGAAGTCGCCTCGATGCCGAATACCAAGAGCCAGCGCGCCGACCAGGTGCTGAGCAAGGTTAAGGGTTATGCCGAAATCTCCGCCGGCTCCGGCAACGAGCTGACGGGTGTCGCGACACCCGACGAGGGGACGGTCGTCGTGACGCTGGCCGCCGCGGATCCGATCTTCTTCATGCGCCTGGCAAACCACATCGCGCCGATCACCAAGGCATCGCAGTCGCGCGGTAGCGACGGTGAGGAGATCATCGATTGGTATAAGCCCGATAGCAAGCCGGTCTTCTCAGGTCCCTTCAAGCTGACGAGCATCGATATCGACGCCGGCAAACTCACTTTCGAGCCGAATGAGAACTTCTTCGGACCGAAGCCGAAGCTTGCGCGCATCGAGGTCACCTCGATCGAGGACAATGTCAGCGCGACGTCGCTGATCAAGTCGGGAGAGTTCAACGCCCATACCGAGCTGATTACCTCGACCATCATCCAGGATCTCGGCCCGGAATTCTCGGCCGGCCCGCTGATCCCGACCAGCCAGCACTTCTGGTTCAACATTTCTCGTGCGCCGATGGACGATCCGAAAGTCCGCCAGGCACTGATCATGGCCGTCGATCGCGATGGCCTGTTCAAGGCGTCCTATCCCGACGGGCCGCATAAGAAGGCGGATCAGATCCTCAACTCGGTTCCGGGCGCGGAGAATTCCGGCTTCGAGCCCTATCCCTATGATCCGGAGGCTGCCAAGAAGCTGCTTGCGGAATCGACCTACGGCGGCCCGGAGCGCCTGCCGAAGATCCTGTTCGTCGGCATCTCGGGGCCAGCCATTCAGGCTGCCGCCCAGTTCATTGCCGAGCAGTGGCGCCAGAATCTCGGCATCACCGCCGTCGACATGAAGCCGCAGCAGGATTCCTATGCGGGTCCGGATCAGAACTCGGTCCAGATCTTCCGCGACGACGTCGGCACCCGGGTACCGGATGCCGTCTCCTATCTGGCGGGCAGCATCGCCTCAACCTCGTCGAACGCCCAGAACAAGCTCGGCGGATACAAGAACGACAAGGTCGACAGTGCTCTTGCCGAGGCCACGACCAAGGCTGCAGATGATCCGCAGCGTATTGCTCTCGCTCAGGAGGCCCAGAAGGCGTTCCGCGAGGATTGGGCCTTCATTCCATGGTATTCTCAGGCGATGTCGCGCTGGGCCACAAAGGACGTCAAGGGCCTGGAAAAGAACCTTGACTGGCAGGTCGTCGAACCCTGGAACATTTCCATCGGTTGATCCGGCGGAACCGTCCCAATCGACAATAACCCGCGCGAAGGCCGCAAGGCCTTCGCGCAAGTTTCAAGAAGAAGAGATGCGATCGCAGCCAAAAGCGGGAACGCATCGAACAACCGGTGAGAGGTGGCCATGCTGCGCTACGTGCTAACCCGATTTGCCATCTGGATTCCGTCCGTTCTGGTGGTGATGCTGGCGGTCTACGCGCTGGCCTTCTATGGCGCCGGCGATCCGATCAAGCTGATCTTCCTGCGCGCGCCGGGCGACGTCGCCTATAATCCGCAGCGCATCGAAGCCATTCGCGAAAGTGCCGGCCTCAACAAACCCTTCATCGTCCAGTTTGGCCTTTACATCTGGAACCTGCTGCACGGCCAGTTCGGCAATTCGCTGACCTCGGGCCGCTCCGTCTGGGCGATGGTCTCGGCTGCTGCACCTGTCTCCTTCCAGCTTGCCATCTGTTCCATCATCCTGACGGCCGTCGTCGCGATCCCGCTCGGCATGATCGCCGCACTCAACCAGAATTCACGCATCGATTATGCCATTCTGGGCTCCGCGCTATTCCTGTGGGCGATCCCGGCCTATGTCGCCGGCCCGCTGCTGATGGTCGGCCTCATCGTGCTGCTGCCGGGTGCGAGCGTGCCTTATGGCTGGGGTGGCATCCTCGATGTCCGTATCCTGCTGCCGCTGCTCGTCCTTTCTTTCCAGCCGATCGCGCTGATCGTGCGTCAGACGCGTGCCGCCGTCATCGAGGTACTATCGGAGGATTTCGTCCGGACCGCCCGCGCCAAGGGCGTACCCGAGATCATCGTGGCTTTGCGCCATATCTTGCGGCCGGTGCTGACGCCCGTCGTCACGCAGCTCGGCCTGATCATGATCACCATCGTCAATGGCGCGATCTTCGTCGAACTCGTTTTCGGCCTGCCGGGTCTCGGCCGGTTGACGGTGCAGGCGCTGATCAATTCCGATTATCCGGTCATTCTGGCGATCACGCTGATCGGGTCATTCCTGGTGATGGTCTCGAACCTCCTGGTGGATGTGCTCTATCCGCTGCTCGATCCGCGCGCCAATGATTCAAGAAGGAGCCGCTGACCATGTCCGCAATCCCTCTTTCGACCATCGAAACCGTCGAAGAGCCGGTCAGCCTGTGGCGCGACGCCTGGTATCGGCTGAAGCGCAACAAGCTCGCCGTCTTCGGTCTCGTCATCGTCGTGATCCTCGGCTTCACGGCGATCTTCGGGCCTTATCTCACGCCCTATGACTATCTGAGCCAGGATCTCAACGCCCGCAATGTATTGCCGTCGATGAGCCACCTCTTCGGAACCGACGATCTCGGTCGCGACGTCTTCAGCCGCGTGGTCTTCGGCACGCGCACCGCTTTCCTCGTCGCCGTCATCGTCACCGTCTTCGCCGTGGTGATCGGTCTCGTGCTCGGCGCCGTCGCCGGTTTCTTCGGCAATCCATTCGATCGCATCATCATGTGGCTGACCGACGTGACGATGTCGGTTCCCAACCTGCTGCTCGTCGTCGTCATCAACGCCTCGCTGAAATCGCCGATCAGCAAATGGATGGAAGCGCGTTATCTCGAGACCCTCAATCCCTTCTATCGCGAAACCATGTGGGTGGATTTCGCCCTCGTCTTCGGGTCTATGGCGCTGATCTCCTGGCCGCCATACGCTCGGCTCGTGCGCGCCCAGGTGCTGTCGATCCGCAGCCGGCCCTATATCACTGCGGCCCAGGCGCTCGGGCTTTCGAACTGGATCATCATCAAGCGTTATGTCATTCCGAATGCGCTGGGCCCTCTGATCGTCTCGGTCAGCGCCGGTCTTGGCACGGCGATGGTGCTGGAAAGCGCCTTCAGCTTCCTTGGCGTCGGGGTCAATCCGCCAACGCCGAGCTGGGGCAACATGATCTCGGACGGCCTGCGCGTCTGGCAGCATTATCCCCACCTTCTCGCCGCTCCGGCGGCCGTGCTCGGCCTTGCCTCGGTTGCCTTCAGCTTCCTCGGCGACGGTCTCAACGACGCGCTCAATCCGCGGGGCAGCAAATGATGGACATGAAAAGCACCGACCGCCTGCTCGATGTCAGGGGCCTTACCGTCGAAATCGATGGCCGCAACGGCCCCGCCGTGGTCGTCGACGGCATCGATCTCCATATCGACAGGGGCGAGACCCTTGGGGTCGTCGGCGAATCCGGCTGCGGCAAGAGCCTGACCATGCTCAGCCTGATGCGGCTCCTGCCGAACAAGATCAAGGTCACAAGGGGATCGGCGACATTCGACGGCCGCGACCTGCAGACGATGTCGAACAGGGAGCTGCGCAAGGTGCGCGGCGGCGATATCGGCTTCGTCTTCCAGGATCCGATGACCTCGCTCAATCCGGTCATGCGTGTCGGCGACCAGATATGCGAGCCGCTGATCTATCACCGCAAGATGCGCAAGGCCGAAGCTCGCGCCCGTGCTGTCGAACTCTTGCGTCTCGTCGGCATCCCCGGTCCGGAAGAGCGCCTGCAAGCCTATCCGCACGAGCTTTCCGGCGGCATGCGCCAGCGCGTGATGATCGCGATCGGCCTTGCCTGCAATCCGAAGCTTTTGATTGCCGACGAGCCGACGACCGCGCTCGACGTCACCATCCAGGCCCAGATCGTTGACCTGGTGAAGGATCTCAGGACCAAGCTCGGCATGTCGGTTGTCTGGATCACCCATGATCTGGCGCTGATCGCCGGCCTCGTCGATCGTGTCGCCGTGCTTTATGCCGGCACGGTGGTAGAAGATGCGCCAGTCGACGAGCTCTATGCCCGCCCGAGCCATCCCTATACGCGCGGTCTGCTGTCTTCGATCCCGAAGCTCTCGGACCCGCCGGCAGGCCGGCTGAGCTCGATCGGCGGCACGCCGCCGGAGCCTGGCCGCCGGCCGAAGGGTTGCCCATTCGCGCCGCGCTGCCCGCTTGCCGAAGCCATCTGCCATGAGAAGGTGCCGCAGCTCGAACCGCTGAGCGGCAGCAGCAATCACCGCGCCGCCTGTTTCGTCGTCCAGAGAATGCAGGAGGCCGCGTGATGGGTGCTCAACCGCTGCTCAAGATCGAAAACCTGGTCAAGCATTTCCACGTCAAGCTCGGCGCCTTCGGCGAACGCTCGGCAACCGTCTATGCACTCGACAATGTCAATCTCGACATTATGGAAGGCGAGACGCTGAGCCTGGTCGGCGAATCCGGCTGCGGCAAGTCGACGACCGGTTTCACCATCCTCAACCTCTACAGGGCGACCAGCGGCAAGGTCGTTTACAAGGGCCAGGATCTCGCGACGCTCGACGAAAAACAGATGCGGCCGTTCCGCCGCGACCTGCAGATCGTTTTCCAGGATCCGTACTCGACACTCAATCCGCGCATGACGGTGGGCGAGGCGATCGGCGAGCCGATCCTCTTCCACAAGCTCTGCACCAAGGCCGAGCTGAAGGACAGGGTCGCGACGCTGCTGACCGATGTCGGCCTGCCGACTCGGTTTGCCCAACGTTACCCGCACGAGCTTTCCGGCGGCCAGCGCCAGCGCGTCGTCATTGCCCGCGCGCTCGCCTGCCAGCCGAAATTCATCGTCTGCGACGAGGCGATTTCGGCGCTCGACGTGTCGATCCAGGCACAGATCATCAACTTGCTGCTCGATCTGCAGGAGAAATACGGGCTGACCTATTTGTTCATCGCCCATGATCTCGCGGTCGTGCGCCATATCAGCACCCGTGTCGGCGTCATGTATCTCGGGCGGCTGGCCGAACTTGCCACCCGCGAGGAACTCTTCGACAATCCGCTGCATCCCTATACCAGGGCGCTGCTGTCGGCCGTTCCGGAGACCGATCCGGAACATGAGCGCACGCGCCAGCGCCAGATCCTGCAGGGCGACGTGCCGAGCCCGCTGAACCCGCCGACCGGCTGCCGTTTCCACACGCGCTGCCCGATTGCCATGGATGTCTGCAGCAAGGTCATCCCCGCGTGGCAAGAAGCAAAACCCGGCCATCTCGTCGCCTGTCACGCCGTCAACACCGGACAGACCGCATGACGCTGAAGGCCGTCATCATTGCCGATGATCTGACCGGCGCGCTCGATACAGGCACGCCCTTCGTCGAAGCCGGCCTTTCGATTTCGGTTGCCGTTGATGTCGAGGCCGCAGAGGATGCCATCGCCACTGGCTGTGACGTCGTCGTTATCAATACCGCCTCGCGCGCTCTCGGCGAGCGCGAAGCTGCCGAAAGGGTGCGCTTCGCGACCGAGGCTCTTCGTGGCGTGAAGCCCGCAATCGTGATGAAGAAGATCGACTCCCGCCTGAAGGGCAATGTCGCGGCGGAAAGCCTGGCGCTGGCAGATGCGCTCGGCCTGGAGACTATCCTCGTGGCGCCCGCTATTCCCGATCAGGAGCGTGTGACCTACAAAGGCTGTGTTGTCGGCCGCGGCGTCGACAAGCCGCTGCCGATCGCCGATCTGTTCGAGAGCCGCGCAGGCAGCGTCACCGTTGCCGATGCGCAGAATGACAGTGATCTCGACCAGATCGTTACCGATCATGACTGGGGCCAGACGCTTGCGGTCGGCGCACGGGGTCTGGGTGCTGCTCTTGCCCGCCAAGTCGGCGAAGCGGGGCGGCAGCCGGTGCCGGAATTTGCAGCGACCCGGCGCACCCTTTTCGTCTTTGGCTCGCGCGATCCGATTACCGCTACCCAGATGGACCGGCTCGAAGCCTCGGGTGTCCTTCGCATGGTGGTGGACGCGCCGATGGGGCAGGTCGAAGTCGGGGAGGGCATGGCGCTGCCGGCGCTGCTGCGCTGCACCGGCGATAAGACAGCCGATGCAGCAGAGGTCGCCCGCCGTTTTGCTGCAGGCGTCAGATCGGTCATCGACGATACCAGGCCTGATATGCTGATGGTCGGCGGCGGCGACACGGCGCTTGCCGTTTTCCAGGCGCTCGGGGTCAGAGTTCTGGCGCCGCAGGGCGAAATCGAAGCCGGCGTGCCGTGGTTCGACGTCACGGCCGTCGACGGACGGCATTTTCGATGCGCCGTGAAGTCGGGGGGCTTCGGCAAGCCCGATAGTTTGCTAAGACTGGTCCTATGGAATCGGGCGGCATAGTAAGATACCGCCGGGGAGAATGACGTGGCTGAAGTGAATGGCGAATCTTTGAACGCGGAAGCCGGCCCGCCGGGCAAACCCGAACGCGGCAAGGCCGTCAAGCTGGTCGATCGCGTCTTCGACCAGCTGCTCGAGCGTATCCGCGGCGGAAACTATTCGCCAGATTCACGTCTTCCCGGCGAGCATGAGCTTGCCTCGATGCTGGGTGTGTCGCGGCCGATCGTCCGTGATGCCTTAGCGCGCCTGCGCGATCAGGGTATGGTCTATGCCCGGCAGGGCGCCGGCACCTTCGTCAGCGCGCATGGATCGCCGACGACGCAGCTTGCCTATTCGCCGGTGAAGACGATCGCCGACATTCAGCGCTGCTACGAATTCCGCCTGACGATCGAGCCGGCCGCCGCCTATTTCGCCGCCAAGCGCCGCAATGAGCAGGCGATCCAGAAGATCGCCAGCGCGCTTGCGGATCTGCGCGAAGCGACCAGCCATCAGCTTCACCGCACCGACGCCGATTTCCTCTTCCACCGCGCGGTGACGGAGGCTGCCAACAATCATTATTACACGGCCTCGATCGATGCGCTGAAGGCCCATATCGCCGTCGGCATGCATCTCCACGGCCTCTCTTTGCTCGGCCCCCGCCAGGGGCTCGAACAGGTCTACGAAGAGCATAACGCCATCTACAGGGCGATCGCCGACGGCCGGCCTGACGATGCGCAGAGACTGATGAAGGCGCATCTCGAAGGTTCTCGCGATCGTCTGTTCGAGGGCAGGGTGCTCGACCTATCCTTCTGAAGCGCGTCCCACAGCTGGCAACTCGAAATTGCCAGAGAGTTCCTGCCATACCGCGGGATGCTCCTTCGCTGGCAATTGTCAGCCGGATTTCTGCTTCTTGATGATGCTGATGTTGCCGCTCACTTCGAGGATGGCAAATTTTATCTCCGTAACGCTCTCAATGCCTTCCTGGCTTCGAGCCGCTTGCATGACGTCTTCCTTCTGCAGTCGGGCGCCTTTGAGCGCGCGCTCATCGTAGACGCCATCCGTCACCAGAACGGTCGGAACGCCATCGATGATATGAGCTGCGCGAGGCCACCACCTCTTCACGTAAGACAGGCCGATGTCGGTCGTAAACAGCGTGAGGATCAGGATGACGGCGTTGGTGATCGAGAAGTCATCGCCCAGCATCGCCTGCTGGGTAGTCTCGGAGATCACCAGCACGATGACCAGATCGAACGGGGTCATCGGGGCCAATGTCCGTCTTCCCGACAGACGGATGATCACAAGCAGCGTGAAATAGATTGCCAATCCGCGTAATACTGCATCCACCGTGCCGCCCTCATGGAAAGATGAACGTGGATTGGCTGCGAGTCTCCCCGCCCATGCCGATAGTGGCGCGGCGAGGGCCGGCGAGTTGCGTTTGCAGACGGAAGACGATCTGTGTCGGTTCTGCCGGGTCGGCAGGAAACACATAGCCTATCCGGACATCGCGCGCGAAGGTCGCCTTTTGAGGCGGATCGATGCCCTGGACCGAAAAACCTTGAAGAAAGGCGGCATTGATCGTGAAGACCCTGTCTTCGGATGACGGCGCGAAGGTCACCGTCATGTCCTCGGGAGCATTCCATCGGGAGATGACGGGAAAATCCCCGGATCCTTCGGGCAGTATGAGTGTTTGCCGCGAAAACGGACCGCCTCTTTCAAGCAAGCCCAGCAAGCAGGTCACTAGAAGAAGCGTGAAAACCATCCAGGAAATACGTTGAACTGCCGAGAATTTTTGCTGAAATTCGCTATGATCGAGCACGCTTTCCGGCAACGCGGGCAACTTGTGTATCTTTCCCATGCCCCTCCCTGTGCGTCTTGCGGAGAACTTGGCTCGGAGGCAACTGTTCCGGGCAAGGAGGGGGCCGTCGCCGTGTACATCGGATGGGTAGCGGTCCAGGCGTCTTCGCCTATCAAGGGAACGAAGATTACCCCGCCGAGATCTTCTTCTTCGAACGTGGTATCCCCGGTACGGGTGAGGCGTTTCAGGCGCTGCCCTTGACCGCGGCCGACCGGAATGATCAGCCGCCCTCCGAAGCCCAACTGTTCTTTCAAGGCGGTTGGCACCTCGGGCGCGCTCGCAGAAACAATAATGGCATCGAACGGAGCGGCTTCCACCCAGCCCTTGCTGCCGTCGCCGACGCGAACGTCAATGTTGCGGTATTCCAGCTTCTCGAACCGTTCCTTGGCTTGAAGCGCCAGCCCTTCATGGCGCTCGATGGAATAGACATGCCTTGCTATCCGGCTCAGGAGGGCTGAAGCATAGCCGGAGCCCGTTCCGACCTCGAGCACTGTATCGCCGGCATCCAGATTGGCTTTTTCGAGCATCAGAGCCACGATGAACGGCTGCGAAATTGTCTGGCCTTCACCGATCGACAGTGGCGCATCCTCATAGGCGAATTCCTCGGAGCCTGGAGGAACGAATTTTTCGCGCGGCACCGTGCGCATCGCTTCGGTCACGCTTGGATCGCGAATGCCACGGCGCGTAACGTGGTGCTCCACCATGCGATCTCGGATGCGTGTCATATCCATGGATCAGCTCCACTGTCGCCGCTTGCACCTTGGGCAAACATCTGGGTGGTGCAGAATGTAAAACAAGTGAGCGGCTGGGGAGTTCCTGAGAGGAGCAGGTTTTCGGAAAGCGCCAAGGGTATCGCAAAGCGACACGCAAGATCACCAAGGCGAAACATTGTAAACATTAGCATGTCGCAGTAGGACCCGGCTACACACATTTGCGGCGTAATGCATGTTATGGAACTGCCTACATCTATGTTATTACAAAGACTTAAGTTCCGCACTTTCCTTTGTAGCAGCATGGCCGCAAAGTTGACGTGTCTTGTTTCTGCAAAGTTGGAATGTCACACCCGCGCGTTGAATAGCACGGCCAGCGATCGAAGAACGAGACCGGCGACTCGATAGCTCCGGGTCTTCAAATCATGCCTGGAACCAGGTTAGATCAGCCTAGCCACGAAGCGCTTTCGCGGAAGTCTGGATATCAGCAAGCGTTGCACCAACCTTGGAATTCGAAACCCACTAATGAACTGCACCAACATCAATGTCCCTTCTCCGATCCTCCTATCAAGGATCAGAAAACTTTCTCATGATCAATCATACCAGTGTCTATTCGATGCCCGGAACGTGTTTTTTCGATCTGGCTCCTGCTGCGGGCGGCGAGCCCTATCGCATATTCCTTTCCATTCCGGCGGAGAGACCGCCAATGGGAGGATGGCCGCTTCTCGTTCTGACGGACGGCAACGCCACTTTCCCCTTCGCGGTCGCCAGCTTGGTCACGCAGGCTCCTTATCCGACGGGGACGAATGTCGGTTGGGGGGTGATCGCGGCGATCGGCTACCCGTCCGACGAGCCCTATGATCCGCTCCGCCGGTCTTGGGACCTGGGGCCTCCGCCGGTCAAATCCTATCCGCCGTTCGTTGAGGGCGGTCCGCCGGTGGTCATCGGAGGGACCGGCAAACTGCTGGATTTCATCGACAACGAGCTTATCCCGCGGATTGCAGAGATGGTGATTTTGGATCCGATGCGCCGATCGCTTTTCGGACATTCCTTCGGCGGCCTCTTTACTCTCTATGCCCTGTTCGAGCGTCCAGGTCTGTTTGCCAATTGGATTGCGGCCAGCCCAACCATCTATTGGGAGAACAGCGAAATCCTCAAGAACGAGGCGCAACGTCAAGAGGCACCGGGGAATGCACCCTTCCTGCATTTGTCCGCCGGAGAATACGAAGGCGATGAGTTGGCACCCTTCCAGTACCGGAACGAGGATGCCCCTGCGCGCCTGGAGAAGAGGAAGATCGAGCGGACCGCCCTCCTGGCGCGGGAGATGGCGGAGCGATTAGACGGCACTGCCGACGGAGTGCGTACCGAATTCGAGCTTTATGCCGGTGAGACCCACATGTCCGTTCTTGCGGCGGCCGTGAATCGTGCGGTGAGCATCGCGTTCGCCGTCCAGAGGTTGACCGACAGGTGACGCTCTCTACAAGGTTTTCATCGGTGAATACGATCCGGCGGTTAGACGATCGTACTTGAAGTCGGTTCCGGCTGGGGCCGAAATGGGGCACTCCATATTGACAGAATCAGAGCGATAACACATCGAAGTAATGGTAGAAATCTGGCAGGCCAATCATGGACAGGGTAATGGATAGTCTTAAAACGCTGATGACGGACCCTGCAACGCGGGCACGCGTGGACAATGAATGGGATAAGCTGGGGACAGATTTTGCCGCAGCTTATGCCGCGATGCCAGCCAAGTACATGTCGCGGACAGAATTGTCTTTTCATTCTTACGTCAAGCTTTTGGGATTTCTCAGTATCGACGTGGCCTCACTCGAGGGAGACATCGTTGAGATCGGAGTCTGGAAAGGCAAGTCTCTCGCCTTTATGCAAAGGCTTTCGTCACCTTCAACAAAACTCGTTGGAATTGATCCATTCGAACTGCAAGGGCAGCTTCAAGAAGTCGATTATTTTCGCAATATTCTTTATAGAACCTGCATTTTGATAAGAGGTTACTCGCAGAATGCAGTCGAGCGCACACTGCAGGCTTCCCAACGGTTCAAGATTTTGCATATTGATGGCGGTCATGCGAGCGAGAATGTATGGGCAGATTTCCTTCTTTATGAGCGATTTGTCGTACCTGGTGGCTATGTCGTCTTCGACGACTATGGCGATTTTGCCCATTCACCAGAAGTGGGACCCGCCGTAGATCGGATACGTGCAGCGGGCTTATTCGAAAGCTATGATATCTTGGGTCAATTGCCGGAGTATGAGCACAGCTACGTCCTGCGAAAGCGATAGGGCGAGTGAAATTCGCCGCTTCTCGAACGCCAGCGAGCCCTCAGCCAGCTTTCGAGCCGCCTGAATTGCCTTAGAAAAGATCTATTGTCATTTTGGAAGAGACGATGAATTCTGTCTTGATGCCGAGATAATCGCAGATTTTCGTGATTGAATTGAATACGTAAGAATCTCGTGGAACGCACTTGCGAATGCCCGAGGGCGTGCCCCGTTTCTCCCAAAAATTATCTATGTATTGGGCGAGATCAGGGCCTTTTTTCCGCTTGTGCCTCTTCCTCTGCACAAGCCTCGCGTAACGTCCGCGCTCTATGATCATGGCAAGTAGTCTGCTTCGGTCGTTCGGAGCGCCGATCACCGCTCTCGCCGACGGAGGCTGGAGGGGGCGTCTCAAGGGGAGAAACATTTGCCGCGCGTATCGATCTGTATCCCGGCCTATAAGCCCGATTTCTTTGAACTCGCCCTGAAGAGCGCAATCGCGCAAAGTTTCGATGACACGGAAATCATAGTCTCTGACGATTGCCCGACGGATGCAATCGAGAAAATCTGCGAGAGATACTCAGGCGTTATCCAGTACAGCCGCAATCCGGATCCGGCCGAGTACAAGAACGTCATACGGCTCGCCGGGCTCGCCAGCGGCGAGTACATCAAATACCTCTTCGACGACGACGTCCTTAATCCGTTCTGCATCCAGTACCTGCTCCAAGCGCTTGAAGCCACACAGAACAGAGGAACGAAACTCGCGTTTTCCCCGCGCTATTTCATCGACGAGCGGAACCAGGTTACAAATCTCGGCAACGGATTGATGGTCGAAGGCTCGCTGAAGGTGATCGAGGGCCGCGACTTCATACGCATCACTGCCGTCAAGCATCATAATCTGCTTGGCGAGTTCTCATCGGCGCTCTTGAGAACGGCCGATTGCTTTGATGAATCCGGCCGTTTCAGTCTTTTCAAGGTCGTGGACGGCATCATTTCCGGACCGCTCGATCTTTCATCCTGGGTTGGGCTCTCCCTCCGCGGAGCGATCGTCGGGCATCCCATGCCCCTCTCCTATTTCCGTCAGCATTCCAATTCGCAGTCCAATCCAGCGGCCAACCGCTATTTCATCTACTCGATCACCTACTACGAGGAAGTGCTCGATCTCGCGATCGAGAAGGGCTACCTGCAGCCCTCCGATCTGCCCATCGCCTATCGGAACCTCATCAATCACTATTCCTACTGGAGAGGATCGTTCCCGGAACTGGATGAACGGATCGCCCGCATCAGCACACGTCTCTAAGTCCCACGCAGGCGCAAGAGAAATCGCAAAGGATTAAATCACGATGGACGGAATCACGGGATCAGAGATGCAGAAGCTCATTGAAAGTGCCGCGGCGTTGCGCCCGGCGCTTGCTGCGAAATCGGGAGTTTACGAACTGAAATTGCGAGCGCTTCTGGAACTCGCCGACGAATTGAAAATTGCGAACGAGTACACCGCCAGTCTGCCGCCGATTGATATCGGCAGCATCACGCTTGTCGACCAGGTTGTCCTGGTGTTGCTCGCCAAGATCGTGAAGCCCCGGAAGATCATCGAGATCGGCACGTACAAAGGTTTCACCACACGCCTTCTCATCGAAAACACGCCGGAAGACTGCGACGTGGTCTCCATCGACCTGCCGAAGGGCCTCACGGCGCATCTAGCCGAGACTGACGAGCGTAGCGCCTTGTCATCCGCCGAGCAGAATGACGACTATCTCCGCAAGCGCCAGGAAATCGATGGCGAGGCCTATCTGGCGTCGATCACCGAGACGCAAAGGAAGCGCCTCACACTCGTCAAGGAAGACTCAACGACGATCAATTTCAAGGAGGCCTTCCAGTCGGCCGAGATGATCTTCATCGATGGCGGACATGAGAACCAGATCGTCCGGGCGGATACGGAAAACGCATTCGGCATCGTCAAGCGCGGCGTCATCGTCTGGCATGACTACAATTCCAAGATCCACGGGGACGTCACCGAGTATTTGGCGGAGTTCTCGAAATCGCAGGTGGTCTTCCATGTCGCAAACAGCCTTGTGGCCTTTGCGTTGGTTAATATAGAGCTCTGATCATGGGTGCTAGCGAGATCAGAATGGGCAGCCTGTTGACGAAGGACGAGTTCCGGGACCTCACGGCATCGAACGACCGGATCGCTTATTCCCACCTCGCGCTCAGGATCGGCATCCATGCCGGCCTGCTTTTCGCGATGGTCCGCGCATGGGAAGGCGGCTATCCCGCGCTTGCTTTCGCAGCCTTTTATCTTAACGCCGTCCTATGGCAGTTCGCCGGCTATGCCGGCATCGGCCATGAGCTGTTTCACAAGAAGGTCTTCAGCAGGAAATGGCTGAACACTCTGTTCTTCAAGCTGTTTTCCTATGTGACCTGGAACAATCCGAGCTATTTCGAAAAAAGCCATCAGTTCCACCACGCTTCGACTTTCCATGAGGATGACAGCGAAATCTATCGCGATTTTCCGCTCAACTTGCTGGGCGCAGCGCGTCTCGTCCTGCTTGATTATCAAAGCCTTTGCAGGCGGATCCTCTATGCGCTCTGCAACGCCTTCGGCTACGAAGCGTATTTCGGCAAAGGCATCCGATTGAAACTGATGCCCGCCGAACGACGCGCGGCGCAATCCGATGCGATCTTTATGCTTGCGCTCAACGCCATCTGGCTGGCGCTGTTTTTCCTTGCGACGCGGTCGCCTGCCCTGACGTTCATGTTTTTCATCACACCGTTCGTCGGATCGCTCCCAAATCGTGTTCTGGCGCTAGCGCAGCACGTCGGCCTCGAAGATCACAAGGACGAAAGCGCGCTTCTTTTTTCAAGAACGGTCAATTTGCCGACACCGATTGCATTCTTCTATGCCAACATGAATTATCACGCCGAGCACCACCTGCTGCCATCGGTTCCCTATTACAATTTGCCGAAGCTGCACGATATCTTGAATGCCAAGCTCAAAGTAGAGCGCGAGGAAAAGGAATTCGGCTACCTCTTCACCCGGGACTTCTGGAGCTCGGTGGGAATATCGGCAAGATTGGAAGGCAGTGCCGTGCCTGAATGACAGGCTGGAGCGCTTGTGTGCGCACCAACCTGTCGACGCAATCAGCCTTTGGGCGTCAAGAGCATGAAGCGCATGATATTTGGCCGCCCCTCGGAGCAAATGAGGTAGCGGTTGTCGTCGGTGAAATCGTTCAATTCCGGAAATTGCGTCAGATCTCTGATGGCGGGCGCAATGAATTCGACATTGAATAACGCTGAAGCCGAGGTGAGGAGACGGGTGTACTTGTCCCAGAAACCCTCGACCCAGTTGTGGATCTCGATGACAATCGTCGCCTGTTTCAATGCCGATAAGGAGTCATCGTCAAGGATTTCGAACTCCGCACCCTCGGCGTCAACGAGGACGACTGTTTTCGCCAGATCAAGATGGCTGAGCTTTTCATAAAACAGCCTGTCTGCGGCGCCGAATATTTCGATCCTGTCCGACGCGGAATTCGCCTTGGCGTTCGATGCAATGGTGCGCTGCCCTTCCTCGCTCAGTTCAAAGCAGACGGCGTTTTTCGCCCGACCCGACCGAACCATGCCGATCGCGTAATATCCGTCGGCGGCGCCGACATCGACGAAGCTCTCAACGGCATCCAATCTTTCGGAGAACAGGAAATCCAGTACTTCCTTCTCATAAAGGCCCAAGAGCATCGACCCGAAGTCGCCACCGCCCCACCAGTTGTTCTTCGCAAGCGACAGCCCCTTGAACGGACCGTATTTCACGACCCCACCAAGCAGATCGTAGATCTCAGACGACACGCGTCTTCTGCGCTGAAGAATCGTTTCCGCGCGCCATTGCTCCCGCATCTCCATTGTCGCGCGGGACTGCCGTTCGAACACCTTTTGGAAGAAGATACGCTCACCTTCAATCAGATCAGGCAGTTTTTCGTTCATTGCGCGGTGTCTCTTTTCGCAGCTGCAGTCTGCATCTTTGTCCGATGCCGACGTTGGAATCACAGCCGAAAGCGTATGAGATGGTACTCGGCTTAACAAGGCGGCCCGTTTGCTTCCCACAAGCAAGGCAACAACGCCGACAGACGCCCAGACATCCAGGCGGCAAGCCTCGGGTAACGCCCGCATCCTATGACTGTCGCTATCACGTCCGTTTCAGTTTTTCGCATATCAAAAACGGACGAAGTGGGACTGCACACCCTGTTTCGGCTGTGCCGTTCCAACAGGCCAGCCCGGGTGCGTGGAATGGATTTGAAAATGACCAAGAAAGCATTGCTCGTCGGCAGTAACTTCAGCGCAGTTCCTCTTCTATTCGCTTTGAAAAGGCGCGGCCTCCATATTTCCGTTTGCGGAAACCGGCCAGACGAGCCCTGCCATGCGCATGCGGATCAATCGCATTTCATCGACTACAGCGATCGGAACGCGCTGCTCGCCCTCGTCGAGAACTGTGATTTCGATTTCATCGTGCCGACGGGCAATGACGTCGCCTATATGTCGACCACCTTCGTTGCCGGAAAACTTGAATTTCCGCGCTTCGATTCGATGGAGACCGCAACCATCATTCACACGAAGCAGGCATTCCGTAGCTTTACTGAGCGGTACGATATCCCTGCCCCGCGCTCGGTGCGCCTGCAGGGCGATTCGCCAATCGAGACCGAGGCGCTGCGTTATCCGCTGCTGGTGAAGCCGAGCGACAGCTTCAGCGGCCGCGGCGTCACAAAGGTTTTCGACCGGACTGAACTTGCCGCCGCCATCGCCGATGCCCGGCGAAACTCGCGCGCGGCGGAGATCGTTATCGAGGAATTCATCGAAGGCAGCCTGCACAGCCATTCCGCCTTCATCAAGGACCAGGAGATCGTCTTCGACGTCTTCGTCGACGAATATTGCACGGTCTATCCATACCAGGTCGATTCATCGAACCATCCGTCGCGCCTTTCCGAAACTGTCCGCTCGAAGACGCGGGCCATTATGGCGCGCGTCGTCAAGCTGCTCGGACTGCAGGACGGCCTCATTCACACGCAGTTCCTGTCGAATGGCGACGATGTCTGGATCGTCGAATGTATGCGGCGCTGCCCGGGCGATCTTTACGGCTCACTTGTCGATCAGTCTCTCGGCATCGATTATGCCGACCTCGTCATAACGCTGCTGCTGGGTGAGGAATTTTCGGCCGAACCGCGCTTCGATCCACCGCTGTTCTTCGGGCGCCACACCATCACCTCCGACACCCCCTCGACGCCGTTTTCCTTCTCGCATTCCATTCCATCATCCGATGTCCGCATCACGCAGCTCAAGACCACCGGCAAACCAATGAATGCTGCACCGCTCGACAAGCTCGCCATCCTATACGCCCGTTTCGAGTCGCGGGACGAGATGCTGAAGGTGGTGCCGGATTTCAAAACGTTCATTTCGCTCCAAACGATGCAAGGAGATCTCGCATGATCCGCTCAAATCAGGGAGTACCGGAGAAGCTGCGCCTCGCCTTTCTAGGCGGTGCCGTCAATTCCGCTGTGGGTCGCGCTCATCGCGATGCGATCGAGCTTGATCAGAAATTCGATCTTGTCGCCGGCTGCTTCAGCCGCCATGGCGACATCAATCGCGAAACGGCGCGGCAGTACCGCATTTTGCCGGAGCGCTGCCACGCCGACTTCGATACCTTGCTCTCGAAAGAGGCCGCCAACATCGACGCTCTCGTCGTGCTGACGCCGACGCAGCAGCATACGAAGCAGGTCGTCGTCGCACTCGAGGCAGGTGTTTCGGTGATCTCGGAAAAGGCCCTTGCCGGATCGAGCGCCGAGACGCGCATGATCGGCAATGCCCGCAGTAGCGGGGCCTTTTTGGCCGTAACCTACAACTACACGGGATATCCCATGCTCCGCGAAATCCGCAGCATGGTCGAGCATGGTGTTTTTGGCGAATTGCAGCAGATCCATATTGAGATGCCGCAGGAGAGTTTCCTCCGTTTCCGCCGCGACGGGACGCCGATGACGCCGCAGGACTGGCGCCTACACGACGGCGCCGTACCGACAGTTTCGCTCGATCTCGGTGTTCATGTGCACTCGCTGCTTCATTTCCTCACGCAGCGGGAGCCGGAAGAAGTCTGCGCAACCAGCCACAGCTTCGGTCACTTTCCGCAGGTACTCGACAATGTGCAGGCGCTCGCGCGCTGCGCCGGTGGCCTGCATTGCAGCATGTGGTACGGCAAGACCGCGCTCGGGCAACGCAATGGCCTGCGTGTGCGGCTTTATGGCTCCAAGGCATCGATCGAATGGCTTCAGGAAACCCCCGAGCTTGCCTATTTCTATGACTGCAACGGCCGCAAGCAGATCCTCGATCGAGCCAGCCCGGATATCATGATCGCTAACAATACCCGCTACGAGCGGTTCAAGCCAGGCCATCCGTCTGGCTTCATCGAAGCCTTCGCGAATTATTATGCCGATCTTGCCGATGCCCTGCTGCAAAGCAAGACCAATACCGCACGCCTGCCTCATCCCTACGTGCTTGGGCTCGATGAGGCGGAGGAAGGACTGCGGCTGCTGGAAGCGATCGAATGCTCGCGGCTTGAAAACCGCTGGGTCGAGATTGAGCCACGGGGCGTACGGCGCCCGGTGACGGAGCGGCTCGAAATCCGACCTCCGCAACTGGCGCTTTAAATCTGGCGTCTATGAGATGAAGAAAGCGGCGTGATCGATGGTCACGCCGCTTTCATATGAGCAGCCACCTGCAATACGCCGGCTCGCGATTTCTTATCTGGCAGGCAGAGCCCGCGCTTCAAGTCTTTGCTGACAGATGAGGCGGCTAGAATAGGATGTCGCCCGAAAACCACACTTCTCGGCATCATGCTCGGGTGGCCTATTGGCGCACGATCTTGCACCGCATATACCTTCGATCTGCGGTGCAAGATGACAGTCGGAATACGTTTTTTTAGGCCGACTCGATCAGCGCGCAGACCTTGTCGACGATCTCCAGCTCCATGTCCGGATAGATGGGAAGGCAGAGCACCTGTCGTGCGGCTTCGCTTGCGACCGGCAGATTCGAGGGCTGCGAGGAAGGCAGGCTGCGGTACATCGAGAAGCTTGAAATCAACGGATAGAAATAGCGGCGCGGATGAATGTTGTTTTCCTTCAGCCGTTCATAGAGCTCATCGCGTGAAATGGGATAGCCAGGGCGCACGAGGATCGGGAAATAAGAGAAGTTGGAAACGGTCTCGCCGGAACGGTCCAGGCATTCTATGCCGCCCACGCCGCGGAGCCGCTCACGGTATGCACTGTCGATGAACCCACGTCTTTCGAGCGCGAGCTTGATGTATTTCAGCTGCAACAGGCCGAGCGCAGCGTTGAACTCGCTCATTTTGCCATTCGTGCCTGGCGCCACCACGGTCACTTCGTCGACATAACCGAAGTTCTTCAGCTGATCGATGCGGGTCTTCGTCTTGGCGTCCGGGCAGATGATGGCCCCGCCTTCGAATGTGTTGAAAACCTTCGTCGCATGGAAGCTCAGGATGGAAAGGTCGCCGTGATTGAGAATGCTTCCCCGCTCGTCTTCCACGCCGAAGGCATGGGCAGCGTCATAGATGACCTTCAGATTGTAGAGGTCGGCGATCCTCTGGATCGCATCGACGTCGCAAGGGTGGCCGTAGCAATGCACCGGCATGATCGCCGTCGTCTGCTGCGTGATCGCCGCCTCGATCTTCGCCGGATCGAGATTAAGGGTCACCGGGTCGACGTCGACGAAGACGGGCTTCAAGCCGTTCCACAGAAGCGAATGCGAAGTGGCCACGAAGGAATAAGGCGTGGTGATGACTTCGCCCGTGACGCGGAGCGCCTGAAGCGCCGTCAACAGCGCGACCGTGGCGTTGGAAAAGAGGCTGATGTGCTTCACGCCGAGATGGTTACAGAGCTCCTGCTCCAGCTGCTGGTGGAATGGCCCGCCATTGGTCAGGATGCGGTTGTTCCAGATCGCTTCCAGCGACGGAATGAATTCTTCGAGCGGCGGCAGGCTGGGCTTCGTTACATAGATCTTTTCGTTTTTCATGACGCCGTCGAGGAGGTTGGGCATTATCGCGCAATGGGCCTGGTCCGAACATCACGGCTTAACCTGTTCCCAAGCTGACCAGAGCATGATGCCGAAAAGTGTGAGTGGTTTTCGGATGACATTATGCTCTAATTATAATCGGGAGATTGCCTTCGCGGGATCGCGGCCGAGATCGATCGCAGCCTGATGAAAAAGATCCTTGCTGATCTTCAGCCGCAGGATCATACATTCGCGGTCGTCCTCCCAGACGCCATCAAGGCCGGCTGGCACCACGTCGATATCGCCATGCTTCTGCAGTCGGCGATGCTCCCCCCCGTCACAACGGCATTGCGCCCGCACCGGCCGGCCGACATGGATTCCGAGGCGATGATACGGCGTGCCCGAGATATGCGTGCGGCCAGGCGGAATGCGCACCAGATCGGCCTCCAGACCGTGCCAGCCGCGTCCCCTGCTCGTTGCGAGGATTGTCGCGCTCCCTGCCTGCGGGTGATCGTTCATCGGTCCGTTCCATTCGCTCTTGAATGGAACGGAGACTATCTCAAGCGCCACTGCCGCGGCAAGAAACGGCGTTGTCAGCGTGGACGAGTTTTCTCAATCGTGCCGTGACAGGAAACCGGAAACGGTCGCCAGGCAAAGCTGCTTTTCCTCGACATGCGGCATATGGCTTGAATTTTCGAAGAGCACCCATTCGCAGCCGGGAACGCGTTCGAGATAGGGCCTTACCACCAGGGGCGTCGCCTCGTCGTATTTTCCCGAGATCAGCAGCGTCGGAGCTTCGATGCGGTCCAGCCTGTTCTCGATCGTCCAGTCCTTCATGGTGCCGATGACGTGAAATTCGGTCGGGCCGTTCATGTTGCGGTAGACGGTGTTGTCCTCGTCCATGATCGCAAAGGTCCGCGCCACTTCAGGCGGCCACGGCACCACCCGGCAGACATGGCGGTCATAGAAGATGCGTGAGGCAGCGATATAGTCCGGATCGGTCAGGCTCCCCGCCAGCTCGTGCTTCAGCAGCGTGTCCTGCACCTCCTTCGGCAGTTCCTGCCTCAGCCGGTTTGCCTCCGAAACCCAGGTATGCATGTTGGCCGGCGAGTTGGCGATGACCAGCGCCTTCAGGCCTTGCGGCCGGCGCACCGCATGTTCGGCGCCGAGCATGCCGCCCCAGGACTGGCCGAGGAAGGCATAGTGCTGCTGGATGCCGAGATGGGAAAGCAGCGCGTCCAGCTCCTCGAGGAACAGACCGACCGTCCAGAAATCCGGGCCCATTTCCGGAAGTCGGGTGGAATTACCATTGCCGAGCTGGTCGTAATGGATGACCGGACGGCCGTCGAGGGCGGCGATATCCTTGAAGGAATCGACATAATCATGGGTGCAGCCAGGCCCGCCATGGGCGACGACGAGGGGCAGCTTGCCGCTCTCCAGCGAACCGGTGACGCGATACCAGGTGCGATAGTCGCGAAAGGGCAGGTAAGCTTCTTTGGTCGTGACTTCGCCCACTGGTATCTCCATCTCATTAGCAATGATGAAAACCATAATGCGGCGGCGACGGCGAAGGCAGCTATCACAAGTTATAGGGTGGCCAATTATGGGTCGGCCGGTCTTCGAGCAGGCGGTAATGGGTGGCGCGCACCACGGCCTGGGTTCGGTTGCGGGCGCCGAGTTTCTTTGTCGCGGCGTTCAGATGCATCACGACGGTCGGTATGGAACGGTCGATGATGCGGGAAATTTCCTTGGCGGAATAACCTTCCGCCGAATGGCGCAGGCATTCCCGTTCTCGCTCGGTCAGGCGGACAGTGCCGACGCTCTTTGCCCGCGTGTCGAAAAGCGAATAGGCGGTCTCATGAAAAACATGGGCAAGCAGGTTGAAGTCGGCGATATAGCGCAGTGCGTGCCGTTCGAAATCTTTGTTCCGGCCGAAGCGGATACCGGTGACTGTGGCATAGTCGCCGCGTGGCATATGAACCGGAACGGTGACGCCGGTCGACATATCGCGTTCGCTCAAATAGCGCGTCACCGGCGCGGTGTCGTCGTTCATGAAACGGTTGATCAGCGTGTCAGCGTCCGAGTCGTAGTTCCAGAAGAAAGGTGCGGAGGTGCGCAGCGCCACCTGCTGCACCGGATCGATACGGAAATAGCCGCGATTGAACCAGTAGTCGTGCATATCGTCGGAGATATTCCGCAGCTTCAGCAGCGATGGTATCATGATCGCGCCGTCGAGATCGTAAGGCACCGGCGTATAGTCGTAGATCAGCGCCTCGAAGCCGATCTGCTTCATCGCCTCGAAGGCCTGGTCGATCCGGCCGTCCAGCGTTTCGTGCGCTGTAAACTGCCGTCTGATCGTTCCGATATCGTCAAGAATGGGGTCGTCAAGCATTGGCTGCTCCCGGGTTCGGCATTGCGGCCCACCCTATCACTTCTTATAGCTGGCACTGAATGCGGTTTAAGGTAAAAATTTAGCCGTGCCCAAATATTGAGCAAGCGAAATCTTCTGCCGGAGCGATCAATGTGGCGTGAAATACGGCCGGACGAGCGATTCGAGATCGATGTCGATGGCCATCGCGTCGTTGCCTATAGTTTCGGGACCGGCAGCGAGACGGTTTTCTGCCTGAACGGCGGGCCGGGTTTGCCCTGCGATTACCTGCGCGAATCGCATTCCTGCCTCATCGACAAGGGCTATCGCGTCGTCGCCTTCGATCAACTCGGCACCGGCGCTTCCGACCGGCCGGACGATCTCACGCTCTGGACGATCGGCCGTTATGTCGAGGAGACGGAGACGGTGCGCAAGGCGCTGGGGCTCGGCAAGGTCCACATGCTCGGCCATTCCTGGGGCGGGTGGCTGGCGATCGACTATGCGCTGACCTATCCCGAAAACCTCAAGACGCTGATCCTCGAAGATACCGTCGCCGACATGCCGCATCTGATCTCGGAACTGGAACGGCTGCGCGCAGCGCTCGGTTCCGAAACCGTCTCGATGATGCAGAAGCACGAGGCGCAGGGCACCTACAATCATCCGGAATATCTCGCCGCCGTCACCATCCTCAACTATCGCCATGTCTGCCGTCTGCCGGAGTGGCCGGCGCCGGTGCGCCGCTCGCTCGACGATTGGAACATGGGACCTTACGAGACGATGCAGGGACCGAACGAGTTTCTCTATATCGGCAACCTCAAGGATTGGAACCGCATCCCCGACCTGCCGCGGCTGACGCTGCCGGTGCTCATCACGACCGGAGAGCATGACGAGCTGACGCCGGCCTGTGCGCTCAGGATGAAGCTTGCGCTGCCGAACGCCGAACTCAAGGTGTTTGCCAATGCCAGCCATATGCCGTTCTATGAAAACCCGCAGGATTATTATCCGGCGCTTCTCGATTTTCTCGCCCGGAACGAGGCAGGCTAATGCAAGAGGAAACGCACCGAACCCGACGAAGACAAAGGGGCGATCGCCGTCATGCATCGCTATAAATTCGTTTTGACGCGACCGCTGCAGTTCCTGCCCGTCATCTTCGGCATCAGCGTCATCACTTTCATTCTGGTCCGGCTGATCCCCGGCGATCCGGCGCGCAATATCCTCGGGACGCGTGCGACGCCGGCGGCTCTCGCCAGCATCCGTGCCCAGTACGGTCTCGACCAGCCGATGTGGCTGCAATACGTCTATTTCCTCAAGAACCTCGCCAATGGCGAAATGGGCAAGTCGATCCTCTACAAGATCGACGTGCTGAAGCTGATCGTAACCCGCATCGAGCCGACGCTTGCGCTTGTCGTCTCCAGCGTCGTGCTGTCGATCCTGATCGCGGTGCCGATGTCGGCGATCGCCGCACGCAATGCCGGCCGGGCGCCGGATCATGCGGTGCGCATCGTCTCGACCTTCGGCATCGGTTTTCCGCCCTTCTGGCTGGGGTTGATGCTGATCATCCTCTTCAGTGTCGAACTCGGTGTGCTGCCGGTTTCGGGCTATGGTGCAACGATCGGCGAAAAGCTGTCGCATCTGGTGCTGCCGAGCCTGACGGTCGCGCTGTCGCTCTCGACCGTGCTGACGCGCAGCTTACGGGCGGCGATGATCGAGCAGCTGAAATCGGATGTCGCGACGGCGGCGCGCGCCCGCGGCATGCCGGAGGGAATCGTCTTCTGGCGGCATGTCCTGCCGAATTCGCTGGTGCCGACGATCAATCTGCTTGCCGTCAACATCGGCTGGCTGATCGGCGGCACGGTGGTGGTCGAGAGCGTCTTTGCGCTGCCCGGCATGGGGCAGCTGCTGGTCAGGGCGATCTTCTCACGCGACTACATGGTGGTGCAGGGCGTCGCCATGGTCTTTGCCTGCGCCACCGTGCTCATCAACTTCATCGCCGACATCGTCACTGTCGCCGTCGATCCGAGGGTGAAGCTATGAGCATCGAGGCGTTCGTCCCCGCCTCGCCCGGCTGGCGCCGGTTCTTTGGCCGGCGGCCGATGCTTGTGTTCAGTGCCGGCCTGCTGCTGTTCTTCGTCCTGCTGGCGATCGGCGCACCCATCTTCGCGCCTTACGATCCGATCATGCAGAATGCCGAGGTGCGTCTGCAGGCGCCTTCGCTGTTGCATCCTTTCGGCACCGACAATTTCGGCCGCGATATCCTCTCCCGCGTCATCTGGGGCGCGCGCCTCGATCTGCAGATGGCGCTGATCGGCGTCATCTTCCCCTTCGTGATCGGCACGACGGTCGGCACGATCGCCGGCTTCTTCGGCGGGATCGTCGATGCGCTGTTCATGCGTCTTGTCGATATCATCCTCGCCTTTCCCTTCCTCGTGCTGATGCTGTCGATCATCGCGATCCTCGGCCCGGGCCTCGGCAGCTTCTACATCGCCATGGCGCTGGTCGGCTGGGTCTCCTATGCGCGGCTGATCCGGGCGCAGATGCTGGTGCTGAAGGGCAGCGACTATGCCGTTGCCGCCGTCAGCCTCGGCTTCAGCCGCCCGCGCATCATGTTCCGCCATCTGTTGCCGAACGCGATCGCCGGCTCGGTCGTCTTTTCGATGTCGGATGCGACACTGGTGCTGCTCAGCGGCGCTGCCGTCAGCTATCTCGGCCTCGGCGTCCAGCCGCCGACCGCCGAATGGGGTGTCATGGTCGCAGAGGGACAGAGCTTCATCACCACGGCATGGTGGATCACTTTGTTTCCCGGCCTCTCCATCGTCTGCCTCGCCTTCGGCTTCAGCATACTGGGCGATGCGCTCGGCGAACTGCTGGGGGTGCATGAATGAGCGGCTCCGTGCTGTCCGTCCGTGATCTCACCGTCAGGGCGCATGTCGATTCCGGCCCGCGCACGCTGCTCGATGCGGTCTCACTCGACCTCGGCAAGGGCGAGATCCTCGGTCTCGTCGGCGAGAGCGGCTCGGGCAAGAGCCTGTTCTGCCGCTCCCTGGTGCGCCTGCTGCCCTCATCGCTGCTGAAGATCGAAAGCGGTAGCGTGGTGCTCGAAGGGCGTGACCTCATGCGGATCGACGATGGCGAGATGCTGAAAGTGCGCGGCGGCGAGATCGGCATGATCTTCCAGAACCCGACCAGCCATCTCGACCCCGTGATGCGGATCGGCGACCAGATCGCCGAGGGCATCCGCTATCACCAGGGCCTCGGCGCCCGCGAGGCCCGCACTGCGGCGACGGAAATCCTGGCGCAGGTCGGCTTCCCCGATGCGAAGCGCCAGTACGACAGTTATCCGCACGAATTTTCCGGCGGCATGCGACAGCGGGCGATGATCGGCGTGGCGCTGTCCTGCAATCCGAAGATCCTGATCGCCGACGAGCCGACCACGGCGCTCGACGTGACCATCCAGGCGCAGATCCTGCGGCTGTTGATTGACATTCGCGATCGGCGCGGCCTGTCGATCATTCTGATCACCCACGATCTCGGTATCGTCGCCCAGACCTGCGACCGCATCGCCGTGCTGCGCGGCGGCAAACTGCTCGAAGAAGGGCCGAAGCGGACGATCCTGGCGCGGCCGCAGCATCCCTATACGATCAACCTGATCAACAGCCACCCTTCCCTGCCGGGCGAGATATCAGCGCCGCTGCTCGAGATTGCCGACGCCAGCAAACCGGCCAGGCCATTGCTCGAAATCGACGATCTTCATGTGCGCTTCAGAGCTGGCGGCGCCCTGCTCAGGGGCAGTGCCAAGACGGTCAGCGCTGTTGCCGGTGTCAGCCTGCAGATCATGCCGGGCGAGACGGTCGGCATCGTCGGCGAATCCGGCAGCGGCAAGAGCACGCTTGCCCGGGCCGTGCTCGGCCTCACGCCGCTTTCGTCGGGCCACGTCACCTTCGACGGCGTCGATCTGGCGCTGCAGAAAAGCGCTGGCCTGGCAAAGCTCAGGCGCGAGACGGCGATGGTCTTCCAGGACCCCTATAATGCGCTCAATCCGCGGCTGACAATCGGGCAGATGCTGGCCGAGGTGCTGAAGGTGCAGGGCAAGGTCGCCAGGAGCGATATTCCGACGCGGATCGGCGAACTGCTCGATCTCGTCGGCCTCGAACGCGAATTCGCCGGCCGCAAACCGCGCAGCATGAGTGGCGGCCAGTGCCAGCGCGCCGGCATTGCCCGGGCGCTGGCCGTCGATCCGAAGCTGATCATCGCCGACGAATGCGTGGCGGCCCTCGACGTCACCATTCAGGCGCAGATCATCGAGCTTTTCCGAGAACTCACGGCGAAGATGAACCTGACGCTGATCTTCATCGCCCATGATCTCGCGATCGTCCGCAATCTGTGCGAACGCGTCGTCGTGATGTATCGCGGCGAGATCGTCGAGGAAGGTCGTTCCGAAGAAGTCTTCGCGCGGCCTAAGCATTCCTATACGGCGGCGCTGATCGCCGCCATTCCCGACATCGATCCTGACAAGCGGCTGCTTCAAGACGCCGACGGCAAGGACGATCCGCATTCGATGCCGATTCAATCAATCAAACGCATGCCATAACAACGAAGGGAACGAACTCATGACAAACAGGTGGAAATCAATCGGGCTTGCAGCTTTGCTCGCCGGCCTGACGCTCAGCGCAAGCTATGCCGAGGCCGCCGGTGTGCTCACCATCGGCCGCCGCGAGGATTCGACGACATTCGATCCGATCAAGACCGCGCAGAACATCGACAACTGGGTGTTCTCCAACGTCTACGACGTGCTGATCCGGGTCGACAAGACAGGCACGAAACTGGAGCCGGGCCTTGCCGAAAGCTGGACCGTCTCGGATGACGGGCTGACCTACACGTTCAAGATCCGCGACGCGAAATTCTCGGACGGTTCGCCGCTGACGGCGGAAGACGCGGCCTACAGCCTGCTGCGCATCCGCGATGACGCCGCCTCGCTTTGGAGCGATTCCTATAAGGTGATCGACATGGCGGTGGCGACTGACGCGCGCACGCTGACGATCAAGCTCAAGAACCCGTCCGCGCCGTTCCTTTCGACGCTGGCGCTGCCGAATGCCTCCGTCATCTCCAAGAAAGGCATGGAATCGCTTGGCCCCGATGCCTATGCCGAAAAGCCGATCGCATCCGGTGCCTTCGTGGTCGAGGAATGGCGGCGCGGCGACCGCGTCATTCTGAAGAAGAACCCGAACTTCTGGCAGGCCGACCGCGTCAAGCTTGACGGCGTCGAGTGGATCTCGGTGCCTGACGACAACACCCGCATGCTGAACGTTCAGGCCGGCGAGCTGGATACGGCGATCTTCGTTCCCTTTTCTCGCGTCGAGGAGCTGAAGAAGGACCCGAACCTCAATGTCGATATCGACGCTTCGACCCGTGAGGACCATCTTCTGATCAACCATGCGCATGGCGCGCTCGGCAAGAAGGAAGTCCGCCAAGCGCTGGATCTCGCGATCGACAAGAAGGCGATCGTCGATACCGTCACCTTCGGCCAGGGCACGGTCGCCAATTCCTATATTCCGAAGGGCGCGCTCTATTATTATGCCGACAATCTGCAGCGGCCCTATAATCCCGAAAAGGCGAAGGAGTTGCTTGCGGCCGCCGGCGCCTCCGACCTGACGCTGAACTATCTGGTGCGCGCCGGCGACGAAGTCGACGAACAGACGGCGGTGCTCGTCCAGCAGCAGCTGCAGAAGGCCGGCATCACCGCCAACTTGCAGAAGGTCGATCCGAGCCAGGAATGGGACATGACGGTCGCCGGCGACTACGATATCTCGGTCAATTACTGGACCAACGACATTCTCGATCCGGATCAGAAGACCACCTTTGTCCTCGGCCACGATTCCAATAACAACTATCTGACCAACTACAAAAACGAGGCGGTCAAGGAATTGGTGGCGAAGGCCCGTCTCGAGCTCGACCCGAAGAAGCGCGAAGCGATGTATGTCGATCTGCAGAAGATGGCCAAGGACGACGTCAACTGGATCGACCTCTATTACAGCCCCTATATCAACGTCTCGCGCAAGAATATCGAGAACTTCTATCAGAACCCGCTCGGCCGCTTCTTCCTGGAAGAGACGGTCAAGAACTGAGTTCGCAGTTGCTCCGTCGCCGCAAAGGCGGCGGAGCATCATTTGTTGCTGCGACACGTGGCTGGGGCCGCTTGCTTACTCGGCCGCGAGCTTGTCCTGCGTCATGGTATCGAAGTCGCTGGCGTCGTGGCGCTCGTGCAACTGGCTAGAGGGCTCGCCGGACAGGCGGTTGACCATTCGGCCGCGTTGCACGGCCGGCCTGCTGTGGATGGCGTCGGCCCAGCGCAGCACGTTCTTATAGTCCTCGACCTGCAGAAATTCGGCTGCCCCGTAGGTCCAGCCCTTCACCAGACCGCCGTACCAGGGCCAGACGGCAATATCGGCGATCGTATATTGGCTGCCTGCCAGATAGTCGCTTTCGGCCAGGCGACGATCGAGCACGTCGAGCTGACGCTTCACTTCCATGGCGAAACGGTCGATCGCATATTCGATCTTCGTCGGCGCATAGGCGTAGAAATGGCCGAAGCCGCCGCCGAGATAGGGCGCGCTTCCCATCTGCCAGAACAGCCATGACAGGCATTCGGCTCGGTCGGCAGGCTCGGTCGGCAGGAAGGCGCCGAACTTCTCAGCGAGATAGGTCAGGATGGCACCGGATTCGAAGACGCGGATCGGCTTTGGCCCGCTGCGGTCCATCAAAGCCGGTATCTTGGAATTGGGGTTGACCGCGACGAAGCCGCTTCCGAACTGATCGCCGTCGCCGATCTTGATCAGCCATGCATCGTATTCGGCACCGCTATGGCCAAGCGCCAGCAGTTCCTCGAGCATGATGGTGACCTTCTGGCCGTTCGGCGTGCCGAGCGAATAGAGCTGCAGCGGATGGCGGCCGATCGGAAGCTCCTTGTCATGCGTCGGTCCGGCGATCGGGCGATTGATGCTGGCGAACTGGCCGCCATTCGCCTTGTTCCAGGTCCAGACTTTCGGGGGTGTATATTCGGGAGAACCGCTCATCTTTCAAACTCCTGGCTTTGGTAAGATAGATCGCGACGCCAATCGGTTTGGCCACCGCATTTTTCCTGACATAGCAGAGGCAATCAGGTTTGGTCAGAGGTGTCGGAGAAGGTTCACACAATCGTCAGAGCGCTGGCAAACCCATGGCTCTATCCCTCGTATTCGGTTGCTGCGACGATTGCTTGACCATCGCGATCAGTTTTCGGTTTCCGAGTAGGTGATGATCTCGTCCAGCTGCTCGACGAGCACGCGGCTGCCCTCCACGTCGCCGGCCATCCTGGAGAAGACGTCCGCCATGCCCCGGAAGATGGTCGCGGCCGGATCATCCTCGCCGAGGAAATCGGCGATCTCCTGCATTTCGGCAACCCACCGATAGGCTTTCGGATACATGTCCGGTATGGATCTCGACAGCTTGCGATCGACGTCCGGAAGGCTTTCGGAGAGCTCGGCTTTCAGGCTTTCGGCGGCACCCGAACGCGATGCGGCGAGCAGCATGGCGGTGCTGAGGCCGATAAATCCCTTGTTGATGCCGGCATAACACATCTTCAGTGCCGAGGCGGCGCCGAGCGGTCCGTCGAGCCTGCGGATCCTGAGGCCGCAGTCCTCGAGGGGCCGGCTTCGGCCCGCAGTATCGCCGCTGATATAGATGGTCGGACCTGATTTGCCGGGGACCGGCGGCCCGCCGATGATCGCACCGTCAAGCACTTCCACGCCCCTGCCTTCGAAGCGTGCTGCCAACGCCCTCATCGTTTTCGGCGCGATCGCGTTGAGGTCGACGAAAGGCGGCGGCGCCGACATGGCGGATGATATGTCCGCGACGAATTCAGCGACCTTGATCGCCTCCGCCGGCGGAACGATCGACAGGATCAGCTCGGCCTTCCTCAGCTCCTGGTGGCCGACAGGCACCATGCCGGCTGCCTTTGCCCGCGCCATCGTCCGCTCGCTCCTGCCCTCGAGGCAAGTCAGCACCGTGGCACCGTTGTCGAACAGCCGTTTGGCGACAGCACTTCCCATCGCACCTGATCCGATAATCGCAAAATTCGGCATGTGAACCTCAATCAGTGACGGCATCAGGTGAAAAATGTTGCTGAGGGCCCTGCCGTCAACTGCGACGATTCAGCCGGAGGTCCATTCCGAAGCAGCTGGCCGTTTCATGCGCGCTGCCGTTGCGGCACGTTTGCTTGATATTCGTCAATGTCGGGACGGTCGACACCGGTATGATCGGTGCTATCATTCGCATTCAAGGATATGGATTTCAATGTATCGGACGATCATCTGCGGCATCGGCATGGGCTCCAGGGAAACGGCAATCCGCCTTCTGCGCCGGGCTACTGCGCTGGCGGACGAAGGTGGAAGCATCGTCGTCATGCACGTCATCGAGAATATCCCGCGCCGTCACCTGACGGAGCTTCCCGAGGAATTCGAAACGACCGCCATCGTCGACGCCGAAAAGAAACTAGCATCGCTCTGCAAGGAGATGGGAATTCCGGCGACGATCGAGGTGCGCGTTGGCGTTGCCGCCTCCCTGCTCGTCTCCGTCGCAAGGGAGAAGTCGGCTGATCTCATCCTGCTTTCATCCCATGTGACGGATATTACCGACTACGTCTTCTCCTCCATCGTCGACAAGGTCGTGCGCCACGCCGGGTGCTCGGTTCTCATCGACCGGCGACCCGATCCCACGCATGAAGGCTCGGCGCCTCAAGTGGAAGATGCGGCGTTGCTCTAGCTCCGCTGCGGATTGATGAAGTCGATCACGAACGACCTCCCCTCCCCGGGGCCGGCCCGACAACCTATATCATCCCCAAGCCAACCAGCAGTATTCGCTGCCTGACCGGAGAGATGCATGAGCCAGGATCCATATGAGCTTCTGGGCGTAAAGCGGGATGCGACGCAAAAGGATATTCAAAGCGCGTTCCGCAAGCTCGCCAAGAAACTTCACCCCGACCTCAACCCCGGCGACAAAAAAGCCGAGGAACGGTTCAAGGAAATTTCGGCCGCCAACGAGATCTTGAGCGACGAGGAAAAACGCGGCCGCTTCGATCGCGGCGAGATCGACATAACCGGCGCCGAGCGGGCGCAGCGCAACTATTACCGCGACTATGCCTCGGCGAGCCGTCCTAGCGATCCCTATCACAACAGCGCAGGCTTTGCCGATTTCGGCGATGCCGACGATCTCTTTGCCAATTTCTTTTCGCGACGTGCCGGCGGCGGCCAGGCCCGCAGTCGTGGCCGGGACAGCCATTTCTCGATGGAAGTCGGCTTTCTCGACGCCGTCAACGGCACCAGGACTGAGATCAAGCTGCCGGAGGGCCCAGCGCTCGATGTACAGATCCCGCCGGGAACGCGCGACGGCCAGACTTTGCGGCTGCGCGGCAAGGGCGAGCCGGGCATCGGCGGCGGGCCGGCGGGCGATGCCCTCATCGACATCCGTGTGCGGCCGCACCGCTTCTTCACGCGCGACGGCGATGACATCCGGCTCGAACTGCCGATCTCGCTCGGCGAGGCCGTGCTCGGCGGCAAGGTTCGTGTGCCAACGCCGTCAGGGCCTGTCAATCTGACGCTGCCGCCTCATTCCAACACCGGCAAAGTCCTGCGCCTCAAGGGCAAGGGTATTGCAAAACGCGGCGGCGAACATGGCGACGTCTACATCTCTCTGAAGATCGTGCTGCCCGATGCCCCGGATGAACGACTGAAGTCCTTCATCCAGGAATGGGCGACGGCAAACCCATACGATCCGAGAAAGAACATGGAGGCCTGATCATGGATGATCTCGAATTCCGTCTTTACTTGAAAATCGACGTCGTCCAGCTCGACCTCTGGGTCGAAGAGGGTTGGCTGATCCCGGAGACGTCAGGCGGCCAACGGCAATTTCGGGACGCCGATGTCGCACGCGCCCGGCTGATCCTGGATCTCATGGGAAACATGGGTGTCAACGAAGCCGGCGTCGATGTCATCATGGACCTAGTCGACCAGTTGCACGGCCTGCGGGGCACGATGGGCAAGCTGATGACCGCCATCAGCATGCAGGAGCGGGATGTTCAGCGCCGGCTGTTCGAGAGCCTCGAGGAGATCGACCGGTTTTAGCCAGAACCAAGCTTCTACACGGCGAACCAATAGCGGATGATGTGAAAGAACAGCGGCGCGGCGAAGGTGATGGAATCCAAGCGGTCGAGCACGCCCCCGTGACCCTCGATCACATAGCCCCAGTCCTTGGCGTTGAGATCGCGCTTGATGGCCGAGAGCACGAAGCCGCCGAAGAAGCCGGCGACGACGATGACCGTGCTGATGGCAGCTGCCTGCAGCGGCGAGAACGGCGTCAGGCGATATAGCAGTGTTCCCACGAGGATGGCCGAGGCGCCGCCTCCGACCAGCCCTTCGATCGTCTTCGACGGGCTGATGTTCGGCGAGAAACGGTGCTTTCCGAGGAGCTTGCCCCAGACGTACTGGAAAACGTCGCTGAGCTGCACGACCAGGACCAGATAGACGAGAAGAAGTGCCGACGGCGTGCCGGTTTCCAGCATGAGGAGTGCCGGGGCATGGCTGATCGAATAGACCGTCAGCATCAGTCCCCACTGCACCCTAGCGCTGCGGGCGAGAAATTCGTTGACGTCGCCGGTCAGGGTCGCCACCGCCGGCAGGATCAGGAAGGCATAGACCGGGATAAAGATGGAGAAGAGGCCGTACCACTCGGTTCCGAGCAGCACGTAGTGGATCGGCAGGACCACGAAGAACGACAGGAAAAGCGCCAGATGATCGCCACGTCGCGATGGCGTCAGCGTCCAGAATTCGCGAAGCGCCATGAAGGATAGAAATGCGAACAGGATGACCGTCGACGTTTCGCCGAGCAGGATCGCGCCGCCGAACACGGCGACCATGATCCACCAGGAGCGGATACGGGCGTTGAGGTTCTGAACGGTGGCGACGGAGCCGGGTTCTGTCGCGCGTCGCTGCAGGATGAAACCGATGGCGGAGGCGACGGCAAGCAGGCCGAGGATAGCGGCTAGCACGAAAGAGAACATACTGGTCATGCGGTGTGCCCCCCATCCGCGAGCTCGATGACAGCGGCACGGGCGCGCGCCAGGAATTCGGCCTTTTCCTCGCCCGGTTCGACACGCAGCGGTTTGCCGAAGCGCGCCGTGCAGGTGATCGGCACGATCAGCATGCTTCCCTTAGGCAGGATGCGCTGGAGGTTGTCGAGATGGATCGGCACCAGATCGACATCGGGGAAACGGCAGGCAAGGCGAAAGATGCCGCTGCGGAACGGGGCGATCTCGTCGGTGGTGCTTCTCGTTCCTTCCGGGAAAATCAGGACTGAGCGCCCCTCCTCGAGCAGGCGCTCTATCGGAGCCAGCGGGTCGGTATCAGGCGGAGGCTTGCGGTCTATCAGGACCGCTCGCAGGCCTTTCTCCGCGATGAAACGGCGAAAGGCGCTCGCTCCCCAATAATCGCGCGCCGCAACCGGATGGGTCATCCGGCGCACCGGCCAGGGCAAGGCGGCCATGACGGCGACGGTATCGATATGGCTGTTGTGATTGGCGAAATAGATGCGCCGGCTGGGATCGGGCGCGCAGCCCCGCCACTCGCTTCGGGCGCCGACCAGGATACGGACGAGCAGCACGAGAAACCGACGGATAATCGCGATCATAGCTTCTCCAGGGAATGTTTCAGCCTCAACGTGCGGGTGGTGCAGGTGACGAGGCTACCGGCCGCGATGATCGCGGATGCAAGGATCAGCGACCAATGGCTGGGGGATATCAGCGTCTCAACGCTCTGGGCAAGGAGACCCGCTGTCAGCACGGCCATGCGGCGCTGCTTGGCCATGATGCCGCTGAAATCCTGCGGCAGGCCCACCGATCCGCCGAACACCCTGATATAGGCGGTAAGGGCTGCGAGCAGCGCAGACAACCAGCCAAGCCAGCCAAAGCCGCAGGCATAACCGGCCGCGATCAGAAACAGGCTGTCGGCGACCCGATCGGGAAATTCGTTGTAGAGCGGCCCGCTCTTGGTTTTCTTGCCGCCTTCGATCGCGACCATTCCGTCTAGCAGATTGCAGACCAGCCGCAGTTGTACCGAGATCGCGGCGCAAACCATGGCAATCGGATGTGTTGTGAAAACGATGAGCGCTGCGCCTATACCCGCGAATACGACCGATAAAAGCGAAATGCCGTTCGGTGTCGCGCCGCTCCGCGCCAGCCACGCGCTGAGGCCGATGGCCCAGGAAGACGACCGGCTCGCGATCGGTCGCCGCGAGGCGCCCTCTTCTTCCCCCATTTCATGTCCCCCAACCCCTATCCTCCTTGCTTATCCTGCCAATTGCGTCGCGCCAAGCCGCGACGCCATACAGTTCGGAAAAAAATGGCTGCAGAACGCAAGGCGCAACAGATTGAACAGCCTGATTTTTAAGCCCATTCGCTGCTTGACACATTTTTGGGCGCTACTATGATTTTTGAACCAAATGGTAAAAAAGGGGAACAATCAATGACCAAAGATATCCTGATTTCACGCCGGGCAGTGATCGCGTCGGGCATTGCGCTTGGGGTCAGCGGCTTTGCCCCGCTGGCAAGGGCGGCTGCGCCGCTGAAGGTTGCCGGCATTCATGCGTCGCCGGTCGAAAATGCCTGGAACTCCTGTCTGCACAAGGCCCTGCAGGACGCGGCCAAGGAAGGCGTGATCGAATATGTCTTCTCCGAAGGCGTCTCCGGCACCGATTATCCGCGTGCCATGCGCGAATATGCCGAACAGGGCAACAAACTGATCATCGGCGAGGCCTATGCGGTGGAAAAAGAGGCCCGGCAGGTCGGAGCCGACTATCCCGATACCGCTTTCGTGCTGGGTTCGAGCGGCGAGCAGGCCGGCGACAACTTCGGCGTCTTCGGCACCTGGAATCATGACGGCGCCTATCTTGCCGGCATGCTGGCGGGCAAGATGACCAAGTCGAATATCGTCGGTTCCGTCGGTGCCATTCCGATCCCCGAGGTCAACATGCTGATCAATGCCTTCGCGGCCGGTGTCAAGGCGGTCAACCCGGACGCAAAGCACCTCGTCTCGTTCATCGGCACCTTCTTCGATCCGCCGAAAGCCCGCGAAGCCGGTCTTGCCCAGATCGACGCCGGCGCCGACATCCTGTTCGGCGAGCGCATCGGCACGGCCGATGCCGCCAAGGAGCGCGGCATCAAGTCGGTCGGTTCGCTGATCGACTATACGCCGCGTTATCCCGATACGGTGTTTGCCAACGCCATGTGGTATTTCCGCCCGATCCTGGACGCTGCGATTGCCGATGTCACAGCCGGAAAGCCGGTCGGCAGGAACTACACGTCCTACGGCCTGATGAAGGAAGGCGGCAGCGATATCGTTTTCGTCAAGGGTGTCGCACCCGCCGAGGCAGAGGCTGCGATGGAAGCCAAGCGGGCAGAGATCAAGGCCGGCACCTTCGAAGTTCCGAAGATGATGGACGAGCCAAAGTAATTCGGCCCATGCAGGGCGATGCGACGGATCTGGCGGCAGCGATCAGGCGTGGCAGCCTGAGCGCTGCGGAAGCGATGCAGGCTTCTCTTGCCGCAGCCGTGCTGCAGGAGCCGCTCGGCGCGATCGCCTATCTCGATGCCGCCATGGGCCTCGCCTCGGCGAACGCCCTCGACGAAGAACGGCAGAGCGCGCCCAATCGCTTTGTCGCCAGGCCCTTTGCCGGCGTGCCGACCTTGGCAAAGGATCTTGGCGGCCCCTTCGCCGGGCTGCCGGTCACGGCCGGTTCCCGCCTGTTCGAGAGAAAGGGTGGCGAAGCGGATTCCGATCTCGCTGCTCGTTTCCGCAACGCCGGCTTCTGCCTGTTCGGCCTGACGACCAGCCCGGAATTCGGCCTGTCGCTCGCCAGCGAACCGGTGATCGGGCCGATCTGCCGCAATCCGCTCGATCCGGCACGGACCGCAGGTGGCTCCTCCGGCGGGGCGGCGGCAGCGGTTGCCGCCGGGATCGTCTCCATTGCGCATGCCACCGATGCCGGCGGCTCGATCCGAGTGCCAGCCGCCTGCTGTGGCCTCGTCGGAATGAAGCCGACGCGCGGCGCCATCCCGGGTGGGCCATCCTTCGGCAACCACTTGGCCGGCATCGCCAGCGAACTCGCGGTCTGTCGTTCGGTCCGGGATACAGCGCTGATTTTCGACAGACTGAGCGGCAAATCGCGAGGACCTTTTCCGGATCCCTCCCCTGTCGATAGCGATAACGGCCATTTGCGGATTGGCCTGCTTGCCGATACCGGCTCGACCTACCCGACCGAGGGTGATCGGCTCGCAGTCGTCGAGGCTGCGGCCCGTGCGCTGGAGAGCGAGGGACATGAGGTCGTTCCAATGGCATGGTCCGAATTTGAATGGAGCGTCGCCGCCAGCGACAGCACGTTCGCCGATATCATCTCCGTCAACCTTGCGGCACTCATCGAGGCGGCGGCTCTGGATGAAAGCAGGGCCGAGCCTCTGACGCAGGCCTTCGCGGCGCGTGGACGGGCGCTTCCGGCGACATCGCTCTGGAACACGTTGAACGAGGCCGTCCTGGTGAGCCATAAGCTCTGGGCACTATTCGACAGGGTCGATTGCATCCTCATGCCGATGCTGTCCTCCGCACCCCTTGCGATCGGCTCCTTTCCATCCGATCATGCCGATACGGATCTGCATCTCGAGCGGATGACGGCATTTGCGCCGCTTGCCTGCCTCGCGAATATTTCGGGTTTTCCTGCTTTGACGCTGCCTTTCGGACAGGATGAGCATGCCATGCCGCTGCCGGTGCAGATCATGGCGCCGATGGGTCACGAGCCGCGTCTGCTGTCGCTTGCCACCCGCCTGGAGGCCGAGGGGCGGTGGCAGCATCGTTTTCCCATTGCGGGATTGCCGTCATGACCGGGCCTGTGCTGGAAATTGTTGGCGTCAGCAAGCGCTTCGGCGACAATCTGGCCAATGACGATATCTCGATGACGCTTGCCAAGGGCGAGGTCGTGGCCCTGCTTGGCGAGAATGGTGCCGGCAAGACCACGCTGATGAGCATCCTTTTCGGCCACTACATGCCGGATGCCGGGCGAATTCTGATCGAGGGTGCGGAGGTTCCGCAGGGCAAGCCGCGTGCCGCAATCCGCGCCGGCGTCGGCATGGTGCATCAGCATTTTTCGCTGGCGCCCAATCTGACCGTTCTCGAAAACGTCATGACCGGCACGGAAAGACTGTGGTCCTGGCGCTCGGGAACAACAGCGGCGCGGAAGAAGCTGCTGGCAATTTCCGAGCGCTTCGGCCTCAAGGTTGATCCGGATGCCCGCCTTGGCGACTTGTCGGTCGGCGAGCAGCAGCGCGTTGAGATCCTCAAGGCGCTCTACAACGATGCCCGCATCCTGATTCTCGACGAGCCGACGGCAGTGCTGACCAACATCGAGGCCGAGCGGCTGTTCACGACGCTGAAGGAAATGGCCCGCCAGGGCCTGTCGCTGATCTTCATCTCGCACAAGCTCGACGAGGTGATGGCCGCGGCCGACCGCATCGTGGTCTTACGCGGCGGCAGGATGGTCGCCGAACGCAGGGCGTCGGAAACCAGCAAGGCGGAACTCGCCGAACTGATGGTCGGACGCCGTGTGACGCGGCCCGTGCGCGAGCCGTCGACACCCGGCGCCGTTGCCCTCGAGGCGGCCGATGTGACGGTGCGCATCGACGGCGTCGATCGGCTGAAATCGATCAGCTTCCGCCTGCACCAGGGCGAGATCCTCGGCATCATCGGGGTTTCTGGCAATGGCCAGGCGGCTTTGGCGCATCTTCTTTCAGGCACGCTGTCGCGCAGCGGCGGTGACCTTCTGCTGTTTGGGGAAGCCATCGGCAATCTCGGCGTCGCCGATGTCGTCGAAGCCGGCATCGGCCGCATTCCCGAGGATCGCAACGAGGAGGGCGTGATCGGCGAAATGGCGATCTGGGAAAACGCCGTGCTGGAGCGCATCGCGTCGCCGGCGTTTTCGCGCCGTGGTCTCGTCAACCGCAAGGCGGGCATGGCATTCGCCAGGGAGATCATCGACGGATTCGATGTCCGCGGCGGCGGGCCAGCGATCCGCACCCGGCTGCTCTCAGGCGGCAATATGCAAAAGCTCATTCTCGGCCGCAACCTGCATCGGCGGCCGCGCATCCTGATCGCTGCGCAGCCGGCGCGTGGCCTCGATGAGGGAGCGGTGGCCGCCGTGCATGCACGCCTGCTCGAAGCCCGCCGGCAGGGTACCGCCGTGCTGCTGATCTCGGAAGATCTCGACGAGGTGATCGCGCTTGCCGATCGCATCCAGGCGATCGTCGGCGGCCGCCTGTCACCACCCGTCGAGGCCGACGGCGCCGACGCCCGCAGGCTGGGGCTGATGATGACAGGCGAATGGCAAGAGACCCACGAGGCCGATCATGCGATTTGAGCGCCGCGAACATCGTCCGCTTTACCTGCTGATCGTCACCCCTGTGATCGCGGTCATCGCAGCGCTGGCGCTTGCCGGCATCCTGATATCAATCGCCGGCGCGCCTGTTCTCGATGCCTATTGGCGCATCCTGACCGGTGCTTTCGGCTCGCGGCTGTCAGCGACCGAAACGCTGACGCGGGCAACGCCGCTGATGCTGACGGGGCTTGCCGCCGCCGTCGCTTTCCGGGCGCGGCTCTGGAATATCGGCGCTGAAGGCCAGTTCTATCTCGGCGCCATCGCCGTTGCCGCGGCAAGCTCGAAACTGCTCGGCAATCTTCCCGCACCTATCCTCATTCCGCTGCTGCTGCTGGTCGGCGCCATTGCCGGCATGGTGCTGATCCTGATCCCGCTCTGGCTCAGGCTGCGCTTCTCCGTCGATGAGGTCGTCACCAGTCTGCTCTTGAACTTCATCGCCGTGCTCTTCGTCTCGATGCTGATCGATGGTGTTCTCAAGGACCCGCTCGCCTTCGGCTGGCCGCAGTCGCAATCCGTCAGCGATCACGCCATGCTGCCCAAGCTGATCGCCCGCTCGCGCCTGCATATCGGCTTTGCGATTGCGATCGCACTGGCGGTCGTCGTCCATTTCGTCCAGTCCCGCACCGTGTTCGGCATGCAGTCGCGCGCTGCGGGCCTCAATCCCGGCGGTGCAGTCTTTGCCGGCGTCCCCCTCGGCAGAACGTTGGTGAAGGTCGCCTGTCTCTCGGGCGGGCTTGCGGGGCTCGCCGGAGCGATCGAGGTGATGGGGGTCAAGGGTTATGTGACGACCGACCTATCGCCCGGTTTCGGCTATGCCGGCATCGTCGTCGCCATGCTTGCCAACCTCAATCCGCTCGGTGTCGTCTTCGCCGCCATTTTCACCGCCACCATGTTCGTGGGTGCGGACGGCATGAGCCGCGGCCTCGGCATCCCGACCTATATCGCCGATGTCACGGTGGCGCTGTCGCTGCTGACGATGCTGATCGCCTTGTTCTTCACCCAATATAGGATCCGGCGATGATGCAACTGTTCGACATCATCGCTTCCGCCGGGCTCTGGGCGGCAATCCTGCGGATCGCCACGCCGCTGATTTTTGGCACGCTCGGCGCTTTGCTCTGCGAACGGGCCGGCGTGCTCAATCTCGGCATCGAAGGCATCATGACCTTCGGCGCGATGATCGGCTGGCTTTCCGTCTATCACGGCGCCGATCTCTGGACCGGCCTGCTGATTGCAGCGGTGGCCGGCGGCGTCTTCGGCCTGTTGCATGCGGGCCTGACGGTGACGCTCGGCCTCTCCCAGCATGTCTCCGGTCTCGGCGTCACGCTCTTTGCCTCAAGCTTCAGCTATTATGTCTTCCGCCTGATCGTGCCGCTTGCCAATACCCCACCCACCATCGTGCCGTTCCAGCCGATCGCGATACCTGGCCTCTCGACCCTGCCGTTCATCGGGCCGGCCTTCTTCACCCAGACGGCGCCGACCTATCTTGCGATCCTTATGGCCCTGCTGATGGCCTACATCATCTTCCGCACGCCGGTCGGCCTTGCGATCCGCATGACCGGCGAAAATCCGCATGCGGCGGAAGCCCAGGGTGTCAATCCGATGAAGGTGCGTTATGGCGCCGTCATCATGGGAAGCGCGCTGATGGGAATGGGCGGCGCCTTCCTGACATTGTCGGCGTTCAACAGCTTTTTCCCGACCATGGTGCAGGGGCGTGGCTGGATCTGCATCGCGCTCGTCGTCTTCGCTTCGTGGCGGCCGGGCCGAGCGCTGTTCGGCGCCCTGCTCTTTGCCTTCTTCGACGCCTTTCAGCTTCGACTGCAAACCGCACTCAGCGGGCTCGTGCCCTATCAGCTGTTTCTGATGACGCCCTATATCCTTTCCATTGCCGCTCTTGCCGTCATGGCCCGCCGCGCCCTCGTTCCGCAGGCGCTGATGCAGCCCTATCGCCGCGGCGAACGCTGAAACCGCCCACACCCAATGAGGCTCCGATGTTCGATCTGATCGTCAGAAATGCAAATCTCGCCGATGGCCGAACCGGCATCGATATCGGCATCCAGGGCGGCAGGATCATCGCTGTCGAGCCCAATCTCCAGGCGCAGGCGCAAGAAGAAATCGATTCGACCGGCCGGCTGGTCAGCCCGCCCTTCGTCGATCCGCATTTCCATATGGACGCCACCCTGTCGCTCGGCCTGCCGCGCATGAACGTGTCCGGCACCCTGCTCGAAGGCATTGCGCTCTGGGGGGAGCTGCGCCCGATCGTGACGAAGGAGGAACTGGTCGATCGCGCGCTGCGCTATTGCGATCTGGCGGTGACGCAGGGCCTGCTCTTCATCCGCAGCCATGTCGATACCAGTGATCCCAGGCTTGTAACCGTCGAGGCGATGATCGAGGTTCGCGAGAAGGTCGCGCCCTATATCGATCTGCAGCTGGTCGCCTTTCCCCAGGACGGTTATTACCGCTCGCCGGGCGCGATCGACGCGCTCAACCGCGCCCTCGACATGGGCGTCGATATCGTCGGCGGCATTCCCCATTTCGAACGGACGATGGATGAAGGTACAGCGTCGGTCGAGGCACTCTGCCGGATCGCCGCCGATCGCGGTCTGCCTGTCGATATGCATTGCGACGAAACCGATGATCCGCTCTCGCGCCATATCGAAACGCTGGCTGCGGAAACCATCCGCTTCGGCCTACAGGGACGCGTCGCCGGCTCGCATCTGACTTCGATGCATTCGATGGACAATTATTATGTTTCCAAGCTAATTCCGCTGATGGCGGAGGCCGAGATCAACATCATTCCCAATCCGCTGATCAACATCATGCTGCAGGGCCGGCACGACACCTATCCGAAACGCCGCGGCATGACCCGCGTCAGGGAATTGATGGATGCGGGGCTCAATGTTTCCTTCGGGCACGATTGCGTCATGGACCCCTGGTATTCGATGGGGTCGGGCGACATGCTGGAGGTCGGCCATATGGCGATCCATGTCGCGCAGATGGCCGGCATCGACGACAAAAAGAGGATCTTCGACGCGCTGACCATCAATTCGGCAAAGACGATGGGGCTTGAGGGCTACGGCCTGGAAAAGGGATGCAATGCCGACCTCGTCGTCCTCCAGGCCAGCGACACGCTGGAAGCGCTGCGGCTGAAGCCGAACCGGCTGGCGGTGATCCGCCGCGGCAAGATTATCGCCCGCTCGGCCCCGCGCATCGGCGAACTCTTTCTGGACGGGCGGCCGGCGCGGATCGACGGCGGCCTGGATTACGTGCCTCGTTATTAGATGCGGCGGAGGCTTACCGAAGCAGCGATAGATCGGAGTCAGCAAAATGGGGTCGCAAAGCTGAAACCCGCTAGACTGCCGACAAGGGCGGCCAACTCCTCTTTCGTCATGCTCGGGCTTGTCCCGAGTATCTACAGCCGGCTCAGCAGATCCTCGGCACAAGGCCGAGGATGACGCCGAGTGAAGAATGAGACTTTCAACAAACTGAGGGGTCGCGAAGCCGCGACCCTCTTCAATTCGCCCTGGCTTGGAGCCTATTTCTTCGAGGCCTCGTAGAGCGCCTTGGTTTCGGCGTTCATCGGGTAGAGGCCGGGCAACGGTATGCCTTCATCGATCCTGGTCATGATCCAGGCTTCCATGCGCTCCTGTTCCGGCGCTTCATCAAGCACGGCGTCGAGCAGATCGGCCGGGATCAGCACGGCGCCGTCCTGGTCGACGACGATGATGTCATCGGGGAAAACAGCCACGCCGCCGCAGCCGATCGGCTGCTGCCAAGCGACGAAGGTGAGGCCAGCGACCGAGGGGGGTGCTGCAACGCCGCGGCACCAGACCGGCAGGTTGGTATCGAGAACGCCGGCAAGGTCGCGTATGACGCCGTCGGTGACGAGGGCTGCAACGCCTCTCTTCTGCATGCGGGCGCAGAGGATATCGCCGAAGATGCCGGCATCGGTAACACCCATCGCATCGACGACGGCGACACAGCCTTCCGGCATCGCCTCGATCGCGGCGCGTGTCGAGATCGGCGAGGCCCAGGATGCCGGCGTTGCCAGATCTTCGCGAGCCGGCACAAAGCGCAGGGTGAAGGCAGGGCCGACGATGCGCGGCTGGCCGGGCTTCAAGGGAACGGCGCCGCGGATCCAGACGTTCCGCAGGCCCTTCTTCAGAAGAACGGTCGTCAGGGTCGCCGTCGAGACGGTCTTGAGGGTTGCTATCGCTTCAGCGCTGAGGGCCATCGGTTATCGGTTCCAATTCGGATTCTGTTAGATGCTCTGGATCATGCCGCCATCGACGCGGATCACTGATCCGGTCAGATAGGAGGCAGGCTCGCTTGCCAGGAAGGTGACGACATTGCCATATTCTTCCGGCCGGCCATAGCGGCCGAGCGGAATGCTGCCGGTGCTCTCAGTGACAACGTCATCGATGGAACGGTTCTCGCGCTTGGCCTTCTGTTCGTCGAGGAAGGTGATGCGGCCGGTGGCGATCCGGCCGGGCAGGACGATGTTGACGGTGATGCCGTCGCGCCCGACCTCGCGCGCCAGTGTTTTCGACCAGCCGACCAGCGACAGGCGCAGCGCATTGGAGATGCCGAGATTGGGGATCGGCGCGACCACGCCCGACGAGGTCGAGGTGACGATGCGTCCCCATTTGCGCGCCCGCATCTGAGGCAGCACACGATCGGTAATGGCGATGACGGAGAGCACCATGCTCTGGAAATACTGGTTCCACACCGTCGGATCCTGGCCGGAGACAGTGGTCGGCGGTGGGCCACCGGTATTGTTGACGAGGATGTCGACCGGTCCGAACTGCCGTTCGATTGCAGCGACATGTGCATCGATCGAACCGAGATCGGAAAGGTCCCATTGCAGTGCCAGCGCCTTGCCGCCTTCGGATTCGATCGCAGCCGCGGTCTTCTCAGCAGCGGCGAGATCGATATCCGCCGCGGCAATTCTGGCGCCTTCGCGCGCAAGTTTGATGGCAATCGCGCTGCCCAATCCGCCGCCGGCGCCAAGCACCAGGGCCGTCTTGTCCTTCAGGCCGAAATCCATTTCATCTCCTCATGGGGTCTGGGCATCTTTCGGAGCAATGGATCGTAAATAAAATATCGCTTTTGCTTCGTTCAGGAGATAGAAAAACTATCGATGGACACACGTTTTCTCGAAACCTTCATTGTCGTTGCCGAGCGGCACTCGCTGGCGGAGGCCGCCCAGCGGCTGAACCTCACGCCCGCCGCTGTGGCCCAACGCATCCGCGCATTGGAGGCCGAGCTCGGGGTGCGGCTGCTGGTGCGCTCCGGCCGCGTCATGCGGCCGACTGAGGCGGGTTTTGCCATTCTCGAACGCTGCAGGGATCTGGTGCGCGATACACGCGACCTGAAGGCGATGGCCGGTACCGCGACGATTTCGGGCGAGATGCGGATCGGGGCGATCAATACGGCGCTGACCGGTCTCGTTCCCGGCATTCTCCACCGCCTTGCGCAGGACTATCCGCTGATCGAAATTTTCCTCAAGCCGGGCGCGTCGATGGATCTCTATGCCGAGGTTCTGAACGGCACGCTGGACGCCGCCTTCATTATCGAGCCGCGATTTCCGATGCAGAAGACGCTGACCTTCAACAAGCTGCGCCAGGAACCCCTGGTTTTGATCGCGCCGCGGGACCGTGAGGGGGCGGATCCGCTCCAGCTGTTGAAGACCCTGCCCTTCATCCGCTACGACCGCAACCAGTGGGGTGGTCACATCGCCGATGAATATTTGCGCGAGACCGGCATCCATCCGGTCGAGCGTTATGAGCTCGACGCGCTGGAGGCGATCGCGGTGATGGTAGACCGCGGTCTCGGGATCTCGATCGTGCCGGATTGGGCGCCGCCCTGGCCGGGGGGATTAGATATCGTCAAGCTGCCCCTGCCCCGCTCGTCCGCCGTGCGCACGGTCGGCATCGTGGTGACGCGATCCTCGCCACGGGCAAATCTCGTCGCCGCGCTTCTGGAAACCAGCCGCGCGGCGATGGGAGCCTGATCAATTTCAGGCGATCTTCTGGCGGACCGGCAGTTTCCAGCCGGGCCGGACGAAATGGCAGGTATAGCCGTTCGGAATCCGCTCCAGATAATCCTGGTGTTCGGGTTCTGCCTCCCAGAAATCGCTGACCGGCACGACTTCGGTGACAACCTTGCCGGGCCACAGGCCTGATGCGTCGACATCGGCGATCGTATCCCTGGCGACGCGCTCCTGCTCAGGGGTGACGTAGAAGATCGCCGAGCGGTAGCTCAAGCCGACGTCGTTGCCCTGGCGATTGCGCGTGCTCGGGTCGTGGATCTGGAAGAAGAATTCAAGGATTTCCCGATAGCTGATCCTTGCGGGGTCGAAGATGATCTCGATCACTTCGGCATGGGTTCCGTGGTTGCGGTAGGTGGCATTCGGCACATCGCCGCCGCTATAGCCGACGCGGGTCGAAATCACGCCGTTGTATCGGCGGATCAGGTCCTGCATGCCCCAGAAGCAACCACCGGCGAGGACTGCACGTTCTTCGGTCATTGGATATCTCCTTTTCCGCAAGAGATAGTGTCTCCTGCCGCCGATTTCCACACAGCGCAATTAGCACAGCTGTGCAATTTCCCCGCCGAGACGCCTGATCCTGTCATGTCGATGTTACGCGCCGGCGCTAGCAAGGCCTTGGACAATCCTGCGGAGGCTGAGCCTCGACACCTGATGGAGACGGGTTATGAATAGACGCGAATTTCTGATCACATCGTCGGCTGCAGCCGGTCTGCTGGCTTTCCCGCGTTTCGCATCGGCTGCGGCCGGCACGATCGACCTCTACAGCGGTTCGGATGCCAACATCGTCGACCTCTGGAACAACGTCATCCGCCCGGCTTTCGAAAAGGCGCATCCGGGTGTTGCCCTGAAGGTGACCGATGCCGGCGACAATAATGGACTGCGCGCCATCGGCGCCGTGCGCTCGCCGCGCTGAAGACGAAGACCGATCCGCAGGCCGACTTTTTCGAACAGTTCGATCCGCGCCTGCCGTCCGGTGGCATCGATGCCGGGCTCTGGGTCAAATTCTCCGGCGAGAACATCGAAGGCTACGACCATATCAACCCGCTTGCCTTCGACACGCCCTACTCCCTTCCCTATCGCGGTTCGCAGGTTCTGCTCGCCTACGACACGACCAAGCTCGACCCGAAGAATGCGCCGAAGAGCTGGGATCAGCTCACCGCCTGGATCAAGGCCAATCCGGGCCAGTTCATCTACAACCGTCCCGACAAGGGCGGTTCAGGCGGAAATTTCGTGCGCCGCGCGATCCATCAAGCGAACGGCCGCGATCCGAAGAAGTTCAAGATCGACAATTTCACCGCCGACTTCGCCACTGAGACGCTGACGCCGGCCTGGAAGATCCTCAACGATCTTGCGCCTGCGCTCTACGACAAGGGCGCCTATACATCAGGCAACACCCAGTCGATCCAACTGCTCGCCCAGGGCGTCGTCACCATGGTGCCGGTCTGGTCGGACCAGGTGCTGCAGGCGATCTCCCAGGGTGTGCTGCCCGATACGACCGGCTTGGTGCAGCTTACCGATCTCGCCCTTTGCGGCGGCTTCTCCAGCATCACCGTCTTCTCGAACGGCGCCAACAAGGATGCGGCGCTGAAGCTGGCTGCATTCATGCTGACGAAGGAAATGCAGGAAGCGATCATCACCGAGATCGGCGGCTTCCCCGCCATCTCGTGGGACCACATTTCCGACGAGCTCCGCAAGAAATATGCCGACGTCATTCCCTCGACCATTCCGACCTCCCCGGGCGGCGATTGGGAAAAGGCGATCGCCGACGGCTGGTACCGCAATGTCGCGCCAAGCATCAGCCGCACCTGATGTCCGCTGACACTGCGCCGGCGGTTCTGCGCCGCCCCCGGTCCATCAACAGGGGGAGCTCTATCGGGCTCCTCCTCGTGGCCCTGCCGGTCCTCCTGCTCGCATGGCTGATCGTCTTTCCGATCTTTTCGGCGGTCGTCGGCACGATCTTCGTTCAAGGCCCTGACGGCGCGACGGAATTCTCGCTTGCCTCCTATCGCTTCTTCTTCACCGACGGCTACAGCCTCGGCAATCTGTGGCTGACGCTCTGGACCACCGCCGTCTGCGGCATTCTGCTTTTGGCGATCGGACTTCCGATCGCGCTTTACCTCCGCTTCTCGCAAGGCCGCCTTGCCGCCTATGTGCAGGCTCTTGCGATCTTCCCGATGTTCGTGCCGTCGATCATCCTTGCCTATGCGCTGATCAGGACGATCGGGCCGAACGGCACCGTCGACCTGCTGCTGAACGCCGTCAGCCTGCCGAAGCTGCGCACGCCCTATCTGACGCCATGGGGACCGGTCATCGGCCTCGTCTGGGACAATCTTCCCCTGACGGTGCTGATGCTGACGGCCGGGCTTTCCTCCGTTTCGAACAGCGCTATCGAGGCCGCCCGCGATGTCGGCGCAGGGCCGCTCCGGGTGTTCATCTCGATCATTCTGCCGCGCATCGGCAATTCCCTGCTGGTGACCGCGTCCTTCGCCGTGCTCGGCATCTTCTCCGCCTTCACCCTGCCCTATGTGCTCGGCTCGGCATCGCCGGAGATGATGGGGCCGTTCATGCAGCGTACCTTCGCCGACATGAACGACCCGCTGAACGCCATGACCCAGGCCGTCATCACATTCGGCTTCTGCCTGATCTTCGGCATCCTCTACATCAGGTCGATCGCCCGCAACCGCGAGGCCCAGCCATGAATGCCGGCACATCGAGCTTCGGCCTGCGCTTCGACTGGATCGGCCTGCTCTTCGCCTGCCTGCTGACGCTGTTCATCGCGCTGCCGCTAGTCGTCGTCGGCACATGGGCTTTCACCGAGATCTGGCGTTACCCCTCGCTGATCCCGCAGCAGTTCGGCCTGCGTTTCTGGGGCCAGGCGCTGGCGCGCGGGGATGTCTGGGACGCGCTCTTCCTCAGCCTGCGGCTGACGACGACGGTCACCGTTCTTTCCGCCATCATCTGCCTTCCCGCGGCTTACGCCTTCGCGCGCATGCGCTTTCCCGGCAGGAACATCCTGTTCCTGTCGTTCCTTGCTTCGCATGCCTTCCCGAAATTCGGCCTGCTCGTCGCCATTGCCGGCATCTTCCTGCAGCTCGGCCTGATCAGCACCTTCTGGGGCGTCGTGCTGATCCAGCTCGTCGGCACGCTGATGCTGATGATCTGGATCCCGGTCGCAGCCTTCCAGAATGTCGACCGGCGGATGGAAGAGGCGGCGCGCGATGCGGGTGCAACGCCGCTGCGCGTCTTCTGGTCGATTACGCTCCCGCAGGCCGCACCGACGATCTCAGCCGCACTGCTTTTGACCTTCGTCGGCACCTTCTACGAGACGGAAGGCGCCTGGCTGATCGGCGCGCCTCAGGTCCGCACCATGCCGGTGCTGATGATCAGTTTCATCAACAACCAGATCGTCGTGCAATACGGCGCCGTGCTCTCCGTCATGCTGTGGGTGCCGTCCTTCATCGCGCTGATGTTTGCCCGACGGGTGATCGGCACCGGCGCCTTTGCGAGAGGCTTCGGCGCGTGAGGTTAATTAGGGAAAGGTTTGAGAATGGCACATCTTTCGATCGAACGCGTTTCGAAGCTGTTCGGGGCCACCTTTGCCGTTCGCGACTTCTCGCTTGAAGTCGGCGACGGCGAGCTCGTCTGCCTGCTCGGCCCGTCCGGCTCCGGCAAGTCGACGCTTCTCCGGATGATCGGCGGCTTCGAGCGCCCGAGCGGCGGAACGATCCGCATCGACGCGAAGGATGTGACGACGCTCCCGCCCGAGCGCCGTCCGACCGGCATGGTGTTTCAGAGCCATGCGCTCTGGACGCACATGGATGTCTTCAACAACATCGCCTTAGGCCTGAAGCTCCGCCGGCTGCCGAAAGCGGAGATCCGCCAGCGTGTCGAGGATGCTTTGGCGCTGGTCGGCCTCGCCGATTACCGGCGGCGGATGACGACGCAACTGTCAGGCGGCCAGCAGCAGCGTGTCGCCCTTGCCCGCTCGCTGGTCCTCGAGCCGAAGATCCTTCTGCTCGACGAGCCCTTCGCTAGCCTTGACCAGCACTTACGCGAAAGGCTGCGGGATGAAGTGCGCGATATCCAGCAACGCCTCGGCATCACCACGCTCTTCGTCACCCATGGCCAGGACGAGGCCTTAGCGCTCGCCGACCGCATCGTCGTCATGCGCGACGGAGGCACCGAACAGATTGCGCCGCCGAGCACCATCTACCGGCAGCCAGAGACCGCCTTCGTCGCCGGTTTCATCGGCTCGATGAATTTTGTTCAGAGTCATACCAGGAACGGCGTCTGCGAGCATCCGCTGTTCCCGCTTGCGGTTCCCATCGAGGATGGGCCGGTGACGCTGGCCGTCCGCCCGGAAGCACTGACGATTCGTTCCTCGGACCGGGTCGATGCCGCCACAGTCCATCGCATCGTCGATTTCGGGACCCACAAGATGGTCGATATCGATCTTGCCGACGGCACCCGCCTGAAGGCGATGGTGGCGTCGGACGATCGGATCCGGACCGGGATGAGGGTCGAGCCGAGTTTCTCCCACTTTTTCATTTTCCGTCACAACGAGCTTGTCCATTCCGAGTTGCAGATCCTGCCGCAGCATCTCGGCGACTGCATCAAATAGCATACATAGATGCCTTCGATTCGGCATGAGCGGCGCTTCAAGCTGCTGACCGCGCCAGCTCACGCCATGTGATCTGATGCCAGGTCCGGTGTTTCGAACTAAAGTTAAAGTTTATTCTGCGTTTTCCATGGGCTTTTTATGTATCCCTGGTTGTGCGGAGCGACCGCCATTTCGATTATCTGAAACAATTCAAACAGAAATGCGCGAATTTTACACGAATGCATTAGTACATTTACATATTATAAATGTCTTCATTTAAGAATTGGCCCTATCAAAAGTGATGGTATTTGATGGCTTCCCGCCTGCGATAATTGGCCATTGTGAAACTACGGAGGAATGAATGTTGGGATTTGGCGCAGGTGCCGATGCAAGGGCCGTTCTCGAAGCGATGAGCAAGTCTCAGGCGATCATCGAGTTCAAGCTGGACGGTACAATCATCACCGCGAACGAAAACTTTTGCCGGGCGCTCGGTTATCAGCTTTCCGAGATCGTCGGTCAACATCATCGGCTCTTTGTCGATCCGGCTGAGGCAGCCAGCTCCGACTACAAAGACTTCTGGGCAAAACTAGCGCGCGGCCAGTTCGATCAACGGCAATATAAGCGCATCGGCAAGGGCGGCACGGAGGTCTGGATCGAGGCCTCCTACAACCCGGTCTCTAGCGGAGGTAAGCCGTATAAGGTCGTCAAATTCGCGACCGATATCACTGCGCAGAAGCTCAAGGCGGCCGAAGATAGCGGTAAGCTGAACGCCATCTCGCGGGCCCAGGCAGTCATCGAGTTCACTCCGAAAGGCGATATTCTCAATGCAAATGAGAATTTCCTGACGACACTCGGCTACGAGCTGGCGGAAATCCAGGGCAAACATCACTCGATGTTCTGTGAGCCAAGCTATAGCAACAGTGAAGATTATCGTCGGTTCTGGACGAGGCTTGCCGCGGGAGAATTTGTTGCGGACGAGTTCTTGCGCATCGGCAAGGGCGGCAAGAAGGTCCATATCCAGGCATCATACAATCCGATCTTCGACATGAACGGGAAAGTGTTCAAGGTCGTCAAATTTGCGACCGATGTCACCACGCGCGTCGGAAATGTCGACCAGCTCGCGGGAGCGCTAAAGGCTTTGTCAGAGGGCGATCTGACGCAGACCATCGCCATGCCTTTCCTGCCCGCCTTGGAGAAGCTGCGCGCTGATTTTAACGACGCTTCATCCAAGCTTCGCGTTACATTGCAGACAATCTCGCAGAACGCTGGCGCCATCGCTGCGGCATCGCAACAAATACAATCCGCCTCGAACGATCTGTCCAAGCGTACCGAGCAGCAGGCCGCTTCCGTCGAGGAGACGGCCGCAGCGCTGGAGGAGATCACAACCACCGTCGCTGATTCCAGTTCCCGCGCCCAGGAAGCAGGGCAGCTTGTTCGCAAGACCAAGGAGAACGCGGAGAATTCTGGCAACATTGTCAGTCAAGCCGTGGATGCGATGGGCAAGATCGAAAAGTCCGCCGGCGAGATCGCCAACATTATCGGCGTGATCGACGAGATCGCCTTCCAGACCAATCTTCTGGCGCTCAATGCCGGTGTTGAAGCGGCCCGGGCCGGCGACGCTGGCAAGGGCTTCGCCGTCGTCGCTCAGGAAGTTCGCGAACTCGCCCAGCGATCGGCCAAGGCGGCAAAGGAGATCAAGGAGCTGATCAACGCCTCGAACGAACACGTCAAAAGCGGTGTCACATTGGTTGGTAACACCGGCAAGGCATTGCAGGAAATCGTGACCCAGGTCGTCCAGGTCAACGGTAATGTCGGCGCCATCGTCGAAGCCTCCAAAGAGCAGGCAACGGGGCTCAAGGAAATCAACACCGCCGTCAATACGATGGACCAGGGCACACAGCAGAATGCCGCCATGGTCGAGGAGACGACGGCCGCGGCGCATAGCCTTGCCAAGGAAGCAGATCAGCTCTTCGATCTCCTCGGTCAGTTCAACATCGGGACAGGTGCCGGTGCACCTCGCGCCGTCCCGGTTGCAGCCGACCGGCATTTGCGGGCTATGCCGTCGCCAGCCCGTCAGATGACGGCGAAGGTAGCCCGTGCATTCAGCGGCAATGTGGCGCTCAAAGGCGGCGACAGCTGGGAGGAGTTTTGATGGCGTCGATATCCAAAAATCGCGATGGACGCACGTCTCTCGAAATCATTGCATTCCAATTACATGGTCAGAGCTTCTGTATCGAAACCACCTCCATTCGAGAGATACGTGGATGGGCGGCTTCGACGCCCATTCCGCACGCGCCGCCGGAAATGGTCGGCATCATTAACTTGCGAGGCGTCGTCATTCCCACCATCGACTTATGTCGCAAGCTGGGGATGCCTTCGTCGGAAGCGACCGAACGCAGCGCAATCGTGGTCGCTGAAGTTCACGGCAAACCGATCGGCCTTATGGTGGATCAGGTCACTGATATGCTTTCGATCAACGCCGATGATCTGCAACAGGCTCCAGAGATTGTCAGTTCGCCGGACCGCTCATACTGTGAAGGAATTATCACTCACCAGTCTGGGATGATTTGCTTCCTCAGCTTGACCAGGATGTTCGCTGACGATGACGAAGCATTGGCCGCTTAGTCGTCCCGCTTCGGCGTACAAATCAAAGAGCAGAGCATGATGTCGTCCGAAATCCGCCCATCGTCATCATCCTCCAGCACCGCGCCAACACAGTTGTCGCGTGGCATTCGTATATGCGAAACTGGGATAACTGCGCCGAAATGCGACGGTTCACATCTTGCTCCGGAAGCCTTCCAGCAGCCAGGGATGCAGCACCTTGCTGGCGGCCAGGATATCGCCCTTCCCCTCGACGGCTGCGCCGGAAAAACGGGTGACGATGCCGCCCGCCTCTTCGACCAGCAGCGCCGAGGCGCCGAAATCATGGATCTCGAGCCCGTCCTCGAAGAATCCGTCCAGGCGGCCGCAGGCGACATAGGCGATCGATAGTGCCGCCGAGCCGAGGCGGCGCACACCCGCCGTATTCGCCATCAGGCGTTTGATGGCCTCGAAATAGGTCGCTTCCGCAACCGCAGTGACCTGGCCGGGGATCGGCAGCCCGGCGCCGACCAGCACATTCTCGACGTCGCCGACATCGGCGCAGCGGATACGCTCGCCGTTCAGATAGGCGCCGCCGCCGATCTCGGCGCTGAACAGTTCGTCCTGCATGGCATCATAAACGACGCCCATGACGAGCCTGCCGCTTTCGACGATCGAGATCGTCATGCCGAAATGCGGAATGCCCCAGGCGTAATTGGTCGTGCCATCGATCGGGTCGATGTAAATAACAGGCGTTTCCGGACCCGCCGTGCGGTTGCCAACGGCTTCCTCGCCCTGGATGGCGTAGTCCGGGAAGGCCTTCGTCATCTCGTCGACGATGATCCGCTCGACGGCGAGATCAATTTCGGTCTGATAGTCGCGCGGCGCCTTGGCGAGCATTTCCTGGGATGTGCGCCGCCGCAGGGAGCCGCGGGCGGTTTCGCCGGCCTTCAATACCGCTTCGGCAAGCACAACGAGGCGGAACGAGGCGGTCGGGGAAAGACGCGCGGAACTCGGGGAAGATGTCATGAGAAAAGTCCGGATGCTGCTGATTATGACGGAGTGAATCGCGAGGAGCCCATCCCTTCGCAGAGGCCGATGATGATTTTATGAAGCGCGCTCATGCCGAGCGGATGATCTCAGGATCGCTTCAAGCTCGGAAATGGTCGGAAACGCCTTTCTTGTTCCATGTCTTGAGACGGTGATGGCCGCGGCTGCAACTGCGTGTTCGATGGCTAGCCTGTCCAACCGCTGTCCGCGCAGCGCGCAGGATGCAAGTGCTGCGGCCATGAAGGTATCGCCTGCGCCTGTTGTATCCACAACATCGCAGACTTGGGCGGGCACTTCGATGCTATCGTGCCGGTTCACGAGCGTCGCGCCGTCGCCGCCCAGCGTCAGGACGATTTCGCGCGGCCCCTGGCTCAGCAGATATTCGGCAGCATCCTTGCCGGTTGTCCCGGTCAGGGCCTGCGCCTCACCCTTGTTGAGGAAGGCGATGTCGATCAATCCCCAAAGATCGGAGAAATAGGCGCGCACCGGCGAGGGATTGAAGGCGGTGACCATTCCGATCGCTCTTGCATGTTCGAGAATGTCGCGGGTCGTCTGGTCGGACAGATTGCCCTGCAGCATCATCAGATCGCCGCGACCGGCTGTCGACAGGGTCCGCCTGACATCGAAGAGAGACAGGCTCTGCGCCGATTCCGTCGTCGTGACGATGGCATTCTCGCCGCCCGGCAGCCGGAAGATGATCGAGACATCGCTCGATGCATTTTCCATTTCGATCAGTTCGCTTTGAAGCCGTTCGTCCGCGAGGTAATGGCGTATGGTATCGGCCCTCGCATCCCTGCCGACGGGCGCCACCAGCGTTGTCGGAACGCCGCAGCGGGCCATGACGACCGCCTGATTCGTGCCCTTGCCGCCGAGATCGCTGCCCCCGGCATTGCCGAGGATGGAGGCGCCGATGACGGGAAGTTCGGAGACGGCGATGGTTTCGTCGATGGCGACGTTGCCGATTATGTAGGCGCGCATGCATCCGCTTTCGCAAGGTGGGGCTTAGAGCGGTTCAGCTTTTCATGAAAGCGCAAGACCGTTCTAACCCCTTGTTTTACGCAATTCCTGGCAAAACCGCTTCGCGCTTTGCCTGGAATTGCTCTAGAGGTAAGGCGCATCGTGAAAATCGATCTCAAGCTGCATCGCCCGGCCGAAGATCGCGCTGAGCCGCGCTTTTTCATCCTCTTCCAGCGTTTCTCCTGCCATGTCGAGTTCATTCTTCAGCCATTGCGCCTGGGCGGCGAAATTCGGATCGACATGCAGGTCGACCCATTCCTTCAGCAGCGGATCGCTGATTGGATGGGTCGCCGCTTCCTTCGACCAGGTCCAATACATCCACTCGGCCGCAAACATCACCGCGACCGTGTCGAGGAAGCCGCCCTGGCGGGCAATCTCCAACATGCCGGCGCGAAAGGCTTCGACCGCCGCGATGCCGGTATCGAAGGACGAGGGATCGATGCCGCGGCTGGCGAAGGTGCGCTCGAAATAGGCGATCTGCTCGTTGGCAAGCGCGTCGAGAACCGCAATCAGCCAGCGCTTCTGCGGCATCGTCTTGGCGGTCGCCGCCGCATAGGCAAAGATCGAGATGGCGCTGTCGACGAACGCGCCTTCATAGACGAGATAACGTTCGAAAGCCGCCTTGCTCAGCCTGTCGTTCTTGACGTCCTCGACGAAGCGGTGGCTCAGCATCGCCTGGAAGACGGCATCGTTCTCGTGCAGGATGCGGGCCGAAAGGCTCTCTGCCGCCATGCTCAGCCCTCCAGTCCCGGTTCGGCCGCCGCCCGGAAGGCGCGCACCCGCTCGACGTCGACCGGGTTCCACCAGACGCCGCCGTGCTTCAACGAAGACGCAACGATGACGCCGTTGGTGCGGCTCAGAATATCGACGATATTGTCCTTGTTGACGCCGGAGCCGACAAGCAGCGGCAGGTGTGTCGCCGCACCGATCTCCTCGATTTCCTCCATCGATGCCGAATTGCCGGTCCGCTGGCCGGTAGCGATGACGCCATCGGCATCGAAGAAGGCGAGATCGCGCGTCAGTTCCTGGATCGTGCGGTCGGCGACAATGGCGTGACTGCCATGCTTGACGTGGCTGTCGGCGAAGACCTTGATATGCTCGGCCCGGAGCAGCGAGCGGTAGCGCATGGCTTCGGCGGCCCTGCCTTCCATGAAGCCTTCATTGGCGACATAGGCATTGGCCCATTGATTGACGCGGATGAATTTGGCACCACCCGCCATGGCAATGGCGAAAGCCGGGATAGGCGCGTTGGCCAGCACATTAATACCGAGCGGAATGCCGGCCGCGCGCGCGATCCGGTCGGTGACGACGGACATGAAACCGGTCGTCTCGGGGCCGATATCCTCGGGCTTCGAGAACGGCACGTCGCCGTGATTTTCGATGATCAGCCCATGCAGGCCGCCTTCCACGCAAGCTTCGGCGTCGCGCATGCACGCGTCGTAGATCGCATCCATCGCAGCCCCCCGGTAGCGCGGCGCGCCCGGAAAGGCGGGGCAATGGATCATGCCGATCAGAACCTTATCCCTGCCGAAGATGTCTCTGATGGCGTTCGACGGCCTGTCCGAAATTTCCTGCATGTCATTCCCTTTCGAATTTCTGCCCGGCACTGACATCACGCCTGCTTTTCGGTGAGCCAGCCGAGGATGTTCTTCCAGAGCCGGCCGTAGCCTTCCCATTCGCAGAAAGCGGGCGAGAGCCAGTGCGGGCCGATATCCGACGTCCAGGCTGCCGTCCGCCCGGTGCCGTGTATGCCGACGACGAGCAGCGGGTGGCCGCCCTGATCTTCAGGTAGGCGCGCGACGACCTCGACATCCGCTCGGTCTCGCACTTCGACCTCATTGACGCCGAGGAGCACGGGCCAGGTGCCCTCGAGACCCTGCATCGTTGCATGCTCGGGCTTTACTACCTCGGCAACGGTTCCTTCGGGAATTTCGACGCGGTCGTCATAAGGCAGGCACGTCACCGGCAGCGTGTCTTCGACGGGGGTGCGCCGCCAACGCGCCTTGCCGTCGATACCCTGGAAGGAGAAATATCCGCCGACCATCAGCAGGCCGCCGCCCTTTTCCACCCACGCCTTCAGAAGCTTCAGGCGGTTTGGCACAGTGCGCGAATGCAGCCACACATCTGGCGGCAGCAGCAGCGAGTTGGCGCCAATATCGGAGAGAATGATGGCGTCATAGGCGTCGAGCCCAGCCATCTCGAAGGGGAATTTCTCCACTGCCTCATGCGCCGGCATATAGATGAGCTCGAAGGCGCTACCGGCGAGCGCCTTGACCAGCGGTTCGGCGCCGAGATGGAAGGTGACGCTGCCGAACTGGTCGAAGCCTTTGTAGTGGGTGGCGGAGCTGACCCAGCTTTCGCCGACAAGGAGGATTTTCTTGGTCATGGTCTGCGTTTACCTGTGATCGATTGAATGGATGGAGCTAAAGCATGTCGCGCAAAAGTGTGCAGCGGTTTTACGATAACGACATGCGTAAAACGAAGACCTAAAGCGTGGCGCGCTTTAGGCTCCGGCATGAAAGACGCGGCGCGGATTGCTGCGCATCATTTCATCGAGAACCGTCCTGTCGAGGCCGTGCCGCTGAAGACGGGGAAGGAAGTGGCGGAGGATGTAGGCATAGCCGTTGCCGCCGTAATGCGTCAGCATCATCTTCAGAAACACGTCGTGCGACAGAAGAATCCGGTCGAGATAACCGGCCTCGACAAGACACACGATGGCGCGCGCCGCCTCCTCGTCGCTCGGGCACTGCACCTGCTGGTCGGCATAGAAGAAATCCATGCCGATCATATCGTATTCGATGAAGGCGCCACGCTCTGCCAGCTCGCTCTGATAGGCAATGTCGTCATGTGACGGGTTCATGTGGCAAAGCACGGTGTGGCGGAGATCTGCCCCCTCTTCGGCGACCACGTCGAGCACGCGATGGCCGAGACGAAACCAGCCCGGCAGATGCACCATCAACGGAAGCCCGGTCAGCACCTGCGCCCGGGCAGCGCCGCGCAGCGATTTCTCCTCCTCGACGGTGAAATCTGCGGAGACGCCGATCTCGCCGATCAGGCCGATCCTGACGCCGGTGCCGTCGACGCCGTCCCTCGCCTCGCGGACGATTTCGCCCGCGATGTCATCGACGCTCATCGCCGCGACGCCTTCCGGATGTGAGGAGCCGAGGTAATAACCCGCCCCCATTACGATGTTGAGACCGGATGCTTTCGAGATGCGCTGGAGCGCCAGCGGATCGCGCCCAATGCCCTTGCAGGTCGGCTCTACCACCGTGCGCCCGCCCGCCGTGGCGAAATCCCCGAGTTCGGCCACCGCCAGATGTTCGTCGTCGAGCGTGATATTGTGTTTGTTGACGAAGGGATCCTGCCGGAGTTCGCCGAGGATCTCCATGCAGACGAAGCTTTCGGCGAGATACTGCCGTTCCGGTGTCTTCGGGGCATGCCACCAGCAGCGGCAGTCGTTGAGGATATGCTCGTGCATCAGCGTCACGCCAAGTGCATCCGCCGATACGGGGCCGGTCACGGTCATTACCTTGCCGGAGCGGACATGCGCTTCGGACAGGCTCTCTATCGTCTGTTCGCTCATCGCGTCATCCTTTCCTGCCCAGCCGGAAATGGAAATTAGCCGTAAAGATGCGCGTGTTCAGCCAGATGGCGACGAGGATGATGGCGCCGGTAACGATCTGGGTGAAGAACGGCGATATGTGCATCAGGATCAGGCCGTTGCCGATGACGGCGATGGTCAGCGTGCCGAGTACAGTGCCAAGGATGGTGCCGCGCCCGCCCATCAGCGACGTTCCGCCGAGCACCACGGCCGCAATCACCTGAAGCTCGAAACCGACGGCGGCATTGGACGAGCCGGAGCCGAGACGAGCGGCGATCAGCAGGCCGGCGACGGCGCAGGCGATGCCGGAGATGATATAGACCGAGGCGATGATCCATTTGGCCGGCATGCCGACACGCCGCGCCGCCTCTGCATTGGAGCCGACCGCGACGACCTGCCGGCCATATTTGGTCGCGGTGATGACGACGTAGCCGAGAATGGCGATGGCGACGGCGATGACCGCCGGGATCGGGAAGCTGAGGATTTCGCCCCGGCCGAGCGCGAAGAAGCCCGGCGCATCCTTGATCGGAATGGAATAGCCCTGGGTCAGATAGAGCGCCAGACCGCGCAGGATCGAGAGGCCGGCAAGCGTGACGATGAAGGCCGGGATGCCCTGATAGGCGGTAAACCAGCCCTGGACCAGCCCCATGAAGCCGCCGAGCACGATCATGCCGATGACGACCGACGGCCAGGGAATACCCATCGCCATGATGATCGCCGCGACCGCATTGACGAGCGCGACCTGCGAGCCGACCGAAAGATCGATGCCGCCGGTGATGATGACGAAGGTCATGGCGATGGCGACGATCAGGATGGGAGCTGCCTGGCGCACGATGTTCAGGATGTTGCCGAGCGTGAAGAAGGTTTCGCTGCCGATCGAGAAGAAGATCATGCAGGCCAGGAAGAAGATGGCGATCGACAGGACCTGTGCGTGTTCACCGAAGAAATCGGCGACGCGCGAGCCGTGGCCGCGTTCCGTATAAGCCGTCATTGTCTGGCTCCTTCACCGACGATCAACCTGACGAGATCTTCGAGATTGGTGCTGCCGATCTGCCGTTCGGCCACCTTGGTGCCCTCGTACATCACCGCAATGCGGTCGCAGACCCGGAAGAGGTCCTGCAGCCGGTGGGTGATGAGGATCACCGAGACCCCGTTTGCCTTGACGCGGTTGATCAGCGCCAGAACCGCCTCGACCTCGGCGACGGCAAGTGCTGACGTCGGCTCGTCCATGATCAGCACCTTCGGCTTGAAGGAGGCCGCGCGCGCAATGGCGATCGCCTGACGCTGCCCGCCGGAGAGCTGGGCGACCTTGCCGGTCAGTCTCGGAATGCGGATCTCAAGCGAATCCAGCATCTTGCGCGCTTCCGACAACATCGTTCTGGTGTCGAGAAACGGCCCGCGGCTGAGTTCGCGGCCGAGGAAGAGATTGCCGACGACATCGATATGATCGCAGAGACTGAGATCCTGGAAGACCATTTCGATGTTCCGTCCACGCGCATCCGCGGGGCCGGAGAAGCGAACCTCTTCGCCTTCCATGGTGATCGTGCCGGCATCGGGAATGTAGGTTCCCGAGATGATCTTCGTCAGCGTCGATTTGCCGGCGGCGTTGTCGCCGACAAGGCCCAGGCATTCGCCGGGGAAGATGTCGAGATCGATGCCGCGCAGGGCCTGGTGGGAGCCGAAGGACTTGCGGATACCGCGCAGCGAGATGCGCGGGCCGGATCGGGTGCCGCCGGATGTTCCGGTTCCGGAGGGTGCGACCCCTCCGGAACCGGCGGCAGCGATGTCACGCTGTCCGCTTTCGATCATTTGAAGACGGCCCGGTACGGCTCGACATTCTCCTTGGTCACGATGGTGATCGGCACCGAGATCGTCTTGGTGACGGTTTCGCCGGCCGAAGCCTTGACGAGCGCGTCGACGGCGGCACCGCCCATTGCGGCCGGATCCTGCTGGACGACGGCGACGACGAAGCCGGCATCGATGCCGGCAATGGCTTCGGCAGTCAGATCCCAGCCGAACACCTTGATCTTATCCTGCTTGCCCTGGCTCTGGACGGCGGCGATCGCCCCCATCAAGGCCGGTTCGCCAGTGGCGTAGATCGCGGTCAGATCAGGATTGGCGGTGATCAGGTTTTCGGCCGCCGCAAGGGCGTTGTCCTGAATGTTCTGCCCGTCGACGACGCCGGCCATTTCAATGCCGTCGACGCCTTTCAGGGTCTTCTCGAAGCCCTCCTGGCGGATGTTCTGGATGAACGAGTTCAGCGCTCCGACAACGCCGAGCTTGGCTTTGCCGCCCATATTCGCCTTGACGTAGTCGACGAAGTATTTGCCCATGTCGGCGCCGGCCGCGGCATTGTCCACGCCGATCTGCGCCTTCTGCGGGCCATCAGGCAGGATGGCGTCGATGGCGACGACCGGAATGCCGGCATCGGCCGCCTGCTTGACGGCCGGCATGATGCCGTTGACGTCGATCGCCACGACGGCAAGGCCGGAGACCTTTTCCTGCACGTAGGTTTCGATCGCGCTGTTTTGCGCCGTCGTCTCGTTGTTGGCGTTGAAGATCACCAGCTTGACGCCGGCGGCATCGGCCGCCTTCTGGGCGCCCTCATTCATCTGATTGAAGAAAAGCGCCTGCTGGTTGATCTGCACCAGTGCGACGGTCTTCTTTTCTTGTGCCGCTGCGCCGGACAGGCCGATGAAGGTCAATGCCGTAAAGCCGGCGGCTGCGATCATCGTTCGTCTTGTCAAATTCAGTGTCATGTTCTCATCCTCTTTTGGTTTTTGACGTTGCCGATTATTATTTCGCAGGCGGCGCAACGGAGTTCCGCACTACGATTTCGACAGGCAGGAGTTCTTCCGAGGCGGACGGTTTCCACTCGTGCCAATTGGTTTCCAGAAGCAGCTCCAGCGACCGCCGGCCGATCTCACGCACCGGCTGGCGGATGGCCGTCAGCGGCGGCGCAAAGAGATGAAGCGGACCGACATCGTCGAAGCCGATGACTGAGATGTCGCCTGGGATCGAGACGCCTTGGCTTCTGAAGACCTCGACCAGCCCGATGGCGATCTCGTCGGAGCTGGCAAAGATCGCCGTTGCCTTTCGGTCTCCGGAGAGATAGTCGAGTGCCGCCGCACGGCCATATTCGATCGTATATTCGCCGGCATAGCGATCGGCTCGGGCCTCGCCACCATGCCGCTCCCTGAGCGCCTTCAGCAGGCCGTCATAGCGCCTGCGGGCGCTGATCATACGCTCGTCGCCGCCGATGAAGAGGACATGGCGATGGCCTTGTTCGGCCAGGTGCTGACCGGCGAGATAGCCGCCCTGCTCATTGTCGCAGAACAACTTCGGCGCCTTCGAATCGGGAATGTCCTCGTCGACGATGATGACCTTGCCGCTGCCGTTGATCAGCGCAGCAAGCGCGCCATCGTCGGGGTGGTTGGTGACGAAGATCAGGCCGTCGACGTGATTGCGCTCGATCAGCTGCAGATATTCGATCTCGCGTCCCGGCCGGTTGAGGGTGGCGTGCAATGAGACCGCGAGCTTCTTTTCATCGGCCGCCTGCTCGACGGCGGCGACGAGGGTCGCGAAGAAGGGATTAGCGATATCGGGCACGACGAGGCCGATCGTATCCGAGCGCCCCCTGCTTAAGCGACGCGCATGCGGGTTCGGCCGATAGTTCAGCGTCTTGATCGCATCCTCGATGCGCTTCTTGGTCTGAAAGGGAAGATCGAGACTGCCATTGACGAAACGCGACACTGTCGTGACCGACACGCCGGCCGCTGCCGCAACATCCTTCAGACTTGGTGTCGTTCCCTTGGCCATTGACTGAACCTATTGTAAAGCGGTTTAGTAAACCGCTTTACAAGACAATATCGATTGTGCCCCGTTGTCAACAGCGATGATCGTGCGGCATTCGTTTTTCTTGCGATCCGATCGAAGCTCGACCGGACAGGCCCTCAGGCGATCGTCCGGTCGAGCTTGTCGCGCAGCCAGTCGCCGGTGATACTTTCGAGATCTGGCTCGACGGCGTCGCCGGGTTCGATTTTATGACAATTCCAAGCCGAGGGGCTGCTGCCTTTATATGAGGTGATCCGTCGACGCGTCGAAGAGATGGACCTGGCCCGGATCGACCGAAAGTCCGATCATGTCTCCTGCCTTGACCCTGTCGCGGCGGGTCTCGACTATCGTCAGCTCCGGCTGGGTCTCCGCGACGATGAAGGTCGAGGAGCCAGTCGATTCGACGAAGGCGATCGGCACGTCGAAGCTGCCATGGCCGGGCTCGACGACGCCGATATGCTCCGGCCGGATGCCGGCGATGAGCTTACGGCCGGGTTCGATGGCGCGTGATATCGCAAGCGTCTGCTTCACCGCGCCGAAGTCCAGGACAAGGCTCTTGCCGTCTTCCGCGGCGATCGCGGGAATGAAATTCATCGCCGGCGAGCCAATGAAACCGGCGACGAACCGGTTCGCCGGCCGGTCATAGAGGTCCAGCGGCGCGCCCTGCTGTTCGATGATGCCGTCGCGCATCACCACGACATGGTCGGCCATCGTCATCGCTTCGACCTGGTCGTGCGTGACGTAGACGAAGGTTGCGTGCAGCCGGTCGTGCAGCGACCGGATTTCCTTGCGCATGTGGACGCGCAGCGCCGCATCGAGGTTGGACAGCGGCTCGTCGAACAGGAAGGCCTTGGGATGGCGGATGATGGCACGGCTCATGGCGACACGCTGGCGCTGGCCGCCGGAAAGCTCGCGCGGATAGCGCTTCAGGAGATGCGAAAGACCTGTCGTCGCCGCCACGTCCTCGGCAGCTTTCTTGGCCTCCGCCTTGGCGATGCCGCGAATGCGCAGGCTGTAGGTCAGGTTCTCCTCGACCGTCATATGCGGATAGAGCGCATAGGACTGGAACACCATGGCGACGTCGCGCTTGCGCGGCGGCACGCCGTTCATCAGCTCACCGGCAATCCTGAGATCACCCGACGAAATGCTTTCAAGACCGGCAAGCGAACGCAGCAGCGTGGACTTGCCGCAGCCCGACGGGCCGACGAGCGCGACGAAAGTGCCCTTGGCGATCGAAAGGTCGATATTCTTCAGGGCGTGGAAGGCGCCGTAATATTTGTTGACGCCTCTGAGCTCGATCTGTGTGGTCATTTGAGGGCTCCAGAGGTGAGGCCGGATACGATGCGGCGCTGCAAGAGAACGAAGATGGCAAGGATCGGCGTGACATACATCGTGGCGTAAGCCATGATGTTGTTCCACTCGTTGGTGTTCGGCCCCATGAAGGAATTGAGGCCGACGCTTGCCGGCTGAAGGTCGACCGCCTGGATCATCGACTTCGAATAGACGAATTCGCCGAAGGCCTGCATGAAGATCAGGATGGCGCTGACCAGGATGCCGTTGCGGGCAAGCGGCAGCACGATGTTGAAGAAGGCGCCGACGCGCGAATTGCCGTCGACGAGCGCCGCCTCCTCCAACTCCTGGGGAACGCTCATGAAGGTGGCGCGCACCAGGATGACGAAGAAGGGCATGCTCTTTGCCGCGACCGCGATGATGACGGCAAGGCGTGGATAATTCAGCATGCCGATCTGCGAAAAGCCGACGAAGATTGGCGTGATCATCAGCGATGCCGGTAGGACCTGCAGCATCAGGATCAGGAACAGACCGATATCCACCCAGACATTGCGGTACCTGGCGAGCACATAGGCGCAGCCGACGCCAAGCAGCGTGATGAGAGCCATGGAGCCGAGAGCGATGACCAGCGAGTTCCAGAGATAACGGCCCATGTCGCGGCTTTCCCAGACATAGGCATAGGTGCCCCATTGGGGTGCAGCCGGCCAGAAGCTCGGCGGCGTCGCGAACATCTCCGAGCCGCTTTTCAGCGCGGTGATGTACATCCAGTAGAGCGGGAACAGATAGATCGCCGCCATGACGATCGATATGGCGAGCATCAGGCGGTCGCGATTCGTCGTAATCATCCGCGCACCTCGTGGCGTGTGGACCGGACATAGACGACGGACGCGAACATGACGAAGACGATCATGATGACGGAGATCGTTGCGCCCTTGGCGAAGTCGTATTGGCGGAAGGAGAGATCCCAGGCCCAATATTGCGTGACGTTCGATGAATTGTTCGGCCCGCCCGACGTGATCGCGGCGAAAAGATCGAATTGCTGCAAGGTGAAGATCAGGCCAAGTGCGATGATGGCGCCGATGGTCGAGCGCATCATCGGCAGCGTGATCGTCCAGAAGCGCTGCCAGACATTGGCGCCGTCGAGTTCGGCCGCTTCGTAGAGATCGGCGGGAATGCCGGCAAGGCCGACGGAAAGCAGGATCATGTTGAACGAGGTGCCGAGCCAGACATTGGCGATGATGACGGCAGAAAGCGAATAATGCGGGTCCGAGCGCCAGAAGATGTTACCCGAGATAATGCCGCTTTCCTTCAGGATGAAATTCAGCACGCCGAAATCGCCCGACAGTATCCAGTTCCAGATGGCGCCGACAACAAGGCCGGGCATCACCCAGGAGACGAGGAACAGGCCGCGCATCCATGAGGCCCCGGGAAAATTGACCCAGAAGAACAGCGCCAGACCGAAGCCGATCAGGAACTGGCCGGCGATGGAGCCGACGACGAAGATGACGGTGTTGTAGAGGATCGGCAGCGTCTCCGGCTGCGCGAAGAGGTCGGTATAATTCTTGAAGCCGACGAAGGGACGCGAGAAGGTCCCGAGGCTGAACATGTCGACCTCCTGGAAACTCATCACGACATTGTAGATCAGCGGCAGCCCCGCCATCAGGAACAGAAAGCCGAGCGGGAAAGCGACCAGCACGATATCGAAACCGCGGCCGTCCCTGACGCTCATCAGGATCCTCTTCATGGGTCCTCCGATACTCCGAACGGGGCCGCCTGGCGCATGATGCGGAAGACGGCCCCTGCCGGGAGGAAATGATGGGATGAACCGAGGCTCATCCGGTTAAAAGACGCTTTGCTTCCGGTTTCTCTTCTCCCCGCTGGAGAGAAGAGGGAGCAACGGCGGCCCCGGCCGTTCGCGTTGGGCTCAGGGCGTTCGTCGCAGCAATCGATTCACTGGATCGATTGCTTCGGCTGCGCCGAAACGTTCCTCACCCAAGCACAGCCTTGATCTTGTCGGCGGCCTGGTCGAGCGCGTCCTTCGGGCTCATCTGGCCAGTCAATGCGGCCTGGATGGCGTCCTGGATCGCCTTGGAGATCTTCGGCCATTGCGGATGCGGGCCGCGCGGCTTGGCGTATTTCAGCTGTTCGAGGAAGACCTTGAGGGCCGCATCCTTCAGCGGCTGGCCGGTCTCGGGGATCGAAATGTCGGAACGGGCCGGAAGCTGGCCGAAATTCTTGAACATCTTGTCGTCCTGCGAGGCGAAATATTCGAGCGCCTTGAAGGCTTCGGCCGGATGTTTGCTGGTGGCGAAGATCGCCCAGTTGAAGTCACCCATGGCCGAGGAGCGTTCAGCCCCTTCCTTGGGAACCGGGAGCAGTGTGACGCCCCAGTCGAACTTCGCTTCCTGCGTCATGCGGTCGAGCTCCCACGGGCCCGAGATCGCCATTGCCGCATTGCCGGAATTGAAGGTGCCGGTCGAATCCCACTGGCCGCGCGTCAAGGTGTCGGGAGAAGCGAGCTTCTCGTCCATGATCGTCTTCCAGATCCCGAGCGCCTTCACCGCGCCTTCGGCATTGATGTTCTCATAGCTGCCGCCGCCCATCTGAGCCCAGGGAAGGAACTGGAAGGTGCCTTCCTCATTGGCCTTGGCCGAGAAGGCAAGACCGTAGACGTTCTTGGCGGGGTCGGTCAGCTTGCGTGCGTCCTCGACCAGTTCGTCCCAGGTCTGCGGCGGCTTCGCCGGATCGAGGCCTTTGGCCTTGAACATATCCTTATTGTAGTAAAGCGCGATCGTGTTGGTCGCCTTCGGCACGCCAAAATACTTGCCGTCCCACTCGACCGATTTCAGCGGGCCGGGGAAATAATTCTCCGGCTTGATGACGGTCGACTTGGCGATCATATCGGTAAGATCGAGGAAGGCGCCGCGCGACGAAAACAGCGCATGCTCCGGATTGTCGACGGCGATGATGTCGGGCGCCTGGCCGGTCGCATAGGCACGCATCGCCTCGGTGACGACGTCGTCGAACTGGATCAGCCGATATTCGATCTTGATGCCGTTGTTCTGGGCGTTGAACTCCTTGACGAGGTTCGGCGCCGGCTGGGTGTCTTTGTCCAGCGACCAGAGCGTCAGCGTGACGTCCTCGGCCTTGGCCGAAAGACCGAATAGCGAGACGCCTGCAAGCGCGAGAGCGCCCAGAATTGCATATTTACGGATAGCCATGGTTCTCCTCCTTTGTGGTTATCCCCGTTTCCGGCAATTCCTCCTTGCCGGAAACGATATCATCAGATGGGATCGACGACGAATTCGCCGCCCCGGGCATGCTTGAGGTGGTTCAGCGCATAGACCTGGCCGGTCATTTCAAGCGCGTCGCGATAGACCGGGTCGTGCCAGCCTTCGATGTCGATCGAGCCGGACCAGCCGGCAAGGCGCAGCTCGGAAATGATGTCGGTCCAGTTGCTGTCGCCGAAGCCCGGCGTGCGCATGAAGACGAATTTCTCCTTGCCGAAGATACCGTGTTCCTTGATGACCTCCCAGCGGATGGTCGCGTCCTTGCCGTGGACATGGAAGAACTTATGCGCCCATTTTCGGATCTGCGGCAAAGGGTCGATCAGATAGACCATCTGATGGCACGGCTCCCACTCCAGCCCGATATTATCGTCAGGCGTCTCGTTGAACATCAGTTCCCAGGCGTCGGGATTATGCGCGATATTCCAGTCGCCGGTCGCCCAGTTGCCGTCCATGGCGCAATTCTCGAAAGCAATCTTGACGCCCTTGTCGGCCGCCCGCTTGGCAAGCTCGCTCCAGATCTGCTTGTAGCGAGGCAGGCTGTCTGTCAGTGGCTTGCCGCGGATGCGGCCGGTGAAGCCGGCAACGCAGGTGGCGCCGAAGTGATGGGCATTGTCGATACAATGCTTCCAGCCCTCCAGCGTCTCGAGGTCGATTGCGGTCTCTTCCAGCGGATTGCCGAACATGCCGAGCGTCGAGATGGTGATGTCGCGGTCGCCGATCGCATCGAGGCAGCGCTTGCCGAGTTCGGCAAGGTTCTGGCCCTTGGTCGTCTGCCAGAAGAAGGGCTCGAAGCTTTCGAAGCCCATGCCGGCGATCTCGCCGATGCGGCTGGCGGCATCGCCCTTGTTGCCGCTGACCATGGTGCCGATTCGAATGGATTTTGCAGGGTTGCTCACGTCACGTCTTCCTATGCTGAAATTTCGACGCGCCTGCCCGTCTTGGCGCTTTCGATTGCGCCGAAGACCATGGCAAGGCTTCTGATATTGTCGGAATTGACCGTCTCGGGCCGTTTGCCGGTGCCGATCGCCGCGATGAAGTCGGCGATGACGCTGGCGTGGCCATGGGTTTCCTCGTCATGTTCCGGACCGGGAACGTTTACGGCAGCGGAACCGTGCAAAAGGCCGGGCTCTTCGCCGGCAACAGTCGCCTTGAAATTCTCCTCGCCATCCCAGGTGAGCATCCCCTTCGAGCCGACGAGACGCCACTGGCTTTCCCAGCTGGTGCGCTCGCCCTCGGCGCACCAGGAGCCGCGATAGGTGAAGACGATGTCGTCGGAAAATTCGAAGATGGCATTGGCCGAGGCGCCGTGCCGGTACCACGAACCCTTCGGATTGCGCTCGACGCAATAGACGGCGAGCGGCTTCCGGTCGGCGACGTAGCGCGCAGCATCGAAAGTGTGGATCGCCATGTCGAGAAGCAGGACGTTGTCCATCTCTTCGCGGAAACCGCCGAAATGCGGCGCCAGGAAGAAGTCGCAATGGATGCCGGTGAGTTCGCCGATCGCGCCGCTTTCGACGAAGCGACGCAAGCGCCTGACGCCGGATATGAAGCGGCGGTTCTGGATCACGGCATGGATGCGGCCGGTCTCGGCGGCTAAGTCGACCAGAGCGGCGCCCTCGGCAAGCGAGGCCGCCATCGGCTTTTCGCTGAGCACATGGCAGCCGGCCTTGAGTGCGGTAGAAACGACGTCGTAGCGCGCAGCCGGAATGACGATGTCGAAGACCAGGTCGGCCTTTGTGGCCGCGATGACGTCGGACAGGTCCGAACCGATGACTGCGCCATCAAGGCCGAACTCCGCAGCAAGCTTTTCGGCCGTCTCCCGGCTCAGGTCGACAAGGCCGACGATGGTGATGGAATCGGCCAGCAGAGGGTTGGAGGCGATGGCTCGCAACCAACCTTTGGACATAGCTCCGCACCCGCACAGAATGGCACTGAATTTCACGATTTCCTCCAGGGGAACGGTGCCAACTCTCCTCGTGACACGCACTCCGTAAACGTTTACGACTGTATCCGGAAACATTTTGCGGTGTCAATAGACGCCAAACGGGAAATTACAGGCCCAGATCCGGACGGATCTGAATTATAGAAATGGAGCATGATGTCGTCCGAAAACCGCGCACACTTTTCGGCATCATGCTCCCGGGAAAATCGTCAGCGATGAAGGGGATTCACCAGCTTGCCGAACACTTGAATATCTCGATCGGCACGGTCTCCCGCGCGCTGAACGGCAAGCCCGATGTCAATGAGGAAACCCGCCGGCGGGTTCTGGCGGCGGCCGAGGAACTCGGCTACGTCGCCAACCAGTCTGGGCGGAGCCTGAGGCAGGGGGAGACGAAGGTCATCGGATTGATGATCGAATCCAGCAAGGAGACGGTCGAGAACGCCGACAACTTCTTCCTCGGCGTCACCAGCGGCCTGCAGAGCGTCTTTGCCCGCCATAAGCTCGACCTCATCATGTTGCCCTGCCCGAGCGACGAGGACCCGCACGAATATCTGAAGCGGATGGTGGCGCGGCGCATCGTCGATGCAATGATCATCTCGGACACGCAGCGCGTCGACCCACGCATCGACTTTCTGTCGCGGACGAAGATCCCTTTCGTCGCGCTCGGCCGCAGCCTTTCGGCCAGCAATTTTCCCTGGATCGATCTCGATTTCGAGGGCGTGGCCGAGCATGCCGTCGAGCGGCTGATCGCGCTGGGACACCGCCGGATCGCGATCACTGCGCCGTCGAGCGAGGCCAACCTCGGCTATCTCTTTATCGATAGCTATCGCCGGGCGCTCGAGCGGCACGATATTGCCTTCGACGCCTCACTCGTCATTCGCGTCAAGTCGAGTGAACAGGGCGGCTATCAGGCGGCCCATGAACTGCTGCTGCTCGAAGAGCGGCCGACGGCGGTGATTCTGATCTACGAGCTGATGGCGATCGGCCTTTTCCGCCGCCTGATGGAATCCGGCGTCATGCCCGGCCGCGACCTTGCGGTGATCGGCTTCCGCGACGCTCCGCGCGCACGGTTCCTGCAGCCGTCGCTGAGCTGCTTTCGCATCTCGCTCTACGATCTCGGTGTCGCGCTCGGCCGGATGCTTCTCGCCACCATGCCGGCCTATCGAGATTTCTATCCGGGAGGCGACCGCAACATTATCTGGCCCCTCGAACTGATGCCGGGCGAAAGTGATGCGTTTCGGGTTGGGGTCATAGCCTGAGCACTATCGGCTTGCTTCCGGAAAGCAGAAGCGAGCCCCCTCATGTACCTGATGCAAAGAACCGGTTCTCCGGCCGGGGCAATCCGAGATGCTCGCGCAGCGTCGTGCCCTGATATTCGCTGCGGAACAGGCCGCGGCGCTGCAGTTCGGGAACCAGCCGTTCGGTGACGTCGAGGAGACCCTGCGGCAGATAGGGGAAGACGACGTTGAAACCGTCCGAACCCTCCTCGTCAAGCCAGCGCTCCATCTCGTCGGCGATACTGGCCGGCGTGCCGACGAAGGCAAGGCCGGCATAGCCGCCATAACGCTGCGCCAACTGACGCACCGTCAGATTTTCCTCCGCAGCAAGCTTCAGCACCTGGGCGCGACCGGTCTTGCTGGCATTGGTGTCGGGAATATCGGCCGGCAGCGGTGCGTCGGGATCGAAGCCCGAAGCGTCATGGCCGAGCGCGATCGAAAGCGAAGCGATGGCGCTGTCGTAATGCACCAGGCTGTCGAGCGTGGCGCGTTTGGCGCGGGCCTCGTCGATGCTGTCGCCGACGATGATGAAGGCGGCAGGCAGGATCTTCAGGTGGTCGCAGTTGCGGCCAATGGCTGCCATGCGGCCTTTAATATCGGCATACAGCGCCCTGCCGGCGGCCAGATCGCGCGGCGAACAGAAGACCATTTCGGCGGTCTCCGCGGCAAGCTGGCGACCGGGGTCCGACTGGCCGGCCTGGACGATGACGGGCCAGCCCTGCGGCGGCCGGGCGATATTGAGCGGCCCGCGCACGCTCAATTCCTCGCCCTTGTGGCCGAGCACATGCATCTTTTCCGGATCGAAGAACAGGCCGCTTTCCCGGTCACGGATGAAGGCATCGTCGGCGAAACTATCCCAGAGCCCGGTCACGACATCATAAAATTCTCGGGCGCGATGATAACGCTCGCCGTGCTCCACATGTTCGTCAAGGCCGAAATTGAGGGCGGCGTCGGGGTTGGACGTCGTGACGATGTTCCAGCCGGCGCGGCCGCCGCTGATATGGTCGAGCGAGGCGAAACGCCGGGCGATATGATAGGGCTCGTCGAATGTGGTGGAGGCGGTAGCGACGAGGCCGATGCGCTCCGTCACCGCCGCCAGCGCCGAGAGCAGCGTGAAGGGCTCGAAGGAGGTCACGGTGTGGCTGCGCCTCAGCGCCTCGACCGGCATGTTGAGTACGGCGAGGTGATCGGCCATGAAGAAGGCGTCGAATTTCGCCCGTTCTAGTGCCTGGGCGAAGGACTTCAGATGGGCGAAATTGAAATTGGCATCGGGATAGGAGCCGGGATAGCGCCATGCGCCGGTATGCAGGCTGACGGGACGCATGAAGGCGCCGAGGCGCAACTGCCGTGGGGTCATGACTTTCCTCATGGATCGGGCAAGGCGGCCGCCTGCCCCGCATTGGGCATTCTCTGAGCAATCGCTGCGGCGACGCAGCGAATATTGGTTAGGTAAGAGCTCGCCGAAATCAAATCGAGACCGGGAGCGCCAGTTCCGGGCAGGATTTTTATCGCTTCCAAAGGCAAGCTCACGGCGCGAGTGCTGGGCCGGGACAGTAATCGCGGCGGTCGGAGCCTGATAAGCAAACACTTTTCATTTTCTATCACATCTATAGAATTTGTACTCTTATCTCGGCGCGCGATTTCTTTCACCGATAGCATCGTCAGAAATGGAGACATCGATGAACACCGTGCTGAGGCAAGCAGACCAGATCCGGCCCGTGGCCGACCGTATCGGCAGCGATGATGAGGCGATAGCCACTGCCCGCAGATTGGCGGCGCAGTTTGCCGCACGCGCCGCCGAGCGCGACGCCGACAGGATTCTGCCGTTTAGCGAACTCGATCTTGTCGCCCAGTCCGGCCTTCTGGCGATCACCGTGCCGGCGCAATATGGCGGCCTCGACGTCTCCAACGCCGTACTTGCCGAGATCACTGCGATCCTGTCGGAGGCGGACGGCTCGATCGGCCAGATCCCGCAGAACCATTTCTATATTCTCGAGGCGCTCAGAACCGACGGCGGCGAGGAGCAGCAGCGCTATTTCTTCAGCCGCGTGCTGGCCGGCGATCGTTTCGGCAATGCGCTTTCCGAGCGCGGCACCAAGACGGTCGGCCACTATAATACGCGCATCACCCGCGACGGTCCGGGTTACCGGATCAACGGCCGCAAATTCTATTCGACCGGCGTCCTCTTCGCCGACTGGATCACCATCTTCGCGCTTGATCCGGAGGATCGGTTGACCATGGCCTTCGTGCCGAAGGGCACCGAAGGTGTCGAGATCGTCGACGACTGGGACGGTTTTGGCCAGCGCACCACCGGCAGCGGCACGACGATCCTCGACAATGTCTATGTCAGCGCCGATTCCGTGGTCTTCCATCATAAGGGCTTCGAGCGGCCGACGACGATCGGCTCCGTTGGTCAGATCATCCATGCCGGTGTCGATCTCGGTATCGCACGGGCGGCCTTTGCCGAAACGCTGGAGTTCGTCAGGACGAAATCGCGCCCCTGGATGGATAGCGGCCTTGAGCGTGCCTCCGACGATCCGCTGACGATCGCCAAGGTCGGCCAGATCGCCATCCGGCTGGAAGCTGCAACGGCTCTCGTGGAGCGCGCCGGCCGCAAGGTCGATGCCGCGCAGGTCGAGACGACGGAGGAAAAGGTGATCGCGGCCACGCTGGCAGTCGCTGCGGCGAAGGTGCTGACGACCGAAGTGGCGCTCGAGGCCTCGAACACGCTTTTTGAGCTTGCCGGAACTTCGTCGGTGCAGGCTGGCCTCAACCTCGACCGCCATTGGCGCAATGCCCGCACCCATACGCTGCACGATCCCGTGCGTTGGAAATATCACGTCGTCGGCAACTACCATTTGAACGGCGTAACGCCGCCGAAGAACGGCGCGCTCTGAAATCTCTCCGTCTTCCAACCGAAAACCCCACCGCCGGGGCCGGCAGTGGGGTTTTTGCTTTCGATGAAAGATGGCCGCCTCAGCTATAGAGGCTGACCTCCGGTATCTTGTCGTTCAGCACGAATTCACCGACTTCCTTCGCCTTGTAGAAGACGGGATCGTGCAGCGTATGGGTGCGGACATTGCGCCAAAAACGGTCGAAACGGTATTTGTCGGCCGTCGAGCGCGCCCCCGTCAGCTCGAAGACGCGTGAGGTGATGTCGAGCGAGACATGGGTGGCGTGGACCTTGGCGGCATAGGCTTCCGCCGCCGCTTCGCCGCGCTCGCGCGCGGTGACGTCGCGGCCGCGGGCAAGGCCCGCCTGCACGGCAGCTGCGGCGTTGTCGGCAAGGGCCGCCGAAGCCTTCAGCGCGGCAGTGAATTCGCCGACGCGTTCGAGGATATAAGGATCATCCGCCGCCCGCTCGACACCCGAGGTGATCCATGGCCGGGTCGTGTTGCGGACGTAATCGACGGCCGCCTGCAGCGCGCCTTCCGCGGTGCCGAGATAAAAGTTGACGAAGACCAGTTGGATGAACGGCGTGTTGAAGGTCGACAGCACCGGCGGCGCTGCGTCGGCTGCAGCCGGCGCGCCGACGAAATCCTCCTCGTAGACGGGGAAGTCGCGGAACTCGACGCTGCCGCTGTCCGACAGGCGCTGGCCGATATTGTCCCAGTCGTCATTGGCGACGTAGCCTTGACGATTGGTCGGCACGGCGAAACCGGCGATCTTGTCGTCGAGCGTCGCATTGGCATTGATGTAATCGGAGACCCGCGCTGCCGTGGAGAAGGACTTGCGTCCGTTCAGCACATAGCCGTTGCCGCGACGGGTGAGCACCAGCCCGGGATCGCGCGGATTGACGGCCGCCCCCCAATAGAGGTTCCTGGCGACCGTATCGCTGCCCAGCGCATGGGCGCGGGCGGCATCAAGCGCCCAATAGATGTACTGGCTGTTGACATAGTGGTAGCCGAGCAGCTGGCCGATCGAGCTCTCGCCACGGGCGAGAATGCGCACCAACCTCAATCCGTCGACCCAATCGAGGCCACCGCCGCCGATTTGCGTGGGATGCAGCGCATTGAGCAGCCCGGCATTCTTCAATTTGACGATCTCGGCGCGCGGCGGACGGCCTTCGCGGTCGAGGTCTGCGGCGCGCCGCGACAGGTCGGCAGAGACCTCCTCGGCACGGGCAAAGAGGTCTTCGCGCGTTGGGTTGCGGCTGGCCGCGAAGATGACATTGGATTGGCTCATGGGCGGAACTCCAATTCTCCAAAAAGATGATCCGACGGGAGGCGCACGCTTCCGCCGGAAGGATCGAAGTGCGAGGTCTCAGAACAGCTTGTCCGGGATCCAGCTGGCGGTCGCCGCATCGCTCGTGCTGAAGGCCGGGATCTTTTCGGCCAGTTCTTCGATCGTCTTGACGCCGGCTGCGCGCAGGCTTTCCTGCGTCAGAAGCGTCGGCTTCACGGTGATCTGGTGGGGAGCCGTCTGCCCGGCGATTTCGAGTGCTGCGGCGCGAATGGAGACGGCGCCGACGACGGCCGGATTGGTCGCGACGGTCGCGACCCAGGGGCTGCCTTCCTCGGTGATTTCCTGGATATCGGCCGTCGAGACGTCGGCCGAATAGATCTTGAGCTTGCTTGCTATGCCGAGATCGTTGGCGGCGAGCTTCACGCCGCGGGCGAACTCGTCATAGGGGGCGAAGACGACCGATATATCGGGATTGGCGGTGAGCACGGCCTTCGCCTGATCGGCGGTCGAAGTCGCCGTCGTGTCGCTGACATTGCCGAAACGGGCCTTTTCGACCACGCCTTTATTGTCCGACTTGAACTTGTCCCAAACTTCGTTGCGGCGGTCGAGTGGCGCAAAGCCCGCGACATAGACATAACCGGCGCTGAAGCTGTTGCCGTTGTCCTTCACCACCTGTTCAAGTGCCAATGATGCAAGTTCGTGATCGCTCTGCTCCACCTGCGGAATCTTGGGATTGTTGAGGTTGACGTCGAAGGCCACGACCTTGATGCCCTTGTCGAGGGCCTGCTGCACGACGTCGCCGAGCGATTCTGGCAAACCGTGGTCGATGACGATGCCGGAGACGCCGAGATTGATCGCCTGGAGGATCTGCTCGCGCTGCTCGGCGGCATCCTGCCGGCCGGGGAAGATGCGCAGGTCGATATCCAGCGCCTTGGCCTGGGCTTCAGCGCCCGCCTGATAGGCCTGGAAGAAATCGCCGGCCGAGATGTAGCTGATCAGCGCTACTTTGACGCCGCCCTTGTCGAAAGGGGCAGGAGCACCGGACAGACCGTCGGCTTTTGCGCCTTGAATGAAAATGAACGGAATGACGGCGGCAGAGAGTGCGAGCCGTGCGAGGGATTTCATTGTCGCGTTCCTTTTAGCAATCGGGAGCGTCGTCTGACAGGTTAGCCCTCGCGACGCGTTGAATTATTAGATATAATCTCTATGTTTTTAGTAGAGTAAATGATCCGATTTTATGGGCTGTCGGAGATTCTTTGTTTCCCGAGGGCAGTTCGCCGGGGAAAGGCGTGCCTGGAGTTCGACCGCCCGGACAGGGCACACTCCGGCTTCGATTGCAGTCCCGGACCTTTGTCGATGCCGCTTCTTCACATTGAAAATATCACCCGCAGATTCGGGTCGACGCGGGCGCTAGCCGGTGCCGATCTTTCGATGGAGCGCGGCGAGATCGTGGCGCTGATGGGCGCAAACGGCGCGGGCAAATCGACGCTGGTCAAGATCCTTTCCGGCGTGCTTCCGGCCGATGGCGGCATGGTCAGCCTCGATGGCCGCGCCTTTGCGCCGCGCAGCCCGGCCGAAGCGGCAAGGGCTGGTGTCGTCACGGTGCATCAATCGACGGATCTCGTCGGCGCGGCCGGTCTGACCGTTGCCGATGCCCTGCTGCTCAACCGGTTTGCCGATCGCAGCACACCTTTCTTCGTCTCGCGCGCCGGCATCCGCCGTGCCGCTCAGTCCATGCTCGATGCCGCCGGCTTCAGCCTGCCGTTGGACCGTGATTTCGGCGAACTCACCAGCGCCGACCGGCAACTGGTGGCAATCGCCCGGGCGCTTGCCAACCGCGCCGATCTCCTCATCCTCGACGAACCGACGGCGAGCCTTTCCGGAGAGGAAAGCCGCCGGCTCTTCGATATTCTGCTTAGGCTTCGCAAGCGCGGCCTGGCGATCCTCTATATCTCGCACCGTACAGCCGATCTTGAAGCGATCGCCGACCGCGCGCTCGTCATGCGCGGCGGCCGCGTCGTCGGCACCTTTTCGCGGCCGATCGATTTTTCGAGCGCCATCGAGACGATGATCGGCCGTCGACTGGAGGCGGCCCGGCCGGATGCGCGGCCTGCGACCGGACCAGTGATTTTCGAGATGCGTGATATCAGCCTGCTCCCTGAAGCCGCCTCCTTTGATCTGTCATTGCATGAGGGCGAGGTGGTGGCGGTGACCGGCGTGCTCGGCGCCGGCAAGAGCCGGTTGCTCCAGGCGATCTTCGGCGTGACGGCGCTTGCCGGAGGCCAGATGTTCCTCGGCGGTCGACCCTACCGACCGAAAGGCCCGGCCGAGGCGATCGCCGCAGGTGTGGCGATGGCGGCCGAAGACCGTCATCGTTCCTCGCTGATGCCGCCGGCATGGCCCGGCCATTCGCTGTCGGCGACGATCAGCCTGCCGCATCTTGGCAAATGGTATCCGCGCGGTTTCCTTGTCGGCGGCCGTGAACGACGCGAGGCCGAACAGGCGATCACTCGTCTCGGCATCAAGGCCGCGGGTCCGCTCGCCTCGATCTGGTCGCTCTCCGGCGGCAACCAGCAGAAGGCGGTGATCGCCCGCTGGGAGGCGGAACCGAGCCGTTTGCTGCTGCTCGACGAACCTTTCCAGGGTGTCGACGTCGGCGCCCGTCATGACATCATCCGGGCAATCCGCGCCCGCAGCGACCGGGCGACGCTGATTGCGACCTCCGACCCGGAGGAGGCCTATGAGGTGGCAGATCGCATCCTCGTCATCGACCGCCACGTGTTGATGCCCGCTGCAGGCGGAATTCCCGCTCCTTCCGCCATTCAGGGAATATCCGCATGACGACGATCGATGACGACACTCTTCCACAGGCAAGCGCCCGGCCGAAGGCATCGCCGCAAGCCGATGGCGGTCGTCTTGCGGCTCTCGGGGCATTTCTCCGGGCGGGCGCCGTGTTCATCCTGTTGGCACTGCTCGTCGTCGGTTTCACCATCGCCGAGCCCGCCTTCATCAACATCGCCAATCTGATGAGCATCCTGCAGGCAGTGTCCGTCGTCGCCATTCTCGGCGCCGGCGTCACCGTCACGCTTGCTGTCGGCGGTTTCGACCTGTCGGTCGGCGCGGTCGCCGCATCGAGCGTGATGGCGGCCAGCTATGCGATGATCGTCTGGGGCCTTGATGCCTATGCGACGGTGCCGCTGGTGCTCGCCTTCGGCGCCCTGGTCGGTCTCGTCAATGCCTTCCTCATCGTCCGCCTGAAGGTGCCTGATCTCCTGGCGACGCTGGCGATGCTGTTCCTGCTTTCCGGCCTGCAGCTGATCCCGACCGCCGGCCGGTCGATTTCGGCCGGTCTCACCCTGCCCGACGGCTCGAAGGCGACCGGCGCTTACGACCCGGCCTTTTTGCTGATCGGCCGCTACAGCATTCTCGGCACCCTGCCCGTTTCGGTGGTGCTGATGGCGGTGGTCGCCATCGCACTCTTCATTCTCACCGAACGCACCCGCATCGGCCGGCTGCTGTTTGCGACCGGCGGCAACGAGGTCGCGACCCGGCTTGCCGGCGCCTCGACGGTGCGGCTGAAGACGCTCGCCTATGTGCTGTCGGGCACACTGGCATCGCTCGGCGGCATTGTCATCGCCGCCCGCGTCGGGCGTGGTGATATCTCGTCCGGCGGCTCGCTGCTGATGGATTCGGTCGCTGCCGCGTTGATCGGCTTTGCCGTCTTCAACCTGCGCCGCCCAAACGTGCTTGGCACCATTGCCGGCGCGGTCTTCGTCGGCGTGCTGCTGAACGGCCTCACCATGCTGAACGCCCCTTACTACACCCAGGATTTCGTCAAGGGCGCCGTGCTCGTCGGCGCGTTGGCGCTGACCTACGGCCTCGGCCGTAGCAAACCCTAATTCCAAGGAAGAAAACATGACCCGCGAAATCAGGCTGAACGCCTTCGACATGAATTGCGTCGGACACCAGTCGCCGGGGCTCTGGCGCCATCCGCGCGACAAGTCCTGGACCTACAAGGATCTCGACTACTGGGTGCATCTGGCAAAGACGCTGGAGCGCGGCAGGTTCGACGGGCTGTTCATCGCCGACGTGCTCGGCGTCTACGATGTGCTGAACGGCAATGTCGATGCCGCACTTCGCCATTCGGCTCAGGTGCCGGTCAACGATCCGCTGCAGCTGATTCCCACCATGGCCTACGAGACCGAGCATCTCGGCTTCGGCCTGACGGCGTCGCTCTCCTTCGAGCATCCCTATACCTTCGCCCGCCGCATTTCGACACTCGACCACCTGACCAAGGGGCGTGTCGGCTGGAATATCGTCACCTCCTACCTCAACAGCGGCGCGCTCAATATCGGCCAGCCGGCGCAGACGAAGCATGACGATCGCTACGACCTCGCCGAGGAATATCTCGAGGTCTGCTACAAGCTCTGGGAGGGAAGCTGGGAAGACGGCGCCGTCGTCCGCGATCGGGAAAGCGGTATCTTCACCCATCCAGAAAAAGTCCACCCGATCCGCCATTCCGGCAAGCATTTCAACGTGCCCGGCATTCACTTGAGTGAACCTTCGCCGCAACGTACACCGGTACTTTACCAGGCCGGCGCCTCGAGCCGCGGCAAGGACTTTGCCGGCGCCCATGCCGAATGCATTTTCGTCGCCTCTCCATCGAAGGCGGTGCTGAAGCGCTACGTCGCCAATGTCCGCGAGGCGGCCGAACGCATCGGCCGCAACCCGCGCGAAATCCTCGCCTTCAATCTGCAAACGGTTGTTCTCGGCGAAACCGATGCGGAAGCGCAGCGGAAGTTCAACGAATACCGCAAATACGCTTCCTTCGAAGGCGCGCTGACGCTGATCTCCGGCTGGACCGGCATCGATTTCGGCCAGTTTGGGCCGGACGAGGTGCTGCGGCACCGCCATACCAATGCGGTACAATCGGCTGTCGAGACCTTCACGACAATCGATCCCACCAAGGAATGGACGGTGCGTGAAATGGCCGACTGGGTCGGCATCGGCGGTTTCGGTCCTGTTTTCGTCGGCTCGCCGCAAACGGTCGGCGATTTGATGCAGGAATGGATCGAGGACACCGATGTCGACGGCTTCAACCTCGCCTATGCCGTGACGCCCGAGAGTTTCGAGGATGCCGTCGATCTGCTGGTGCCGGAACTGCAGAAGCGCGGCGTCTACAAGACCGACTACGCCAAGGGAACGCTGCGGGAAAAACTTGGGCGAGCGGGGCCGCGGCTCGTCGCGCCGCATCCCGGTGCTGCCTATCGCAATCTCTTCGGCGAGCCGGCACGTGTCGCGGCCAACGGCTGAGCGAATAATGGCTGAGTGACAAAAAATATCTCGCCCAGTCCAACCATTCGAATCTAACCTCTATGACAATTTGCATTTCGCCCTGAATATGGGCACCCGAATTTCACCGATCAGGAGGGGTCATGACCGTATCATCTATCTCGCGGCGCACGCTGATGAAGGGCACCGCCCTGCTGCTTGCCTCGACGGCGCTCGCCCGACAGACGCTTGCGCAGACCGCGGCCAGCGGCGGCCGGCTGATCGTTGCGGCCGATTCCGAGCCGAAGAACCTCAATCCCGCCATCGTCGCCTCGAACGGCGTCTTCTTCGTCGCAAGCAAGGTGATCGAGCCGCTGGCCGAAGCGTCGTTCGACGGCAAGGATGGGCTTTCGCTGCGCCTTGCCACCTCCTGGGAGGGCTCGGATGACGGCCTTTCCGTCACCTTCAAGCTGCGCGACGGCGTCACCTGGCACGATGGCAAGCCGTTCACCTCGGTCGATGTCGCCTTCTCCGCGCTCAACATCTGGAAGCCGCTGCAGAATCTCGGCCGCCTGGTCTTCGCCAATCTCGAAGCCGTCGACACGCCTGACGATTACACCGCGATCTTCCGCTTCTCCAAGCCGACACCGTTCCAGCTGATCCGCAACGCGCTGCCTGTCGTCACCAGCGTCATCGCCAAGCACATCTTCGACGGTACCGATATCGCCACCAACCCGGCCAACAACACGTTGATCGGCACCGGTCCGTTCAAGTTTGCCGAACACAAGCCTGGCGAATATTACCGGCTGGCGCGCAATGAGAATTATTGGGACAAGGACCAGCCGAAACTCGATGAGATCGTCTTCCGCGTATTGCCCGATCGCGAAGCAGCGGGCTCGGCGCTCGAAGCCGAGGAAATCCAGCTTGCTGCCTTTTCAGCCGTGCCGCTCGCCGATCTCGATCGTATCTCGAAGGTCGCCGGCATCAAGGTGATCTCGAAGGGGTATGAGGCCCTGACCTACCAGCTCGTCGTCGAGATCAATCATCGCCGCAAGGAACTGGCCGATCTGAGAGTCCGTCAGGCGATCGCGCAGGCGATCGACAAGAAATTCGTGGTCGACACGATCTTCCTCGGCTACGCCGCAGCCTCCACTGGTCCCGTGCCGAAGAATGCGCCGCAGTTCTACACGCCGGATGTCGCGGCCTATGATTTCAACCCTGCCGCCGCCAACGATATCCTCGACAAGGCAGGATACAAGCAAAGGGCAGACGGCAACCGATTCACGCTGAAGCTTCGCCCCGCGCCCTATTTCAACGAAACCCGCCAGTTCGGCGATTACCTTCGCCAGGCGCTGGCCGTGATCGGCATCAATGCCGAGATCGTCAATGCCGATGCGGCCGCGCATCAGAAAGCTGTTTATACCGATCACGACTTCGATCTCGCCGTTGGCCCGCCGGTCTTCCGTGGCGATCCGGCGATCTCCACCACCATTCTCGTCCAATCCGGCACGCCAGCCGGCGTCCCCTTCTCCAATCAGGGCGGCTACGTCAATCCGGAACTCGACAAGATCATCCTGCAGGCATCCGAAACCATCGACACGGCGGCGCGCACCGATCTCTACCGCAAGTTCCAGCAGTTGGTCGTCGCCGACCTCCCGCTGATCAACGTTGCGGAATGGGGCTTCATCACCGTTGCGCGCGACACCGTGCTCAACGTCTCGAACAACCCGCGCTGGGCCGTCTCGAACTGGGGCGATACCGCGCTGCAATCGTGATAGAATCGGCGGCAATTCTCTTTCAGAGGCCCTGTCCGGCGTGAGACGTGCAATCATCCTCCTGAGGCGCAGGGCAATCAGCAGCATTCCAGTGCTGCTGATCGTGGTGATCTTCACCTTTTTCCTGCTCGAATCCGCCTCGGGCGATGCAGTCGACGCCTATCTCGGTTCGATCGGCGGCGGCGATGCCGCACTTAGGCAGTCGCTGCGCGAGAGCTACGGCCTCGACCGGTCCGTTCTTGCGCGCCTCTGGCTTTATCTTTCCTCGCTGGCGCGGCTCGATCTCGGCTGGTCGGTCGCCTTCGGCCGGCCGGTCGGTGCACTCATTGCCGAACGCCTGCCCAATACGCTGCTCCTAATGGGCAGTGCGACGGCACTCTCCTTCGGCCTCGGCTCGGCGCTCGGCATCCTTGCCGGGGCGCGGCCGGGCAGCATGCGGGACCGGCTGTTGTCGATCGGCTCGCTGATCGTCTATGCCATTCCGAGCTTCTGGCTCGGTCTGGTGCTGAGCGTTGCTTTCTCGGTGAAGCTGCGGTGGTTTCCCATCGCCGGTGTCGAGACGATCGCTTCCGGCAAGACGGGTTTTCCGCGCGCGCTTGATATCGCCGATCATCTGGTTCTGCCGGTCGGCGCGCTGGCCCTCATCTATCTCGCCTTGTTCCTGCGGGTGATGCGCAGCGGTATGGTCGAGGCGTGGAAGCTCGATTTCGTGCTCTTCGCCCGCGCCAAGGGCCTGTCGCGGAGCCGGATTGTGCTGCGCCATGTGGCGCGCAATGCGCTGCTGCCGCTCGTCACCATGCTCGGATTGCAATCGGCGGCGATGCTCGGCGGCAGCGTGGTGATCGAGAGCGTCTTTGCGATCCCGGGTTTCGGGCGGCTGGCGCAGGAGGCGGTCAATGGCCGCGACGCGCCGCTGTTGATGGGCATCGTCGTCACCAGCGCCGTGCTCGTCATTTCGGTCAATTTCCTCGTCGATCTCGTCTATGCAGCACTCGACCCGCGCATCGGCGCTTCGGAGGGCCGCGCATGAGCCGCCTGCTGCGCACGCCGGAAGGCGCGGTTGGACTTGCGATCCTTCTTGTCCTGCTCATGGCCGGGCTGCTCGCTCCTATCCTTTCACCGGGCGATCCCCTGAAGATTGCCGGCCGCGCGCTGCTGACGCCGTTCACCGATCCGGCTTTTCCGCTCGGCACCGACCGGCTCGGCCGCGACGTCCTGGCGGGCCTGCTCTATGGCGCGCGGACCTCACTCGCCGTCGGCCTTGCGGCAGCGTTTTCCGCCATGGTGCTCGGGCTCTGCGTCGGCATGGCCGCCGGTTTTGCCGGCGGGCTCGTCGACGAAGCGCTGATGCGCGTCGTCGACGCCTTCCAGATCGTGCCGGCCTTCCTGCTTGCCCTCGCCTTCGTCAGCACCATCGGGGTCTCGACGCCTGTCGTCGTCCTTGCCATCGCACTCGGCACCTGGGCCGATCCGGCCCGGCTGACGCGAGCGCAGGTGCTTGCCATCCGCGAGCAGGATTACGTCGCCTCGGCAAGGGTGATCGGCATGCATCCGGCCGAGATCGCCTTCCGGGAAATCCTGCCGAACGCGCTGCCGCCGGTGCTGGCGCTCTCCGCCACCATCGTCGCCGGCGCGATCCTCACCGAGGCAGCGCTGTCCTTCCTTGGCCTCGGCAACCCCAATATCGCCACCTGGGGTTCGATGATCGCCGAGGGCCGCAGCGTGCTGCGCTCGGCATCCTATCTCTCCGTCATACCGGGCGCGGTGCTCGCCATCACCGTGCTCGGCGTCCATCTCTTCAGCGAGGGTCTCGGCAAGGCGCTCGGCGATAACGATGCGAGGGCGGCATGAGCGGCATCTTCTGCAGCCTGCGGCAGCTTTCAGTCACCTACGGGCGCGGCGCTGCTGCCGCACTAGACAGCGTCGATCTCGATATTGCCGCCGGCGAAAGGCTGGCGATCATCGGCGAAAGCGGCTCCGGCAAGAGCACGCTCGCTCGCGCGCTTGCAGGCCTGCTGCCGGAGGGCGCGAAGGTCCGGGGCGAGATGCTCTGGTCTGCACTTGGCCATCCGCCTCGTCCCGGCCGCGATTTCGGCTTCGTCTTCCAGGATCCGGGCTCCAGCCTCAATCCCGTCCTGACGATCGGCGAACAGGTCGCTGAAGGCGCCAGCCGCCATCTCGGCCTCAGCTGGAAACAGGCCTATGCCAGGGCCGAAGAATTACTCGAGCGGGTACGGATAGCCCAGCCCGACAAGGCGATGCGGGCCTTTCCGCATCAGCTTTCCGGCGGCCAGCGCCAACGCGTGGCGATTGCCGCGGCCATTGCCGCGAGGCCTGCGCTGCTGATCGCCGACGAGGCGACCAGCGCGCTCGACGTCGTCGTCCAGGCCGAGATCGTCCGGCTGCTCGACGGGCTGGTGCGCGAGGATGGCATGACGCTTCTCTTCATCACCCACGACATCGCGCTGGTCTCCGGCTTCGTCGATCGCATCGCCGTCTTCCGCAATGCGAGGCTGGTCGAAGCAGGCCCCCTCCGTTCGGTGCTCTCTGCGCCGAAAAGCGACTATACCGCCGCCCTGATCGCCAGCCATCGCGACCTCGCGACGCCGCCGCTGATCGAAGAGGTGGCGTCATGAACGACATGCTGCTTGCCATCGAAAACCTGTCGAAAGGGTTTTCCTCTTCGGGCCGCCGGGTCGCTGCCCTCGACAATGTGTCGCTGACGATCGCGGCCGGGGAAACGCTCGGCCTCGTCGGCGCCTCCGGCAGCGGAAAATCGACGCTGTCGCGCATCCTGCTGCGGCTTGTTGCTGCCGATGCCGGCTCGATTCGCTTCGAGGGAGAGGATTGGCTCGCGCTGAATGGCGCGCCTTTACGCCGCCGGCGGGCGCGTATGCAGATGGTGTTTCAGGATCCGCTCGCCGCCTTCAATCCGTTGGCGAGCGTTAGTGCAGTGCTCGACGATCCGCTTCGCATCCACGGCGTCGCAAAAGACCGGCGCCCCGGCGAGATCGTCGATCTGCTAGAGCGTGTCGGCCTCACGGCCGATCACGCCGCCCGGCCGGTGCGTTCGCTCTCCGGCGGCCAGCGCCAGCGCGTGGCGATTGCGCGGGCGATTGCGACGCGGCCGTCGATGCTGGTGCTCGACGAGGCGGTCTCGGCGCTCGACGTCACCGTGCGTGGCAGGATCCTGGAGCTTCTGGTCGATCTGCAGAAAGAACAGGGCATTGCCTGTCTGTTCATTTCGCACGATCTGGCCGTGGTGCGCGCCGTTTCCCACCGCATCGCCGTTATCGATGGCGGACGGATCGTCGAGACCGGTCCGGCAGCGGCGGTCGTTGCCGCTCCGCAATCGGAGGCCGCCCGCGCGCTCGTGGCCGCCGTCCCCCGTCTCGTGACCGATCCTTGCTGAAGGAAGTATCCATGTCCGATCTTGGTTGGAATCCCCTGCATGGCGTGCCCTCCTATCCCGCGGAGCGCTACGCTGTCCTTGCCGACAGGATCGGCGGCATATTATGCAGCCGCAACGATATATTACTGGTGCAGGGCGAGGCGGTGGTGGCGCTGGAGGCGGCGGCGCTCAGCCTTGCGCGCCCCGGCCTTTCAGCACTCAACATCATCACCAGTCCCTATGGCGGCTGGTTCGGTCAATGGCTGCGGCGGGGTGGCGCGGCGGTCGCCGATATCGTCGCCGAACCGGGCCTGCCGATCGAGATCGAAGCAGTCGCCAAAGCGCTCCAGACGGGTCCGAAGATCGATGTTCTCGCGCTGGTGCACGCGGAATCCGCAAGCGGCATTCTCAACCCCCTGCCCGAGATCTTGGCGCTTGCCCGGGCTCGCGGCGTCGTCACGGTTGTCGACGCGGTCGCATCGGTCGGCGGCCATCAGCTCGATGTCGACGGTCTCGGCATCGACATCGCCGTGATCGGGCCACAGAAGGCGCTCGGCGGTCCGGCTGGCGTGTCCGCGCTTTCGGTCAGCGGCAGGGCCTGGGATTTGATCCTCAGTGACGGCGCACCGCGCGATTCGATCTTGTCTTTGGCCGATCTGAAGACCTGGGTCGACGGCGGTCGGCGTGGCCTGCCGGGAACACCGGCGCCGCTGGAATTCTTCGCGCTGGAGGCGGCGCTCGACCGCATCGAGGCTGAAGGCCTGGAGAATGTCGTCACCCGCCATGCGCTGGCGGCATCGGCGACACGGGCGGGGCTTGCCGCACTCGGAGCCCCGGGCTGGGTGCCGGCAGTAAAGGCGTCGAACCTGGTCACGGCCGTGCCACTGCCGGACGCGCTGGCGCCTGCTGCGCTGATCGCAACTGCTGGGCGGCTCGGGGTCGAGCTGAGCGAAGGCGTCGGAACCGCGCCGGCCCATCTCGTGCGCCTGAATCACACGGGTTCGCGCGCCGCATTCCAGACGGTGCTGTCGAATGTCGTGGCATATGGCGCCGCCCTCAGGCAGGCAGGCCATCCCTCGGATATATCAGCCGCTTCGGAGGCAATATCCGCAGCCTACCGTCAATGAAAGCCATATTCGGCCCTTGATAATCATGGTTCATCAAGGCAGGAGAGTAGCGATCGTGGAGACTTGGTGCAGATGACAAGATTGCTGGATGCGCAGGGCCTGGAGATCTCACATGAGGGGCACCGCACCCGCCTGAAATGGCACCGGTTGCGCAAGCGGTTTGCCGATCCGTTGTTCTCATCCGAAGTGATGGCGGAGGGATTTGCAGCAGGCGCCTCGATGGAGCTCGATCTGCGTGTACGCGCCGATGGCGGTTTCGTCGTGCTGCACGATGAGGAGCTCGAAGGTGAAACGACTGGGCATGGAGCGATCGCCAAGACGAGCATCGGCGACCTCAGCGCTATCAGGATGCAAGAGGGCGACCGGCCGCTGATCTTCAGCGAGGATCTCGCCGCCATGCTGCAATCGGCCCACCCGGCCGCACTGCTGCAATTCGACATGAAGGACGACTACGAGGTGGTCGGCGCCAGGGGCATCGCGCATCTGGCCGCGCATTTCCAGAATATCGCCGCCTCGGTGATCGTCAGCGGCGGCAGTCTCGATCTCATCGTCGCGGTCAAGGAGAAGCTTCCCCGTCTCTTGCGCGGCATCGATCCGACCGAAAAGCTCTACGATATCAGGAAGGCCTGCGGCTGGAAGGCGGTCGAGATTGAATTGCGTGCCGACCTCAGCGGCCCGACCGAACCGGACACGATCTATCTCCACTGGCCACTGATCCTGGATGCCGCCAATCAAGGCCTCGACATGATCGCGCTCTGCCAGGACGAAGGCAAACGCGTCGATGCCTGGACCTTCACCCTGAAGGATCCGGAGGCCGGTTTCAGCGAACAGGAATGGCGAGGCTTTTCGACGCTGATGGCCCTGAAGCCGGATCAGATCACCACCGACGAGGCGCCGGCGACAGAACGCGCTTGGCGCCGGCGGATGACGGACTAACCGGGAGCCGCCGCCAACCCCTCGATGTCGAGGATGAACGCGAATTCGCCGGCAAGCCCCGGCGAGTGGGCGATGACAGGTCCGCCCTGCGCAAGCAGCCTGTCGACCGGCGGCATCGCCACCACAGCGCCGGCCTCTTCGGCGATCAGCGCGCCGGCGAGCATATCCCAGGCATTGAGATGGCGTTCATAATAAAGGTCGGCAGCACCCTCGGCAACGCGAACGAGGTCGATGGCGGCAGCACCCATGCGGCGATAATCCATGCCGCGTTCGTGGAGCCGCCGCGAGAGCGCGAGATGGTCGTCGAAGCTCGTCTTGCGGGAATGGCCGAGAATGACAAGGGCAGTGGCCGGATCGACGGTCGCAGCCGCATGGACCGGAATCCCGTCCTTGAAGGCGCCACCGCCGCGCACGGCGTGAAAGACCTTGTCTCCGGCGGCGTCGTAGACCACGCCGATCTCCACCTTTTCGCCGACGACGAAGGCGATCGAGACGCCCCAGTAGCGGAAGCCCCTGATATAGTTGGTCGTGCCGTCGATCGGATCGACGACCCAGGTGCCGCCCTTACCCGATCGTCCGCCGCTCTCTTCGCCCATGAACGTATCATCACGAAAGCGCGAGAGCAGGCCGTCGCGGATTGCCTGCTCGGCCCTCCTGTCGGCGATGGTGACGAAATCCTGCAATCCCTTGTTCTCGACGGCAAGCGAGCCGGGGTCGGAATCGTGCCGAAACCGGGCCGTTTCCCGCCCGACTTCGAGAGCAACGGTGATCGCGGCCTCCGCCCGCGCGCGGATGGCGGCGGGATCGAATGGCGAGTTCATCAGGCAGTCCTTCTTCTGATCAGTGTCACCGGCGTGAATTCGACACGCGCCATAAGGTCCGGCTCGACGATGCGGCTCATCAGCAGGTCGACCGTCTTTTCGGCCTGGACGTCGCAGGGTTGGCGGATGGTCGTGAGATCGTAGGCGGCCCAGCTCGCCTGAGGAATGTCGTCATGGCCGATGATGGAGAGCGGCGGCGCATCCTCGCGGCCGCAGCCCTGCATGATGCGATCGACCACGCCGCAGGCCATATAGTCGTTGGCGCAGAACAGCCCGTCGATGCCGGATGCGGCAAGTTCGGCTGCAGCATCGTAGCCGCTCCGGTAGTCGTTGATCCTGACCTGCAGAAACTGGGCCTCGACGCCGAGCTGCTTGCAGCGTGCGATGAAGGCCTCGCTGCGCCGCCGCGCCGTATAGGATATGGCAGGCGCGGCCATCACGGCGGGCTTTTTCACTCCGCTATCGATCAGGTGGGTGGCGGCGAGATGGCCGGCCATGCGGTCATCGGAAATGATGTGGTCGACGAAGGGGATGTCGTTGCCCTTGTTGATCAGCACGATCGGCACACCTTCGGCCGCGCACTGCTCGCAGATCTCGGTCGGCGGTGCGTCCGAGGTGACGATGACGCCTGATACTGCGTAATGCAGCAGCTGTCCGATGACCGTCGAAGTATCGGCCTCCGGCGAGGTCGGCAGCAGGATGGGGCGGAAATTACGGGCGAGCAGCACTCTTGCCAGATTCTCGATCTGCAGCGTGCGGAACGGATTGTCGAGGCCGGCAGCGATGAGGCCGACGAGATCGGAGCGTTTGTTGGTCAGGCTTCGGGCAAGATAGTTCACCCGGTAGCCGAGTTCCTTGGCGGCCTGATAGACCTTTTCGCGCGTCTTCGGCGAGACGCTGGCATCCGGCGTGAAGGCGCGCGACACGGCCGCGCGCGAGACGCCGGCCACGCGCGCCACGTCGAAGGAGGTTACCTTGCGCGGTCCCTTATCCCTGTCTGCCAACCGCTTTTTCCTTGACCGCCGGTGGCCGCATCAGATCGGGCAGATCCGTGCAGATGCCGAGAACCGGAAGTTTCATGATGTCAGCGAGGACAGCTGGCCGCTCCTCGTGCCACAACACGATCTCGCGGCCTTCCTGGAAGGCGCGACGCATCAACGCGTCGGTCACCAGATCCTGCGGACGCTCGCCTGCCCTCTCCCAGCACAGATGCAGGATATCGGCGCCGGCCTCGTCGCCGAGCGCATGCGGATCATGGCCGACACGGATCAGCACCGAAAGCGGAAAATCGCAGGCGGCGTCGCGGAGTTCGCGCACCTGAGCCGTATCGAAGGAACCGAGGCAGGCAAAACGCTGGTTCGTCTCGGCAAGGTGCCGCCAGCAAAGCAAGCCGGTTCCGGGCGCTTTGAGTTCGACGTAGAGACCGGTTCCGGTCTCGCGGCCGAGAGCGGCCACCTCCGAAAAACTCGGCACATCGACGCCGTCGAGCCCTGCAAGCTCCGCCGCCGTCATCTCGGAAATGCGGCAGTCGATGCCGAAGACGCGCTCGAGATGGTCGTCATGCGAGACGACGACCACGCCATCCTTGGTTAGCTGCGTGTCGAGCTCCCACATCTCAGCCCCGAGGTCGGCGGCGCGGCGGAAAGCGGCGATGGTATTCTCGCGTTCATGGCCGCTGGCGCCGCGATGGCCGATGCAGAAGGGAAGCCGGCCCTTGCCCGACGGCCAGCCGTACCGCTTGAAAAATGCCGAGAAGTCGCGGGTCATCAGAGCCTCCTGCCATTTTCGTCGAAGATGAACACGCCGCGGCTGTCGATCGCCCAGCGGACGTTGTCGCCGACGTGGATATCACTGCGTACCGGCTGGATGGAGCGCAGCAGTGGTCCGCCGGCAAGAGCCACGTCGTAGAGGTTCTCGCGGCCCTGCGTTTCGGCGAAGGTGATCTTGCCGGGCACGGTGATGTCGCCTGCCGGTGTAAAATGCTCCGGCCGGACGCCGAGCATCAGCTTCGTGCCCTCGGTGACGCCGATGGTCACAGGCAGCGGCACGCGGATCTCGCTTTGCGGGATTGTGAAGGCGCCCTTGTCCACGACGCCGCGCAGGAAGGTGATCGGCGGATTGCCGAGAAAGCCGGCGACAAACGCGGTCTTCGGATCATTGTACATTTCGGCCGGCGTGGCGATCTGGACGATCTCGCCTTCCTTCATGATGGCGATGCGGTCGCATATGCTCATCGCTTCCACCTGGTCATGGGTGACGAGAATGGCGGTGATGCCGGTTTCGCGCTGCAGGCGGCGGATTTCCGAGCGCATTTCGAGCCGCAGCTTGGCGTCGAGATTGGCGAGCGGCTCATCGAGCAGCAGCACATCCGGCTTGCGGATCAGCGCGCGCGCCAGGGCCACGCGCTGCTGCTGGCCGCCGGAAAGCTCGGCTGGCCTGCGGCCCATCAGGTTGCCGATTTGAACGAGGGCGGCGATGCGGTCGACTTCCTTGCGGATTTCGGCGGCCGGCATGCCCTTCACCTTCAGCGGAAAGCCGATGTTCTCGGTCACCGTCATGTGCGGATAGAGTGCATAGGACTGGAAGACGACGCCGACGTTGCGAGCCTGGCTAGGCAGGTCGGTGACGTCGCGGTCGCCGAAGAGGATGCGCCCGCCGCTCGGCCGGTGGATGCCGCAGACGGAAAACAGCGTCGTCGATTTGCCGCAGCCGGAAGGGCCGAGCAGCGCCAGCATCTCGCCGTTGCCGACTTCGAGCGTCATGTTCTCGATGACCTTGGTGGAGCCGAAGCTTTTTGAAAAATTGTCGAGGAGGATGCGCATCAGCCTTTGCTCCCGCCGCCGTAGATGTTCATGAGATATTTGTTGAAGAGCGCGTAAGCGATCAGCACCGGAATGAGGTAGAAGAAGCCGACCGCCTTGAACATGTTGAAATCGTAATTGTTGTCGTCGGCGAGGAAGCCCGCGAGATAGACCGACAGCACCTGTACCTGATTGCCCGGCGCCAGCACCTGCGGCAGGATGAACTCGCCCCAGCCGGAGAGGAAAGAGAACAGGCCGAGCGCCATGATGCCGGGCTTGACCTGCGGCAGCACGAGGCTGCGCCAGACCCGGAAGCGCGAGGCGCCGTCGACGACGCCGGCCATCTCGATTTCCCAGGGTACGGTGTCGTAAAAGCCCTTCATCAGCCAGATGCCGAGCGGCAGGTCGATTGCCGCCTTTACAAGAATGACGCCGATCAGCGAATTGTAGAGGCCGATCATCTGCAGCACGATGAAGATGGCGATGATCAGCGTCACCGACGGGAAGGCATGCAGCACCATGACGCCGGCGAGAAAGAAGCCGCGCGCCGGTACGTTCAAACGTGACAGCACGTAGCCCGCCATCGACGAGACGATAAGCACGAGGCTGGTGGTGCAGGCGGCAAAGAGCAGCGTATTCACAGTCACCTGCCAGATGTTCGCCTTGCCCTCCGTCGTCTGCCAGAGGAATCGCCAGTGGTCGAGCGTCAAGCCGGAGGGCAGCAGCGCGTCCGCCTGCTTGACGGTCACGGTGTCGAGGAAGAGATAGACATACATCAGGAGCAACGGCAGGCTGACGATGGTCAGCGCCGATATGACCGGCCAGCTGCGGTAATTTGCCGAGGGCTGCGATCGTTCGGCCATGGTCAATCCTCGATCAGGGGCTTGGCGACAAGCGTGCCGTAGTTGAAGACGCGCAGATAGAGCAGCGACAGCACCACGCCGATGACGACGAGCACCAATGCCATGGCGGCACCCAGGCCGTATTCGAGATTGCCGGCATAGTTTCTGAGCGCAGTGTGATAGGCGGAGAGCGCCCAGACCTCGGTCGCGTTGCCCGGTCCGCCATTGGTGGCAAGCAGGATTTCATTGAAGGAGGCAAGCAGCGACAAGGTCTGGTAGCAGGTAACGAAGAGGATCGGCCAACGCATCTGCGGCAGGATGATGTAGCGGATCTGCTGCCAGCGCGAGGCGCCATCGACCTCGCTCGCATAGAACTGGCTCTTCGGAATGGCCTTCATCGCCGAGGAGAACACTAGCATGCCCATCGAGGCGCCGATGAAGCCGTTGATCAACACGACGAAGAACCAGGCATTGTAAGCGTTGTCGAGAAGATAGTTCATCGGCGGATAGCCGAACTTGCCCATCAGGATTGAAATGAAGCCGGTATCCCAGGCAAGCCACTTCCATAGCATGACGTAGATAACGACGGGGGTGATGCGCGGCAGGAGCCAGATGCCGCGGAAGATCGAGGCTGGCGTCGGCGGCATGTAATGCGTCCAGATGGCCAGCAGCAGCGCATAGCCGACATTGAACAGCATCAGCACCAGCGCGACATAGAGCACGGTATTCAAGAGCACGCGCGCCATGTCGGGCGAGCTTGTCATGCGCGAGAAATTATCGGTCGTCCAAACCCAGCCGGTATAAGTGACCTTGGCGACCGTTTCCTTCTGCTCAGCTGTCAGTTTGAAACCAAGAGTATCCAGCGCCGAAAAGAGCTGCTCCTTGCTGTCGAAGCGGGTGTTGAGGACGGAACGGTTGAACTGTTCGGAGATCTGCTTGACGTCGCGCGTCGAAGGCCGGTCGGTGAGATCCTTGATCATGCGCTCGACGTCGCGGCGTGCCGTGAACACCTCACCTGCATGTTTGGTGCGCAATTCCGCGGCAATCCCCGGCGCAAGCCCGAGACCTTCGATGGCCTTGATCCCCGCCTCGTCGATCGTGTAGCGCGGCTCGGCCATCTCGGCGGCGATATCGGGCAGCGCCGATTTCAGCGCGATCAGAGAGTTCGGCGCGATCTGGTAGACGCCGCCCGAAATGCCGGTCGCCGTCGTCATGCTGGTCATCGAAAACACCGCCGTCAGAACGACCGGCATCAGGAAGAAGAGGATGATCATGATCGCGGCGGGCGCGATCATTACCAGTCCGAGCGTTCTGGACGATTTCATGGAAGCCCCCTCGTCGCGGACCGACCGGGCGGCGCTGCCGCCGCCCGGAAGAGTGCTTCGATCCTAGAGCATGATGCCGAAAAGTGTGAGCGGTTTTCGGACAACATCATGCTCTAACCCTTTAATTTAGAATGGGATTCATATTTCAGGCCGACCCGGCCTGAAATCATCCTGTTCTAGCGGATGACGATTTTGTCGCCGAGCGTGCTCTTCAGCTCGCTCTCTGCATCACTGACCGCGGCGTCTACGGTCTTGGCGCCGGTCCAGGATGCCTCGAGGTTCTTCCACATGATGTTCCAATATTTGCCGAAATCGGAATTGTTCGGCATCGCATTGGCATGCGGCAGCAGGCGCTCGGTGGCTTCACGTGTCCAGCGGTCGGCCGAGTAGAAGTCGACCGTCGATTCCGACTTGGAGATGCCGAGATGGGCTGATTTGACCGCATGCAGCGCGTTGGTGCGCGGCTCGGAGGCGATCTTGACCAGCTGGGCGGCAATCTCGGTGTCTTCCTGGTCGTGACCTGCGGTCAGCAGGTAGACGAGCGGATGGGTCAGCGTGTTGGCCTTGCCGCCTTCGCCGGCGGGGATCAGCGTGAAGATCACGTTGCCGAAGAAGTCCTTCAGGCCTTCCTGGTTGACGAGGCGGGCATAGTGCCAGGTGCCGCCGTCCCAGATGCCGGCCTTGCCGGTGGCGACTTCCTTCCACCACTGGTCGCCCGGCATGCCGATGTGGTTCTTCTTGGTGACGCCTGCCTTCACAGCATCGGCGAAGAACTGATAGGTGCGGGTCATCGCCGCCTTGTCGAAAACGAGCTTGCCGCCTTCTTCCATCGTGCCGCCGAAGCTGGTGTAGAACTGCCAGTAATCAGGGCCGTTGCTGGTGCGCGGATAAAAACCGTAGCCGGCCTGGACGAGGCCCTTGTCCTGCATCTTCTTGGCGTCTTCGAGCAGGTTCTTCATGGTGTACTTGCCGTCCTGGACGTTCTGCGGCAGCGCATCCAGGTCGGCATCGCTGTAACCGATCGCCTTCATGTAAGGCTTCCAGAAGAACATCGGGCGGGATTCGGCGTCCTGCGGGATGCCGTAGACGGTGCCGTTATAAGACGCGATCTTCAACAGATTTTCATAGATGTCGCTGAGCGGCCATGAGTCGAGATCGACATAATCTTCGATCGGAACGATGAGGCCCGCCTGCGACCAAGGCGCGATGTCTTCATGGCCGCTGACGACGATATTCGGAGCGGTCTTGGCTTCGGCGGCAAGGGTCAGCGCCTGCTTGAAATCCTCCCAGGCGGAATAGGGCTTCTTCTCGACGGTGATCTTCAGGTCTTCGCCCTTGAGAGCAGCTTCGCGCTGCAGCTGTTGGGCTGCGATCTCTATGGCGTCGAGGCGATAGACGTCGTTCGGGCCGGTGCCGCCGGCCCAGACGCTGATATGAACGTCCTTGGCGAGTGCAATTGCGGAGGTCGAGGCCAGGATGGCGGCTGCGACGGCAAGCGATTTCAGTATCGGAAAAATGGTCATCTTCTTCGTCTCCCTAGAAGAGCAGTGTGAGGCCTCTTGACGGGTCAGCACTGCTGATGATGGCCGCTCCGAAACCCCACGAAAACGTGGCGTATCCCGCTCTAGGGGTTGAACGTAACGGCCGAATGACAAAATTGAGCACGTGTGCAAAATTATTATGACGATGTTCTCGACGTGGTCAATTGCCGATGCAAAGATCAGTTCCGCAGAAAGTGGAATTCGACATCGACACTCTGACGTCAAGTCCCTCGTCGCAACAGCGGCCTTGCCACAATGGCACCCCCAGCCTCAAAGCCCCGACGTTCCGCTCTTGCCTGTCTTTTGTCGATCAGCTAATGATTGCGCCGGAGCAACTTCAAGAATGGAGGCGTGCAATGACAGATATTTCCTCGTCCAACGCCTCTTTGGCATAGGCTTCCGAAGCTCCCTACCCTCGATTCAATCCGAGACCTTTCAAGCTTCACCATCCGAAGACGGCACCCGTTTCGCATGCAGCGCCTGGGCACGGCAACGTCCGCGCGCCATGGCGCTGCGATCTTCAGGTTTAGAGAAGGGCGGTTCAGAATTCTGACCGCAATTGATCATGAACAATCAGCACGCCGGCGAGAGCCTGGCGATATCCATGAGCGAGCTTTGCTCGCGATTTAGCTTTCGAGAGATTCTCGTCGCAACCCTCATTGCCCGATGGAGACGTCGTCGCATGGTGAGCAGCCTCGACTCTTTTCCATCATGGCTGCGCCGGGACCTCGCTCTGTCCGATGAATAGATCGACGCCTCGCTCATGTTATCGGAGAATATCCGGCCGGGATGGTTTCAAGGCAAATCATCCCGGCCGGCTTGCCGCCGTGAAGGCATATGGCTTCTGACTATGCCATCACCGATCTCTACAGGGCCAAGAGGTCCATCTTCCAAACGCAATTCGCCACGCTTTGATTGAAACGCCTGGAACTTTGAGTTACGGAATCATCCTTGGTGTTCTGCATCCATCGCATTCCGCATCTTCCGATCATCATTTTGCACACCCGTTCCATGAGCCTTGAATCCGTCCGCGCCTACTTCCGCGCCCATGCACCCGATATCGAAATCATCGAAACCGCCGAGAGCTCCTCGACGGTGGCGCTTGCCGCCGAAGCCCACGGCGTCGAGCCAGCCCAGATCGCCAAGACGATCTGCCTGCGCGTCGGTGAGCAGATGATGCTGGTCGTAGCCGGCGGTACGGCAAGGCTCGATAATCGCAAGTTCAAGGACACCTTTGGCGCCAAGGGGCGCATGCTCGGCGCCGAAGAGGTCGTGGCGATCACCAGCCATCCGGTCGGCGGCGTCTGCCCCTTCGGCCTGCCTTCGCCGTTGCCCATCTATTGCGATATCTCGCTGAAACGCTTCGATGAAGTCGTGCCGGCGGCCGGCTCGACGAACTCGGCCGTGCGCATCGAAACTGGGCGGTTGGCCGAGCTGACCGGCGCCAGTTGGGTCGACGTCTGCCAGTAATGGAGCCGAAGAACTTCACACAGGGGAAAGAGTACCTATATTAGGTCCCGACGTGCCGTGATTGTGCATGACAGGAGATCAGGAATGCCGAGTGCCGTTTCGCGTTTTGCCAAGATCGCGGCAATTGCCGCACTGACGAGCGCCACCGTTTTTGCTTCCCTCGACGATGCCGAGGCGCGCCGCGCCGGCAGCTTCGGTTTCGGAAGCCGCGGCACGCGCACCTTCCAGGCCCCGCCTGTCACCCGCACCGCACCTGCCCCCGCAGCGCCGATCGAACGGTCGATGACGCCGCGTCCGCAGACTACGGCACCTGCTACCGCTCAGCAGCCCCTCGGCGCTCAGCGCCCAGGTTTCTTCGGCGGCTTCGGCCGTTCGATGATCGGCGGTCTGATTGCCGGTGGCCTTCTCGGCATGCTGCTCGGCCACGGTTTCGGCGGCGGCTTCGGCTTCCTGGGCATGTTGCTGCAGATCGCATTGATCGGCGGCGCCGTCATGCTCGCCATGCGTTATTTCGCCAACCGCCGCCAGCCTTCCTACGGCGTTGGCGGCCAGAGCCAGTCCTATAGCATGTCGCCGACGAATAAGTCGTCTTTCCAGATTCCGGCGATCGGGTCGGGCAGCGGTTTCGGCGGGCCGCGCGGCAATCGGCCGAGCGACGAGATCGGGCTGACGCAGGCCGATCTCGATCAGTTCGAGGAACTGCTGACCCAGGTGCAGACCGCTTACGGTGCCGAGGACTACGGCACGTTGCGCCGGCTGACGACGCCCGAGGCGATGTCCTATCTTGCCGAGGAACTCGGCGAAAACGCTACCAACGGCGTGCGCAACCGCGTCTCCGACGTCAAGCTGCTGCAAGGCGATATCGCCGAAGCCTGGCGGGAAGACGGCCAGGAATTTGCGACGCTCGCCATGCGTTATTCCTCGGTCGACGCCATGGTCGAACGCGACAGCGGCCGCGTCGTTTCCGGCGACGACCGCCGACCGAGTGAAAGCACCGAGGTTTGGACCTTCGTGCGCAAGTCTGGCGCCGACTGGAAGCTCGCCGCGATCCAGGGTGCCGAGCAGCGCGCTGCCTGAGGCGGCGCGTCACGTCGGCATTCTGTTCTAATTCACTTCGACCGGTTTGGAACGCATCCGGGAAACCGTCTCGCGTTCCGCCCGCTTGCAGCGCATCGGCGGCAGGCCGCGATCCATCAGGTCCATGTCTTCGAGCACCATGTCGCCCATTTTCTTGAAGGCGCTGTCGAGCGCGCCTGCCCGGTGCGCCGAGCGGATGAAGCCTTTCAGGCTTCGCACCGGATGGTCGGTCGGCAACGGCTCTTTCGGGTAGACGTCGCTTGCGGCGACGATGTGGCCTGACGAGACGGCCGCCATCAGCGCATCGAAATCGACGACATCGGCGCGGCTGAGCAGGATGAAGGCCGCGCCTTTGCGCATGCTGGCGAAGGCCTCCGTGCTGAGAAATCCTTTGTTTTCGCTGGTGACGGCGGCGACGACGAAGACGAAATCGCTCTTCGTCAGGACGTCCTCCAGGCTTGCGGGCTCGACGCCGTTTTCCTCGAAGATCGAGCGCGGCAGCCAGGGATCGAACACTCTGATGCGCGCCTTGAAGCCGGACAGGAGCCGGCGCAGCGCTTTGCCGAGATCGCCGAAGCCGACGATGCCGATCTCGGAGCCGGCGATCAGGCGCGCACTCGAATTGCCCTCGCCGCCCCAGAGTTCGGTGCCCTGGCGGAAAGCGACATCCGCATCGACGATGCCGCGCGCCAAGGCCAGTGCGAAGCCGAGGCCGATTTCGGCGACCGGCTCGGCAAAAACCTGGCCTGTCGTCACGACATGGATGCCGCGCTCAAAGAGCACCTCATAGGGCATGTTGTTGAGAAGATTGCTTTCGACGTTGAGGATCGAGCGCAAGGCCGGCATACGTCCCAGCGTGTCCGCCGAAAGCGGCGGCTGGCCGATGATGTAGCGTGCCCTGCCGAGGGTCTCGTCGCCGAGCCCGGCGATATTCTCGGGATCAGCCTCGATGATCTCGTATTTCGCATGCAGTTCGGCGCGCGCCTTGTCGCTGAAGATCAGATCGAGCGTGCGCGGTTCGGGCGCGCTGATCGCCAGCGGCCGTTCGGTATTCGTCATGGGCGTCTCCTCCATCTCGGCGGGTTGCGCCGTCTCTGCCGGACGATTGATAGCCCCTGTGGGAAACCGTTTCCAGTTCGATCTTGAGGTGCGGCACGCTGAGAGACGCTATCGAAAGCGGCATCTGCCTATCGGATAAGCAGTTGAATTGGCTTGTTATTTCGCGGCATTTTCGTTGACTGCGCGAATTCTTTGAACTAGCGTGATTACGCCATTTGGAACCATGCCGGTGTTCGGCGGCCGCAGGATATTCGAAAACTCACGAGGGGAATGAGCAATGAAATCAGCAATCAAGAGCGGCCTGCTTGCCTTGGCTGCCGCAGCGCTTCCAGCCGCCGCCTCCGCCCATCCCGCCATCGGCGAAGCTGCCGGCTTCAGCCACGGCTTTGCCCATCCGATGTCTGGCCTCGATCATGTCCTCGCCATGGTGATGGTCGGTGTTTTCGCATGTCAGCTCGGTGGCCGCGCCACCTGGCTCGTGCCGACGACCTTCGTTCTGGTGATGGCGCTCGGTGGCGCTCTCGGCGTTGCCGGCATTACTGTTCCCTTCGTTGAAATCGGCATCGCGCTTTCCGTTGTCGTCCTCGGCGCCATCGTTGCACTCAACCTCAAGGCGCCGCTGGCCGCAGCACTCGGCATCATCGGCCTCTTCGCCATCTTCCACGGTCATGCACATGGCGCCGAAATGCCGGAAAATACCGCCGGAGCCGCCTATGCCGCCGGCTTCATGGCCGCGACGGCGCTGCTGCATGTCGCCGGTCTCGTCCTTGGTTACGTCATCGGCCGCGCCGGAGAACGCCAGGGTGTCTTCGTGACGCGCACGGCAGGTGGCATTGCCACCATATCCGGTGTCGGCATCCTGGCCGGCTTGATCTGAGCCTGACGGCAGTAACTAGGCCGCGGCCTAGACATCGCGATCCGACAGAACGCCCGGCATGCGTAACGCACCGCCGGGCGTTTCTGCATCATCGCTGCAAAGTGCTGTGGACTTGACCCAAGTCAAATCCAGCCACGTCGCGTCAGGCTATATCTAGCCAACGATCGACGAAGGGATATCCAAATTGACGCAGGCCTGCCTTGCCGATTGCTGGCGAGACGCGAAAGTCAGTATAGTGATTTCAGAAATTTCTGAAATCACAGTCGCAACGGAAATGACCATGAACCTTCCGCCTCTCGTCCAGTCCTTCGTTCTCCATTTCGGCGAGATGGGGTCGCGCTGGGGAATCAACCGCACGGTCGGCCAGATCTATGCCCTGCTCTTCGTTTCGCCCGCGCCGGTCTGCGCGGAGGAGATCGCCGAGTCGCTCGGCATCTCCCGCTCCAATGTTTCGATGAGCCTGCGCGAACTGCAGGCCTGGAACCTCGTCATCCTGAAACACAAGCCGGACGACCGCCGCGATTTCTTCACCACACCGGATGATGTCTGGCACATATTGAGGACGCTTGCCGAAGAGAGAAAGAAGCGTGAGGTCGATCCGACGCTGTCGGTTCTGCGTGAAATCCTGATGCAACGGCCGGCCAGCGACGCAGAGCGTCATGCGCAGCAACGCATGAGCGAGATGCACACGCTAATCGAGCAACTGACGCATTGGTATGAAGACGTAAAACAACTTGAAACAGAAAGGCTTGCAACGCTACTCTCGCTGGGCGCGAAAGTGACCAAGCTTCTGGAGGCCAAGGACCGGGTCGTTTCGCTCGGCCGCAGCCGCCGGCCGAATCCTGCGAACAAGAGTTAGCGCCATGGGCACTGCTTTCTTCGACGCGACGGACACACAAGAGGCCGAGCCGTTGCCGGACGGCGATACAGTCTCGCCTGTCACCGGCCCTGATGCGAAAGGCGGGCTGCGCAGAGCGGCAATGCTGCAGGTGGTGGCCGCCGCCGTCTGGATCCCGCAGGCCGGGTTGCTGGCCGTCTCCGTCGGCCGCATCGCCGATGGCGGCGGATTGCATGACGTTCTCTGGCCAGCCCTCGGCATGCTTGTCCTCGGATTTGCAAGAAGCTGTCTCGACGCGGCTGGTGGCCGCATGGCCTTTCAGGCCGCCCGCGGCGAGCTCAGCCGCAGGCGGAAGATTGCCGCCGCGGCACTTTCCATGTCGTCGCCGGTCGATCGCGGCCGGCCTGCCTCGGGCAAAGCCGCAAGCGTGCTTGGCGAACAAGCCGAACTGATCGTGCCCTACCTCGCCCGTTTCCAGCCGGCGCGTATGAAGGCGAGCCTTGTGCCGCTCATCATCCTTGCCTTCATTCTGCCGGTCTCATGGATCGCCGCGCTGGTTTTGCTGTTTGCCGCGCCGCTGATTCCCATCTTCATGGCGCTGATCGGCTGGCGTGCCCAGTCGGCCAGCGAAAGACAACTCGTGGCCACCGGTGGCCTCAACGGCTTCCTGCTCGATCGGCTGCGCGGACTGGCGACCATCCGTGCGCTCGACGCAGTCGATTTAACGGCGCTGCGCCTGCGGTCGGAGGCGGAGTCGCTGCGTGCGCGCACCATGGCCGTGCTGAAGATCGCCTTTCTGTCTTCAGCGGTGCTCGAGCTTTTCGCCGCACTCGGCGTGGCGATGATTGCCGTCTATGTCGGCTTCAGTCTGCTCGGCGAAATTCGCTTCGGCACTTGGGTGGGCCGGGTCGACCTGACCGAGGGACTGTTCATCCTGCTGCTCGCACCGGCCTTCTTCGAGCCCCTGCGCGAACTCTCGGCTGTCTGGCACGATCGGGCGGCCGGGGAAGCGGCGCTGAAAGCCCTGGACCCCCTCGCTGCCGGCGGCCTGTCCATCCAAGGAGCAGCCGAAGTCGCGCAAGCAGCATCTGCCGTCGTCGAAGCGCCGGCCATCCGTCTTGAGAATGTTGATTTCCGTTACAACGCGGCCGAGCCGTTGGTCCTTGACGGTTTCAACCTCGATATCGCGGCCGGCGAACATCTGGCACTTCTCGGCGCAAGCGGTTCCGGCAAGTCGACGCTTCTTTCGCTCATATCAGGGCTGGCGCCCCGTACTGGCGGACGCATCGTCATCGGCGGCATCGAACTTGCGGATGACACCGCTGCCGCCTTGCGGGCTAGCATGGCATGGATCGGCCAGAGACCGCATATTTTCGCAGGCACCATCGCCGGCAATATCGCGCTCGGCAGGCCCGGTATCTCGAGTGGCGACGTGACGGATGCGCTCGGCGCAGCCAGGCTCGGAAAGGTCCCCGCCGCCTATGGCAGCCGGCCGCTTGGCGAAGGCGGGATCGGGCTTTCCGGCGGCGAGGCGTTGCGGCTGGCGATCGCGCGTGCCGCCTGCAATCCGGATCTCCGGATCATCCTCGCCGACGAGCCGACCGCGCATCTCGACGCCGCCACCGCCGCCGAGGTTACCGAGAGCCTGCTTGCGCTCTCCAGGGGCCGTACTTTGATCGTTGCGACTCACGATCCGCTGCTTGCCGCCCGCATGCATCGCGCCGTGCGCGTCGATGCCGACATCGTTATCAGGGAGGCCGCCGAATGAGCGGATCTGCAGCAGACCTCAAGCCGATCCTGCGTCTGTTCCTTGCCGAGCGCCGGCGGGCGCTGCTGCTCGGCGCAGCACTTTCGGCTGCGACGGTGACAGCTGGCATCGCCCTGCTCGGCCTGTCCGGCTGGTTCATCACCGCCACCTCGCTCGCCGGCCTTTCGGCCGCTGCCGCCATCACCTTCGACGTCTTTGCGCCGTCCGCCGGCATCCGCCTGCTCGCCATCCTCCGTACGGCCGCGCGCTACGGCGAAAGGCTTGCGACCCATGATGCAACGCTCGGCGTGCTCGCCGCCCTGCGCGAAAGGCTGTTTCGCGGCTTTGCCGAACCGAGTGCTGCCCGCGCCCTGTCACACCGTCCCGCACGGCTGCTCTTCCGGCTGACCGCCGATATCGATGCGCTCGATTCCCTCTACCTGCGCATCCTCGTGCCGGCTGTTGTCGCGATCGGTGCAGCGCTGGCGGCAAGCCTCGTGCTGGGGTTGATGCATCCCTTGTTCGGCCTGTGCTTCGGCCTTTTTCTCGCCGGTGCCGGCCTCGGCCTGCCGCTGATCGCCGGCCGGACGGCGCGCAAACATGCCCGCCAACGCGCCCATGGCATCGAGGCGCTGCGGTCGCGGACGATCGATCTCGTCGCCGGCCAGACCGATCTGCTGATGGCCGGCCGCCTTGCCGCGCAGACAGGTACCATCGCTGCGGCCGACGCCTACTCTGCCCGTGCCGACGACCGGTTGAACCGCGTCGAGACCGGCCTGACATTCGGTTTCGGTCTTGTCTCGACGCTGCTGCTCACCGCATCGCTGCTTGCCGTAGCGGTACTTGCGGAAACGAAGGTGATTACCGCTCCTGTCGCCGCACTCGGCCTGCTCGTCGCCTTTGCGGCAGTCGAACCCTTCGCAGCGCTGCGCCGCGGTGCCCTGGAACTCGGCAGGACGCTGCTTGCGGCAAGGCGTATCGCGCCGCGGCTTGCCGTCGCGGCGGCACCCGAAGCATTGGCGGCGCCGTTGCCCGGATGCGCTTTTTCGCTGGCGAAGGTATCAGCCTTCCATGAAAACTCCGCCGTGCCGGCGCTCCAGGGCATCGAGCTCGCGCTGGCACAAGGCGAACACCTGGCCGTCATCGGCAGCAGCGGCGCCGGCAAGTCGAGCCTGCTTGCCCTCCTTTCCGGCGAATTGCCGGCAAGGACGGGGAGTGTTGCCGCGATGGCGACGACCTTGCTGACGCAACGGACGGAGCTCTTCGAGGACAGCCTGCGCGGCAACCTGCTCCTTGCGAACCCCGATGCAAGTGAGGCCTGCCTTCGCGAAGCACTCGCTGCCGCCGGCCTGCTTGCCGATATCGAGGCCATGCCGCAGGGGATCGATACGCTGCTCGGCGAAGGCGGGCTCGGCCTTTCCGGTGGCCAGTCGCGCCGGCTGGCGCTTGCCCGGCTCTTCCTGCGCGACACGCCGCTCTGGCTGCTCGATGAGCCGACCGAGGGCCTTGACGGCGTCACCGCCCGCGACGTGCTCAGCCGTCTCTCGGCAATGGCGGCGGGCCGCTCGCTGGTGATCGCAACGCATATCCGCCGGGAGGCTGCGATCGCAGACCGCATCGCCGTTATCGACGGCGGTCGCATCACAGAAATTTCGCGCCTCGGAGAGGCGGCGTTCGAAAAGGCGCTCGACCGGCTTCGGCCGGACTGAGCAAGAACCGCATGTCCTCACGCGCCGTCCGGCGCTGAGGAACGCTTGTATCCCGTGGGACCGAGGGAGAAAGACAATGGAACTAGATATCGTAGCACTTTCGCGCTTCCAATTCGCGCTGACGGCGCTTTACCACTTCCTGTTCGTGCCCCTGACGCTCGGCCTGTCCGTGCTCCTGGCGATCATGGAAACCGTCTATGTCATGACCGGCCGGCAGATCTGGCGGCAGATGACCAAATTCTGGGGCACGCTGTTCGGCATCAACTTCGTGCTTGGCGTCGCCACCGGCATTGTCATGGAATTCCAGTTCGGCATGAATTGGAGCTACTACAGCTATTATGTCGGCGACATCTTCGGTGCGCCGCTGGCGATCGAAGGCCTGATGGCCTTCTTCCTCGAGGCGACCTTCGTCGGGCTGTTCTTCTTCGGCTGGGATAAACTGTCGAAAGTCGGCCATCTGGTCGCCACCTGGGCGGTGGCGCTCGGCTCGAACTTTTCTGCCCTCTGGATCCTGATCGCCAATGGCTGGATGCAGAACCCGGTGGGATCGGCGCTCAACCCGCAGACGATGCGCATGGAGATCACAAGCTTCTTCGACGTGGTCTTTAATCCCGTCGCCCAGGCGAAATTCGTCCATACGGTGTCGGCCGGTTATGTCTGCGCTTCGATCTTCGTGCTCGGCGTTTCCGCCTGGTATATAATCAAGGGCCGGCATATCGAGCTTGCCAAGCGCTCGATGACGGTTGCGGCCTCCTTCGGCCTCGCTTCGGCGCTTTCGGTCGTCGTCCTTGGCGATGAAAGCGGTTATCTCGCCACCGAGAACCAGAAGATGAAGCTCGCGGCAATCGAAGGCATGTGGAAGACGGAACCGGCGCCGGCGGCCTTCACCGCCTTTGGCTTCCCCGACCAGGAGGCGCGCGAGACGCATTTTGCCGTGCACATTCCCTGGGTCATGGGTCTGATTGGCACGCGGTCGCTGACGACCGAAATCCCCGGCATCGACAAGCTCGAACAGCAGGCCGAAACCCGGATCCGCGACGGTATCAAGGCTTACGACGCGCTGATTCAGATCCGTTCGGCACCGGCGCAGGATCAGGTTGCGCAGGAAGTGCGCAGTTCCTTCGAGGATCTCGGCCATGATCTCGGTTATGCTCTTCTTCTGAAGCGCTACGTCGACGATCCTCGGCAGGCGACCGAGGAACAGATCGTTCAGGCTGCACGCGATACGATCCCGCACGTGCCGACGCTCTTCTGGTCCTTCCGCATCATGGTCGGCCTCGGTATCTTCTTCATCCTGCTGACCGCCACCTTCTTCTGGCTGTCGGCGCGCCGCCATCTCGACAAATATCCGCTGCTTCTGCGGATTGCCGTGCTGGCGATCCCCCTACCCTGGGTTGCCATTGAACTCGGCTGGGTCGTCGCCGAGTTCGGCCGCCAGCCCTGGGTGATCGAAGGCGTGTTGCCGACGGCCGCCGCCGTCTCCAGCCTCGGCGCCGGCACCGTGCTTCTGACCATCATCGGTTTTGCGGCGCTCTACACGACGCTGATCGTCATCGAGATGGGCCTGATGATCAAGGCAATCAAGCAAGGGCCAGAGCCGGACGACGAGCCGGAAGCGGTTCTGATTTCCGAAACCCTCGTCCCGGCCGCGGAGTGACCTGCCATGATCCTTCACGAGCTCATTGACTATGAAACCCTGCGTCTCATCTGGTGGCTGCTGCTCGGCGTACTGCTGATCGCCTTTGCGACGACAGGCGGTTTCGATCTCGGCGTCGGCACACTTCTGCCTTTCGTCGCCCGGACCGATACGGAACGGCGCGTGGCGATCAACACCATCGGCGCCACCTGGGAGGGCAACCAAGTCTGGCTGATCCTCGGCGGCGGCGCCATCTTCGCCGCCTGGCCACCGCTTTATGCGGTGTCCTTCTCGGGTTTCTACCTGGCGATGTTTGCGATCCTCTTCGCGCTCATCCTACGCCCGGTCGGCTTCAAATACCGGTCGAAGCGGGAAAGCGCCAGTTGGCGGAGCGGCTGGGACTGGGCGCTCTTTATCGGCGGTTTCGTGCCGTCGCTGATCTTCGGCGTAGCCGTCGGCAACGTGCTGCAGGGCGTGCCCTTCCGTTTTGCCGACGATATGCGGATCTTCTACGAGGGTTCATTCTTCGCCCTGCTCAACCCTTATGCTCTGCTCTGCGGCCTGCTTTCCCTAGCCATGCTGACGATGCATGGTGCGGCATGGCTGGTGTTGAAGTCGAGTGGCCCGGTCGCAGTGCGTGCCAGAAGCTATGGCAGCATCGCCGCCCTTGCCGTCATCGTGCTTTTCGCACTCGGCGGCCTCTTCCTGTGGATCGGCGTCGGTGGCTATCGCATCACCAGCGATATCCGCCCGATCGGCCCCTCCAATCCGCTGCTGAAGACCGTGGCGCTGGAGAAAGGCGCGTGGCTTACCAATTACGCCGCTCATTCCTGGATGATCATCGCGCCCGTCCTCGGCTTCGTTGGCGCGGCACTGGCCTTCATTGCCATGCGGGCAAGGCGCGAGGTCATGACGCTGCTCTTCAGCAAGGTGGCGATCTTTGGCATCATCTCGACGGTCGGCCTGTCGATGTTTCCGTTCATCCTGCCCTCCTCGCTCGATCCGCGATCGAGCCTGACGGTCTGGGATGCATCCTCCAGCCACATGACACTGTTCATCATGCTGGTGGTGACGGTGATCTTCCTGCCGATCATCTTCGCCTACACGGCCTGGGTCTACAAGGTTCTGTGGGGCAAGGTCGATGAGAAGTCCATCACCGATGAAAATAGCCACGCTTACTAGAGCGATTCAGCAGAACCGCTCTAACCTTTTGTTTTTACGCAATTCCGGACGGAAAACCGCTTCGCACTTTTCCTGGAATTGTTCTGAGGGAGACCAAACGATGTGGTATTTTGCATGGATGCTCGGCCTGCCGCTGGCCGCAGCCTTCGCCGTCCTCAACGCCATGTGGTATGAGCTAGAGCGGGATTGTTTTAGTCGGAATCGGAACAGGGATTCCCTTTGTGGTGCAAATCAGATTCACCATTCTGGCCGGTGCAGGAGGCTGGTCTGGATGGCGAAACCTTTTTCGGATGATCTTCGG
>NZ_JAAXDD010000014.1:0-242127 GCF_019798305.1 Rhizobium leguminosarum
ACGGTCTTGTTCAGCGATAGCTCGGCGACAGTCCGCCTCAGCTTGACGTTCGCCCTTCCAAAATGGCGTAGACGCTTCACTTGCGAGAGCATCAGACCGGTATATTTTGTTCTAATTTAGAAAGTGGCGTTTAGAAGCTTCTGCTTTGCGTCAGACATCGGCGATCGGACCCCCCTCCACCAAAATTGAGGACAGTGCGATCTCCGTAATTTCATCCTGCATGGGTCGCAAGTCGACAAATGCAGTCCAGATGACCCGACTGACCGAAATTCTCCACATCCAATTTACGACATCGTCGTCACCTTTGTCAGCTTCGCGACATGCATTCCTCTTCGCCCGATCCCGTATTTTCCGCCCACATCCCTGAAATAGCAGCGAAATAATTTTTCGTCAGCTCAATCGGCCGGCTTGGCACGAATCTTGAGAGCTATTGCGAGGCAGCGGAACGGCCGCCGCATCCGCGTTGCGGGATAGCCGCATTGGGCCGAACACGTGAAGGAGTACAAACTATGGCGGGAAAGTGCGGAAGTGGCAAATCGCCGAGAATGTCGGCAAGTGCCACAAGGGGACGGACGTGCTCGCCGGGATCCGCGGTGAGGATGTCGATGTTGGAGAGACGCCGAAGACGTATCATGCGTCACGCACGGCCAAGGCTTTCTGAGCTCGAGGCGATCTGGAGATTAAAGATCTCCAAAACTGAACTTAAGGGTTCCGTTGGCGATCTGGGGAAAGACGTCACCCTACAGGAATACGTGAAGGAGATTAAAGATGTCCAAAGCTGAGCTTGAGCGTTCGTTGGCGATCTGGAGAAAGACGGTAGCCTGCTGGAATACGTGAAAACGAATGCTACCGGTCTCGCATCACTGGTGGCAAGCGGAAAGACGCACGGCTACTGATTTCACGATCGATGAGGCCAAAAGTTTCACAAAAGCCAGAAGCCCCGGTGGCATGACCGACAAGCAGACCGATCGAGCTGCCGGCAAGCGCCATTCGGACGTTGTGACCTCTATCAAGGCAGTCCAAACATTGTGGCCGCCACCAGCGCTGTTGAGGCGGCGCAAGCGGCAACGACAGTCTTTGAAGCTGCCGAAGCGATTGTCGTGGTCGCTGCGGTCCTCATTTAACAAACGGTCACGGGGCGTGCGCATTCACCCCCCGTGACCAATGCGAAAGTGGAAATGGGAGGTAACCTCGTGACCCACTCTGCTAAGGAACACTATCGCCAGATCTTTGACTGGCGGACACCTGGAGATGTCCGCACGTTGGCCCATATAAAGCGCATCATGGAATGCCTCACGGCGACGCGGCATTCAAGAGCGCGCTTTCGGAGAACGTCGGCAACCCTCGTAGCGTAACTGCCCGCTACGGGATTGAAGTCGACCCGATGGAGATGCTACCACTCAGGCATTCTGGCGTAAATTCTATCGCAAGCCGGAGTGTGCGTCGTGGCCATTGGCTGTAACTTGGCGTGAGTATATGGATGAGATGGTGCGCCATCGCGACATCCTGCGCGACCAAGGCAGTATGTCGGTGACCTACCCTCGTTTCCATGCGTGGCGCGAGCGCCAAATACGCCGCTGCGACGACGTGTTGGGCACATCGGCAAAGTCGATTACACACCCCGTCATTGCCTTCGAGCTGAGCGAAGGCTGCACCGGGGGTTGCTGGTTTTGCGGCCTCTCGGCGGGGCAGTTCAAGGGTTCTTATGAATATAGCAAAGAGCATGCAGGCCTCTGGCGCGGCGTGGTCGGCGTCGCGAGGGAAATATTTGGTTCGGCAGCGAACACTGGCTTCTGTTATTGCGCCACAGACCCGATGGATAATCCCGACTACGACCGCTTTCTCTTCGACTACTATCAAATTACCGGCACATTGCCTCAAACAACGACGGCAATGCCTCTCAAGGATCTGGCACTCACCAAGCGCGTGCTCGAGCTGTTCGAATGCTACCGTTGCGTGACCAATCGCTTTTCCGTGCTGAGCACGGACCAACTCAATCAGATCCACGCGGCATTTTCGCCTGAGGACCTGATGGGCGTTGAACTCGTCCTGCAGGGCAAGGGGATGGGTCGAAAGCTTTCGCCGGCCGCGCGCGAAAGGAGAAATTCAGCGCAGTCAAAAACGGCGATCCAATCGTGGAATCTGAGAGCGATCACACGACGATCGCCTGCGTTTCCGGCTTTCTCGTAAACATGCTGCGGCGGCGTGTGCAATTGGTGACGCCGGTACCGGCGAGCGGACGTTGGCCTCTCGGTTACCGCATCGTGGATGAGCGTTTCTTCGCAACGCCAGATGAGTTCCGGGACGAAGTCCAAAACATGATTGATGAGCACATGCACGAGAGCCCACCTCCCAACCGGCCGATCCGCTTCCGCGGCGACTTGCAGTACGAGGCCAAGCGCCATCACTTCCTCCTCCGATCTTGCCACTTTGAGTATCAGGTGCCCGACAACGCCGCCTCCTCCGTTGGAAATCTGATCGCAGCTGGCCATTGTACTGCGTCGGAATTGGTTGCGCAGGTCGTAACGGATGGAGCGAGCGCCATAGCAGCTGCCGATGAGCTCGACCAGTTGCACATGAGAGGATTGCTCGAAGAGGACCTCGACGAGCGCTTTGCCTGGCGGAATGGCGAGGGCACGACATGAGCGCCGATATGCCGATCGTTCTGGTGAACATGCCTATGTCAGCAGTTGAACGACCGTCGCTGGCGCTTGGTCTGCTGCAGTCGGCGCTGACGCGGGCCGGCCTGAAATCGAGGACAGTTTATGCCAATATCTCGTTTCTGGAATACGCTGGCCTCGCCCACTATAATTTACTTGAGACTTCCCCTCCGGAGGAGGCGCTTGTTGACTGGCTGTTCGCCGGCGTCGCATTTCCCGACTTCGAAACCAACCACCCCCTGTTCCTCGACCGGTATTTCCGGCGCAATCCGTGCCCACATAAAAATGAGGCCGAGCTTCGTGCTAATTTCCTCAAGTTGCGTTCGCTCATCGGCGGCTTCATCGATTGGACATGCGGCAAGATACTCAAGGCACGCCCGGCTATCGTCGGCTGCTCCTCAACATTCAATCAGCATGTTCCCTCGCTCGCGTTGCTGCGGCGCTTGAGCGAGCTCGCGCCAGGCTTAATCACCCTTATGGGAGGTGCAAATTGTGAATCCGTGATGGGACGTACTACTCATGCGCGGTTCTCGTGGGTCGACTACGTCGTGTCGGGGGAGGCCGACACGCTGATCGGAGGGCTTTGTCGCGACATCCTCACTCATGGTCGCGACATCCCACCCGCCGACCTGCCGTTCGGCGTTTTCGGCCCAGCTCATCGCCAGGCCGGCTATCCCGCCACGCTGACAGGCGACTTGGTGCCCCGCGCGGTAGTCGAGGATATACATGCCCTGCCGCTGCCTGATTTCTCGGATTATTTTGTCGAGCTTGAGCGATCGCTCTATGCCGACCGCGTTTATCCTGGGCTGCCGATGGAGTTCTCTCGCGGCTGCTGGTGGCGGCGCAGCAGCCCCTGCACGTTCTGCGGCCTGAACGGCGCATTGATGACCTACCGCCAGAAACCGGCTGCGCAAGTCCCAGAGGAGATGATCGAGATGTCTGCGCGCTACGGCACGTCGCGCATCGAGGCGGTGGATAACATTCTGGCGACTGACTACGTTGAAAAGGCCTTGCCACGCCTCATAGCCTTACCCGAAAAGCTCGCCATCCTCTTTGAAGTCAAAGCCAATTTGAAGCGCCACGAAGTCGAGAAGTTGGCCGCAGGCGGCGTTCGCTGGATCCAACCAGGTATTGAAAGCCTGGATAGCCGTGCTTTGAAGCTTATGGGTAAGGGAACGACGGCAGCGCAAAATGTTCAGCTCCTGAAATGGTGTCGCCAGTTTGGCGTGCGGGTCATCTGGAGCGTCCTATGGGGCTCCCCCCGCGAGAGCGACGCTTGGTACTCTCAAATGGGTCGCCTGTTGCCGTTGCTGCATCATTTGCAGCCGGGACACGCTGTTAGATTGCGCTACCAGCGCTTCAGTCTCTATTATCGCGCAGCCGACCAATATGGGCTGGCGCTCAGCCCGGCGGCTTCCTATCGCTACGTCTATCCGCTCTCTGAGCGCGATCTTGCGGATCAGGTTTACTACTTCGAAGACAGTGAAGACGATGATGCCCGCCGCGATTTCCGCGCACTTGACGCAAACCGCCGCCCCGGCGTTCAAGCGGTTATTCAAGGTATGGATGCCTGGGGGGACGCATGGCGCGGCCTGACGCCACCCATGCTAGCGATGCACGATAGCGGTGACGAGATTATAGTCGAGGACACACGTAACGTCGCAGTGGAGCGTGAACAGCGAGTCAAAGGCTTGGCGCGTGAAATCCTGCTGGCTGCTGATCAAGGCATGCCAGAGGCTCGCCTGGGTGGACAGCTGAAGGGGGCGAGCCTGATGGAGATTGAGGAGGCGACTGCGGACCTTATTGCTCGCAAGCTGATTGTCCGGCTGGACGCCCGCCTGGTCGGGCTTCCGCTTTGGGACCCCTGTATGTCAATGCCCGCTCTGACCGCGTTTCCAGGAGGTTATTTAGACCGACATGTCGGTGGCTAAGGTTGCGTGCATATGCTCTTGGAACTCGAGGGCTGGGGCACAAATATCAAAGCTTAGGCGTGTAGCGCATTGCTGGATTTGGAACGAAATCAAATGGCGACGACATGATGAGGCAGCGACTGTTCAGTATTGCGGACGCGCGTTTTCGAAGAACTCGTCTACACTCTTTGGCCCATCCCGCGAGCTGCTTCGTCGCAACCGAACTTCAGACCCGATGATTGTTCCGGTCGAAAGGGGTGCATCCTCGATCGACTAAAATTCATAAAGCGCAAACATCACCCAGCATCAACTCGTCCAGCTGGCGCATCAACTCAAGTTAGCTCTCATAATGTCTGGGATTCAAGATGCTGGCCGAAGTCTTCGTCGCCCATGCGCTCGAAAATGGTTGATCAACAATTCTGACAACGTCAATGATACACTCGGGTCGCCTTTTCCATGCTCTTCTATTTTCTCACAAAATTCGCGTCCGTGACAATCGGTGCCAAGGTGGGGATATACTCGATCCGCCAAACGTGTTGGCTTTGCCCAGATAGACGGGAACTATTCGGTCTGCTTGAGTGACTCGTAACCGACCATACCAGCTAGAGCTTTTTCGATCCGCCAACCGGAATCGCCAACTCGGAAATCCGCGCAAACCTTTCACCGGGCCGGATAATGCTTCACAAATTATACGCTGCCTGAGTTCTTTGCCAACAGCAGAAAAAACAAAACGTTAAGCTAGCGCGAAAGGCCAAAATATATCAAAAAAAATATCAATGTTATGTGTTGATATATCGCGGAGCGCCGTCTAGATCTGGTCAACACGCGGCACGGGGGTCTACCCCGGTCAGCGACGGGAGGCTTAGGTGAACCGACGTGACAACATGCACCCAGACAAAATCAGATCTGACAGGCCAGAGATGAAGATCGCCCGACAGCGATCTCTTGCCCATTCCGTTGAACTCAGCGGCGAGAGAGTGCGATAGCAGCCAACTGCGGCCGCGGCTGTTATAAAGGTCCCCGAATCTCGCCTGGGTTAAAACGCGTGCCGATATGGTGAGGCCAATTATTCGGCCTTGAATCGGAACGCCGCCCGATATCAATGAATAAGCTCCTGTAGGGTCCCCGAAGGACATCGACAGAGGAAAACCATCAAATGCGGTGTTGCAAGAACGCGCCCCCACAGCGTGGGGCTGACACAAACTTTTCTACTGAACCAGAACCTGCAAAGGCCGATATTGCCTACGATGCTATTCGACGAATTCTCCACAATAACGGCCGTGTGCCGGGGCAACATCTCAGGGAACAGGATCTGGCGTCTAATCTTGATCTTGGTCGAACACCAATTCGCGAAGCACTTCAGCGACTAGCAGCTGAAGGGAAGATCCAATACATCCCTCAGAAGGGCTTTTTCACCAGGCCAATGTTGGAGGGTACTCTGTTAGATTTTTATGTTGTTGGAAGTGAGACGCTAATCTCGGCGTTAAATCGAAAGCGGCCGCAGATCCCAGAGAGCTGGGCCGTGGCAGATAAATTGTCCCCCGACGAACTCGCCCTAACGGCAGAAGCGATATTTACTAGAATCGCCGAAGAAGCATCGAATTGCGAGGCATGTAAAATCGTTCAACGATTCTGTTTTTGCACTCATCCTCTACGAATGGAAATAACCGCATCGGAACTTAGGCCCGCATTTGTCGAAAGCCTCGAGAAATTAATTGCCGCAATGTCCGAACTAGGCGCCGCAACGAACTTGGTGGAGTCCGCGTTGATGAACCACCTTGACCTAGAACGGGGTGCCGTCCCAAGGGTCGTACAAGAGGTGAACGAACGTGGGTTAACAGGGCTTCCTGGGCACGCGAAAAGCTTGTGATATCGTCGTAATCTGAAGCACTAGTGTCGCGAATGTCTTCGGCTCGAGCATTCGATGCCTATGTCGGCATAAATGCCCGCATCATTGCATCACTAATAGGATAGACACTATTGGGCTAGTCGGAATCTTCCGGCTCCCCGCACTGCGCGACAGATAATGAAATGAGTGGCACGCGCTGGATGTTTAAACCTGGCATTCGATAGAGCGAATCGAAGGTGAAGCGCTCGGTTGTGAAGCCCATGCTTTGCAAATGAACTCGTAGTGTGTGGAGGCCTTGAGAGGCTTGAGTCTGCTGCGAACAGGTACGCCGTTGAAAAGAGCTTCATGTACTTAATACGGCAGGAACAGCGCCGCGAACCTCGACAGTTGGCCCGGTGATCCAATGGTCAGCATGCCTTGCGAAGCTGGCTGACACTATCGACCAGAACGACATTGCCTCTGACTTCGACACCCGACGCCGCGAGCGTCGCAAATGCGCGCGAGAGGGCTTCGGGTGCAAGCCCAAGTTTGCCGGCCAGAATTCTCTTCCGGTAAGGCAGGCGAAACGTGACCTGCGAGGCAGAAGCCGGGCAGCGGCTCATAAGGTAGTTTGCCACCCGTTGGGCGGCTGTAAGCAATCGGTCTCCCGCAATACATTCCATCGCGCCGAGCAGGTGCCTGACCATGATTCGCATGACGTTGCGGTGTACGACCGGATGTTGGTCGGCAAACGCCTGCAAATCCGCAAGCGCAAACAGCGCGACCTTAGCCCCGTCGGCGGACCGGGCGCTATAAGCGTAGGAGCCGCCTCCCGCGAGTAGATACTCTCCAAAGGTGTCGCCCGGCTCGCACACGCAGATATCCGCCTCGCGCCCGGCGGATTCCGATTTTGAAAGTCGCACAAACCCATTCATGACGCAGTAGACGAACGATGCCTGCTGGCCCTCGGCTATGATCATCTCGTCAGGGGCGAAGCTTCGAAGCTCAGCCGTTGCGGTGAATTGCTCCACAGCCGCCTGATCCAAACCAGCAAACAGCTCAGACTGCAGAAGTACGGAATTGTTCGCAAGCATCCATCTTCCTTTCGTGTTTGGATCCAGCGTGCGGTTAGGGTTCTCGTTGATCGACTTCGTCGTCGGCGAGGATTCGCCAGGCGGCGCCTTGAAGGTCGTCATACTGGCCGCTCTTCAGCGACCATAGGAATGCCAGGAGGCCCATTCCTCCCATCAGCAGCGCGATCGGTATGAGGTAGATCAACATGTTCACGCGGATTTGACCTCCGCATTCCTGCCAATCGCCCCTCGAATTTGCATATCCCGACGCTTGCCGAACGCGTTCAGGCGCAGGGCGTTCGTAACGACGATGATCGACGATGTCGACATTGCCACCGCCGCTATGAGCGGTGTCGCCAATCCGGCGATGGCGATCGGTACCGCCAGAACGTTGTAACCGATGGCTAGAGCGAAGTTTTGTCGGATGAGGCTGGCGGATCTTCGCGCAACGGCAATTGCTTCCGGAACAGCGTCAAGGCGATCATTGAAGAAAACCAGGTCGGCCGCCTGTCTGCCGATATCGGAGGCCGTGGCCGGAGCCATCGAAACATGCGCCGCAGCAAGCGCCGGGGCGTCGTTGATACCGTCGCCAACCATGAGCACGCGACGACCTTCGCCATTCAGCCTCTGGCATTCCTCGACCTTCTGTTTCGGCGTCAGAGAGCCCAAAGCCCTCTCGATACCCAGGGCATGCGCCGTATTGTCGACGACGGTCTGCCTGTCGCCCGACACGATCAGCGTTTCAAGGCCGGCTGCGTCGAGCCGGGCAATGGCCACGCAAGCACCCGGACGAAGCGTGTCATCGAAGAAGAAGCGGGCAAGATCGACGCCATTCTTCGACAGGACCACTTCCGAGAACGGACTGTCGGCGATGCGGGGCACGACGCTGGTTCCGCAGGCAAACGCCGCGTTTCCCAATCGATAGACATCCGCTCCGTGCCTGGCTTCCAGTCCCCCGCCGGGGATTTCCGTGACCCTGTCGAAGGAGGTGGGGGCGGCTTCGGTGTCCCGCACCAGAGCCCGAGAAAGAGGATGCCGTGAATGCGCGGCCAATCCGCGGGCGATTGCAGTGGCGCTCTCGTCCATGGCGTCCACTCTGACAAGGCGCGAACTGCCCATCGTCAAGGTGCCCGTCTTGTCAAAGGCCACGGTGTCGGTCTCGGCCAGCCTTTCAAGTGCTGAGCCATCCTTCACCATGATGCCCTTCCGGAAAAGCTCCCCCGCGGCGACGATCTGGACCACGGGCACAGCAAGACCCAATGCGCATGGGCAGGTGATGATCAGCACCGCTATGGCGACCAGCATGGCCTGTTTCCAGTCTCCGGCCAGGATGCCCCAGGCAAGGAAAGAGACCAGCGCCAGCAGATGCACGACCGGGGAATAGAGTGTAGCAGCGCGATCGGCGATCCTGCGATAGCGAGCTCTTCCGCCCTCGGCGGCTTCCATCAGGCCGATGATCTCCGAGAGAAGCGAATTCTTGGCAATTCTCGTCGCCCGCAACACGAGCGAGCCGGTCAGATTCATCGCCCCGGAACTCACTTCGCTGTTGTTGGTGACGGCGACGGGGCTGCTCTCGCCGGTGACGATGGAGAGGTCGACGTCGCTTTCTCCGCTGACGACTGTGCCATCGACGGGAACCCGTTCGCCTGCGGCTATCGAGATTTCATCCCCCGCCGCGATTTCTTCTACGGCAATGTAGCGTCGCGACCCGTCCGGATTGATCAGCAATGCTCCGCGCGGGGCCAGTCTTGCGAGTCCGTTGATCGCCGCCCGAGCCTTTTCCCGCATGACATGATCGAGGGTTCTGCCGATCAGCAGGAAGAAGAGCAGCGAGACCGAAGCGTCGAACCACGCATGCTCGCCGTGATGGACGGTCTCCCACAATGAAACGGCATAGGAGAGCGTCACGGCGAGTGAGATCGGAACGTCCATGTTGGTGCGCCCATGTCGCAGCGCATTCCAGGCCGATTTGAAGAAGAAGCGCCCCGCGTAAACCAGCGCGGGCGCTGCTATCATCGCCGAGATCCAATGAAACATGTCGCGTGTCGCGGCATCCGCGCCCGACCAGACCGATACCGAGAGCAACATGATGTTGGCAGCCGCAAAACCGGAAACGCCGATCGCGAGGAGAAGCTGATTTCTGGTCTTGTCGTTCTCGGGGGTTGAGAGGGTGAAGAAATGCGCTCGATAGCCGGCCGAGTTGATCGCTGTAAGGATCTTGGACGGATCGGTAGCGCCCGTCTCGATCTCCTCCTGGTAAACGCAGCTCACCCTTCGCGCCGTGAGATTGACTCGTGCTGTCTTGACGAAGGGAAGCGCCAACAACGCCCTTTCGATGGTCGAAATGCAGCCGCCGCAGTGAACGTCGGGAACACTCAGGTCCAGCTGACGCAAGCCCTCGCCGAGCGGCTGGCTTGCAAGGCGAACCTCTTCGGCACTGGATGATGTCGTGCTGAGGGCAAGTACGCTTTCCGCGTCCATGGTACAGCAGGTCATTGGCCTAACTCCGCGGTATCGATGCGTTTTGCCTCATGCATGACGACCACGCCGCCGTTTCGCGAGATGGCCTCGACGATCCAGTCACCTTCGGCTAGGCCATGCTCCGCTTCGAACCGCCCCGCGGCTGTCTTCCTGAGCGTTAGGTGCAAGTCCTCGTGGTCTCCGACCGGCCGTTTGAAATTCAGAACGACGTCGTCGACCATCGCAGGCGATCCGCTCTTGTCGTGAATGTCGTAGCGGATCTCGTGCCCCTTTATGGAGAGGGTTCCCTCGATGCCGGAAGTGGCCATCGCCTTCATCGCCGCCGCTTTGCGGTTGAACTCCTGACTGGCGACATAGGTGTTTTCCACGACGAGACCGCTCCAGCTGGAGGAGGCATAGAAGGCCATGGTGACGTTCACCGCGATAACCACGCAAAAGAATGAGGAGGTCGAAAGCATCATGTGCAGGCCTGTAAAACCTTGAGCGGAGGTCTTCATTTGATGTCTCCCGGTGCATTGAACGCCGCGCGGTAGGTTGCCCGATCGGCATGATTAGTATCTTCGATAACGAACAGAAATTCATTGATCGCGGCTCCGGTAGGCTCGCGCGTAACGAAGACCTTGAGCGTCGTGGCCGCGTCGGGTTCGGCATGGACTGTAAAGTTGCGAGCGGCTTCTTTGCCGAACGCGGGAATGCGCATCGTCGCCCCCTCCAGCCCGACCAGGCTTATGTTCAGATCCCTCGGCGTCGGCACCATGTTCAAGACACGAAGCGTGTAGCCATTCCGCAGCGAGCCGTCGCTTTCCAGAACATATTGGGGGTTTCGGTCGTGAACGACGTTGAGTTCAAGGCGCTCCCGAAAGGTGAGATGGACGAGCATGGCCAAGCCGACCGACGCCCAGGCGACTGCGTAAAAGACGGTTCGAGGACGAAAGTTGATACGCCAGTTGAAGTGCCGGATCGCCGGCACGTAGGTCCCATCCTCGTTTCGAACCCTGGATGGCTGAACGCCCGTTCGTCCTTCGTCCGTGGCAAGCGACAGGTTGCTCGCGTATTCGCTCAGCGTAGCGTAGGCGATCAGGCCGCGAGGCTTTCCGAGCTTGTCCATGACACCGTCGCAGGCGTCGATGCAGAGCGCGCATGTGATGCACCCCATCTGCTGCCCGTCGCGGATATCGATTCCCATCGGACACACCGCCACGCAAACGTTGCAATCGACGCAATCCCCGACCGGCAGGCCCCTGGCTAGAGCTTTCTTCGGGTAACGCGACCGCTGCTCGCCCCGCCAGTCATTGTAGGTGACGACTAGAGAATTTTCGTCGAGCATCGCACCCTGGATGCGTGGCCACGGGCACATGTAAGTGCACACCTGCTCTCGCATCAGACCGCCGAGCACATAGGTCGTTGCAGTAAGGATGGCGACGGTCGTGTAGGCGGCCGCAGGAGCGCGGCCGGTGAACAGGGAAACAAACAGGCTCGGCGCGTCGGCAAAATAAAAGATCCACGCTCCGCCGGTGACGACGCCGATCAGCAGCCAGATCGAATGTTTGACCACACGCTTCCTTAGCTTGGCAAAGCTCATGGGACCAGCGTCAAGCTTCATTCGCGCGTTTCGATCGCCTTCAATCGCACGTTCGACGACGAGAAAGAGATCAACCCAGACGGTTTGCGGACAAGCGTAGCCGCACCATGCGCGGCCAACCGCGGAAGTGACGAGAAACAGGCCTAACCCCGCCATGACGAGGAGACCCGCTACATAATAAAATTCCTGAGGCCAGATTTCGATGAAGAAAAGGAAAAAGCGCCGTGAAGAAAGGTCGATGAGGATTGCCTGGTCAGGCGCGTAAGGACCCCGCTCCCAGCGAATCCATGGAGCGAGATAGTAGATGCCGACCGTAATCAGCACGATGATCCACTTGAACCGACGGAATCGTCCCTCTGCACGCTTCGGGAACACCTTCTTGCGCGTTCCGTACAAAGGCTCGTGGTTCTTCCGCTCGCTCACAGGTTCTGAGCCGATCCGGGGCACCTCTTTTGCATCAGGAGTTGTGTAGAAATCCATGACCGCTTTCCGGTTTTTCTGCCCCTCCTTTTCCCGCCTTCGGATCCGGTGCTCCTTGATTCAGGTCAAGGATCCGATCGGAAAAAGAAGGGCCACGCTGGACAGGAGACGTGGCCCCCAAAAGAAGCGTCGAGGATGAACCTTCAGCCGTTCTAAGTCTTCGGGCACCAGCCGATGAAGGCACCGCGGGAAATTAACCACTCTTTGGAGAGGACTCGCTGGGACGTCGAAGCGCAATTATCGGCGGGTCGTCGACTGATCTTTGAGCGAGATCAAGCTGAACATGCAATTGCCGATCTTCTCCGAACCGTCCTCCTCGCTCTGCGGAGCCTCATGCTGGTTCCTCGCCGAGACACGAGAGTGGATGACCGCGCGCGGAACGCCGTACAGGGCTATGAGCGGATTGTGTTCATGGTCGCTCATTCTGTTCTCCTCACGTTCCCCCGCCAAGCGAATGCACGAAAATTGTCAGTTCCTTGACTGTCGTGTCGCCGAGACGCCTTGACCAAGCTGGCATGACGCCGTGCTTGGGAGCGGCTACCTGGCGGATGATCGCATCCTCGCCGCGTGACTTCAGCCAGATCGCATCGGCGAGATCCGGCGCGCCCATTTCGGCCTTGCCTTTGGCGTCGTCGCCGTGACATGCGGCACAGTTATCGACGAAGACCTGTTTTCCGGCCTCTGCGAGACCAGGATCCGACGGTGTATTGGTCAGTCCCCAGACGTAAGCCGCGACCTGCCTTGTCTGGACGGGATCCAGAACATCGGCAAAGGGCGGCATCTCCGAAGCGTGCGTCTCGGAATCGGATTCGAAACGGACCCCATGCGCAATCGTCGCCTGGATAGCATCGAGGTCCCCACCCCACAGCCAGTCATCGTCGTTGAGGTTGGGAAAGCCGAGGCCGCCGCTCGCTCCCGAGCCATGACAGTTGGCGCAGTTTACCTTGAACGAAGACGCGCCCCCGGCGATCGCGAATTCACGAAGGGCAGGATCGGAAGCAATCTCCCGCACCGTCTTTGCTGCGATCAGGTCATGCAGCTTCATCTGCGACGCCTTAACCTGGTCCAGCTCCTGCTGCAGTTCGGCGCGCGTGGAGTAGCCGAGATATCCTTTCGTGGCGGAGCTGATCATCGGGATGGCGGGATAAGCGATCGCATAGCCCACCGCCCAGACAATGGTGGCGTAAAAGGTCCACACCCACCAGCGGGGCATGGGATTGTTGAGCTCGCGGATGCCGTCCCATTCATGTCCTGTCGTTTCGACACCGCTTACTTCATCAATGTGTTTTTCCGACATCTCAATCATCCTTCAACGGAATATCGGCGGCCTCGTCGGCCATCTGCTTGCTTCCCGAGCGAAGCGTGAACAGAACCGCGCCGGTAAAGAAGGCCGCCATACCCAGGAGGCCCCAACTGTCGGCGAAGTGTCTCATTGCAGTGTAGGTTTCCATGGATCACCTCAACGGTAGCCGGTCGCGTCGTCGTAGGTCGAAAAATCGACGAGCGTTCCGAGCATCTGCAGGTAGGACACCAAGGCGTCCATTTCGGTCAGCCGGGCGGGATCGCCGTCGAAATCGCCGACCTTGGCCTTTGGATAGCGCGCGAGCAGGGCCATCGTGTCGGCGTTCGGATCGGCCTGCGCCTTCATGTCTGCCTCGGCATTGGCCAGCATGTCGTCGTTATAGGGGACGCCGACGTTCTCATTGGCCTTGAGGTCCATTCCGACACCCTTGACCGTCACTTCCCGCTCCTCGAGGAAGGCGTAGCTCGGCATGATCGATTCCGGCACGACGGCGCGCGGATTTGCCAGATGCTGGACATGCCATTCGTTCGAATAGCGTCCCCCAACACGGGCCAGGTCCGGCCCAGTACGTTTGGATCCCCACTGGAACGGATGATCGTACATCGATTCCGCGGCTAGCGAGTAATGACCGTAACGCTCCACCTCGTCGCGGAACGGCCTGATCATCTGACTGTGGCAGACATAGCAGCCTTCGCGGATGTAGATGTTGCGCCCCGTCAGCTCGAGGGGTGTGTAAGGCCGCATGCCTTCCACTTTCTCGATCGTGTTCTGCAGATAGAACAGCGGTGTGATTTCTACGATGCCGCCGATGCTGACGACGAGCAGCGAGCCGACCAGAAGAAGCGTCGCATTCTTTTCGAGGATCTTATGTTTATCCAATATCGATGCCATGTCTCACCTCATTCGGCAGGCTGTGCCTGGGGCACGAAAGTGGTCGGGATTGCAGCTTCGTCGCGCTGGTGGCCGCGGATCGTCATGAACACGTTCCAGGCCATGACGAGGCCGCCCGCCAGATAAAGAGCTCCGCCGATCGCGCGCAGCACGTAGTAGGGGATCATCGCCGCGACCGTCTCGGCGAAGGAATAGACGAGGAAGCCCTCGGAATTGTATTCGCGCCACATCAGCCCCTGCTGTATGCCGGCAACCCAGAGCACGGCCGCGTAAACGACAATCCCAAGCGTTGCGAGCCAGAAATGCCAGTTGACCATCCGCAGGCTATAGAGACGCTCGCGCCCCCACAGCTTCGGCGTCAGGTAGTAAATCGCCCCGAAGGTGATCATCCCGACCCAGCCGAGTGCGCCGGAATGCACGTGACCGATCGTCCATTCGGTATAGTGGCTGAGCGAATTGACTGTTTTCACAGACATTATCGGGCCTTCGAAGGTCGACATGCCATAAAAGGCAATGGCGACGATCATCATACGAATGATCGGATCGGTGCGGATCTTGTCCCAGGCACCCGAAAGGGTCATGAGGCCGTTGATCATGCCGCCCCAGGAGGGCATCCAGAGCATGATCGAGAAGACCATGCCGAGCGTCTGGGCCCAGTCGGGCAGTGCCGTGTAGTGCAGATGATGCGGGCCGGCCCAGATATACAAGAAGATCAGCGCCCAGAAGTGGATGATCGAAAGCCGGTATGAATAGACCGGTCGGTTGGCCTGCTTCGGCACGAAATAATACATCATTCCCAGGAAGCCGGCGGTGAGGAAGAAGCCGACGGCGTTGTGGCCGTACCACCATTGGGTCAGCGCGTCCTGGACGCCCGAGAAGGCAGAATAGCTCTTGGAGCCAAGGAATGAGGTCGGAACCGCAAGGTTGTTGACCACGTGCAGCATCGCGATGGTGACGATGAAGGCGAGATAGAACCAGTTTGCCACGTAGATATGCGGCTCTTTGCGCTTGAGGATCGTGCCGAGATAGACGGCGAGATAGGCCACCCAAACGATGGTCAGCCAGAGGTCGACGTACCACTCAGGTTCGGCATATTCACGGCCTTGAGTGATTCCAAGAACGTATCCGGTCGCAGCCATCACGATAAAAAGCTGATAGCCCCAGAATACTAACCAAGCCAGGTTGCCGCCGAAAAGACGTGCGCGACAGGTGCGTTGCACCACGTAGAACGACGTCATGATCAGCGCGTTGCCGCCAAAGGCGAAGATGACCGCCGATGTGTGGACTGGCCGCAGCCTGCCGAAATTGAGATAGGGCGCAATGTTGAGGTCGGGAAAGGCCAGCTGCAGGGCAACAACAACGCCGACGAGGAAGCCGACCACGCCCCAGAATACCGTGGCGATCAGGCCGTAGCGGATCACCTCGTCGAAATAGCCCGATATATCGACTTTTCGTCGTTGGCCTGCCGGCGCAACGTCAACCTTCCTGAGCATCAGCACAGCGCCCATAACGAGGCAGAGGCAAAGTATGCCCATATGGACCGCAAAGAGATGATCATGCGCAAATGCGGCTACTAGCAGCGCTAGAAACGCCGCGATCGCGATCACCATCGTTTCCGTTGTGTAATTCATGATGTCGTCCCCAGTACGCCGACGACCGCGTCGCGGCCGTCTTTCTCGCCAGGACTGTCACGAAGCCGCAAATTGCTCCTTGATCCACATCAACGAGAGGACAGAAAGACGGGACGACGCTGCGATTATAAATACAAGCGAGTCTTCAGTCGTTGACACATTCCGACTGTCCTACCCTCACGCAGGGTGTTTATAGGTTCGATCTCGCGTTTGGTGGATCAGTTCTTTAGATTGGCTGAACGCGCTCTGGATCACATGTTACACACGAGTGCATGAAGACAGATGCACTCCATCATACAATATCAGAGTTTGCCGACGCGCTATAGGATCAACCAGAGGAAGGTGGCGGAAGAAAAGCACGCTCTTGGCCGACTCTCCTGCAGTCCGCAGCTCAGCTAAATGCCGAGCAACTCGAGCTAATGACCACGATCTCGAAAACTGGAATCCCGCAGGCCAAAGGCCGCGTAGAAAGGGCCAATCAGACGCTGCAGGATCGGCTGGTGAAGGAACTGCGGCTTCGCGGTATCGATACGATCGAGGCGGCCAACGCCTATGCGCCGGAGTTCATGGCGGATTTCAACACCCGTTTTGGCAAGCCTCCACGCAATCCGAAGGACATGCATCGGCCGCTGGCGGATCACGAGAACCTGGATGGTGCCATGTGCCGCAAGGAGGTTCGCAAGCTGTCGCATTCCTTGACGCTGCGCTACGACAAGGTCTTGTTCATATCCGACAGAGCGCGCAACGGCGCTGGCGGGCAAGAAGGTTGTCGTTTGCGATTATCCTGACGGATGACTTGAGATCACAGACGGGGAAGCCCCCTGCCCTACAGGACGTTCGATACGTTACGGTCAGTACACCGATCCGAGGTGGTCGAGAACAAGCGCCTGGACGGCATGCTTTCGATCGTCGCTGAGCTACAGGCTGGGCGTCAGCAGCAGCGCAGCAAAAGTGGCCCGCGTCGCACCGGACAGACGGATCACATGTTCGGCATTCCCGATGGCAGCGTGAGCAACGGTTATCAGAAACGCGGCACCAAGCCTGGACGAAAGACGGATTTTACGAAGGATCCTTCCGCCATCGCCCGACGGCGGCAAGCGTTGACGAGCCAACGTGTCGCCGAGTGATGTGAGCGATCCGGTTGCGAAAGCTAAAGTATATGATTGCGCCCGAGCCATCCGCCGCCGACCGGGCTGCGCAACCCTGACCAACTCCACCCGGACGGCGAAACGGCCCTGATATCGTCACCCCGACAACAGGCCTGAGGCATTTTGTCGAGCGTCGCCTGTCCTCTCGACTGTCATATCGAAAGGCTCGCGATTTGCCATCGCCCGGCTTGATGCACCATCAATTTGCGCGAAAGCGGTCGACCCGGGCTGGACAGCGAAATCAAAGCTGTCGCCTTCGATGGCAATCTACAGGGATCGATCCCGAAATCCCCACCACGGCATTGGTCCTGCACCGTTCAGATTTACCGTACGATTTCAAACTGCTCTTGTTCCGACTCCAATTTTCAAGAACTGTTGTGTCCCGGAATAGTCACACTGGTGCGCGGCGATAGTCTTCTTATGCAAAGTGGCTCGCTACCACGTCAAAACGTGACCTTCAGGCCGATGGAGAGCGACATCGACTGAAAGTTTGCCCCGGCCGCATCCTTCTGCCAAGCGGAGCGTGTGCCCTCCTCAGTGTCCTCTTCTTGCGTTCCGCCGCGGCTGTTAAAAACGCGCTCGAATAAACCGGACAGATAGAGCGAAGCAGCTGGCGTCATCGCGTAGTCAAGGGCAACAGTTGCGCCGATTGTCGGCGCTGGGTCAATGTCATCATGAAAACGGAGATCCCTCGCCCAATGGTCGTCGATGTCCTTGATGCCGAAGCTCAAGCCGGTCTGAAGGCCCCCGCTGATGGTGAGACCGCCAAAGTTGTATTCGCCGCTCAGGCTGACGAAGCCAATCGGAATTTGTTGCCGGTAACTAATGCCTCTTTCCCAGTCTGGCCATGCCACAGGTGTATCCCGAAACTTATCCTCCGTATAGATGCCGTACCCGCCATAGGCGCTCCACTTGACGTCGGTATACCGGACACCGGCGCCGACCGCGATACTGCCGGTCTCGTTTCCATAGATCATCCGGTCCAATTGGATCGCTCCGGCAACATAGTGATCGAGTTCGGTAAGGGGATGGATTGAGCGGTCGCTCCAGTCATCATGCCCTGCACTTTCCCAGTCGTAGTCAACCATGTGACCGTTGCCGCCCGTGCCGATTTCAACGCTGCTCTTCAAGCTCCAGTCGTTGCCAATGTGCGCGTCCACACCAACAGTGAAAAGGGTCATCCCCTTGCTTTCCCAGTTCAGCTGGCTAACCTTGTGGTCGCCGTCATAGACAAATTCCTGGGCCTTTATGTTGGCGAGGCCGAGTCCGCCGAAAACGACGAAATTGCCGTCGTCGGAGGAAAACAGAGCGTTGTCTGCGGCGGCCAATGATGGGGTGGCCACCAGTAGACAGGAAGTGACTGCGATTCCGGTAATGACGCGCTTCATCAACTGACCGCGTGTTTCGTCTGGCGCCTCCGTCTTGGTCCTGAGCTTTTTCGCCTCAGATCGCCTTTTTGTTGCGTCAGAGTTGTCCGCTGCGCAAGCCGTTGGTGTTGCTGGGTCAGTGTCGCCGTGCCGTTGCGAGGCTGGCTGCGTCGACCCCGTCAGGGAATGGAAGTATTCGCGGACCATCCGTTGTCCTTTCCTGGAGTTGATCAAATTTCGGGACAGGGGAGCGTCTGCAGCAGATATGATAAAGCCTTCTCGTTCAGACGGCCCGCCCCAGGCATTGCCCGCTCAGCGACTTCAGCGGGAGCTCGAGCAAGTCGAGTGCGCGGTCTTTGTTGCTGATAAGATCGCAGGAGTGTTCCACCTCCAGAAAGCAGGAACGCAGGACGATTGCGTTGCGCTAGATCAAGAACCAGGATGTTTTCAGATGCGGTCAACTTGCCCGAGCGGCGCTTCGTCTTCACCGGTCGCCCGGCTGTTTGGGCACTAAGGACGGCGCCACAACAATGCAATCATGCCCCAATTCGGCAATTTGCCGGTAGAGACCGTGACCAGTGGGACCGGCCTTCTAGCAAAAGTGGAGCTTGGTTCCACGCTTGGAAAGCTTGTTTACCATCGACGCCACCGACGCCGGCTCGGAAGAGATATCGCCGAAAAACCGCACCTCGCCGTTCCGCGCTCCATTTCCAACTGCAACTGAAATCCTCAGCTTGGACATATCCAAACCAATGAAAATTAAGCTATCCCGTTTCGTGGTTCGCCTCGCTTGACATAGGGCTCCGCTCTGGCCTTTGGAGAGCAACCCCCGATTTAGCCTACCGGGGGGCGGGCCCGCTCACCTACGAATGTCCCGCCCCCCGCATAGGCAACTAGTCGAGTGGAATTACCTTCACATTCGTGGGAGCTGTTGCACCGTTCGCACCAGCAGTCCCCTTGTTCGCCAGAACACGATATTCGACCACGTTCTTGTCTGAACTGATCTTTCCCTCAATCGTATAGACCTTGATCTCGCCGGACACTGAATAGTCGTTGCCGGTATTGTCGATGTAAAGGTCGAGGGACACCGTCGACATTTTTTTCACCGTATCTGAGATCATCGTAACGAGCTCTTTAATGTTATCATCCGTTAGGCCTGAGCTCTTTAGAAGGTGGCGCGTTTTATTATAATCTGCTTCAATGCCGGCGAAAAGAAATCGGAAAAAATTCAGGTTACCCGTTCCATGGAGGTTTTCGAAAGATTCGAATTTTTCACGAGCTGATCCTGAAAGAAGGGATTTGAACAACGCGTCGATATTCTGAGCTTGCTGGCTCGTGAGTGCTGCGACTGCGAGATTTGCTTTCACTGAACCCTTTGAATGCGCTGGGATTACATAGTCGAGGCCCGAAACTGTTCCTTCGCCATTAGCATCGACCGATAGTGAATCTTCCGCGTACGGAGTTTGAGCGCCACCAGAAGTTTGCGCCGCAAAAGCGAAAAGTGGGGATCTGTGGTCCTTGCACGATCTTACTCCTTGGCTGGAATCATCGCGGGTTTGGGCTCTTTATCCGGCCCTCCCTGGCAAATGCGGTTCCCCAAAAAAAATGTGGCTGCGGTGTTGGTGACATACGTCATGGTAGTGCCGATAACCACCGATCACATGGGCGTCGTCCTTCCAAGTGCCTTGGCCTTGGCTGAGCTCCTTCGCTAGAGTATGAGCCTTTGACTTGGTCGTATATACATCCGTGCCATGCTTCAGCCGCTGTATTGCTTGCGCCTTATCGATCCCATGAAGACGATCGATCTTTACGCCTTTAGCTGTTATCTGAGCTGGATAGTAGCCCATGCCCGTATACTTCCTTTCTGACGAAGTTTAATGGCTTTGGTCCTTCCGTAGTTTGTGTCCTCCAGGGGGATTTTGTACTTACGTGCAGCAGTCGATTTGCAAGAGCAATGCCAAGCGCCACATGCCGACCAGATACCCATAACGCTGGATAAAAAGCGATTTGTGAGATACTCCCGGCTGGTCGGCGTGGCATGTTTTTGTTCCTGTTGTTTTGATCTGCGACACGTTTTAGGTGCTGCGGGGTATTAAAATGCCGCACCCGATCCTCCTTGATTTATTTTCCTCCACGTGTTCGAACCGATGCGGTTGTCCCGCAACGCGGATGCGAAGACCGTTCCGCTGCCTCGCAATAGCTCTCAAGATTCGTGCCAAGCAGGCCGATTGAGCTCACGAACAATAATTCGCTGCGATTCCAGTTATGTGGGCGTAAAATACGGGTTTGAGAACAACGACGCCTATCACATAACCGTCAAAGGTGACGACAATGTCGAAAATCGTTGTCATGCGTTTGAAGCACCACAGCTGGCGCTGCTTCGCGCAGCAAGTCGCGTCAGATAAAGTGCCTTCGGCTTGTTCATTTGGTCATTTGGTAGCTCACTCAACCGAACAGACGGCGTGGGTGTAACGATTGAGGCGGAGAAAGAGCTCGACAGGCTGCAGCAGCGTTTAAGGACGGCTTTCGATTAATACTTCCAGCAAGGGTTTCTCCACGCTTCTGGCAATGATCCTGCTCACGCCCCAACATCAGCTAAACCGCTTGTCCAACCTCACTAGGCGCCCGCAGCGTTATTTTCTCGATCGCTGTGCTTCTGACCGCGCATACGGTGTCGCTAGTCAGATTGTCAACGGCAAACTGAAGCTCGATACATGCCCACCGCACCAGAACTTCAGTCCCCGTGCTATCTCCAGGCGTATTATCCGGCGTTGAAATCTTCCGGCTCGTGGCGCAGCTATCATGGACTTATCCGACCTGAAGCCTATCGAACCGCCCCTCCGTTCGCGGTGGTGATCGGGCCGGATTGCGACACGACATGTCGGCAACCCTACAAAACCCCTCCGCATAGCGACAACGAAACATGTGCAATCTCGAAGGCTTACCGGCGCAACCTGATTGGCACGAGTAGTGCTCAGAGTAAGCCGGGTCCCTAATGGGAAGACGGCGCTCTCCGCCATTGAGGAGGGCATCAACCTGAACCCCGACAGCATCTGCTTGCGGCGCAACTTTATTGGCACGAGCAGTGCTCAGAGTTAGCAGGGTCCCTAAAGCCCGAATCCGATTAGGAGCTTAAACGACTATGCACATCGTGGTCTGTATCAAACAAGTGCCGGACTCTGCGCAGATACGCGTCCACCCGGTGACAAATACGATCATGCGCCAAGGCGTACCGACCATCATTAACCCTTACGACCTGTTTGCTCTCGAAGAGGCACTACAAGTTCGTGACCGCTACGGGGGCGAGGTGACCGTTCTCACGATGGGACCGCCCATGGCTGAGCAAGCGCTACGCAAAGCCCTCACCCACGGCGCAGATCGCGCACTGCTTCTGACCGACCGCCACTTTGCTGGATCTGACACGCTGGCGACCTCGTATGCACTTTCTCAAGCAGTAGCGAAGATTGGCGAGAGCTATGGGGCGCCTGATATCGTCTTTACGGGAAAGCAGACAATTGACGGCGACACGGCCCAGGTCGGACCCGGAATTGCAAAGAGGCTCAACCTCCAGCAACTGACCTACGTAACGAAGATTGTCTCCATTGATCCCACGTCGCGCGAGCTCATGGTTGAACGGCACGCGGAGAGCGGCACGCAGATGCTGAAGAGCACGTTGCCATGTCTCATCACCGTGCTGGAAGGTGTCAATGCTATCCGCCGGGGCTCTCTCGATGACGCCTTCCGTGCCGCGCGAAGCACGGTTCTTAAATGGGGTGCCGCTGACGCCGGCATTGGGGAGTTGACCAAATGCGGCCTAAGGGGATCGCCGACGGTCGTGAAGCGAGTATTCGCCCCTGGTCCGCGCGCCGAAAAAGCTATGCAAATGGACATTAACGACAAAACGTTGGCCGAGGTCGCCGCGGACACGGTCACTGCAATTTTTGCCCGCCAGCCTTTTTTTGGAACGCAAGCTCACGTCCCATGGCAATCGGTGAGCAGCGAGGAGTAGATTTTGGTCGCTAGAAAAAATGAAACGCCGGCAAACGCGGTCGGCCGCGCCAGCTCAGGGAAAAAGCTGATAAAGTGTTTCGAAGATCACCGGCACGTCTGGGTCTTCATGGAACTTGAGCGCGGCAATGTTCATCCCGTATCGATTGAACTCCTCGGCGAAGGCCGCAGACTAGCTGACAAACTGGGCGTCCAACTGGCCGGGGTAATCCTCGGTTCGTCTCAAGGCGTGGGCACCAAGCCTGCGATCGAAGAGGCCTTCGCTTACGGAGCTGATGTCGCCTATCTAGTAGAGTCGCCACTCCTCGCCAACTATCGAAACGAACCCTTCACCAAGGCTTTGACGGATTTGGTCACTACTCACAAACCAGAAATTCTCCTTCTCGGCGCGACCACGCTCGGCCGCGACCTCGCCGGTGCTGTAGCAACTACCTTACAAACAGGGCTTACGGCTGATTGCACCGAGCTGGATGTTGATGGAGATGGTTCGCTCGCAGCGACGCGGCCAACTTTCGGCGGGTCCTTGTTGTGCACGATCTACACGCTGACTAGCCGGCCGCAAATGGCAACGGTGCGGTCCAGGGTCATGGCGACGCCGCGACGTGCGGATAAGCCAATTGGGCGCGTTATCCAACATCAACTCCTGATGGTTGAGGAGGAGATCGTCACCAAAGTCCTCGCGTTCCTTTGTAACAGCGGGTCTGAGCAATCCGATCTGGCCAACTCCGACATTGTGGTCGGGGGCGGACTCGGCCTCGGCGCTGCAGGAAACCTGCAATACTTGAGAAACCTGGCAACGACGATCGGCGGGGGAGTCGGGTGCTCGCGCCCACTGGTCCAAAAAGGCTGGATGCCTGCGGATCGACAAATTGGTCAGTCCGGCCATACCATTAGACCCAAGCTCTACATCGCGGCGGGAATATCTGGCGCGGTCCAGCATCGCGTTGGAGTCGAAGGAGCCGATCTGATTGTCGCTATCAACCTCGACCAGAACGCTCCGATCTTTGACTTCGCTCACATCGGCGTTGTCGCTTGCGCGCTGGAGTTCTTGCCGGCGTTGACAGACGCTTTCGCCAAGCGAATGGCACCGCACAACTCTATCAAGGTTATGGACCGAGGAAGCTAGATGACCAAGAGTAAGTTCGACGCGATAGTCGTTGGAGCCGGTATGTCCGGCAACGCCGCAGCGTATTCGATGGCTAGGCGCGGTCTAAAAGTGCTGCAGCTGGAGCGCGGAGAACATTCGGGCTCTAAGAATGTTCAAGGGGCTATATTGTACGCCGACATGTTGGAGGCGATTATCCCAAACTTTCGCGATGACGCTCCTCTTGAACGGCATCTGGTCGAGCAACGATTCTGGCTAATGGATGACTCGTCGCACACGGGCGTGCACTATCGCTCTGGTGACTTCAATGAACTGAAGCCAAACCGGTATACGATCATCCGCGCCCAGTTTGACAAATGGTTCTCACACAAGGTGCGCGAGGCGGGCGGCACAGTCCTTTGTGAAACGACAGCGACCAGACTCGCTTGGGACCTGAGCGGTAAAGTAATAGGCGTTCACACGGACCGAGAGGGCGGGGTGATCCTCGCGGACATAGTCGTCCTTGCTGAGGGCGTGAACGGACTGCTTGGAACACGAGCCGGCTTACGCGATATGCCGAAGCCGGAAAATGTGGCCCTCGCTGTCAAGGAAATGCATTTCATGCCGGAAGACGTCATCGCAGAGCGCTTCGGCCTCAGCGGTAGCGAAGGTTGTGTGATCGAAGCCGGCGGCACGATCTCACGCGGAATGGCCGGACTGGGCTTCCTTTATACCAACAAGGAGTCGATCTCGGTGGGGATCGGCTGCCTCGTCTCCGGTTTAGCGGAAGGCATGGAAAATCCGTACCGCCTTCTTGACGCCTTCAAGCAACATCCCTCGATCCGACCATTACTGGCCGGATCAGAGATCAAAGAATACGCCGCGCATCTTATTCCTGAGGGTGGCTTCAAGGCAATCCCACAGCTCTTTGGCAACGGGTGGGTCGTCGTGGGCGACGCGGCGCAACTAAACAATGCCGTGCATAGGGAGGGATCGAACCTTGCGATGACATCCGGCCTCATGGCGGGTGAAGCGATCTTCCAGATAAAGAGCCGTGGCGGTCTGATGACGAAACGCAATCTCTCTCTCTATAAGGGCATACTGGACAAGTCGTTCGTCATGAAAGACCTGATCAAACACAAAGATCTTCCAAGCCTCCTCCACACCGACAGCCACAATTTTTTCATGACGTATCCAACGCTTATATCTCAGGCGGCGCAAAATTTTGTGCGCGTCGACGGTGTACCTAAAATCAACAGGGAGCAGGCTACAGCTGCCTCCTTTATCAAGGCACGATCCCGTTGGGGGTTGATCAGCGACGCGGTCCGCTCCGCCGTATCTTGGCGTTAAAGGAAAATTCGATGAACGCAACCATCATTGAGCGCATTGAGGATAAGCTGTACCAAAACCGGTATCTCGTCGATACTGGACGTCCGCACATTACGGTGCGACCGCATCTGTCACCAAGCCAAAACCTCCTCGCCTTGACGCGAATCTGTCCGGCCAAATGCTATGAGCTGAACGAAATTGGTCAGGTAGCGATTGTTTCGGATGGCTGCTTGGAATGCGGCACATGCAGAGTGTTATGCGAAGCTAGTGGCGACATAAAGTGGAATTATCCCCGGGGCGGGTTCGGGGTCCTCTTCAAATTCGGATGAAGAGTTCCTACCTCCGGCGGAGCAGCGATCGGTGCAGCTGCATTAGCGGCGGCGATTGAATGTGCATCCACTCAACCTTTTTGAAAGGATAATTTACGCCGTCGATAACACGTATCGTTAACTTAGGAATATGCGGTGACATATTTCGCGCACCAGGGTAAAAAACAGTGCACCCTTCCCTGTTTGTAGGCCCGATGAAACCTGAGACGCGGCTCAGTGTACTCTACGCCGTATCCAAAGAACTTATCTCTTCTTTTCCTCTAGACAACGTGCTGAAGGCTGCCATGAATGCTCTCGCCGAGCATCTGCTATTGAGCGATGGCGGAATCGTGATTCACGGCGCCGGAGGAGAGCCCTGGATAAACGTGCGGGCTCTCATTGGGCACGACGTTCGCTCACGTCCACTTACGATTGAACAGGCGGACGCAATAGATCGTGTCCTCGCTGGCGGTGAGAAGCACTTTAGGAAAAATTCTATCGTTCTCCCCGTTAAAGCAAACCGGAAAGCAATCGGCGCATTGTGGATTGATTTCGCACAGCAAAGCGTAGCTCAGGACGAAGGCCTTCTGACAAAGATTGCCGTCCTGATCGGTTTAACCTGCCAGCGATATCGCGAATTGTGCAGCGATGGCGGCTCGGTCACCGAGGAACAACAAGCAGGACAGATTCCGAAAATCAAGCCGAGGCCTCACACCCAGCACGATAAGATCGACTGGATCGTCGGGGACAGCCCCGCGATCAAGAAGGTTCTCGAAACCACCAAAATCGCGGCCGCGACAAACTCTGCGGTGCTTTTGAGAGGTGAGACCGGTACTGGCAAGGAGGGCTTTGCCAGAGCAATACACGCGCTGTCGATACGGAAAAGCAAGCCATTTATTAAGTTGAATTGCGCCGCGCTGTCGGAAACCGTTCTTGAATCCGAACTGTTTGGCCATGAGAAAGGCGCTTTCACTGGCGCTCTTCTTCAACGAGCTGGACGTTTCGAACTGGCCAATGGCGGAACGCTGTTGCTTGATGAAATTGGCGATGTATCACCACACTTTCAGGCGAAGTTATTGCGCGTGTTACAGGAAGGCGAATTCGAACGTCTCGGCGGAACGAAGACATTAAAAGTTGACGTTCGAGTTATATGCGCCACCAACAAAAACCTTGAAGTGGCCGTCCGTCGAGGGGAATTCAGAGCCGACCTCTATTACCGGATCAATGTGGTGCCCATCATTTTGCCGCCACTTCGGCAGCGCGACGGAGACATTTCGCTTCTAGCGCAAGTGTTCCTCGAGCAATTCAACAAGGCAAATGATCGAAATTTTGAGTTCGCGCCGTCGGCACTAGACATTTTGTCGAAATGCGCATTCCCCGGCAATGTTCGCGAGCTGGACAACTGCGTACAAAAGACCGCCACTCTCGCCAGTTCAAATACCATCGGTTCATCAGATTTTGCTTGTCAGCAAAACCAATGTTTTTCGGCGCTCCTTTGGAAAACCGACGTCGCCGGTATTGGCAACGAAACGATGCACACTCTCAACCCGCGAGACATAATGTCGAGCGGACTGGGCCCCTACGCAGGCACTCCCAGCGGTGCCACAGCCACAATGGAGGCACCGGGTCTCACTGAGCGTGATCGACTGATCAATGCAATGACGAAGGCCGGTGGGGTACAGGCCAAAGCGGCTCGTATCCTAGGGAAAACGCCGCGACAGGTCGGCTATGCGTTGCGCCGGTTTGGTATCGATGTGATGAAAGAGTGAAGGTGAGCGAGATCAAGAGCGTCGTCAGTTTTGGTTGGTTGCCAGCGAAGCGACTTTGGGCGCGACCCTGTCTTGATTTCTACAAAACATCTCCGACAGCAAGCGGGGAATCGGGTGTTAAAGGCGACATAAACGCTGAAACCATAATGTCTCGTCGACGGGAATCTCGCTTGCTTATGAAGCTGTAATCTTTCCTCACCAGTGGAACAGTGCAATGTCGGAACCGGAAATAAAGGTCGGGACGAGCAGCAGTGCCTCCTTCCACCGAGCGCCGATGGCTCCCGCTATGCCCGGTGGCCGCGCATCTTCGTCCTATGGCCTTTCGGTGACGGATGACATAGATGCGCGGATCTGGGAGAGAATCAAAGACCATCCCTGCTTTTCAGAGCAAGCGCATCACTATTTCGCTCGCATGCATGTCGCGGTCGCACCTGCTTGCAACATCCAGTGCAACTACTGCAATCGCAAATATGATTGCACCAACGAAAGCCGCCCGGGCGTCGCATCGGTGACGTTGACTCCCGACCAGGCAGTACGCAAGGTGCTTGCCGTCGCCAGTAAAGTGCCGGAGCTTTCCGTAGTCGGCGTTGCCGGACCGGGCGACGCTTGTTACGACTGGAGGAAGACAGTAGCGACGTTTGAAGGAGTTGCGAGAGAAATACCTGACATCAGACTATGCATTTCTACTAATGGATTGGCGCTTCCCGACCATGTCGATGAGCTAGCTGACATGAACGTCGATCACGTGACGATCACTATCAACATGGTGGATCCGGAAGTCGGGGCGAAGATCTATCCATGGATACTCCACGGGCATCGTCGATACACCGGGATAGAAGGTGCCAGGATCCTTCACGAGCGCCAAATGCTGGGTTTGGAAATGCTGACCAAACGCGGCATTCTCACCAAGATCAATTCGGTGATGATTCCAGGCGTCAATGACACGCACCTCGTGGAAGTTAACCGATGGATCAGAGACCGCGAGGCATTCATGCACAATGTGGTGCCCCTGATTTCCAAGCCTTCGCATGGCACTTATTACGGTCTCACGGGTCAGCGTTGCCCGGAGCCGTTCGAACTGAAGGCACTTCAAGACTGTCTCGATGGCAACGTTAGGCTTATGCGCCACTGCCAACAATGCCGGGCCGACGCCATCGGTTTGCTGGGCGATGATCGCGAGCGAGAGTTTGCCCTCGACCAGATCTCTACCAAAGTTGAATTCGACACCAGCAAGCGCGAGGCCTATCGCAAGCTGGTCCAGCATGAGCGAGGGGATCAGCTGGCAGCAAAATTGGACGCGAACAAAGCAGTCAAGTCACTGGGTTCTTCGGGAATCCTCGCTGTTGCCGTGGCGACTAAAGGTGGCGGCCGGATCAACGAACATTTCGGTCAGGCAAGGGAACTCCAAGTCTATGCAGTCTCACGAAAGGGGATCAACTTGGTGGGACACCGCAAGGTCGGGCAGTATTGCCTCGGTGGTTTAGGCGAGAAGGCCACTCTCGATCACACTATCGTTGCACTCGACGGCATCGACATTCTGCTTTCCTCCAAAATCGGCGATTGCCCAAAGAAGCGGTTGGCAGAAGCTGGCGTGCGAGCCAGTGACGCATTTGCCTATGATTACATCGATACGGCGATTGGCGCGCTATACGCCGCAGAGTTTGGCGTCAAACCGGCGATGCCGACGGCTTTAGACCCCTCTAATTGAACCAGGAGCTAAGACATGGCCTTCAAGATCATTGTATCCCAATGCACCCAGTGCGGCGCTTGCGAATTTGAATGTCCCTCAGATGCGATCAGTTTCAAAGGTGAGGGATATGTCGTGGATTCAAAAAAATGTACCGAGTGCAGGGGTGAGTTTGACACGCAACAATGCGCTTCTGTGTGTCCGATGCCGAAGACCTGCGTCCCTGCCTGATCGCCACCGGACTACATCGCAAAGAATGAGACAAACGGCCAATGGTCTCCTAGGCGAACATGAGGTCAAAAATTCACCTACCACTAATATCCCATCCAGTGAGCGATGCACGCAACCTGAGTAGTCGGCGTTGGCCCCGGCACGGATGTCGTCCAAATCTCAGACAGAGCCATAAGGGAGATATCGGCCTGGGCATATGTCGTACTGAACTAACAGGCTTTGATAACGCTCGACTTCCGGAGTTCAAAAGCCGCCGTAACGAGAAGGGACATGCATGAGAGTGACAATCAGCAGAACTGACGTCGGCTTATCGGTCTATATTCACAAGAAAGACCTTGAGGAACCGATCATTTCGGTTGAGCACAAAAACCTATGGGGAGGCTTTATTTTGCTGAAAAATGGATGGCGGATAGCCCTCCCCGACCTGTCGCAGAACAGGCGCCTGCCCGTTACTGTCGACGCGAGGAGGCTATCCAGTTAGCGTGTGCGCAGGTTGGCATCGAGTTCCCGATCCCTTGAAGGCGGCCATCGGCAAGAGGCCGCCCGCAAATCAGGAGGAATCCGACATGACGCAACTCGACGAAGCAACACAAGGGCCTCGTTGGCCGCATCGGAAGGGCGAGCAATCCAGGCGGAAGCACTAAGCATCAGCTTGTAACGGCATCCATCCCATTGGATCTCCCATGACTTGCCTCGCGGCAACGTTCAGATCTCACGCAAGGAGAGAAAGACATGGCCCGTATCCAGGAACATGGACAGAGCTATTCAAACAAGGACTACGAGATCGCACGAGCTTTTTTTCACGCCAAACCGCTATCGCTGGCTCAGATCGATGCGGCCGCCCCAAGCGACGACCAGGTAGCCAACGATCAGGGCACGGTTCAGTTCCACCTCATCGGCCAGAAGAGCGATGATCCGAAATACAGCGGCATCATGAATGAAAATCAGGACAATCTGCTGGCAATCGGCGGTCTCGTCCATGATTTCATGCACACCAATTATCCTGATATTGGCTCGAAAAAGCTCGACATCAATACCTGGACGAACATCGTCGGCCACATTCCCAACCTTTCGGTCGGACCGCAGAAACAGAGGAGCTTCTCCTACAAAGTTGCCGGCACATCCGTCTCCGGCATTTTCCTCTCGCTAATCGCAAAGGCCATCGTCACCGAGGGGGCATCTCTGATGACGGACTTTCAGTCGTTCATGACCGCGATGGGCAACCTGACCTTCAGTGCCAACCGCAACACGCCACATTACAAGGCGGTGACATGCACCTATCAGAGCTACCTTCTCGACAACGGCGAAGGGGGATACTTCGACTACGGCGCCATCGTCTTGCGGGAGATCGAGTTCAAGGAACATTTCCTTGAGCTGAAATCCTGCTGCTCGTCGACGAAATTCGTCAACATTGACATGAGTTACACCGAGGTAACCAACCTCCTTCAGACCCGGCGCATCCGAGAGGGCGGTCCCGATTACAAAAACTTCCAAGGACTGGTGAACAAGAATTCTACCGAGCAGTTCAAGAAAGCCCAAAACTTCTTCAACGGCGGCTCGACGCCGCAAAACGAGATCAAGCCTCAAGTCTGAGACCGTGTCGGCGCAATGCAGCCCACCCGACAAAAGTGCTGCTCAAGACTAATGCATCAACTCCACGGAAGCGACGCGGGGATACGTGATGTCCGTGCCGCTTCGAAAGGAACTGACATGAACCCATTCGCGAAAACAGTTGCGGGTCTTTTCATCGTGGTCGGCCCTAGGAGCAATGGGCCCCTCGACGCAGAGAGGATTTGTTCAGCTTTGATCCACACAGTGTCGGAAGATGCGTCCCGCAATCTGGATGGTCGAACCTGGCAGAACGCCGTGCAGATGGTCCCTGATCAGGTAGAAAGCGCGACCACGTCGCAAACGGTGAACTGCACAACACCGCTCGCGGGTTTGCCGGGCATTCTTGCTATGTTCTGCACCGGAGCCGGCAGTGGAAGCCATCCCACACTGGCGAAATCCATTGGCTCCTACCTGGAAAAATTTGGAAAACCGACAGCGTTCAACTGCCTCATCCTGGATCAATCCGAACCGGCTGAGATCCACCTCTATCTCACGTGCCTAAATGTAACGGAGGGCCGAAATCCGGAGAAATTTAGCATCTCGTCGACCCAACTTTCGGCGACGCTGAACCTTTCGAACAAGCAAACGCAGGCCACTATCACCAAGGTCTTCGGCTCCTTCCAGGCGACGAGCGACCTGCCCTTCTACCTCCGCATGCTGAATTGATTCAGATGCCCACCAAGTCAAGCTCAATGGAGGATATCCCGTACCCGATGCTCTGGCCGCACGTAGTCATGACTATTTTGATCCGCGACCATGGACTAGCGCGTCTCCTCCGCCAAAAGCGCCCGGCTGCCGGGCATTGGTCCACTTTCACCTGGAACGACTTGCGGCCCCTGTGGTCCTTCTGGCCCAACCGGGCCTGGGATGTGGTCACCTTCACCCACGCCGATTCATCCCAGACACCACAGTCCAATGTGGCAGCTTCCATTGGAGTTCCGATCTTTGAACAGGAGCTTTCCGTTTAAGCGACGGAAAGCCTTCTGGCGACTAGCGATGTGCGAAATTTCATGGCCGGCTGTTCAATCAGCGCCCATGATAGAGCGGCTAGTGCCACGGTTCCGACAGGCTCGACGATCCAGAGCCACCAGTGGCCGACCCATCCGATGGCGATCAGCGTGTGCATGACGAGCATATGGTAGAGGTAGATCCCGTAAGAGAGATCCTGCCCGCGCAACAGGTTAGGGCGCGGAAGTGAGTGCGCTGCCGACAGGACTAAACCGGCAAGAACAGCGATTCGGAATGCATCGACAGGCGCCGCATTGTTGATCGAGATGAATGCAGCGGACGTTCCTGCTACCCACCACGTTATCGCGAGATGAGTTGCCAGCCACCACAAGAGCTTGCCTTCGAAGATCTTGCTGACGCGATGCCAGTAAAGCCGAGCAAGAACTCCCATCGAAAAGATCCAGAAAGTCGGGCCTGCTGTCACCGACAGGAACGGATTGTACTTATCAGTTATGTTGAAGTGCTGCGCCATGACCCAAGACCCGAGAGCGGCGACGGCAACGACTAGGGCCCCTGCTCGTTTCCACCGCCGCCAAATTTCCAACAGCATTGGCAGGGTTAGGTAGAACGTCAGCTCCACCGTCAGCGTCCACAGCACCCCGCTTGGGTCCGAGGCGCCGTAAAAGCCGCTCATCGTGTAGGGCTCGTAGGTGAAGTAGACCGCCCAGATTCGTGCAGCGGTCATGATGTAGACCGTGAAGTAAAACAGATACTGCAAGATGCCGGTAACATTTAATCCCCCAGTCACCAGCAGGGCAAGTTCCATCACGGCGATGTTGACGAACAGTGCAGGAAAGATCCGGAGCGACCGCTTGACGAAAAAAGAGGCCGCAGACGACGAGCGGATGTAAGAATCCGTTACTAGGAAGCCGCTGATTACAAAGAAGATCGCAACACCCGGCGCCGAAAACAACAGATCGAAGACCGATGTGCCGTTTAAAGGATCGCCCAGATGAAGCCAATTCCACGCGTGGCTAAACATCACCTGGCAGGCGGCAAAGAGCCTTAATAGGTCAAAGTTGTTCCGGTGACCGGATGAGTGTTCATTGGATGGTCCCATGAATGTCCATCAGCGCGGGCAGATGCCGCGCAACCTTTTGGCGTTTTATTGAGAACAGAAATCGGTGTAGGGTGGACTGCGTTGTTGTCTGCAGCTCTGCCGTCAGATCGGTTGGCCTCGCTCGGCAACAACATCAACAATTACATGCTGATCCGGACGGCGGTTCAAGGCACCGCTTACCGTGAAAGTGGCATTCATCATCGCATTAGCCGCCGCCGAAGCAATGCGGTCGACACGAGGAATGGTACGACTATGTAGATGCAGAGAACGCCGATATGCAGGCAGACATTGGCGATTGGTTGGCCCAGCATCGTCGGGCGGATAACATCTATCGAATGTGCCAGGGGCAAGAAGGCCGCTATCTGTTGGAATGCTACGGGCAATTGGTCTACGGGAAAGACAGCGCCTGACAAAAACAACATCGGTGTGATGACAAGGGTTTGGTAAAAGATAAAGTAATCGTAGCTGGGCGCGAGGGCCGTAACGACCATTCCAAGGCTCGCAAAGGCTAAGCCAGTGAGGGCGATGACCGGAAGCGCATAGAGAAGGCACAACCAGTGTGTGTATCCCAGCGTGGCGGCGACGATACCAATACCGGTGCCCGCCAGCGCCGCCTTAGTCGCTGCCCATGCCATTTCCCCAACGACGATATCCCCTAGCGTGAGCTGTGTGTACAACATTGCTTCCCAGGTGCGCTGGCCCTGCATCCGGCCGAAGGCCGCATAGATAGTCTCGAAGGTTGCAGCAGTCATCGCGCTTGTCGCGATCATTCCAGCCGCCAAAAATGCAGTGTACGATACGCCGTCAACGCGCCCTACCATCACTCCCAATCCAGCGCCGAGCCCGAACAGGTATATTATGGGATCGGCTAGATTTCCGAGAATGGATGCCAGCGCCGCTTTTTTCCAAGCCAGATAGTTTCTGCGCCAAACTGCGAGCCAGTTCAATCCGCCGGCGGGTAATGTTGCTACGCCCATCGTCTACTTCTCCATCTCGCGTCCGGTTAACCGCAAGAAGACATCCTCTAGATTTGGTGGACGCTCCAGCAAGCGCAGGCCCGAATAGCAACGCAGTTGCGCACGCACCTGCTCTGGGTCTGGCGTGTAGCAGAACAGGGTCTCTCCGCTGATCTCCAGTCGCCTAGCATTCGGCCTGATCAAAAGACTAAGCTCCTGCGGATCGCCACCATAAATTTCGATCACGGGACAGCCAATCTGCTCCTCGATCAGGGCATGCGGTCGGCCTTCGGCGATCTTTCGCCCAACTTCAAGCACGCACAGCCGGTCGCACAACCGCTCAGCCTCTTCCATGATATGGGTGGTCAGAAGAATTGTCTTGCCGCGTGCCAACAGCGATCGAAGTCGTTCCCAGATCAAGTGGCGCGCGTGTGGGTCGAGACCAGTGGTCGGCTCGTCCAGAATGAGTAGCTGCGGGTCATTAATGAGCGCACGCGCCAAAGTGAGGCGCCGCTTCATTCCTCCCGATAGGTCTGCCACACGTGTATTCGCCTTGCTCTCAAGTCTGGCAAATTCAAGCAGCGACGGGATGACGGTTTCGATTTCTCTGGTGCTCATGCGGAAGTAGCGGCCGTATACCAAAAGGTTTTCGCGGACCGTGAATTCCAGGTCAAGATTATCGAACTGAGACACGATCCCGATTTTCGCTCGTGCCAAGCGAACTTGACCCGGTTCCTGCGCTCCGAGTATAGTGATCGTGCCTCCACTTGGCGACGTCATCCCTAGGATCATACGGGTGATCGTACTTTTACCTGCGCCGTTCGGCCCTAAAAGACCAAAACATTCTCCGGCGGCGATAGTAAACGACAAGTCATTGACGACAACTTTACCACCATATGACTTCGAAACGCCGGCCAGATCGATTGCAACTGGGGACAATGCGCCAGAAGGCGAATCCACTGCCTTGCATTTCGAACCGCCCTGCCGCTCCGACGAGATGATATGATCCAGGTGCGGATCAGCGATCGTCGTCTTCAAATTCGCTAATTGCCCGTTCATTTCTTGTCCCAAATTTTGAGCTGCGGTGGCGCGATCATCACTCGCCACTATAGGCAATTTCAGATGTCGCCCGTCCTGGCATTTTGGCAGGGCCCTGCTGACCAACATTCGGCGCAACAGCTACTGATCCGCGCGACAGCCAGTCGCTATTGGATAGGGTACAAAGGGCATAGGCTTTCAAGGGAATTAAGAGAAAGATGTTCACGAGCGTGTGGAGAGCAAAACTCAGAAACCTAAGTTCGCGGGCGCGATAGGCAGCCACGCTACACCGTACAAGAGTCATGGATCCAATGACCAGGATCGTCCACCATGGCACTGTGGCGGTCAGTGCAAGCTGGCCAATACCGGTCACTACCGACAGCGCAAGAAGAAGAAGGCCGACATTTTGCCCGATTGCATCCAGCGTGAGATACCGATCGAGGCCAGGCAGTACGGGGAGCGCAAGTAAAGTATCCCGAAAAGTGCTGCGTGCCCACCGTAATTGCTGACGCAGATACACACCCATTGTGTCAGGAACGACTGTCGCCGCGATGGCGCTCGGAACATATTCAGTTCGAAAGCCTGCGCTCAGCATGAGAATCGTCAAATGGCGATCTTCGCCGAAGTCACTCGGCTTGCCGCGATAAAGCTGCGTCTCGTACTGATCGAGCAGCGAAAGCATAGCAGACCGACGGTACATCGCACATGGGCCGCAGCAACACATAACTGCACCGAAGCGAGCTTGTGCCGCGCGCTCCTCGTTGCAGGCAATCCAGTACTCCATGTCAATCAAACGAGTTAGCCAGCTGTCCGCCTGGTTACTGGCTTTCATTTGGCCCATCGCCGCACCGACTGCTGGATCCCGCATTTTGTGGGCAAGCTTCGAGACTACGTCGGGGGCGATCGTGGTGTCTGAGTCCACATTCAAGATAAGATCCCCAGAGGACTGGGTTATAGCGGCGATTTGCGCTTTGCGCTTTCCAACATTTTTAGGGAGAATTGTGAAGTTGAATCTCTCATCGTCTGCATAGACAGCGCGCTGAGCCACCACCGCGTCGCGATTTTTGGAACCGTCGTCGACTACATAAATACGCAATTTTCCGGCATAATCTTGTTCCGCAAGCGACGCGAGGCATTCCGAAAGAACGATTGGGTCCTCGTTGAAGCACGGCACAATCACATCGACGCTTGGCACGGGGCTGGTTTCGATGTCTTGTGCAGGTGTTGTTGAGATCGTTGTCCGCCTAGCATGAAAAACCTGCGCACTCTTGTAAACGGTGGAGAGCATTGCATAAAGCGAGACGGCGGCGATGCTGGTTGTTGCGAGCAGGGTCATGGTTTCTCGTTTGTCCAGTGTTTCAGGGAAGTGAACGAATTTGGAATCCGCGGCTATGCAGTGCCGGAATAATTCGAGAGAGTGCTAAAAGCGTCTGGTCACGCAGTCCGGCGAGCGAGCATTGCTCAACCTCATCGGGAGGACACCCGTCGTGCAAAAGTACGATTGCCCCAGGCCGAGCAGCAGCAAGCACCTCATCAACGATCACATCGGTGCCCGGGCAAGACCAATCTCTAGGGTCGGCCGACCAGTGAACGGCTCCAAGTCCAGCCCTCACCGATGCTGAGAGCACGTCTTCAGTCCACGCCCCGTAAGGCGCTCGTAAGTGCCGGACCCGGGCTTGGGGGCAGGCCGAGACAATAGCTTGATGCGCCTCGTCTATTTCACGTTTCACATCCTTGGGATCGCAGGTGGCGAGGTCGGGATGCGTCATGGTATGATTGGCGACATCATGACCTTCCGCCACAAGGCGTTGAATGAGTTCCGGGTGATCCTTCACGTAGGAACCGATAGCAAAAAATGTTGCCGGGACGCGGTGCTCAGCTAGAACATCAAGGATTTGCGGCGTGCAGAATGGATTGGGACCATCATCGAACGTCAAGTAAACGCAGCGATCTTCCGGTCCGTTTGTGTGATTGACCGGTACTTCGCTCATATAGGCAGGCCGCTTCATAGTTCCGACCCGTTTCGTTCAATCAACGAGCCCGCAGGCCACTCAGTCATCGGACGGTCGACGGGAACTACCAATACGAGGACATCTTCAGTGCGCGTGGCTGGCAGGTCGGAATGCGCGTCTGGAAGCGTGGAGCGCACACGCAGCCCCGTCATCATATTGGCGGTTCCGTCTCGGCAGTATCTTTCCATGTGATTCCGCATGGCGTGGCGAACTGTTCCAAAAGCAAATGGAACGCTCAACTCGCGCAGAACCGGAAACATAGCGCGGACCGAGTGAGCGATGCCTAATCCTTCTAGATCCGGTCGCACTCCGTACAGGCCTAGCTCGGCCACAAGCAAATCAGTCGTACCGACCCTTACGAAGCGGCGTAACAAGCCCATGTGGCTAGCGACACCGCGCGAGTCATATGCGATTGCGCGGCGTTCGGGCCTCGCACCACCCCAGCTTCGGCCAGTCTCGAACGGCTTGGCATTGAAAGCTCCCGTCGGCCCATAGGTCTTGCAAAAAAAATCAGCGAGCTCCGCGTGGTCTGAAGCTTCCAGCTCATTTTCCCAGCATATTTTCCATCGCACTTCAGAAGACATGCAAAAGCTCCACGTTGGTCCTTCACCCAGCCACGATCAAAGCCGCGCGAGATTGTTGCGCATGACTATTGGATTGCCGGTTAGACAATCGAGCGGTTAGGAGAAGTAAAGAATTGAAATCAGGCCCTTGCCCGGCATTTCGATTTTTCGTTCCCGGCCTTGATATTGATCAAGTTCCGGCTTTTCTATAAGTGATCCGAAAGATTGGTAAAATTGATTGTTTGGATGGCAATCATCTATGGAATGGATATACACTCATGCGTTTTAAAGGCCTTGATCTCAACCTTCTTGTAGCGCTCGACGCTCTAATGACCGAGCGCAAGCTCACAGCAGCGGCACGCAGCATCAACCTCAGCCAACCCGCCATGAGCGCTGCCATCTCCAGGTTGCGCGCCTATTTCAACGACGAGCTTTTTATCATGCAGAGACGGGAGCTAATTCCGACCCCGCGTGCGGAGGCACTCGCCCCCGCTGTTCGCGATGCTCTCTTGCATATTCAGCTCTCCGTCATCGCATGGGATCCAATAAACCCCGCGGAGTCCGACCGCCGATTCAGAATTATCCTTTCAGACTTCATGACACTGGTCTTCTTCGACAAGATCATCTTGCGCTTAGCTCGAGAGGCGCCGGGGGTCAGCTTCGAGTTGCTGCCGCTTGACGACGATCCGGAGGAGCTTCTCCGCCGTGGGGATGTTGATTTTCTGATCCTTCCGGATTTATTCATGTCTGGCGCCCATCCGAAAGCAAGGCTTTTCGAAGAGGAACTGGTGTGTGTCGGCTGCCCTACGAACGAGCAGCTGCCAGGGAAGCTCTCTCTGGAGCAATATATGTCCATGGGGCATGTTGCGGCTAAGTTCGGACGTGGTCTTAAGCCTTCTGTTGAGCAATGGTTATTGCTGGAGCACGGCTTCAAGAGGCGTATTGAACTCGTCGTGCCGGGGTTTAACTTGATCCCACCGTTGCTCGCAGGTACTAACCGAATAGCAACCATCCCGCTCCGGCTGGTCAAACATTACGAACAAATTATCCCCTTACGGATCATCGAGCATCCTTTGCCACTTCTTTCGTTCACTGAGGCTGTCCAATGGCCGGCTCTTCACAACACTGATCCTGGAAACATATGGTTGCGCAAGATTATGATCAAAGAGGCTTCGCGCATGGAATCTGAGATGGAAAGTTGTGCGTCGTAAGCGGCACCGCCGGGTTCATTTCACAGGCCCAGTAGTTAGATGGGCGCTGATCATTGGAACCGATGCATTCGGTCCCCAAACGAGGCATCACGCTACAGGCGGGCCCCACTGCCTCAGTTCATCTACCAATCGAAGCGATTGTGCCGAGAGATCGTTTGAACCTGAGAAGGTGCCATTTGTATGCTTTCCTTGGCCTCATGCAAAAGTGATTCAAAACTTTATTCCTGTCACTTATGTTCGGCTCATTGCTGAAAACCAGCATCACGCCGCGGCGAGCTCATCGACCTCCCGCACATGCTCCCTGCGCCGCACCTGACAACGCGCTGGCCCGGGAGAGCGGCCAAAGCTCAATACTTTCGATCCGCGTAATCACGCTTTTTCTGGAGGGTCTGCAACTTCGCCGGCGCATGAATTCAGCTGCGGCAATGGCCGAGCCGCAATCCATAGCGTGGATGCTTTTGATCCACACAATCAATTTTACCAATCGTTCCCTATGATCCATAGCAGGGCAACCGCGCGATGACGTTCCGGTAAGTTTATCGGTTTCTGTCGTCACTTCGCAGACGAGCCGGAACATCTTCCGATGTTAGCAGCATTTAGATCGAGCCTTCTCGCAAGGCCGTCGGCTTGTCGAAATTAGGCATGATGGAAAGGAATACAAATGGCTGATCAACTCACACTGGAAATTATCAGTGCGATCAATAAGCTCGTCAAAGCTGAAAACGGCGCGAGAACGACCGTAGCGCTCGGCGAAATAACGACTGACACTGAATTGACTTCGCTTGGCATCGACTCGCTGGGTTTGGCTGATGTCCTTTGGGATCTGGAGCAAATCTACGGCATTAAGATCGAGATGAATACGGCAGATGCCTGGTCGAACCTCAGCAATATCGGCGACGTGGTGGAAGCCGTCCGTGGCTTGCTCACTAGGGAGGTCTGAATGGACAGGCGCGTCGTTATCACCGGATTGGGCGGACTGTGCGGACTGGGCACCAATGCTTCCTCTATTTGGACGGAGATGCGCGAAGGCCGCTCCGCCATCGGCCCGATTTCAAATTCAGAGATTCATGAGCTGAAGGGGATGATCGGGACCGAGATCAAGGTGCTGCCTCAACACGACATTGATCGCAAGCAGCTCATCTCCATGGACCGCTTCAGCCTGCTTGCCGTGCTTGCAGCTAAAGAAGCCATGCTACAGGCCGGCCTTTCGTGCGATGAAGGAAATGCCCACCGTTTCGGCGCGACAGTGGGCGTTGGCTTTGGCGGATGGGACGCTACCGAGAAGGCCTACCGCACCCTCCTATTGGGCGGCGCGACCCGCACTGAGCTATTCACTGGGGTAAAGGCAATGCCTAGCGCGGCTGCCTGTCAGGTAAGCATGAACCTCGGGCTGCGGGGGCCAGTCTTCGGTGCCACCTCCGCCTGCGCCTCGGCCAACCACGCGATCGCTTCAGCGGTAGACCAGATCAAGCTCGGTAGGGCCGACGTTATGCTAGCTGGAGGAAGTGACGCGCCACTCGTGTGGATCGTGCTTAAGGCATGGGAAGCAATGCGCGTACTCGCTCCAGATACTTGTCGGCCATTCTCCGCAGACAGGAAAGGACTAGTTTTGGGCGAGGGTGCGGGCATGGCCGTGCTGGAAAGCTATGAGCATGCCGCCGCCCGCGGTGCAACGATGCTTGCCGAGGTCGCCGGCATCGGCCTTTCCGCCGATGCCTACCACATCGCTGCACCAGCTGTGCATGGGCCGGAGGCGGCGATGCGCGCCTGCCTTGTTGATGCGGGTTTAAATCCCGAAGACGTAGACTACCTCAACGCCCATGGCACCGGCACCAAGGCCAACGATCAGATCGAAACGACGGCGATTAAGCGCGTCTTTGATGACCATGCTCGATCGATGTCCATCTCTTCTACCAAATCCACTCACGCGCACTGCCTCGGGGCAGCAAGTGCGCTCGAAATGATAGCCTGCGTGATGGCGATCCAAGAAGATGTCGTGCCGCCCACCGCCAACTATCGCGAGCCAGACCCCGATTGTGATCTGGACGTCACGCCAAATGTGCCCCGGGAGCGCAGGGTGCGCGTGGCCATGAGCAACGCCTTCGCCATGGGCGGCATGAATGCTGTGCTTGCGTTCAAGCAGGTGCAATGAAGTGAAGATCGTCACGATTGACCCCTTGTAAGGCCAGCTTCAAATGCCTGAAGCAGGCGCCGCCGATTCCCGTCAGCGAGGTTTCGCTGCAATTCCCCAGATACTCGCGCATCTGAAAAATGTTGCGCAGCCACGCTATTCCGCTTTCACCACGTGTCGCGGGGAGCTGGAGCCTGACTATTTTCGTCGCCGGAGTTCTCACTCGGCTCGCCGGTCGACTAAAGTTGACGCCTCATCCTTTTCTGCCACGAACAAGGAGTGTTACTATCAATTCCACCTCCGCCTGCGTCCGATATCGTGCCAGGTGCCAGCTAGCTTGATCGCGAAGTAGTCGCACTCAAGTACCGTCCTCCCGCTAACAAGATCTGAGAAGTGACGATGACACGCAGCCAAAAAGAGAAGATGCTGGCAGGCGAAATGTACAACGCAGCGGACCCCGAGATCCAAGCCGAGCTGCTCCTCACCGGGGCTTGGCTGAAGCGCTATAATGACACGCTGGGCGACCCCGCCGAGCGGTGGCATGCGCTCCTTTTAGAACGATTGGGAGCAGTCGGGCTTGGAGCGGTTATTCGTCCTCCGTTCCACTGCGATTACGGGTTTAACATCCGGATCGGAGCTTGGGTCTACATCAATTACAACTGCGTCATTCTTGACGTGGCAGCGGTAACTATCGGTGACGGAACCGCAATAGGCCCTGCTGTGCAGATTTACACCGCGGACCATCCACATGATCCAGAGCAGCGCCAGGCTGGACTGCAGTTGGGACGGCCTGTCAGCATTGGTAGGCACGCCTGGATTGGCGGTGGAGCAATCATTCTCCCGGGCGTGACAATTGGCGATCACGCTGTCGTTGGCGCTGGTAGCGTGGTCACGCGAGATGTTCCTGCAGGAAGCACGGCCATGGGAAATCCAGCTCGGGTCAAGGCTGGGGGACGCTTGCCGAAATCATAAAAGCAGGCGTTGGGGCAATCCGGTGGTAAGGGGTCGTTTCTTTACTTGTGCGAACGGAACTTCTGGGCCGCCATGGCCCTTGCGGTTCCAACCGTCGGCACTTTCACTCTGACGCAAACCTCCTTGCAAATGCGGCTGGGCAGTCCTGCTGACCGATTCGTGATCGCGTTTGCATGCAAAGGAGCAATTACGACTTAGGGTCAACCCGCAGACACATACCGCTTCACCTGCAGAAAACGAATTGCCTTTCAGTCCGTGCGCACGATGAAAGACAATTGGTCGTGTCGAATGGACATGCGCGCGGCATGTCGTCGGCAAATACCAATTCCTGTTGGCTCGAACATTTTCAGAGGCAGGCGCCCAACACCCGGGAGCTTATCAGTCTGCACTTTGGAGAAGGCATCATTCGCTGCGTACAGCGTCAATCGACCCTACTGAGTACAAAGCATCCATGACGTGGATGATAGCTATCGCAACAATCAATTTTACTAATCTGTGTAGAGTTATTAGCACGCGCTGGAGGACACGCACCGAGCGGCGTCCGCCTTCCTGATTACGGTCGGGGGCTCTTGGGACATGGGTGACGAGCATGTGTGGGATTGTTGGCATAGTGGGACATAGGCCCGTGTCGGAGCGGCTGATCGAAGCCTTGGAGCGGCTGGAATATCGCGGCTATGATTCATCCGGCGTTGCTACGATCTTCGAGGGAGAATTGCACCGACGCCGTGCAGAAGGCAAGCTCGGGAACCTCAAGACGAGATTGAAGAAAGAGCCCCTGAGCGGCACCGTCGGCATCGCCCACACGCGCTGGGCGACGCATGGCGCACCGACAGAATGCAACGCTCACCCGCACTTTGCCGATGGCGTAGCCGTTGTTCATAACGGCATCATCGAAAATTTCTCCGAGCTGAAGGACGGATTGGCGGAGGTAGGGGCCAAGTTCCAGACCGACACGGACACCGAGGTGATTGCGCATCTCCTGACGAAATTCCGTCGGGATGGCATGGGATGCCTTGAGGCAATGCATGCCATGTTGAAGTGCGTCAAGGGCGCCTTCGCTCTTGCCATCCTGTTTGAGGATGATCCCGCGACCATTATGGTAGCGCGCAATGGGCCACCATTAGTGATAGGCCATGGCGATGGTGAGATGTTTCTAGGCTCCGACGCGATCGCTCTTGCTCCGTTCACCAATGACATCACTTATCTGCACGATGGCGATTGGGCTGTTGTAGGCAAAGTGAGTGTCCAAGTTTTCGATATCGAAGGCAAAGTCGTTACGCGCCCGCGGCACATATCGATTGCTACCGCCGACCTGGTCTGCAAGGGCAATCACCGGCACTTTATGGACAAGGAAATCCACGAGCAACCCGAGGTCGTCGCCCGTGCTCTTGGTCACTACATCGATGTCAACGAAAATCATGTCATAGCCATTGCAGCCGACATCGGATTTGCCAGGGTTGAGAGCCTCGCAATTTCTGCCTGCGGCACTGCATATCTAGCGGGGCTGGTTGGCAAATATTGGTTCGAGCGCTACGCACGGTTAATGGTTGAAATTGATGTCGCCTCTGAATTCCGCTATCGCGAAATCCCGTTGTCTCCGCGGTCGGCAGCGCTCTTCATCTCTCAATCTGGTGAAACGGCTGACACGCTTGCATCGCTGCGCTATTGCAAAGCACAAGGTCTGAGAATAGGCGCTGTCGTCAATACCCCAGAATCTACTATTGCCCGCGAGGCAGATGCCATCTTTCCGATCCTCGCCGGGCCAGAGATCGGCGTTGCTTCTACCAAGGCATTTACCTGCCAGCTTGCTGTTCTCGCTGCACTTGCCATCGGCGCAGGCAAGGCGCGGGGCACAATCGCGGACGACGAGGAACAAGCGCTCGTCCAAAGCCTGGCGACGTTACCAGGCGTTATGCGACGGGTGCTGAACGACATCAAGCCGAAGATCGAGCTCTTGTCACGGGAATTGTCGCATTATCGCGACGTGCTCTATCTCGGCCGCGGCACGAATTTCCCATTGGCCATGGAAGGTGCGCTGAAGCTCAAGGAGGTTTCCTATATCCATGCTGAAGGCTATGCGGCAGGAGAATTAAAACATGGTCCGATCGCCCTGATCGACGAAAATATGCCAGTCATCGTCATCGCGCCACATGATCGGTTCTTCGACAAGACTGTCTCCAATATGCAGGAAGTGGCCGCCCGCGGCGGCCGCATCATTCTGATCACAGATGAGACGGGAGCTTCGATGTCGAAACTCCCCACCATGCACACTATCGTATTACCCAATGTCGAGGAGATTATCGCGCCAATGATCTTTTCTCTGCCGCTGCAGCTTCTTGCGTATCACACGGCGGTGGTCATGGGGGCAGATGTGGACCAGCCGCGGAATCTAGCTAAGTCAGTCACAGTCGAATGATTGTGACGATTGATTAGATCGCAACTCGCCTCCGGGAAAATCCACGACTTGATCAGACATCAAATAAGTGAGGTCGAATGCACGAACTTTCGCTCGCCGACGTGCCGTCGCGAATTGGCCAGGAACTCGGCAAATCCGAATGGATCACCGTCGATCAAACTACAATCGATCTCTTTGCCGATGCGACACACGATCATCAATTCATCCACGTGCACCCGGAACGCGCTGCAGTCGAAAGCCCGTTTGGTGGCACTATCGCTCATGGCTTCTTGACACTCTCGCTTCTGTCGGCGATGAACTTCAGCGGCATGCCAAGGATCCGCGAGCAGACCCTGGGCCTTAACTACGGCTTAGACCGGGTGCGTTTCATGTCACCGGTTAGGACCGGCAGCCGTGTGCGCGGCCGCTTCGTTCTCTCTGAATGTCAATTTCGCGGCGCAAGCATGCTGGTGACCACCTATGAGGTGACGGTCGAGATCGAGAACGAAAACCGACCGGCACTCACTGCCAATTGGATCACGATCATTCAGTTTGACCCGAACGACAGGCCTAAAGGGATTTGACGCCAGCCTGCCCCAGTGGTCTACGGATACACCGCCATGGACCTACGCGCTGTTTTGCATTAAGCGTCTGTTTTCCTTTACAGTCGTGCCTTGCGAATGCCTATTGCTTTCGGCCGGTTGATTAGACTTGCGCCGCAAGCAAAGCGGCAGACTGCATGATGCGCAACATCTTGGAAAGCGTTATCAGCGAGATCACCAGGCTCGTTCAACGTAAATGATTGTTGAAGTAACGGCGGTTACTCATTTCCGGCCGAGCAGATCACCGAAGCCTGTCGCCAACACCAGTATGTTGACGACAGCACTGTCAAGCGCAATGTAAACCTTCCTCGACGGAAGACGCACCGCCAGCAAAAGGATGTGACCGCGTGGACCCCTCGCCAAGCAGCCATGAAACGGGACGTAATCCTGCTAAGGCCCTCAACGCAGACTTTCACTAAGATGGAATTGCTTCGCGGGCCTGTACAGAAAACGGATGCTACGCAGGCGCCGCTCCTGATACACCACGCGGGTCATCAGCAGCAGGGCCAACTCCGCCAGCATCTCACGATCCTCTCGACCAGGGTCACGTCTTTGCGGTTTAAAAACGCCGACACTGGACAGCACGCGACCGGCCATTGGACCTTGTTCACGTGCCGGTGCATTCGATCAAAAAAATTTCGTCGTTTCCATTTTTCCGTACTGCGCCACGTTGGAAAAGAGAAGCGCCCCAAGGGTGGAACGCTCCTCGGGTCTTCGAATTAAATGAAGCCGAAATTTTCCCCCGTAAACGAGGTAAGATCTGACATGTCGTGCAGATTGTCGACATGAGCGAAGGCATGCGCGTGGTTCGCGGAATCGACATAGGCTAGTGTCGCACCGTGAGTTTTGCCATCCTGACCGAGAGTTTTTTCATCATAGTAGACAATGATGTCACCGCGGGCTTCCCCGTGAATAGCGGTCGCGGCGGCGGAGCTAGACGTGAACCCACGATCTGTGATTACCACAACGTGCTCACCGTGCGCGTTCGCGGCCTTGCCATTGTAGAAAGTGTCCACAAATTGGCCTGGGAAACCCTTCGAGTGGTTGATGAAATTTGCGCCAAACAGATCCCCTTTACCGAAGTGATCGGCGTCCATGACAAAACGGTCTTGCTTCGGGTCGAAATCTTTCACAGTCGTATAGCAGTGCGTTGTTCCAACCATAGGATCGTGGAACCGAAACACGAAGGCGTCAGCGTCTTCGCCGCCAGCCAAAACATCTGCGCCGTCGCCAGCCACCAGAGTATCCTTCCCGTCATCGCCGTGGAGCCAGTCGTCGCTCTCGCCGCTATGTGGTATTACGCGGTGCACTTCGAAGGGGTTGAAGGCGGCGAATGAGCCGTCGCTATACAGGAGGTCGTCACCATCACCAGCATGGATAGCGTCTGAGCCATCCCCGGCCCAGATGATGTCATGGCCGGGACCGGCCTCGATCATGTCGTGTTCGCGTTCAGCCCAAATCAGATCATCGCCGCCGCCGGCTTTGATCCAGTCATTGCGATTGAGTCCATAGATTGTGTCGTCTTCATCGGATCCATTAATAATAAAGGGGCTTTTATCAGTGCCTTTGATCATCATCACATATACTCCTTATGAGGCAGCCGAAGCTGCCAGCACCCCTTATGTTTTCTAAGAGCCTATTAGTGAAATCCATTGATTTGATCTGAAGGATTTGAATGATGGATGCCGAAGTGTTTATCTCCGGACGACTGTGCGCCCTTCGTAGATGGCCGGCAGAATATGAAAAAGACTTAGGGCTATGACAATCGGCGGCCAAGCAGTGGCAACAATGTCCGCGACACCTCGTTGACGAAGGTGAAAGCTTCCCCCTCGTATACGTTGCAGACAAATCTGCAGAGCACCTGATCTCAGGGTGCTTTGCAGATCGAAAACCTCAGCTCCAGGCATGGAGCGGTGGCTTCTCGCCATTCAGGAAATACTTACCCAAAATGGCGTACTTCCAGCGGACCGGGTCATGCAGAGTATGGGTGCGGGCGTTGCGTCAGTGGCGATCAAGCCCGTGCTCTGCAAGGGTTGAACGCGTTCCTGCCAGCTCGAACAACTTGTGGCCGCAATCGCGATTTCGGTGGAGAGTATCTTCGCTTCGGCGGTAACGATCTGGGCTTCCGCAACCGTTCAGGAAGAACAAATTGGCGATGCTGATCACCCGCAGGAACAGCGCAGAGATACTGGTCGCGACGACGCCGTCAATGTTGTGAATATCCTCAAGCCGACCCGACGCGTCCCTATGACACGCTTCTCCACCAACGGTGAGCCCAACACGGCGGGGTGGGAGTCGGACGGGGGTCTCACCCATCACTCGCGAGTTGCCCAGACGGCTGAACCGGCCTCGGGATCGGGCATCGCACCGCGGGTCGGCAGCCGCTCGGCCCCACCCATCGGCTGACCGACGATCATATCACTGCGGATTACAGGCTCCTGGACCAGGAGTTGCAGGGACGCTCTGCGGATCTGGCCGCCCGGACGAGCGTCGTGAATTTCTGTCGTGGCACAAGCTCAGCTACAGTCGCGCTTTCGTTGTACGAGCCTAAGTTTGTTGGCGCGGCAAATGCTTGTGCCACCAGCTGGAAAATAAACAATAAAATATTCGGAAATATATTTCCGTATAGTTTTCCACTAAATGGTGAGCTATCAATGCACTACCGTTCTCTGGCGTAAGATAAACAAATATATTATTAAATATATCCTCTGCGTCTCTTGTCTTTAATCGGGCAATTGTAGAGAGTCGACTTATGAAAAAGGTATGACCATGCTGAAATATTCAACAGGCGAAGGGCTGTCGCAGGGAGGAACGTCGGGGGCTATGGTCCAGGAGATAGGCTCCGGCACAGCAGGGACAACCCCTCCTATGTCCCAAAGAGCGTCGGGTCGACACAAGACCCAACGGACGCGATGCGAAACTTGATCCAGTCCAGCGATCTGGCTTTTCTCATGGAAGCTCATGATGCCCTCTTCGGGGGTCAGGCGGGGTTTGCAGACCTTTGGGCGTCCAGCCCAGCACCGGATGTTAGCTTCGCTCGTTATGGAGTTATATATGTCGCCAATTAAAAGAAAAATCTTCTCCGTAGGCGTCTCGACCCTGATGGCATGCGGCGCGTCGGCGGCCGATCTAGCTGACCACAGGGTTCCGAGCGCGCCCTCTTATGGCGCACCGGGAACCTTCTCGTGGACCGGGGCTTACGCCGGTCTTCACGGAGGTGTCGCGGCCTCCAAATTCGGCCCGTTTAACAATGATCGCGCCCCAGCAGTGGGCGCTCAGGTAGGTTACAATTTCCAGGCCGGATCGGGCGTTTTCGGCGCAGAACTCGAAGGCTCTTACATGAACAACGAAGTGCGTGTGCCCGGCGGCAAGGTGGAAAGCCGCTTCCGCGGTGCCGCGAAAGCGAAGGCTGGCCTGGGCTTTGACCGCACTTTCGTCTACGGCACCGCGGGCGTCACAACGACCGAGTTCGAGGGCCGCCACGCCGCATCCGGATCGGACATGTGGAAATCCGGACCGAGTAGCTGGAAAAAGGGCTACCTCTTCGGCGGCGGCGTCGAGCACGCGTTTTCGGGTGGCGTGTCGGCAAAGATCGAGTACAACTACGTCATTAACAACGCCGTCCCGACCACGAGCGGAGGCATCAGCTCGAAGTCCGACCTCAACGATAATGTAATTGAAGCGGGCCTAAACTTTCGCTTCTGACGAACTCGTCTGAAGCATTGAGCAAACCCAGATACAAGGCAACCGCCAGCGCGATCGGCCATGCTTTGAAAAATGCCGGCCTTGAAATCATCCATCGATTGCCGCTTCAGCTTTTCGGCAGTAGCACTCAGAATCATCGGCTCGCTCCACAACTTTCGGAGCGGCAATCTCTCTTCCCATGTCAACATACCGTTGAGCGCCAAAATTTGCGACAGGCCCTGCTTCGAAGTTGTCAGTCGTCTGCCGCACGGTTCCGGGTGAATGCGTAGCTATGGCGATCGGGCTGACGCACTCGGTTAAAATTGACGGCTCGAACTGTTTTTAGACGAGCGGCGCCAAACGGTTTGCCGAGGACGATCCCGCCTGGAAGATGCGCTTTTTGGTTGTATGCATCAAGGGTATCTAATATGGTTTTCAGAGTTTCGCTGCCCACGGAACTGGACACTCACTGCTTAGATGTGAGGAAGTTAATCTTGCGCCGAACCGGGAGGTTGTCGTGAAGGAAGAATCCTCAGCGGTCTCGAATCTGGTGTTCGATTTCCTGTCAGAGTCAGCCAGCGCAAAGAGCAAAGACGATGTGTTACTCTTACTTGGAAAAATTTCACAATATTTCGGGTTTAGTTATTTCGCGATATCCGGCATCCCCTCGCCTACTGAGCGAATTGATCCCTATTTCGTTTTGGGCAATTGGTCAGTCGGGTGGTTTGATCGCTATCGTGAAAACAATTATGTCCACGCCGACCCCATAGTGCATCTTAGCAAGACATGTGATCACGCATTTGTTTGGTCGGAAGCTCTGCGAGATCAAAAACTCAATCGGCAGAGCCGTCGTGTCATGGATGAGGCACGCGAATTCAAGTTGATTGACGGCTTCAGCGTTCCTTTACACACTGCCGCTGGGTTTCAATCGATTGTCAGTTTTGGAGCGGAAAAGGTAGAGCTCTCAACCTGCGACCGAAGCGCGCTCTATCTGATGGCGGCTTACGCGCATAGCTTGCTCCGCGCCCAAATTGGGAATGATGCCAGTCGAAAAATTCAGGCCTTACCCATGATCACAACGCGAGAGCGCGAAATCATCCATTGGTGTGCCGCAGGCAAAACAGCAATAGAGATCGCAACGATTCTCGGACGATCCCATCGAACCATTCAAAATGTCATTTTGAACATCCAGCGAAAGCTCAATGTGGTTAATACACCTCAGATGATTGCCGAAAGCTTTCGTCTCAGAATCATTCGCTGAAGCATATGGAGTTTTCGGCCACTTCAAAGATCGGGCCTGTTGGATCCCGACAGCCATCATGATCAGATAGTAGCCCCGTTGAAATGCAGAGCTAGATCTGCGTCTGAATTGATAGACAGGCGCAACACAGTCTTCGGTAGGTCGAGCAGGCAGCATCGATTGAGGTGGCTGCGAGGACGTGCTTTGAATTTGTTTCCCCAGAAGTCGTCCAACGACCGCCTACCGCCAGACGGCCCCCCCGAATTGACCAGTCGCGTCTTTTGGGGTGATCCCCGACAGATCGCAGTGGTTGGCATTTTCTGGTCGGGCAGCTTGGATTAGCCGCGCACTTTTAACCGGCGCATCTATCATGCAATACGCGTTAAAGCGTGCGGGTAGCCCTGGCGTTGTATTCGCCTGGTTGCCATTTGGCCTGCAGTTGACGCTTGCCCCCTCCAAACGCCCCGTTGGATCCACGGGCTCACCGCTGAAGTCGCATGTTTTTCCGGTTGACGTTCCCGGATTTCCAACGGGGCCGGCAAGCGTGACGCCGCGGATCACAACGCCAGTTTCTACGGGCTTCGCCGCGACCTTGCCTTTTTGATGCTCCTCAGCCGCGGCACCCTGCGGCAAGGTGAAGGTCAGAGCGAAAGCAGCTAGGCACCCGAAAGCTCTCAAAGTGGCAGTCATTAGGCTTCTCCTCTTTTGCCGGCCGGCGAGATGTCACTTCCGGACCGAGATCTCTCAATTGCATGAAAGGACCTTGCGCCCCTTTCAAGTTATCGAAACTTGATCAGGTAGTTCACGGCCACGTTCTTAGGACGAGTCTCAAGAGCTGTGCGTGCCGGATTTTCCGGTAAACCTGTCAATTTACTTGAAATGGAAGTTCCGGCGGCACCGCCCTGTTGCGAAATTCCCGCCGGCGTCGTTATCTCATAGGGATGCGCATGAACTTGCATAGCATCGCATTGGAGTGATCCAACAACATTCGCAACATTATTGCCAGTTGGATCTAGCCGTCGTTTCGCGTCAGGGTCCATACCGGCACCGGCATCGAAACCGCGCAGGAACAGCCCACGGTAGTCTGGAATTCGAAATTCCAGATCGGCCGTGGAATTCCGCTCTCCATAGAGTCCGCCGAGAACGGCATAGAGTTCTGGATAAGCGGCAGCCCTAAGATAACGTCCGTCGCAAAGCATCCATCCCTGGGCTTCGACGTAGCTGATCGGAGCTTCCGCATTTGTACCCGCAGCCACGCCAGAGCTTGCGCAGGGTGTGTTGCTCCAGATTGTATTGACCGAGCGCGAGGTAGGGGCAGCTTGCCCCGCAAAGGGACACACCGCACCGATTGGAGGCCCTGCAAACATCTTTGGTTCCTCGGTCAAATTGATGTGTGAGGGAAGGGATGCCAATTATCAGCATCAACAGGCACTCCCCTGCATCAGCTCCGTCCTGACTGGCGGAGCTGATGCCAATTCACCTTGCCATCAAGCCGGGTTGACTTCCCAGGTATTGTCCTCTTGGAGCACACCTACGAGATTGAAGACGGCAGAGGGAAACTTGGCTTCCCTGGTCTGGGTGATCGTGTCGATACTGAGCACCGAGCCGATAGTCACATTTGTTCCCGCCGCAATCCAATAACTCGGAGTCGGCGTGAACGTGTGGATCAGATTGGTGCCCGCTTGTGCCACATAGGTTCCTGTTCCGGACATGCCGATGCCCACGGAGAACCGGTTGTTTGGCACATTGGCAGCATCGTTGATGACCAGTGATCCTGCAGGATCGCCCTTGATCGGCGCGGTCAGGCCAGGTCCATCATTTAATGAAAAAGTAGTGGTGTTTCTCCCGCTGGGGCTGCAGTCCTGCACCCCGGAGGAAAGAAATTCCACGCCAGGAATCAGGTGTCCCGTGTCGCTCCAAACAAAATTATAGGCGAGCTCCCAAGTGAATTTGATTTGATTGCCAACCCGAATTTGATACGGAGAGCAGAACCATGCCAAGGAGAAGACATTGGCGACAGGTTGAGGCATCTTTTGATAGACATAGAAGGTCCAAGGTTGCGCCGATTGATTCTTCAATAGCAACGAATATTGCGTTCCTTGGGCAAGCGCCGCGCTTCCCGACTGTGATGCACGGGCATGATCCGCCATTTCCTTGTCTACGTAGCTGACATGCAAGGACATTTGATTCTCCCTTTCCGCTGATTTTCTATCTTCACGCCAGGACGATCCAAACGTTTGGACCGCTCCTTGGCCCAGCTCCAACTGAGGCGAGTGTTATTGGAGACACCAATTCAGCTATAGTCATTTCTGGGTGACGTAAATGAGTAGATATACTCCCTGACAGACCACCACGAACCCATAGGCATGCCCCCGAGACCCGGGGCGGTAAGAGCGGTCGAAGCTTATTTGGTCGGTAGCAGATAAGCACGCCCGAGATGGTTTTCTAACGTGATCCCATCAACGAAAAGCGGCCTGAGAGGCGGCTTGATCGAGTCTTAGGCGTCTTTGGTATGCTCTGCAAATTTATTCTAGCGGTACGGGATGATGGCATTCTTAAGCCCGTATTGGCCGATCTTTCCGTTAACGCCATTTCCCATCCGCGCGGATTATTTGATTTCAAACCATGTTAGCGCGACGAACGACGTTAAACATCCGCGACCTAACTCAGAAATGAGTATTTCTACTCATTTTGAAGGACAGAAAGATCGCGCATAGTGATCTCCGGGGGCAGGGAGCGATGATGAAGATTTGCATTGGGAACTCTCGGGCTAACGCCGTGCTCATGGAGAAAATCTGGCGATTTCGACACCAGCAATTTGTGGAACGACGTGGATGGCAGGCATTACGCAAGAGTGATAGACGGGAAATAGATCAGTTTGATCACGATTGCGCTATTCATTTTAGCGTTCTCAAGAACGATGCGGTGATCGGGTATTCTCGGCTCCTTCCTACGGTGCAGCCACATCTTCTTTCAAGCGTCTACCCGCAAATCATGCGGGGCCAAAAGTGGCCAAGGTCGCACGACGTTTTCGAATGGACGCGGTGGGCGGTTGCAAGCGGTGACGAAAGGATTGACGGGGTTCGCGTATCGCGGGTTTTAATGATCGGGTTGATGGAGTTTTGCCGCGTTGCCGGCATCACCTCGCTTATCGGCGAGACGCACCCAAAGTTGATAAACTCCTTGCGCGCCAACGGGTGGCAAACACACATACTCTCAGAGCCCAGCATTTTCGAAAACGAATTAGTCGTGCCACTCGAAGTCATCCCCTCGTCCGCCCCGCAGACGTTGAAGGCAACTAGCTAGCATAGGAAATTCCGCTCGATGTTTGAACCTTATGGCTCAGGAAGTATTGGTCACCAATTCGCCGCCAGTCCGGCTCATAAACGCACACAAGTCCCCGCCTGCATTTCTTTTGCACAAGCGGTGCTACATCACAATCGATGCTGGGGCCAGAGAGCCAGTCACGTAGCCGCCCGGATCGATTGCAGCCTAATGATTCCGCAGCCTATGCCACCCTAGAACGGCATAGGACAGTCAGTGCACCTCAGTCACTCGCGTCATTGGCATCCCTTTAGGGAGACGGCGAGGAAAGCAACCAACGGAGAGTCAAAACATGGAAACGACAACCACCCGCAAGCCCGTTAATCTCATCGCTAGCGAGTTGAGCGTGTTTGCCAAGGCGCCGCGCGTCGGACCGACCCCTTCGACCACAGAGATTGCTGCCATGATCAAGGGGGGCAAGCCGGGCGACATGGACAAACTGGACGTTTAAGTTTGATCCGTGTGACCGTCGCCAAGGCGGCGGTCACCGCCCCTTTAGATTTTCATCAACTAAGCGATCACCGATGTTCAAGGGAACGATTGACCGAGGTCATCTCGAGTGCGTGGCTGAGCCCCCGATGTACCCGCCGCCCTACCCCAACATCTCTATCCTAGACCATCCTTTGCTCGAAAGCTTCCGGTGGGACACCACTGATCAAATCATCCTGATCTGCCGCGAGCGTTCCGCCGAAGCGAATGGGCAGCTTGTGGCACTCAGGGATTGGTCGATAGAACGAGCGGAGGATTTCTGTGCCTTTGGGCAATGGCCATTGGACTATCAGACAATTTCGATCAACTGCCATTCTGGCACGGTGACCTTCAGCGCCGGACATGGAGGTGTTGCGCCACTTTATCTGAAGGTCAGCGGCGAGCGCATTGATCTCTCCTGGTCGATAGCGGACTTTTATTCGGGCATGACCCTCGCCGACGTCGACACCGACCGAACTGGCCTGCGTCTTGTCGGCACGCTCCCCTATGCAACAACGACGATGTTTCACGGTGTTTTCATGCTGACCGAGCGCGCGTCGCTTTGCATCAGCAGGACCGGAGCCGTCGAGACGAAATATCCCCCTCCGGCACCGTATTTCATCCCGACCCCGCTTGTGGATGAGGCCGATGTTGCAGCCGCAGCATGCCGTTTGATCGACACCCTGCTGCGTCGCTGGCCGCTCACGCCCACCCTCACGGCTAGCGAATTCAGCGGAGGATTGGATTCGGCAGTCGTTGCCGCCATTTTGGCTGGGCAGCATCCTGACGCCCTGCAAACCTATGCCTTGGAGGTCGAGGGGCCAGCTCGAAGTCAACAGACTTCGCGGCGCGAAATAGCAATCGAGCACTTTGGCTTCCACGACCAAACGCTGCGTGTTGACACGATACCAATGATTCCGTGTGGGTTCGAAGTGAGTAGCGACTACGTCCCCGCTCCCTACAATGCCGATCTGCAGCGGCCCCTCCATCAACTATTGAAGTCGCTCGCAACAGCCTCAGCCCCGCGGGCGGTCGCAACTGGTACAGGCGGTGATGAGTTGCTTATGGCCCATGCTTTCGAGCAAAGTCACGACCAAATCGCTCGTAATATTAGCGATGCATTCCTTCCTGCGATCCTTCCCTCCGCCATGACGCTGGTGCTCAAAAGCCGATTGCCCGACTATGCAGCATGCTGCGATCGGGCACCCTTTCCTATTCTGCCGATCTCGGTACTGGAGGCACACGCCGCGCGGGCTCCTTTGTTTGCGAGCCATGGCATATGGCCAATTAGCCCATTCGCCCAGCCAGAAGCCGTACGATTTTATCGGAGTTTGCCTTTAGCCTGGAGGCACGAAAAGGCGCTGCATCGCCGGATGTTGGAACGGCTTGGATATCCGAAACGGTTCTTTGGCGTTTCTATAAGAGAAAATTTCGAACACTATCTGACCGGCTCGCTGATTATCGGTGCTAGCGAGATCACTAATCAATTATCCCGTCGTTGCCTGCTGCATGAACTGGGACTGATCGATGCTGACCGGCTGATCGCCACAATAGACGACATCCGATACGATTCTCCGATTAGTGAACTCGGCTTTATCTTCCACGCAATTAACGTTGAACACATGCTTCGGCGAATTGATGGAACTTGAAGGAGATCACCCGCTAACGCAGCGGGGATTTCAACATGCCGGCAATTAGGTCCCTTACAATTCGGAAGCCAATGCAGAACGGCTATGTCGAGAGTTTCAACGGGCGCATGCGCGACGAGCTGCTCAACGATAGCCTTTTCTTCGGGCCTCGATCATGCCCGAAGCGCCATTGCTGAATGGGCGGACGATTACAACCGCTTCCGGCCACTCATCGCTCGGATACAAAACCCCAGCAGACTTTGCCGGGACCATCGCCGCAACCGGCTCCAACGCTGCGCAAGATGAAAACGTCGCGTTTCCGCCGGTTGCTCACACCGCGCCAATTGGCGTATTTCAAAACCGCCGGGGCTCTAGTCGCCGCTGGATGAAAGTTCAGTGGCAGGTCAAGGGTACACGCCGAATCGTCGCCTTCCTGCAATGTCCGCCCACGCTGCGATCGCGATACCGCTGAGTGGTCTAGCGATGACCGAGAGCAGCATCGTTGTGCCGGGGATTCCCCGGAAAAGTCTCATCAATCATCACGGTATGACGTCACAACAGGTGAAATCGAAGAACTCCAAAATATTGTCGAGGACAGCCGCTGCAAGCACATCCGGGATATGGCGCAACGATGTGTTAGAGAAGTAAGCGGTGTTCTATTCCCACGTAGGCACTGTAAAGTTATCAGCGGACTGATTCAGAGCCGGAACGGCTGTCAGGCTGCGGCGACACACGCGATTTTGTTCCAGATTTACATGGCGGCGTTACGCAGGTCTCGAGTTGAGCCGATGACAGCGTATTGCATGGAAAGTGGAACAGGTTGGCAATCGGATCATGGATGGAAACGAACCGCTGAAGCTGGCGTGCCGACTTGAAGCGTTTCATGGTCCTTTCGCGTCGTCGGGTCGGCTGGTGCGAATTTTCCGCGATTATTGAAGCCTTTGTGCGACCGGTGTTCGACACCGGGCATGAGGTCGCGCCTAGTGGCATCATAGGACCGGAGCTTGTCGGTGATCATGACCCGTGGTGTCCGCCCTTGAGCCTTCGGCAACTTACGCATCAGACGCTTTGCCGCCTTGGCATTTCGACCGCTTTGCACCAGTACGTCGAGGACGAAGCCGTCCTGATCGACGGCACGCCAGAGCCACTGCTTCTTGCCATTGATGGCCACCACACATTCGTCGAGATGCCATTTGTCGCCAGGCAGCCCATCTCCCGGGCGAAATGCCGTCCGAATTTCTCCGCCCAGCTTCGAACGGTCTGATGCGTGACGATGATACCGCGGGACGCCAGCATATCCTCAACCATGCGCAGGCTGAGCGGAAAGCGAAAGTAAAGCCACACCGCGTGCGCAGTGATCTCAGCGGGAAAGCGGTGGCGACGATAAAGCGGATCACGAGCAACTTCTGACATCGCCCATGTACGCACATCTTCATCAGCCGTCGGTTAACTTTACGGTGCCAGCAATAGTACTCGGTGATGACGTTCGCCCCCGGCGCCGTCGAATGGCCTCAATGCTCAAGAATGTTCCCCTCATTGCAAATCGCCGCTGCCCGCCAGGTCTCGTGCTTGCGCTGCCTGGCAGCGACGCGGAAAAATGGCCCTGTCTCGACTGAAACGGTCTCTCCGCGTTCCCGGCAAGAGATCGCCACGGAGGGATCGTCAACGACCTTCGAAATGCCGCCGCAGCGGTATTTTTCGGGTAATGGCTTATCGGCTTCGATGAAGCGAATGATTGCTGAGCACACAGGCGGAAAGCTCCCACCACAGGCGTCATTTTCTGATTGATGTAGATCAAGGATCAGTTGCCGTCTTCGTGACAGTACACGAAAGCCGGCCGTGAGGCGGTCATCTTTGCATTGGGAAAGGCATCATGAATCACGACGGAACGATCATGGTCGCGGTCGCGAGGGAAAATCACAGCGGAAGCATTCAAAATCGCCTGTGCCTTCTTCTGATTGATGTAGATCAAGGATCAGTTGCCGTCTTCGTGACAGTACACGAAAGCTGGCCGTGAGGCGGTCATCTTTGCATTGGGGAAGACATTATGAATCACGACGGAAACGATCATGGTCGCGGTCGCGAGGGAAAATCACCGCGGAAGCATTCAAAATCGCCTGTGCCTTCCTGGTCGTCGGGCAGCTTGCTGGCAGGGCCGGCGCATGCTGTCGACGCGTGGAAGCCGGCGACCGGGGCTCGGAGCTGCGTCGCACATCAAAGCAGCCGACATCGAAAACGGACTCTGCAATGGATTCGCAAGCGACTTTTGACGACAATGTCCGCACATTCGTAGACGCTGGCACCGCGGCCCTGAAAGGGCATCATTTTGTCTCTGAGGAGCTGAACAAAAAACGGCTGAGACCGCTTATCACGCTCCTGGCAACCGCTGATGGTGAGCCGGAAGGCGATAAGGAAAAGGGTGTCCAGTTCCGACTGAACCAGACCGGTAATATCTTCTACTCGATGTCCAGTCGCGAATTGCAGGGCGAAACAAAGAAACTCTTTGACAGCGTCACAGTACTCTTTGCGGCGATGACGAAGGCGCTAGCTTCAAAGAACAAGACGATCTTCGACTACGACGCTTGGAGTAAGATCATCGCCAAGTCGGGGTATTTTACCGAGGTGCAGAAGTTCCAGAAGACCCTGTCTATTAAGAGCGGATCGGTGACGATTGATACACAGGTAATTCAACAGCTCATCCCGGGTCTAACGTCCGGCAGCTCGTTGGAAATCGCCAAAGGGGTGCTGAATGCCCTCAACGGCGAATTCAAGACGGAAGGGGCGGTCGAGAAGACAAAGCTCGCCCATATCCTGTTTATCTGCGAAGAGCTTTTCGGCGCTCCGACTGTCACCGTACGTCTGTTCTTTGCTTCCCAGGAATCGCACAAGGCGATGACCTCCACGCCCTGCCACAAGACAACCTCGGTTTCTTTCGAGCAATTGCAGGAAGCCAATACCTTCCTGTTTGTCTCTCCTCGCACGATCGCCGAATTCGCAGGCATGTTCGGGGACTTTCCTGAAGAATACAACAAACTGATCGAGAAACTCTCCGGATACGTCGACGGCTAACCCGCTATCGGCGCAAGTGTTCAGTTTAAAACAGGAGGAATAGAACTCATGAAATATTATTGCTGGATGCAATACTACGACGATGACACAAAAAAACAGACCAAAAGTTCCGAAATAAAATTCGCAGACAAGCACAACCACTCAGCCACGCCAAGTGACAAGGATTGGGAGGATTGCCTTGACGATCTTGTCGACAAAGTGAATCGTCTGAGAGAGGCCCCGTTGGCCGCCCTTAGCAGTGCTACGATTGAGGCCTCCGCCGAAAAGAAAACCCGGTCCGCGCACTAGCGGGCACTGTGCAATTGTGCTGGGGGGCAACCCCCTGGCACTCCTTTCGTCATTCACATCCTGAAACGAGCATACAAGATCGGCAACCTCAGCAGGCGCCATGACAGAGTGACCGCCGCACCGGCGCGCGAGGAAATCGGAAACTTCCCGCGCGCCGAGTCGCGGATGGCAGGCCATTGAGCCGCCTTCCTCGCCGCGCCTTTTGTGTCTAGAAGCCGTAGAGGGAAAGTGACTCAGCTAGGAAACAACGTTTTCCGACGAGCCGAATACCCGCAGCGGGGAGCACTGCGGCGAAGGTCTTGGAAGATTTTGGCATCACACGGCCGCCGGATTGATCCAGAAACGATCGCTGAGGCGATGGGAATCGACGTCCTATATGTCGATTTTGAACCGGAAGTCTCTGGTGAGATCTCTGGGGTATACGATTTTCAAAGCCAAACCATTTACATCAACAAAGAAATCCCGTCGAACGTAAGTGCGATTTTCCATGCACATTGACGGCTGCTTTATCGCTAGATTGCCCCTGCATGGAGAGCGGCATCCGTCTCGACTAGGGTAAGCGCTGTTTTCAGGCCACGGCTTTGAGTTCGTGCTTTGCGGCATAGGCCCAAGGCAGCAGGTCGTCGATCTGGCTATTTGGATGCCCGTTGACGATCTTGGTGAGGGACGTCTGAGAGATAGGCCAGTGGCTCGACATCGTTGAGCTTGGCAGTCTCAATAAGCGAGGCGATGGTCGCCCCGTGTTCGGCCCCGGCGTCGGACCCGGCAAATAGCGCATTCTTGCGATTGAGGGCAATCGGCCTGATGGATCGTTCGACGGTGTTGGAGTCGATCTCGATCCGGCCATCGTCGATGAAGCGGGTCAAGCCGTCCCAGCGTGACATGGCATAACGGATGGCTTCGGCGAGCTTTGTCTTTTGGCTGATGTAGCCGAGTTGTTCGCGCAGCCAGGCAGCGAGGCTGTCGGTGATCGAACGACTTTTTTCCTGACGGGCGACATGACGCTCCTCGTGGGTCCCGCCACGTATCTCGTCTTCGATCTTGTAAAGTTCGGCGATGCGTTCGAGTGCCTCGCTGGCGATGGGCGCGGGACCGGCGGCAGCCAGCTCGTAGAAGCGGCGACGGACATGGGACCAGCAGAAGGCCAGCGACACGGTGTTCTTTGCCGCGAGCGGGCGATATCCACTGTAGCCGTCTACTTGCAGGATACCGGCGAAGCCATCGAGATGGACCATAGGCCGTTCACCTTTGCGGTCCGGCGCATAGACATAGGCGACGCCTGGTGGGTCATTGCCCTGCCATGGCCTGTCATCACGATGATCGTTGCGGCATCGGTGCCAGAGGCGATGCGCAGTGTGGCTCCATCAATTTGCAATTCGATAGCCGCCTCCGGAGACGTTTTTCTTGGCAACCGTACCTGCCGCGCCTTCTTCGGCTCTGGCTCCCCGGGCGACATGACGACCGCTGGCGCAAACATCGGATCTTCCCCGGGCACAGAAACAACCTCAGCTGGCTTTCGGGCGAGCCGTCGCCATGTGAACAATTGCTGCGGCGTCAACCCATGCCGCCGCGCCACAGAGCACACCGTCACGCCAGGCTCGCAACTTTCCGCAATGATCTGCGCCTTCTGATCGTCGCTCCATTCGCCGACGACGGCCATTGCCAGTGAACACCTCAAACCGGCGTACCGGTTCATCCTTGGATTTAAGCGTAAGCTCTGAAAATCGATATATGTCCAAGCCCTCTTTCGAGGTTGAACATCAACGATCAGACGGCGATCCGGAAGGTGGGATCAGGACAACGCTTACTTGGAGAATCCGTCACGGCGGGTTGCAATCGCAAGACAGCGCGCCTCAAATCGACATCATGTTACCGGTTGGGCAATCTAACGTGTCCGTCGAAATATGCCTGCTGGACTCGTCAATGGTGTCATAAGCCAGCGTCTCCCCCAAAGCGCCGAAATTCAGCTTCCTGCCGGAGTCTGGCCGGCTTTCTGACGACTTATTGCAAATGTAGTCAAATGGGGGAGGACAACGGTTGTAGATTTGTTGCTTTGGCTACACGCGATTTCGTAGTCTCACGCTCGAATTCTTCGCCTCGATCGACTGCGTCGGCAATTGTGCGCTTGCATCATTCTTCGGGCAGGCGAAACGGGTTTGACTTGAATTGTGCTGTAATCGAGGTTGATTGAAATGCATTCGCTCCCTCTAGCCGCTGCGGTGTTGCCGCTGCTTTTGTCATCTTGCGTGCTCGGGCCCGACTATGCATCGCCGGAAACGCCTTTACCGGCGAAGTTTTCCGAGGGTGGAAAACAGAGCGTCGGCGATGTTGCGGTGTCGGCATGGTGGAATTCTTTTTCAGATCGTACGCTCAACCAGTACGTTGCCACCGGCCTGGATGAGAATCTCAGTGTTCAGCAGGCGCTCGAAAGGATTAATGCCGCCGCCGCGGACGTCACCATCACTGGCGCCGGGGGCATTCCCAACCTTGATTTTGGAGCATCACACACGATCTGCAAAGCGCGAGATGTCACGAGCACCCAGAATATCTCCGGGGGACAACTATCGTTGACCTGGCTGCTGGACGTATTCGGCCAGTACCGGCGCAGCACCGAAAGCGCACTTGCTTCTCTTGATTCTGCGCATGCGGCTGTCGACGTCGCAAAGCTGGCTCTAATCAAAGATCTTGTTTCGTCCTACATCGACGCCCGGTACTACCAGCAGCGCGTCTCCATTTCTCGAGCGAACCTGAAGTCGCGCCAGGAGACCTACGATCTCACGAATTTTCAACTCGAAGCGGGAGCAGCTTCCCGGTTGGATGTCTCGCAGGCCGAAGCGCTTGTCCAGTCGACGATTGCCGAATTACCAAGTCTGGAACTGAATTTCCGCGTGTCGGCTCATCACATTGCTACCCTCATCGCCTTGCCGTCGGTAATGGTGGTCAAGCAACTGCAGAAAAACGAAGGGCAGCCGGTCTATCGCGGAAAGATCAATGCCGGCATTCCCGCCGATCTTATCCGCAATCGATCCGATATTCGCCAAGCTGAGCGGAATCTCGCCGCGGCGACTGCAAAGATCGGCGTGGCGGAAGCACGGCTTTATCCCGCGATAACGCTCTCCGGCTCGATCACACCTTCCTATATCAATCAGCGTGGCCGTCGCGGCGATATCTCGAAATGGTCCTTCGGACCGAGCCTTGACCTCCCAATTCTGGACGGCGGCCGTTTGCGGGCAAACGTGGAGACTTCTAAATCGGCCGCGGCAGCAGCCTACATAAGCTGGAAATCAACCGTGTTGACAGCTGTGCAGGAAGTCCAGGACGCTTTGACAGCCGTCCGACGCGACGTTCGCACAGTAAACTCACGTCACAGGCAAGTGGAAACGACCGAAGAAACACTGAAGCTTTCGGTGGACTCGTACAAGGATGGCGCCTCGTCTCTGCTCGATGTTCTCGACGCGCAAAGGCAGGTGTCCAGCGCTCAGGCAAGCCTCGCTACGGCGATTCAAAAACTGGCCAAGGATCACGTGCAGTTGAATGTCGCGATCGGCGGTGGATTTGCGACTCCCATAGTCGCGTCGCCCTGGGTGGAGGCTCCACGGGTGTCGCAGCAAATGCAAACGTCCGGTCGCATTCGCAATAGTCGAGCGTTGCATTGCGGGATGTTTTAACCTGATGGCTATGAGACCACCCGTGTCGCGAGGCTAAAGTATCAATGTTCCGGGAGCGAGCGCCGTGTGACTGGCTCGATAAAAATGCCATTCTTTTGCGGTGGGTCGCTCGCCCAGCAAAACTAGTCGGATCTACCACACGGGGAGCCAGGATGCCAGATTTCCGACCTGCCGAGAACGCTCTCTGCGCCGACCGAATATAATGGTGTTCCGAGTAAACTGACTTCGGCGTAGCCGGTGTTCATCCCAGGCGTTCTCTTGTCAGCGATCTGTGTTTGACTTTCGATACAAGCGCGAAGGAAGTGTCTCCGTCGGGACTTAGATTCTTCCGATAAATACAATTACTTGTGATCGGCCCGGTGTTGCCGAACTACTCAATCCCACCAACATGTCGGGCGTGTCAGATAGAGGGGAACTTTTCGTGCTGCTTTGAGGGAGTCATAGCCGTACATGACCACTCCGCGCTTTGGCCATCACCAACGGGAGATTGTCAGCTCGAACATTCGCGGACTCAACGCGCGCTCGCTATACTATATCGCCTGGGGATTTGTATTCGGTAACTAGAGTATTAAAGTCCGACCGGGCAATTGGCCGAATATATCAAAAAATATATTATTGTTGAATATTGATCTATGATGGAGCCCCGTCTAGACCTGCTCAACACGCGGCAGGGGGACTACCCTGGTCAGCGACCGGAGGCTTAGATGAACCGACGTGACAAAATGCATCCAAACAAAGTCAGGTGTGATAGCCCGGAAATGGGGCTCGCATTGCTCGATGGCGAACGTGTGGTTGCTCCACGGCGTGCTATACGCTGCCCGGCCGCGCGGAACGAGCATCTGAATGCGCTTCGCGACGTCGCAGATAGCGGAAGATACATCAAATCCGCCTATGCCTATAATCGGCTGATTGGTAGGAATAACCGATCGGCAAAATTATTCGTTGACGGTGAGGCCGACACACGTCCACCGAAGAGCATGGTTCGCTTAAAGCTGGCCGCTTGCGAAATACGACAGGCGGTAGACATTGGACCAGCGCGCTACCCGACCCAGCCGTGTGCCTATGCCATTGAAATTAGCGCTATAATGCAATAGCTGCCAATTACGGCCGCGGCTGTTACAGGTGGTTGATGCCGAATCTGGTTCGGGCGCGAAACGCGGTGCCGGCATTGGAAGGGCCGACTAATTCGATCTTAATTCGAAGCGACCGTCCAGTCTCAATGCAAGAAACTCCTGTAGGTCCTTGAAGGATATCGACAGAGGAAAACTATCAAATGCGGTGTTGCAAGAACGCGCCCCAAGGTCGTGGGGATGACCCAAATTTTTCTACTGAACCAGAACCTGCAAAGGCCGATATTGCCTACGATGCTATCCGACGAATTCTCTACAGTAACGGTCGTGTGCCGGGGCAACATCTCAGGGAATAGGATCTAGCGTCTAAGCTCGATTTTGGTCGAACGCCAGTTCGCGAAGCACTTCAGCGGCTTGCAGCTGATCCAATACATCCCTCAAAGAGGCTTTTTCACGAGGCCGATGTCGGAAAGAGCCCTGTTAGATTTTTATGTTGTCGGACGTGAGACCCTGATCTCGGCATTAAATCGAATGCGGCCGCAGGTCCCAGAGACCTGGACCGTGGCGGATAAATTGTCCTCTGACGAACTTGCCTTAAGGGCAGAAGCGATATTCACTAAAATCGCCCAAGAAGCATTGAATTGCGAGGCTTGCAAAATCGTCCACCGATTCTGTTTTTGCACTCACCCTTTACGAATGTAAGCGGCAAGCTGACCCCATCTGGCGTTGGTAGCGTTGGCGCCTGTATTGCGGACAGACGATTCACAAACTGTGAGCTTCTATGTCTGCGCCTAGCTCTGGAACTAGAAACTTCCATATGATCGAGGCCGTTGCGGAACGGCTTGAGGGCGCGCCGCGGCAATTTCGACGGCGCTGGTCCGATGAATTCAAGGAGCGGGCTGTGGCTGAGGCGATGGAGCCTGGTGCAAGCGTGTCAGCGATTGCGCATCGCATCGGCATACATCCGTCCCAACTATTTGGCTGGCGCCGCGACGCTCGCGCCGGACAACGATCGCTTTCGCAGGATCCGGCTGTTCGGACGGCTCGCTTTATGTCTTCCGGGCGAAGCGCGCAGACCGGGTCAAGATAGTCTGGTGGGATGGGTCAGGGGTCTGCCTCTATTCCAAGCGGCTAGAGAAGGCGCAGTTCTGCTGGCCGCGGATCGGCCACAACCGGGTGCAGCTCAATCATGCTCAGCTTATGGCGCTCGTTGACGGCATGGACTGGAAACGGGTCCGCTCTGTGGCGGTGAAGCCGCCGGAGATTGTTGGGTAAATGCCTGCGGCGAAGTGAATCAACCGCCTGAAAGGGCAGGAAAACCGGAGCAAAATATGCTCTGGTAGGCCTCATGACGCCGCCCGATCTACAGCTCCCAGATGATGTAGAGACCCTGAAAGCCATGGTCCTTGCCATGGCCGAGAAGGTAGCGCGCACCGATGCTCTCGAGAGCGAGGTCGCAGATTTGAAGGCCAGAAACGCCGATGCCGATGAACGCATCGAGCGACTGACCCAGATCCTGAAAGCCTTCGATCGGGCCCGCTTCGGCCGGCGATCGGAAAAGCTAGGCTCTCCAAGCATCGATGATGAGCAGCAGGCTTTTGTCTTCGAGGAGATCGAGACCGGCATCGCTGCAATCCGAGCCCAGGTGAACAAGGGTGCCGCCCATCCCGATGGCAAACGTCAGCCGCGGCCGCGTAAGGGCTTTGCACCTCATCTGGAACGGATCGAAGTGGTGATCGAGCCAGATGAACTGCCGAACACGCTGGCAAGCAGAAGGTGCTGATCGGAGAAGACGTCTCGGAGCGATTGGACGTCGTGCCGGCGAAGTTCCGCGTCATCGTTACTCGGCGGCCGAAATATGCCTTCAAAAACGAAGACGGCGTCATTCAGGCATCCGCACCCGCGCACATCATCGAGGGTGGCATTCCAACGGAAGCACTTCTGGCCCAGATCGCGGTCTCCAAGTATGCCGATGGCCTTCCGCTCTATCGGCAGGAGGCAATTTATGCCCGCGACAAGGTCGAGCTCGATCGTAAGCTGATGGCCCAATGGATGGGCAAACTCGGCTTCGAACTCGACATCCTGGCTGATTATATCCTTGCCGAGATTAAAAAGGCGGAGCGTATCTTCGCTGACGAGACGACGTTGCCAACGCTCGCGCCAGGATCCGGATCAGCAAAGACGGCTTGGTTATGGGCCTATGCCAGGGATGACAGACCCTTTGGCGGCAGTGGCCCGCCGATGGTCGCCTATCGCTTCGAAGATAGCCGTGCTGGCGATCGTGTCGCCCGCATCTGAATGGCTATCACGGCATCCTCCAGGTCGACGGATATGGTGCCTACAACAAGCTCGCTCGATCTGACGGAGGCAATGACGGCGTGATACTGGCCAGCTGCTGGTCCCACAGCAGGCGCAAGTTCTACGAGCTCCACGCCTCGGAAAGCTCGACGATTGCGACCGAGACGGTGGAGCTGATGGCAAAGCTCTGGCAGGTCGAAGAAACAGCCCGCGGGCAAAGCCCTGATGCTCGTGTCGCGGCGCGTCAGCAGACATCTGCTGCCGTCGTTACTGAGCTCTTCGACCTTTGGCAGAAGACCCTGCCGCGGATCTCCGGCAAGTCGAAGCTCGCAGAAGCGATCCGCTATGCCACCTCGCGTCGCTCCATCTTCGAACGCTTCTTGACCGACGGCCGTATCGAGCTCGACTCCAACATCGTCGAGCGCGCGATCAGGCCCCAGACAATTACGAGAAAGAACAGTCTATTTGCCGGCAGTGACGGTGGTGGCAGGACCTGGGCGACCATCGCCACGCTCCTTCAGACAGCGAAGATGAACAACGTTGATCCGCAGGCCTGGCTTACCCAGACCCTTGAGCGCATAGCCAACGGTTGGCCCAGCAGCGAAATCGATGCACTCATGCCATGGAGCTAAAAGCATCAGATTGAAGTGATCACGTCTGTCGAGCGCCGACGGCGCTGGTCTCAGGAAGATAAAGAGCGGCTCGTTGCAGCCTGTCTCGAGCCAGGTGCGGTGCTTTCCGAGATTGCGCGATCGGCCGGTATCCATGTCAGTCAGCTCTTCCGTTGGCGCAAGGAGCTTTGCCAAATCGAGGAGCCTAGGACGGAAACAGCGAGCACGTTGGTGCCGGTGGTCGCGTCCGAGGCCGCGCTTCCAGCCTCACCTATTCCCTCGGGGCCACCCGCCCCATCGCAGTCTCGGCGGAAGCGCAGCGATGTGACGATTGAACTCGGTCGGGACCGTCGTATCCGCGTAGACAGCGACATCGACACAGACGCGTTGGGCCGCATTCTCGATGTCGTGCTGGGGCGGAGATGATCCCGGTTCCGAGTGGTGTGAAGGTCTGGCTGGCGACCGGTCACACGGACATGCGCAAAGGCTTCCCCGGTCTGTCGCTGATGGTGCAGGAGACGCTGAAGCGCGATTCGATGTGCGGACATCTGTTCGTGTTCCGGGAGCGCGGTGGAGGTCTGATCAAGGTGATCTGGCATGACCGGCAAGGAGCCTGTCTGTTCACGAAGAAGCAGAAGAAGCTGGAGCGCGGCCGCTTCATCTGGCCGTCAGCCGCTGACGGAACGGTGGTGATCACACCGGCGCATCTCGGTTATCTGCTCAAAGGCATAGACTGGCGGATGCCGCAAAAGACCTGGCGGCCAACATCGGCAGATGAGCAAAAGCACTGGGGGCGGACTTGAGTATGATTCCATCCTGCCATGAGCGACGCGACTGATGAGCTTCCGGACGACCTTGCCAGTGCGCTTGCACTGCTGGCCGAGCGACTTTTCAGTGCGATCACAAAAGCATGACTTCCGAGGCGTTAATCTTGAGCCAGATGGAAGCTGGGATGATTCCACGAGCGGCTCCTCGCCTCAGATGCCGGGCAATTCCGGCGCGCTGGTCTCGTTTTGTTGTCTCCTGTTCCCGGCATCTAGCCGAAGTCAGGAAATTGCACCTATCCTGGCTGTCCAGATTTCCCGAGCCCGCTCTGAGCATGCCACTTTCCTTCATATGAAATCAAAATGCAGAATTGGGACATCGTTTTGTAACAGGCTATGGCCAATAAGCGCGAGTGGCAATTAACTCCGACTCTTTCGGCAACCGCGACCCTGAGGCGATACTAAATGTTTCCTGCAGCTTGGCCCTTGGCGATGGCCGTTTTGACCTCGACGTGCCTTTCTAGCGAGGCCGCCCCACTATCCTTCCGTGAATTTGATCGCCTTGCTCGCGATTGCGCACCATCGGTTGATCCGACGACCTTAGCGGCAATTGCCAAGGTCGAAAGCGGCTTTGATCCGCTTGCGGCACATGACAATACTACGGGTGAGAGCCTTCACTGGGATGATCAAACGCAAGCACGCTACGGTGTCAAAGACCGCCTCGACGCGCAGCATTCCATCGACATAGGGCTTATGCAGATCAACAGTAAAAACTTTCCCGTCCTCAATCTCACGATTGAAAACGCCCTGCAGCCCTGCAAGTCACTTGCCGCTGCGGCGTACTTGCTTGTAAGCCGCTATGCGGGCGGCGACACTGCCGCGGCACGGCAACTTGCGCTCCGAAAGGCCATCTCCGCCTACAACACGGGCGATCTGCAGCGCGGGTTCGCAAACGGTTATGTTCGGAAGGTTGAGGCCGCCGCTCGAGAGATCGTGCCACAGCTGATCGAACTACCGCAACAGGCTGATGAAAAGCAGATATCGGAAGACATATGGGACGTCTGGGGCTCGTACGAGCAAGAGCGTTCGGAAGACGATTCATCGCGTCTCCAAACACATCAAAAGGTCGCACGACCTTGAATTGAAACAACAACAATGACCAATGGCCAATGGCCAATGGCCAATGGCCAATCGAATGGAGATAACAATAATGGCGTTACCTAATACAAATCGTGTTCGTTTTAGCTCCTTTTCTCTGCTGAGCGCAACGTTGCGTGCTGCAGTTCCCTATGCGCCAGCTGCCGGCGGAGCGGCGGCCTGGAGTATTGTCTGCTCCGCGCCTGCGATGGCGCAAGTCACGGGCGGGACAGATCCCGCGACGATGGTAAATAATATCTGCACGTTCATCCTTGGTCCGTTCGGACAGTCACTGGCTGTCCTGGGCATCGTCGCCATCGGCATATCGTGGATGTTTGGTCGTGCTTCACTCGGTCTCGTTGCCGGTGTCATCGGTGGCATCGTCATCATGTTCGGGGCCAGCTTCCTTGGCAAAACACTCATTGGGGCCGGCTGATGAGCGACCGACTGGAAGAGAGTATTCTCTACGTGGCGGCGACACGCCCTGCATTGTTCCTAGGCGTGCCGCTCAACTTGGCCGGATTGCTCATGATGTTAGCGGGCCTGATCATCGTCATCGTTCAGAATCCTCTTTACGAAATTATCCTCGTGCCACTGTGGCTCGGATCAAAAGTTGTTGTTGAGCGCGACTATAACGCCGCGAGCGTGGCGCTACTCTATTTGCAGACCGCAGGCAGAAGCGTCGATGGGCCGATCTGGGGCGGGGCAAGCGTCAGTCCCAACCCGATCAAAGTGCCGAGGCGAGGAAGAGGAATGGCTTAATGTTCGGCACAAGTGGCAGGACCGAGAGGTCTGGTGAGATATATCTGCCATATGTTGGCCACCTCAGCGACAAGGCTGTCCTTCTCGAAGACGGCGCAATCATGGCCATGGCACATGTGAGAGGCTTGCCCTTCGAACTGGAAGACGTTGCAATCCGAAATGCACGCTGCCGAGCGTTTAATACGCTCTTACGCAACATTGCCGATGATAACGTATCGATATGCGCCCATCTCGTGCGACATAATGATGTGCCGTCACCCCCGGCGCGGCAGTTCCGAAGCACGTTTTCTGGTAGTCTGAGTGAAGCTTATGAGCAGCGTGTGCTGCTCGGAAATCTTTTTCGGAACGATCACTTCCTTACCTTGATCGTGTACCCTCGCAGTACCGTCGGCAAATTCAGAGGCCGTTTTTTCAAGCGCTACGATGGCAAGGAGGTCGATCTGGCAAGCCAGGCGCGGAACCTGGAAGATCTCTGGCACATCACTGCTGGCGCCCTCGACGCTTACGGTCTCCGCCGACTTGGGATTCGCGAGAAAGATGGCGTGATTTTCTCAGAAATCGCGGAGGCACTCCGGCTGATAATGACCTGCCGTTTGACTCCAGTTCCGATGGTTAGCGGCTCACTGGGCGCTTCGATTTATACTGATCGTGTGATCTGCGGCAAACGCGCAGTGGAGATTCGTGCCCCCGGAGATAGCTACGTCGGCTCCATGTTTTCATTTCGAGAATATCCAGCGAAAACCACTACAGGTATGCTCCATCCGCTACTGTCCACGAATTTCCCGCTTGTTTTAAGCCAGAGTTTCTCCTTCCTCACGCGTGCACAGGCTCATGCCAAACTTAGCCTTAAGTCCAGTCAAATGACGAGCTCTGGTGACAAGGCCGTCAGCCAGATCACAGAACTCGCCGAAGCAGAGGACGCACTGGCAAGCAACGAATTCGTAATGGGCTCGCACCATTTAAGCCTCTGCGTCTATGCCGATGATCTCAATAGCCTTGCCGACCGCGCTGCAAGCGCCCGCACTCGGTTGGCGGAATCGGGCGCCGTCATTGTCCAGGAAGGTATTGGTATGGAGGCGGCTTACTGGGCGCAACTTCCGGGGAATACCAAGTGGCGCACGCGACCCGGGGCAATTACCTCCCGCAATTTCGCCGGCCTGGTCTCATTTGAGAATTTCCCCAGCGGCACGAATTCTGGCCATTGGGGCAATGCAGTTGCACGCTTCCGCACCAACGGCGGCACCCCTTTCGATTACGTCCCTCATGAGAATGATGTTGGCATGACGGCGATATTCGGACCCGTCGGAAAAGGCAAAACAACGCTAATGACCTTTATCCTTGCGATGCTCGAGCAGAGCATGGTTGAACGTAATGGTGCGATAGTTTTCTTTGACAAAGACCGCGGTGGTGAACTGCTGGTACGTGCCACCGGAGGGACATATCTGGCACTACGCAGAGGCGCTCCCAGCGGTTTGGCGCCTCTGCGGGGCCTCGAAAATACGTCGGCCTCGCGCGATTTTCTGCGCGAGTGGATGGTCGCACTCATCGAGAACGACGGACGTGGAGCAATTTCGTCGGAAGAGGTTCGCCGCTTGGACCGGGGCATCACCCGACAACTTTCGTTTGAGCCAGCTATGCGCTCAATCGCAGGTCTACGCGAATTCCTGTTGCACGGCCCCTCAGAGGGCGCAGGTGCACGGTTGGAGCGGTGGTGCCGAGGAAGCGCGCTCGGTTGGGCCTTTGATGGCGAGATAGATGAAGTAAAGCTCGACGCTTCCATTACAGGCTTCGACATGACGCAGCTGTTGGAGTACGAGGAGGTCTGCGCGCCGGCAGCTGCCTATCTACTGCATCGCGTGGGCTCTGTCGTGGACGGACGTCGCTTTGTCATGAGCTGCGACGAGTTCCGGTTTTATTTATTAAACCCCCAATTCGCTGCCGTCATCGACAAGTTCTTGCTGACCGTTCGCAAGAATAACGGCTTGTTGATACTCGCAACACAGCAACCCGAGCACGTTCTGGAATCGCCCGTCGGAGCCAGTCTTGTTGCACAATGCATGACAAAAATCTTCTATCCATCACCGACGGCGGACCGATCAGCCTATATCGACGGCTTGAAGTGTACCGAAGGAGAATTTCAGGCTATCCGCGAGCACATGGCAATCGGCAGCCGCAAATTTTTGCTTAAGCGCGAGAGCGGGAGCGTTGTCTGCGAATTCGACCTGGCTGAGATGCGCGAATATGTCGCCGTACTGTCCGGGCGGGCCAATACGGTGCGCTTTGCCGATCAACTCCGCGATAAATACGGAGAGGCCCCCGGTGCGTGGATCGACAAATTCATGGCACGTTATCACGAAGTGCAGGATTGACGGAGGAACTTTGATGAAATTTGCCCAACTCACAGTTACAGCGCTGACCACCTTCCTAGTGCTGCAGGGTCCAGCTCGCGCGCAGTTTGCCGTCATTGACATGGGAGCAATAGCTCAGACCATCGTGCAAATCGAAAAAACAGCCGCGATTCTCGAGCAGACAATGAATTTGGTGACGGTGTTCTCATCGTCCTTCGGCGTCACCGGTCTGTTAGGCTCGCTCAACCAAGCGAACCGATATCCCTTGACCAATCAGCTAAGCGAGAAAATGTTTGGTAGCAGTAAGATACCAAGCGTGACGATACCAACCGGGTTCACGGCGCGCGCGATCATTCAAGATCGCGAAGTCTCGGGTACCGACGCGGAAGCGAAGCTGCTACTTCGACAAATTACCGGTGCTGCTAATGCCGCGGACATTGCAGCCGACAATCTGGAGAAGATGGGCCAGCGCCTGGCAGAAAACAGCAAGACGCTCGCTCAGCTGTCTAGTTCAAGGAACATCATGCAGGCCACCGTAACGAACGGTTTGCTTCTCAAACAGATCCACGATGCCATCATCCAGAACAGCCAGGCGACCAGTTTGCTGACGATGACCACTGCGCAGGCCAGCCTTCACGCCGCAGAAGAGGCGGCAGCGCAGCGACTAGAACGCGAGGAAACCGGGCGCATCTTTGGCCGGTGGTAATTCGGCTCAGATAATAATTCAAACTCAGCCCACCTGCGGTGGAAAGAGCCAAATCAGGTTGGAGCGATGAACCTTGCAATTTCTACGCCGTTTACGGCTATACATACGGTCTTTGATCAGGCCTTCACAATTGCACTGAACTCCGTGCTCGGAAAGATCCAGAGCGCGCTCAATGCGCCTCTGGTGGCGTGCGTCACTCTTTGGATAATAGTTCAAGGCATTTTGGTGATGCGTGGTGAAATCGATACCCGCGGTGGAATCACGAAGATCATCACGGTATCGATCGTTATCTCCCTAATCCTAGGGCAGGCGAACTATCATGACTTCGTCGTGTCATTCTTTGAGGAAACGATCCCTAGCTTCGTTGACCACATCAGCGGCAGTAAGATTCCGCTGGTTGATATTCCCCACAAGCTTGATGTAATGTTCGCTCTAAGCCAAGTCTGCTTTCAGAAGATCGCATCCGAAATCGGACCGATGAATAGCCAAGACACTCTTGCCTTTGAAGGCGCACAGTGGATTTTCTACGGTGCACTTTGGGTAACGTTCGAGATCTATGACGCCTGTGGGATCCTAACCAAGCTACTGGTAGCGATCGGACCGCTGATTCTTGTAGGCTATCTCTTTGATCACACCCGCGACATGGCTTCCAAATGGGTCGGGCAGCTCCTCTCCTACGGGCTGCTGCTTCTCCTGTTGAACATCGTGGCTACTCTGGTCATCGCAACGGAAGTAGCAGCTCTCACGGGAATGCTCTTCGTGATCAACTCTGCGGGCACGACGGCAGCCAAGATTATCGGGCTTTACGAACTCGACATGTTCTTTCTAGCTGGTGACGCCCTGATCGTCGCGCTTCCGATGATAGCCAGCAATATTGGTGGTGGCACCTGGGCGGGTACAAATAAATCTCTCAGCCTCCGTCGCCAACTAGCCCAGATCACACGCGGTTAAATGCAATGTTCTTAAAATTGAGGTTGACGACATGAAGTATTGTTCTCTGTTTCTATTCCTCGCTTTGGCCGCTTGCAAGACGAGTGATACACTGGCGACTTGCAAGGGTGCGGCTTTCCAGCTGAATGCGGGGCGATGGCAACCCACCACATCGGATCTCGACGTCGAATGTGCGGGAGAGCCTAAATGAAGGGACCTGAGTATGGTCTCCTGGTGGGGCGAGAATCACTTTCCGCGCATTATAAAGAAGTGGAAGCCTTCCAAACGTCACGCGCGAAGTCGGCGCGGCGTCTTTCCAAGGTATTGGTCGTCATTGCGGCTGCTGCTATTCTTGGAAATATTGCGCAGGCCTTCACTATCGCCGCCATGGTTCCGTTGATCAAGCTTGTGCCCGTATATCTTTGGGTGCGACCGGATGGGACGGTTGACAGCGAGGTATCCGTGTCTCGACTTCCGGCCACGCAAGAGCAGGCAATCATCAATGCTTCACTGTGGCAATATGTTCGCCTACGCGAGGGTTATACAGCGGACACAGCTCAATACGCCTATGACCTCGTATCGAGTTTCAGCGCATCGTCTGTTCGCCAAGAATATCAGCAATTCTTCAATTACCCCAGTCCGAGCTCGCCGCAGGTCACAATCGGCAAGCGAGGTAGGCTGGATGTCGAGCACATCTCCTCAAACGATATTGCGCCGGGAGTGCAGCAGATTCGTTACAGACGAACGCTCATCTTGGATGGTCAGATGCCAATGGTGAGTACTTGGACTGCAACCGTCCGCTATGAAAATGTCACAAGCCTGCCTGGCCAATCGAGGCTGACAAATCCAGCAGGATTAATCGTTACCTCCTACCGGGCTTCGGAAGATACCGTGTCGAATGCGGGAGGGACCCAGCCATGACAACAAGGGCCGTTCTCACACTAATCTGTTTGATTTCCTTTGCGATGGGCGTTCATGCGGAAGATACTCCTGCTGCCGGCAAACTGGATCCGCGCATGCGCTATCTGGCCTACAACCCCAACCAGGTGGTCCGAATGTCAACCGCTGTCGGCGCAACACTAGTTGTCACATTCGGAGCCGGCGAGACGGTAACAGCAGTCGCCGTGTCGAATAGCAAGGATCTGGCAGCCCTTCCGCGAGGCAACTATCTCTTTTTCAAGGCCAGTCAAGCCCTCTCCCCACAGCCAGTTATTGTGTTGACTGCGAGCGAGGCAGGTACGCGACGATATGTCTTCAACATTTCCACCAGGGTCATGTCTCGACTTGATAAAGAGCAACCTGACCTATACTACAGTGTACAATTCGTCTATCCGAACGACGACGCTGCTGCTCGGCGGAAGGAAATAGAAAAGCAATCGATATTCGACGGGATGCGGGCGAAAGCGCGGTCTCAACAGAGAGCTCAGGACTTGTTGGATCAGCCGGCCGCAGCCGCCAATCCTGATGCCAACAATTTCCACTACGTCGCACAGGGCGATCACTCGCTAACACCATTGGAAGTCTTCGATAACGGAGTCACCACTGTATTCCGCTTTCCAGGCAATGTACGCATTCCCTCCATCTACATGATCAATCCGGACGGTAAGGAAGCTGCTGCCAATATTTCGATTAAAGGAGACTATATCGAGGTTTCCGCAGTTGCGCGTGAATGGCGGCTGAGGGATGGCCATACAGTATTAGGAATTTTCAATAGCGCATACGATCCCATTGGAAGAAATCCGGGCACCGGTACGGTAAGAGCCGATGTATGGCGCGTTGTGAAAGGGACGAGCCGATGAATGACGCGAACTCAGAATCGGGGCACGATGTAGATGCGTCGGGCTCCCTGGTTACCGAGCCAACTCGTCGAAGTCTTTCGGGATCAAAGAAGTTGTTGATTGCAAGCCTAATTCTGGCTTCATCTCTATCTCTCATCTGGACCGTCGGATTCGCAAAGAAAAGAGGCGCCCCCCCTCCGCCGCCTCAAACACCCTTGGTCGCCAACGCGGAGCCTTTTCGCCCGGCACCGATTGAGGTTGCTCCCGATCCTCCAACACCCAAACAGGCTGTTCAGCCGTCAGCCTCCGCGCCAGAACGGAACTCTCCAGAGCTGGATGATGCGCAGGTCGCGCAATCGGCAATATTCGCTTATGATAGCGGTGATCAATCGGCTGACATTAGTCACCCCCGCGAGGAGGAACAGAACGAGACCTCGTTGCAGGCGGGCGAAGCTCCAGTCGAGAACGATCTGTCAACTCGCATGAAACCCGGTGTGCAGGAGCCAACCAGAGCCAAACTCCTGCCGCACCCTGACTTCATGATTACCCAAGGAACCATTATTCCCTGCGTTTTACAAACAGCGATCGATACGAACTTGCCGGGCTTCGTAAAGTGCGTCTTACCCCGAGACATTCGTGGGGCGACGAATAATATTGTGCTTCTAGATCGCGGAACAACCGTTATTGGTGAAATTCAGCAGGGCTTACGGCAGGGGGATGCGCGAGTCTTTGTAATCTGGAACCGCGCTGAAACACCGACTCATGCCGTGGTTTCGCTCGCGTCGCCGGGCGCTGATGAACTCGGCCGCTCCGGCATGCCCGGTACCGTGGACAATCACTTCTGGCAACGATTTGGAGGCGGAATGCTCTTGAGCGTCGTCCAGGGTACGTTACAAGCCGCCAGTCAATACGGTGAAAGTTCAGGCGGGCTCAGCGTCAACAATTTTCAAGGCAATGGTGGACAAACGGTCGATACTGCGCTTGAGGCAACGGTCAACATTCCGCCAACCCTAAAGAAAAACCAGGGTGATGCCGTGTCCATTTTTGTCGCTCGTGACCTTGATTTCTCAGAAATATACGAGCTTAAGGCGACCAACGCGCCAAAGAGAGCGAGAAGTCGATAAACAATGGCCCAAGCACCTCAACGACAATGAAGATTGGAGACTTTGATGCAAGCGGTGGCACATCCCCAATTGTATTTCCTCCTCAAACCGGTTTTGAAATGGCTTGAGGACCCAAGGACCGAAGAGGTCGCGATTAACAAGCCCGGGGAGGCATTCGTTCGCCAGGCCGGTGCGTTCAAGAAATATCCTTCACCTCTCACATACGACGATCTTGAAGATATCGCGATCTTGGCCGGAGCGTTGCGAAAGCAAGATGTGGGACCACGAAGCCCTCTCTGCGCCACCGAGTTGCCAGGCGGAGAGCGGCTGCAGATCTGTTTACCGCCCGCAGTGCCGTCAGGTACTGTTAGTCTGACAATTCGGCGCCCCTCCACTCATGTTGCCGAACTCAAGGAAGTGTCATCCCGCTATCAAGCATCACGCTGGAATAAATGGCAGTTGCGCAACGAGCGCCGTGCTCATGAAGATGAGGAGGTTCTAAAGCTCTACGCTTGCGGTGATTTGGAAAAATTCCTTCAAGCCTGCGTGACCGGGCGACTGACAATGCTGCTTTGCGGACACACAGGAAGTGGGAAAACCACGATGAGCAAGACTTTGATAAACGCTATTCCACCGCAAGAAAGGCTAATCACTATTGAAGACACACTCGAACTCGTAATCCCGCACGAGAATCATGTCAGGCTACTCTATTCGAAAGATGGAGCAGGTTTAGGTGCGGTAACTGCAGAGCAGCTCTTACAGGCTAGTTTACGCATGAGGCCGGACCGAATATTGCTGGGCGAGATGCGCGACGACGCGGCTTGGGCGTATCTGAGCGAGGTCGTTTCTGGCCATCCGGGATCGATTTCCACCATCCACGGAGCAAATCCTGTCCAAGCCTTCAAGAAGCTCTTTTCGCTCGTCAAGAGCAGCCCGCAAGGATCTTCCATGGAAGACCGTACGCTAATAGATATGCTCTCCTCAGCAATCGACGTCATAGTGCCATTCCGGACAAGCGGTGACGTGTATGAAGTGGGCGAAATATGGCTAGGGGCCGATGCCCGCAGACGCGGTGAGACAGTGGCTGATCTTCTAAACCAGCATTAACCTCGCAACCAAAGTGTCGTATCCGAGATGTGAGAGCTTTAGTTTTCCCTATAGGTCCAAACCTCATCAAGGGGCTGAAGAGGCCGACACGCTCTAGGTGTTTGATCCCGGATTTTGATGGTGCAATCTTCTCGCAAGCCTGGAGAGATTCGCTATGGGACAAATTCTACATGGGAGCGCCCGCACGACAGAGGCGGTCCGTCGAGCGATACAGCATAGTCAAGAGAGCTTGAGAGCACTTTCGAAGCGCTACGGGATCAATCGTAAGCGACAAGCCGGGGCCGTTCAGGCGGCGTAGTTCCATGGCATGAGCGCGTCGATTTCACTGCTGGGCCATCCATTCGCCAGGCGCTCAAGCGTCTGGGTCAACCAAGCTTGCGGATCGACGGCATTCATCTTTGCCGTTTGCAGGAGCGTCGCGATGGTCGCCCAAGTCCGGCCACCACCGTCGCTTCCAGCGAATAGACTATTTTTTCTCGTGATCGCTTGGGGTCTGATTGCTCGCTCGACTATGTTGGAGTCGAGTTCGATGCGGCCGTCGGTCAGGAAGCGCTCGAAGATGTCTCGACGCGAGATGGCATACCGCAGAGCTTCGGCGAGTTTGGATTTTCCAGAGACCCGCGGCAGGGTCGCCTGCCAGAGAGTGAAGAGGTCACGGACGGTCGCTGCGGAGATCTCCTGGCGTGCAGCGACACGAGCTTCAGGGCTTTGGCCGCGCACACGCTCCTCGATCTCCCATAACCTCGCCATACGCTCGACGGTGTCTGTAGCGATTTTCGAGCTCTTTGCGACATGCAACTCGTAGAACTTTCTCCGGCTGTGCGACCAACAGCCGGCCAGGATGGCGCTGTCATTGCCTCCATCTTTCCGGACGAGCTTGTTATAAGCGGCATATCCATCGACCTGCAGGATTCCACGATAGCCGCTCAGGTGTCGTGCGACACACTCGGTGGCTCGACTGTCCTCGAAGCGATAGGCTACCATCGGTGGACCGCTGCCCCCAAAAGTCCGGTCATCCCTGGCATACGCCCATAGCCATGCCGTCTTCGCTGATCCGGAACCAGGAGCAAGTGTGGGCAAGGTCGTTTCGTCGGCAAAGATCCGTTCGGCCTTCTTGATCTCATCGAGGATGTAGTCGGCGAGGATATTGAGCTCGAACCCCAGCTTGCCCATCCATTGAGCCATCAGCTTGCGGTCGAGTTCGACCTTGTCGCGTGCGTAGATGGCTTCCTGGCGATAGAGTGGCAGCCCGTCGGCATATTTGGAAACGGCGATCTGGGCCAGAAGCGCTTCCGTCGGAATGCCACCTTCGATGATATGTGCCGGAGCCGCCGCCTGGACGACACCATCCTCGTTCCCAAAGGCATACTTCGGCCGGCGGGTGACGATGACACGGAACTTCGCTGCCACGACATCCAGCCGCTCGGAGACGTCTTCTCCAATCAGGATTTTGGTCTTACCTGCATGTTCTGGAAGCTCTTCCGGTTCGATCACGACCTCGACGCGCTCAAGATGAGGCGCAAAGCCCTTGCGTGGCCGCGGAGCGCGTTTGCTGTCCGCGCTACCGCGGCCTTTCGTGACCTGAGCCTTGATCGTCGCAATGCCGGTCTCGATCTCTTCGAAGACAAAGGCATGCTGCTCGTCATCGACGGTGGATGATGCAAGCCTTTCCGAGCGTCGGCCAAATCGGGCGCGATCGAAAGCCTTCAGGATCTGCGTCAGCCGCTCGATGCGCTCATCGGCGTCCGCGTTGCGGGCCTCTAGATCGTCAACCTGCTTCTCCAAAGCCTCGACGCGGGCTGCTTTTGCGGCCATGGCAAGAACCATGGCTTTGAGAGCCTCTACATCATCCGGGAGCTCAATCTCGGGCCGCGTCATGGGTATGATCAGAGCATATTTTGCCGCGCTCCGCCCATGCTTTCAGGGACCTGATTCACTTCGCCGCAGCGGTTTTACCCAACAATCTCGGGAGGCTTCACCGGCGTGGATCGAACCCGCTTCCAGTCCATTCCGTCGACTAAAGCCAGAAGCTGGGCATGATTGAGCTGGACGCGATGATGGCCGATCCGGGGCCAGCAGAACTGGGCTTTTTCCAGCCGCTTCGCATAGAGGCAAACGCCGGAGCCATCCCACCACACGATCTTGACTCGGTCTGCTCTCTTGGCCCGAAAGACATAAAGTGCACCGTTGAACGGATCACTGCCGGCATCCCGTACCAGCGAAAGCAAGCTGTCCGGCCTCTTGCGGTTATGCGGAGCCCCGCATAACCGAAATTATGTGAAGCGTGCAGTTATGTGGAGTCCGCCGCGGCTCGAGCTGCTTCCTCGTTTTTGTCCAATAGCTTAGATCGCTCATGAGCCTTCCCCACTCGGCATAATTGTTGTCGTCTCGAGACGTTCTTTTTGTCATCGAGAGGAGACCACCCGTGCCAAAATCGACGGAAGTTCTACCAGAATGCACGCAACTGATGGACCCAGGCAAATTGCGTCCGTTCCTGGAGGCGTTCACGAGCCGATTGTTGAACTTGGGACATACCCGCCTGACGGTGTCAGGCTACGAAGCTTCGGCCCGTCATTTCGGACAGTGGCTACAGAGCACGAAGATTGCCATCACGGGGATTGACGACGATGTCGTTCGCCGCTTTGCGCAGCACCGATGCCGTTGCCCTGGCAGCCGGCAAGCCGATCGTCTGTCGGCCAAATATGTAAATCGCGCGCGCCGGTTCATTGGTTTCCTGGTGGAATACGGGGCGGTGACGCCGTCGACACATGAGCTGCCGGGTGTGGACCTTCACGAGGTCCAAATTGTTGCTTTCCAGACTTGGCTGAGACGGCATCGGGGGATATCCGAGCGCACCGTCCGTCGCCACGGCCGTATGGTCATGCGGCTGCTTGCCGGCCTCGGTCCTGATCCAAAGCTGTACGATGCCCGTCTTGTTCGGCAGGTGATTCTTGACGAGGCCCAGCGAAGTTCGCGCGCCAACCTCAAGACGATGACGATGGCGTTGCGAGGCTACCTCAAGTATCTGGCTACCCAGGGTTTGTGCCAACCGGGGCTTGATCAGGCCATACCGACGGTCCCGCAATGGCGGTTATCGGCCTTGCCGCTCTACATCTCCACCGCCGACGTTGATCGGGTGGTTGCGTCGTGCGACGTCACGACACCGATCGGCATCCGCGATCACGCGGTTCTGCTGCTGCTGGCACGTCTCGGTCTGCGCGCCGGCGACGTTTCGAGCATGTGCCTTGAAGACATCGACTGGCGAGAGGGCACTTTATGTGTGCGCGGCAAGGGCCGCCGCGAGATCCGGCTTCCGCTGCCCCAGGACGTCGGTGAAGCGATTATCGACTATCTACGCGAGGCCCGTCCGCCCGCCGCCTGCGAGCAGATCTTCCTGCGGGCTGTCGCGCCGCATCGGCCGTTGGCGAGCGCGACTGTCTCTAGCATCGTCAAGCTTGCGCTTGTAAGGGCGGGTATCGACAACGCTCCCTCCCGAGGCGCCAATCTCCTGCGACACTCCGCGGCGACCAGCATGCTTCGGGCCGGCGCCACGCTGGATATGATCGGGACCGTGCTTCGCCATCGATCGGTCGACACGACTGCCCACTATGCGAAGGTGGACATCGACATGCTGCTCCAGATCGCCCAGCCTTGGCCGGGGAGTGCGTCATGCTGAGCCAGGATCTCTCGCGATATGTGGAACTCCAGCGCACGGTGGGCTTCAAGTTCCGCGTCCAGCACACGCTTTTGAGGAGCTTCGTCACCTTCGCCGAGAAGCATGGCGATCGGCACATTGAAGTCACTCGTGTACTTGAATGGGCGATGCTTGCGCCATCCCCACAGCAGCGCCGCAACCGGCTGGTGACGGTCCGCCGCTTTGCGTTGGTGCTAGCAGCCGAGGACCTGCGCCATCAGATTCCTTCCGCCGAAGCCCTGGGGCGCAACCTGCTCAAGCGGCGGATCCCGCACATCTATACCCGGGATGAGATCACCGCGTTGTTGCAGGCGGCCGCACAATTGAAGCCGTCAGACACGATCCGGCCGCTGATGTACGAGACCCTGTTCGGATTGCTGGCCGCCACCGGAATGCGCATTTCCGAAGCCCTCGCGCTTCGATTTGAGGACGTGACCGCCGATGGGCTGTCAATCAGCATCCAAAATTCACCCCTTATCGGCATCCAATTTTGACCCCTTGACGGGGTGAATCAGCGCTTGGCCTGCCCGGCGCTGGCCGGGGTTGCAGAGGGTAGGCCAAGTGCGGGTGATGATCGTCTTCGGCTTTAGCTTTGAGAGCGGTTCTTGAAGCGCCAGGACTCGTTTCCGGTTTCGACAATCTCGCAATGATGGGTCAGACGGTCCAGAAGTGCCGTCGTCATTTTGGCGTCGCCGAACACCGTCGGCCATTCGCCGAACGCCAGGTTCGTGGTGACGATGATCGACGTGCGCTCGTAGAGCCTGCTGATCAGATGGAACAGGAGCTGACCGCCTGCCTGGGCAAATGGCAGATAGCCGAGTTCGTCGAGGATGATGAAGTCGAGACGGTTGAGATAGTCGGCCGTCCGCCCTTGCTTGCCGCTGCGCGTTTCCGTTTCCAATCGATTGACCAGATCGACGACGTTGAAGAAGCGGCCGCGCGTTCCGTTGCGGATGAGAGCACGGGCAATCGCGATGGCCAGATGGCTCTTCCCGGTTCCCGTGCCGCCGACGAGAACGACATTGCGCTGATCGGCGACGAAGGTGCCGGTGGCCATCTCCCGCACCAGGGATTCATTGACAGGCGTATCGGCGAAGTCGAAGTCGTCGATGTCCTTTGCGAGCGGCAGCTTGGCGATGCTGAGCTGGTAGCGAATGGAGCGTGCCTGCTTCTCGGCGATCTCCGATTGCAAGAGATCGCCGACGATGCGCGGCGGTTCGTGCTGCCGTTTGATGCCGTTGCCCATGATCTCGTCGTAGGCGCTGCGCATTCCATAGAGCTTCAGCGTGCTCATGAGTTCGAGAACTTGCGTGCGTTCCATCAGCTTGCCCTCCTGAGGCTGTCATAGCGTGCGCAGTCGGCGACCGCGGTTCATGGGTCAGCCGCAGCGCATCCGGGGTTTGCAGGGTTGCGGCCGGAGCCGGATCACGGCTGCGGGCCAGAATGTTGATGATCACCGAGGCTGAACAGACGCCTTGATCCAAAGCCTCCTGGCAGGCAGCATCGACAGCCGCTAACCCATCGGTGGGAACACAGCCGAGGATGGGTGACCATTTGCCGATCACCATCATGGACGCTCTTCAGCCGCCGGCGCACTTTCTCCATCGCTGCGGGTAAGACCCATTCCCGGAATGGCGCACCGTTGCGCAAAGCACCCTCAACAGGGCGGCCGACCGCAGTCGAGAGGACGGAGTATTTGTTGTTGTCGAAGCGGACTGTGCAGGTCTTCGACACAGAGGCGGGAACGCAGTGGAAGCCATCGAACGGTCCAACGTAATGCACCAGGCTGCCGCGCTCCTCCTCGAACATCTGCCAGATCATCCGCTCGGTCTGTTCGGGATGGCGGTGTGCCTTGGCGTAGGCGATGCATTTGTCGAGCAGCCAGACGTTCAGCTCCTCCAGGCTTTTGACCCGTAGGCGTGGAGTGAAGAAGCGCTCGCGCACGAGACCGACCTGGTTCTCGACCTGTCCCTTCTCCCATCCGGATGCGGGCGTGCAGGCAACGGGTTGGACCAGATAGTGGCTGCACATCTGCAGGAAGCGGCGATTGTATTGTCGCTCCTTGCCGACGAACACCGCCTCGACCGCAGTCTTCATGTTATCGTAGATGCCGCGCGTGCAGGTGCCACGGAAGAAGGCGAAGGCCTTGTCATGGGCATCGAACACCATCTCCTGGCTCTCACGCATATAGGCTCGGGCGAACATCATCCGGCTGTGGCAGAGCCGGACATGCGCGACCTTCACGGTCGTAGTCACCCCGTTGACCAGAATGATCTCGTGGCTCCAGTCGAACTGGTAGGCTTCGCCTGGCGCGTAATAGAGGGGCACATAGGCTTCCGCCGTCACGGCTCCCCGGTTCTTCGCCCAGGTCTTGGCATATCGCCGGATCGCGTCATAACTGCCATCGTAGCCGAGTGCCCGAACCTCCTCGTAAATCCGGATCAGCGTTAGCCGTTCACGCGACGGCTTGCCCTCATTGGCCGTCAGAAACCGCTCGATCTCGGCCTTCCAGGCTCCGATCCTTGGCAGCGGTTGTCGCTCGCGTTCATAGGAAAAATCGGTCTCGTCGGAGCGCAGTATCTTGCGAACCGTGTTGCGCGACACATGGAGTTCCCGGACGATCTTCTTCACCGACCAGCCCTGCACATGGAAGGCCCGTCGAACACGCGCAATCGTATCCACTCGCTTCAACTCCCGCTCCATCCGCCGTCAAAAGCCGGATGGTCAGATGAAATCTGAGGGGGGTCAAAATTGGACGCCGATTACCCCGCCAAGGGGGTCAAATTTGCACGCCGAAACACAATGGGCTGGTTATCCGACAAACCAAGTTCCAGAAGAGCCGCTTGCTGCCGCTCCACGACACGACGCGGGACGCTCTGGACAAGTATTTGTTGGCGCGTCGTCGGCTCGGAACCTTGAACAGCATGCTGTTCGTTTCCGCTACGGGCGCCCCGCCGGCCTACAGTACCGTGATTGCTGTCTTCCTCCGCCTCGCACGATCGCTCGGTGTGCGGGAAGAGCCCGGGCAAACGGGCCCCCGCATTCACGATCTGCGGCACACATTCGCCGTGCGCTCCCTCGAGCAATGCCAGCACGATCACCATGCCGTCGGCCGCCATATCGTCGCCCTCAGCACCTACCTCGGCCATGCCCACGTCACTGACACCTGTTGAGGCAGATCGCAGCGGCTGGCGAGGCCTTGCATCAAGGAGCCGTCACATGACCGCGCTGGCTCCGCATCTCACCACCTTTCTACGAGAACACCTGCCGCAAGAGCGGCGGGCAAGCCCACACACCTGCGAGGCTTACGCCTACAGCTTCCAACTGCTGCTGTGCTTCGCCGCTAGCCGGTTGAGGACCACCCCGTCCCGCATCGAGATCGAGCAACTCGATCCACCGCTCCTCCTTGCGTTTTTGGAGCACATTGAGAGGGAGCGCGGCAACTCGGCGCGCACCCGCAACGCCCGTCTTGCTGCCATCAAAGCCTTCTTCCGCTTCCTCGAGTACCGGCTCCCTTCCTGTCTGGATCAGGCGCGCCGGGTTCGGGCGATCCCGATGAAGAAGGTCGACGAGGCGCTCGTCAGCCATCTCAGCCGCGACGAGATGCAGGCTTTGCTTGATGCACCGAACCCGCGTCAGGTATCCGGCATTCGCGATCGAGCGATGCTGCATCTGGCCTTCGCTGCAGGGCTGCGCGTCTCCGAGCTCGTCAGCATCCGCCTCGACCAGATTGACCGCCAGACGGTCACCAGCATCCACGTCATGGGTAAGGGACGCCGCGAACGTGTGTTGCCCTTGTGGAAAGAGACCACGGCGGCGTTGAAGGCCTGGCTGGCAGTCCGCCCGGCGAGTGGCGACGCCGAACTCTTCCTCAATGCCGTGAGACGCGCGATGACCCGGGCCGGATTCGAATATATCCTCGCCAAGCACGCCGCTACCGCGGCGCAGAAGCTCCCATCTCTCGCCGATAAACGCATTACCCCACATGTGTTGCGCCATACCTGCGCCATGCACACCCTGAAAGCGACCCGCGATGTACGCAAGGTGTCACTCTGGCTCGGTCACGCCAGCCTGCAAAGCACGGAAATCTATCTGCGGGCCGATCCAACCGAAAAACTGGAGGCGCTTGCCGCGATGGCGCCGCCGTCGCTCAAGCCGGGTCGCTTTGCTGCTCCCGACAAGCTGCTCGCGATGCTGAAGTCCATCGGACGATCGACAAATTATGTCGAGTAATCCCACTCTCAAACACCGCAAGCGGCAAGCAATTGCCGCGGCGGACTCCACATAACTGCACGCTTCACATAATTTCGGAAGTCGATGGGATGGCTCGCAAGAAAGACCTTCACGCCGGACGGGATCATGCCGACCGCACCGCTCGGATCCCGCTGCAGGTGTGCTTCGCCGATATCTGCGTCGGCCCGGATAACGACGTCGCCGATGACAAGCTCGATCATCGCACGTGTGCTAATCGTCCTGGTCCCTGTCTGACCAGCCCGATCTTGCGAGGAGGATCGTTGTCCGTCACGAGCATCACGACGCCAGCCAAATAGCTGCGAGGGATGGATGCCGATGCGATGCGCAATGGCCGAGACGCTTGCGCCGGGCTCCATTGCCTCAGCCACAGCCCGCGCTTTAAAATCATCGGACCAACGGCGCCGAACTTGCCGTGGGGCGCCCTCAAGCCGTTCCGGAACAGCCTCGATCATATGGAAGTTTCTAGTTCCAGAGCTAGGCGCAGACATAGAAGCTCACAGTTTGTGAATCGTCTGTCCGCAATACAGCGGCCAACCCTACCGACGCCAGATGGGGTCAGCTTGTCGCTTACGATCAATCAGAAGACGGTCGCCAAGTGGAAGAAACGGACTTCGATCGCCGATCTTCCGACTGGGCCGAAAGAGCCGAAGTCCACTGTTCTGTCGACCGAAGATGAAGCGATCATCATCGCCTTCCGCCGGCATACGCTGTTGCCGCTAGACGACTGCCTCTACAGTCTGCAGGCAACGATTCCTCACCTTACACGATCGTCGCTGCATCGATGCCTTCAGCGACATGGCATCAGTCGCCTGATCGATATCGACGGTGACAAGCCGGCGAAGAAGAAATTCAAAGCCTACCCTATCGGCTACTTTCACATCGATATTGCCCAGGTTCAGACTGCCGAAGGCAAGCTCCAGCTCTTCGTTGCCATTGATCGGACATCCAAATTCGCTTCGCCCACCTCGAGGAAAGCGCCAACATCCATACCGCTGCGGCTTTCCTGAAGGCCCTGGTCGAGGCCGTCCCCTACAAAATTCATACCGTCCTGACGGACAACGTGACCTTGCCCCCAAGTTTTATCCAGTTTTGCGATCTGCCTTCTCGCCGCAATGCACCCACGGCAAGGCTGCGCATGCATATGTTCGATCGTACATGCCGAACACATGGCATCGAACACCGACTGACCAAACCCAATCACCCCTGGACCAACGGTCAGGTCGAAAGAATGAACCGGACAATCAAGGAAGCCACCGTCTAACGCTATCTTTACGACAGTCACGACCAACTCACCCGGCATCTCACCGACTTCCTCGCCGCCTACAATTTCGGCCGCCGCTTGAAGACCCTCAAAAGCCTCACGCCATACGAATTCATCTGTAGACAATGGACTTCAGAGCCGAAAAACTTCAGCCTCAAGCCAATCCATCAATTCGGGGACTAAACACCTAGACCATTTTAAGGCTCTTCACTCAAGTATCCATGTTCTCGATGAACGCCATCCAAATTATCAATTTTACAAATATATGTTATCCATTAGAAGGGCCGAAGTCGGCAAACTGATGCCGCTAGGAGTCAACGAGGTAGGATGCTTCAGAGCTGGTTGATATCGCCTGTAACCCCATTATCTCCACACGGATGCTATCATTCGCTCGTTTCAACCAGTGCTCGAGTTCTTATGAATGAACAAAGCAAGATGGTTTTGAGAAAAGCACTGGAAGACCAACTCATAGCCAAGTCGCCAAGGCGTTCATCCCGAATTAAGTAGACGGGCGCTGGGCACGTGTCTGCGATGGATCGCCAGTAAGGGTCTTTCTCTCGATTGCGAACTTTCGGGTCACCTCATCAGCGTGCCGGGAGTTACCTAACTGCACTGAGGGACTGAATACCAGACGGTGGTCCGGTACCCACCTTAAGTTTGATATAATTGAAAGGTACGCTGTTGAAGCACGTTCTTGTCTTTGATGACGACGCCGCTATGCGGCATCTTATTGTTGAATATCTGACTTCACACGCCTTCAGGTCAACCGCAGTCAGCGATAGTAGGCAGCTGAATCGCGTGCTCGCGTGTGAGCCGGTTGATCTTGTGGTTCTTGAGCTTAATCTGGGTCGTGAAGACGGATTGGAGATCATACGCAACCTGACAACAAAATGGGGAATTCCCATCATCGTGATTAGCGGTGATCGCCTTGAGGAAGCAGAAAAGGTTGTTGCACTGGAGCTCGGGGCAACTGACTTTGTTTCAAAGCCGTTTGGAATGCGTGAATTCCTAGCCCGAATTCGCGCGGCAATGCGTCGCCGGACTTTCAGTCCAGGGGCAAAAGATCGACGTTCCTTTAATTTTTTGGGATGGACATTGAACCTCAGACAGCGTCGGCTAATGTCAAAAAAAAGCGGCGAGGTCAAACTTACCCCGGGGGAATTCAATCTTTTGGTCGCTTTTCTGGAACAGCCGCGTGACGTGTTAACGAGAGAACAGATTCTGCGTGCGAGCCGAGTCCGTGGAGAAGAGGTGTATGACCGAAGCGTCGATGTCCTCATTTTGCGCCTGCGTCGAAAGCTTGAAGCAGATCCCGCGAACCCTCGTCTAATCAAAACAGCCCGGGGGGCAGGCTATGTGTTCGACGCTGATGTGGACATTCATTACGGTGACAATGGCGCTCTTAACCGTGGTCTTTACGAGGACAGGCGTCGTGTCTCGCAGAACCCATTCGTTTAAAAGTGGCGATTAGAATTAAGCCCGCGCGACTGTGTCTTCTTCTACGTCCGCCCAAGGCGCAGGCTCCGGAAGTGGACCCGTCTGGCTCTCGAAGATGCGCTTCAGTGCGCGATCGGAGTAATACCGGACTTTTCTCAGCCTCAATGGCGGGTGACCCTTTATGAGAACGATCTGGTCGTCGTCATCGAGCAGCCGCACCTGCTCAGGCCGTAATAGAGGAGCACCTTGGCTCGAATTTTGAATATTACGATCGAACATCCTCCCTTGGCTATAGGAGGTGGAGCGCGCTACAAACGTATATTCACCAATCGCTTTCGAAATATAAACAGGTGTCTCGTCATCAGCAGTTGCCATGAAGACTTGCACGCCCGTATTGCTAAGGAAGTTTTGCTTGCCGGCCTCGTCGTACGTTCCCGACAACGCTGAGAGGCTCTGGATTATGAACATAAAATGGCCCTTGTAGCCAGCTATTGTCGTGATTGCTGTCTCAATTGTGTCGAGTTTTCCGAGGTGCTTGAATTCATCGAGAAGGAATAGCACCTCGTGCTTCTCGTTCTTGTCTGGCAATGATCGTTGCAAAACAGAAACGATCTGCTGGAAGAGGAGGCGCATAAGTGGTGCGACAACCTCTAGATCGTTCGGGCTAACACAAAGATAAAGACAAGTCCTCCGACGGCGGAGATCATAAATTGAGAAGTCAGAACGGCTCGTCGCCGCTTTAACCAAGGGGTCCGCCCACAAGTTGAGGCCGCCGTCACCCATAACAGAGGTGTAGGAGGTGAGGATTTTTGTATCGTTGCCTGCCATATCATTGAAAATCCGCTGAGCTTCTTTGTTCCTAGTCTCCTCCGCGAGGCGCCCGAGGAGCTGATATTTCTCCCCCGGTTGAGCAAAGAGATCGTACACAGCGCCAATAGTTGGCGTACCACGCTCGATACAAGCAAGAATGCCAGCGACAAATAGATCCCGTGCGCCGTTGATAAATCCTTCCGCGCCCTCTCCTTTGGCTGTGATAAGATTTGCGGCCAAGCGACGCGCTTCGGTGAACTGCCGCTCTGAAGGTAACGCCGTGATATCTAATAAAGGATTGTAACAGCTCGTCCGCCGTTCTGGGTCTAGCGGGGCAAATTTGAACACATCGTCCCCACAAGTTCTGCGCGCCCTGGACGTGAGCTCAAACAACTCGCCCTTGACATCTAGGGCTATAATTGAGCCTTTGAACGTTAGCAGTGTTGGAATGACAACGCCCACGCCTTTTCCCGCTCGGGTAGGGGCAACAATAAGGCTGTGGGGCTGCGCGCCGTTGGTCAGATAATAGTCAGACCAGAATGGGCCGCCAGTCTTTCCGAACACTGGGCCACTGAGGCAGTTGTACCGCTGGAAATAACCGGCCCGTCGCATCTCACCCACCTGAGCCCAACGCGCCGTCCCGTGATGGTCGTGCTTGCGTTGGCACAAGACCTGCTGCGCTAGCAAAACGATTCCCGACGTTGAAATGATGACGGCCAAACCCTGATAAAACAATAGGGTTGTGTATCCAAGAAAGAACGGCGACTTGTACCAAAAAGCGAACACATCGAAAGTCATCAAAGCATGACCGCTAAACCCGTAACCAAATGTTGAGTACACACTTGCAGCACAAAAACCTACGGCCAGTGAACACACCGTACTCAGTGCTATATTCAAGAGCTTTGTTTTGTTTGGTATCATCGGTCCACCATAGATTTCTTCGATGCTAAAATGGCACGCAACAAGATGAATCGAACGCACATCAGGCGATTTGCCAGCGGATCGCGGCGGCACCTAAAAAGAAGGAAATCGTCGGGTGCGCCGCTTCATCGAGGATGGATTAGAGGTCCGGCCATTGAAGGACGGACTAACAAAAATTGAACTGAAGCCTTCAAACTCGACCAGTTGGTTAGAGTTTTCCGGTGGATTTTCCTGGCTGGAAAGGAACGGAAGACGATGAAGGCATCGCAGTTTCGCACGCGCAGTGGCGTTCAGTTTGAGGCAGGGTGATGAAGGCGTTCGATCACACATCATTCGAAGTGAAACAAGATTCTATCGAAACGAATGACTCTTCCAAACGACGAACCAATAGCGGAATTCCACCACAAAATCACAAGTTTCAAGCCGCTATCTGCACGCTTTTCGCTGTTTATTCCTTAGCGTTATCAAGCATACTTTCGACGTGATGCCCTCCGCTACATGCTGCGACCTATGTCGCTGCATTGTATCATCGAGCACGACGGTCCGGCGGTAGAAAGCGTCAATATTCCATTTTCAAGACCTCAACGGCCCGTGCGATCTCTGCTTCCCGCTGCATCTCGACTTCTGGAGGAAGGCCTCAGGTCGTCTCGGGCGTGATTGTAAGCGTGGCTTATGGACTGCGCGATTTTACCAGCTCGCTGCAGCTGTTCAGTTGACGTTTGCGGGCCCACCGTATCACGGACTGACTTCTCAATACTTCTTATGTGCTCATCCAAATTCGCACTCCGTTCCTCTGCTACATGCCTCGGCGGTTGAATGTGCTGCAGTGAGGCACTGATGGCGGGAAGCGAGTGGGCCTGGGCCCTTTGATTTGCGTCTAAGTCGTGATAAGCGACAAAAATAGCATTGTGTGCATTCGCTTTGCTCTCGTGATGCAGATGAGGATCAGCAGCCAATTCGCGGGCCAGCTCAAAGATACGAGATTTATTGTTGTCATCAAACTTACTGAAGTTATGCGATACCAACAAAACTCCAGTAGCTTGATCCGTTGGCTCCATGTTGCTAATGCGATTAACAAGAGCAGTTTGCTTGGCTGGGTCTATATAATGGGCTACATTGCCGGCCGCTTGGACTTTTAACAAAGCTACAGCATCCGAGTCGAACCCCAGTCCGTCCGTCAATTTGTCGGCCAGCTCGATGGCGGATTGTCCGAGCTGTTTGTTCCGCCTTTCAAATGTCGTGAGGGCAGTTTCTTTCCCCTGTTCGGCTACCCGAACAGCACTTAGCGTTTCCTTCGCGAGCGATTTGAAGTTTCGAAGATTGAGTGCTGTATCGCGCGGATTCGAGGTTACTAACTGTTCTGCAACATTGGACATTGGTCCCTGTGGAAGATCAAGGAGGTCGCGGCGTTCCTCGGCCCCCCCTAGGCGGCCGGGTGAACTTGCATTTGCGCGTGTCCGTTTGTTATCGCGATCCATTGCTCGGCTCCTAAGTCGTTTCTCTAGCCTATGAGTTAGCAGGAATGCGTGATCGGCCAAACCGATATGGTGTTACGGTTGTAGTATCGCAGAGGCTTCTCCCAGCCCTGCGGGCCGTGGAAAGACCCCATCCAAGCCAAAGAATGAGATGAAGTTGGCCTCAAAGACGATGAATGGTAAGACCGTATGTAAGCGACAAGCTGAGGCCGTTCAGGCTGTGTAGCTCCACGGCATGAGTGCATCGATTTCGCTGCTGGTGACCTTGCCCCGAAGTTTTATCCAGTTTTTAGTTCGCTCCAGCGGTTTTTGGTTGCTGTTGTTGGTTCGGTAGCGGCGGGTTGCGGTGCGGAGCCATTTCGGCTGCGCAGCACCGCATCACGTCGCGGGTTGAGTGTCTGAGCGAATTCGGCCGGTGTCAGCCAGCCAACGCCTGAATGTGGGCGTTGATCGTTGTAATCGCTACGCCAGTTTGAAAGCGCAGACCGGGCCTGAGCAAGCGACGAGAACAGAGTTTCATTCAAGAACTCGTCTCGCAGCCGCCCGTTGAAGCTTTCGATAAAAGCGTTCTGGATAGGCTTGCCAGGCGCAATGTAATGCCAGTCAACCTTGGTCCGGTCCGCCCATTGCAGGATCGCGTTGCTGGTGAACTCGCTGCCGTTGTCGCTGACGATCATCCTCGGCTTGCCGCGCTCCTCGATAATCCGGTCAAGCTCCCGTGCGACGCGAAGACCGGAAAGCGATGTATCGGCGACGAGCGCCAGGCACTCCCTCGTGCAATCATCGACGACGGTCAGAATCCGCAATCTGCGCCCATCGGTGAACTGATCCGACACGAAGTCTAGCGACCAACGATCATTGGCCACCATCGGCACCAGCATCGGCGCTCGAGTGCCTATCGCTCGCTTGCGACCGCCGCGCTTGCGCACCGTCAGTTCTCCTCCCGATAGAGCCGGAAGAGCCTCTTGTGGTTCACGAGGTGACCCTCCCGCCGGAGCAGCACATGAATGCGTCGATATCCGAAGCGGCGACGTTCATGCGCCAACGCCTTCATTCGCTCGCGAAGCTCATGATCATTATCGCGCCTGGTCTCGTAACGGACCGTCATTCGGCAAAACCAATGGCTTTACACGCCCGCCGTTCGCTCATCTCATGATGGCTCATCAGATGCGCGACAGCTTTCCGCTTGGCCGCGGGCGTCACCACTTCTTTCCCAAAAGGTCTTTCAAGGCAGCATTGTCGAGCATCGCATCCGCCAGGAGCCGTTTCAGCTTCGTGTTCTCGTCCTCAAGCGTCTTCAGCCGCTTGGCCTCGGACACCTCCATGCCGCCGAACTTGGCCTTCCATTTATAGATGCTAGCATCGCTGACGCCATGCTTGCGGCAAAGCTCCGAGACCGGCGTGCCTGCCTCGTGCTCCTTCAATATGCGATGATCTGTTCGTCTGTGAAACGATTGCGCTTCATCCTCTGGTCCTCTCAATGGGCCAGAGCTTACTTCAAAATGGATTATTTCAACGGGGCAAGGTCACATCAGGGCGGCGTTGGCATGATCCGCTTAACACGTGCGAACAGAAGGTCGCATCAACTGCTTTGCCTTTTGAAAAGATCCGCTCATTCGTCAGGCGAGCAACTCAGCTATGAGGCAATACCAGCAATCGCCTCCAGGAACGCATCGATCTCTTCCTCGGTATTGTAATAATGTGGCGACGCCCGCACCACGGGCGGGAGTTGTCGCGTACAGGCGTCGACGGGTGTGCTGGAAGGAGGGGAAACTGAGACGTTGATTCCCTTGCCAGTCAGATAAGCCATGACGGATGACGAGTCCCAGTCGTTGACAGTGAATGAGATGATGGAAGCAAGGGGTTTCCCGAGATCATGCACGGACACGGCTCGTATCCCCCGCAGGCCTTCGCGAAGCTTTGACGAAAGGTGATTGCAGCGCTCTTCGATATTTTCGAGCCCAATGTCGAGCGCGTAGTCCACTGCTGCCCGCAGGCCGAGACGAACCGAATAGTTCTTCTCCCATGTTTCAAAACGCCCGGCATCAGGTCGCAATTCGTATCGATCCGGACCAGTCCAGGGCGCGCCATAGAGGTCGATCATCACTGGCTCAATCTTATCCAGGAGTGATTTACGCATGTACATGAATCCCGTTCCCCGTGGCGCTCGGAGAAACTTCCTGCCAGTAGCAGTCAGGATGTCGCACCCGAGCGCGTTGACATCGATCGGGATTTGACCCGCAGCCTGGCATGCGTCGAGAAGATAGAGGATGCCGTTTTTTCGGGCTATTCGACCGATCGCTGCTGCTGGATTGATAAGCCCGCCGTTGGTCGGGATCCAGGTAACTGCTATCAACCGAACGCGATCATCGATCATTTTCGCCAGTGCGTCCGGATCGAGGACCCCAGAAGCGTCATTCGGAATGACTTCGATCGATACGCCGGTGCGCTTGGCAACCTGCAGAAAGGCGATGTAGTTGGCTGCAAATTCGGCACTTGCCGTCAGGATCCGGTCTCCAGGTCCGAAAGAGAGGGAGTAGAAGGCGCGTTGCCAGGCGATCGTCGCATTTTCAGCTATCGCAATCTCGTCGCGGCCACAGTTTACGAAGGTGGCCAAGCTGTCATATGTCCCCTCCAGTAGAGAGTTGGACTCAGCTGCAGCTTCGTATCCGCCGATCTCCCCCTCCCGGCTTAGGTACCCGACCACCGCTTCAATAACCGGGCTCGGCATCAGCGCGGCCCCAGCATTGTTAAGGTGGTTTCTGTTTTTTGTGCCGGGCGTTTCGGCACGCCAGCGAAGAAGGTCCAAAGTCTTGCGAGCGTCGCGGCTGATTTGCGACATGAGGGATTCCTTCCTTTGATCGAGCGTCAATCTTGTTGACGCAATCGGCGTTGTCACGGAAGCTGACAAGTTCGCAACCCGATGTGCAGAATTGAGCGACGGGGCGTAAGCGTCCGCCAATTCAGCCAGCCAGAGCGCTCCGCGCAGTCCGATTTGCGAAACTTCACGAAGACCAAGGTGAGTTTCTCAGAAGGCGTTGTTCGTCTCGACGAACCAGCTCTTTCACGAATTGCTTTACGGCTCTCACTCTTGAAAGATAAGCTAGATCCTGGTGTGCTGACATCCAGATCTCGCGCTCGCCGCTCAGTTCGTCGAGCACTGGAACGAGACCCAGGTTTAGACTGAGTGCGAATTCGGGAAGCGCTACGATTCCAGCGCCCGCAGACGCCGCGAACATCTGCGACATCATGCTATTTGAGCTGAACGCAATTTTTGGGGTGGGTACGAGTTCCTCTAGCCAAAGCACGCTTTCAAGCTGAATCAGCTCCTCGATATAGCCAACAAAGCGGTGCTCGCTAAGATCCGCCGCCTGAGAGGGAACTCCATTGCGCTCAAGATAAGCCTGCGAAGCGAATAAGCCAGTCTTGAAACGTCCGATCAACTGACTGTCGAGAGAAGTTCCATGGGGCTTGAAGAAGCTTAGGAACAAATCCGCTTCCCGGCGAGCGACCCGAACCGTTTGCGGCGATGTTACAAGCTCGAGGTCAAGATCAGGGTGCCGGCTACTGAGTTCAACGAGGCGCTCGGAGAGATAAAGCGTTGCGATGCCTTCCATGGTGGCTAATCTGACTGTGCCGCGTATTTCGTCACGATTGCTTACGTCGCTGCGAAGAGCATTCACGCCGTTCTCGATTTCCTCCGCTCGCCGCATTGTAACCAGGCCGGCCGATGTCAGCAGAAGTCCATCTTTGGTCCGTTCGACAAGTGCACTGCCAACCGTATATTCCAGGCGAGCAAGTCGACGAGATACGGTGGAGTGGCTGATTTTTAGTTCGCGAGCGGCGGCGGTCATGCTCTTGCACCGGACGACGATGAGGAAGAGTTTGAGATCGTCCCAATCAAGATGATCGATTGCAGTCGCCATGCTACCTCCGTCTATTTTTGCACAGGGTAGTGCATCCTATTCGGGTTGGCTCGCAAATTCGTTTTGATAGTCTCAAACATGCTGTGCCGCTGTATGTGTGGTGTGCAGTGAAGTAAAATATCTTGCGGAAACGCTGATCGCCAGCAGGTTGCACTACTTGAACCTACCTTGGGAGAACGCATGTCCAGACGAACTGTGAATGCTTCAAACGCGGCGGCAGTGGGACCGTATTCGCACGCGACATGGGCCGGCGATCTTCTGTTCTGCTCCGGCCAGACACCGCTAGACCCCGGCACCGGCAAACTTGTCGACGGAAATGTAGCCGACCAGACACGCCAGTGTTTCGATAACCTGTTTCAAGTCCTTGAGGCAGCGGGCCTGGGGTCGGATGATGTCGTATCCGTCAATGTCTATCTCACCGACATGGGTGACTTTGGCCAGATGAATGAGATTTACGCCACGCGTTTTTCATCGCCCTACCCGGCCCGCACCACAATCGGCTGCGCCAGCCTGCCGCTTGGAGCACGCATTGAAATCGGTCTAACGGCAAAACGGCGATCTTGAACCTGCTTTTGCCGAGCTAGTCGAGATGGCTGATGGCGAGCCTTGATCAGTAGAGGAATGTCGATGGGAAACATGAAATTCTGGGCCGCGGCTGCTCATATTGCCCCCGTATATCTCGATCCTGGGGCGAGCGCGGAAAAAGCTTGCTCGGTGATAGCAGAGGCTGCCCGAAACGGCGCATCGCTCGTGGTATTTTCGGAGAGCTTTCTTCCCGGTTTCCCTGTCTGGGCAGCACTTTACCCGCCCATTCAATCGCACGAACATTTCAAACGCTTCTTGACAGCTTCAGTGTACATTGACGGCCCGGAAATTGAGCGTGTGCGAAAGGCCGCCTCCGATAACGGTGTTTTCGTTTCAATCGGTTTTTCCGAGCGCAACCCGGCAAGTGTCGGCGGTTTATGGAATAGTAATGTTCTGATTTCCGATACCGGCCAAATCCTGATCCACCATCGAAAACTGGTCGCAACCTTCTTTGAAAAACTAGTTTGGGATCCGGGCGATGGCGCAGGATTGGTCGTCGCAAACACGAGAATCGGTCGCATTGGCGGCTTAATTTGCGGGGAAAATACAAATCCGCTCGCGCGCTACAGTCTGATGACGCAGGGCGAGCAAATTCATATAAGTAGCTATCCGCCGATCTGGCCCACTCGCGTCCCCACAGAAAGCGACAACTACGATAACCGAGCAGCCAACCGCATCCGTGCCTCAGCGCACTGCTTCGAGGCCAAGTGCTTCGGGATCATCGTGGCGGGGCACCTGGACGAAGTCGCACGCAAATCCATTGCCTTGGATGATCCTGCGATCGAAGCGATCATAGATGCGAGCCCACGGGCCACTAGCTTTTTCCTAGGGCCGACTGGAGCGGCAACTGGTGACGAAATGACCGACGAAGGTATCGGCTATGCCCAAATCGATCTCGACGACTGTGTTGAGCCAAAACGATTTCACGACGTCGTTGCTGGTTACAACCGATTCGATATTTTCGACGTCACCGTGAACCGGATGCGTCGAAACCCGATCAGATTTTTGGAAGGCCGCGCTGAGGATGCTCTAACGAGCCCTGAGGCCGTGGCCATGCCGGAGTAAAGGTGATGGCGCGGACGGGTATGCACATGACCAAGAAGGGTTTCTCCTTCCAGGCCCCTGCCGATGGCGTTCATGCCCTTAAATCGTGGATCACCCCTGAAGATGATCTTTTTCTGGTGACGCATATGGGGTTCCTGGAGATCGACCCCGATCGTTGGCATTTGGATGTCGATGGCCTCGTGGGTAACCCGACGAGATTGCATCTGCCTGACCTTCAAGCAATGCCACAGCGCGAGTACATGTCATTTCACGAATGCGCTGGAAGTCCGCTTGCTCCGACAGTGGCTAAACGCAGAATCGGAAATGTGGTTTGGAAAGGTGTGCCGCTGTCGCTTGTTCTGGAACGCGCAAAGATCAGCAGCCATGCGTCCTACATCTGGACTTCCGGCCTCGAGTGGGGCGAATACGCAGATGTTGAAGAAGCCTATCAAAAAGACCTGCCGATCGGCAAAGCACTTGCAGAAGAAGTTATCCTCGCATTTGAGATCAACGGTCGGCCACTCACTCCAGAGCGCGGAGGACCGGTTCGATTGGTCGTGCCAGGTTGGTATGGCACAAACTCCGTAAAATGGGTTGGTTCGATCACGGCTGCGGATCGGCGCGCAAGCGGCGCCTATACGACACGCTTCTATAATGACCCCACCGCGTCGGGAACGAGGCCGGTTTGGAGCGTGGCCCCGGAGTCCGTTATCGTCTCGCCGTCCCCAAGTGATCTGCTGTCAGCGGACATGCCAACGAAAATATGGGGCTGGGCTTGGGGAGATCGCCAGATCTCTAGCGTCGAGGTTAGCGTGGACGGTGGAGGCTCATGGCGGACTGCCTCAGTAGGGCCGCGCGAGGGAAGAAGTTGGCAGCGGTTCGAGTTGCCGTGGACCCCTGCATCAGGCCAGAATATCTTGCTATGTCGGTGCACGGACGAACTTGGGGAAGGACAGCCGCTGATCGACGCTAGAAACGCGGTGCACACCGTTCAAGTTGAAGTTAATCCTTGAACCCGAGTCCACTGCGACACTGAGATGAGCATCACGGACGCGCGAGAAAATCGAGCTTTCTGGATGAGCCGGCGGCAACATGCCTGCATATTTCTTCTTACAACTGAAGTAGGTCGGCTGTCAGATGCCCACCTTGCGGCTTGCGGCAGCTCTTTAGCAACCGAGACACCTTCATCACCTTGCTTGGCTCTCAGAGGGTGACAATCTATTTTCGACATTGTCGTCACCTTTGTCGGTTACGTGACAAGCGTTTTTGTTCTCAATCCCGCATTTTTGCGCCCACATAACTGGAATCGCAGTAAATTATTGTTCGTAAGCTCAATCAACCTGCTTGGCACGAATCTTGAGAGCTATTGCGAGGCAGCGGAACGGCCGCCGCATCCGCGTTGCGGGATAACCGTATTGCTTCGAACACATGAAGGAACGCCGCATGGCAGCTCTGCGTCAGATCGCATTCTATGGAAAGGGCGGAATTGGCAAGTCCACTACGTCCCAAAATACGCTAGCCGCCCTTGTGGACCATGGGCAGAAGATCCTCATCGTCGGCTGTGACCCTAAGGCCGATTCTACGCGCCTGATCTTGAACTCGAAGGCCCAGGATACGGTTCTTGATCTCGCAGCAACGAGAGGTTCGGTTGAAGATCTTGAACTCGAAGACGTGCTCAAGGTAGGTTATAAAGGCATCAAATGCGTGGAGTCTGGGGGGCCGGAGCCAGGCGTCGGCTGCGCGGGACGCGGCGTTATCACGTCGATCAACTTTCTCGAAGAGAACGGCGCCTACAACGATGTCGACTACGTGTCTTATGACGTGCTCGGTGACGTTGTGTGCGGCGGCTTCGCGATGCCGATCCGTGAAAACAAAGCTCAGGAAATCTACATCGTCATGTCCGGCGAAATGATGGCACTCTATGCCGCCAATAATATCGCCAGGGGCATCCTGAAATATGCTGCAGGCGGCAGCGTGCGCCTGGGTGGCCTCATTTGTAACGAGCGTCAGACCGACCGCGAAATCGACCTCGCCGAAGCGCTGGCTGCCAAACTCAATTCTAAGCTCATCCATTTCGTGCCACGTGACAATATTGTCCAACACGCCGAGCTTAGAAAGATGACGGTGATCCAATATGCGCCCGACTCTCAGCAAGCGGCCGAGTACCGAACACTTGCCCAAAGAATACATGACAATTCTGGTAAAGGCACCATCCCGACCCCCATCACCATGGAAGAGCTTGAGGACATGCTTCTCGATTTCGGGATCATGAAGACCGACGAGCAGATGCTTGCCGAACTTCAAGCCAGGGACGCCAAGTTGAAAGCTGCCCAGTGATCACACTGACACGAGCGAGCAGCGGCACGCAAAGCGCCCGCCATCCCGTGAGGGAGGTTTCGCCAATGTGCCTTCAGTCGGATTTTCCAAGGGGTTAGGTCAATGACCTTCAAATACACCAATGACAGTGATTTACATGCGAAGCTTATAGCGGATGTGCTGTCGCAATATCCGGACAAAGCAGCAAAGCGCCGCAGTAAGCACCTTAGCCTTGCAACGAGCGAAAAGGACGCAAACGCGACCAGCGAATGCGAGGTAAAATCGAACATCAAGTCTGTTCCAGGCGTGATGACGATCCGCGGCTGCGCTTACGCCGGTTCAAAAGGCGTCGTCTGGGGACCAATCAAGGATATGGTTCACATTTCACACGGACCTGTCGGCTGCGGTCAATATTCCTGGTCGCAACGTCGCAACTATTACGTCGGCCTGACGGGCATCGACGCGTTCGTGACCATGCAATTTACATCCGATTTTCAGGAAAAGGATATCGTTTTCGGTGGTGACAAGAAACTGGAAAAGGTCATTGATGAGATCGCTGAACTTTTCCCGCTAAGCAATGGCGTCACCCTGCAATCAGAATGTCCGATCGGCCTGATTGGCGACGATATCGAGGCCGTAGCGCGAAAAAAGGCCAAAGAACACGCGACGACCGTTGTGCCGGTACGCTGCGAAGGCTTCCGTGGCGTATCGCAATCGCTTGGCCACCACATCGCCAACGACGCAATTCGAGATTGGGTCTTCGACAAGAAAGACATAAAATTCGCGTCAGGTCTCTACGACGTAAATGTCATAGGCGACTATAATATTGGCGGCGATGCATGGGCCTCGCGCATCCTGCTCGAGGAGATCGGATTGCGCGTGGTCGGCAACTGGTCGGGAGATGCCACTCTCGCGGAGGTGGAGCGCGCGCCGAGAGCGGCACTCAATCTCATTCACTGCTATCGGTCGATGAATTACATCTCCAGGCACATGGAAGAAAAATATGGCATTCCTTGGATCGAGTATAATTTCTTTGGGCGCTCCCAAATTGATGCCTCGCTGCGCAACATTGCCAAGCACTTCGGGCCGGAGATCGAAGAAAAAGCCGAAAAGGTCATAGCCAAATACCAACCCCTCTTTTGGGCCGTAATCGACAAATACTGGGAGCGCCTTTCCGGCAAACGGGTGATGCTCTACGTCGGGGGATTGCGTCCTCGTCACGTCGTCACTGCATATGAGGACCTCGGTATGGAAATCGTAGGAACCGGCTACGAATTCGGTCATGGCGACGACTATCAGCGTACTGGCCATTATGTAAAAGAAGGCACGCTGATCTACGACGATGTGACTAGCTACGAACTAGAGAAATTCATTGAGGGAATTCGGCCCGATCTCGTCGGATCCGGCATCAAGGAGAAATATCCGGTGCAGAAAATGGGCATTCCATTCCGTCAGATGCATTCCTGGGACTATTCTGGTCCGTATCACGGTTATGACGGCTTCGCGATTTTCGCCCGGGACATGGATATGGCAATCAACAATCCAGTTTGGGGTCTCTACGACGCGCCCTGGAATAAAGACCGCGCTTTGGCTGCGGTTGCTGGGTGAGAACCTAGCGTTCGCACGGAAAAAACGCGCAAGGCTTAAGCGACGCATGTTTCTGGACCGCCCTTGAGCCGCGGCCAGATCGAAAGAGGTGACCCTATGCCGCAATCAGCTGCAAAAACTCTCGACCACGCGCCCTTATTCTGCGAGCCGGAATACAGGCAAATGTTGGCCAAAAAAAAGCAGAAATTCGAATGCCCACACCCGGACCAAGTCGTCTCTGACCAACGTGAATTCACGAAGACCTGGGAATATCGCGAAAAAAACTTGGCCCGCCAAGCCCTTGTGGTTAATCCAGCCAAAGCCTGCCAGCCACTCGGCGCGGTCTTTGCAGCGGCGGGTTTCGAACGAACGATGTCGTTCGTCCATGGCAGCCAAGGTTGCGTTGCCTACTACAGATCGCACCTATCGCGCCACTTCAAGGAGCCGTCATCGGTGGTCTCGTCATCGATGACAGAAGACGCGGCTGTATTTGGCGGCCTGAAAAATATGGTCGACGGTCTCGCCAACACGTACAAACTCTACAACCCGAAGATGATCGCGGTGTCGACCACCTGTATGGCAGAGGTCATCGGAGATGATCTGCATGGTTTTATCGAAAACGCCAAAAGTGAAGGTTCGGTCCCGCGCGATTTCGATGTCCCCTTCGCCCACACACCTGCCTTTGTCGGCAGCCATGTCGATGGCTACGACAGCATGGTAAAAGGTGTGCTGGAGAATTTCTGGAAGGGCACCGCGCGAAATGAAGCCACCGCTACTATCAACATCATTCCTGGATTTGATGGCTTCTGCGTTGGGAACAATCGCGAACTAAAACGCCTGCTCGACTTGATGCAAGTGACTTACATGTTCATCCAGGACGCATCAGATCAGTTCGATACGCCTTCCGATGGCAAATTTCGGATGTATGACGGCGGGACCAGCATCAATGACGTGAAGGCGGCGTTGAACGCGGAGTGGACATTGTCCCTGCAATATTACAACACTCGCAAGACGTTAGATTACTGCAGAGACGTTGGACAAGCGGCGACCTCCTTCCACTACCCTCTCGGCGTCGAAGCTACCGACGAACTTCTGATGGTGATATCAGAGATTTCCAGCAGAGAAATTCCCGAGGCGATCCGTCTGGAGCGCGGCCGACTCATCGATGCGATGGCGGACAGCCAAGCATGGCTATACGGAAAAAAATACGCGATCTACGGCGATCCAGATTTCGTTTATGCGATGGCGCGCTTCATCATGGAGACCGGCGGCGAGCCAACCCACTGCCTCGCCACAAATGGCACCTCAGCTTGGGAGGACGAGATGAAGGAACTCCTCGCATCCTCGCCCTTCGGGAAGAATGCACAGGTTTGGCCAGGCAAAGATCTCTGGGCACTGCGCTCGCTACTGTTCACCGAGCCGGTGGATCTCCTGATCGGAAATTCTTATGGGAAGTATCTCGAACGCGACACCGGTACCCCACTGGTTCGGCTGATGTTTCCAATTTTCGACCGGCACCATCATCATCGATTCCCCCTCATGGGCTACCAAGGCGGACTGCGTCTTCTAACGGCGATCCTCGACAAGATCTTCGACAACCTCGATCGCGAAACAATGCACGCGGGTGTGACAGATTATTCGTATGACCTCACTCGCTAAGAGCGGCGGTCGGCCAGGCGGCCTATCTCTTAACCAGATATGAAGGCAGACGAATGTCCTCGCTCAACGCCAAAATCAAAGATGCCTTCCACGAGCTAGCGAGTGAAAGGAGCGGCAGCAAGGGTCCTAAGGCGCGCCGAAGGAATTGCGCGAGGCCAATGGCCCCGGGAACGGCCGTCGGCGGTTGCGCTTTCGACGGCGCCAAGGTCGCACTGCAGCCGATCACCGATGTCGCACATCTGATTCACGGGCCGCTCGCCTGCGAGGGAAATTCCTGGGACAATCGTGGCGCTGCCTCGTCAGGTCCAACACTTTGGCGCACGAGCTTCACGACTGATCTTACGGAAATCGACATTGTAATGGGACACAGTGAACGGAAGCTCTTTAAAGCGATCCGGGAGATCAAGGATGGGTATGCGCCCGCGGCAATCTTCGTCTATTCAACCTGCGTTACAGCGATGATCGGTGACGACATCGACGTTGTTTGCAAGCGAGCGACGGACGAATTTGCCTTACCGGTGGTGCCGGTCAATGCGCCAGGTTTTGTCGGATCTAAAAACCTCGGCAACAAGCTAGCGGGCGAGGCGCTGCTCAAGCATGTCATAGGTACGGTTGAGCCTGATGAACCAGGCCTTTGCGACATCAACATACTCGGCGAATTTAACCTCTCGGGTGAGTTCTGGCAGGTGAAGCCGCTCTTGGATAAGCTCGGCATCCGCGTCCGCGCCTGTATTCCCGGAGACGCGCGATATCTGCAAGTCGCCTCCGCCCACCAATCACGCGCGGCGATGACGGTGTGTTCGACAGCGTTCGTTACGTTGGCACGTAAGATGCAGGAACGCTGGGACATTCCATTTTTCGAGGGCTCCTTCTATGGCATCTCCGGCACCTCGGAGGCGCTCCGGCGGATCGCCGATCTGCTTGTAAAGAAAGGTGCTGACCCCTCGCTTTTGCATCGCACGGAAATCCTTGTAGCGGAAGAAGAGGAAAAGGTGTGGAGGAGGCTGGAAGCGTACCGACCTCGCCTTGAGGGCAAGCGCGTGCTTCTAAATACAGGCGGCGTGAAATCCTGGTCGGTCGTCCATGCCTTGATGGAGATCGGCATGGAGATCGTCGGCACATCAGTCAAGAAATCGACGCTCGAAGATAGGGAGCGAGTGAAACAGACCCTGAAGGAGGAGAACCTCCTGTTCGAGTCGATGTCGCCGCGCGAGCTTTTCTCGCTTCTACTCGAGAGAAAGGCTGACATCATGCTGTCGGGCGGACGCACCCAGTATATAGCGCTAAAGGCAAAACTGCCCTGGCTCGACATCAACCAGGAGCGTCATCACGCTTACGCTGGCTATGAGGGAATGGTGCAACTTGCTCGACAAATTGACCTGGCAATTCACAATCCGATTTGGCCGCAGGTGCGCGAGCCGGCGCCATGGGAGCCGGCCTTGGACGTTGAAAAGCGAGCGAAAAGAGAAGCGTAAGCGCGTCGAACCAAAACCGCGAGATCACTTGCAAAAAATGTTGAGGTCGTACTATGGCACGCGTCGTATCTCAAACTAAGTCGGCGGCGGTCAACCCCCTGAAGTCGTCTCAGCCGCTTGGTGCTGCATTCGCCTTTCTGGGCGTCGACGGCGCAATACCTCTGCTCCATGGCAGCCAGGGATGTACGAGCTTCGCGCTCGCACTGCTCGTGAGGCACTTCAATGAAGCGATCCCGCTGCAAACCACTGCGATGAACGAAGCCGCGATAATCGTCGGCGGCGCGGATCGTCTCGAAGAGGCAATTCTCAGCCTCAAAGCCCGCACAAGGCCACGACTGATCGGGATATGCACGACCGCATCGGTAGAGGTCCGCGACGAGGATGTCGCCGGTGACGTCGAAAACATCAAACGCAGGCGGGCGATAGAACTTGTGGGCACCGAAGTGGTAGTCGCCAACACGCCTGACTTTGACGGCGCCATGGAGGAGGGTTGGTCTAGAGCTGTTACCGCCGTGATCGAGGCAATAGCGCGACCTGACAAGCAGTATCGCAATCCGAGGAAGATCGCGATCTTGCCTGGCTGGAACTTAACGGTTGCTGACATAGAACATCTGCGCGAAACGGCCGTAAGCTTCGGCCTCGACCCGGTTATTCTGCCAGACGTATCCGGAGCGCTCGACGGCTCCATCCCCGAAGAATGGATGCCGATAACGAATGGCGGCACGAAATTGAAGGACATCCGCGATCTCGGTGCGACGATGCAGTGTATCGCAATCGGTGAGCATATGCGGCGACCGGCTGAAGCGCTGCAGAGAGTGACCGGCGTGCCGTACGTGCTGTTTAGATCGCTGACGGGCCTAGAAAACGTCGATCGCTTCATTCGCGTGCTTGCCGCTATGTCACGCAAACAGACACCGCTCAATGTCCGCCGCAACCGAATGCAGTTGCAGGATGCCATGCTCGACGGACATTCCCATATGGCTGGCAAGAAGATCGCAATCGCTTCCGAGCCCGATCAACTTTTCCAACTCTCCAACTTTTTTACTGCCATGGGTGCGGAAATTGCGGCCGCGGTCACCACGACCGGCACTTCGAAGGCGCTCGAGATGGTACCGGCGAAAACCGTCAAAGTCGGCGATCTCAGTGATCTGGAAAGTCTCGCCGCAATGACTGATCTTATCGTCACACACTCGCACGGCCGAGAAGCTGCCAGACGTCTCGGCGTTCCGCTGATGCGGGTGGGTTTCCCCATGTTCGACCGCTTCGGCAGCCAGCACAAGCTTACAGTATTATACCGGGGAACCCGCGACGTGATCTTCGACTTCGCGAACATCATTCAGGCTAACCACCCTCCGAACCCCTGGCCCGATTGACCCAACCGACAGGCGGAATCGCAATAATGAGATCAATTCGTCGCGTCTCGCTCTTCAATGGCGGACTTCATCAACGCGGACGAAAAGGCAGGTGGTCACTTCGCGAATTGCCATCGCCACACAAGATATGAAGGGACTGACAGCTCAGTTGGCATCGGCCAGACGATTTGGCGCGACATGCGACTCGTGGAAGCCGCGGGGTTCGAAAATACAAGATCGGAAGAGACAGAAGCGAAGGTGGAAGGACTGCACTGGGGTAAAGATTGCGGCGTTAGACAGCTGCCAGCTCGCGTTTGTCTGACAATTGGCGGCCTTCCACAGGCACTTTTGTCATCGGCAGAACACGATAAATCGGAGGAATCTATGACAAGCTCATCCGTGACTCGCGACGGGTCCCGCTGGATGCCGGAATATCTGAATTCGATCAACCCTGCGATGTGCATCGGCTGCGGTCGCTGCTTCAAGGTTTGCTCACGCGGCGTCATGCATCCCCACGGCATCGATGAGGCAGGTGACATGCTCGGTATTTGCGATGGCGAAGACGACTTTAATGGTGAGCTCAGTCGCGTGATCATGGTCATTGATTATCCCGGCCGCTGTATCGGCTGCGGAGCGTGCTCCCGCGTCTGCCCTAAGAACTGCCAGACCCATATCGCCGTCGATCATCGTTCAGCGCACGAATCTTGAATTCCGTTCCGAGCGGTAAAAGCCGCCGACGCGATCCACTGCGAGACAACCGCATCAGTTGAACGCGCGGAAGGTAGCATGGCAGCTTCGCGTGAAAGCAAATCCAGAAATGCGACGCGAAGCTCCTTCTGGGGCACCCGATCTGCTTCGGAGGCAGTGGTTACTGGAAACACCACGTCGAAATCCGACGATCAGAGAGAGGAGGCATTGAAGTGTGCATCAAGCCGCGACCTACTTCTCCGAAAGTGAGCTGATTTAATCTCAGCGTCGTGGAAAGCAACTGTCGCGACTTGAGAAGATCAGGCATGGCACCGAGAATTAAGTGGAACTTTATCGTGAAACTGTCCGCCAATCTTTTCCTGCGCCAGACCCAGTCTTTGGTGATGACACCGCAACTGATGCAATCCATCCAGTTGCTGCAGATGACTCATTTCGAACTCAACCAGTTCATCGCCCTGGAAGTGGAGAAGAACCCGCTGCTCGAATTTCCGTCGAATGACGGCGAGGCGGGCGGCGAACGTGGCGATGCCGAAGATGGAGAGTATGCTTATCAGCCCGAGGATGCCGGCTCCGACGATGGCTATGATAACCGCGCCGAGGCGCTCTCCAGCGACTGGTATGACAATGGCGGCAGCGCCAGCACCAGCCGGCTGAACGACGAACTCGACGCCAATTACACCAATGTCTTTCCTGATGACGGAGCCCCGCAGCGCCTCGATGCGCCGGAACTCGTCAGCCAGTGGAAGTCGATGCCGGGCAGCGGTGAGGGCGCCGACTACGATCTCGACGATTTCGTCGCCGGTCAGGTGTCGCTGCGCGATCATCTCGCCCAGCAGATCCCCTTTGTCCTGCCTGACATGGCCGACCGGCTGATCGCGCAGAATTTCGTCGACCAGCTCGACGACTGCGGTTATCTGCAGGCCGATATCGTCGAGGCCGGCGAGAGGCTGGGCACGAGCCTCGCACAGGCCGAGCGCGTGCTTGCCACCCTGCAGAGCCTTGATCCGCCAGGTGTTTTCGCCCGTAGCCTCGCCGAATGCCTGGCGATCCAGCTCAGGCAGAAGGACCGGTACGACCCGGCCATGCAGGCTCTGGTCGAAAACCTCGAACTGCTGGCCCGGCGCGATTTTGCCACGCTGAAGCGGCTCTGCGGCGTCGACGAGGAAGATCTTCTCGACATGCTCGGCGAGATCCGTCAGCTCAATCCGAAGCCCGGCAGCGGCTTCGAAGCGGGTGTTTCCGAAGCGATCACGCCGGATGTAGTCGTCAGGTCCGCCTCGGACGGCGGCTGGCTGGTCGAGCTCAATCCGGATACGCTGCCGCGTGTGCTGGTTAACCAGTCCTATTTTTCCCGTGTGACGAAGAACGGCGAGGACCACGCCTTCCTCTCCGATTGCCTGCAGAGCGCCAACTGGCTGACGCGCAGCCTCGACCAGCGGGCAAAAACCATCATGAAGGTGGCAAGCGAAATCGTCCGCCAGCAGGACGCCTTCCTGCTGCACGGCGTCGATTACCTGCGCCCGCTGAACCTGAAAACGGTCGCCGAGGCGATCAAGATGCATGAATCCACCGTCAGCCGCGTCACATCGAACAAATATATGCTGACGCCGCGCGGCCTCTTCGAACTCAAATATTTCTTCACCGTCTCGATCAGCGCCGTTGCCGGCGGCGACAGCCATTCGGCCGAGGCCGTGCGTCACAAGATCCGTGCGCTGATCCTGCAGGAGAGCCCGGAGGCGGTGCTTTCCGATGACGATATCGTCGAGATGCTGAAGAAGGGCGGCGTCGATCTCGCCCGCCGCACCGTTGCGAAATACCGGGAGGCAATGAACATCGCCTCTTCGGTCCAGCGCCGCCGCGAGAAGCGGGCGCTCGCCAAGGTCGCCGGCTTCTGAGTCCCTTGCCAAGATCGCGGGAGCTGCTGCTGCCGCAATGCGTCGTTCTCCGTGTTCGGCTACGCAGATGTTCCATACTATAGAAAAAACCAATGTCTGACCGAGGAGGAGGCGCCGCCGAACCGTGACAAGGGCCCCTTTGGGCTTTCCCTCCAAGTGCGTTTTTGGCCAAGCTAGGGAAATGCGTTTGACACGCCGCTCATGCCCAAGGTCCGGAGCATGGGTTTAAGACAGCTTCAGCGTTCGAACCGCTCCAGCATCCTCTTCAATTGTGCATTTTGCATTTGAAGCTTGCGTGCCAACTGGTCCCGGAGAAGCCTGATTTCTTCGTCGAGATTGATTGCATCGTCAAAAGCGGTGGGAGCGCTTGGAGAAGGGGGGACAACGACTGCAATCGTTTTCGGTTTCTTGCCCCGCATGTCCCGCTTTCGCGTTTGACCTTCGCCAACCCGAAAGACTTTTGGTGCAGCATGCGCGGCTGTATCGGCCCCATTGGACAAAGCCGGGTCAGCCGCTTCCACGGGCCTGGCGCTTTCGACATCTGCCGTGTCGTCAACAATTCTTACCGCTTCTTCGGCATGATGCGGGTCCACTGACACCGCCTCGCGTTCTTCGTGAATGAAGGGCTTTTCGTTGGCCGCCCGATCCACGGCTTTCAACCGATTGTCGGCCGGCGTTTCAGTTAGCTCGGCGATGGATGATACGTCCGGCTTCACATCGTCGGTCGAGCCGTGTTCTTGCTTCTGCTGGCGTCGCCGTGACACCAGCCGAGCAAAAAGTTTCCATGGAGACGCCATTTTATTCGACCTCGAATTCTACTGCGTATGCAAACTGCGAGCAAAAACGTTGGCGGCAGAACGATCCGCCGCCAAAATCTTCACTTCAATAAGCATGAGAATGCGGCCAGCGCTTGGCCGTCTGCTACCGATCAACCGAGGTTGAGCCGCTTTCGCAGATCGGTATTTTCAGCGCGGAGCTTCTCCGCCAGCAGCTTGCGCAGTCTCTGGTTTTCCTCTTCGAGCTGCAGAAGATCCGCGATCTCATCAACTGCCGCCACCGACGGTGCCGCCGCTGTCGACACAGCCTTCGGAGCACGTTTGACAGCCGCGCGCTTGGCACTCGGCGTACCTTCGTCAGACTTCGCCTTACGTCCTCTTTTCTGCTTTCCAGCTGCGGCACCCGAAGCAACTGCCGGTTCCGCCGAAACGGCGACTGGGGCCGTTGCAGGGACCACCTTCTTGGCGCGAGGTTTGCGCACCTTCTTCGGTACGTCGGGCGCCGCGGCGGCCGGGGTGTCAGCATTGGTCATCGTATCTTTTTCGTCGGCCATTATGGTCTCCTGTAAAGCCGATGCATTTGTCTCCTGCTGGATCGGCAGTGTCAATAACGGCCCGGCCTGTTCTTCTCCGGATACAAGCATCTCGCTACTTTTCGCCTGAGGAGCTAGTGACCTAAATGGCATTGCCTCGTCCTGCAGATCTTGAGCAACGGACTTGAGATCGGTGTCTCCCCAAATCGAGTTCGGTTTGGAATTCAGTTTTCGCCGACCTGATTTGTACTCGACGGCAAAGCTGCGCTGCACTTTTTTCACTTTAAAGAAGCCTCTGGTGTCTGTGGTGATTTTTCAGCGACGTCTTCAGCATCGCAACAAGCCTTTCAGATAACGACTGCCGTCCAGTCGGTCTATCCTTTTTAAGTATTCGGCTCACACGGGCTCCAATCGCAGAGAACGACTTGAAAGCCGACTTCGATTGGATTGAGATCGGGCGAATGGCGGGCAGGCCGAGGAGCCGGGCGCCTTTTGCTTTGACCAAAGCGACCAGTTCGAATTTCACCCCCATGCTGAAGCCCGATCCGGTGAAGACGAAGCTTGCGGCTCCGCGTAAGACTTCAGGCGCTCAGGAAAAGATCTGGTCCAGCCGGCTGGACGAGCACGTCCAGCCGTATTTGGTTAATGCGCCGCAGTTGAACAGCATCCGCTTGAAGCGCGACCCGTGAGTTGCTGCACCCATCTTCCTTGGAGAGGTGCAGCCTTGGAAGTAGCTGTTCAACGATGTCAGCGCGGGGCATCGCATATCTTTTCTAGAATCCCTAGAGCGGATGCGGTCCTTCGGATCCTCGACGCGTCGAAATCCGCGTCATTCTCCAGAGCTGTCACCTCTGCCACAGTCAGACCAGTGGTTTCGGCAACGTCATCCAGCGAATAGCCGCGAGCCAGGCGAGCTTCTGCAAGCAGAGCACCAACGGACAGGGCGACTTGGGATTTCGCAATGTTCGAGACCATGTTCATGTCGTTAAAGCTCCTTTTGGCGGCCGGAAAACGTGCATCCGTTTTCTAGTTCCACCGCTGCCGACCGCGTCCGGCAACGGAGAGTTTCTTCGAAATCCGCGGGCGCTCTTTCTATCAGTTTGTGCCACGGAGTATAGGTCTGACGCGATGAGGGACGGACAACCTTGCATTGCAGCTACGAGACGTGACCCGCTCCCAACTGCGGCGTCGCGCCGGTGGAAAGCTCGTGGGGAGTGATGCACTGATCGTTCCCAAGCGGGGAGCGATGGACAAGCAATTCGAGAGTTGCCCAGGCCGGCGGCATCCTGGAACGCGGTAACGTGGAGATCGCTCGCCTGCATGTCGGTAATCGCGTCCGGCGTGGCGTCGTCGCCGCCGCCGAGCTATCCTTGAAACGGTTGATCGTGCCGTGCGTGCCTTGCGGCGAATGGATTTCGGGCGCGCAGCCAAGCATGCGTTGAGAAAGGCGCAGGTGATCGCGACTTCGGTTTGCTGACTAGGCGCGACCTGGCCCGCAGACGCGGCCACATGATTGACCTGTATCGCCCGATTGCCGTTTCGACCAAAGAGCGTTTGCCGTGGCATTCAGAGACATGCCATTCCATTCGGCCACCCAAAGCCGTGAAGTCAATATATGTAATTATATAGGCAATATTATAACCTACGGATTTTTATGCGGATATGCACCTCCGTTCCGAGCTATGAACGATATACTATGAAATATATCCGGATCATCTGTTGTGTTGCTGATGGTTTTCATGAACTGTCCTGGTTGGGAGCTACGATAGTGCACCACAGGAAGGTTATTTCCTATGAATGCTGAAATCTTGCCGGCGACATCATCGTCGGCAGGCTTGCACAAGGAGCACGATGACATGGGTAACAAAAAGCAATCAGACAAGCGCCTTGGCTACTCGCATCTGCGGTTGGCAACCATCGACGGCGTGTCGCTGCCTGGTCTGCAATTGTCACTCGACCGTCAGGAGGGCTCCGGGTCGAGGAAGAAAACCTTTTTCCAACAATGGCTCCTGGATTTTGCTTTCGCTTGCGAGCTATTTTATCCGATCCAGCTATATGAACATCTCGCAACGAGCGACGGCGACGACAAAGGCGCTAAACCGTCAAGTGAGAGTTATGAGTATGGACTTGGGAGAATTCGGACCGGCCACCACGTTCCTCATTTGGAATCCACGTCTCTCGGGTTTCCATATTCCAGAATGGAAGCACCGGCTCAGTCGCCGACGCTTGCAAACTCCAACAACAGGTCGGCGAGCGGATGGAGGATATCATGGAAGACATGGATGCGACGCAAGCAAAGGACGGCTCGGGCACACAGATTTCAACAGGTGCGAACCAGCACGGCAGGAACATCGAAAGATGGTAAGAATGTCTTCGGGAACCCGACCGTTATACGGTGCACGCAAGCCGCAGTTCAAATCCTGCTGCCGCTATCATATACGCTGACAATGCTCGCTCAACAGCAAAAATTAAGGAAATTTGACCCTCAAGGTTCGCCCAATTATACTGCAGAAAGGATTTCATTCTCCATGTCATTATGTTCTGCGAAATGCATTCGCATCGCCGCACTTGCAGCGGCCGCCATCGTGATGGGCACCCAGATCGCAATTGCGCAAGAGCCGTCTATAGGGTCTCAGTGGCTGAACACGCCGGCATCTCGAGTGGAAGCGCTTGCGGTCCTCCAGACCTTGAATGCCAATCTCCTGAGTAACGCCAGTGCTACGTTGACCCTTGATCGCTGGTGCGCCGCGCATAAGCTCGCACCGGAAGGTTCCAAGATCGTAGCTCAGCGTGTGGGCGGGCAAGGCAAACCGGCCGATGAGCACATCCGTGAACTTCTGACCGTCGGCCCCGGTGAGCTTATCGCTTATCGCCGCGTCCGCTTGGTCTGCGGAGACCGCGTCTTGTCCGAAGCCGACAACTGGTATGTACCCGCTAAATTAACTGCAGAGATGAATCAGGCGTTGAATACCAGCGATATCGCGTTTGGCAGAGCCGTTCAGGCTCTCAATTTCACTCGCACAAACCTGTCTGCCAGGTTGCTCTGGTCCCCTCTATCCGAAGGCTGGGACATGGACGGCTTAATAGCGTATGAAACAAGTTCCCTTAGCCTGCCGCCGTTCCTGCTCGAACATCGTGCCGTACTAAAACTTCAAGACGGCACGCCGTTTAGCGCCTTGGTCGAAAGTTACACGGACAAAGTACTGGACTTTCCAGTTCCGCGCCTGCCTTCTCAATAGCGCTTCGGTATCTCGGTACACTTGCTGAACTGCTCGGGATAAAACCGACAGCCACGGCATGCGACAAATGCGGCTGTCTTGCGGAAGCATGTCGGTCGCGCGATTGACTTGTCGAATCGTTTGATCGCAGCGACCACACACGATAGCTTGAGAGTAATCTGACCCCAAGCCATCGCAGATTGTCGCTTGACAGTCCCCTTGGCAAGCCTCTACCCTTTTGGCATTCACCAGGGGGGTCCCGGCAAGGGGCTGAGATACTGCTATCGCGCGCAGTGACCCGTTGAACCTGATCCAGTTCATACTGGCGTAGGGACGGTGCAAGCGCTTGAAGGCAGTGGATTCACGCGCGGAATCCGTGCCGGCGTCTTTTCATCATTCCGGCTGAGGACTGGGTCTCCAATCGAAAACTCGGAGCCTCAAACCATGAATATCGCCGCAAAGAATATCACCCCATCCGTCACCACCGGCCCCTTTCCGGCATCCAGTAAGATCTACATTCGCGGGGACGTCCATCCCGAAATTTGCGTGCCGATGCGCGAAATTAGCCTGCATCCGACATCGGGCGAGCCGCCCGTCGTCGTCTACGACTCCTCCGGCCCCTATACGATCGAGGGCGCCGAGATCCGTATCGAACAGGGGCTGCCCTCACTGCGACGCGACTGGGTTCTCGCCCGCGGCGACGTCGAGGCCTATCAGGGCCGCCATGTCCGTCCCGAAGACAACGGCTTTGCCAGCGGCGAAAGGCTGACGCCCGAATTCCCCACGCTACGCCAGCCGCTGCGCGCAAAGGACGGCAAGGCCGTCACCCAGTTCGCCTATGCGCGCACTGGTATCATCACGCCGGAAATGGAGTTCATCGCCATACGCGAAAACCTTGGCCGCAAGGCGCACGCGGATGCCATGGTCCGCGACGGCGAAAGCTTCGGCGCGCATATTCCGGACCATGTGACGGCGGAATTCGTCCGGCAGGAAGTGGCGGCGGGTCGGGCGATCATCCCCGCCAACATCAACCATCCCGAAGCCGAGCCGATGATCATAGGCCGGAAATTCCTGGTGAAGATCAACGCCAATATTGGCAACTCGGCGGTCACCTCGTCGATGGCGGAAGAAGTCGAGAAAATGGTCTGGGCGACCCGCTGGGGCGCTGACACGGTCATGGATCTCTCCACCGGCCGCAACATCCACAACATCCGCGAATGGATCATCCGCAATTCGCCGGTGCCGATCGGTACCGTGCCGCTCTATCAGGCGCTGGAGAAGGTCGAGGGCATTGCCGAGAACCTGACCTGGGAGGTCTATCGTGACACGCTGATCGAACAGGCCGAACAGGGCGTCGACTATTTCACCATCCATGCCGGCGTGCGGCTTCACTACATCCCGCTCACTGTCAACCGCGTCACCGGCATCGTCTCGCGCGGCGGTTCGATCATGGCGAAGTGGTGTCTCCATCATCATCGCGAAAGCTTCCTATACGAACATTTCGAGGAGATCTGCGACATCTGCCGCGCCTATGACGTTTCCTTCTCGCTCGGCGACGGCCTGCGCCCTGGCTCCATCGCCGATGCCAACGATGCAGCGCAATTCGCCGAACTGGAAACACTGGGAGAGCTGACCAAGATCGCCTGGGCGAAAGACTGCCAGGTTATGATCGAGGGCCCCGGCCATGTGCCGATGCACAAGATCAAGGAGAACATGGACAAGCAGCTCGAGGTCTGCGGCGAGGCACCCTTCTACACGCTCGGGCCGCTGACGACGGATATCGCACCGGGTTACGATCACATCACCTCTGGAATAGGCGCAGCCATGATCGGCTGGTTCGGCACCGCGATGCTCTGCTACGTCACGCCGAAGGAGCATCTCGGTCTTCCCGATCGCAATGACGTCAAGACCGGCGTTATCACCTATAAGATCGCGGCCCACGCGGCTGATCTCGCCAAGGGGCATCCGGCAGCACAGCTGCGCGATGACGCGCTCTCGCGTGCCCGTTTCGAATTCCGCTGGGAGGATCAGTTCAACCTCTCGCTGGACCCAGAAACCGCCCGCAGCTTCCACGACGAGACGTTGCCGAAGGAAGCCCATAAGGTGGCGCATTTCTGCTCTATGTGCGGCCCAAAATTCTGCTCCATGCGCATCTCGCACGATATCCGCGCCGAAGCACAGAAGGAAGGTCTGGATGCGATGGCAGCGCGTTATCGTGAGGGCGGCGGCCTCTATATCCCGATAGAAACCCAACAGCAATCGGGCGAATAAGATGCGTGTGCTTGTCAAAGGGGCCGGCGTTGCCGGCCTGACGGTGGCGCATGAACTGCGCGCTCGAGATGCCGAGGTCACTGTGCTCGATCCATATGACGGTTTCCTCGGTGCTGCATCGTGGCTCGCGGGCGGAATGTTGGCGCCCTGGTGCGAGCGGGAGAGTGCTGATCGCGCTGTGCTGATGCGCGGCCTCACCGCCGCCGACAAATGGGAGGCAATGGTGCCTGGAGAGGTGCGACGAAACGGAACGCTCGTGGTCGCCCCGGCCCGCGATCTTGGTGAACTGCAACGCTTTGCCTGCCGCACGACCGGTTATGAATGGCTGGAAGAGACGGCGATTGCGGCGCTGGAACCCTCTCTTGCCGGGCGGTTCCGGCATGGGCTGTTCTTCCGCCGCGAAGCCCATCTCGATCCTCGGCGAGTGTTGTGTCTGCTGCGCACCAAGCTGACGGTTCAGGGGGTCACCTTCGTGGGCGAGAGCCCGCACGAGGAGAGCTTTGACGGTGTCGTCGATTGCACGGGCGCAGCGCAGATCGGCCAGGCGAAGGAGTTGCGCGGCGTTCGCGGCGAAATGCTCTACCTTAGAAGCTTTGACGTGGATCTCTCCCGGCCGGTCCGCTTGCTCCATCCGCGTTTCCCCGTCTACATCGTCCCGCGTGGAGACGGTCTGTTCATGGTCGGCGCGACGATGGTCGAGACGGAACTCGACGGGCCTATAGTCGCCCGTTCACTGATGGAACTGCTCAACGCTGCATACACGCTATTTCCGGCCTTTGCCGATGCAACCATAATCGAAACGGGTGTCGGAATCCGCCCAGCCTTTCCGGACAATCTTCCACGTGCAAGCCATCAGGGAAAGGTGATCTCGCTCAACGGCCTCTATCGACACGGCTTTCTGCTCGCGCCAGCCATGGCCGCCGAGGTCGCTGAACTTGTTTTCAACCAACATGCCACGAGAAGGAAAGCCTCATGAAATTGATCGTTAATGGCGAGGCGCAGGACGTCGCGGCTGAGACACTGTCAGAGCTTTTAGTCCTGATGGAATACGAGGGTAAATGGCTGGCGACAGCCGTCAACGGTGAGCTTGTCCATCGCGAAGACCGTTTCGATCGTTCGCTCAAAGACAATGACAGGATCGAAATCCTGTCGCCGATGCAGGGAGGCTGACGGATGCTGACGCTTTATGGCGCCGAAATAAACTCCCGTCTGCTGCTCGGCACAGCGCGATACCCCTCTCCTGCCGTCCTCTCCGAGGCCGTCAGGCGATCGGCGACGGAAATCGTCACCGTCTCGCTTCGCCGTGAGATGTCTGGCAGCCGCAGTGGGGGAGCCTTCTTCGAGATGATCCGCGCGCTCGGCGTTCGTATCCTTCCCAACACCGCAGGTTGCCACAGCGTCGCGGAAGCGGTGCTGACCGCAAAGATGGCACGCGAGCTGTTCGCCACCGACTGGATCAAGCTCGAGGTCATCGGCAACCATGATACGCTACAGCCGGATGTCTTCGGTCTCGTTGAGGCGGCTCGCATTCTCGTCAGCGAAGGTTTTCAAGTTTTCCCATACACGACAGACGATCTGGTCGTGGCCGAACGACTGCTGGAGGCCGGCTGCAAGGTGCTCATGCCGTGGTGCGCACCGATCGGTAGTGCCGCCGGGCCGCTCAATCCGACAGCGCTCAGGGCAATGCGGGCGCATTTCCCTGACGTGTCGCTGATCGTCGATGCCGGCATCGGTCGGCCGTCGCACGCAACTGCGGTGATGGAGCTCGGTTTCGATGCGGTTCTGCTCAACACCGCCGTTGCTGGCGCCGGAGATCCCGCGGCGATGGCAGGCGCCTTTGCCGCGGCAATCGCCGCCGGCAATCAAGCCTTTAAAGCCGGCCTGATGGAGCCGCGCGACATGGCCGTACCCTCTACGCCGGTGATCGGAAAGGCGGTGTTCACATGAAGCTCGATCCGTTCTACCTGATCGTGGACAGCGCCGAGTGGATTGCCCGGCTGGTACCGCTTGGCGTCAAGCTGGTGCAGTTGCGCATCAAGGATCGTCCGAGGACTGAAGTATGCGCCGAGATTCGTCGCGCAGTAGCAGTCTGCGCTAAACATCAATGTCAGCTGATCGTCAACGACTATTGGCGGCTTGCGATCGAGGAAGGTTGCGGCTTCGTCCATCTCGGCCAGGAGGACATTGCGACAGCGGACCTCGACGCGATCCGAGCGAGTGGCCTGAAGCTTGGCGTCTCAACGCATGACGAACGCGAGCTGGAAATCGCACTGGCAGCAAGGCCTGATTATATCGCACTCGGCCCGGTCTACACGACGATCCTCAAGCCGATGAAATGGCCGCCGCAAGGGCTGACGCGGCTGAGCGAATGGAAATCGCGCATCGGCGACCTGCCTCTCGTCGCCATCGGCGGGTTGAATGTCGAACGGATCGAAGGCGTCCTTGCTCACGGGGCGGATAGCGTCGCCGTCGTGACCGACGTGATGCGGCATGAAAATCCGGAACTTAGAACAAAGCAATGGATCATCGCCACAGCGCAGGCGCGAACCCACAATCTTCAGTAAGCCGCCAGGAAACCTGGGTAATGGATTGTAGAACCTACGGGTCGTCAAGGTAGTGGCATCGCTTTAAATCCGTCGCCTTGAACGGCTTCGATCCAACGATCCGCTTTTTCAAACTGAATATCAATGAAAATTCCTGCTCTTCACCTTCAGCGTATCGATGTGAAGGTCAGGCACTTATACCGAGCCCGATACTATGCCGAGCCCATTCCCTAAGGCCCGAGATTTCCGGTAGTCCAAGATCGAAAGCTCGGCATAGTTTGAACGCGTTGGAAGACCCGGTTCGGCCCAATGCGGACGATTGACTGTTAACGCCTCATGGAAGTAGCTCTGGACCACCTTATCTGAGCAGCGTTATGATCGTCACTATTCCGCACCAGTCCCACTTTCCCGATATTGGCGACCAAGAGATTGCCAGCCTGGGCGTACCTTTTGCTTTTGTCTCAGTTTTCGACCACTGGTTGACGGAGGCGGAGTGTATGGCGACGAATTTGTTCACCTATAGAAATGCCTTTAAGGCCAATCAACTTCATGATTATTTAGCGGGGGAAAGAAAATTTCTCGCCCTCTATAATCATCTCGGAAACGCCGGCACCATCGTGAACTGTCCAGGAGTGCTTCGGTCCATAAATTCCGCTAGCTCCGAATTTCAACGAATATTGCGGCGTAGTCTGCGCGAGGCTCTGCTCATGGATATATATCTTGAGGGATATGGGGTGCGCATCCTCGGAAATTTTGACCGCACTGATGTAATTATCGCGGATACACGCGAGCAACTAGATGTGTTGGAAGCGGAAATCGCTAAATTCGGTCTTCATATGCTGCGTAAGTAACATAGGCTGGCGACCGCTTTTGGCGCTTTCCTGCCTAATGAAAACTCCTCGATGATTGGTGGGCTCGGCATGACATCGCGGCTCTCGCTGCGATGTCAATAGCTCCGGCAGGGATCAAAGTTTGTCGAGAAACGCCAATAGCTCATCGCCAGCCCTGAACCGGCCAGGCGATTGTTTATCGAACGGGTCGATCTTGGCTAGAGCGGCTTCCTTGATTGCCAGGTGGGCATGCAAGTACGGCTGTGTGGACCGCGTAGACTCATGGCCGAGCCACAATGAGATCACCGTGCTGTCGACACCAGCATCCAACAACTCCATCGCTGCGCTATGTCGAAGGACATGGGGTGATATCCGCTTTGATCGTAGCGACAAGCAGCCCTTCGATGCTGCCAAAACGTATTTGGCCAGAAGATACTGAACGGCATCAGGGCTCATCCGCCCGCCGTGAACGGTCGGGAAAAGAGCATTGCCGTTCCCGACCGGCGGCTCATCCAACCAGGCTTTGAGCGTAGCATTGAGCATTCTGGTTATCGGCGTTGTGCGTTCCTTGCGGCCCTTCCCGAAACACCGGATATGCGCTCCCGTGCCAATGGTGACGGCACTTCTATCAAGGCCCACGAGTTCGGAGAGACGCATCCCTGTCTGCACGGCGGTCAATAGCAAGACATAGTCGCGGCGGCCAACCCACGTTCTTCGATCAGGAGCCGAGAGGATCGCTTCGATTTCGTTGCGCATGAGGAATTGCACCTCCCGCTTCGACCCAATCTTCCCAGGGATCGCAAGCACCCGCTGTATCTGCCCGCTATACGCTGGTTCCTCAAACGCCAGGAAGCGGGAAAAACCGCGAATTGCGGTGAGCCGGAGATTATATGTGGCCGCGCTAGCATGACGCCCGCTGTCCAGATCGTCGAGGAAAGCGACAATCAGTTCCGCATCCAAATCCTCCAATCGAAGGGCTGACGGATATTTGCCAGTTCGACGATGCGCGAACTTCAGCAAAAGCTTGAAGGTATCTCGATAGGAGGCGATTGTGTGGGGGCTCACGTTGCGTTGGCGGGCGAGCCGCTGCCCAAAGAAGCGCTCGATGAGCCGTGGGAGTGGATTGGTCATTCGGCTGCCTCCCATCGTGCGTCGAGACGAAGTCTTACCTGCTCCAGCAGATCGGGATGCGCCGTAAGGTACCAATAGGTGGCGCTGACGTAATTATGCCCGAGGTAGGTAGAAAGCTCTGGCAATCGTCGCTCGATGTCTTCGCCATCCCGATACCAGGACAGCAGTGTTCGAACAGCGAAGGTGTGGCGGAGATCGTGAATTCTGGGACCGTCCCGCTGCTCCGGCTGCCTCAGTCCCGCCTGGCGTGTCCAAAGGATAAAGGAGAAGTGTGGATTGGCATGGATCAGAGGTCTGCCGAGGTCGCCGGTGAAGAAGAATTGGCTGACCCGTCTGACCGGATGATCGTCACGGATTGCCGCATATCGCCCAAGGGCCAGCGTCGTGCTTGGATGCAACGGTACGATGCGGGTCTTTCCGAACTTCGTCTCGCGGATCGTCAGCATGCCTGCATCAAGGTCGGCATCCTCTCGAAGAAGGCGAGCCGCCTCCGAAAACCGCAATCCGGTGGATGCAAGCAAACCGAGGAAGTAGTGATATGTCGGCCCCCGGAAGCTTCCGGGATGGAGATCGAGCATCGACTTCAGTAGATCGGCGACCTGTTCGTCTGAATAGATGAATGGGCGCGGTCTTCGTTGTGGTGGAAAGATGTGCGGAGGCGGAATCTCAGTTTGGGGATCGACCACCTGGAGGTGGCGGGCAAATGCTCTGACCGTCGAAAGGCGCGACGACCACGTTGCGGGACCACATTGGTGGCTTGCCCAATCCACCGCAGTCTTCGCGGTGACCCGCAGTGCGCCAAGCGCAGTCGCATACCTCACAAAATTGCGCAGGCGGCTCTCTTGAGTTTGGAGCTTGAACCCGAGTGAGCGCCGCAACGTCAGATATTGTTCAAGGGCATCGGACATGTCCATCATAGAACCACTCCCGCCCATGGCCGTGAAAGGGAACGCAGGCCCTCGATATCGAACTTTGCATATATCCTGGTGGTATCAGGGTCTTTGTGGCGAAGGAGTTGGGCAAGCTCGGTCATGCCCACGCCAGACCTGACCGCAATCGTGGCGAAGGTGTGCCTGAAAATATGCGCGTGATGAGACCGCGTGCCTGAAATCTTCGCCCGCTTCAGCGCTCTGCGCGCAATCAGGATGACGGGCGTGGCCGTCTCGAACGGTGTGCATGGGGTCTGCACCCTGTGAAATATGGTGCGGGACCCGGATGTTGGACGTCCATGCAGGATGTAGTCAGATATTGCCGCCCCGACGTCCTTCGGAAGGGGCATGGTCGCGACCCTACCGCCTTTGCCGTTAACACGCAGGAGTCCTGATCGCCAATCGATGTCATCAAGCGACAAAAGGGCGACTTCGCTTGCACGCAGACCAAGCCTAGAAAGAAGCAAAAGCACTGCAAGGTCTCTGCGGCCAGGGATCGTGGACAGATCACAGGCCTCCAGAACCGACTTCAGTTGCGAGACGCTCATGTAAGCTGGCAATGCCGAGAAACGCAGGTTCCTTGGACTCGGGACCGCTGCGGAGAGATCATGCTCCGTGAGTGCCGATGCGTGCAGGAAGCGGAGCAAAACCCGAAGGCGGGAGAACCAGGTCCCAAGGGAGTTGCTCTTCCGGCCTTCGAAGTTGTTCGCCAGATAGTTCCGTACCTCGATGTGTGTGAGTTGGGAAACGCCACTGTGCTCGGCCCAGACGGTCCGAAGAAAGCGCCGTGCCGACCAGACGTGCCCAGAGATCGAGTGCTTCGAATAACCTCGACGATGTAGCCCCGCGCCGAAAAGCGTGGCGATCTTCTCGGCCGGTTCGGCTTTCTCTGCCGGTGGGCATAGAACACCAGCTCTCACGAGTTCGATTTGCAGGCGGCGCAGTGCGATGCGATTACCATTCTCTATAGCACCTGTAGACAATCGGCTGGCGATAAACTGGTCGATATCAGCAGCGTCAAGTCTTTCTGGCTCTCCACCGTGGCGTCTGTTCTGGCATTCGACAAAAGCCCCGATAAATCGAACGGCTCTCAACATGGTCTCCGACGAGTAGCCTTTGTCGATCATGGAGGTGATTACGGCATCTACAGTCGCCCGATGTGGCCAATCTTCAATCAGCTTCCAGCGCTTTACTGTCTCGAAAGAAGGAATAGTCATGCGTGTCTCCGCTACGTTGCAGTTGCGGAGGCAGACTATTATGCCGAGCTTTCGATCTTGGACTACCGGAAATCTCGGGCCTTAGGGAATGGGCTCGGCATAGTATCGGGCTCGGTATAAGTGCCTTTATGCCGAATTCGGCATAACGGAATGAACATGTCGCGCGTGGCGATAACCGGCTTCGGCGTATCCCGTGGATCAGGCCCCCCGCCTCTGACGAATTCATCACCACGGCCGGCCGGAAGCTTGAACTCCTCATCCCGATTGGCAAGGCCCACAAGGTCGCCTGACAAGTCGAACAGCTGCTGGGCGACAAGATGCACGACCTCTCCTTCCCGCTGGATCCGGCCATTGATCGCCATCATCGAGGATCCGAGAACGACACGCCGGCGCTTTTCGAACAGTGTCGGCCAGACGACGAGGTTCGCCGGCCCGGTCTCGTCCTCGATGGTGATGAACATGACACCCTTGGCTGATCCGGGCTTTTGCCGCACCAGGACAAGGCCGGCGGTGTAGACCCATTGCCCGTCCCTCGAATTCATCGCCTCGGCACAGGTGATGATATTGCGCACTGATAGATCCTTGCGCAGGAAGGCGATCGGATGCTGCCGCAATGTCAGCCCGGTATGGCTATAGTCCTCGATGACGTTATGCCCGTCCGTCATCTGCCGAAGTGCCACCTCCGGCTCCTTCTGCTCGGCAATTGCAGCCATCTCCCGCTCGGCGGCCGCCGCAAACAGCGGCAGTGGTTCATCGCGCAGCGCCTTGATCGCCCAAAGCGCGTCGCGGCGTTCAAGCTTCAGCGAGGGCAGAAAGGCATCGGCCTTGGCAAGCTGGACGAGCGCTTCCGATGGCACGCCGGATCGACGCCACATGTCGTCAACCGAGGCAAAGGCATTGTCCATGCGTGCCGCGACGATGCGCGCCGCGTCAGCGACCGCCAGTCCTTTCACCTGCCGGAAACCGAGCCGAACGGCATGGCGGCCAGTATTGCCAACCCGCTCCAGCGTGCAGTCCCATCGGGACCGATTGATGCAGACCGGCCGCACCTCGACGCCGTGGGCTCTCGCGTCGCCGACGATCTGGGCCGGCGCGTAAAAACCCATCGGCTGCGAATTGATGAGCGCCGCGCAGAAGGCTTCCGGATAATGGCATTTAATGTAGCTCGACGCATAGGCGATCAGCGCAAACGAGGCAGCATGGCTCTCCGGGAAACCATAGGAGCCAAAGCCTTCGAGTTGGGAGAAGGTCTTTTCGGCGAATTCGGGCGTGTAGCCATTCCTCACCATGCCGGACACGAGCTTGTCCTTGAAGCGCGAAACACCGCCGGTGAACTTGAAGGTCGCCATCGACTTGCGCAGCTGGTCGGCCTCGCCACCGGTAAAGCCGGCGCAGACCATCGCCACCCGCATCGCGCTCTCCTGAAACAGCGGCACGCCGAGCGTCTTGCCGAGGACCGCCTCAAGCTCGGGCGTCGGATATTCGACCGCCTCCTTGCCTTCGCGCCTCCGCAGATAGGGATGCACCATATCCCCCTGGATCGGACCGGGCCGGACGATGGCGACTTGCACCACGAGATCGTAAAATGTCCGAGGCTTTAGGCGCGGCAACATCGCCATTTGCGCGCGGCTTTCGATCTGGAACGTGCCGAGCGTATCGGCTTTGCGGATCATCGCATAGGTCGCAGGATCCTCCTGCTCGATCTTCGACAGGTCGAGATCCCGGTCCTTGTGCTCGCGGATCAGATCGAAGGCCTTGGCCATACAGGTCAGCATCCCGAGCGCCAGGATGTCCACCTTCATGAATTTCAGGGCTTCGACGTCGTCCTTGTCCCATTCGATGATTTGACGGTCCTTCATCGTCGCCGGTTCGATCGGCACGAGATCGTCGAGCCGATCATGGGTGAGGACGAAGCCGCCCGGATGCTGGCCAAGATGCCGTGGCGCGCCCATCAATTGCTGCGCAAGCTTCAAAGTCAGCACAAGACGCCGGTCGTCTGGATTGAGATTGAGCTCGCGGACATTGCGATCGCAGACCTCCTCCGACCAGGCCCACATGCCCGACGACAAGGCCTTGATCACGTCCTCCGGCAGGCCGAGCGCCTTGCCGACATCGCGGATCGCGCCGCGGGCCCGGTAGCGCGTCACGGTGGCGCAGAGCGCTGCCTTTTCTCTGGTGTAGGTCTGGTAGATCCACTGGATCACCTCTTCACGCCGCTCATGCTCGAAATCGACGTCTATATCCGGCGGCTCGTCGCGCTCCTGGGATACAAAACGCTCGAACAGAAGATCGTTGGTCGAGGGGTCGATGCTGGTGATGCCGAGAATGTAGCAGACGGCGCTGTTGGCGGCGGAACCCCTGCCCTGGCAAAGAATGCCCTGGGACCTTGCATAGCGCACGATCGAGAAGACGGTCAGAAAATACGGGGCGTATTTCATGGTGCGGATGAGATCGAGCTCGTGCCGCACGACCTTCAACACATCAGGCGGTAGTCCTTCAGGGTAGCGATCGGGCACGCATTGCCAGACATAGTGCTCCAGCGAGGCCTGAGCATCCTTGCCCGGCACGATCGCTTCCTCCGGATATTGGTAGGTGAGCTCCTCAAGCGAGAAAGTGCACCGACGGACGATCTCCATGGTTCGTGCCAGGGCCTCTGGATATCTCGGAAACAACCGCTCCATTTCTTCTGGCGGCTTCAGATAGCGATCAGCGTGGCGCTCGCGCTCAAAGCCGACTTCGTCGATCGTGGTGCGGGTGCGAATACAGGTGACGATGTCCTGCAACTGCCGGCGACCTGGCTCATGGAAGAGGACATCATTGGTGACGACCGTCTTCACCTTGAACCGCGCCGCAAGATTGGAAATCTCATGCAGCCGCAGTTGGTCGTTCTGCCGACGCCGCAGACAAAGCGACACATAGGCGCGATCACCAAACAGCTCGGCCATCTTGCGCAGCTGGATCGCACAGGCGCCATCCGGCAGGTCCGGCACAAGAATGCCGATCATGCCGTCGGCGTAGGCAATGACATCGGCCCAGTGGAGGATGCAGTTGTTCTTGCCGCCGCGCGACTTGCCGAGCGTGATGAGGCGGGTCAGCCGGGAATAGGCAGCCCGGTCGGTCGGGTAGGCCAGCAACGACATGCCGTCTTGCAGATCGAGCCGGCAACCGACAACGAGGCGTAATCCCGTGGCGCGGGATGCTTCAAGCGCCCGGACGATTCCGGCAAGCGAATTGCGGTCGACAACGCCGAGGGCTTCGATGCCAAGAGCCTTGGCGGTTTCGAACAGTTCCTGCGCCGAGCTTGCACCGCGCAGGAAGGAAAAATGGGTCGTGACCTGCAGCTCGGCATAACTCATGCGAAGATCCCATGGCAGAACCAGCGATGGCTTCCGGTTTCAGGATCGATGCCATCACCGGAGCGAAACACCCAGAGACGCTCGCCGGTTTCGTCTTCGATAACGAAATAGTCCCGCACCGCCTCCATCTCGGCGTCGCGCTGCCACCACTCGCCAAAGATCCGTTCCGGACCGTCGGCTCGCTTGACCTTCCGCCGCTTGCCGCGCCAGGTAATCGAGACCGGCGGCCGGTCCGGCAGCAAGGCGATGGCCTCGATCAGTTCGGGACGGGCCAGCAGCCGGACAGGCCGGCGCCAATGGCTGACCCAGGTGACCTCGACCGGATCGGCAGCAGGACTGATGCGCTGGACGGAGCGCTCGGGCACATCGGAGGCAACGGGTGCCACTCGATACACACGCTGGCCACGGTTGCCGTAAATATCGATCAGCGGCATCACGTCCTTCACTTCCTCTTCGACCAGCGAGGAGGATTTCTGGCGCTCCTCCAGCGGCTCGACTATGACCGCAACCAGGGTCAGCTTCTCGATCCCGAAGCCGGGCTCGATCTTCTCCGTCCGATCGCGAAACAGCTTCGTCAGCCAAGCGACGTCGCGCACCGGCTTCACCGTACCGGCGCGAATTGCCTGACGGGTCCCGTCCATCTTCTCGACGATCAGGTCGGCGCGCCGAACACCAAGGCCGCGCCTTTGCAGCTCCTCGATCAGTTGCACGACCAGCCGGCCGGCATATTTGTTGATGGTTTCGGCAGCACCGATCGGTTCGGCAAAGGCGCGGCTGACCTCGATCAGCTCAGGGGTGCGGATCGGATTGATGGGTTCGGAGACGCGGCCGAACATCTGGTCGAGCCGCCGGCCAATCTCCGGGCCGAAACGAAGCGTCAGTGGCGCGCGCGGCGTATTGGCCAATTCGCCGATGGTCTGGAATCCGAGCACGCGCAGATCGCTGACGACATTCCCGGGAAGGCGCAGCAACGATATCGGCAGCTTTTCGACGGCGCGGACGGTCTCACCTGAAGGCACGATGACCGTTTCGCGGCTGATGGCGCGGGCGCAGGCATGGGCCGCACCCCAGCTGTCGGCGATCGCAACACGGGGGGTGAGTTTTTTTGCCAGGAACTGATTGGCGATCTTCGTCACCATGGCGAGCTCGCCGCCCTGCAGGTGATCGGCACCCTCGGTGTCCATGACGATTCCATCGATCCCATCGACCGCGACGATCGGCGAATAGAGCGTCAGCGCCCAAAGGGTGATGCGTTCGAGTGCTGCGGCATCCTTTGCAGGATCCGCATCGACCAGCATCAGGCCACGGAACAGCGCCTGTGCTTTGGCCGCCGGCATGCCGACATGCACACCGGCTTTTCGGGCGGCCGCGTCGGCGGCCGACACCCAGCGCTTCGAGCCGCTCCTGGCAATCACGGCGATTGCCTGTTCAGGCGGAATAGACGGATCGGCGCGACGAATGCGATCCGTCGGCAGATCCGGAAGATAGATCGAGACAACCCTTGTCATCGCACGCCCTCACGAGAAACTCAGCACATTCACCCGCTTTCACGCGCATCAATTCCAGCAACCATTGGGCCCTCCCCACACCCGGCACTGGCAATTCCTCCGATGGCATCACGCTGACCCGCCACCGCGTGGTCGACGCCGTCGGCTGCCCGAAATCATTCGCCTCCGTCTGCCGTCGCCAGAGTCGCACAGCAAGCGCCATCGTGCCTGTTCGCTCGGCCGCCAGCTGCAGCCGGCGCGAGCTAACCATCGGCAGGCGAACGAGTTCACCGACGACGGCGCCGAGCCCGCCAAAGGAAAGCCCTTCCTCCATGTTTGCCAGAACGTCCTCCTCCTTGTCGGATTCGACAAAGATCACCCGGTCTGGATGGAGACCGACCTGGGCGAGCGCCGGAAAGAACAGATCGGGGCGCGTCAGGCACCAGACGATCGGGCCTTTGGTGCGGGCCGCGATGCCCGCCGCACAGAGCGCCGCCGCCGCACCATCGACGGTGCCCGACCCGCCGCCGGCAAATTCGTGCAGGGCGCCATAGGCCAGACCACCTCCCGGCAGGACTGCATCGATTTCCGGCACGCCGAAGGACAGACAGCCAGCTTTTCTGGCGGACACACCCTCCAGCGAGGCGATGCGCTCGCGCAGATCGGAAATCACCCTTTGACGGGCAGCAGTCATCGTTCACGGCTCCCTTCAAGGTCGTGTTGGCGGCCGACATCATGTCAGACAGAATGCAGATGTTCTCCTTCTGTTCCGACGCAATTAAAGAGTCAAGCAACCGGAGGAATGGGAATATTATCCTGAACATTAGAAATCAGTAGAATACCGAAGGGAATCAGCCCAATAGCGGCCTGTGGATTTTTTTCCGACCGTTTGCGCGCGCTAATCCCTTTGTGTGAATTGCGGGGACAAGTCGGTATCGCCACAGTGTCTTTAAGATTTTTCTGCTGAACTCCCGGGATGGCGAAACCTCCGAGATCAAAACCCCTCCTTCGCGACACCGAGGCCCCGATCCGTTCCCGGCCTCGAGGCAAGCGCAATCCAGCCCAGCCACAGCTGCTGTTCGATCCGATGCCTGAGCGCGTCGAGCCGGCGCTGGCGCAATTGAAGTCCCGTCCGCCAAAGGGAAACGAGTGGAGCTGGGAACTGAAATGGGATGGCTATCGGCTTGCCGTTCATATCGAGCCGCAGGGGATTCGGATCCTCACGCGTGGCGGCCATGACTGGACGCATCGGTTTCCAGCGATAGAACAGGCAGCCCGAGGGCTCGGGCCGGCAACGATGATCATCGATGGCGAGGCGGTTGTGCTCGACGAAGAGGGCCGGCCGGATTTCGGGCTGCTGCAGCAATCGCTGGGCGCATCCGGCAAACAAGCTGGCAACCGTGCCTCCAACGCCGTCCTCTACGCTTTCGATCTTGTCTACCTTGATGGCCACGATCTGCGCGGTGTCGAATACCGTTCGCGCCGACACCTTCTCGAGGACACGTTAAACGGCCAAAAGAATGACCGGGCCGGCGCCGTCAGGCTATCGGAAACACTTGAAGCCGAACCAACCGTCCTGCTGGAGCACGTCCGCCGCCTCGGCTTGGAAGGCATCGTCGGCAAGCGTCTCGATCAGCCCTATCGCTCGGGCCGGACCGGGGATTGGGTGAAAGTCAAATGCGTCCAGAGCGAGGCCTTCTTCATCGTCGGTTATGAGAGGTCGGCAGCGTCCCCGGCCGGCTTCGGCTCTTTGGTGCTTGCTGCGTATCGTGGGGATGATCTCGTCCAAGTCGGAAGCGTCGGCACCGGATTCAAGGAAGCTGAGGCCATCAGGTTGCGGAAGATGCTGGACACGCTGCGGTGGAAGCGAAAACAGCCGCCCCTGCCCTATTCCGGAAGTGCCGATATTGTCTGGGTCGAGCCGACCCTGATCGCCGAGATCGAGTTTCGCGCCTGGTCGACTGACGGGAAACTACGTCATCCGTCGTACAAGGGCTTGCGAGAACGGCAGGACAATGCGGACGTCTTCCGGCTCGACTAGCGAAAACAGCGCCATCCGCTAGATTGTCCGCCATTCGAGCTCAAGCGGAGTAGATGGCCTGCAATGTGCAACCTGTATCGCATGGAAGACAAGGAGTGGGTTGCCAAAATAGGCCCAGGACGCCGAAAGCCTGATCAATCTGATGCCCGCCTACCAGATGAACCCCGATCAGATGGGGCCGATCGTCCGCAACACCGCCGACGGAAAGAAGCAACTGGTCCATGCGCGCTGGGAACTGCCCTCGCCGCGCTTCGCGCTCGAGAAGGCGGCCAAAGCCAAGGCCGAGAAACTTGCGGCCAAGGGCAAGGCTTTCGATCTCGAAGAGCTGATCCGCATGGAGGCCGACCGCGGCACGACCAACGTGCGCAAGCTCAGTTTTCCGCACTGGAAACGATGGTTTGGCATCGAAAACAGGTGCCTCGTTCCGGTCACCAGCTTCGCTGAGCCAGATCCGGCCAGCCAACAGCAAGGCGGCAACGTGCCGAACGCCTGGTTCGCCCGCGACGAAAGTGACCCGCTGATGTTCTTTGCCGGTCTTCATGTGCCGCAATGGCAGAGTGTCCGAAAGGTCAGGGACGGCCTGACCACCGACGACCTCTATGGCTTCTTGACCACAGATCCCAACGACCTGGTTAAGCCGATCCATGAGAAGGCGATGCCGGTCCTGTTGCTAACGAAGGAAGAGACCGACATTTGGATGCGGGCGCCCTGGGATGAAGCCAAGGATTTGGCCCGCCCGCTACCGGATGACGCGCTGATCATTTCCTCGCGCGAGCCGTACGGGTCGACGATTGTCTCGAAATCCGGAGAGCTGGTGGAACAGGGCAGTCTGCTTTGACGCCTGAATTCAGAGCTTGAATGTATCGGAGAAACGAAAAGGCCTGCCGCGGGAGGAGGTGCGGCAGGCTTTTCGAAAGAATTGAACAACGGCTGGGAGGAGGAGTGCCGCTGTTCCGTCAGGCTCCCATTGGGAGGAGAAATGGGTCGCCTGAAACACGAAGCTTTGCGGGGGAGGTGCTTCATCCGGCTGTTACTCTATATGTTACAATTCACCTTTCCCGTTAATATTCGACAATAAGATAATAACAATGGAATCCGGTCATTACCATGTTTGACGTAATTCGCATTTTTTGCTAACTGTCGGGCATGGAACAAAACAGCTTCCGTCTTCCCAAAGGTCGCGCGCAGTTGGTTCGCGTGCTATCCGCAGCCGGCGACGTGATTCACGTCGATGACTTGGTGACCAGTCTTCAACTCGACCGCACCGCTGCCGCGCAACGCCTTTCGCGCTGGACCGAGCAGGGGTGGCTGAGACGCGTGGGCCGGGGCGCCTATGTCGCAGCGTCAATTGATACGATGGGGTCCGACCTCGTCCTTGACGATCCCTGGATTCTCGTCCCCGCGCTCTTTGCGCCAGCTTACATTGGCGGACGCACGGCGGCCGAGCATTGGGATCTCACCGAGCAAATCTTCAAGGATATCGTCGTGATGACGGCACAGGCCGTGCGCCAGAAGCGCCAGGAGCGGCACGGTGCGCTGTTTTCGTTGAAGCACATCGACGAGCAAAAGCTATTTGGCACGAAGACCGTCTGGCGCCATCAGACGCGTGTGCCTGTATCCGACATGCACCGCACGATGGTCGACATGCTAGATGACCCAGCGATCGGCGGTGGCATACAGCACGTAGCCGACTGCCTTGCCAACTATCTGCGCCGCAGCGATCGCGACGACGAGAAGCTAATCAAGTACGCGTTGCAGCTCGCCAATGGCGCCGTTTTCAAGCGCCTTGGGTTTCTGGCCGAGGGCTTGCCCGAAGGTGCTGAGCTCGCTCACCGTTGCGAGCATCATCTCAGCGGTGGCCATGCGAAGCTCGACCCTGCGCAGGAGGGGCAGCGCGTCGTAAGCAAGTGGCGGCTCCGCGTGCCTCAACGCTGGGCTCGTGAGGCAACGATATGATCGAAAAGCGTGAGATTCTCTCCATCGCCCAACAGACATCCCTCACGCCGCACGTCGTTGAGAAGGACTATGTTCTCGGCTGGATGCTTGCGGGCATCTATGGCCACGAGGACCTCGCGGAGAATTGGGTGTTCAAAGGTGGCACCTGCCTGAAGAAATGTTTCTTCGAGACTTACCGCTTTTCCGAGGACCTTGATTTCACGCTCATCAAGCCGGAGCATCTCGACGTCGACTTTTTAAAGGACGTATTTTCTGAAATTGGTGAGTGGATTTATGAACAGACCGGGATCGAGATTCCAGCCGACAAGCAGGAGTTCGAGATTTATCAGAACCCGCGCGGACAAATCTCGTGCCAGGGCAAGATCAGCTATAAGGGCCCTGTCTCATCGACCCACGCTCTTCCGCGCGTCAAACTCGATCTGACAGCCGACGAAAGCGTCGTTTTACCGCCCGTTCGCGCGCAGATTTTTCACCCGTACACCGACGTGCCGGAAGATGGTATCCACGTCGTGGCCTACGACTACATCGAGGCTTTCGCTGAAAAGTTCCGAGCGCTGGCCGAGCGGACGCGCCCACGTGACCTGTATGACGTGGTGAACCTCTACCGAAACGGTGAGGCTCGCCCGGAACCCCAACGATTCATGGAGGTGCTGCGCGCTAAATGCGAGTTCAAGGGCATCGGTATTCCAAGCATAGCTGACCTTGAGCCTCATCGTGCGGACCTCGAGGCAGGCTGGATCCACATGCTAGAGCACCAGCTTCCTGCGCTCCTGCCTGTGGAGACGTTCTGGGATGCGCTCCCAGAAATCTTCGCCTGGCTCCAAGGCGCCGTCCCGCGGCCGCTCGCGGCGATGCCTATCGGCGCCGGTGACGCACTCATTCGCGAACGCATCATCGGCCTGCCCGCTGGCGGCCGAGGTCAGAACTACATTGAGGTGATCCGCTTCGCCGCTGCTAACCGGCTCCTTGTGGAAATCGACTACCGCGATAAGCAAGGCAACCGCTCCACGCGCGCAATCGAAGCCTACTCCTTCCGGCGCTCGCAGGCGGGACATGTACTCCTCATGGCTGTGCGCGCGGATAACGGACAATCGCGCAGCTACTTCGTCAATAGCATCCTTGACGTCAGATCCACCCAGACGCCATTCTCCCCGCGTTACCCCATTGAGCTCACACCCTCCGGACCTCACAGCATCCCGCAGACGACGAGTTCGGGCTCTGGAGGCGGCTTCGGCGTGCGTCATACGCCAGTCATCCGGCGTTCGCCTGTCCGAAAGTCGACACGTAGCGCGAGCTTCGCAGGTTCAAACGGTCCAACCTACGTCTTCAAGTGCTCCGTCTGCGGAAAAACTTTCAGTAAGAAGAGCTACGATGCGACACTGAACAAACACAAGAACAGCCGGACGGGCTACGAATGCTACGGCACGTTCGGAACGTACGTGAGAACAAAATACTAGTGTCCGCCATACCAAAGTCACAGTGAACGCCTTGTCGTCCAGAAGCGTGGCACAATGTTGGTGAGGTTGTTTTTTCTCGCCCCGCCCCGTGCGCCTGATCAAACGGCTTATCGGCCTCAAGCGCGGTTCTGCCAAGTCGAGTGGCGGACCCAAATCGGCGTGCGTCCGAAATGGCGATCGCCCCAATCGGACCCGCGACGTCCTCATGCCGGATTGCCGAGACCACTACTGAATGAGATTCCGAAACGGCCGCAAACATCGATAGCGTGATGCCCTTAGAACACTCAAATGCCACAAGGTCTCACTTCGTCACAGAGACGTGTATGTGGGCGCTATCCTCAAAATACACCCAGTCCAATCCCGCTTCCACGGCCAGCCTGCCTAGCCTGCCGAGCTTGGCCCCGTCGACAGGGTATGTTGTTATGTCCGCCGCTCTGCCCTCGTAGTGCAGAGATTCTCCTGAGTGTTCGTTGTCTTCATCCCATGCTTCGGTGACACGCAATTTCACGCCGGCCCATTGCGAGCTTACACTTTCCGCCAATGCATCAAGGCCAGTCTTCAGACGACCGGACATCATTCTGTCTGCGCCAGTCCCCTCTTCGTCCTTGAAGATGATCTTTGTGTTTATGTTGCTGACGAGGTCGTTGAATTCGGGATCCGTCCTCTTAATTCTGCCAGCAATAGCTCCGGATACAGTGCCTTCACTCTGGTTTGGGACTTTCTGATACAGCGCCAAATCGTCAGACGCGAGAGCTTCGAAGTCCTCAGAGGCGAGGTCGACGGTCATCGACGAGATCGTCGTCGAACTGTCATATCTCATCTGCAGCCGCGTAACGGGAAGACCGGAGCCTTTGATTGCCGCCAGCGCGTCGGCGAACGAGCGGACTTGAATATTGCCGATCCTCGGCATCGCCGCTGCAAGTGGATCGCCAAACTCTGACAGGGCTCTTGTCAATCTCGCCCTGTAGTCAGCCACCCCCCCGCCGTTATAGGCGACCGCGCCCCGGATCAGCCGCTCGCGGGAAAGGTCGCCGCAGCATAGCTGCTGTCTCGGGCTGTCGAGTTTATGCGATGGATAAGATAGAGCGCTCCCCACAGATAGCTGTGCGCGGGGCTGAAGCCAGCGTCCTTATGGCCGTCACGAACGACGGTCAGCAGGTCTCGTTTCGCAGCCGGGGGAAAATTAGCGTCCTGCTCCGCAGCGTCGCCAATTTCATTTGCCCAATAGGCTTGTGCTCCTGCTCCTCTGACGAACCGATCACCATTTCCCAATTGACCGGTGAGCTCACGCCACCACGTATCTCTCGGATTCCCGCATTGTATCGGATCGCGCGCCGGCTGATTTCTGCCCGTCGTGCCGTGACGGCTCTCCACAATGGACACTGCCCGCAATATGGCAAGCAGTCGGTTCGTCGCCTCTTCGTCTAGCGGCTCATCATTGTTCGCTCCCATTCTGCACCGAAGAAACGATATGACGAAATCGAGAGAAGCCTTGGCCATGGGCTCCTGTATGCTCCAGAGGTCAGCCTCTGTTTTCGCAGCCAACGTTGGCTTGGAACCACGTGCCATGTCCTGTGCTCCCCTCTAGAATTCCCGGCAGACCAACTTCCAGCAATCTGCGGCTCAACCCTCGGCCACGATCGGAGACGATACTGAGATAATGCGCGCTTGAGCTTCAACCATCCCACCGAGGCTTCGAACGGAAATGGCTTCGGCCGCCTCTGTTTCACTGCCGGTGAAAAACCAATCAAAGGTGAACGACGTGCCCTCGGGAGATGTTGCTCGCGGCAAGGTCAGCAGTGACATATCTGCCCAAAACTCTGTGTTTGCCGAGATGCCGGAAATGCTGTCGATCACCACATCGATTGAAGCGCAATTGAATACAGAGAACGCAACGTCCGTGATCGGATTGGCACGAATTGTGCGTGTCTCACCACCACCGTAAATCACTGTCGCTGTGACGGCTGCATTGCGCGCCACGTTAGGTTCGCCTCCAATGACCTCAAGGACGATGCCGCGCACGGGCGTCGCCATGCCGGTGGGAAGTGCGACGGAATATTGGCCGGCTGGGGGTGCGCTGGCTCCCGATTTCACGGGTTTTGGAGCCAATGAAAACGAGATCGAGGTGATCCTCTTGTTCCCTTCAGTCCCTGCGAGCGGGCGCAAGAACAGGCTCAAACCGATCGGCGCTTGAGCCAAGTTGTTTGTAAATTTCGTCCCCAGCAATGAAAAGAGATCGAAGTGGGCCGATTTGAAGTGGTCCAACCCGGTAACTCCGTTCGCGAGATTCCAGCACACTGGCACAGCCGGAGTTTCAAACTCCACGACGCGAATTGAGCCGTCTCCTGATGAGATAGGGACTTTATCGCCTAACAGCCTTTGAGCGCCTGCGTAGACCTCCACCAATCTGCCCGCGCTCTGCACGTTCAATGACTTGACGACTGCGAGATGTCGATGAACGTAAAGCGGATTGGGAGCCGTGTTGAGAGACGCCTCCAGCGCGAGCGCCTTTGCGTCGTTTTTTGTTGCGAAACGATAGGCGCCATTGATTTCCTTGATCGTGACGGCGCTGACCGGATGTCGCGACAACGTTGTATCATCGGCCTCATCAAAAGAACTCAGCAGCTCGAAGTTCCGGCCGGTTCTTGTCCAATTCATCGATGTCGTGGGACTAGCGGAGGTTCGATGGACCTTCGTCTTGCCATCGAACTCCAGTGTCTTCGCATCCGCCGGAAGGGCCCACTCAACTGTAGCAAGCATGATTGGACTGTTGCCTCCGAGATATCCATCTTGCGTTGGCAGCCCGAAGACTGAGATTGAGGCTCGGCCTGCCTCGAGCGGCAAGTATTGCAGTGCCAACCCCCCGACGGCGCTCCTGGATGCTTTGCAAACTGGAACGAGGTGGCCGACATTCTCGCCGCCGCTATACAGGAGCTCCGGATTGAAGTTCACGGCGAAACTGTCGTCCACGATCGAGATTTCGCACACCGGGATTTGAGAGCAGGTCAACGTCTGCGGCTCGTCGAGTTCTATCCACCACGGTTCTGAGCACGACGGCTTGTTTGGGACCGCATCATGTTCAACAACCCACCGATGATCGAGATATCGGCGCAAGGCGACGCTTAGGAAGTGCTCCTCAAGGTCTATCGGAGCGGCTCCTTTGCCAAGGTAAACGGGAGAAAGTACCAACGCTGTGTTCGCAAAAGACGGTGCTCTCACAGATACCGTGTCGAAGGTGAGACCGATTGGACCCTCGTTGACGAGCGACATTGCAAGCGCTGCTTCTAGATCAAGAGGGAAATAGGTTAGCCGCGGGTCTGGCCCAATTTCCTTGCGTGAGTCTTTCAGACCCACTTTTTTCTTCGCCATCTCGTATCCGAACCCGGTTTTGATCTCCGCCCCGATCCGGTCAGCCAACCCGCCGTGGAAGAAGGGCGCCTCGTCCAGCATAGCCATGATCGGTGGGGTCGTTGCACCCAATGAAGGGCTGCCTTCGGGGTCCTGCGTCAACGGCATGAGCGCGCGAAGCCGCGATCGCGTCAGTTGCAGCCGCGTTTGATCAGCAAGCATTGCAACATGCGTCCAGGTCGTAAACTTCCTGTCGTCTTCCGCCTTTTCCCACGCCGGCACTTCAGAAGTCTCTCCAAGCCGCAAGGCTCCAGCATAACGCGAACGCACGATAAGCCTGTGTCTGAAAAGCGTTGCCGAAGACTTTTCCCACGGAAAGGCCTGTAAACGCGTTTCTTTCGGAAATGCGTTCAAGCGGCTTGTCTGAACGTCGGCATCTTCATCGTCGCGATCGAAAAACGCCTCGTTGACAAAGGGACCGAGGCCCAAAAGATCATTTGCCAGCGCGACGGCGGGTGTAGTGACAGGTGCCGCCCTTCCGACTTTCGGATCGAACCACGAATAGATTGGACGACCGGTATGGCGCCAACGTTGGGTTTGAATATCAATGCTTCCCAACTGCCGCCATCGCCATCCGTTGATATGTTGCAATATGTATTCTGGCCTGACGGAAAGGTCATAGCGGCGCTCTTTGCCCGCATCGAGAACTTCCGTAGCAGCGACTACGAGGTCCGCCCACTCGTTCTTCGGAGCTGCGAAGACTGATAGCCAAGGCGCGTCATTTTTGGCGACCGGTGCCGCCAGTACGCCGAGCATGCTTTCAATGATCAATCGTGCGCCATCCATGACGAAATACTCAACACCATCAATCATGCGCTTCTCGGTTGCAAGCTCTTGGATACGCTCGTCAAACATCAATGCGTTTGCCACCGAAAGAAGTGGCCGTACACTCAACTGCGCAACGAGGCCGCGCGGAACGTTGACCTCGAGTGTCCATTCCGGCTCAACTCTAGGGTATGGCGCCGTCTGCGGGGTTCTCGCGGGGTCCGAGACCGTTAACGTGGTTCCGGTCGACGATATCGTGAGCGCGGCAGAGTGATGTTTTGCAAGGTTTGCAAGCGACGTGACAAGCATCTTGAGGTTATTGATGTCGGGAAGCGGGCGTTTGTAGATTTCATCAAGAACGATGACACGTGCTGTTCCCTGATAACCAACTACCATGTCCGGCGGTTTTTTGCTTAGCCCATCCAGTGGGACCAACTCAACGAGAACCTTTTCGATCGCAGGATCAGGGAGAGCATCTATTAATTTCGACAACCGATCATCGATCGTGCGAGCCAGCGAACCCGCCAGCAAAGCCTTTCGAGCGTTTTCGAATTTCGCTTTCGTCCCTGCGTCGGGAGTCGTTGCGAACCTAGGATTATTGTACCAGCGGTCAAAATCCTCATACGTAACTTTAGGAAAGACGATCTCAGCCCTGACAGCTTTTTCATACTGAGGCAGCCACTCGCTGCCCGTCGGCGCGACAAGAACGAGATTGCCCGTTGGTGGTCGAGCCGCAGAGTTTGCCGAACGGAAGCCACCCGATTGATCACGCATGCTAAGAGAAACGGTCGAGTTGGCATTCCCTTTCACGGCAATTCGTAACCAGCACGAGGGATTATCCACATCTTTGGGCGCCGCAACTGATTTTGGATTTCCGACGACGATCGCTCCATCCGGTCCCATTGCCGAAACCTGCCATCCTTCCTTCTCGCCGACAAAATTTATGCTCAGCGACCCGTCTTCGAACGCGGCCCCGATGTCGAACACCCACATCGAGGCGGCAGTAACGCCTGGCTTTGGATTGGGCTGAAGGAATAGTTCGACAGTCAGCTTCCCGGCTCCACCCCACCACATGAGATTAGTGAGTTCGACCGAAGCGCTTACACCCTCGGCGGGGAGGGTAAACGCACCCGTTCCCTCGGCGTTTCTCAGAACGTCAAGACAAGCGGGGGTACCGTTAACGCCTGTAAGGCCGACCTTCGGAAAGTCCCCGAACAATGGGTATACCCTGTCGATATTAACGCCAATTCGTGGCGCGGTCCCATCGGTTTTCTCGTTCAGTAGCGTGCGCCCGATGGAGGTCGTCCGCAGATACGACTGATCCTGGATGAACTCAGCGCCGATTGAGTGCGGATCGATCGTGTGAACCGGTTTCCACCGGGAATCTTTATCCTTCTGCAACGTCTTGGGCAGTGCGCCGGAGCTCGTCACCACATGTGCGGCGACCCGATACGCCATGCCGTAAGCGAGCGGCGCCAATGCGTCCATCGTGCCGAGCTGGCCTTTGGTCGGCGCGTCGACCGTGTAAAACGGATAAGAAACCGTAGATGGCTCCTCCTGGGGCATTGAGAATTCAGACATTACATTGGACGAGAATGGGGACCCGTTAAATTCCAGGAACAGTTGTCGCTGCCCATCGGCATTCACGAACTGGAGCGGATGAATGGTCGGTTCGTCCACATCAATTGCGCTGCCAACGACCTCGAGATGGGCAAGATTGGCGTAGGCCCACGGCCGATCTTCACGCTTGATCAACACTGAAACGCCATTGAAGCGCTCCGCGAAGTTATTCAGATCCGTCGTATCGGCATCAACGCTGATCTGGATAGGCAACGCCCTTGGGGCGTGATCTGGTATAAAGCGCGCGAGTTGGTTGGCCGGCAGCATCGAAGCGAGCACGTCGTTATAGAGACGCTTCATCTCCTTCTGGACGACAATGATGTCTGTGGTATTCAACGCCTTGGTCGCATAGACCGGGCAACTAGAGGAGATGGCGGAAAATGCTCCAACACCATCTTTCGTCAGACGTTGGGCGAACCAATTTGCTTCCCTGATTGCCTCAAGAAGAAGAGCGTGACCCCATTGCGAGGATGGGAGGCCGAGTGTTTCCCCCTTCAGCTTGACCTCGCGGACCAACGCCATCTCGTAGACTGTTGCCTGGGCATGGTGCGCGGCGTCGAGACCGTTCAACGATGTTGCGAGAAAGCTGTTAAATGCTTCCATGGCAGCATGCCAATCGGGCTCCGTTCCGACGCTGAATTTTGCGAACAGACTGCTCGCGTTGATTCCCGCGACCTCGAAAAGGGTGGAAAGAAGCTGTTCGATGCCCACTTCCGAGTGCATCTTCGTCGCGAGATCTCCGAGTTCGGAGCACAGTTGTCGGTCAAGTGCGGCAGGGTCATCGCTATTTTCGCCAAAACGCCGGCGAACAGGATCTAGATCCGCTTCTATTCCACCGGCAGGACCGGGTGTGACGTATTGGTCCATGAGCTTGGAAAGGAGTGTGTTGTTTGCTGCGATTTTGAAAACGTTGCGTAAGCGCGAAACGATCTCTTTTCGTTCCGCGTCACTGTTTTCTTTTGGCGTTGCCGTGAGATGGTCGTCAAGGCGTTCCCGGACAAACTTCTTTATTTCGACCGGATCTGCTTCTGGAACACGTTTTAGGATTTCGCCAACCAACGCGGAAACGAAAGGCCCTTCTGGGCTTCCGGGCGGCATTTTGAGACTGACGAGTAGCGGATCAAGCAAGGTGGCTAGTCCGTTCATGGCCCGCCAGATAAGACGCCTTACCTGACCCGTTTGGAGCCGCCCGTCGCTCAACGAGCGCCATTCCAAAGCCTGCAGCGGCGTAAATGGCCAAAACAGTGATCCCGTCTTGTTGCGCACCTGTTCGAACGTGCTGTGCAGAAGCGCTGCTTCCTTGTTGATGCGCAGAAAGCCAACCTCCTCGTCGACAAGACTTGTTGGATCGAGCTTCGGTTCGGCCGTCGGCAACGTTCTGCAAACGATCAAGGATCCAGCAGGAAGGCCCGCGTCATAGGTGATGTCGAGCTCCCTGCCCTCGGGGTTTTGCACTGACGCCTTTTGGATAGTAGACGGCGCGCTCATCCCGTTAAAAAAGGGCAAGATAACCAGACCGCTAAAATCGAACGCGGCCGCGGCTTTCAGTTCCACGTAGCGGACGAGGCCCGCATCCTGCGGGAGCGGAGCGACCCACAAGGCGGCGCTTGAGAGAACGTTGGACGCATCCAGTTGATCGGCGGTATAAACGCTTCCAACGGTCGGGTCAGTCCCGATCCACCGGCCGCCATTGATGCCCGGGCCGTCCACCTGCAAGCCAATCCAGGCTACAATTTCGTCAACGCGATCGGCCAACGGCGTCCCGAACGGCGAAAGGACCAGATCGGCTGCGTCAACCAGCGCTAGATCGCTGCTGCTATCAGTACGATAGACGCTGAACGTCGCTGTCGGGAGAGCCTTGAGGAATGACCTGAAGCGCGGCCTTGGAGCGTTACCTTCGAGCACATCGAAGTTCAAATGCACCATCAGCGCCCTCAAGGAGTCCGGTGGCACAACAGGGCGGTCGTAGGTAGCTTTCGGTTCGAAAGCTACCGTGCAATAGACGCGATCATACATGACGTGCCCCTATGATTTCCTCGGCCTTTGTTTTTGCTGCGGCAAGTTTCGGGTCGTCGATCGTCGCGTTTGTGTCAACGGACGTGACGGTTTGCGCCTTACCGCCGCGCAGCGTGTATTTGGCGTTTGCACGGGCGGACAGAGTGAAGAAACGGGAGATGCGGATGCTCACGGTCAACGTTCCTGCCGCATCGATCTGACCAGTGTCGCGGTAGGACAACCTGAGGAGCAGGCCCATGTACACAGTTACGATGCCGGCTACGCTAACGTTGCCGGCGACTAACAGGACAAGCGAAACTGTCAATCCGCCGCCCGACGTGCCGATCAGTTTGCGATAGGCGAGCGCGACACTCAATGTTATGTAGACTTGGCCGCTGACGGGACCAAAGGCGAATCCAAGTGAGGCCGATCCGCCCGCTGCCGCCTCGACAACGACCATCAGTTCATCGCGGAACGGCCGGTATTCAGTATCAACGCTGACATAGCCTGTCCCGCCAAGAATGAAGAGCGAGAACAAGAACGGCATCTCCGGCTTGCTCAGCGAAAATCTGTCCGAAATGACAAAGTCTGGAAAAGCGATCAGCGAGAAGTTATTGGAAATGGAGATGTTGCTGACGCCGCTTGTTGCGTACATCAGGCTGACAGGCGGCATGGAAAATTCGTGCTCTACGCCGACCGGAACGCCATTCTGCTTGATGATTTTCATGCCCCCGAGTTCGCTCGGAAACAGGCTGCCCAGTGTGTCCTGGATGAACTGAAAGGCGGGGTTCAATCTGATCCCCTTCGGATCGAAGTCCACCTTCAAACCGGAAGCCTTGTCATAGTGTATGGCGACCCGGCGCATCGTGACCATCGTCTGTCCACCGACAACGGCCTCGATGTCTGTGACCAGCACAGCGCTGCCGGTCTGTTCGACCTTGTCTGTGTCTTTGGAAGCGTCAAGCCTTACCTCGGCAATGAAGTCGGTATCGACAAAATCAAGCTGGAACGGACCGATCGAGAAAAGCGATTTCCGACCCTTCATCGGGGCGTTGATATCGATCTGAACCCACGCGCGAAATAGCTTCTTGTCGAAGTCGTGGGTGATCTTGATAGCGTCTTTGACGCCATCGGGCACGCGGTACCCCTTGAAGAGCATATCCAGCTTGAGGCCGCCGAAATTTCGGAAAATCCGACCAATGTCATAGTTCGTGAGGTCAAACGGGACGAGCCCATCGCCTATCTGCTTGAATGGTATGCTAAGGCCGAGCGCCTTTAGTTCATCTCCAAGCTTGCCGAACCAGGCTTCCGCCTTGGTCGTGTCAATGATCTTGTTGACATCGTTATAATAGTAGGCGAGACGCTCGCGTGCGAAATCAAGGTTCGGCATGGCAGGCGCCGACGCTGCCGCCGCGTAAAGGCGCAGGATCTTGTTAGGCGCAGACCCCATGTCGCCGTTGTCGAATTCGCCGATTGCCTCACTGACCCGGTCAACATAAGCATTGGCGCCGGACAATGAGTCTGCAAGGTCGTTACCAATTTTTCGCACATCGATATCGATCGTCCTGGCGAGATCTTTCAGTTGGTCGATGGTCTGATCGACGCCTAACTTGCCAATCAGTGCGTCTATCTGGCTTTTGACGGCATCTTCCGCATTCTCTAGAAGGTGCTCCACCGTCTCGATCGCTCCGCCGACCGCGCGGCAAGCCGCCTTTATCGCGTCAATGCCTCCAATCGCATCGTTGGAGAGCCCGTTGAAGTGATCTTCGATCAGGGCACTGAGGTTTCTTAACCGCGTCCGCAGCTCAGTCTGGAATGCCAGATCCACAGGGTCCGGTATGGTGATGTTACTCAATGCGGATCTCGCCGCCGGTTCAACGATGTTTGTGACAATCAGGTCGAAGGCCTTGTCGGCGCCTATCTCGGCAGTGATCCCTTGGAGCTTTTCATCGACCCACGCTCCCGCGCGATCAATGTCGTCGAATATCCCACTCACGTCGTTCTGAAGGTCGCTTAGCGCTTTATCCATCCGCGCCAGCGTGGCCTCGACCAAGCCATCCGCGACGCGGCGAACGTCCTCGGCGTAGGACACGACGCTTGACGGCAATTCGAACGGCGCCTGCAAAGCGATCTTGATTTCCTGACAAATAGCCTGCAGATCGGCATCCGCAATGCCATCGAGCTCATGAATGGAACTGGTCAATGCGGCGGCTGCGTCCGTGACTAGAGCGGTACCGAGTTGAACAATTTCGTTCAACGCCTGTTCCAGTGCCGCGTTCCCCTGCCCCAAAATCGTCCCAAGGGCGTCGCAGCGGCTTTCGATTGTGCTGACTGCCTGGTTGAAGCGCGTCACGCGCGCTTTTATGCCATCAAAGAGGGCCTTGTAGGTACCGAATTGAACGATGGCATCGTCGAGCTTTGCTTGAGCCTGTTCAGCCAGTTGGTGGATTTTCAGTTTTTGGATCTGATACTTAATTGACTGAAGGTAGGCCTTTGCCGCAGTCTCGACGCCTCCCAGCGTTGCTGTGATCGAGGATTGGCCTTCCGTTATTCCGGCGACTGCGAATGCGGCGTCTGAAGCGATCTGCTGGGCGACTTGATCAAGTTCCACGGCAAGTCGATGCTGGATCTCAAATACAGTTGCCTCGAGATCACCGGCAATGCCTTGCTGGACGTTTCGGATTTTCTGCTGGAATTCCAACAGCCGCTGAGAAGACCACGGTTTGCTTTGGTCATAGCTTGCGCGCACCGCGTTTAACTCGCGCGCGGCGCGTTGCAAGATGCCGGTGATCTCACTTTCAAGATCACGGGCGATCTGACGTGCTGCAGCAACACTGCTGCCCGCGCTGGTTACGTCTTTGACCGTTTCCGTCAGGATCGGTTTCAGCTCGTTACCAATGAGCGTCGTGACCTTCTGGACGAGCAGGTCGACCGTCGTTGTGCTGCCGATAGCAACGATCTCGGTATCGTCGTAAGCCTCCCATGATCGTATTTCTTCAAGTATCAGAAGCTGCTTGCGACGAAGGGAACCGACGAAATCGTCAATGAGTTTGTCGCAGCGGGATACGTGACTACGCCCTCTCGCTTGCAGTGACTTGACTGAATCCCAATAGGATTTCAGCTGAACGACACATGCATTGAGTTTTGGGTCCTGCTGCAACAGTGGCTTCGTATCGGTAAGGCCCTGCCACAGAAGCTGCGCCGAGCCCTTTATGTCGCCATCCTTTGCAACCGCATCCAAAAAGCCGAAAAGCGCCGTGTCCAACCCCTTCAGTTCCGCCGGCCCTTCGCCGGCTTTGCGCCAATGCTTGAGTTGCGCAGACGGGTGTGGCGGTTGAAGGAGGTTGGCCTGCTTCAACGCCTCTGCAATCGCGTTGGTGTCTTCCGGCGGTCGCGGCCGCATAAACGTGATCGACTGAAGCCCGGCGTAGAGCGGCTTTGCGCTGCGTCCTGCATTGACCGTCGTCCGGGCGGATGCTGGTGCAAGTCGCCAGGTGAAACGGCGATGGCCGCGCGGTATGCGACGGGCACTAGGCGCACGCGCATCGTCCTCAGGCTCTATATTGCTCTGCCGCTGCTGCTCGTCGGTTGGGACAGGCAATCTTGAATAGTCGATCCCGGCCCTTGGGATCCACTCATCGGTATTATCCCCGGCTTGCGGTGTGGCGTCGGCGAAGAAATAGAGATTGTCGGGCTCGAGGCACTCTTGCGTCGATGTCGGCGCGTCCCCTTCTCCTTCCGCATTGGTTACAAAACCGATATCCGGCCGGGGGTAGACCTGCGGCCGTTCGGCCGCGCTGTGTCTGTTCCAGAGGGGGATCTTCCAGCCAAAATCGCCGGTGTCCTCCGACCATTCGCTGTCGACATTGATCGTTTTCTGGTTGAAGCCAACAGACCTGAGAAACCCGCTGCTCTCAAGTTCTGCGGAAAAATCCGGATAGTTGCGCACGGGCTCAAGCAACTCGATATATTCACTGACCTTGCGCAGTACGGGTCGTCTTGTCCTCTTCCCAAGTCCGCCCTTCGGTGTGAATTGCGCGGTGGGATTGACGGTCCTTTCATAGACGACAACGTGTTTTGCTCTATGCCAAAATATGGCGACACGCCCGATGATCTCGACCTTGTGACGTTGGACAAAGCCGTTTCGCGTTTCCGAAATAATCGCCAGCCGATTATTCAGAAACTCGGCCTTCTGGTCGGCATCGCCGCCGACGGGCGAAAGGGCGACGCGCTCCAGCGAACCACGAGTTGACGTCGGATCGGCAACAAGCGCGTTGAAAAAATTCTTGGCTTCGATCGGCCATAGAGCCCCACCGCTCAAGCCGTACTTGTTATCAAATCGAAGCTTGCCAGCCTCCGGCTCATTGGTCACCTCACCGTCAATGATGGGAGGTCGATGCAGCGCCGTTGAGCGCAGGGCGAACCTTGCACCTCTCTGAAAATATGCCGGTGCGAAGGCCACGTCAGAACCTGGATCGGATGACCAGATTTCGAGCCTCTCCGGTCTGCGTGACAGCGCAAGTTGCAGTGCTGACCAGCGCTGCGATATCTCGTTGTCCAGGCGTGCGGTCGCGTCCCGCACCGGGAGCCGGCCAACCAAGGCCTCAATTTCGGCGATTCGTGCCCGACGAGAGGGTCCCAGTTCATCGCCGGGGTTGATGCTAACACTCAAACCATACAGAAATTCGGCGCGCAACGCCTCCAGGCCAACGCCGACGCCGAGTTCCCCACGCTGGTGAAATAACTCCCGGGTTTCCCATTCCGGCAGGATATACCCGCGCTCGACGTCGCTCGGCCTGATCCAAATTTCGGCAGACGGGGTGAGGCGGAATTCGACCGCCCGGCGACGGACGTCATTTACCGCCAGATCATTGTCCACAGGCCATTCGGCGGGAGGACGTTCCGTACCCTTCGTTGGCGGGTCGAGATCGTAGAGCTCCAAGCGTCTCGGCTTATCCATGGTTTCCCCCGCTGACTGTGGCGGAAACTCGTAATGATAAGTGGGCGCTGTTCGCTTGAGTTGCCATTGTCGGGTGTCGCTGTTATAGGAGGCGACGATCGCGTTGTCCTGCGAGCCCCGGGCTTCCAGCGCTTGCGAACGGAACCTGACAAGCCCGAACGGCTCTTGCGACAACACGACATATTCGTCGGCGTCAACTGTGTTCGCTGTTTGATCAATCAGGTCTGCCTGCAGCCAACGGTCGTCGTCGTCGCTGATCGTCTCCCGGCAATCGAGCAGAAATCGGCTATGATCGTCGCCGACCCTTGGCGAGGTGATCAGCAATGGTTGAGACCGGTTCGTGCGGTCACCCCAAGGAACTGACAAGGCCACCGGTGTCGCACGCGACAGGGGAAGCCGCAGACGCAGATACATGTCTGGAAGTTGAAAGCTGTTGAAATTCGTGCCGACGGGGATCTTGCTTTGGCTCGGCGTTCTCGCCGAAAACCATAGATGGCTCTGGTCGTCGGATGCTTCTTCATCTTTGAAAACCGTTGCACTGACAGACTGCACGGCCATTCCCGCCAAAATGGCCCTGATCGGCCGCGGGTCTCCGTAGCGTTGCCGTTCACTTGGACTTGGTGCCCGCGGAAGAAGGCGTACTTGGCATTTGCGGTCGCCGCTGTGCTTGATGTCGGCCGACATCGTAAGATAGAGGTCCGGCCGATCGACGCCTCCGCGTCTTCCCGTAAGCAACGGCAACCAGGCGACCGCGGAAAGTTTGTAGGGTTCATCCCCATCAGCCTGAAGTTCACCGTCCCACATGGTGAGCCGGTAAGCCGGCTTGAGTACGGGGTCCCGCAGTAGAAAGTCCAGGTTCCCGTTTTTGCTCCGCTTGACGTTGAAATCGGCCGTCAGTGAAAACATTGCCGTCTGCGGCGCATTGATGTCCATGTCGGCTAATGATGAATCGGGCGCAGCCGATTGGTTGCTGTCCAGGCCAAGAATTGCCAGTCGCATGCCGCGTATTGCGTTCTGCAAGAGATCCGCGACGCTCCTCCTGGTCTGTTCTGGTTCATGCCAGGGAGAGGCGAAATTGCTCGTCAGACCAAGTCGTGCTGTCAAGACATGTTGGGCGGGCATGCCGCCTTTTACGACCGACCAGATCTCGTCGTCGGAAATCGAGTAGCTGTGCTCGATCTCGATCGGAAACTCTCGATCGCCAACGTCAAGCCATTGGTCCAAAAGCGCAGATACCGCGAGATGGAGCCGTCCTGAGATCTTTGCGACATCGCCCTGTTGCCAATTTTCGCTGCCGCTTGCCGCAACACTCAGGCGGTAGAATATCTTCGTTTTGTCTGCATCCTTCTTGCCGAACCGGATGCTGAAACGGTGGGCGCCTGACGTCGTCGGCGCCGTAAGGCTGCCCGTTGTCGTAAACCCGAGCGGACGCAAGACCCTTTGTGCTATCAACGTGGCATCGCGCAGCCACAGCGAATTGGGGACAGCGATACAGCCGTTGCTTTGCCCCCTCGAGAAACCAAACCTGCCGAGGGATGATCCGCTTCCGACGGGCGTGGATGGTCGGCCGACCAGAAGGGTGCCAATCGTGACCGGACTATCAGTGGGTCTATCAATTTTGGTGGCATAAGTCGCCGCGAACGGGAATGCATCGGTAGGCGCGTTCGCGGTTCCGAATTGAGGCGTGATCGTCGGAAGTGCAAGATTGAAGCGATAAGCCGAACTATGCGTGTTTGCGTCGGGGTCGGGCTGGCCTATAATAAGCTCGCTGTAATAACGAGAGCCACCTTTAGCGAACTTGCGCGACAAAAGGAGGCGCTGGTCTACGGCCGGCAACTTATCACCAGTGGCGTCGTTCCTGCTGTTGATCCTGAACTGGTCAAAGATCAAGCCGCCACGGAAAAGAAGCCGTCGACCCCAGGTCAAGTCGTCCGAATGCTGTGGCGGGTCGAGCCTCAACAAAACAGATTTGCTCGGATCGATGAACCTCTTCTTGAGGACTTCTTTGGTCAGGGTTTGTATGCGGTCGATCTTGGACAGGTCGGCATCGATGGGCTTCCAGGAAACGTTGTCGTCAAATTCGCTTCTTGGCGTCCAGCGCAGATAGGCAGACAGAGGCATCGTTTTCCTGTCGCTATCTTCGTAGAAAAGATCGACCACGCCAAATTCTCGGGCCGTATCTTCATCTTCGTCATTTGTCGAGTCATATTTCCCGCTTGTCGGCGGCCATTGAAACCGGCCGAAGAGTCGAAATGCCAAGTACCGTCTTGCGTTGGGCGCCATGGCGTCCTCTCCCCCGCAACTGACCCAGAATACTTAACCTGCTCGTAAATCGCGTCAGAAGCCGCAGACGTGTTGGTCCGCAAAAGCAACGCTTGCGGAGGACGTTCGACCAGATGACGGGAGACGCAATTTGTATGCAACCGAGACAAGAGTTAAAGCTCGTTTGTCTTAGAATGCAAGTGATCCTGTGATACCAATTTTGGACAGGGTCGCTTAGACCGAAAGGTTAGTCGCTTAGAGCGTCGCCCAACCTGCTACCCAATTGAACCAATTTGATATTAGTGACATTCCGTGCCCTGGAGAGGGGGTCTTGAAACGTAAGCATACGGTGAGGGCCGCCATCATCGTGGTTTGTCGCACGCGCTCTGGACACTGAGCAATCTTCGTGTTCTCTCACGCCATCTGACAAGCACTTCAACGGGCAAATTGGGGGCGGGCGTGCGAACTGTGGGCATTTTGGGTGGCCTAATGGCCTTTCTTACAGCAGATACGCTTACTGCTTCTGAAGTTTCGCCCGAATGTCAAGCCACTCGTCAATATCTGGGGCTTCTTCTGGAAGAAGTTCAGGGAACTCGTTTCGAGCCGATCATTAAGAAAGACATAGAGGCGAGCGGCGGAATGGAAAAGAAACTTAATGAGATGACATCTAGAATGTCCAAAGATGACTGTGCGTTCCTCATGTCGGCTCCGGATAGCGCACTAAGGTCTCTTGCGACTTCCGGTCTTCCGGCCGACAAGGGCAGATATCCATCAGGATGGAAAAACCCTCAGGATTAGTCGATGCAGCCATCGCTGTGGCGACGGTATTCCGGCAAGCATATGTGAGGGCCGCAGGTCAGGCCGCTTGAGCGTCGATGATCGGCGGTGTCCAATTCCAAGGAAGCAGTTGCTCCAGCCTGATAATCGGCGTGTCGGCGATGCGGGCAAGAACGGCTCGCATCCGCGGTCGGCAGTACCTGCCCGAAATTTAACGGCGTCGACTATGGCCTGCCGTTCAAGGGGGGCGGCGAGATGCGCTCCGTCGTTCTCTAGTCGCGCATCATCGTTGGCACCGAGGTGCTGTTGGCAATCAACACGGATGTCGACGCGGAAGGAGGCGAGCCGCAGCTTGCCTTTTCGCTGTGATAGAACCTCGACTGCGCGACGCGCGGGCCGCAACCGCGACGCAATGGTCGCCGGGTTGCCGCAGGTCGACGAACATCCATTGGTGTATTGGCAAAATCAGCGGCACATTGTTATTCCGCCACGTGGCAGCCCCTCACGCTGTTCAGATCAGGACAGGATTACCTCGACTTCGATGGTCTGTTCGTCCGTTTCCCCTGTGACCGTCACATGGTCATACTGCCGCGGGGAAATTCCTTTGGTGAACTCGACCATCCTCCATTCGACCACGTCTCCACCAACGTCACCCTTCCCCTCGACATTCAGGTTGAGAATGAGCGTCTTCGGATTGATGCCCTGCGGCGTGGCCTCGGATTGCCTGGTTGTTTGGTTTGAACGGCGAACTTCGACGTCGCCGCTGACGGTCAGATTATACTTGGAACCCGCGAAGTCACTCGTCTCGGTCGCTTTCCAATTACGGCTTGCGTAGATCATGATCGGCCCTCCTCTTACCCGAGTGTCAAGTAGTTATATAAACCGTCAAGTTGATTTCTCATTGTGACGGTATGACCAATCGACTCGGCGCCATTCGATCCCATCGGGGTCCCAGCCACAGCAGGATTCTGGTATCACTCGCAGCATCAGAATAGTTTCCGATTGTGCGGTGAGACTATTCACAACTCTCCTTAGAAGTGTCAATATATATGTCGTGCCACAAAGGGCTGCATCTTCTATAAGCCCCCGAGGGCGGCACGACATTGAGCCATCTATACCATTGAACTAATGAGATTCCCGAGGGGTTTGTCATGACGATAAGTATTGCCCGGACGATGTCATGCCTGTTATTTATGTCCGCCTTGTTTACGCTTGTGATGGCGTTGAGCGCCCCTCAAGCGCGAGCCCAGACCTTCGAGCACTGTCCCGCCACCGTGCCAATGCTGCCGGCAGCAGTGCTGAGTGAAAAGGTGCTGGATGACGTCTGCATTCCCGACGGGTTCGCAGGCCTGCCGATCGAGTTCTTCGACGACTATTCCTGGCGCGCCTTCATTGGGCTCGTCTGGCCGGCGAAAGCCGGTGAACGCGGTGTGCCGGACGCGTCGGCGGAACTCTCCGAAAAGGGGCGACCGGTGGTGTTCGAAACCTTCAAGTCGGACTGGGAGATATTTCAGCCGCAAGGAGCTGCGCCCAGCCCCTGGGACGCGGTCGGAGGGCAGAACCCTTGTAAGGTCGCAAATCTGACAAGCGACGATCTCGTTCTCGCCGCCTTTTCCAAATTCAACAATCTCGGTCAGGCGGGCTTCGGGCCCCGGCTCGTCGGGCCGCTCGTTGCCCAAAACCGCACCTATGTGCGGTTCCAGACCGCCTTCAACAAGATCGAGTTCGAGCAGATCGACCAAGGCAAGCTCTATCTGCGCGACAACCTCAAAGGCACGATGACGTTCCAGCCAGGCGCGATCGACATCAAGGCGGCCTGGATTGACATGAAGGACATCGCTCATCCCGAGCGTTTCTATACACGCGAGGCCTACCTTCTCGATCTTGAAACGGAGACATGCTCGAAGGCCAAGGTGGGTCTCGTCGGTCTTCATATCGTCCAGAAGACGCCCAGCCGACCACAATGGATCTGGTCATCCTTCGAGCAGGTCGACAACATCCTGGAAGATGGGAGCCTGGCGCCCGCCACGTTTCATGCCGGCGATGCCACGCCGATGCCGGACGAAAACCCCTATTCATTCCCTCCTCCGGTTCAGGTTCCAGCAGCGTTCAACGTCGATCGGCTGAAACCGGTCCATGCAAGTACCGCCAAGACCAACGAAATCTATCGGAAGATGCTGGCCGACGCCGGCGTCCCCTGGCAGTTCTACAAGCTGGTCGTCACCCAATGGCCGACCCCCGTCGGCGATCCTGCCGCTGACGGCAAGCCCAACAAGACTTTTCCGGGAAGCACCTCCGCCCAGACCGCCTTCGCCAATCTGACCATGGAGACCTTCGACCAGAAGACGATCATTAAGGGGTGCATGAACTGTCACAATGTCACCCGCGAGACGACGGATTTCCTGTGGTCTCTGAATACCCGCGCATTCCCGTCTCTCCAGGCGATCACCGCTCGGGCAGCCATGTCGGACAAGTCCGTGACAAAGCTTTCTCTGCCGAATGTCCGCAGGAAAAATTGGGCACAGGTTCAGCCGGCAAGTGAAGCATTTCAGCTGCCGGAAAAGCAGCTTTCGGAGTTTGAAGCCCTCAAGGAACTTATGGAATCTACCCAACCAGAAAAGTGAGAGTGCCATGGCGATTTCAAACTATGCAGATTTCCAGGCGTTCGTGTCTGACACCATGGCAAAGCTCGGCGCCGATGCGGAATTCGCGCCGCACGAGCGGTTCTGGTCGACGCTGAGCTACGACGCATTCACGCAAGGCACCGTTCCTGGCATCAGCGAGACTGTACGGATCGTGACCCCGGGCGATGCGGCTCGCTCAGCCTTCATTCAGGCATTGAAGGGCGAAGGCATGTTTACAGGCTCAGACTTCCGCCGAATGCCAGCGGGGGGTCCCTTCTTCAGCGACGAACAAATCGCAGAGATTGCCGCATGGATCGACGCCTTCTGTCCGAACGGCGACCCTGCTGCTGGTGCATGATAAATTCAATTCTCGGCAACGGTCGGGTAGCGGCGGCGCCGTCCAGACGGCGAGGAGGGATCTTGGCGGATACTAACGAACTGATCGAGCATCCGACATTCTTGGAACATATTCGGTTCTTCTTCGAGCCGGTCGATATCGAACATATGAGAGCTCGGGGCATCGATCTTGCCACATACGAGGGCGTCAAGAAGAACGCGACCTCAATATATTCGCAGACGAAATCCGGTTCGATGCCACCTGAGAAGGAGAGTCGCTGGTCGACCAATCGGGTGAAGACGTTCAAGAACTGGATCGTTGACCAGTACCCGATGGGGGTAGCGTCCCCCAAGGCATTGAAGGCACTGGCGGGCCTGGCGACCAACGATCCGGCCGCCAGGCGCAACGTCGACAGCCTGTCGTCCGCCGAAATCGAGCGGCTGGCGCTCGTCTTCAGGACGATCATGGAGCGTGACCCGGCTCACCCTCAAAGCTACTTTGCCCTGGCCGACATCCACTGGTTTCCCGCACCGGTGAACTGCCTCCATCACGAGGAGCGATACAATCCCTGGCACCGCGTCTTCATTGATCGTTTCGAAGAGGCTCTCCAGTCCGTCCCTGGATGCGAGAACATCAAGCTGCCTTACTGGGACGTCGTCAAGGCGGCTCCTGCCTGGCTGTTTCAGCCGCCTTTCGACAGCTATACGCTCCAACGCGACGCTGCCAGCCAGTATCCCGCCGGCACGAAGACCGAGCGCTTCTCAGCCCAAGATATTCATGACAACGTGACGTCCTACGATGTTGCCAGCATCATCAAGGATGCCCTCGATGCACCGAAGTTTGCGAATTTCACGGCTTTAATCGAAAGGGCGCATGACGACGGGCACCCCTCCTGCGGCCCGGCGATGAGTACGCCCGATATTGCCGCCTTCGATCCGATCTTCTGGTTCTTCCATTGCAATTGGGAGCGAATGTGGTGGTCATGGCAGCATCGCCACAATGCCGTGACGCTGGAGGCTTTTCGCCAGACACTCGAAGGCAGCGATCTAGATTGGCTCGACACGGCGCCATTTAACGAATTGCTTCCTTTCGCCGAAGTCGCGCACGGTGCGATCGACGCCACGAAATATACCTATGAGGAGCCTCCTCTGAAGCTTTTTTCGGGTAGGGCGCGGGTTGCGTCCGGCAACATCTCCGCGGATCAGGCGTTCCGCTTGCCCAGGCGATCGCGGCTGTCCGTTCGGGTAAAGGACATCCAGCGTCTGGCCATACCCGGGACCTTCAATGTCCATCTCATGGCGGATGGGAAGTCAGTAGCGCGACAGGCGTTTTTCCAGGGTACGGAGCCTGGCCGGTGCCCAAGCTGCGTTCGGCGCGAAACGGTCAGCGTCGATATTCGGGTTGATCGGTCTGCCATCGCCGGCAAGACGCTGTCGGTGGGCATAGAAGTGCTCACTAGGGCCAAAGACAGGTGGATCGCCCTAACCGATGTCGGCTCACCGACGATCAATATCCGGGAACTGCTGGTAGCCGAATGAGGCCATGGGGGAATTTTAATGGACCGATATCGTGTCTCGTTCGACTGTCGTTCCGAGGAGTCAACGGGTGTTTGACGGCACGCTCTACTGTATGGCTCTGTTCCTGAGCCTGACGGCAGCCTGCTCGGCAAACATCTCAAGACGTTGCCAACGTATACCGGCTTGGGCGTGGTTCGCGTCCGACAGGAAAAGTCGGCGATGCCAATCGAAAGGATGCGCCCCCGCAGTATCAGGATTGGTGCGCGCGCCAGAATGGGTGGTCCTTCCATCGCATCTCAGCGCAGTAGAGTGCATGGCGCCGTTCCCGATAGTTCATCGAAACCCTTTCCAGTTCATCCTCGTAGCTTGTCGCCTCGCCTGTATTCGTTGAAATCTCATCGGCAGCCGCCATGCCGGTTCGAATGGCGTTAAAGAGACCCTGTCCGGCAAGAGGGTCGAACGACAGCGCGGCGTCACCGCAAGAAATCCACTTGGCTCCCCTGAGGGGCTCGATCCAGGCGCTGCGGGCGTCGCGCGCGATAAGCTTGCCGTCAAATTCAAAGGAACGGAACATGACTGCAAGCATCGGAGCCGCGCGGATGATATCGTCGAAGCGCTGAGGCATTCTGCGGATCACCGCTGCCTCCCGTGGCGACGTGTGGAACCCGACGGCAAAGTGGCGGCCGCCCAGCCTGCCGGCATAGATCCAGCCGCTCGGGAGTGCCTCAATGACTGTGCGATCAACATCCGCATTCGATGAAGGGACGGCGGTGGCATAAAGCCCAACTAGGGCCGAGCCTCGGTGGCGCCTGGCTCCGAGCAACCGACCGATACGGGCACTGCGTCCGGTTGCGTCGATCAGCCAGCGTGCTGCGACCCGCGCGCCGTCGGTGAGAGTGCAGCGCCAGCCCGCGTCGGCGCGTTCGATCGAAACGACATTCGCGCGACAAAATCCTGCTCCGGCTTCGATCGCTTTTCGTCGCAAGGCCTGATCGAAGCGCAAGCGGTCAAGCCTCACTCCAGGCCCAAAAGGGTCGTTGATGGCGTCCTCGCGGATCGGAACTTCCGAACCCCATGCAAAAATCCGCCCCCCGGCGCGACCGAGAACGGAATTTGCCTCTGGCTGAAGCACGTTCTCCAAACCGAGCACGGCAAGAAGGCGGCATGCTGCACCCGGGAGAATCTCGCCTATGCGCGCAGGACCGGCTTGCAACCCATCGAGCATTGCCACCCGAGCGCCGACGCTTGCCAGCCGGTATGCTGCGACCGATCCCGCCGGCCCGGCGCCGGCAATGAGGACGTCACCGGTTTCGGACACGGACCGCCCTGAATGCGTCGAGTTGTTCCTGGCTCTCCCAGCCGGCTTTTTCGAGATGGGTCAGAGGCCGGGGCGTTCGCGCAAGCACCTTTGCTGCCTCGGCCGCAAGCAGCTTGACCTGCCCAGCCGCCAGGCTTTCTACATAGATCTGTTCCGGAAAATCGGGATCGCCCTTGATGCCCGGCCGGACCTCGACAATCCCGAGTTGTCCGAACAGTTCCGTCATGCGCATCATGACGGTGGCAACACCACCTTTCATAATCGCGCGCAGCCAGTGTTGGCGCTGATGGAACGCCGCGATCCTCTCCTCACGCGCAAGGGACAGGTCCATCACCTTGGCGTAGTCGTCTTCGGTGAGAACCTGGTTGGGCACCCGGGCGGCCCAGAAAGTCGGCAGGTAGGGATCGTATTCGGGATCATATCCGGATCGGCAGAAAGCCGTATCTCCCTGCCAGGGGATTGCCATCCACCGGGTCAGGCCGCCGGGCGGTTGGGAATATAATGGACCGCCGACCACGGCGACCGACCCAGGCGTCAGTTCGCTGCCATAGTCGGGCTCCGGTTCGCTCGCCGCTCGGGCGCGCACGCGGAAAGGCGCCGAATAAAGGCTGGCGTGTCGCATCGGCCAAGTCAATTCGCAGCCGGGATGAAAGGTGTCAGAGAGGCAGTAGTGCAGTGCGGCCTTGTCCAGCATTGCCGGCTGGTCGGCCAAAGGCACTTCTTCGAATTTTGCAGGCTCCGGCTTGGCAGGAGGCCAATCGCAATGAAAATTCCCTTCGACCCATTGCCTCAGGATCGCGTCCTGCAGGCCGGTCATCGCCAACAGGTTTCCAGAACCATTGGCAGGAAAGCTGCCAAAGGCATCCCCATAGATCCAGGGCCAAACATGAGGCCCCGAAACCGGCTCGGCGACCCGCGGTTTGGCGGGACGGAAACTATGGTAGATCGCCCGCCTCAGGCTGCCATATGGATCCGGCGACTTGGCCGTATCCGGCTTATGAACAAGTCTCGACAAAAGGTCTGGACTAGTGAAATCGACCGCACCGCCCTTGCCGAAGTAGGCCGCGAACCCTGCGTTGACCCACTGAAGGCCGGAAAACCTCGACAGGATCGGCAGGATGTCAAGGGCAAACGAAGGGGTTTCAGGGGCCTTCAGCCAGCCGCTCCGGACGTAGACATCGCACATTTCATCATACATCGTCCGCCAGCTGACAATGCCGGGAGCGTAGTTCGGAGGCGCCGTCACGACCCAGGCGCCGGTGACCGGCACCGGCCGCCCGTTGATCGAGACATCGGCGGTAACCGGACCGTCCGAAGTGTCGTCGTACCAGTCGTTGGCATTGTTGAAGCTGCCGATATTCTTGTCGTCGAAAACCGGTGCATTCGTCGGCGATTCCGACTTGCCCCAGCCGCCGAGGAAGATCAGCCGGCCGATGTCGTCAGTGCGAATTTCACCGAGCGGAACTGTCACTGGACTGTTCAGCCGTGCTTGGAAGGTGCCGGTATCGAAGGCATATTCCTTACCACCCGAACGGTTGGCACCTGCGATGCTTCTCGGGCCGGGATCGATCGCAAGCGTCTTGCGGTCGGTGATCTCTGCATTGCGAAGCGGGAACTTGTTGTCGGCGGCGTTTACAGCTTCCGGGATATCGAGCGCATACTGAAATTGGTACCACTGAGCTTTCCGATTGGCGACATGCACCGTCCAAGTGATGTCGGCGTTCTCCGCGGTCAGCTCGCGCACAATCTTGCCGGCCGCGTTGTAGCCGTAGATCCTGAAACGGGCAGCCTGCCGCTTGATGGCGCCGGTATCGTCCCGATGGCTCTCGGCGGATGCCGGATCGATCGGCGCGTCGACCAGTTCGGGCCCGATGAAATACTCGGTTTTGCTGTCGCCGATGCGGGCAATGCCGATTGCAGGGTGGATGGCCGCCCGAACGATCACGCTGTCGACGGCAGGCGACGGCGTCATCACCGGCCGAGGCTCGTCAGGTTCTCCAATCGGTATCCCGTTGACGTTCCGGCGCTGTTTGGCGGAGGCGGCGTAGACGGCGCGACGGGCTTCGGCAAGTGATCCGACCGGCTCATGATCCTTGGTGACGCGCCAAATGTTCATGGCGAGATTTTCGCCATATTCGGCCTGGCCGCGCGCGCTTATATCCTGCTCGACGAGGGCGAGATTGGCGACGTGGATCGGAGGGCTCAATTCTTCCGACCAGGCGACGGTTGCCTGGTCTATCGGCATCTCATCGGGATGGCTTCGCAACTGAACCATGAAGCGGAAGCCGGCGGCAGCTTGGCTGAGGCGGCTGCGCAAGTCGGCAGCAAGGTAGGTCGGGTCATCAGGCCGCTCTTTCAGCGGGGCGACGGAAAGAACGGGTTCCAGCTTATATTTGACATAAGTGTCGGATCCAAGCCGAAACGGCAGGCCGCTCCAGTAGGGTGTCGCCAGGACACTTGCGACAGGCTTGGCCATGGCATCGAGCAGAGCTCTCGTTGCAGGATGGGCGTCGAGATACTTGTCATAGTTTCTGTCGATGATGCCTGCCTTCGTGAAGGCACACATGTCGGCGGCGGTATCGAGGAAAAACACCCCGAAATTCTGAAGAATGAGATCGAAGGTCGTGTCGTCGGGATCGTCGAACAGTTTCGCACCCTCGACACCGAAGAGCTTGATAGCGATGCCGAGAGTTGTCTGAAAATCACCGACGGTCGGCACCGTATCGGAGGAAAACCGCACCCAGGCTGGAAACCGGGTTCCCGGCTTTTCGAACAGGCCTATCCGGAGCGCTTCCGGCACGTGCTCGAGAACGATAAACTCGCCTGCTGCAACGCCATGGGGTTTGAGAAAAACCGGCCTGAGCGCCGGAGACTGACCGCGTTTGATCCGGTCCCCTTGGGTCAACTCCACGAACATCTTGATCAATGAGCCAATAGGATCCTTCGAACAGTCGATCTCGTCCCTGCCGGCCTGCTCTGTCGGCTCGCTATTGCGCATGTCTCCCCTCCCTTTAACAAGCGCTCGCCTGCATAACTTCGTCAATGCCAGACGCGAGTCTACTAGCTATAATTGCAAAAGCAATTCTGCTTTCGCGTCAGATGGCAAGGAATTTCAGACCGTCAACAGCGGCATTCTACAAAGAGATTGCCTTGAAGAAGACGCTACTCCTCGCCCGTATCGGCGCAAAGATCGTGTTCCGCGGCGATGGTCTACCGGTCCTCACAGAGGCTGCAACCCCCCGTCTTGGATCAAATCAAGTGTAAAACCTTCCACTCTCCTGCAAACTACCAACGTTGATAGCGCCGCTGGAGTTGGCGAAACGTCCAACATGGGGGCGCGCAAAGCCGTCGTCGAGCGTGGGCCGCAGTGAGCATCCAGCACGGTGCCAACCGACTTCATCGCCTTGAACGGATTCGAACCGATGACACCCTCATTTCCTTGGGTCCCGAGGCATACTCACTTGATTTTCAGTTATGTAGCGGATTGCCGTTCAATAGCAGCAACAACGGCTAGTAAGCCGGCGCGTTTCTTTTGGCGGAGTGAGCCCTTACTGCCGCTCACGCTGAACATGCCGCCGGGCCGCCTCGTTACCCGGAGCCAGTACTGGTCGTCGTTCGTTGCTTCACATATTTCTAGAACTTCGTTGACCGTGAGCGAGAGCATACCAGTCTCTCCGCAGACAAGGACGAGAAAAACGTGTCTGAGGTCCGCGCTCATTCCTAAAAGCTGAGAAAAGTGACTATCTTTAAGGGTAAATGACCAAGGAGGCAGCCGGGCTGCGGAATGCTTTACTTGTAACCCAATCTCGTCATTGACAGTGTAATACCCGAGCCGGCCACCCTCTGTCACTTCGCGAATACTCAAGGGCATCGTCGCCGCGTCTACCAATTCGCAAAGGACGGCACCTTGGTAAAACCGATATTCAGGAATCATTTCGGACGTTCTTAATGAACTGAATTGAACCTTCCAATTTATAAAATAACCTTGCCTTATTCTTGTCATTTATGAAAATTTTGAAGTGATGCAGGGCATGTGGGTATTTGCCCTTCTGGAGGTCTGAGAGACCAATAAAACCGCGCTTTCGTTCAATTAGCTCTTGATCCGCGTCACCATAGCCAGAAATTGATTTCGTGGGATGGAACGCTACGGAAGCCAACCCCTTTGGTAGCATCCGCATGATATATTTCCGCAGGTAGATGGGAAACGCGCTCTCACCAATTTGCGCCGCGAGCTTCTCCATAACCTCAATAGAGGACAAGTCGGAGTTTACGAGTTGATCAATGTCGTCCGTATAGTCAAAAAGTTGAAACGCCATTTCCCCGCGGTTGAGATCAACAGTCGACTTGTCAATGCTGGATACGGCCACCGCAGCGATTCTGGAGTCACTTAGCCAAACGAGAGATCCCATTTTCTGGCGGATCGCGTCTAGCGCCAGTCGGTGGAAGACGAAGCAACGATGCCAATCACCGTAGAGAGCGCTTGGGATCGTCAACTCGAAGAACCGTAGATATTTTCCTCTGCTGCCAAACATGCGCGCGCGCTGAATATACGTATCCTGCTGGATCTTGTGTTTTACGTCTCTCGTAAAGAACATGGAAAGCAGGTTCTCGAGCGTCACACCTCTGGAAACGATATTTCCGCCGATTATTATGGTAAAGAGGCTCGCGGGGTTCGTTGCTGACGCTCCTCGAAGGTTGAAGTCACGCTCGCTATTGATCACTAGAATTGAATTTCGGCTGATGTTTCGGAGGATGTATTTCGTTAGCTCGTCAGCATCTGCATCCTGATATTTTTCCGAGATCGTATCCCAAATTTCCTGAACGTATTTTGAGTATCTTGCCGAAGCTGGGTCCTGCAGATCGTTTAACGCTGCGTTCATGACAGACCAGTCGGACTTGTGATCTACCTTGTTACCACTCGTATGGACGAGGATAGAGTAATTCTCTTCCACGGCGTTTACGTATTTGTTTAGATACGCGACATTCGCTAGGAAGCGGAATAGTGCACTTCGGGCGAATCGCGGCTCGTCACCGGTGTTTGGAAGTAGCTTGAGGGAGTATGATGGGTTTCCCTCGAGGGGGAAAAATACGTCCTGGCCCGTGTAAGCAGTGTGTGCGGGAAAATCGACCCAGAGATGACTGTCATTCTGAAAGGTGTTGTTTAGGTCCAATCTCGCGGGGGTCGCTGTCACGCCCACATAAATACCCGTCTTTCCAAGAAGCTGTCCAATGAGGTCATTTATAACCGTTTTTAGCCCCGAGTTTATTTTCGCGTTTGGGGATGCATAGTCAGCCTCATCGTCTATAATGACTATATCGTCGACTTTCCCAATCTTGTCGATCAGCTTGCGCAGATCACTGCCGTTCTTCTTGCAGAAGATGACGTGCTTCCCAGATTTTACGGGCACGCTCGGGTCCAGAATTTCGGAGAAATTTCTAGCTGCCGGCGCCAGGCCAGATGTTTTGAAACGACCCAGGTTTTGTCCGAGAAGGTCAACGCTGTCATTTAGAAGATGGATAATAAAACGATGTCCCTCATCAAGCAGCTTCGCCGTTAGACAGATCATCATTTCTGTCTTTCCGCTCTGCGGTTCGCCGTAGATCACAAACGATCTCGAGGAATTTGCAATCAAGTTGTCAAGGGCGCCGCGAACAGCAATCTCAATGCATTCGACGCTCTTTCCAGCAGCCTTAAGTCGCTCGAGTTGGGCCTCGTATTGATTTGAAGAAGGCGTCGTATCGATGAAGTTACTTATGTTAAATTCTTGCACGTTGGCGTCAATGCTCCGACTCAGATAATCAATTCTGAGGTGTATTGTCACTCTTCGTCAATGGAGACCTGCAAAACCGCGCAATCTGGGACCTTTTGATCCCGGTTGCGCACAAGAGAGTTCACTTGTATCCGCGAGAGGCCTCATCAAGGTACGTCGGTACCAGGACGCGGGGCTGAAGTTCGTCCGCCTTCTTTTGTTCGACAAGTGCGCTGACTAGGTCAACGGTTTCCGTCGGCGCATAGCAACGACTGTCTATTCGTCGCCAAGCCGCGCATCGGCGATGCACCGGAGCTAGCTGGCGGGATCGTCAAGCAGCAGTAAGTTTAGACGAACAGGCCGGCCCACGGCCGGACACACTGCCACCATTCTAAAGGTGTCAAAATTCGGAGAGGGAGGTCCGGAAGTTTGTCGCGGTACTTGACGATCGTTCTGCGGTCTCGTGTGCAGAACGCATCGCATCCGTACCCCACCGCATTGCCGATCAACATCTGATCAGCGAGGTCCGGTAATGCTGAGACAAAACGAGTGCCCATAAGCCGGCGGCCAAAGTCCTCCGCGAAACCACAATCGTCGTCGCGTGGCTGAAGCAGATCGAGCGCATAGTCAAGGAGGTCCTGGCGGTCGGAGACGTTCGGCGTAAGGACAATCTCGTCGATAGTCTTTTGGCTGGCGACGAGGTCCCACTGAGCCCGGGCTCCAACGTGGAAAACGTGCATAAGCGCCTCAATGTCCTCGGCACGAGTATTGTCTACTTCCTCCGAAATATGAGCCTGCTCGAAGACTTGTTCCGCGCTCGTCACAAGAAGGTTGACAACATTGGTGTCCAGAAACACCCGCTTGGGGATCATCTCGTAGGGGTGAGATTGACAATCGGCGCTATGCTCGGCTTCGCTTTGGTAGAGAACCCAGCGCCTACTTTTGGGATCCCACGCTTCTATCACCACGCCAAGAGCTCCGCCAATTCTCAGTTCTAAAACGCCCTTGCCCGCGAGATCACGAGAAACAGGTGGCGAGATTCAAGAGGCGGGTGCGAATATCGGTAAATGTCTGAGAAAACCCGAATGTCGCTCACTTCGGCTTTTGGCAAACAAGAACAGTTTCCGTGCGCATACGCTTCGACAGGCTGTCACCAGATACAGGCAGATAGCGGTTCGCCGCCGGTAAATCTCTTTCCCTACTCTCCACCACAATCACCCCAGCGCGTTCCGCGGCGGTCGCGACCCCGTTGGCGTTGTCGATGAACTTACCCTTAATGCAACTGTTGCCCACCACAAAAGTAGCCCTGCCGCCGGGCCTCAGTACCCTGGCGACCTCGGAGGTCATTACAATCAGGTCAAGAGCGTAGCGCCCGATGATGCCCTCCAGCCTTTTGACCATTGGCTCCTCGCCTCGCATAGCGCGTGCGATGTGCTCGACTTCAGCATGACGATCATGCGCATCAGCAGAACGCTCTGCGCCGATCGAGCTGGACCGCACATTTCTGAGGTTTGGAATTGAGTGCCCCAACCAAACCAAGGACATACGATGACCTCGCATATAGTCGATGGCGTTCAGATACGGTGGCGATGTGATCACGGCGTCAACGCTGGCGTCATCCAGCGAGAGTGCCCGAGCATCGCCCTGACCAATCCGCGCTCGACCTTTCGGCGGGTGTTCGAGTAGACGCTTGCGCAGCTGTGAAACGGAACGCTCAAAATTGGGCATGACGCTGTAATCGGAGGCTGTCGCCACGCGATGGGGCCGGCTATGGGACGTATCTCTGGCCAGTGAGGCACCCTGCTCCTTAGTGATGATGATGCGGCTGAAGGCGACGCGCAGGACGTTGAGTGCCGCACGGCGACCGCATGTCAGTTCGTCCCGTTCGCGTTCGTTCAAAGCGGCGGCAATCCTGGCTAGGTCGGCACGCTGGGTCTCATGGAACCAATAATCCACGAATTGGGCAGTCTCGGCGTCCTGTTGCCATTCCAGCTGGGGAATATCGTTGCCTGTGTTCGCCACCACCGCGAGCACAGCATCGAGCTCACTCCCGATGTCTTCGTCAGCCACTTCCGTGGTCCAGGCCCTGCTCATTAGGACGGCGAGGGGATCAAGGTCGTAGCCAATGGCATCGTGTCCGAGCTCCAGCGCCTGTCGTACGGCCGTGCCAGAGCCGACCATTGGATCAAGGACAATGCTGCCCGCAGGCAGGTGCTCAAGTGAAGTCAGCGCCAAATCGGGGGCCATACGAGCGGGGAACGGATGGATTGAGCGCACTTTCATGCGCGGCTCCGGCAGGGCTGGTCATCGCGAAGTGAAATTTCTTCGCCGATTTCGGTTCTCAAGTTCGCTTGATAGGCACTTGCGACCGTAGGTCGTAACTGACCGATAACTATTAACAATCTATCTTTGGGCTTCAATAACTTTCTCCGACTCTCCGTGGCCCATGCTTCTAATCAACGACCAAGCGTTTAGCGAGCTCCCGCGCTGGAAATACAACCGGCTGGCTCCCGCACCATTTTCGCCCGGCTGGACCGAATCGGCGATGCCCGAATCCAAGATACATCGTATTCACGCTTATCCCGCAAGGTTTCCTGCATTTCTTGTGAACAACGCTTTCAACTACGCCGAACAACAGGGCGTCGAGGTCAAAAGAGTAGCCGATGTCTTCTGTGGCAGCGGTACCGTCGCTTACGAGGCGGCGGCACGGAGTATCGAGTTCTGGGGCTGCGATATAAATCCCGTCGCCACGCTGATTGCTCGCGTCAAAGGCAGTAGATTCGAGCCTTCTGGGTTCGAAGAAAGCGCGTACAGGATTGTTAAGCAATTCGAGGTCGCCTCTAGGTTGCCGGCACTTTCGGTAGGAGCGATTCAAAAACTGGTGCCATGGTACGAACCGAGTCAATTCGATGATCTCGCCAGGCTCAGCAACGCTATCCTTTCCGAAATAGGTGGCGAAAGCGAAGAGGCCATGGCTTTTCAGTGCGCCTTTTCGGCTATACTCAAACCGGCTTCCCAATGGCGACTGCGGTCGATCAAGCCGTCCAAAGATCACAGCAAGCGCCCCTTACCCGTGCTTGAGGCCTTCCGCCGGCAGTGCCGGTTGATGGCAACGGCTTGGTCAGAGATCGCGCATATTCCCCGCCCTGAATCCAAGATCGTCTGTGGCAATGTGATCGAGGTGGAGCGGCCCAGCTCGGCGATCGATCTCATCGTCACTAGCCCCCCATACGCTACGTCCTATGAGTACGCGGACCTGCACCAGCTCTCGGCGCTGTGGCTGGGTTTCGTTGACGATCACCGAGATCTTCGCCCGGGCGTGATCGGGACAAGCAGCAGGCGTGCGAACCTCGCAACAGCTATCCGGGATCTCAATTCTGTCGGGTTGCAGATAGTGTTCAGCCTATTCGACAAAGACCGAGGACTGGCCGAGGCAGTAGCTAGATATTTTCTCGATATGCAGAAGGTGGCCAAGCGTTGCCATGACTTCTTGCGCTCGGGCGGTATTTCTGTTTTCGTGATCGGAAATACTCAACTTAATGGTGTTCGCATCGATAATGCGAATCATTTGGTGGAGAGTTTACTCGAGGCAGGTTTTATAGACGTGCGTGTCGTCAAAAGACACCTATCGAATAAGCCGAATACGCCTTACAGACTACCGAATGGCCGGCTCTCGTCATCCAGAACGACTATGGAAATTTATGCAGAGGAATACATTGTGATGGCGAAGCGCAGATGACCGCCAAATCGTTGAAATTCAAACCTTACGCTCGGCTTCTGACGATGCTTGGCGACCAGTTGATCCGTAACGAGCAGGTCGCGCTCTCCGAATTGATCAAGAATTCGTACGACGCCGATGCGACTTGGGTGAAGGTCACCTTTGAGGATTTCGACGAGAATTTCCGTGCAGGACCAAACGCCACGATCATCGTAGAGGACGACGGTCACGGAATGTCGTCCGATGTTATCGAAAACCATTGGGTCAATCCGGCCACCCCCATGAAGCTCATGGGCAAGAAAGGCGAGAAGCGAAAGACCGAAAGCGGGCGCATCATCCAAGGTGAAAAGGGCATCGGCCGCTTCGCGCTGTTAAAGCTTGGGCGAGATATCCGGATGATTACACGCCCTGCGCGTTCGTCATCTGAGAATGTTCTCGAGCTCAAGCTGGCGGGTTTTGATGAGGACTTCATCCAAGGCAATCAGGCGATGTTCCTGGATGAACTTGAACTTCAATTCGACGTCGTCTCACCAGCCACAACCATTCGAGAGGAGGAGATTGACCTCGGTGGTCGCAAGAAAATTCGCCGCGCTCAAGGCACCCGCATCGAGGTCTCACCTCCCGTCGGAATGTGGACGCGCTTCAAGGTCGAAAAGGTGTACGAGGACCTAAGCAGACTCCAGTCATCTTTCGCGGGCCCAGGTAACGGGGATGATGCCGAAAGGACTGGCGGAAGCGTTCCCATCGATAAGGACTTTTCGGTCTTCATATATCGCGGGGAGACTTACGAACCGCTCGGCTCAGACCTGCGTGACCGCCTAGATGTACTGCTGAAGGAGCACACGGTCTTCAAGATCCAGGGTGGATACAACGAAGAGGCAACGACGTTCGAGTTCGAAATCGACGGCAGGCTGGAGCAGCTGCATCTCGCCGATTCAGACCTCACAGAGCTTGCGGTCTTTCGCGAGTATCTTGGTCGGCGAGGGCTAAAGCCTGCCGAAGCGGAGAGTTTGCGCACCGAATGTGGATCGTTCGGCTTCTCTTTCTACGTATTTGATTTCAGCAACGACGCCAAAGGCAAGTTGCAGCTGGACAAGAACGACAAAGATCTAATAAAGGGCCATCGGATCTATCTCTATCGAGATGGAATCAGGGTCTATCCATATGGCGACCCGGACGACGACTGGCTGCTCATCGACGTTCGTCGAGGTACCGTCCGTGCGAGCGAGTTCCTCAGCAACGATCAGGTTGTCGGCTTCGTTAACATCTCTCAATCCGAAAACCACAACCTGCGTGATAAGACTAGCAGAGAAGGTCTGGTTGACACTGGGCAAGCCGTCGACGACTTCAGGGCCTTGCTGCAGACATTTTTGGCGTGGGTGCGCAAAAGTCCCTACAGCCTCTACAAGCAACGCACGAAACAATCTCAGGATGTTGACGTCTTCCGAACGGGCAAGGTGCCGTCCCTGATGGAGGAGGCGGTAGCTGCCGCGGCGGCGGCTAACGTCCCGTTGTCGGTACGGGAGAAAATCTCCGAGGCGAACCAACAGTACAAAGCAGAGCGCCGCTATCTCGTGCAACGCGCTGAAAACACCGAGCATCTGGCGGGCGTTGGCCTTTCGGTCGAGGCGGCGTCTCATGATCTGATGCTAGCAATGCAGCGCGTCATGGCTGCCATAGATAAGCTGATCGCCCATAGCGAAAGCGATGCCAAGATCGACAAGGAGGCGCTGAGGGCAGAACTTCTTGCGATGCGTGGCCTGCTCAGCTTCGTGCAGTCGCAAATGACGGACATGCAGCTCCTATTCCGATCGACCAAGCAACGTCGGAAGGATATACGCGTCGTCGATCTTGTCGAGAAGGTCGCCAAGATCTTCAAGAGTTTGATGGAGCGCAACGCGATCGAAGTCAGGGTCGAAACTATCGGCTCCCCTCTCGTTGCCAAGACGACCGATGCCGTGCTGCTCCAACTGCTCCTCAACCTTTTTGACAATTCTGCGTATTGGCTTCAGGGCGCTCCGCAGCCTCGAGAGATCGAGATATTGCTCGATGGCAATGCTGGCACCATGACATTCGCCGACAGTGGACCAGGGTTCCGTGAGGAAGACATACCTTATCTGTTCGAGCCGTTTTTCTCTGGAAAGGGCGAGGACGGTAGAGGCTTGGGACTGTATATCGCTCGGCAGCTGCTTGAGCGCCACGAGTATACGATTGATATCGCGACCAAAGACCAACGTATTCTTAAGGGGGCAAACTTAGTGGTTTCTTTCGTGAAGGAGCAGGGATGAACGCCAGTGTTCCCAACCTCTTCAAAGGTATCGCCGTAGTTATCGATAACGGTATTGGCACGGAAGAGGCGATCGGCAAGATCCTCGCCAATATCCGCGCCGTCGGCGGCCATGCAATCGAGCTGTTATCTCTTCCCAAGGCTGACTATGATCTAGAACACTTTTCCAGGGTGTCATTTTTCATAATGGATTGGAATCTCAGCAACAGCACCGAAGGCATTCCACTCGAGGCGGGTGTGAGACTTCCGGAAGGCCTTGACAGGGAGATGATCGCCGAAAATATCGCCTTTCTCAAACGTTTGAGCCAGAGCAGACACGCTCCCGTTTTTATCTTCACAAACGAAGATCCAGGGCGCGTCATGGACGAGCTTTCTGCTGATCCTGATCTCCACAGGAGCGTCGAAGAGTCTCATATCCTCGTAATGCGCAAAGTCGAGGTAACCGATAAGCTGTACGACGTACTCGAGGAATGGGCCAACCGCACCCCATCCGTATTGACACTTAAAACGTGGGAAAGAGGCTTCCTACGCGCGGCTAACGAACTGTTCATCGATCTTCATAACCGCACGCCGTTCTGGCCGGTACTTCTTTGGCAGACCTTTGGAGCAGATGAGGTGCCCCCCGAAGTCGAGATGAACAAGTTGATCAATCGGCTTGTTGAATCTCGAATGGACCTTCTGAATCTCGACCTTACACCATTCGTCGAGACCGTCGAGGAACAGCGGAAAAAGGAACAGGCCGCATATCAAGAATCGATGTACCGAGTTCTCGAAGGCGAGAGATTTCTTCGGAACGAAAGACTTAAAGAAGATATCTACGCACCGGGTGACGTATTCGAATTTCCAGTTCAGGATAATCGGAAGTCCTACTGGATCAACATTCGAGCGGAATGTGACTGCCTACGAGGCGATGAGGACCTGCCGCTCTACTTATTGCAGGCGAAGGTCGTGGATGGGGTCGAAGAACGGATCAATAAAGAGTTCGGGAATTTTAATGACGAGAAAGACAACGAAACAATCGTCTTTGCGATGATAGGAGGCAAAACCTTCTCGATCAAATACAAGGACATGAAAATCAAAACAATAAAGCAAATCCGAAAAGAGAGCGGAGAGCGCGTCGGACGATTGTTGCCGCCGTTTATCACCCGTGTTCAGCAACGGTACGCTGCGTACATTCAACGTCCCGGCATGCCGAGAATCCCTGCGGCCCTCCACGAAACGGCATAGAGGCGCTGCCCGCGACATGACCTTGAGTTGCGTCCTGCCGGACGACATGCGGCGCCACGCGTTGCCGCGATCGCCGGTCCGACATCGGCCGATGCTCTACATCATGTCCATTCCGCCCATTCCGCCCATGCCGCCCGGCATGCCGCCGCCAGCCGATGCTTTCTTCGGCAGCTCGGCGATCATGGCTTCGGTGGTGATCAGCAGCGATGCGACAGAAGCAGCATTCTGCAGCGCCGTGCGAACGACCTTGAGCGGGTCGACGATACCCATGGCGATCATGTCGCCATATTCGGATGTCTGGGCATTGTAGCCGTAGTTGTCTTCGTTCCTGTCGAGGACCTTGCCGACAACGATCGAGGCTTCGTCGCCTGCGTTTTCAGCGATCTGACGAACGAGCGACTGCAGGGCGCGGCGAACGATGTTGATGCCGGCTTCCTGGTCGTCGTTTGCACCCTTGACGGTGATCTTCGTGGAGGAGCGGAGCAGAGCGATACCGCCGCCGGGCACGATGCCTTCCTCAACGGCAGCGCGCGTCGCGTTCAGAGCGTCGTCGATGCGCTCCTTGCGTTCCTTGACTTCGATTTCCGTCGAGCCGCCGACGCGGATAACGGCAACGCCGCCAGCGAGCTTGGCCAGACGTTCCTGCAGCTTCTCGCGGTCATAGTCTGAGGTGGCATCCTTAATTTCCGATTTTATTTGAGTTATTCTGCCCCTTATCGTTTTCGAGTTTTCGCGCAGATAAACTTGGTAGGCCTCCGAAAGGCAGTCTATTTTCACCTTCCAGACAAATTCGCCTAGCTCTTTCAGTTCGGTTGGCGAAAAAGACGCCCTGCGTCCTCGAAAGAAGAAGCCGGCTGGAAGGTCTGTGGACTCCTCGATCACGGAGGCAAGAATTTCGGCGATAAACGACCTTTTCTCATCCGTGCCAGCTAAGGCTTTCTCTTCTAGCCACGTTTGTATTCTCGGTGCTGAGTCCTGCAGCTGGCGTCGCTCCATGTCGGGAAGGCTAGTCTGACCGCCTACCGCGCCCGAACCGTCGACGATCGTGGTGTTTTCCTTGGAGATCGAGACCTTCTTCGCACGGCCGAGCATGTCGAGCGTGACATTTTCGAGCTTGATGCCGAGGTCTTCGGAGATGACAGTGCCGCCCGTGAGGATGGCGATGTCTTCGAGCATGGCCTTGCGGCGGTCGCCGAAGCCAGGAGCCTTGACGGCAGCGATCTTCAGACCGCCGCGCAGCTTGTTGACGACGAGCGTTGCCAGGGCTTCGCCTTCGACGTCTTCAGCGACGATGAGGAGCGGCTTGCCGGTCTGAACGACGGCTTCGAGAACCGGGAGCATCGACTGCAGGTTCGAGAGCTTCTTCTCGTGAAGGAGAATGAAGACGTCTTCGAGGTCGGCGATCATCTTTTCCGGGTTGGTCACGAAGTAGGGGCTGAGGTAGCCACGGTCGAACTGCATGCCTTCGACGACTTCGAGTTCGGTTTCGGCGGTCTTGGCTTCTTCAACCGTGATGACGCCTTCGTTGCCGACCTTCTGCATGGCTTCAGCAATGTCGAGACCGACCTGCTTGTCGCCATTTGCGGAGATCGTGCCGACCTGTGCAACTTCTTCCGAAGTCGAGATCTTCTTGGCCTTGGCCTGGAGATCCTTCACGACGTCGGCGACAGCAAGGTCGATGCCGCGCTTCAGGTCCATCGGGTTCATGCCGGCTGCAACGGCCTTGTTGCCTTCGCGAACGATCGCCTGGGCAAGAACGGTGGCAGTCGTGGTGCCGTCGCCGGCGATGTCGTTGGTCTTCGAAGCAACTTCGCGGACCATCTGGGCGCCCATGTTCTCGAACTTGTCTTCAAGTTCGATTTCCTTGGCGACCGAAACGCCGTCCTTGGTGATGCGCGGAGCGCCGAAGGACATGTCGATGATGACGTTGCGGCCCTTCGGGCCGAGCGTTACCTTGACTGCGTCGGCGAGAATGTCGACGCCGCGCAGCATCTTTTCGCGCGCGGTGCGGCCAAACTTGATTTCTTTAGATGCCATGACTTTCTCCGCCGAGAGCTATCGTTTAGAGCAATGCCCTCACAAAAGCCCATTGGGCTTTGATGTCTCCGTGAACCATCCGGCGATGTTCGTTGCCGAGAACGTGGCGTAGATCTTCCTGACTGCAGGCCATATCGAAAGAGATCTGCCTTCCTAGGTCATTGCCAATTCGATGGCACCAGTCCGCGAAATGTTGATAAATCTGGATACAAATCTCTTCCGGTTGATTTGCAACGAAGATGATAACCTTCAGCCCGTAGTAGGACGAAAGCTCGTTTTCGGCGGCGATGCGGCTAACGACACCATCGAGGAAGCCGAAAGACTCATCACCGATTTGAGTAGTTGCCGAAAGATATTGCCGATCTAACGCAAGCGCGAAAGTTCGCCGAAGCGATCTCGTTGACAAATCAATCGGACTCAGGATCTCAAGCGAAAGGGCGACTTCACGCTCGGGCGGTGGAACTTTCGCAACCAATACCTTGTTGCCAAGAAGTCCCTTCGCGTACTGAGCCGCCTGAAGGAAATCAGCGGACGCCGCATCTCCGGACTGACAAGCAACGATAAGATGGTCCCGCCTGTCACGCATGTTCACCCTCTATTTGTATCTCAAATTCAGTAGCATCGTGTGGTCTAGGATTAAGGAGAAAGGTGTTTTCTTACGATATGACGTGCCATCCCGACTACATCAGGATAGATACTGAATGGATGAAGGTTTGCATGTTCAAGGAATTCACGCGCCGCCGGCTTAATATCTGAAGTCAGGATAACTTTCCGAACAACTCCGGAAGCCTGAACATCCAGTGGGCGATCATCCATCCCCTGCACCGTAAAGCTCCCGTTCTGAGCGCGCATCCGCTCGTTATGAAGTGAGCTATCAATCGCGATTGGATAGTTTGGATGGAAAGGCCTCCCCTCCCAATAGACCGACTTATAGCCAAACTCCTTTTCGTTGGGAGCGCGCTTGACCCCCACCACTCCACTGAGCTTATTCAATGCAACAGGGTCAAGGATGTAGATTGCTGAATCGTACGTATCGTCCTGGCCATCGAATAGAGAAAAAGCAATGGCAATACCGAGTACCTCTGTCCAATCAAGCAGTCTGGTCGGGATGCCATAGTGCTGCATGTCATTGAGCATCTCCCATTCCGTCTTGCCTCTCCCCTGAAGATAAGAAGCCGAGCGCTCATATTCGTTGAAAAGGATTCGTTCTTTTGCAAGTCCTTCTTTGTGTCGCATCAGCGAAGGAAGGAGATCGTAACTCTCTTTTGCCTGCCCGCGAAACCAAACTACATCAGGATTGCCTAGGCTCACCTTCGCAGCTCTTATCCCTGCCAGGAATTCTTCCCACGTTGTCGCTCGCTGAATTGCTTCAGGCATTGTTTCCCCCAAACGCCTACAACTTACAAGTTCTTGCCACATCGACCCACACACTTCAATTGGCTTTGCGAATGGCGGACAATGACCGGGTTCAGCTTACTTAAGAAGCATCTTCCCGATCAAACACATTCCAACATAAAAAAGGAACCACCACGGACCTTCAATTTATTCCCCACGCCCGAAACCTCCCCCTCCCCGTCATCTCCCGCAGTCCGAGCTCTCCAACAATCCGCCGCGCCGCCTGCGGCGTCACCTCCAGCGTCTTCGCCACCATCCCGGCCGACACCAACGGCTTGGCCATCACCAACTCGACCAGTTCCGGCAGTTTTGACGAGGTTCGACGCCCCTCCAGCTTCCGCTCCATCATCTTTTTCGCGAGCGCCAGCCGGTCATGCTCCTTCATCCCGATCTCGGCCGCCGCAAAAAGGCCGTGGGCGATTGCGAACAGCCGGGTTTCCCGCTCGCGATGCCGGCGCCGATCGACCGGAATGGTCTTGAGGCCGAGATTGATGGCTGCGAGATGAGCGCCGGTGGTGATTCCGGCCTGCCGCAGGATCGACGCGCACAACAGCCGGCCAAGCCAGGGGGCGTGCTGAAGCACGGTCAATTCGTTCCAGGCATCGAGGGCAACAATTGCCCGAAACACCGCCGGCAGATTTTCCGTCTGCCGCAGCACGCCGCGCCATTCGTCCAGGCGCTCGTCCTCATCCCAGTCGAGATCGTAGACCATCGGATCGGCCGGAGCCCGGCCGGGCCTCTTGGCTTGCGCGATGGCCGCCTCCGAGCGGGCCAGCACAGCATCGATTGCGGCGTAGTCAACACCTGGTAGATTTTCGACATCGTCGGCGACGTCCCCCTCCCCTTCCGGATCGATCGCGACCGCCCGCCGGATGGCATCGGCGGTCGTCGCCTCGTCTGTGTCGACCGACGTGACCTCCGAGGTTTTTCTGAGTGTGCGAACGCCGTCAGCCGACGGCGCCCAACCGGGGAGTTGGCCAGAAATGCGCCGGCGGGTTCGCAGCACGTCGCGGGCAATGGTCAACTCATGGGTAGGCGTGCGAATATCGCGGGTGGCGTCGTGGAGCACGAGGTCCTCGAGATGGACCAGTTCGCCGTCGATCCACAGCGAGGCGCAGGCGTCGGTGAAGTGCATGCGTTCGATCCAGCCCTGACCGACCGGCGAGCGGGCGATCCGCTCGTCGAGACGGGCCAGCGCAATGCCTGCGTCCGAAATCGGTCGCAGTAGGGCACTTACGGGCAACCTCGACAATCGTAAGGCATTGAAATCATGGTAAACAGGACATTAACAAGAAGCAATATTGGCACTTACTTCCGTCATGTATGCTAATTTTCAGCGGCGCTCTAACCATCGATAAGTACTGGTTATCGATGGTAGATTGATTTCAGGGCGCAAATCACCGTGTCGGTCGCCCAGGATGACCGGAAATCCCTGGTTTTCCGGCCTTTTTGGCAGATTTCGGCTAGGATCGGTGGAACGGTAGCTGCTCCGCGGGCCGCTAACGGCGGTCCTGGCATTCGGCTATGACGCGGCTTCCCTCATTGTTGTTCTGCTCAGCCGACCGTTCTTGCCCCTCTCCTCCTCCGATCTCCTTACTTTCAGGCATTTCCGCCACAGATGGCCGCCAGAGCGCGTTTCACGCTGGCTACGGCCGGATGCCCGTTCGACGTCGCATTTCGAGTCTGGTGGGGCTGGATTTACGCTATAAAACACGCTTGCAACTGGTCAATTTCTCACACATTGCTTATCTGTACAAACCACCTTTAACCGGGTCGCTGAAAGACGGATGGTCAAGAAGCAAACACCGAATGTCCCCAAGCTTCCGAATCGGCTCATAGGGTATGCGCGGGTCTCGACCGACGACCAGGTCCACGACGCCCAGTTGGACGAACTTCGCGCCGCCGGCTGCGATCGCATCTTTCAGGAACATGGCTCAGGCGCATCGCGTGCTCGACCGGTCTTAACACGACTACTTGGCGAACTCACCGAAGGAGATGTCCTCGTCGTCGTCCGCCTCGATCGGCTGGCAAGATCAGTGAGCCATCTGCTGCAGGTCATCGAAGATCTGGAGGAGCGTGGTGCCCATTTTCGGTCGATTCGCGATCCGATCGATACATCGACGCCGCAGGGCATGTTTTCCCTCCAGGTTCTCGGGGCGGTCGCGCAGCTCGAGCGAGCGCTGATCGCCGAACGCACCAAAGCTGGCATCAAGGCGGCCAAGGCGCGCGGCAAGCTTCCTGGAAACCCCGGCCTGCGAGAGCGGCGACCGGAGGCGATCAAGGCGGTGTCGCAAGCACGCGAAAAGCTCTATCTCGACGAACTCATTGCGTCGGCCCAAACCTGGCTGCCAACGGTGCGGCAACTTCGCCCTCAGCATAGCTGGGACAATGTCGTGCGGGTCCTCAATCGCCGAGGCCATGACTGGACGGTGGAACGACTACGCCGCGCCGTGCATCGCATGGTCCGCGAAAAACTTGCGGAAAAAGAGCTCCTTGCCCGGTCTCCCCGTCGCGCGCCGGAGGACCACCTGATGAAGCTGGTGGCGGCTATCGCCATTGCAGACCCCGATCTATCCCTTCGCGACATCGGCGCTCAACTGGACCAGATGGGAGAACGTCCTGCGCGAGGGGGCAAGAAATGGCAGCCCTCCTCCGTCCGCGACCTCTTGGACGAAGCGCACCGGTTTGGCCTTATCCCCCGCTGACGGTACGGCTCATCAGGCGACCGATGGCACGGCTCTTTTTCCTGCCGGTGTTCGACGGCATGTGCTTCCAAGCTTGGCTTTTGAGGATGTCCAGCGCCAGTCGCCGGTAGTCGTCATCGGTCCGCAGTTTCAGCTCAGCGGTTTCATCCAGAGTGGTGGCGACTATGTTTTTCGGCGGGTGTTCTTCCTCCCCTCCCCTGAAATTCCTGAACGCTTTATGCGCGAAGGACGGGACGGTTCCGATTTCACGATCATCGACCAGGCCCGCAAGCTCGGCCACGGTTTCGACGGATGCAGCTCTCCAGGCGAGAGGCAGCGTGGATAGCGGCGCTGGTGCTGTCGATGATGGCGGCAACCTCCCATACGGAAGTGAAATCCCGAGGCACGTAATATTGGGCAATCCGTGCAGCTGTGGCGCCCAAAGAAAATGGCTGGCGGCCATCACGGTATCAAGCTGAAAGCTCTTCCTGTCGATCGCTCTGCCGATCGCTGACATCGACTCCAGCAACCTAGCCTGCCGCGGTTGCCGTCCGCGACGTTCCAAGATCACCGAGGTGCAGGAAGGGCAGACGAGCCTGACACCGTCCGGCATAGACCGGAACTGAAACAGGCCGCTGCGAAAGCAACGCTGACAGGCACTCTGCAGGGCCACGCCATGCTCCTCGCATACGCCCGCTTCCACATGCGCCCAGTTTCGCCGGCAATAATGGTCGCCGCCCTTTTCGGCATCCGCATCCAAGCAGACGGGGCAAACCCCTCGATCCAGCGGATTCGTGACATAGCAGTCTTCAGGTCTCTAAAGATTGCAGAGCGCGAGGCGCTGGAGATCGCGTTCCGTGAGCCTGGAGGCACGGGCCCACCGCCAAGTAATATCTTTGTCTGGCTGGAAATCCCGGGCCTGGAAGCGTGCGCGCATTGGGGTTGGCGGCCTACCGAGCCAAACCTCGATCTGTGCTGGCGTACTCGAATGACGGCAGGCAACGCGGCAACGCCAGGATGTGAGCAGCTCATCTTCAAAGGGACGTGGTGCGACCGGAAGCAGCCGCACGTGTCTCATCGGGTCTTGCCTATCTCGAAGCCTGGGGATTGGCAGCGACCGGACGATCCCTGCCCTGGCCGGCGCCCGAGGCGCTGCTGCTGATGTTCGTCGCCCACCATCTCTGGGACCAGCAGCACCGCGAGACCGATGCCGAACACGGTATGCCTGTAGATGTCGACGAAAACCTCCGGAGCCAGAGATTTCTCAAATCCGTCGGCCCGCACGCCCCATCGACGGTGCGCCGGCGGCTGGCGAACTGGTCGACGCTGACCAAGTGGCGCGGCCTTGATGGCACCTTCTCCTCCCCTGCCCTCAAATCGGCCATTCGCCTCTCCGTGCGCGCCGTCCCGCGGACCCGGCGCCGCAAGAGCGCCAAGGCCGTGACCGGCGACGTTCTGGCAAAGCTGTTGGCGACCTGCGCAAATTGAAATCACGGTCGTGTAACCGATGCAGATTAAAGAAATCTAGCCGACTTCCGGTTCACAGGACCGGCCGAAATCAGCTTTTCGGCGAGGAGGCCGGTTGCCCGGGAATTCAATCGAGATTGCCGGTCGAACACTCCTTTCTCCCGCAATCCATCTTGGCAGGACAGAACCAGCGGCGGCGAGCCACGACGTTGACACTGATGATGAAAATGTTTGCGGATCGCGACCGCCACATCGACGCAAAACAAAGGGCATCGATTCGCCTAGGCTCGACGCGGTGGCTTGTTCCCTCATTCCGACCGGGGCGTAACTGTCTCATGTTAGAAGTTGCGGCTGTTTTTCACCGGGTTTCGGAACGCAGGCTCTCAGCGAGAGAGTGACGCATTTCCCTGTTTTTCATGGGTTTTGCATGCGAAATCATTGATTTCAAGGGTGCGAGCCGTCACTGTATTAACCACCTGTTAACCAAAAAACTCTTGCTTGGAGCACAGAATCGGGGCCTATTGCCATCGGCGGAAATCTTTCGATTTTTCGCTTCAAACCGCCAGTGGCAGGAAACAGGTTACCAGATGGCGAAGAACGCCGCAAAAACAGCGCCGGAAATCGAGGGATTGACCGCTTTGATGGAGCGGCATGCTGAAGCCCTGTCGGGACAATTGCAAGCGCACCATGTCAAGGTCTTCCCGCCGTCGGCGGAGAAAGGCATCCGAGGCTTTGCGCCGTCGGAGGCCGCCAAGCTTCTCGGCGTCAAAGAGTCCTACCTTCGCCAGATCGCCTCCGATATGCCGGAACTGAACGTCAGTACCGGTGCAGGTGGCCGCCGCATATTTTCGATCGAGGACATCCATCAGATCCGGAAACATATGGATCAGGTTGGCCGTGGCAACCGACGCTATCTTCCGCATCGGCGCGATGGCGAGCAGTTGCAAGTCATTTCGGTGATGAACTTCAAGGGCGGGTCGGGCAAAACTACTACTTCCGCGCATCTGGCCCAATATCTGGCGATGCGCGGTTATCGTGTGCTGGCGATCGATCTCGATCCTCAGGCCAGCCTGTCTGCCTTGTTCGGCAACCAGCCGGAAATTCACGTCGGTACGAACGAAACGCTCTACGGCGCCATTCGCTACGATGAAGAGCAACGCCCAATCGAAGAAGTCGTCAGAGCGACTTATATTCCCGACCTCCATCTCGTTCCCGGCAATCTCGAACTTATGGAGTTCGAGCACGACACACCGCGCGCCCTGATGAGCCGCAAGGAAGGCGACACGCTTTTCTACGGGCGGATCAGCCAGGTCATCGAGGACGTCGCGGACAATTACGACGTCGTCGTCATCGATTGCCCTCCTCAGCTCGGCTACCTGACACTTTCGGCTCTGACCGCAGCAACGTCCATCCTGGTGACGGTGCATCCGCAGATGCTCGATGTCATGTCGATGAACCAGTTTCTCGCAATGACGTCGAACCTGCTGCGGGAAATCGAGAACGCTGGCGCCAGGTTCAATTTCAACTGGATGCGGTATCTCATCACCCGCTTCGAGCCGAGCGACGGCCCGCAAAACCAGATGGTCGGCTATCTCCGGTCGATCTTCGGCGAAAACGTGCTCAATTTTCCGATGCTGAAGACGACGGCTGTCTCCGATGCCGGGCTGACAAACCAGACACTCTTCGAAGTCGAGCGCGGCCAATTCACGCGTTCGACTTACGATCGCGCCTTAGAGGCGATGAATGCCGTCAACGATGAGATCGAGTCTTTGATCAAAAAAGCGTGGGGTAGAACCACATGAGCCGAAAGGACATTTTGGGCGTTTCCGCGACCGTACCGGCCACGCCCTCGCCGCATGACCCGCAACTGGCAAAGAGCCGAACCATGCCGCTTCTCGGCGTTGCTCGCAAGGACCGTGACCCGGCGACAAAGCTGACCGCCAATATCGGCAACGCTTTGCGCGAGCAGAATGATCGCGTGGAACGAGCCGAAGAAATCGAACGGCGTCTTGCCGAAGGCCAGGCGGTAATAGATCTCGATCCGAACGTCATCGATCCTTCGTTCATGCAGGACCGGATGCCGGGCGATATTGATGGGCTGCTTTCGTCCATCAAGGAGCAGGGACAGCAGGTGCCGATCCTCGTGCGCCCTCACCCGCAACAGTCCGGCCGCTATGAGGTTGCCTTTGGTCATCGCCGCTTGCGCGCGGTGACGGAACTCGGCCTCGCGGTCAAGGCAGTCGTCCGTGACTTGACGGACGAGCAACTGGTTGTTGCCCAAGGTCAGGAAAATAACGAGCGACAGGATCTTTCCTTTATCGAGAAGGCGCGCTTTGCCGCTCGTCTGAAGGAACGTTTCCCCCGAGACGTGATCATCTCATCGATGTCCGTCGACAAGGGCGATCTCTCCAAGATGCTCTCCATCATCGAAGTCCTTCCCGCGGACCTGATCGATGCCATCGGCCCTGCCCCCGGTATCGGCCTTAGAAGCTGGCAGGAACTGGCCGAACTGATCGAAAAGGCTTCCTCGGCCGACAACGTCCTCGAACGTGTGCGTTCCAGCGAATTGCAGGCGCTTCAGTCCGCCGACCGGTTCAAGGCGCTGATTGCGCATCTGAAGCCGCGCCGGTTGGAACGTGGTCTCCCTGAGGTCATGGCGAGCCCTGCTGGCGAGCGCCTGGCGCAGGTGAAGCAGAGCAAGGCGAAGGTGGAAATCATGATCGATCGGAAGGCGACGCCGGACTTTGCGGCCTTCGTGCTCGAGCAATTGCCGGCGCTTTATGAAGCGCACCGTGCGAAACAGAAACAGAAGAAGGAAGCGTAACGCGCAAAAGAAAAGAGCCCCCTCAACGTTGCCGTCGCGGAAGCCCTTCTGTCTCTTTAGCACGAACAGAATCGCATTTCCTCGAATCCTCGTCAAGAGTCTTTGGCACCGATTTGGTGAGCAAATTTCTATTGCCTGCTGAAAGGTAAGAGACGATGCAAACGGGAAATGTGACGACGCCCTTTGGGCGGCGGCCGATTTCGCTTGCCCTGGTCAGACGGCAGCAAGCTGTTGCCGAGATCAAGGCGGGGAAGTCGGCAGAGAAGTGGAAAGTCTTTCGCGACGTTTCTGCGGCAATGGCGCCGCTTGGCATTCAGTCGAACAGCCTGGCGGTGCTTGACGCCTTGCTGACCTTCTATCCGGAAAACGATTTGCGCCAGGACGCGGCGCTCATCGTTTTTCCCTCGAACGCGCAGCTGTCATTGCGTGCCCATGGCATGGCGGGTTCCACCCTCCGACGGCATCTTGCGGCGCTTGTCGAGGCCGGCCTGATCGTTCGAAAAGATAGCGCTAACGGTAAGCGCTACGTACGCAGAGACCACACGGGTGATATCGAGAACGCCTTCGGTTTCGATCTTTCGCCGTTGCTGTCTCGCGCGGAAGAGCTCGCCATGTTGGCGCAGCAGATCGTGGCGGAGCGCGCCGCCTTCAAAAGGATGAAGGAGAATCTGACGATCTGCCGGCGCGACGTGCGCAAGCTGATTTCGGCGGCCATGGAAGAAGGAGCGGCAGGCGATTGGCAGGCGATCGAAGGCATTTATGTGGGGCTGATTGCCCGACTGCCACGCACGCCATCGCGTACTGATGTAGGTACAATCCTCGAAGAAATGCAGATGCTGAAAGAGGAAGTGCTCAACCGGCTGGAAAATCAAGAAAAAGCAGAAAATCTCAGCGGCAATGCTGCCCATATCGAGCGTCACATACAGAATTCAAAACCCGAATCCTTTAATGAACTTGAACCTAGCTCAAGAGAAGAGCAGGGCGCAAAATCGAGCGAGGCGAATGGAATCCAGCGAGAGCGGTTGAAAGCATTTCCGCTCGGCCTGGTGTTGAAGGCCTGCCCGCAGGTTCTCGATTATGGTGCCGGCGGCACGATCGGGACCTGGCGCGAGTTGATGTCCGCAGCCGTCATCGTCCGGTCGATGTTGGGGATCAGCCCGTCGGCCTATCAGGAGGCGTGTGAGGTCATGGGGCCGGAAAATGCGGCGGTGGCGGTTGCCGGCATCCTGGAACGAGCAAACATGATCAATTCTCCGGGCGGATACTTGCGGGATCTCACGCGACGGTCTGAGCGAGGCGAATTTTCGCTGGGACCGATGATCATGGCCTTGTTGAAGGCGAATGGTCTGGCGCAAACGAGAGCGGGGTAGGGGCGGCCGTGCCATTTCGAAGAGAACCGCTGGGACGTTTGCCGCCAAAGGCTCCATAGAAAAGTTGGTCGTGACCAACTCTGCTAAACCCTTGTAGTCGTTTTACTTTTGAATTTCGACATTTTGGAGCAAAATCACCATCTGGAAGTACGGCAGTCGAGGAAGACCGAGGAGGTAATCTCCGATAGGCGCGGCGTTTGGCGGTAGGAGAAGCGAGCCAGTCGTCGGATCATCGATCCTGCAGATCGGCCAAAGGGGCATCATCGTGTGAAGAGGCGCTCGATCTCCCCGCGCTGTTCGGCGTGTTTCGGCGGATTGTCGTTCTTTAGCTTTTGCAGGTTGAGGATCTTCCAGCGGACCGCCGGCAAGGCGAGGGCGTGCGGCAAGCCGATAACCTCGAAGTCAGGGTCACCATCGTGAAGGGACAGCAGAAACGTGCGGGCCTCGTCATCAAGGCGCTCTTGGATGTCCTTCAGGAACCGCTCCCGGACATCCAGCAACTCCTCCAGCGAGACCTTCTCGATTGTCATCCCGTCGAATTCTAGATTGAAGACATGTGCGACGTCTGCCCTATTGGGCTGCAGCAACTCGTGGGGCGGGCGTCCGGAGCTCGCCACGTAGACGAGGAAGGTGCGAAACAGCGGGTCGGTCAGTCCCTCGTTTTCATAAAGCAACTTGATGTCGAAGAGATCGCGCGGATGCTGGCGATCGACCGCTGCATGCATCTTGCCGCCGAAGAGATCTTCGAAGGCGACAACCTGCATTTCTGCAAAGCCAAATTGATCTTCGACCCGCTCGCTGACCCTGCGTCGCTCGACGGGGTGCACCGTGCCGCGGGCGACCGGAGAGGTTTCGATCTTGATTGCGGTTTGGCCCCGCCTCACCTCGACGCGTGTATCGCCGCCGCCACCGCCGGCTATTCGCTTTGTCCGGACGCCCTTGATGCTTTCGACCTTCCCAGCGACCCGGTCGAGGGCCTCGTCGATTTCGGCTAGGCTCTCGACCCTCGGTTTGAGCGGAAGGTAGGTCAGGTCGATATCGACCGAGAGACGCGGGAGATCTCTGTAGAAGAGATTGATGGCGGTTCCACCCTTCAAGGCGAAAACTGGTTCCTCGGCAATCATCGGCAATGCCTGAACGAGGAGCTCGAGCTGGGAAATGTACTGGTCACGGGCCATCGTTGCCCTCCGGCTTCCCGGGAAGATACTCTTCCGGAATGGTGATACGGTATGTGGGATGCAGTTTACCGCCCTTGATGAATGAACGGTCGCCGCTTCCAAGATCGACGATCGATCGGTCGACATGCTTGAGCCAGGCATGCTTGTGGCGGTCGGCAAAGACGAAGAAAAGCCTTTTCACCTGGACCTTGGTGCAGTCGGCCAGAAGCTCGGTGATACGACGCGGGCGCAGGTTGGTCAGACCCTCGAAGATCGTATCGATGTTATGAAAGCTTTCGTTGTCCGGCAGTTCGTCCAGCGCTTCGAGGATGGCCCGCTCCGGCGTTGAAGCGCGTATTGTCCAGTTCTGTAGAAACAGGATGGCGTTGCCGTCCGGTTCAGCCGCCAGTGGTTCGATCCCAAAATTCGCCGTCTTGAAGAGTCGCGTGCTGCGCAGGACGGGGAGGCCATTGGTGGGGAGATTCGCGAGCCATCGGGGCGCATCGCCATAGATGAAGATTTTTTCGGCGGCCCCTAGCGCCAGGTAATGCACATGCCCGCGAAGTCCGAGCGCCGAGCGGCCGCCGACGTGGAACTGGTAATTCATGATCGTCTGTGCAGACATGACGGCAATGCGCCAGTCGATGCGTTCTTTTGCTGAACCATCCCGCGAGGGACGCCGATAGACGCCATGCATGACCGGCTCCAGCCAGCCGCGGCGCAAATAATCATGTGTCGAGCTCCGGCGGATTTCCATTTTCCGCATCCAAGCGGAATCCACGATGAAACCTGCCGGAACCTCATCCAGCATTGACTTTAATTTGTCGCGTTTTTGATCGCTCATAACGGACAAAAATGGCACCTTTTAAAGTGGCTGGCAAGAAGACTTTATCAAGAAGGAAAAATGTCCGTTTGTAACGGACATTCACGGCCGATCGTGTGGCGGCGAAACCTGACCGTCTCGCTCATCTTGAAGCCATTTTGTCCAAAGCTGCAGAAAGGCGCGATAGTTCTTCATGCCCACACGCAAAAAATGCAAGCCTTCAATCCTGCGATCCTTCTTTTCGTACTCGCGAATAACCGGCGCGCCAGGTGTGCTTCGACCGTGCTCATCCGGATAAAGCACGCAACCATGAGCAAGACCGTTGCGTAAGATCTTGCAAAAGAGGGCAGCCGTTAACCACGTGAAGTCCTATTCAACGAACCAGAGGAAGCCCGCGGACAATGTCCCTCGCGCGCAACGCCCGGGGGGAGGAACTGAGGGAGCGGACTGCACACCTGGACGCTCCCTTCGCTTTAGCACCTCGTGCACAACGCGTCGCGGATCGGTTCGACTGGCATCGCCTTCGGCCCGGGCTGTCGGCAAAGCTAAGCATGGCCGTGCCAGTCTTCACCCGAGGGCTTCGATCCCTGACGCAGCATTACCGGATCTAGGCCGAAAGGAAAGCTTCGCCGGTGGAAGCGGTGGGACATGGTGAGAAGGCGGTAGAGGAAGAGGAGGGACGGGAAGGCTGTGACGGATTGAGAGGGTTGGAGAGAGGCTCCGCCCGGTCCGTCATGGAGAAACCGATATGGCCCAGGCCATTCACAAAATCACCCTTAGTGCAGCCCGTGACATTCCCTTCAACAAGCTGGTGCTCAGCCAGCAGAACGTCCGCAAGATCAAGGCGGGCGTATCTATTGAGGATCTCGCGGAAGACATCGCCCATCGCGGTCTGTTGACCAGCCTCAATGTCCGTCCCGAACTTGACGGCGACGGCAACGAGACAGGCATCTATCGCATTCCGGCTGGCGGACGCCGTTATCGCGCCCTCGAGCGCCTCGTCGCGCAGAAGCGACTGGCCAAGACCGCGGGCGTCCCCTGCATCGTCAGCAGCGGCAAAACCCTCGAAGTCGAGGACTCGCTCGCCGAAAACGTCCAACGCGTCAGCCTTCATCCGCTCGATCAGTTCCGCGCCTTCCAGACCTTGCGCGAGCAGGGGCTTGGCGAAGAGGAGATAGCCGCGCGCTTCTTCGTTTCGGTCGCGACGGTCAGGCAGCGGCTTCGGCTGGCATCCGTCTCACCGCGGCTTCTCGATCTTTATGCCGAGGATGAGATGACGCTCGAACAGATCATGGCGTTCTCAATCACCAATGACCACGTTCGCCAGGAGCAGGTCTGGGACACGATCTCGCTTTCGCACAGCCGCGAGCCCTATTACGTCCGTCGGCTGCTGACCGAAACCGCAATCCGTGCCACCGACCGCCGCGCCGTCTATGTCGGCATCGAAGCCTACGAGGCCGCAGGCGGTGTGACCATGCGCGATCTGTTCGAGCAGGACCAGGGCGGCTGGCTGCAGGATCCGGCGCTGCTGGAGCAGCTTGTGATGGAAAAGCTCAAGACTGACGCCGAGGCGATCCAGGTGAGCGAAGGCTGGAAATGGGTCGAAGCCGCGTTCGATTTCCCCTATGGCCACACATCCGGCCTGCGCCGCTTCTACGGCGAGCAGGCCGAAATGACTGAAGATGAACTGGCCCGCTATGACGCCACCCGCGCCGAATACGACAAGCTCGATGCAGAGTATGCGGAGGCAAACGAATACTCGGAAGCGACCGAACAGAAGCTCGAGGAACTCGGCAGCGAACTCGACCGGCTCAACGACCGGCCATTCGTCTTCGATCCTCAGGATATTGCTCGCGGCGGTGTCTTCGTGTCGCTCGGCGCCAGTGGCGAGATCAAGATCGAACGAGGCTTCGTGCGTCCCGAGGACGAGCAGCAGGCTGAGGCCGATCCGTCGACTGATGGCGGCGACGGTCGTGCCGATCATGGCAGTGCTCTTACGGTGACCGGCGCGGCCGGCGGCGAGGACACCCAACCGGACGACGAGGACGAAACGATCAAGCCGCTCCCCGACCGCCTGGTTCTCGATCTGACGGCGGCGCGCACCGTCGCGCTGCGCAATGCATTGGCAAACAATCCTGTCATCGCCTTTATCGGCGTGATGCATGCCTTCGTCCTGAAGACCTTCTACGTCTATGGTTCCGATTCGTGCCTGGAGGTGACGCTGCAAAGCGCTCGCTTCAGCCAGACGCCCGGCCTCGGCGATACGGTCTGGGCGAAGGAGATCGATCAGCGGCACGATGGCTGGGGCCAGGATCTTCCCAAAGATCCAAACGATCTCTGGGATTTCCTGATCAAGCTCGATGAGGTCAGCCGGCAGGCGCTGTTTGCGCATTGCGCCTCGCTGTCGGTCAACGCGGTGATCGAACCCTGGAACAAGCGGGCTCGGGCGATTGCCCACGCTGAGCAGCTGGCCCACTCGATCGGCTTCGACATGGTAGAAGCCGGCTGGGTGCCGACCGCCGACAACTATCTCGGCCGCGTCACCAAGGCCCGCATCCTGCAGGCCGTTCGAGAGGCCAAAGGTGACCAGGCGGCGGAGCTGATTGGCCATCTCAAGAAGACCGACATGGCCCGCGAGGCCGAACGGCTGATCACAGGCTGCGGCTGGTTGGCGGAACCGCTTCGCATGACGGTCGAGGAAGGCACCATCGAAAGCGACGCCGTCGCCGATGAGGCCTCCGTCGGGTCCGACGAGCCCGGGAATATCTCCGAAGCTCAGGACCTACCGGTCTTCCTGCTCGATGAGCCGGAAACGTCGGACGACGACACCGGCGATACGGAGAGGGGGATCGACGGCGAGCATTTCGCTGCCGCCGAATAGTGTCACGAGCATCATCAGCCTGACCCGATCGCATTTGCGGTCGGGTCTTCTTTCCCAACAGCCCGGCCATCGCGCCGGGCTTTTCCGTTTCAGGAGGCACCTATGCCTGACTTCACCATCGAAACCACCTATCACCTGCCGGTCTTCCGGCATCGCACCTATGAAGCTGACACGCTGGACGAGGCGTGCCGTGCTGCCATAGAAGATGACGGCTGGGATATCGCCGAGAAGGACGTCGATTCCTCGGGCGCAATTCATATCACGGGCATCTGGGGCGGCGCACATGCGGCCTATGCGGGGCCGCCGCTCCAGATCCCTCCGCAGTTCGACGAACCTGTCCAGCGCCGGGCGCGTCATTTCGAGATCCTGCTCGGACTGTTGAAGATCCTTTTCGATGACGTCCGTGCTGCCCGGTCACCGTCGCTCGATTGGTTCGACCGATCTGCTTGGGCGATCGCCCGAGGAGAAGCCATTCTCGCGGGAGACGCGGATCCTGAAGAGCCGGTTAATCTGCCAAAGCCTTCCCACGTCCTGGTCACACTACAGGAAAATCGCGTGCGCGATGCAATCACCGCGGTGCTCGAAGTCGACCCGAACTTCAAGGGTTTGACACCCCAGGCCGTGACCGACGACGAGGTCCATGCCGCCTGCCTGTCACTCGTCGCCAGGATGGATTTTTCCGACGTGGTCGGGAACGCCGAATTCCAGGCGGCGCTCTTTGCAATCCGGTCGACGCACCGCCGGCTAGCTTCCGATTGATCCCTCTTCCCAGCATCCTTCTCAACTTCGCCCGGCCATCGCGCCGGGTTTCCGCTTTTAAGGAGACAGCTTATGACCACTCTCACCTCCAACAACCCGTCCGCCCGTTCCGCCTTCAAGGTCGATATCTCCCGCGGCGAGCGGATCGGCCGCGTTTCGTCGGAATGGTTTTCCCGTCCTGACGATGAACGCTTCCTGTCGCTGAGCGATCTCTACGACACCGTCCGGTCCCGCGCCGAGCACGCGCATGCCCGAACGATCGAAAGCGCTGCGATCCGGGTCGAGGCAACGCGCGACAATGCGGAGCGGCTTGAGCTTGTTGTCCCAGGTCAGCGCCAAGCGATCGCACCGACCCACTGGAGCTACGGCCAGCTTTGCAGCCTGGTTGGCGCTCCCGCCACCTATATGCGGCAACTGCCGGCGCCGCTTGCTGCCATCAACCTGCAGCATGGCCTGCTCAACTATCGTGCCGAGGTCGTCAAGACGCTTGAGATGGATGACGGCCGGCTGGAACTGCGCGCAGTGACCGGACCGGAATACGGTCGGATCTGGGATCATGAACTGGTCTCGTCGGTCATGAAGATCGCCGGCAACGGGACCGGTGACACGATGTGGAAAGTGCCGGGCCTCCTGGATTGGGCGACGATGACCCACAATCCCTTCGTCGACATCACCAAGGACACGACCACCCTTTATGCCAGCGACCGCGACGTCTTCCTGTTCCTGGTCGACGACACCCATCCGATCGAAGCCGGACGCCTGCCGAACGGTGAGCCGGATCTCTACTTCCGCGGATTCTATGCCTGGAACTCGGAGGTTGGATCGAAGACGCTCGGCATCGCCTCCTTCTATCTGCGCGCGGTCTGCGCCAACCGCAATCTCTGGGGCACGGAGAATTTTGAGGAGATCACCATCCGCCATTCGAAGTTCGCCGCCCAGCGCTTTGCGCATGAGGCGGCGCCTGCGTTGACGAGTTTCGCCAATTCGTCACCGGCGCCGTTCATCGCCGGCATCAAGGCGGCGCGTGAGCAGATCGTCGCGCGCAAGGACGACGACCGCGAGACCTTCTTGCGCCGGCGAGGCTTCTCAAAGGGCGAGACCGGCAAGGTGATCGAGATGGTCCTGTCGGAGGAGGGGCGGCCGCCGGAGTCGGTCTTCGACTTCGTGCAGGGCATCACCGCGCTGGCGCGCACCAAGACCAATCAGGACACGCGTCTCGAACTCGAAGGCAAAGCGAAGAAGCTGCTGGAGAGTGCCTCCTGACATGTTCATGCGCCCCTGGCTCAGGCCCGGCCGCGTCTGCAAATCCCATCGTCGTCATCCCAGAGCCCGGTCAAGCGCCGGGCCTCATTTTGTCTGGAGCACCCAATGGCTATCCCCGATCATGCCCGCACAAACTTCGACACGCTGCTGCGCGCCGCAGCCGATTTCAATCTCGCTCTCATGGAATGCCTCGATGCCGCTACACGCGAGCCGCGTTACGTGCTCTGCGCTGTCGGCCGCACCAATGGCGAATACGTCTTTACGCCATTCGGCCATCTCGCCGACGGCAATCCTTACGACGCCTATCTGCCACCTAATCCTGACGATTCGACGGGCTTCATCGTAAGCGCGACGACCTAATCCTGACGATCGCCAGCAGTTCAAGCTGGCGATCCCAATCCCTCCCTGGCTGCCCGATTTCGTTCCTCCGACCTTCGGCAGGACGCTGGGCTCCGCTGTTCTTTCCTCACTCTTGGAGCATCCTTCGATGAATATCATCTCGCATCCTCAGAACATTTCCACCACTCCACGATCTCACGTCGGAAGCAGCGCTGAAGGCCTCATGGACGCTGCTGCCCAAGTCATGTTTCTTTTGGAACGGGGCAAAACTGTCGCCACCACAGACTTGCGGCAAATCATGAACAAGATTTTCGGCGGCGGCGACGCCGAGGGCGCCTGGCTCTGGAAGGAGGCCTATGAGGCGACTGAAATCGCCCAGGTGCTGTTCCTCCGCAAATTCCGCGCGATCGTATCCGGAATCCAGTCGCCCCAAGCGACGCTAGCAATGCTGACGAAAGTGGCAAACCTCATGCCGACCCATACACGCCGATCCGAGGAGAGCCAGGCACGACAGCAATTCTCGACCCCGATCCCGCTTGCCTACGTCGTATCTCGTGCTGCCGGCATCATAGCCGCTGACGTGGTGCTCGAGCCGTCGGCTGGGACCGGCATGATGGCGATCTTTGCGGAGCTTGCAGGCGCTCGCTTGGCGCTCAACGAATATGCGGTGGTCCGGCACTCGCTGCTACAGCGGCTTTTCCCTGGCGTTCCGGTATCGCAGCACGATGCCGCGCATATCGACGATTACCTCGATCGTTCCATTCGACCGACCGTGGTGCTGATGAACCCGCCTTTCTCAGCCGGCGTTCACGTCGAAGGTCGCGTGGCTGATGCCGCCTGGCGGCATCTGGCCTCCGCATTCGCGCGCCTTGCTCCCGGTGGCCGACTTGTCGCGATCACCGGCGCGAGCCTCTCTCCCGACAATCCCGCATGGCGGGACGTTTTCGTGCGGCTGCAGGAGAAGGGTACGGTCCGGTTCACCGCAGCGATCGACGGGAGCATCTACGCGCGGCATGGAACGACGATGGAAACGCGCCTGATCGTGATCGACAAGATCCCGGCGGGCGATCCTTCGAAGCTGGTGACGTCGAAGCGTACCGCGCACGATCTCGGAACACTGCTCACCTGGATCGCCGGCCTTCCGCCCCGCGCGCCCGCGGCGGCGTCGAACTCCATCGGTGCGCTCTCCAACGGTAGCCTGCGCGCGGACACGATGCGTCCAGCAGCGGTTGCCACCCCGACGCATCGCCCCGCGGTCGGAGGACAGGCGCAGCCTGCAGCAACGGTCCGTCCGATACCCGTCGATGACGAGATCATCGAACTCTCCTACGAACTGCGGGACGCTCGGCCGAAGGATGAGGCAAACGCTGCTGACGGTATCTACGAGACCTACCGGCTGCAGTCGATCCACGTTCCCGACGCAAAACCTCATCCTGACACGCTGGTCGAATCGGTTGCGATGGCCTCGGTCGCACCGCCGAAGCCGAGCTATCGCCCACACCTGCCGAAGCGCATCGTCACCAACGGCGATCTCTCCGACGCCCAGCTCGAAAGCGTCATCTATGCCGGCGAAGCCCATTCACGTTACCTCGCTGGCCATTGGAGCGCCGATGCCTCCTTCGACAATCTCAAGGCTGTGGCGCCCGACGTTGAGCATGCCGTTCGTTTTCGCCGTGGGTGGTTTCTCGGCGACGGAACCGGGGCCGGCAAGGGCCGCCAGGCTGCCGGCATCATTCTCGACAACTGGCTGAAGGGCCGCCGTCGCCACGTCTGGATTTCCAAGTCAGACAAGCTGATCGAGGACGCGCAGCGCGACTGGAGCGCGTTGGGCCAAGAAAAGCTGCTGGTCACACCTCTGTCCCGTTTCCGGCAGGGCAAGCCGATCAAACTGGAGGAAGGCATCCTCTTCACCACCTTTGCGACGCTGCGCAGCGATGAGCGCGAGGGCAAGCGATCACGGGTTCAGCAGATCGTCGACTGGTTAGGTCAAGAGGCGGGGAGCGGCAAAGACGGGACTGGAAATGCAAACAGCTTCGATGGTGTTGTCGTCTTTGACGAAGGCCACGCCATGGCCAATGCCGCCGGCGGCAAGACTGAGCGCGGCGACAAGGCGGCATCGCAACAGGGCAGGGCGGGACTTCGCCTGCAACGTGCCGTTCCGGACGCCCGCGTCGTCTACGTCTCGGCAACCGGCGCAACAGACGTTGAATCCCTTGCTTATGCCGAACGACTCGGTCTCTGGGGCAGCAGCGACTTTCCCTTCCCGAGCCGCTCCGAGTTCATCGCGGCTATCGAGGATGGCGGTGTTGCGGCGATGGAAGTGCTGGCCCGAGACTTGAAGGCGATGGGTCTCTACGCATCGCGGTCGCTCTCCTTCGAGGGCGTCGAATATGAGATCCTCGAGCACGAGCTCACCGAGGAACAGATCCGCATCTACGACGCCTATGCCGAGGCGTTCCAGGTCATCCACAACCATCTCGATGCTGCCATGGAGGCGTCCGGCATAACCGGCAAAACCGGGACGTTGAACAGACAAGCCAAAGCCGCCGCACGCTCGGCCTTCGAAAGCTCGAAGCAGCGCTTCTTCAATCATCTTCTGACCTCGATGAAGACGCCAGCCCTTCTCAAGGCGACCGCTGCAGATCTGCAAGAGGGTCACGCTGCGATCGTCCAACTCGTCTCGACGGGCGCGGCTTTGACCGAGCGCCGGCTGGCACAGATCCCGACCGAGGAATGGGGCGATCTGCAGGTCGACGTAACGCCGCGGGAGTATGTCATCGACTACTTGATGCACTCCTTTCCGGTGCAGCTCTTCGAAGAATTTTCCGACGCTGAGGGCAATCTCAGCTCTCGGCCGGTCCATGACGCAGACGGCAACCCAGTCATCTGCCGGGAGGCCGAACGGCGTCGCGACGAGCTAGTCGAAACCTTGGGCAGCCTGCCGGCGATCCCGACCGCTCTCGACCAGATCGTCCAGCATTTCGGCACCAGCCAGGTCGCGGAGATCACCGGCCGCTCCCGCCGCATCATCCGCCGCGAGGACAGCACTTCCATCGCCCGTTATGCCGTGCAGAACCGGCCGGGCAGCGCCAACCTAGATGAGGCCCGCGCCTTCATGGATGACGAGAAAGGCATTCTCGTCTTCAGCGACGCCGGCGGGACCGGCAGATCCTACCACGCGGATCTCGCCGCCAAAAATCAGCGCCTGCGTCTTCACAACCTTCTGGAAGCAGGCTGGCGCGCCGACGTGGCGATCCAGGGGCTTGGCCGCAGTCACCGGACCAATCAGAAACAGCCGCCGCGCTTCCGGATGATTGCTACCAACGTCAAGGCGGAGAGGCGGTTCTTGTCGACCATCGCCCGGCGTCTCGACACGCTTGGCGCCATCACCCGTGGCCAGCGTCAGACCGGCGGGCAGGGCATGTTTCGCAGCGAAGACAATCTCGAATCCCAATATGCCCGCGACGCGCTGCGGCAATTCTACGGACTGCTGCATGCTGGCAGGATCGAAGGCTGCTCGCTGGAAACGTTCGAAAGCATCACCGGCCTGTCGCTCACCTCGGAGGAGGGCGGATTGAAGGATGAGCTGCCACCCATCCAGACCTTCCTCAATCGCATGCTGGCGCTGACCATCACCATGCAGAACGTGCTGTTCGAGGCCTTCGAGCAGCTGCTCGCCGCCCGCATCGAGGGGGCGATTGCTGCCGGCATTTACGACAAGGGCCTGGAGACGATCACCGCAGACAGCATGACGCTCACCGACCGCCGGCTGATCTACACGCATCCGGTCACCGGCGCGCGGTCGCACCTCTTGACAATCGAGCGCAGGGATCGCAATGCGCCGATGCAGCTCAAGGATGTTCAGAGCCTCGTGAGGCAGGATCCGCGCGCGAAGCTGATGATCAACGGCAAGTCGGGCCGGGCAGCCGTGATGGTCCCGACCCGCTCCATCATGCTGGAAGACGGCTCCATTCAGCCGCGCGTCTCGCTAATCCGGCCGACGGATGAGCTCCGCTTCGAAGTCCGGCAGCTCGAAGAGACCAGCTGGCAGGAAATAGACGAGCAGGCTTTCGCAAATGCCTGGGATGCCGAGGTTGCCGCCGTGCCCGAATTCTCGACGTCCACGGTGCACATCGTCAGCGGATTGCTGCTGCCGATCTGGAAACTGCTGCCACAGGATTTCTGCCGGGTGCGGCGTCTGCAGACCGATGACGGGGAGCGGATCGTCGGCCGCGTCATTGCTCCGGATCGGCTCGCTGGCCTTTGCCGCAACTTCGGGATCGATCAGACGCAAGTGCTGAGCGGCGACCAAGCGTGGGCGGCGCTGGTCGACGGATCCTCGATTGTCGGTCTTGCCGGTGACATGACGCTCCGCCGCGTGCGTGTGATGAACGAGTACCGCGTCGAACTGACCGGCTTTACCGACGGCATGCGCGACTGGCTGCGGTCGATCGGCCTGTTCTCCGAGATGATCAATTGGAAGCTGCGCTTCTTCGTGCCGCTGAGAGATGAGGGTGCGGAGATCCTGTCGAGCCTGATGCAGCGTCATCGCCTCATCGACATTGCGCGCCGGTCGTGACGGAGGTCTGCCATGCTTTCCGCTTCCGATCTGGCGGGCCGTCTCGCGCAAAACGCGGAGGCGGTCTGCCGCCACTATCTTTCCGCGGGCCGCCGGGCCGGTAATTACTGGCTCGTCGGCGATGTCGACAACAACAAGGGCCGGTCGCTCTACGTGCATCTGGTCGGTCCGCGCGCCGGCAGGTGGACGGATGCCGCGACCGGTCAGTTCGGTGACCTGCTCGATCTCCTCCGCGAGACCTGTGGCCTCGTGGACTTCCGTGACGTTGCCGAGGAGGCGCGTCATTTTCTCAGTCTGCCCCAACCCGAACCGGTGTCGGACGTCAGGGGCGACGTCGGTGATGCCTCTCCGGTCGAGCGGCCGGCGACGGAGCAGGCACGACGGCTGTTTCGAATGACGCAGCCGTTGGCGGGTACGCTCGCCGATATCTATCTGCGCGAGCGTGGCATCTTGCGGGCGTCGACCCACGCGGCGCTGCGCTTCCACCCGTCATGCTACTATCGCAATTTCATGACTGGCCGGACGACGAGCTATCCGGCCCTGATCGCAGCCGTCACCGACGACGCCGGAGTGATCACCGGCGTGCACCGCACCTATTTGTCCCCGGGGCTCGACCCGAACGGAGTCGGCAAGGCCAAGCTGGACGATCCCCGCCGCGCGCTGGGCGGACTGCTCGGTAATGGCGTCCGTTTCCGCTTTCCGGTCAACGCGTCCGCGCCTGTCCTGGTGGCAGGTGAGGGCCTCGAAACCATGCTGTCCCTCTCACACGTGATGCCCGGCATGCCGATGGTCGCGGCCCTGACTGCTAATCACCTCGCGGCTTTCAACATCCCGCCCGAATGCCGGCGCCTCTACATCGCCGCCGACGCGGATGCGGCCGGCCGGCATGGGATCGAGGGATTGAGCCGCAGGGCGCAGGAATGCGGGATCCTGCCGTTGGTGCTGTCGCCGGAACTCGGCGACTTCAACGAGGATCTGCGCTGGCTGGGTCCGGACCAGATGACCGCAAGTCTGCGGCTTCAACTCACTCCGGAAGATGCGGTGACCTTCCTGCCCCGATGAGCCTTGCCGGAAGGCGCAGGAGGGCGGGACGCAGGCGGCGTGGGCGAGAGGACGGTCCGTGGTGCCGGCTCCCCGTGTGGATACGCGCCCGCGGGCCTGCCGAGAGGCGACCCTTACCACGCGGGCCTCGGGGCCTTCAGCGGGTCGGTCGGGTTTCTTCCCCTGCCGGGCCATTTCCGCGCATCGGCTCCCCCGAAAACCGGTTCCCACTTTTCGGCCGATGCGATGGCCCGTCATTCCTCGCGGATCAAGAAACCCTTCCTCCGCCGTCCGGCGCTTCGCTGGGCCGCTGCGCTTCGCTCGCGGTTCCGGCCTCGGCCCGCGTGACCGGGTTCGCCGTCAGGCCGCGAGAGGCGCGGCCCACGAAACGGAGACCACTATGGACCTGATCCTTCCCCCCGACGACGGCTTCGAGCCCCATCACGCGTCCTCTCCGACCGACCGCTTCATCTACGAGATGCAGGTCTTCGGCTATCGCCCCTTCCAGGACGAGCCCGACCCGCGGCCATTGCCGGAGGAACCGCAGGTCCAGTCATCGATCATCGCGATCTTCGAAGCCTTCGCCGAGATGCTCGGCGATACCCGGCTGGAGCCCGATCTCGAAGACCTGTTCTGGTCGATCCCCAATCTCTTCCATCGCGCCGGCGAGCGCATTCAGCGCGAGCTCGACCGCAACGAGGAGGCACAGCTCACCGGCCAGCGCGAGCAGGACGGCTCGGAGGTGAAGAGTGTCGAGCTTGAGCGCCTCATTGCCGAGGGCATCACGCTCTTGGAGCGCCGCAACGCATTCGAGTTCATGCGCGACTACGCGGCCGACTTGTTCGAGGCGCAGACCGGTTCGTCCTGGCGACCGCGCACCGGATCCAAGGTAAATCATGCGAACATGACGGCGGCGATGATCGACAGCCGTGACTTCCTCTCGGCCAGACGCCGCGCCGAGACCGAGGTGCTAATCCCGGCCGGCACCAAGATCGCTTTCGCCGGTGGCATGGACTATAACGATCATGAGCGGATCTGGGCCAAGCTCGATCAGGCGCATGCGAAGTATCCTGACATGGTATTGCTGCACGGTGGCGCGCCGAAGGGTGCAGAACGTATCGCCGCCTGCTGGGCTGAAGCCCGCCGGGTGACGCAGATCACCTTCAAGCCCAACTGGACGAAGCACGCCAAGGCAGCACCCTTCCGCCGCAATGACGATATGCTGTCGGTCATGCCCGCCGGATTGATCGTCTTTCCCGGAAACGGCATCACAGGCAATCTCGCCGACAAGGCACGCCGGCTCGGCATTTCGGTCTGGCAGGCATCAGGAGACGGCGCGTGAGCGCCGCTTTCCTGAATATATGGAAAACATGGAGAAATGGATTATATGGAAACTGAAGTGGAGACGATAGCGATGAAGCAATTCACGACAGGTGACTTGAATAAACAAATCGGCGATATCACCGACGCGGCGAGCCGCGAGCCGGTGATGCTCACCCGGCACAAGAAGCCGCGTTTCGTGCTGATGAGCTACGAGCACTATGAGCGCATGCGCACCGGCGGCGATACGCGCAGGGCCTATCATATCTCGGAGATGCCCGCCGAGCATGCAGAACTGTTCGACGAGGCGCTCGATAAGTTGGCGCGCGGCGAAGGCTACGACGATGAGCCGTGAATTCCACCCCGGCGAGGTCATCTCCTATCCGTACCTATGGGCCTGGCAGCAGCAGCGCGGGGAAACCGAGGGCCGTAAGCAGCGCCCCGTCTGCGTCGTGATCGCCATCCGCAATGCCGCCGACGGAAACACGCACCTTGCCCTTCTCGCCATCACCACGCAGCCGCCACAGACGGGTCGCAGCGCTCTGGAGATCCCGGAGATCGAGCGCAAGCGTGCGAGCTTAAGCGATCTGAAGCAGTGCTGGATCATGGTCGACGAATACAACTACGATATCGTCGAGCGCTCCTGGTACATTGAGCCCGATCAGGACATCCTCGGCCGCTTCAGCAAACCCTTCATGGTGAAGATCGCCAGACTGTTTGCCGAGGCGCGCGGCCGAACCGGCCGGGTCAACCGCCTCGACTGAGACTTCCCGCATCCCCACCGCCCTCCGAAGCGACATCCCTTGAAATCACGTCTGTCACTCGGTTGCGCTCCGAAGAACTGCAGTTGCGTCAGGGAAGGCCTGCGGTTCGAGCGTGATGCCGACCGAAGCCGTCTTTGACGGTGAGGATGGGATCGGGACGGTGCTAATCTCTCGCGTCGCGTCCGACTAGTTGACGGCCAGCGTCCGTTGACCCGAACACCACCGACGCATGTCACGCGTGCGGTACTCGGCGGGGCCACATCCGGCAACCAAGGCGAGGTCTCCTGCTGACGTCGCAATCAAGGACCATTCCCGTTCTCTATGTCGCCTTTCTAAGGGACCGGCCGCGATCAGCGTCAACCCCGCAAGGGGGTTTCCCTTCGCTACGCTGCGGTGACGCCTGCGGCGCAGCCCCTTCTTCGGGCGCCATCGGGAATGGTCCCGATGCAACGAAGGAGACAATCCCATGGCTACCACGATCGCAACCCTCACCGAAAAGACCGACGGCACTCTCGAAGGCGTCTTCGCCACCATCCGGGTCAACGCGCCGATCGCCCTCGTCCCGAACACCAACAAGGCGAGCGAAGAAGCCCCGGACTACCGCATCATCCACCGTAAGACCGGCTTTGAGATCGGCGCAGGCTGGAACCGCGTCTCCCGCCAGACCGGCGAAGAATACATCTCCACGAAGCTCGAAGCGCCCGAGATCGGCGTGATCTTCGGCAACGTCGCCCCAGCGCCCGGCGGCGAGCCCGGGAAGAAGGTCATCCTCTGGAACAGCCCGGCCTGAACTGGACGCCGGCTCCGAAATCGGGGCCGGCCTCACCCATTCCAAAGGAGGCCGCCATGAGCCGCTACACAATTATCGTCACCAGGACCGCATCCCGCCACGCCGACCCGGATGCTATTATCGGCTACGACCGCCCGCTTCAGACGTTCTTCCTCCAGGCGTTTCCGGACGCTGGGGGCGAAGATCTCGGACTCTGGCTTGGCACTGACTTAAGGGAGTTCGAAACACTGTCGCAACTGCGTGCCGCAGCAATCGCGCGCGGTTTCGACTTCATACCCTTGGCATCCGGCATTCTTCACAAGCTGCTGGACGACCATGCCCGCGAAGCGCATCACTCGGTCAGCGACACGATCATCCAGGATATTCTCAACGGGACATCCGCCCGCTGACGCAAACCCAAAACGAAAATAGCCCGGCACGGCGCCGGGCTATTTTTTTGCTTGGCTGACAAGATTACTTGTTCAGCGCATCCTTCAATGCCTTGGCCGGCGTAAAGGCTAGCTTCTTGGCCGCGGCAACCTTGATCGTCGCGCCGGTCGACGGGTTGCGTGCCTCGCGCTCCGGTGTCGCCTTCACCTTGAACTTGCCGAAGCCGGGGAGGGAGGTCTCGTTGCCGGCCACCGCGGCTTCGGTGATGGACGCGATCACCGCTTCGACGATCGCCTTTCCCTGAGCCTTGGTGAGGCTGTGTTCGCCGGCGATCTTGTCGGCGATTTCATTGGTTGTGGTCATTTTCTTCTCCACATCAACGTTAATGCGAGAATCCCTGACAGGGGATCAAAGCGCTGTCATCGACGCACCGCGTCAAGATCAACAATTTTGCCCATTTTTCCACAACTACCAAGGACTTTGAGGCATCTCCGTGGGTCTGCATGGTGGATCTGCAAGCGGGCATCGAGCCCGCTTGCGGATCTCTGGTGCCATACCTGAGGAAATGTCTGCTCAGTCCGTCCGAGGGTGTCATGGGGGCATGACGGCCTCAAGGACGAGCGGTGCCCCCAATTTTGCCTCCGCTCCGGTTCCCTGCACTCCGACAAAATCGGCACCCCCACTCGCCGCCGCTGGCGGTCGCGTTCCGCGATCCATGACCCCGCCACGCCCCCATGACCGCGCGCGTCGTCTTTCACAAACGTCAAGGAGACGACGACGATGCTTCTGGAACAACACATTGAAGAGCTTCGCCTCGAACTGCGCGAAGCAATCGACCCCGTCGAGCGCCGCGAGATCGAAATCGAACTGGAGCTGGCTCGCGCCGAGCTGGCGGTGATCACCGCAGAGCAGGAGGGCGCAATCGGCGCCGAGCCACCCTTCTGAGGGTGGCTTTCGCCATGTCGCCTGGCCTGACGCGCCGGATCGACCGGCGCTTCAGGCCCGAAGCATCGCTTCGCCATCGGCACGTGCCGATCCTGCGGTGTTTCCTACGGAAACGGCGAAAGCGGCCGGACACCCCCACTCCTGTTTCGATCCCATGCCAATCGACATGAGGATGCATCCGCCCCCTCGGCACTCCCTTCGCTATTGATCGCCCGACGCATCTTGCCGTATATGCGGTTTCGGCCTGTATCCGCGCGACCGCCTCTTGCGCAAAAGCTGAAGGAAGAGCCTGACCGCCTCTTCCTCTCGCGCGAAACGATGCTCCCGCCTTTGACCTCTTGCGCCGATACGGCCCCATCGACGGATGAGACAGGCCTCGCCGAAGAGGTTGGGCTCGATCGACATGGCATAGTAGCGGGCCATGTTTTTCTTGGCGTCGATGCGTTCGACATAGAGCTGGTAGCGTTGCGCAATCATGACACGGAGAATCGGGCAGTGCCGACTCGGCGTCCAACGACATATTTGAATCGGTCGGTCTTGACTGATTCATGCTTATGATGGGTTGTCGGCGGATTCGGGCGAGCCGCCTCGGCGGACGGTGCTATTCGCCGTCGCTCACGGAGCCCGCAAACGGTCTCCGCCCATTCGGGTCACGCCCCTCTCGCGGCTGCCGCATCCTCAGTGCGATTATCTGCACGAGCAGTCAGACGAAAAGGTTGCAGGGCCGGCTGCGCTCGGCAAACGGTCACGTCGCCTGTCGGCGACGTGGTCTATCTCTCTCTGACTTCCTATTGTCGCATTCGCCCCGGCGGCCTCAAGGACGTCGCGGCCCCTCCAATTTTTCCGCCGCGCCGCTCACGCGACACGACGAAAAAATCGGTTCCTCCGCTCGCCGCCGCTGGCGGTCGCTATCGCGATCCTTGACCCCTTGGGTCGCCAATGCAGGCACCTTTTCGTCAGAACGAAAAGGAGGCTTCTTATGTCTGATTTCAACTTTCTCATGCTTCATGCCAAGCTCGCCGGCTTCAAGCTTCTCGTGAGCGCGAACCGTATCGGCTGCGAGGATGAATTCTCAAAGATGCTCCACGACCGGCTGATGGCCGGTCTTGATGGGGCGATCCGCTCGACGCGCCACATCATGGACCTGCAACGCGAGTTGGTCATCGGGGACGATTTGGAGGGGACGATATCGTGCCAGCTCCAAGGCGAGGAGGAAGTCCTCGCCCGCCGCACGCTTGTGCTCCTCGATGAGCTAGAGATCGATTACTTCACCTATGAGTATCGGGTCAACGGCGGTGAATGGCACAACGCCTTGTCGGCAGACTGCGACGGCATGGAGATCAGCTATCCGACGACCGTCTCGGTGAGCGACAGGGAGATCGGTCCCCTCTCTACGATCATCCACGATATTGCGCGGGAGACAGGTATCGCCATCAGCGTTGCGCGCGTCGTTTACGATTGAGCTGACGGGACGAGAGGCCGTTCCGCCTCTCGTCTTTCCCACTGGCTTGACCGCTTGCAGGCATCGAGCCAGCGCGCGTTCCTGAGGGGAGAGACTTGCCGCCTCTCCCCTCAAGAACCCTCTCCGTGGTGCGGGTCAGGACCCGCCCGGCCTTTCGGCCTGGTTGGCGGACGCTGCCGCGACTTCCTCAAACAAGACGGAGAGGAGGAACACCTTGCGCTACGCCCTCATGCTTCGGGCATCCGCTCCAGGCGTTCCTCCTCTCCTGCGGTGCGCTCGCCGTCTCATCGTTCGCTTGCCATCGATGCCCGTTCTCTCCGGTCACGGACATCCCGGCAGCTCACGACGACGGCTCGCTTCAGCATCTCCCATCAAACTGGCCTGGCGACCGTGCTGTTCCTCCGGCGCGGATCACAGGCTCAAAGCCTGTGATCGCTGTTGCTTTGTCTGACGACTCGCAACAGCATTGGCGCGTCGGGCACGGTCGCCAGGCCAGTTTGATGGGAGATGGCAGGATAGGCTAACGGTATACCGTTAGCCGTTTTCGCCCGAGGGGCGATGGCCGAGAGGCGTGGTCAGTGCCGGAATCTGTCGCCGCTTATTCGCAGGCGTTGGGTCTGCCCGAACATGGATTTGGTCTTGGTAGAGGTCGTTCGGCGGCAGAAAGAGGCACCTCCTCACGGCGCCACCTTGAATCGCTAGTCTGTGAATCGGCGAGCGGGCAATTCCCCCGTTTCGCCAATCAGTAAAAGAGAGATCGGGCGTTCTCGCGTTTCGGCGGTTGGGCTGGCCGGTGGATCAGCGAATAGGTTCGTCAGCGATTGTGCGGCTCGGAGAATAGGCGAGGGGGTGCTTCGCCAACTGTGCTCATCGGCGAACCGGCCATCGCGCTTATGACTCATAGACGATTTCGGCGAATAGGTGGTTGAGCAAAGCGGCGTTTTGCGGATTGCGCGTATGAGCCGGTAGGTGATTTCGCGAACCCGCGGTTCGGCGATTGCGCTAATCAGCAATGTTGCGAATGAACGTCTCAGCTCATTTTATCAGGGAGGCTCTCTTACCTGCTTTTGCAATGCAGGGCGCTAGTTTATTCGGCTCCGTTGGGAAAGGTTTGTTTCAAGAAAAACAGATAGAGCAAATCGACCAAGTGTAAGCGCGGGTCTCAATTTGCGGACGTAACAAATGATGAGCGATTTCAACAAGAAAGTGGTGGCCAACACGCCGGAAATGGCGATGCGTCGTGTTTTTCTACGCTGTTTCGCCGCTAGTGATGAGAGTCCGACGAGGGCGCATTTACCTTCAGCGAGTGAGGGCTATCAAACTTCGTGATCAGCAGCGTGATCAGTTCCTCGCGCGTCCTATGTCCTTGGTTATAGAGATCGACCACCGCGCTGCAAAGCAACTGTGTTGATTGTTCCGTTGGCGTCGCGTGATTATGCCGGTACCAGGTCCGAACAGCATCCGACAGCACGTTCACGTCGTCCACCTGGAGCGAGAGATTGAACTCGGTCATATCATCCTCCTTGGTGTGGCCGGGTCGAGTGAGCTGGCCGCGATAAGAAAACCGTAACGGATCAATATCTCGGCGCCAACCATCAGTGCGGTTGCGCACAGTGGCCGCAAGGGCATCGGAGCGATGACGAAAGCATGCCCGATGCTGTTGATCTGAACGCTGCGGAACGGCAAAATAAGGGACTTATCCTGCCGGGCTTTGAAGGATTTCGAATGCCACGCTTCTACTTCAACATTCTGTCTGAGGCAGGATCGCTCGACGACTGGGAAGGAACCGAGCTTCCCGATCTGGACGCCGCTCGCATGGAAGCGGTGCGTGATGCTCGCGCATTGATGAGCAGTGCCGTGCTCCTCGGACATGACATTGCCTCAAGAAGCATCGAGATCAAAAACGGAACAGGCGATATCCTGCTCGTGTTGCCCTTTTCGGAAGCGGTTAAGCGAGTGGGCTGATCTACCTGGCGCGGAGCGGAAGACCCAGCAGCTTTTCATATTCGCGCTCCGGCACTCCATAGCAGCCACCGGCAATTTCGATCAATTTTTCCCTGTCCAATATTCGCACGTTTCCGCGGGTCGATCGGATGGCGTGGACGCCCTCAAGGACGTGCAGTTCATTGGTGACGCCAGAACGCCGTACACCGAGCATCAACGCCAGAAATTCATGGGTAATTGCCAGGTCATTGCCTTCAAGGCGGTCGTGACACATCAGGATCCACCGTGCCAGCCGTTCATGCATATTGTAGCGAGCGTTGGCGAGCGCCGAATGGGCGAGCTGCAGCACGGTTGTGTGAACATAGCGAAGGAAGAAATCCTTCACCACGGGATCATCGCCGAGCGCGCGCTGAAACGTCTCCATCGGCACCATAATTCCCGACCCTGCGACTTGCATGAAGGTGCGCGTGGGGGTGGTCTCTACCGCCAGGACGACGTGCATGCCGGATGCGCCTTCGCGCCCGATATGGCCAATTTCCACCACCTCTTCGTCGATGCTGCTGACAACCATGGATGCCAGGCCTCTTTCCAAGAAGCAGATATGCGTGGTTGGGATGTCGTTAGCGACAAGAACGTGGCGTAATGGCAGGTCGACGCGCTCCATCCCTTCCGAGAGGCGTGCGAAGCGGTCCGCGCTCAACATTTTCAGCAGGGTATTTTCGACAGTCGATTGGTCAATGTGAGTCATAGCGGCTCCGCATGGGAGCTTGGATGTCAAAACCAAACGCCAGTGAGTTGGTGAAAAACTACGGGACGGCCGTTGGCTTGACCATAGGTCCCCGGGAACTGTGCGTTTATGACAAAACCGCACATAAGCCGCTGAAATTGTTGACAATCAGCGACGATAAACCGGTAGCGATCTTTTGATACCTGCCAAAGACCTTAGCACATTTTGCCTCGGCACGCGCGCTCGTTGCGAAAGGACGAGCGATTCATTTGCAAAGACTTTCCATTTTCAAACCGTTCGTCTAGCTCGAGTGCATGCACGATAAGCGTGAGGAGGTTTAACTTTCCAGTCGAATTGCTGCGTGGCGTGATTATCACCTTGACCGCTTTCTCAAGCTCTCCTCCTCCCACAGAATATAGCCGCCTTCTTCGATGTGAAATTTTGAGAAGTTTTCAAAATAGCTTGGACGCACTCAATAAAAAAAAACGGCCCTGACTTCGCGCGGCCAGCCGGACATCGCTCACCGTAGCGCCGGTATGGGCATTGATCCAGCAAGCGTCGGCCCGACGCAGTTAGCGTTAACCCCCGGCGATGACGCCCGCGGAACGTCGTTGGCGTGGCAATCGTCAAGGTTTGAGCCCCAGGCAGCACGCGCCGCTGCAGCCAGGCTCTGTCGGAGCGAAGCAAACGAAAACTCAGAACCGCCATCCACGATAAACCCGGTCGGAATTGGCGATGGCGCCGAAGGCAAAAGGTCGAGGATGCGGAAGTCGAACTGCATCTCGCCGATGTTACCAGTAGGCCGTAACACCCCCGCCGTGATGGTGAGGCGGCCGAACGCCAGTGGGGCATAGGCGCTTCCGCCTCGCAAATCTCGTCGTGGATCAATCAGCCAGATCCCGGCGTCACGTCCTCTTCATTTCGCTCCGGCAAAGATCCAGCGCCGGGTGTCTTGCTCTTGTCGGTGAGGTGATCTTGAGCATGTGGCCCGGCCTGTGGGTTCGTCTGTGTCCAATCTAACTTCTTATCAGTTCGCTCTATGGCCGCTTGGGCGTTCTTGTCCTCGTCCACGTCAGTTCCTTTCAAGATTGCAGGTCAGTGGCTTCCACTACACCAGTAACAACAGGGTCGGCTGCGGGTTCCGAAGGTGGCTCTCTTGTCGAGCCACCGCAAACGCGGAAGACTCGGCATTTGACCGAATTGAGAGCAAGTGGACACAAGTCGTACCTTGAAGCAGCCTGGCTCAGGCAACGTCTAACGCGGTTGCAGGTTCTGCCGTACGAAGGATTCCGGTGGCAGTGATGATCCGTACGGCTCTAATGACGACGCATGATGTTGAAAGGTGAGGAGACCATTCGTTTTCGAGAAGGGTATGGCAGAGAGATCACCGCTGGAACGCTGGATGATGGATCCACGTAGTTCCGGTGTTTGCAAAAGGAGACAGAGTGATACAAGCCAAAGAAAAGGAGCCGGCAGAACGTTCGCGTGTCACGATCGATAAAGAGTTGGCGCGCCAGGGGAAGGGCGGGGCTGCGCGGGAGCCGGAGCAAAAATCCCGCTCAGCCACGGTCCACAGCCAGGTGAGCTGACCTTTGCAGCGAGACGAAGAAGAAGACATTGCTTCCCTCGTCTGACGTGGGCCGCGCACTACCTTGGGACTGCGGAAACGACAGATAATGCCACGCTATCATCAAACCGGGCGCGTAATCATCAGCCAGATAACTCCCAGCACCGCAGCGAAAGCCGGAAAGCCGAAATAAAACCAAGTCCAAAATAGCCGATGGTATCGCGTCGGCAGCGGCTCGCCTTTCACCGCTGCTTCCGTCGCAATGTTTCGCATCTCCATCTGCATCCAAACAACCGGTAACCAAAAAGCGCCCGTGACCAGATAGAGAACGATCGACCAAAAGATCCACCGCTCCCAAAGGGAATAGCCGATATTCCAGGCAAGCGCGATGCCGGTGATCGGCTGAATAATCACGGCCGTTGTGGTAAAGACGAAGTCGGCGATCACCACGATCCGCGCTACTGCGGCCACGGTCGTCGCATTGCCGGAGCGATGCGCGACCAACATAAAGAAGGCGATACCCGCACCGGTGCCGAGAAGAACGGTCGCGCCGATGATGTGCAGGAATTTCAGCACGAAATAGATCATCGCTCTTCCAGAATCGCGAGAGCAGCCAAGTGCAGCACAAGGATCGGCCATATCTTTGTCAGCGGGCCGAGGGGCTCATTCCACAACTGAGGCAATATTGCCGTGCCGGCTGCCGCATAGAAGAGCGACAACAGAATGGCCGCATATAGCCCCCATCGTGCAGTGCGACGAAAGGCGATGGCGCATCCGACGAGAATGTCTGCAAGAGCTCCGGCAATCACGCTCGGTGCCGCCAAACGACCCGCGCCGCCGGCCAACATCAGTTGGACACCCTGGTCGAAACCCGATGTCAACGAAACTATTCCGGTCGATGTCCAAAACAGTGGCAGCAGCACATAAATGACGGGCTTCAGAAAGTAGAGTTTGGCAAACCAACGCTCCTGAACCGAAACGGGGCGACGCGCCAAAGCATCGTCCAATGATAACGGGTGGATTCCCGTAGCGGCGCTCCAATCCGTTGGATCACCCACGGCGCCGCGGACGATCTCCCTTGCGGCAGTGCTTCGAACCGGCGGCCGCCATCCCAGCAGTCCTGCGAAATCGCCTAGCCGATAGAGAAGGCTGGCGAGGGGGCGGGGCAGCAGATAGCGCCTGGCGGGAGGCCAGCCAAGCCATCTCCGGTATCGCCCTACGATCTCTTCGAACTCCAGCGGTTGCGGGCCGACGATTTCGAGCGAGAGCTTCGATGGAGCAGTTTTGTCGACCAGGCGAAAGACGGTTTCGGCGACGTCATCGACCTGCACCACCTGAAGTTTGCCGGTCGACGGCATCAATGGCAGAAACGGCAGCGCGGCAAGGCCGCGAAACAATGCACTGGAACCGAAGGCGGCGTTTCCGAGGATAACGGCGGGGCGCAGTATCACCCAATCGAGATCCGTCGCCTTCAGAGCCATGTCGCCGGAAAGCTTGGTGCGCGAGAACGCCGACGGCTGCTCCCGATCCACTCCAATTGCCGAAACGTGAATAATCCGGCGGACGCCAGACTGCTCGCAAGCGCGGAACAACGCTCGCGGTCCCTGCGCATGGACGCCCGTCATGTTGTGCGTCATTCCGTCCTGCAACGCGCCGGCGCAGTTGACGACGGCATCTGTCCCTTTGAGATGAGGCAGCCAGTCGGAGGGCTCAACCGCGCTCGCCACGTCGACTTCGACCCGGCTGCCGAGCCCCCATGCGGGCTGTTTTCCAGGGCGAACGGCGCGGATGACATCATGTCCGCCTGTCGCCAGCCGGGCGCAGACGGCACTGCCAACAAGTCCGGTCGCGCCGATGACAAGGATTTTCATACTGACGACCCTCGTGCTCAACGGCTTGAACTTGTGCGTGCACAATTCGTTCCAGTGCCGGTTCATGCTATTCTTCAGATACAGCATGTCCGACAAAAGCCCGAATTCCTGGCGCTGATGCCCGGCGTTCGGCAGTCAGGCGCCACGAACGAACGTCACGTTCTTGAAGGCGTGGGGGCGAATTGGAGCCGTGTCGTTCCAGACTTCCATTTACGCCCGTCGCTATGCTTGCACCAGGCCGCTCCCGAAGCATTGCCTACTGCCTGTGCTCCATCTCGGCCAGCTTCTCCGGCGGCAGACGAACAGAGGCACCGGTCAGCAGTCCATTTATCTCCTGTGCTCGCCGCAGATGATCGAGGACGACCGGAAGCAGCGATGAGGCCAACCGCTGCAGATCGCCGTCCTCGCCCATCGATATCTCCCAGGCTAGAAGTTGCGCGGTCTTTTGGTGGTCGACGATCTGTGCCTTGATATAGGCGGCGTCGAAGGCATTTGCCTCCAACGTCTGCAGCCGGTCGCGAAGCAGGGCATGTTCGGGGTCGAGTTGGTCCGGCAGTGGGATTTTAGCGGCGTCTGCAAGCTCCTTGAGCTTCCTGTTTGCGTCGGAATGGTCCCTGACCATCATGTCGGCAAACTGTTTGACAGCATCCGCTTTCGCCTTGCCGCCTGCAAGATTTCCGAGCTCGACTTCAGCAAGCCCCCCGGCGGCTGCAAGCCGCGCAAAAAGCCGGTCCTGATTGTTGGTCTGGTGTGGCGCTGGAACGCCTGGCCGAGCCATTCGCGTGTCCACGCCCATTCCGGCCGGATTGCCGATCTGGCCAAGCGCCGACGAGCCGGTCAGAACGACAGCGACGGTAAAAAGCACCCTGCGAAACATGGCGTCTCTCCCTCTAAAGCGTCACCAGATAAGCAACCAGGTCCTTCTTCTCCTGCTCATCGAGCTTGACGCCGAGCACGAGATTGAAGAATTCGACTGTGTCGGCCAAGGTCATCAAACGTCCGTCATGCAGGTAGGGCGGCGAGTCCTTGATGCCGCGCAAGGTGAAGGTTTTGATCGGACCGTCGGGAAGCGTGACGAAGTCGTTGAAGACCTGCCCAATTTTATAGAAGCGCTCCAGCTTCAGGTCGTGCATGTCGTTGTCCATGAACTGGGTTTGCGGCACGTGACAGTCGGCGCAACGACCCTTGCCCATGAATATCCGCTCGCCCGACAGTTCCTGGGGCGTCGCAAGTTCAGGATCGAGTCTTCCGAAGACGTCGAGCTTGGGAGCGGGTGGGAAATCGATGATGTTCTGCATCTGCGCCATCATGGCGACCTGGTTGGTGCGGTCGGGAAGGTTTGCGCCCTTCCTCGTCGCGCTGACATGGTCGCCGTTGAAGTATGCGGTGCGCTGCTCGAATTCGGAGAAGTCTTCGACGGAGCGAAGCGAACGTTTGGAACCGTGGATCTGTTGGTTGAAAAGACCTCGCAGACTGGTGCTGTCGAGGCGAAAGCGGTCTGCCTGCGGACGAACGTCGGGCGTGAGATGAAAGGCAGCATTTGTATGGAAGTTGGAATGACAGTCGAGGCAGGCGACACCGTTGCTTTGGTCCGCCACTTTGCGGTCCTCGGTCTGGTTGAATTCCTCCTGCGGGAACGGCGTCAGAAGGAGCCTCAGACCCTCCATTTGTACGGGGGTGACGATGCCGTTCATGATCTCGTAAAAGTTCTTGATCGTCAGAAGCTGTCCGCGTGAGACGTCGCCGAGTTCTGGGTGCGTCGTCAGGAAGATCGGCGGCGGAAACTCGGGCGTCAGGTTTTCGGGAAGGTCGAAGTCGACGTCGAACCTGCGGAGGTCGCGAATCTCCTGCGCGTGGATTTCGTCGATCTGCCGATTGGGAAAGACCTGGCCGCCAGTCGCCTGCTTGACATGGGGGAGAGGAAGAAAGCCTTCGGGCAGGAGGTTTTTCTGCTTGATCTCCGCGGGCTTCATATCGGCCAGCTCACGCCATGTCACGCCTGCCGGCAACCGGATGCGGACGTCAGCTTGGACGGGTTTCATGCCGCCTGACATCATCGCGCCGGGCATGGGCTTATCAGAGAGATCGTATCGCCTCTGAAGGAGATCCTGTTGGCGCTTCATGACGTCCGGCTTCTGCGCCTCGTCAATTCGCCGGGCGTCGGAAAACGGCATCGTCGGAAGCGGTCGGTACGTCGTGTCGGGCGGCAGCGGGTCGGAAAAAGCGCCGACGGCAAACACGCAGAGGCCTGCACCGATCGACCAGCCGGCGAGGATGAATGACTTCTTGTATCGAAACATAGCTCTCCCCTCAATTTTACACCGCAACCCTGCGGACCATGAAAAGTTCCGCGGCCCGAAAGCTTTTTGCTGAAGGGGCCGTTCCACGCGACCGCAACGGATCGAGACTGCCGGAGGCTGCTATGGTCATACGAATACCAGCACCGCGATCATCGCGACGGCCGAAGTAACGCCCGCACCCGTGAAGGCGGAGATCAAAAGCTGAGAGGTCCGGCCTATCTTAACGTCTTTGATTTCCTCGGCAGCGCCAAGGACAGCCATCAAACCCGCCGCCATCCAACATACGAGCGTCAGCGCTCCCAGGATCATCGCCAATTGCGCGCTATCTATTGGAGGAACACTCATGAGAACACCTCCGCAGCGACAGCAGCATCTATGAATGTCCTGCGAGCAAGCTCAGCGCTTCCATGGTGTATGATGGCGTCTGAGCATCTGCACTTGGCAATGGCGTATTCCGCCTGCGTTTGCGACGGCCAACGATATGTCAAGGCTTCCAGTGCAGCCCTAGGTCCGTCGATACGCTCGCGGAAGCCATTGCCGATGCGAACGAACACGGGAACTGCCCATGTGATGTCGAAGTCACCTTCGATAAGCTTCTCCAAAATGATGAGCTCCCTTGTTAGCTGCTTAGGTGCCAACCAAACGAACCTGCCTGCTGCGTCGCAGTTCCTGCTCTGTCGCCATCTGTGCGCAATCGGACACTTATTGAACCACCCAGCAACGAAGAGCGGGCTGCAATTGCCTGTGGCGGCACAGATGGCGGATCTATGTTCGAGAGTGCCCCTAGCAGATGATCGGCGGCGTTCAACGAAATCATGGCTGCACCGTTACTAAGCCCCAGCCTTCACAGCGTGCTCGTTTCGTTGCACGCACCCTCGGGAAATGATGCACGAATTTCCGACGGCGCGATCGCTCAATGCTTTTTCTCCTGCAAGCATTACCTGGTCGCTCTGGACGCAGGAGGGTGTCCGCGATCGGAGCGTCGCTTTTCAAGATCGAATGCGTCACCAGAGCTCAGCACGTGAAGTCTCGCGATCAGACCAGCCATCGAAAAAGACGACGGTTGAGCCGCCCGCCCGACGATGTTAGAATTATATCGGAGTATAAGTATTTCTATTGACCGCGGAGCCAAGCGATAACAATTTAGTCGCTTCTGACCACCCCGCGGCAGACATGCCCGCACCCTCAACAAACAACAGGTGCTCTTCTGACACGAAATCGCTCCTTACTGACGAAGGAATGGTACAAAGTTGCGATATCCATCGATTGCCCGGGCTGCGGCGCACAGACCCGGTCCGCCGGCATTGTCGTCGGACCATCGAGCCTCGTCAACGCTGCCGACGGCTCTGAGAACGATGTTCTGAAGCGGCCATGGACACCGCTTGATGCCTTCGCATTCGTCGAGTCGCTCGGTGGTCGAACGAAGAACGTCGAGCAGTTCATCGTCAACCGCTTTCACAACGCGTTCGAATTCAGGAACGATCACTTGCTGGCGATCTGCCAGCAATGCGGGGAGAGTCTTTCACCTGCCGCTACCCGCTCTGTCGCCATGAACGACTTCGTCCGCCTTGGGCAGAGACGTCTGCTGGTCAACGAACGGATGCTGCTCTTCGCATCGCACGTTGTGTTGACGGAATTCCGTGGCGGCACGTCAATCGAGGAAAGCGGCCTGCCGCATCCAGATTACGCGCTCATGCTGATCTGCGATGCGGAAAGCACAGGCGGCGAAACCGGTACCGTCGAGCTGTGGCACAGCATCGCGCGTAATGACTACGCCATCACTGTGAAAGGTCACGAAGGTCGGGAGATTTGCCGTGACACCCTCCATGATGACCTCGCCGTCGTAGTGGCCACTGTTTCCAATCTCGGACTGGTCCTGACGCAGCTCCACCTGGCACAGCCATCATCACCCTACTGCCGGCTTGCCCGTGATCTCTTCCTCGAATCCCTTGCCCATGCCGGATATCGGCAGGAAAATTAGAAAGCAACACGATGCGGATTTCCAAAACGCGATCGGGATCTTTGGCGATATTAATCCTGTTGTCCGGATGTGGCGACCTGACACACCCACCGCGACCGCTGCCCCCAGTCCCATTTGCTTACCTCAGCCTCACCGCTTGCAGAGCCTATGCCAGCAATATCGTCGAGTGCCAGCTTGAGTATGGTACCCGGTTCGGACGCCAACGCCTCGGTCCTGTCCAGCAGACGGGTCTTAATATCAGTGGCGGTGACAGCCGCTATCAGGTCGCGTCCTGCTATCCGGTCTCGAGGATCCAGAGGGGATTGCCCAATTTCGTCTGCCGAATCTATGAGCCTCGATCAGGAACGGATGTCAGTCCGGTGTTGATCAAAGGAGGCACTGCGGTGCGCTTGGCGCGTGTTCTGGGCGATCGCGAACAGATCCAATATCGCTGGATGCCAGATAAATGGTCGCGGCTAGACGACTGAATTTGCTCAGGAAACGAGCGCCCCGCCATCGCTATCGCTGCCGATAATTATACCGGAGTGAAATTTTAAGGTTGATTTCCGTAACGGAATGCAGTTCAAAGTCTTATACCGCAGTATAATTATGAACTGGTTCGGCGATGGAACGCATCCCACTTCCGCCTGTGAAAACACCGCAAAAGGCATGGTCGCGAAGCGCGCTGTGGGTTGCTGGAATGTCGGCCTTCCTGCTCACCGGTTTCGCATCCGACCCGGACGACAACGATCTGCCCTCCTATTCTGGCATGCCTCAGGCCGATGGGCGTGACGGCATCACGACCGAGAAGGCAGGGAGAGTGGCAGCCCGGTTGAACCCAGTCGCCGCGTCAAGTCTGGCCGTTGCAGCCAAGCAGCCGCCACAGCCGACAATCGATTGGGTCAACTTCAGTCAGCGCTTTGACACGGCGAAAGACGGACATTCGATTGGATCCGGCGTTCTTTCCTTGGACACGGTTGAGAAGTTTGAAAACAGTCGCGCGGAATTGTCGGGAAAAACGGCTAATAGCGCGAATGCTCGCCGCGAACGCACGGTGCATTCGCCGACCGACGTCTTTTCTTTTGAGCAGATGCCGTCCCCTCACATCGTCGATCCGCCGATCGCGTTGAAAGTCGGCGGCGAGCTGTCGTCGACACAGCCCCGACCCGATCTACTTTCCGGCATTCCTGAAGAATATGCAAAACTCGTATCGGCGATTGCCGCCGCGGAAGAGGTTGACCCCAACTGGGTGCTCTCGATCATGCGGGCCGAAAATGCCGCCTACGATCCACGTCTCGTTAGTCCTGCCGGTGCCGTCGGCCTGATGCAGGTAATGCCGCGGATCGGCGCGGCCTTTGGTGCGAAGGATCTCACCGATCCTGAACAGAATATCCGCGCAGGCACTCGATTTCTCCGTGTTCTCATCGCCAAATATCGCAATCCGGTGCTCGTCGCCTCGGCCTATAATGCCGGCGAGCCTCGCGTCGACCTTCGCCATTCCTTGCCGCTGATCCAAGAGACCGCAGACTATGTGACCCGGGTTGTAGGCTTCTACGTTGGCGCGGCGGCGACCTCTACGGGCACGCAAAGCGGTCTGCCATTCCCGTCGGAGTCCCGCTCGAAGCGCCGGGCAGGGACTGCCGATCGCGCAAAATCGCCGATGCTTGTTTTTTCTGTTGCAGATCCGATCACAGCGGTGAGCCGCAATCCCCAGGAAGGCAGACCGACCCACGTTGGCGGTCCGGTTAAAATCGTTAAGGAAGAGGTGCGTTGATGAATGTAATTGCAGTGGCAGTCCTTTATGTCAGCGTCGCCTGGCGTTCGACGGCGAAGCGCAAGTGGGTCGGCAATGCCGCCATGGTGTTTGCGGCCAGCCTGATCCTGCTTGTCAGCCAGTTCGAACCGGCTGTGGCGCAAAACCTCGATGCCTTGCAAAACGCCGCGGACCGGCTGGTGCAGTTCTTCACCGGCCCGTTCGGCCGCTCGGTCGGAGCGATCGCCTTCATTGGCATGTTTCTCGCCGCGGCGTTCGGCTACTGGTCCTGGGGCGCCCTGCTTCGGGTCGGAGGAAGCCTCGCCGGCATGTTTGCTGCCGCCGAGCTCGTCGACTTCCTCGCTGGCAGCGGATCTTGAACCATGGCTGGATCAGGCAACACCGCCGACGGTGGCGACGAGTACATCGAATCCTATCCCGTCATCTTGGCTCTGACGCGCCCGCCGACGGTCATGGGCATCCCGTACACATACTTTCTGGCAGAATGCTTCATCTCGCTGATGGTATTCATGATCTTGGGCTCGATCCTCTGGTTCCCGGTCTCCTTCGTGATCCTCCACAGTATTCTTTACATGCTGACCGTGAAGCTCGACTTGTGGTTCTTCGAGATCGTCGGACGGCTCAGCAGGTGCGGCGTCAATCCCCTGGGTCGAAGGCTCGGCGGCGGCATCAGGACCTACGGGGCGTGATCGATGGGCACCATGGCGAGATCGTTGAAAGGGAGCTTGTCGAAAGGTTGGGAGATATTCGCCGACCGCAGCATATCGACACACGTCCCGTTCTATGTGCCGATCGAAAACGGCATTATCCGACTGAAGAACGACAGCCTGGTCTCGACCGTGCAATTGACCGGCTTTTCGTTTGAGACCGCCGATATCGAGACGATCAACATGCTGCAGCGGCAGCGCAACGCCGCGTTCCGCGCGATCTCGTCGATCGGCAATTTTGCGCTCTACACCCACGTCGTCCGGCGCAAGGTCGCGCCGTCGCTGCCATCGGCTTTCGGCGATCCCTTCATGCGGCGTCTCGACGATGTCTATCAATCGAGCATCTCCAGGAACGAGATGTTCGTCAACGACACCTATGTGTCCGTGGTTGTTCGGCCGCTGTTCAGACAAGGCTCGGCGCTGTCCCGCGTCATGGGCATCGGCGGCAATGCCGTGCGCAGGGAGCAGTTTCGTGCGATGCGCGACAAGCTTGTCGAAGCAACAAGGGCTCTGGAAAAATCGCTTGCCGCCTACGGTCCGAAAGTCTTGCGCGACGTGCGGCGCGCCGAGGTCGATCTTGGCGACGGAAAGATGATCTACCGGACCATCTCCGACGACACGATGCTTGAGGAAGGCACGCGAACAATCTGGTTCTCGGAGCAATGCGAGTTCTTCTACACACTGCTGAACGGCGGCCGGGTCCGGCCAATCCGTCTCGGCAATATACCGATCGACGAGATGCTGCCGGCGCGGCGGACGTCGATCGGCAACCGGATCATCCATCTCCAAGGCGAAACATCCGGCGATGATCGCTATGCCGCGATGGTGTCGCTGAAGGAATATCCGCCGGAGACCGGCGCCGGCATGCTCGACTATATCCTCAAGCTGCCCTTCGAGATGGTGCTGACCCAGTCGATGTCGTTCATCGACGACATGGCTGCCCGCAGCCGCATCGAAAGGCTCGATCGGCAGATGTCGAAGGCCGACGAGGGCGGCTCCAGCGTTCAGGCCAATCTCGACATTGCCCGCGATGAACTCGCCCGCAAACGCGTTGCCTTCACCGAGCATCACCTCACCGTCATGCCAGTGGCAAGAACAACGGCCCAGCTTGATGATGCGGTTGCGCTGATCGGAAATGAGCTTGGGGCGCTTGGCGCCTCCTATGTTCGCGAAGATCTGAACGCTGAGCCGGCCTACTGGGCGCAACTGCCCGGCAACCAGGCCTATATTGCGCGGCGCGCGCTCATCTCGACGCTCAACTGCGCGGGCTTGAGCAGTTTTCACGCCTATCCCTACGGCAGGCCGGACGGAAACCATTGGGGACCGGCGATCACCATCTTCGAGACGACCTCCGGCACGCCGTTCTTTTTCAATTTCCATCAGGGCGACGTCGGGCACACGACGGTCTTCGGACCAACGGGTTCGGGCAAGACCGTCATCATGGCGTTCCTGATCCTGCAGGCCTACCGCGTCAGTCCTCGATTGAAAACGATCGTCTTCGACAAGGACCGTGGCCTCGACATCATGGTGCGGGCGGCGGGCGGCCGATACATGACACTGGAGCCCGGCGAACCTTCTGGGTGGAACCCGCTGCTGCTTGACGATACCGAGGAAAACCGCGTTTTCCTGTACGGGCTTTTGAGCTTCATGCTGAAGCCATCAAAGGACGGCGAGAGCCTGACGCCGCAGGAAGAAGCGATCATTCGCAACGCGATCAAGTCCGTGCTCAAGACGAAGGACAGAGCGTACCGCCGTCTCTCTTCCTTGCGCGCTCTGTTGGCCGGAAGCGAGAGGACAGAGGGAAGCCTGATTGCAAGGCTCGACAAGTGGGTCGATCGCGGCCCCTATGCCTGGCTCTTCGACAATGCCGACGACAATCTGGATATTTCCAGGTCGATGATCGGGTTCGACATGACGTCGATCCTCGACGATCCGACGGTGCGTACCTCGGCCCTCCTGTACATGTTCCATCGGCTGGACGAGATCTATGACGGCAAGGCGCCGATCATCAACCTGATGGACGAAGCCTGGAAGCTGCTCGACGACGACGAGTTCAAGCGCACCATGAAGGACTACTTCAAGACCATCCGGAAGAGGAACGGTGTGGTGATATTTGGCACGCAATCGGCTGACGACGTCGTGCAGTCCAGTGTCAGCCGCACGATCATCGAGCAGACGTCGACCAACATCTTCTTTGCTAATCCGAAGGCCGACGAGCACTCTTACATGGCGCATTTCGGTCTCTCCAGAGCCGAATTCGAATGGGTGAAGAACGGCGATCCGAGCTCCCGCTTCATGCTGATCAAACAGGCGAAGAGCAGCGTGATTGCGCGCGTCGACATGTCCCATATGCCGGAGTTCATCAAGGTCTTGTCCGGCCGGGAGGAGACCGTTCGCGAGGTCGAGATGCTGCTCGACGAATACGGAGACGATCCGAAAAACTGGCTGTCTAAATTCTGCGATTGGGAGGGGGGAGCGTCCGATGACCAACGCAAGGCTTCCTGAGTTGGCGACGGCCGGCGTGCTGGCGCTGGCGACAGTGATAGTCCCCGCGACCACGCGCGCCCAGGTTCCGGTCATCGACAATGCCCGCCAGAAGATCCAGCAGGCGACCTTGAACTGGTACGAGGGTTATCAGGCCGATACCCGGAAACTGAAAGGCGCCTCCGGCGGTACGACGGACAGCGTGGCGCCGGGTCAGGGCTCCGGCGCACCCGCCGACTGCTCGGCAGAGGGCATGGCGGGTGAGGCCGCGCCAGCTGCACCATCGCAGCGGACGCCGAGCCAGCAGGACGTCGCCCGCATGGTTGAGGACGAGGCGATCCGCCAGGGCGTCGATCCGAATTTTGCGCTCGCCATTGCCGAACAGGAATCGCGCTTCCGGCAATCGGCGCGCTCGGCCGTCGGCGCCACCGGCGTCATGCAGTTGATGCCGGGAACCGCCGGTCAGCTCGGCGTCAATCCCTACGATACGCGCGATAATATCCGTGGGGGCGTCAGATACATCAAACAGCTTCAGGGAATGTTCGGCGATCGCTACGACCTGATCGCCGCCGGCTACAATTCCGGGCCCTATCGGCAGTCGCTGCAGAACGGACAGATCCCCAATATTCCCGAGACCCAGGATTATGTCAAAAAGGTCTCCGCCTATTACAGCCGCAACAAGGCGCAAAATGGCGACCGGACCCCACCGGCTGGCAATAATGCCGAGCCCGAAACCGTCAGCGACAGCCAGGGCTGCGGCGAGCAGCTGAAGAAGGCTGTCGACCGCAACACGCAGGCGCAGGTCGAGCGCGGATCGGTGTGGAACGCGTTCGTGCAGAAATCGACCGAGGCAAACCAGCAATACCTGCAGCGCCTTCAGGCCGGGCTCCAATCATCGTCAGCCAACCTGCGCGGGTCCGGAGGCGGCAATTCCAAGGACCACGACGGCTCGCTTGTCATGGCGCAGATCCAGTGCCCATCGACCATCGTCGACACCGGCAGCACCCGCTGCTTTGCCGTGCCGTCGAGTGCCACGACCGAGCAGATCCAGCGCTGGCTCGATGACCTGCAGGAACAGGCTCGCGCCAGTGGCGACACCGCGACCTTCTCGGCGATGCAGGATCCCGTATTGGGCCTGGTGACGGTCGTCGATGCCAGACCGACAGCAAACTGAACGGACAAGAGAGGTTAGGCACATGAAGAGATTTGTCATCGCGGCAGCCCTTGGCATCGTCGCCGTCTCGCCTGCTTTCGCGCAGGTCCCTGTCAAGGATTCTGAGAACATTTCGCTTAGCGAGGACATCAAGCGACTGTCGTCCCAGATCCAGCAGGACACCTCGGTCGTCAAGGACAACACGACGAAGACCTTACAGGCGATCACAGGCGATCGCAGCCAGGATGCCAGCCAGTTTGCCAAACTTGCGACCGGCAATGGCTTCACTATGGGACAGGCACCGGATTTCGGATCGATCCTCTCGGGAAATCAGGCCGTATTCGGCGGCATCAGCGGTCAGTTTCAGAACACGGCCGCCAAACTCATCAACGGCCTCAACCTCGTGAAGATGGTGGTCGATACCGTCAAGGGTGGTGAGCTCTCCGGCGCCAACCAGGCCTATTCACAAGGTGTCAATGCGCTGACGACGATGACGGCGCTCACCGATGCGATGAACAGCGCCACCAAGGATCGGCAGAACTCGTTCATGCAGGCAACCGAGAAGATCGGTACGGCTCAGGATCTGAAGGGTGCGCTCGAACAAAACACCCAGATGGTCCTGCAGGGCAACCAGACCGCCAACGAAGCGGTCGGCTCGCTCAATAATCAGGTCATGTTGCTGAACCAGCAATTTAAGGCGGCGCTCGCCACTTCGTCGCAGAACCTCAAGACCTTCGCACCGCTTCCCGACAGCGTGATGCGGGATGGAGGCGCGAAGCAGCAGGGGGCTTCGGTTCGCGATCAGCTAAAGGCGTTCGAGGAGCAGGAGCAGTGAGGCTCACCCTCATTTTGGCCTTTTGTTGCGCGGCCCTCAGTGGCTGCGGCGGCAATTACGAACAGCTGGCGAAATGCTCGGCCGACGAAAATCCGGTGCCGGCACTCGGTTACCACAGAGCGCCGCAACCAGCGCCGCCGGAACAGGCGCTGGCGAGAGTCGTCACGGATGATTGCGGCCCAATGCGGCCCGTCAATTAGGATGCGACATGGATCCAGTCAGCTACGCGATCAATTTCTATGGCGACGCGCTCCGATATTTCGACAAGATCAACGAGGCCTCGCTTGAACGGGCCTGGGGCCTGTTTGCCGAAAACAGCAATCTTGTCTCAGCCATCCTGGCGATTTTCCTGATCCTCTATTTCCTTTGGAGCGCACTCGGACTGTCAAGTGTCTCCCTGCAGGACATGGCGGTGACGGCTTTCAAGATCGCGCTGGCTTACGCCTTGGTCATGTCCTGGGCTACCTTCTACGACAATATCGGCCAGTTCGTGCTGTCGACGCCACAGGATCTCGGTTCGGCTATTTCCTCGGCGATGGGCGGCCAGTCGGCCGGTTCCGATCTGGCCCAGCAGGTCGCCAGCATGGCACGCAAGGTCTACGACTTCGCCATGCAGCTTTTCAATTCTTACGAGTCGGGATGGCTGCCGAATGTTACTGGCGCCGTGGTCGTGTTCATTGTGCTGGTGTTCGGTCTGCTGCCGATGCTGCTCATCCTCACCGGCGTGACGCTGTTTGCCAAGATGATCACCGCGGTTATGCTGGCGATCGGGCCGATCGCGATCCTCTGCTACTTCTTCGGCATCACGCGATTTGTCTTCGACGCGTGGGTGAGGGGCGTCGCCTACGGCATGTTCATGCTGCTCTTCACCTACATCATGGCGGGCCTGTCTTTCGGCTTTCTGATCGGCATGATGGACACGATCAACGGCGACATGGCGACCAGGGAGAATGCGCTGGCGATCGTGCTCGCCATGGTGCTCTACCTGGCGCTGATCTCCTATTTCATTTTTCAGGTGCCGGATTTCGCCAGAACCTTTTCCTACGGGACGGCGATATCGGGTGTGCCGGGCGGAGGCGGTGTCGATACCGGTTACAGCGCCGCGCGCGGGACGCTTGCATCCAGCAATTCGAGCGCCGGGCAGGCGGGGGCCGTCGCGCTTGGCATGCTGACTGGACCGAGAGGCGCCGTGACGGCGGCAGCGCTTGCCGGCCGTGGCAGTGTGGCGGGCGTCGGTACGCTCGGCCGGATGCTGACCAATCGCCGCCGCAACAGCGAGTGAATGAGACACCGTTATTCGAGGGCAACACTTGGCATTGTTCAGAAGACAGACAACACCAGCGCCGACCGATCATGTCCCCGGGCCGCAGGAAATCTATGATCGGCACTTGTCCTGGGGCGAGAAGAACCGCTCCCTTCGGACCTTGATCGGTCTCATCCTGTTTGCCTTCGCGGTGGCCGGCTGGGCCATCGCCGGCATACTTTCGTTTTCGGTGGCACAACTCTTCCCGCTTGTCCGCACCGAGGTCGTACCCCTGATCGTCGACAAGAACACCGGCTACATGGAGACGGTGACGACGCTCGACAGAGATCGGTCGAGCGTCTCGGAGATCCAGGCGGTTCGCGCCTCGTTCGTCGGCAACTACGTCATCCGCCGCGAGACCTATGATCCCCGCTATCTCTCGGACAACTTCGACATGATCGCGCTCTGGTCGGAGCCGAACTCCGACGCCTTCAAGGAGTATGAGGCGTGGATGAACCCGAGCAATCCACGTGGGCCGGTGAAGACGCTGGGTGCCACCGGCGACATCCGGCCGGAAATCCTGTCGGTCAATCCTCTCAATGCCTCGACCATGGCCGTCCGTTTTGAGACACGGGAACGCCAGCGCGGTGGCGACGTCGTCAATCGCTGGTCCGCCACGGTGCGCTACCGGCAGATCAATCTTCCTGCGAGCAACCGGGTTCGTTTGTACAATCCGTTGGGCTTTGTCGTCACCGAATATGCCAGGGTTCCGGAAACCATGCCGTCGGGGCCGGCGCAATGATGAAACGGATGGCGGCGCTTTCATTCTTACTGCTGCTGGGAACCGCGGTCGGGCATGCCGAACTGGTTGCACGTCCGGGAAGGCTCGATCCTCGGGTGCGCTCGCTACCCTATTCGGCTGAACAGGTTTTCCTGGTGACCGGCACCTACGGCATGGTGACGACGATCCTCTTCGGCACAGACGAAGAGATCACCCAGGTCGTTGCCGGCGACACCGTCTCCTGGCAGATCCTCACCTCGGCCGACCGGCGTTCCCTGACCTTGAAGCCAATGGAAAAGGACGCTTCAACCAATCTCTCCGTCGTGACCACCAGGCGCACCTACTCCTTCGATCTGCGGGTCAACGACAGCAAGGCGATACAGAATCAGACCTTCAAACTGCAGTTCACCTATCCCGAAGATGCCGGGCTGAAGGGGACGGCCGAACTCTGGAAGCAGGCGCAGGATGCTGCCGGCAATCCGAACCTCAAGAACATTCGCCGCGACAAGGTCAACTACGACTACGGCTTCAAGGGAAGCGATGCGGCAAAGCCGCTCTGGGTGTTTGACGACGGGCTGAAGACGTTCATGAAATTCACCGGCGCCATTCCGGCGATCTTCATCGTCGACCGGAAACGGCGCGAGAGCCTCGTGAACTACCGCCGCGAGGCCGATTATATCGTCATCGATACCGTTTCGCGGCAGTGGTCGCTGCGCTATGGCACCGAAGACGAGACCTGCCTGTTCAATCTGCGAACTGTTCCCGCCGATATTCCAGCGCCGATCGAAGGTGCGGTAGCGCCGAAGCGGATCGGTGCCGGCGGTTCCTCGCCACAGGCTCAACATTAGGAGGGCGCCATGTCAGATCCAAACTATCATTCGCTCGACACTGACAGCGCAATCGGCGGTCCGGTCCGGCGGAGCGGCGTCGGTCTCATGCGGCCGATCGCGGTCATTGCTGCCATCGCCGGCGTGGGCGTCGTCCTTTATTTTCTTCTTGCCGGTGGCGAGCAACAGCCGGCGATCGACACGACGCCGCGTGAGGAGTTCCGTCCGGTCCAGACACCGAGGAACGAAGGGTTCATTACACCGGCCCCGCCCCCTTTGCCGACGGTGGTCGTTCCGGAAGCGCCGCCGCCACCTCCGCCGCCGCCAGCACCTGTCGTACCGGCGGCCGGTCCGGTTCTACCACCGGCCGAAGTCGACTGCGCGAGAGGTAAGAACCCGGACAATCCCCGCTGCATCGAGCTCGCGCGGCAAGCCAAGCTGCTGGAGCGTGTTCGCTCTTCCGCCATGGTCTTCGATCAATCTGATCAGAGGAACGGCGCAGCGCAGGCTTCGGCCGACGCCACCGGTCCGGGACTGTTCGGCGCGGGCGATCCGTCCGGGGTGCAAACGGTAGCAGGCTCGAATGGCGGCGGCTCGGTCGACAGTGATCGTGCTTTCCTGAAGGCGATGGGCGGGCAGGGTGTCGAAGTTTCGGTCGCAACCGAGAACCGCCGCACCGACGCCTGGATCCCGCAGGGCACGATGATCCGTGGAACGCTGGAGACGGCCATCAATTCAGACCTCGCCGGTATGGTGAAAGGGATCGTGCGCGAAGATGTCTATTCCTTCGACGGCCGTCGCATCCTCATTCCCGCTGGCTCGTCACTGGTCGGCGATTACAAATCCGGCGTCGAGCGGGGACAGGAGCGGGTCCTGATCGTCTGGACACGGATGATCCGCGGAGATGGCGTCTCGGTGCAGCTCGGCTCTTATGGCACCGACCGGCTTGGGCGCTCGGGCATGACGGGTGTCGTCGACCGCAAGTACTGGGAGCGGTTCGGTCCGCCTGCGATGATGACGCTGATCGGTGGCGCCACCCAGTACATCGCCCAGCTTGGCCAGAAGCCGGATCGCGATATTACCATCGTCAACGACAATGGCAGCGTCACCCGCATCCCACAAGACAATGGCGAGACATCGCAGGATCGTGCCCGCGAAATCGCCGCCGAAACCATCGCTTCCGGCATCCAGGAACTGGGGACAGAAGCCTTCCAGGACAGCCGCAATATCCGGCCGACGATCCATATCCCTCAGGGGTCCGACATCAATGTGTTCGTGACGCGCGACCTCGACTTCGCCGGGCTTTATGCGGACCCGGTGCGCGAAGAATTCGAGCGGTTGCGCAGAAAGAGGCTCGGCAAATGAACGCGCGCCCGTCGATTTCTGCCGAACAGCATTTTCTGTCGGAAGCGATCGAGCCGATCCGGCCGTTCCTCGACGATCCCAGTGTTGTAGAAATCTCCTGCCAGTGCAGCAATGAAATCTGGCTCGAACGGATCGGCAAGCTCAGCATGGTGAGGCAGCAAGTCGACGGCCTCGATCAGGACGTGATCCGCCATATGGCCTCGCGCGCCGCCTCGTTCACCAAACAGACGGTCAACGCGGAGCACCCGCTCCTGTCGGCGACGCTCGTCAACGGCGAACGCGTGCAGTTCGTGCTGAATCCGACCTCGGCAACCGGTCACGCCTTCTCTATCCGCAAGCAGGTCGTCCGCCGTTTCAATTTGAATGACTATGAGAAGGCCGGGGCGTTTCGCTTCACCAAAGTGACCGGCGACGACTACATCGACGATATCGATATCGCGCTGTCCCGGCTGCTGCGGGCCGGCAAGGTTCGCTCCTTCCTGGAGCTCGCGGCAATCAATCACCGCAGCATGCTGATTTCGGGTGGCACCTCCACCGGCAAGACGACATTTCTGAATACGATGCTCACGGCTATTCCGAACCACGAGCGCTTCATCCTCATGCAGGACACTGCCGAGTTGGAGCCGAGCCAAGAAAATGTCGTGTCGCTGTTGGTCTCGAAGGGTGACCAGGGCGAAGCGAGGGTGACGATGGGCGACCTGCTGGCCACGGCGCTCCGTCTCAGACCGGACCGGATATTCATGGGCGAGTTGCGCGGCGACGAGGCCTTCGACTTTTTGAACGCCATCAATACAGGACATCCAGGTTCGATGTCGACCATCCACGCAAACTCACCGCACCACGCGTTCAACCGGCTGTCGACGCTGGTGCTCAACAGCAACGTGCGCATGGAGCGCGACGATATCATCCGATACATCCGCTCGATCATCCCGATCGTGGTCCAGTTGAAGAAGAGCGATGCCGCCGGCGGTCGAGGCGTCAGCGAGATCTACTTTGCCGATGAGGTGGACGAAAATGGCAAGCGTATCCACGCACACCGAGATTGACCGCCCGAAATGGACGGGCCTGCAGCGGAAATCGTTGTTCACATTGCCGCTCGCACTGCTTGGCATCTTCCTCCTGTGGCTGGCCATCTTCACGCTGATCTACGACGCCTACATCACCTCGTTCGGGTCACCGTCCTATTTCGAGTATGTGGGACAGGCGCGCCTGATCGACGCCGTCCGCTATACCTGGTCGATCATCCATGTCCGCAACACGTTCGGACTTTCGCTTCTGGCCTTCACCCTCGCCTTGCCATTCCTGTTTTTTCTGCTCTGCCTCTGGATGCTGAAAGGGGGCAGGGCGCTATCGCGCAAGATCCTCTATCTCCTGCATGTCAGGTCGATGTTCAGCCTGTTTGCGCACACGGCTCTTATCTTCGCCGCCGCCTATGCCGGCGTCATCGTGTACGGCGTGGGCTTCTATCTCGTTGCCACCAAGGCCGGTGAGCATGCCGAGATTGCGAGCTACTATGGCAACCATCTGGCCGCCATGTATCAGGCTCCTTTCGGTGCAACCGATGCCGCTGGTGCCTATCAGAAGCCGTCTCGACAGACGGTACTCGCAGCCCTCGCGGGCCTCGCCGCCGCCGGTGCCATTGTCGGATTTCCGATCGGCGCGGCAGTCCAGAGACGCCAGCGTATGATCATGGGAAAGGCACGCCTCGCCACCTTGAAGGACGCCGCCGATTTTCGGCTGCGCGACAAGCGCGGGATCGTCCTTGGGCTGAAACAGGGTTTGCTTTTGCGCAATGACGGCGACCAGCATGTGATGGTGATCGGTTCGCCGGGGCAGGGCAAATCGCGGGGCTTTGTGATCCCGACGATGATGAGCTTTCAGGGGTCGCAGGTCGTCCTCGACATGAGCGGCGAGCTATTCGAGGAGACGTCGGGTTACCTGAAAGACAAAGGATACGAGGTTTTCCTGCTGGCGCCCGGCTCGAAGTTCACCGACGGCTACAATCCGCTCGAACTGATCAGTGAGGAGCCGAACCAGCGGATCACCGACCTGCAGAAGCTGACGCAAATGCTGTTACCGGAGCGGTTGCGATCGGATTCCTCCGACTTCTGGGAGGAAAGCGCCAGGATCCTGCTGACGGCCATGCTCGGCTTCGTACTTGAATGCCCCGACACCCGCAAGTCGCTCAGCGAACTCTATCGCATTCTCAATTCGATGTCGGACGAGCGCAAGGCGATCATCCAGCTATTGGAAAACTATGAGCCGGTTCTCTCAGACCAGACCCGGATGCAGCTCACCAAATTCGCCGGCCGGCATGAAAAGCTCGGGGAAGGGATTGCCGCGGAGATCGTCGCCAAGCTCAACTTTCTGCAGAACCCATTGGTGGAAGCGCTAACCTCGATCACCACCATTCCGATCGGCACCATCAGAAAGCGTAAGCTCGCAATCTACATCCAGGCGGACTGGAACGCCATGCAGATTTATGAGCGGCTGATCTCGATGTTTATCCAGCAGATGGCCGACAAACTTGTGCAGATGGGGCCATTGCGCAACGGTGAGCACGAAGTCCTGATGATGCTCGACGAGTTCGGCAATGGCGGCCGGATCGATACTGTCCTGACGCTCGCCCCGCTGATCCGCAAGAATGGTGTGCGTTTCGTCTTCATCCTTCAGGATGGCGCCCAGCTTGAAAGGCTGTATCAGCGCTCCGGCCAGAAGATCCTGATGGGCGCTTCGACGATCAAGCTGTTCATGAATTTTCAGAACCAGGAAGATGCGGCGGCAGTCTCGATGGCTGCCGGCAAGACGACGGAGTGGGTCGAGCAATCTTCCTATTCGCATCGTCACGGCCGAAGGCAGCGGTCGATATCGAAGGTGCCTGTCTCTGTCGATCTCCTTCCCGTCAATACGCTGATGATGATGAAGCCGGAAGAGGCGATCCTGCAGGTCACGGGCATGCCGCTGATGCGCATTATGAAGCTTGATTCCGGCGGAGAGCGGATGTTCTCGAAAGTGCGAAAGTTCAAGCCGGTGAAAAGACCTTGCATGGAGCCGGTTGAATGGACAATCGCCGACAGCAGGTCAGCTGCGGCGGCCTCGCCCGCGACGGGCGCTGATATCCATTTTGAGCGCTTCGTCGCGAAGGATGGTATCCACCACGTCTACATCTCCTCGCTTGACGAGCTGCGTCACCGCCTGGATCTCGACGAGACACGCGACGCCGGTGTGACAGAGGAGGAGGTGCGGGAGGAAAAGCAGAAGCAGCCGGGAGGCAAGCGAAAGGGTGATCCGGCGAGCGGGCAACGAAAGCGCGGCGTGCCGAACGCTACTAGTGCTGCTCGTGAGGGTGACTTCGATCTCGATATCGACGAGCAGAAGCTCAGCCGCAATGTCTATTCGGGCTCACCGGCGCATCGGAGCGTTCGACCCAAACAGGCCAATGGTCCACCGAAGCAAATCGATCCTCGGCCGGTGGCGTCTGTTCTTCAGCGGCAGGAGGTCAGAGACGTATTCGGGGCAGATCTTACCGCGTTGAACGAGGTGATCTTCCAGCAGGCCGAAGAGAATGCACTTGAGCCGGTCGAGCTCAACGCGGATGTCGAGCTCTTAATTGAGAGCCTTTCTGATCGGCTCACCGAGGACAGTTCACGAGCCTACCTGCACCAGTTCGCCAACCTGGCCCGAGATCCGCTGGGCGAGGATCAATCTGAGACCGAGGCGCACGCTGATTAGCACAAGCGTCTGTCGATCACCGACCATTCATTACGGCGAGAGAGGAAGCGAGATCGCGCACCGTCTGCCAGGAGAGTAATACATGGGTGAGATCAGACATCTCTCAAGCACAGAATTTTCAAAGGGTCGACATCTCGAACGAATTGTCGCTGCGGCCCGAGCTGACGCCGGCTTTTGGCTGATGGTGAAGGAGCGCGAGATGGAGAGGCAAGCGATTGGAGCCAAAGTTGACCGCGAGGGCGATGGTGAGGATGCGATCGACAAGTCGGCGAGGCTGACGCCGACGATCACAGAACTGGCTGACGACCTCGTGTCGCGCATGTTCGGAACTTGCCCGCCCGAGGTGCTGGTGATCATCCAACAGGCGCTCCTCGATGCCGCGAGAATCGAGCTGACCGCTGTCCGGTGAAATCCGATCAAACGCTATGGAAAATGGTGTTCATAACTTATCTTCAGGTCAGGATGTCGTCATCGGATGTTAGCGATGTATTGTTTCCGGCCCGACGAACTTGATCGATCACCCAGTCCTGTAGCCGCCTGGCGGTGTTTGCAGCCTGCGCCTCCGCGAGGTCCTTGGGAAAAGTGCCAAAGATCGGCCCGATATACTTCATGCGAGGCAGTGTCTTTTCCTTCGCTTGCCGATATTCCTCGGTCGCCATCCCAAAGGCTTCGATAATGAGGCTCACCGGCCGGGATCCTCGATATGACGCCTCCAATATGAAGTCCGGCCTGCACGGACCAATGGGAGTGTCCAATGCGAACAGCGGCTTGGTGATCTTGATGCGAAGATCCGGCGCGGCGTCGAAGAGAGCTTGCTGTAGCCAGAACAGCAGATGCGAAACGTCTCTTTCGAATCCCGATTCCACCGGGAAGAGCGTATCGCCGTTATAGACCGGCTGCGCGTAGGCCTGGACCGCTCGCACCGGTCCTTCGTCATCCTCCTGAAAATCGACGTTCAGCAAAGTCAGGAACGGACCCCTCAGCGCGGGATCGCCCCGCAATGGCTGGCGGACCTTGCCGAGCACCTCGATTGTTCGCGAGGACGATGCAGGCATGATCGCCTGCGCCGATACGCTTTTTGCAAACAGCAACATAAAGCCGGTTCGCCGAAGACTTTCCGGCCAGTCCGGGCGGGAGGCTACGAGCAAACGCTGCCACCGGCTGGCCGGGTCCCAATAATCCGCGGCCCATGTCGACATTAGTGCGTTCAGTGTCCAGGTCCGCAGCACCCTGAGCTCCCTGGCGGCGGAACGTATCCCCGAGAGCTGACCTCCCAGCGTAAGATCGGGCTCGTCCTGCAGCGGGGGTATGACGTTTGTACCCGCCTTATCCAGCATCCGCCACAGGATGCCGCCAAGTCTGGAAGGACGGTCGTTTCGCTCCCTCGATCGGGTGGGATCATCGTCCGAGATATCAGCAAGACGGTTGGGAATGGCCGGAAGGGCGTCGACGTAGCTGCGCCCCGATTTTGGCAGCGGGCGGATCTGATAGCGACGATCGAACAGAGGGGGAGCAGCGTCCTTGTCTACATGGAACGGGCACGTCTGCGCATGGTTCGGCCGCTCTTCATGCCGGTCGGGGTTCGCGTCCTTCGAGGTCAGTCGTCGCAGCGTAAATGTACGCTCCTGCTGGATCGGTGCGAGCAATGGCTGCAAGCCGGCCGCGAGGCAATCGCATTCAATCCAGCCGTCCATCACTTTAGCGCGCTTGATAACCGAAAGCGCAATTGCCTCATCCTCGTTGGATGCAGCGTTGCCATACCATGCACGCAACGCGGTTGCCTCTCGGCCGGACAGGTCGGTAAGTGGATGGGCTGAACTGTTGCGAACGACGATCCGCATGCCAGACCCCTTCAATAGCCGAGGAGCCAGAGCCGATATCCGAGATATCCCACTGCCATCGTCGCGGCGATAGCGAGGATCGTCTCTCCCCAAGCTTGGATGTTCCAACGGCGGCTTTTGTCGAGGCGCGAACCTTCGAGCACAGCCGATAAGAAGACATAGACCGGGATCATCATCGCGTAGCCCAGCGTGAGGCTGTCTCGGATTGCGATGCAGGCAAGGAGGAAAACACATCCGAGAACCAGGGTCGCCACACAGAGCCGCCGCAAGTCAAATCGGTAGCCGCGCTTTTTGAGCGACGTCATCGAGAGCCTCCTTCGAATTCAAACTCGAAACTATAACTTGAGTATAAGTGCTGAGTGAGTTGCGGCAAAGGACGAATCTATGGAGGGGCCTGTCCATGAGGATTTGTGCCGATTGAATACGGCACCAACTACCGGGCTCCGCCATCCTCTTGCAGGGCGTGATCGCCGCAGTGTAAGACGTGTAACGAAGTCGTGAACGCTTGGATGCAAGAGATAGGCAACAAAGGGTTTACGCTTCGTCATAATGGTCTCTAGCCGGCGTCAGGCATTGCATGCGCAGTAGAATTTCGAACAAGTCCCGGACCAGCAGCTGCGGCAGCGCCCTCTGTCGCCGGGATGATACGTTTGCTCGAGCCGCATCGAGCACATCTTCCGCCAAGGAAGGCGTTCCATGTCTCGTGTGAAAGACGATCAGTCCGGCAACGCAGCGGACGTTTCGATATTGAAGGCGCTGTCGTTTCAAGAAAGGCTCGCCATTGGCCTGCGGCGATTGAAGACCGAGAGGGGCTTGTCGAACAAGGATCTGGCCGAGCAACTCGGTGTATCAGAAGCCTATATGTCGCAAGTGACCCGCGCCATGCGTGACGTCAAGCTGTCGACCCTCGACAAGATGCAGCGCGAATGGGATGTCATGATCGAGGACTTGCTCAGGGTCACTGAAGACGATCTCTCTCTGATAGAAGCGTTAAAAGCGCGCCGAGGGAAGAAAAAAGTTTCCGAGACCGCGACCTGATTTTCTCCGTCACAGAGCATGATCGGCGTTGGCTAGTGATTGAGGTTAAACCAGAACCTTTCCTTCACGCCTTGGTCATTTGGGATATCGAAGAAATAGGGATCGGCTCGCCGCGGTCGCGGGGTGGCAGCTTCCTGGATGCAACCATCGCGGCCGTTGCCGAAACCGCGCCCTATCGTCATACCTGACTGCCTCATATTGGCATTGCGATCGATCAGTGTTCTGCAGACATCGACTGTTTTGATGCACTGGTCGGGCTCGCCTCGCCAGCCATCATCGCCCTGCGAGCTGTAGCCGACGGTCGTTCCGGCCGGGCAATCCTCGTAGTCCTCTCGTCCTGGCTTGCCGGCCTTGGCCTCATGGCAAATCGGCCAGGAAAAACCCGGTTGCTTCATCGCGGCGATGAGCTTTGTCATAGGTGGAACACAGTAGGGAACACCGTGCCAGGACGGATTTTGCGATGCCGCACACAACAGAACCTGACATCCCCAGGAGGCGTCGTCGGCTTTTGCACCGCTGGTCGGGAAGCCAAGGGCTGTCCCTGTCAATGCCGCGACCATAATCAGGAACGGTCTCATAGTTCGCCTCCGTTATCGACTATTGGATTTGCGCCCAGGTCCCGTCGATCCTCGCAAAGGAAAGCACGCCCGGCTGCGTCGAGCCGGCAAAGGAACCTGATATCGTTGTGATGATGCCGGTACAGGTGACACCGGGGACAGATGGGTGCGGCTTGCACTCCGAAATCCTGATCGAACGCCCAGACCTCGCGATCGCAGCGCTTGCCTCTTCGTCACTCGGAGCGTCGACGGGCAACGGTTGCTGCGCCGCCTCCTTCAGGCGAGCGATCTCTTGTTCCAGCTCGGCGATATGACCAGGTCGCGCCAGCTCATTGATCGCGTATCCTCCCGCCGTTCCAGTAAGGAGGGCGATGGCGGCAGCAACTACCGCGGTATCGGGACGCTTGGCCATCGAAAACTCAATACCCCTCGATGCCCAGTCGCTTGAGGACTGCAACCGGATCGGTCTCGCAATCTTTCTTCCAGTCCGCGTGTTTGGCGCAGGCGTAGGCGTATTGGCTAAGGTCTGCCGATGACAGATCGGCAAGCCTGTTGCCGATCGCTTTCCATTGCTGCACGTCGGCCGGATCGCAGCCGGCGCCTCCGGCACCGCAAAAGTTCGGATCGCGCTGTTCGGTCGGATTAGGCGTGGCGCCATCTTGCGCGCCGCTCGCGACCGGAGCGACGACGAGCAGGAACGCTGCAATACTAAGGGAACCAAAGATACGATTCATTCAAACTCCTTGCACCTCTTTGAGTTCAGCGCGCCGTTTGGGTAACAGGCAACGGCAGAGGCAGGCCTGTGTCGGCTTCTGGTGACTGGCCGTCCTGCTTCTCTGCGGTCGCCTTCGATGCGGTGTAAAGCCAAGGGGGAAGCAGGTCCGGTGACGACCAGACGCCATATCCTAGCCCCCTGGCTTTCCGCTCAATGTCGAAATAGGCAGGGACTTGTGGCTCGTTGCGATAATTGAAGGCATAGCCGATGCCTTCCGCAATTGCCGTCGCTGCCAGATTTGTCTCGCCGACGAAGCAATGGGCAATCAGAACCTTATTGGTGTCGCGGTCAACCGGCGCGCAGTTGACGTTCTGCCCAAGTGTCCGGAGGATCATCCACGCGCGCGAGACCTGACCGGCGGGCCACTCCACGCCATCGCTTGTCGCCGTCTGCTCAAGGCGAGGAGCTTCATATCCAGCCAGGCGGACGATCTGTCGGCTCTTGACGAATTCGAACGTGGTCGCATCAACGACCTGAACCTTGCCGTAGATCTGACGCGGCACATCGGTTGGGCGGCTTTGCGCAAACAATGCCGTCGGTGCCATTGCGAACCATACTATGGAGGCAGCCACAACTCTCATTGTTGTGCCCCCGCCTGTTGTTGGAGAAGGGAAACCGGATGCGGCAGGTCCGAATAGGCCCAAAGTCCTACGCGCGCCGAACGCGCACTTTCCTCAGCAACCCTGTAACCTGGAACGATCAGTTGCCCCGCGCTGTCGACGGCTGCAAATCCCCAACCTTGGGCAATCATATAAGTCGCCAGGTCGTACCGATGCCGGCCTGTCGTCGTTTGGCATGCGACGACCGCGTTGTTCTGGTCGAGATTTTTGATGGTCGCGCAGACGGGCCTCGTGTCTCGGATCAACGCCTGCGCCATGATCAGATCGACCTCTCCGCAATCCCTGATAACACCGGCAGAGACGGTGACATTGGTTCCACGAAGACAGGCCTGCAGACCATAGAGGCGATAGCGTCGCCCGCCGGAGATCCAGGTGTCGCCCGTCTCGAACTGCGCCTGCGTGGGGAACGGAACGAATTCGGGTTGGACGCCACCAGTGTCAACGGCCGAGGGAATGTCGGTTTGCGATGCCTGAACAGGGACGACCGGTGGCCAGAAATACGAACCGCGCATGACATTGCCGTTGGCGAGCATGGGCATGATTGTCGTGGCAGCATAGACACCGGAAGCAGTGATCGTGGAAATGAACATAAGGAACCCAATCCGCATCAATTGGTAGACGAATTGACGGGGTAGCGTTCGCCATTGGGGTGCGCGAACTGATCGCTCGCCCAGATGCCGGCTCGTTCACGGCGTGCGGCTTCCTCTGCTTGCAGATATTCCGGAAACACAGGCCGCCCGGCGCGGTCATGGGCAGCGAACGCCAAGCCCTTGCGGATGAGCGCCTCGGAGAGCGACCGAACCGCTCCATTCTCGACGAAAAAACATTCGGCAAAACGCACCGCTGGTTTGCCGGGATTTTGGGCGAAAACGTGGCATGGGAATGCATCGCCAGCGCCTTTCTTTGCCTCATCGAGCGTCGCAGTCATGCCGGCAAGCGAAATCATGGCACAGGTCGTCGGCATTCCGGCAAACTCCAGTGGCTCGGTCGACAGGCAGCCCTGAACGCCGGCCAGTTTGATCACGAAACCATCGACGTCGAGAAAAGCGCTGCCGCTCAGCGCGGCCTTTGGGCTAACAGTTTGCAGATCAAGTCGGGACGCGATCGATGAGGTGTCCAGCGGTATTTGCGGTCCTGGGATCAGGTCGCGGCCCTCTGCATAGGCGTTCTGATAATAGCCGACGAAATCCGAGACCGTGCCGGCCCGCGCGGCAAAGGGCAGGGCGATCAGGGCATTTAGAAGGGTGCAAAAGAGGAGGCGGTCGAACCGCCGAGCGCCATTGTTCATGCTCGCATCCGTCATCTATTGACTGTTTCGAGCATGCACGAAATTATACTGCAGTGCAAGTCTGGAAAATGTCCGAGGATTGCAGTATGTGTTGTCGGACACTGGAAACGTGCAGATGGAGAAGGGTAATGTCTGCGGCAAGAAAGGCGCTCAGGGTTGTTGTCTTCCCGTTTCGGGCGGCATGGTTCTTAACATTGATCGCGAACTTTTTGGTCGTATCGGCCGTCTGCCTTCTCGTCGCGTTCTTTGTTGCATACGGTATTGCGCTGGCATTTTCGTATGCCTTTCTGCCGGTTGAATCGACGCAAGCGCTATGGCAGTGGGCGGTGGATCTTTATGCGCAGTCTTCATGGTTCAAAGCTGCCACGGTTGCTTTCTTCACGTTGCTTTTCTCGGCCATCCTGCGATTTTGGCCGGCGAGGGATCCGGTTGCTGATGCAGCCCAAGAACGCGAGATCACGAGGCTGGATGATGATCTGATTGCCGCGCGGCGGCAGGATCAGTTGCGAGCCAATCTTCGGACCTAAAGGAGAGGCAGCTGGCACGTTTGCAGGGCGCGCCGGAGCCCACAATGTCCTGTCTCCAAATTCTCAGGCTGTCGGCCGCTACTGCGATCGAACACAGTTCGCCGCGACATTAACTTTCGAGCCAAGGGGTGAGGAAATCCATGGCAGTCAAACCACTTTCGCTTGCTATCTCGACGTTCAAAGGTGGTGCGGGAAAATCGACGCTGAATGTCAATCTTGCAGCGGAGTTCGCGCAACAGGGACACAGAACGCTGCTCATCGATTGCGATGAGCAGGAGTCCTCGACGCGCTGGTACAATGTCTCGATGAAGCGCGGCCTGCTTCCGACCGACGGCACGTTGCTGCATGTGCGAGTGGCTCCCGGGGATCGGTTTCGGAACCGGATGGCCGACACACCCGAAGCGGATATTCGCATCTACGATGTTGGCGGCTACGTCCATCAACGCGCAATTGAGGTCTATCACGAGTGCGATGCTGTCCTCATCCCGATTATTCCGGAACCGACCGCCGCGACGTCAGCGATCAAGGTCGCGACCATTTTGAAGGAGATATCCAAAAAACGGCCCCAAGAACCGATCCCTTACGCGGCGATCTGGAATTACGTCGACATGATCGCTCTCAAACACAATCGGTCGCTTCCGGAAGTCCATGCGATCCTGACGAGCGGCAGGATTCCCATAGTGGAGACGGTCATTCGCAAGAGCAACCATTTCAGCGATGTCGGAGCCGGCTTCGGTTCGCTCTATTCCAAGCTCGCCAGCATTGAGAACAACCCGTCGCTGACGCCATCAGCGAAGCGTCGGGCTTGCGAGAGCGTGCTCGATGCGATCGATCTCGTGAAGAAGATCAACAACGAATTCATCGGCCTCCTGCAGGCGGAGGCAGCTTGAGCGCGATGGCGGGAGAAAGAACACCGGCCGGCAACATTCTAGCCCTTGCCCGATCGAGAGAGGATCAGGCGAAGGAGGTGGAGGACACCGCCACCTCCTATATGCCGACCAATATCGACCTTGAAATGCTAATGCCCGATGAGGCTCCTGAAGAGCAGAGTGAGGGCGTCTCGCCTGGCGTCACATCACCGGAAGCCCGCACTCCGGACAAAAATCGACGACGTGAGCGATTGGCCGCCAAGGGAACCACGGCGGCAGGGGACGCCACGAAACGCAAGCGCATCTCGCTTTATCTCGATGATGATGTGCTGACGAAGATCTTCCGGGTTTCGTTGGAACGCCACGAGCAACTGTCCTCGGCGACGCACCGGTTGATTGTCGAGGCTCTGAAGGCGAGGGGGCTGTAGTTCATGCGCGAACCGGCCATTATGTTCCGGCTGCCCCCTCAGGTTTTAAGCAACCTCGACGTCCTTGCCCGGAGGCTTGATGTCTCCGTCAACATAGTCGCCAAGCTCATTGTCACAAGGGAGATCATGCATATTCCGGCGATGCTCGAGGAGCACGACCGGCAGCTGGCAAACATGTACCAGTTTTTGCGCGAGCTTGCGTTTCGGAACGAGGAATTTCTCAGCGTAGACGGACGGAAAGACGCGGCAGCAGAAGCGATGGCGGAAAAGCTACACGAGGTGATGACCGCGCTCGACGCGATCCGCAACGCTGCCTTTATCAGGCCGTCCACCTTTATCGCCGACCTGATCAGGAACCACGATGAACGACCTGTCCAGAAGTCGCTCCGCGTCTAGACCGGAAGGTCGTCGGCTGCCGAGCTACTTCGATCTGATCGAAGACGAGCTACGGCGCCGTGGGGCTGGTGGTGGCGGTGCGAAGAAGCCGCCGTCGTTCCCGAACACTGGCTTGCCCTCAACCAAGCATCCGGGGGCCGCCTCGGCGTTCAGCCGCGCGGCCGGCAACAATGCCGTCGTCGTCAAGGTCTTGTCTTATGGTGCCGGCGCAAGTTCGGCCCGCAGCGTCCTCGCCTATCAAAGCAAGGAAGAGAAAGCGCGCGACCAGGATGGTCGCGAGGTCACCGATCTTAATGCCGCCGTGCGCTCCTGGGAAAGGGAGTTTGGCAACCGGAAAGGCAGCCAGGATATTCTCCGTCTGACCTACGAGCTTGAAAAGGCCGACCGCGAGGACATAGCACGCGCCCTCGGGTCGTTGGCGGAAGATGGGTTCCGTCGGCCGGGCGACAGCGATCGAACCTATGCCTTCAGCGTCAGCGAGGGTGTGAAGGGCGGGACCCGTCTGCATTTTACGCTCGTGATTTCCCATGAGAAGAAGAACAGGCCGGATCGAAGCAACTCCAATCGTATCCCTGCGGAAATCGATGATATCCGTGCGATCGACGAGCGACTGGATAGGGCTTTGCGCGGCGGCGGGATCACCCCCGTTTCCCGCTATCCGGCCGAATTCTCCTCCGGATCGAAAGGCCTGACAGCCACCCTACATGCGATGCAACGGGCAGGGGCAGAGGTAACCCTGTCGACGAAAACTCACGTTAGGGACAGGCCCGGCAAGAGCGGCCGTTACGAGCGCGGCGGAGAACGGCGCGAAGTCACGACCAAAGACCATAAGAAACTGACGGCCGAGGGCAAAATCGTCGGTGCTCTGGTGCAGACCCGCCAGCCACGGGATTTCATGCACCTGTTGCTGTCCGGGCCAGCCAATGTCGATCGTGACCGGTTCATCCTCGCAGGCCAAGATTTTCTGAGAGAACAGTTTGCGGGCCATCGCTATGTCTACGCCGTCCATAACCGCAATGATCTTGAAAAGCATCCGCACCTGCATGTCATCGTTGCCCTGCGCAATGCCAGCGGAAAGATGCTCAACCCCAATATCCGCGACTTCACCGAATGGCGGGTCCGTTTCGCTGACAAGGCGCGGGAGCGCGGCATCCCGATCGATCGGCAGAAGCGCATCGAACGAGCGGGACCGCCGCCCGTCAAACGATGGGAGTGGGAAATGTTTCGGCGGATGGGAGCAACGGCGCCATCAAACGTCGTCGACAAGGTCAGGGCTAAGTTGCGCGACACGCCGACCGCGCCGAAGCGTGAAGAGGCCAAGAAGCGGCTCGAACAGAGCCGGCGTTCCGTCGGGCGTGTTATTCTGATGCTGGAAGGTATTGCAAAGGACCGCAGTGCACCGAGCACCGCGCGCGAGCTCGGCCACGATCTGTCCATCGGGCTTCGGCGCGAATACGGGCGACTTGAAACAGCGGTCTGCGAAGGCCGTGATCCCACACGAGAGAAAGGCGAAGACCACATGCTGCGATCCACACCCATCAGTGCCGCGCAAGCAAAAGCGGCGAAGGAAACGCTGGCGAACACCGCGCTGACGGTTGCCAGGAAGATTGCCAACCCATCTGATCGGCTGATCTTCGAACAGGCGACGAAGATCATCGGAACCGTCGTCGGGCTGCAGCTCGACTCACGCGTTGGCAAGAATCGAGACCGAACGGAGTCTGGCAGGGATAAGCGGAGTTCGGACAGCCTCGAAACCAAGTCGGCTGCCGGTCGCGACCACATTGCGGAGCAGGGCGTGGTTAATAGGAGTTCGAACAACCGTTCTGTCGACGCATCTCGCATTGCCCGGTCTAATGCCGACCATGACGCGCCGGAAACAGATCGTTCGAATCGGGAGCGCCCGAAACCCCAGCCGCGGGATCGCGACATACCAAAATCGATCAAGCTTCGCCCGCCTCGGGAGAAGGACAGGGACCGCACCCGCTAACCTTGCGAACCGTACTGTTGGCCACGGTTAAGCTCTCCAGCGATGGACCAGCCCAACGTCTCCTGGATCTTGGCGCGGAGTCGCTGGACCTCCGTGGCTTCAGGCGAAGACAAATTGGGGGTATGCTTTCGGGCCCCACTCTGAGCGGTTCCCTCGCTTCGGTTGTTGAAGTAGTCGATTACCGAGACACCCGCATCGTTTGCAGCGAGGCTACCAGCGGTCGAGCTGCCGATGAATACGGTTTCCTTCCTGCCGATCCCATACCGCTCCATAACTTGAAAGATCGCTCCGGCGCCAGGCTCCTGTTGCCGATCCGCCTGGCGCTGTAGGCCGGATCCGCTTGCACGTGAGACGTCACTCCATGCCACCCAGAAATCCGGCATGGCACCTCTGATGCTAAGTAATGCGTCAAGCAGTTTGGTCAGGGTTGCGAATTCTGATCTTCCATAGGCACCCGCGTCCATCCCACGCTCGTCCGAAATAAAGCCGAAACGAGAATTGAGGTGTCGCAGATGCCTTAACATTTCAACGAATTCTTCGTTCATATCTCCCAGCATGTAATCCCCGGAGGGACTAGTCCTTCTCAGGAGGGTGCCATCTCTCTCGAAAATGACGAGGCCGGTTGAACCGATCCTCCTGAAGATGCTGTTTGCATATTTTGCATGATTGTTCATTGGCTAAATTCCAAACCTTGAAGCCAGCTTCGCCATCACACGACGTCGAACTGACGCGCAGCTTCCTCTTGGGACCAGTCTGTCGCGATTGTCGTCGTCACCCGGTTATCGGATGGGAGATCAGCGCGAGGAATCTCCGGCGTTCGTACAAGCGAGCGGCAAAATGGCTTCCTCCTCTCACTCGCTGCTCATCTGTTCTGAATTCAAAATCCAACCTTCAAAATTTTGCTCCTGATAGTAGAATCGCTATGCAGTTGCGTGTAGTTGCGATACCCGTTAATCGGGCACAAACGCACGAAATCTACCGAAACGAAACGAAACCAGAGCCGGTAAGCCATTGCCAAAGAATGGAAAGTTATTTCTCCCTCCGCCGAAAGACGGAAGTGATTTCAAAGAACTCTTCAAACAATTGGCCGCGGCAGGAGCGGGCCGGCCGTTGGGAAGTGATGGCTTTCCCGCAGGCCCGTGGACGCCTGAACTTCTCGCTGAGGCGATTTCACAGATCGATTCCAACCGGACTGGGGTCGATCTGCGAACGGTCCAGCTTTGGTTTCAAGAAAATGAGAAGGGTATCAGCACGACCAATATTCGTTGGCTGGCAAGGGTCTTCGGGTGTGATGATCCCGTAGCAACAAGCGAATGGCAGATGGAGCTAAGTGCGGCGCAATCTCGCTTGACCGCGAAGAGGCGAGGTTTGAAGAAAGCGGGAAGCAGCCCTGCGACAGAGGTTCCAAATCTGGCACTGAATGTCGTCGATGAGGAGATGGAGTCGCCGGCAAAGCTGGAAAGGGATACTGAGGCTAATCAGCCGAGCCGACGTTTTAATTTGGCGAGGAGGTCGGAGGCGCTATTCAGCCGCGGATCTCCCTTAGATCTACCTGCGTCGGTATTTGCGGGTGCCACCGCCCTTGGGTTTCTCTCGTATATTGTGGGGATCCACAGCGCGACTTACAATCGGGCGGATGGTCTCGTCAAACAGGTAGGTTTCCTCTGGGCGCCCAATTGGACGTTCCTCTTTATGGTGTTCTTGCCATTGTTTTTTGCGTTCGTCATAGAGTTGCTGTTGTTTTGGAAAAATGAAGGGCGCTTACGGATTGTAGCGGCGGGCAATCGTGTGGAAAGCGACGACGCTTGGCCCCGCAACGTAGATGCTTCTTCGTATACATATTGGGCGGTCTTTATAGTCTGCGTGTTGTTCGCCGGTCTGTTTCAATGGATCGGCGTGTGCTTGATCCCTTTGGTAAAAGGCGGTGGCAACTATGCGATAGATTGGGGAAAGTTAGCGCTCGTCCGGCCCGAAGTCATATCGGTGCCGATGGAGATTGTGTTCACGGCGCTCGCTTATCTCTACATGTGCTTGTGCTTCTACCTCTTCTTCGTAGGTCTCATTTTGCTTCATACGATGATTCATGACCTTTGGAAAATCGGAGAAGCATCGAGGAACCGGCCGCGAGTTGATTATGAATACCATGTCCATGAAATCGGCTTACGCGTGATGCGCGGAATTTTTCGGTGCACTGTTTTAGGTCTTCTGATCGCCATATGCATGAAGGCCCAAAGCTCCTATTTGGCGTCGAATGGAAAGGACATTGTGGCTTGGCTGCTCGCCGATATGTCGTCTGCTTTGCTTGAGGCCAAAGACATGGGGAACGGATTCAGCTACAGGATGCCGACCCACTACAGCAGCCTTCTTATCGCTATTTCGACGATTATCGTTTTTCTTTACGGCTCCATCCGTTTAGGTGCCGGAAGCCGATTTCATTTGCCCATGTGGAAGATGTCAGCGGCAGTAGGGTTACTTTTTGCCAGCTACCTGCTGATCGACGCATTTACAGGCTTTTCGATCCTTCTGTGCCTTGCAGTGCTGCTCGCGATGTACGGCCTCATTGATCCAGAGCTTGGGCGATGGAGAGCGAGCGACTGGGGAAGCAATCAGAATGTATCATAGTTGGCTTGATCGTTGGGATGAGCGGCGGGCACGACGCGGTGAGGAATCCAAGGAAATCGACGATTTCGTCCTTGATGCCAACCTCGCCTTCCCAGGCGCCAAGAACATAGGAAGTATCGGCGAGTTTTGTGTCCTTGCGGACCAGGCCGTGGCTGATCCAGCCTTTTTCGATGAGCTGAGCGGGGACGATCAGCATTTTCAACGGCAAGGCGGGTGGATCAAATTTCCGTCGGGCATGTCCACTGACGTCGAAGAGAACAATGTAGTCTGGGCAAAAATCACAGAAAGCGAATCCTTCGATCAGGCGTTGGTGATTTTTCATCACTGGAATGCAAGTGCACGCAATCGTCAGATTGCCAACTTTTTCTCACGGCGTGGAATCACGGTTGTCGAGATCGCTATGCCCTATCATTTCGAGCGCAGCCGTTCCGGGTCCGTGTACGCCGATTTTATGCTTAGCCCTAATCTCGGTCGAACCATCCAGTCTGTACGGCAGGCGGTATGGGACGGGCGAACACTCATTCGTTGGTTGAAAAGCGAAGGCTATCGAGAGATTTCCGTTCTCGGTATGAGCTTAGGTTCCTGGGTCGCGGGGTTGATCGCTGCGCACGACTCGGCTGTGTCAAAAGCCTCGTTGTTTCTTACAGCAGGAAGTCTCGCGGACATGGTTTGGACAGGGCGCGCGACACTATCGATACGTGAAAGCCTTGAACCCGTTATTGAGCTGACCGAGCTCAGAAGGGCATGGGGTCCGCTTAACCTAGAGAATTACGCGCACAATTTGGCACGGACCGATCTCGAACTTCACGTTGTGTTGGCTAAGAGAGACAAGGTTGTTCTGCCAGAGATATCACAAGGGTTCATGCAGAGGCTGAAGGCCGCCGGAGCTAGGCCAAACATTTTAGAATTAAACTGTGGTCACTATTCGCTCGGCATGCCGCCTTACATTTTGTTGGCCGGTTTGAGCCTGAAACGGTTTCTGTCGTTCCGCTAGACTGAAGGCCCTTGATCTCACAAGGTGACGGTTGTTGCGATGCAGATGGCCGAGGAGAGATGTGCGCGCAAGGGTCGTAGCGGGTGGTGGCGATGCGTCGCCATGTTGATTTCCCTACGGAACGGACCGGGCTCAGTTCGTAGGGCATCAATGATGCAGGTTCGGCGCTCCTGCCGTTAATAAGGGATGATGGTGTAGGGCGCTGAAGTGTCGTCCCGACAGTCGGACCGTGGGAGAGGCATGACCATACATAGGTATGTTATAACTGTCAAAGCTGATTAGATGCGCGACGCTGTCAGCCATTTAGAAATGCGACACTCGGCATGTCCACTTGCGCTGAGGCAAGCCCCCGACCGGACCGGCTGGGCCGGGTTGCAAGGGAAGGGAGGGGGCGGATGAGACGCACCCCTTCGGCTTTAGCTTTGAGACTGTGAATGCAGGCGATCATTCCGCTGCCTCCATCCGTGCCAGCGCCTTCTGCCTTTTTGCGATGACCTCCGGATCATTCATGAAGTCCGTCCGCCGGCCAGGCTTGCGGCCACGCTTCTGATAACCATTGCCCTGGCTGCCATCGGGAATACCGAACATATGATCCGTCTGGCCGGTGCGGCGGGGGCCGCTCTTGCTGCGCTGCTGTTCCCGCCCAGCCTGCAGCTCAGCGACGACGGAAAGCATGTCGTCGAGACGCTTGTTCTCGACAACCTCTGCCCGGTGGACCGACCGCAACTTGTCGAAGGTTCTGTAGGGGAGGGTGAAGCTCTCGTGCATGATCTCGAGGCGGCCGTCCGGGTAGTCGCAGACAACGACCTTCTTTCCCGCCAGCCCTTTGGCCCGCTCCGTCGGATCGAGAATGAACAAGACCTTGTCGTAACGCAGCGTCAGCGACTGCGACAGCGTGCGGACTTCCTTCCGGCACATGGCGCCATCGAGGTTCTCATGGTCGGCCAGCGCTCGGTGCATGTCCTTCGGATTGCGTGGCGGTTTGCCGAAACGCGCGTTGAAATCCGCAATGAATTCTGATGCATAGGCGTTGGCCGCCTCGATCGTATCGATGCCGCGAAGCCGCATCTCCTTCACCAACCGATCCTGCAATGTCTGATTGGCACGTTCCACACGGCCCTTGGCCTGCGGAGTGTTGGCGCAGATGATGTCGATGTTCAGCTCATAAAGCGCCCGACCGAACTGCGTCAGGCCGCTCGTCCGGTCCTTCTCCGACGCATGGGTCGAACGAAAGACACCATGCTTGTCGCTGTAGAAAGCCAGCGGTTTGCCCCATTGCTGCAGATAGGCTTTCGTCGCATGCAGATAGTCGAACGTGTTCTCTGATCCGGCGAACCGCAGATGCAGCAGCTTGCCGGTCGCATCGTCGATATAGACGAGCAGGGCGCATTTGGGACCGCGGTTCTCAAGCCACCAGTGATGCGAGCCATCGATCTGAACCAACTCACCGAAACAGTCGCGCCGGCCACGTGGCTGGAAAACCCGCTTCTTGCGCTCACGCCGCGAGACCCAGAGACCGGCCTCGGTCATCCATTGCCGCAGCGTCTCCTTGGCGACCGAGATCTGATGCAGTTCGATCAGCTTCTCGCGCGCCAGCGTCGGACCGAAATCCAGATAGTGCTCGCGGATCAGATCCAGCGCCGCATTGCGAAACTCCTCGCTGTGGCGCCGGTTGCTCGGCTGTGATCGCTTCTTGGAAACAAGGCCGGCTGGACCATTCCGGTCATAAGCCTGCAGCAGCCGATGGACCTGACTTCGGCTGAGCCCAAGCAGTTCGGCAGCCTGGACAACGCTCAGGCGTTCGTCACGGATCTTCTGGATGACTTCGAGGCGATGCAACTCTTTCTGCGACATGGTGATCATAAAGGACATGACGACTCCAACCGCTCATGGTCTCGACCAGGCTGAAGATCGTCATCCTTGCTCCCAACGTTGGCTTTGACCAGTGCGTCGAGAGGCGAGACTGTCGCATCTCTAACTGGCCCAACTGTCGCATTACTAAATAGCCCTTACAATAACATATCGCATAAGCAGATTTATGGAACTGGCGTTTGAAAAGGCGAATGGCCACCAGCAATCGACATGGCCACTCATGGACCAACAATCAAACCCACAGTACGCTAAGACGGTATCAATGTGCCAAGGATCGAACTGCGGGTCCTTGAGGATAAAGTTGACGGCATATTTTTTGCCGCCGATATCCAGCCTTGAGCGCCTCGTTGACCAGGCCGAAATTCGTCTGCTTCGGAAAATGGGCTCAGCGGCCTGGATCGGGCGTTCGCCCAGGCGACATTCATCGTATTGACACCCGAGGCGAAGGAATTGCGGACGCTCGCCGGGGCATCGTCAACTTAACGGAATATGGAATTCGATGTGCGATGAAGGTTGATGACAGACCGTGATCCACTCAATCGTCGACATCGCTTTCCCGCCGAAGTTATTGCCCACGCCGTGTGCAGAAGAAGTTATCCTCGCGCTTGAGATCAACGGTCGGCCACTCACTCCAGCGCGCGGAGGACCGGTTCGATTGGTCGTGCCAGGTTGGTATGGGCAAACTCCGTAAAATGAGTTGGTTCGATCACGGCTGCGGATCGGCGCGCAAGCGGCGCCTATACGACGCGCTTCTACAATGACCCTACGGCGTCGGGGATGAAGCCGGTTTGGGGCGTTGCCCCGGAGTCCGTTATCGTATCGCCGTCGCCAAGAGATCTGCTGTCAGCGGAAATGCCAACGAAAATATGGGGCTGGGCTTGGGGAGATCGCCAGATCTCTAGCGTCGAGGTTAGCGTGGACGGTGGAGGCTCATGGCGGACTGCCGCAGTAGGGCCGCGCGAGGGTAGAAGTTGGCAGCGGTTCGAGTTGCCATGGACCCCTTCATCAGGCCAGAATATCTTGCTATGTCGGTGCACGGACGAACTTGGGGAGGGACAGCAGTTGACTGACGCGAGAAACGCGGTACACACGGTTCAAGTTGAAGTTAATCCTTGAACCGGAGCCTGCGACACTGAGATGGGCATCCACGGACGCACGAAAAAAATCGAGATTTCTCGATGAGCCAGCGGCAGTACGGGCTGCCACATCGACAGGACAAGCGCTTTCCTGCGAAAGTTGCGATCGGGTGGAACCGAAGCGGTAGCCCGCCTCACACCGGCGGCGCGATAGTCTAGCGTGGCGCGCCCAACGATTCTCGCGGCGGGTTCGTCGAATGTGCACGAATAGTAGCTGACCCTGCTACCTCATCCGGAAGACCGGATTGTCGGGAAAACCTTTCGCCTCCCGAGGCAGCGTGGTTGTCGTCGAACTTGTTTCGACGGCAGCCACGTGTTGTGTGTGTTTCGGCGTGCAAATTTGGCTCTGACTCACTTTTGATGAAATCGAGTGCTGGCTGATGTTGGTTTCACATAAGGAATCAGCACCATGGGTCATTCGCTCCGGTCGTCGACGCTCGTTCCTCGCGGTTTTGTGGTCTACAATACAGCCATTGATGACGCATGTTGATCGCAATTCGTCCGGCGAGCACAGCAAGCCTTTGCCCAGTCTGCGGAACAAGGTCGGAACGAATCCACAGTCGATATCAACGACGCTTGGCTGACCTGCCGTTGGTGGGAAAGCCTGTTCGACTTGTCATTGATGCGCGACGATTCCACTGCGACGCAGTGTTGTGCGGCCGGCGAATCTTCACCGAGCGCTTTGACGGGGACGTTCTCGCGCCTTCGTCGCGGCGAACTGCGAGGCTCGACCACATCGTCCAACTGATCTCGATCCATGGTTGGAGAAAGCTCGAACAGGCTTGGTCGCGTCCTTCGCTAACGGCGTCGTCAAGGACCGTGCAGCCGTCAGCGCCGCGATCACGTCGCCATGGTCGAATGGCCAGACCGAAGGGCAGATCACCAAGCTCAAATTGGTGAAACGCCAGATGTATGGCCGCGGAAAGATTGACCTCCTCCAGGCCCGCGTCATCGGCACGGAATAAAATCCATCACCACCAAAATTGCGTCAGAGCCAAAATTGGATGCCGATAAGGGGTGAATTTTGGGATGCTGATTGACAGATGAATTATGCGGGCGTCGTCGTTCTTGCCGCGCTGCTCCCATCTCCGGTTCATAAGAGACAAGTCCAATCGCCGAGTCACTTCCTAACTTGCGCAAACCGCCGCGCATTGGGTGGCCTGTTCACTTTTTTCGCGGCGGCCAGCGCCTCGATCATCACCAATAATCTTTGGGTTATTGTCACATTGATTGAGCGGTAAGGAAATTGAGGTTGCAGCGCACCCATGAGCGTGAGTGCACCGACCTACAAGAACCACCGCTATCCGATCGAAATCGTAGCCCGTGCTGTCTGGCTTTACTTTCGCTTTAATCTGAGCCTGCGTGATGTCGAGGAAATGCTGCTCGATCGCGGGATCGTCTTTCCTACGAGACCATCCGCCGATGGTGCCGAAAGCATGGCCTTGATTATGCGCGCCGCATACGCCCCAAGGCGCCGACGAAAGACGATGTCTGGCACCTCGATGAAGTCGTGGTGCGCATCAACGGTCGAAAATGCTGGTTGTGGAGAGCGGTTGATCAGGACGGATATGTGCTCGACGAGATCGTCCAGACACGCCGTAACACCAAGGCGGCCAAGCGCCTGCTGACGCGACTTCTGAAGAAGCCGGGCATGCCGCCAAAGCCTATGATCACCGACAAATTGCGCTCCGACGGGGCGGCCAAACACCAGGTCATGCCGAACGTGGAACACCGCTCGCATAAAGGCTTGAACAACCGGGCGGAGAGTTCTCACCTGCCGTTGAGAAAACGGGAGCAAACGCGACAGGGTTTCCGGTCGGTTGGCTCATTGCAACATTTCGTGTCGATCTTCTCCGCCGTCCGAAACCTCTTCGTCCCATCCAGACCAACCGCTCCGCAGCACAAATTCGAACCCATCGACGCCAGGCAATGGCCTCGTGGGAAGCCGTGAGTGCACGGCCTGCCTGAAAAGCGCAGGCTCGGCCTCACGTGGCCACATTCAAACAACGTGACAGCGCCCATCCGGGAGCCGGCGGCGCAATCATCTCCAAACAAAGGACGACCTCATCGGAAACGGCAACAAACTGAGCAATAGTACTTATTTACGACATCATAATTACAGCTAGTCTAGCGGCGTCTTGTCCCGCCAAATTTCAATCAATTGTGGAGTCAGCCGATGACAGCAGCGTTTTGGAGTCAGCCGACGACAGTTGCGGATTTGACCAGTACAGGCGTGGCTATCGGCGCTCTTGCGCCTGTGGTTACTCTGACACCTGCCTTCGCGCAGACCGACTTGGTTGCGTTGTCGCGCTATTTTTCCTGATGCGGCTTTGCGGGAATGATGGAGGATCAAAGTGCTTTTCCCACTCGAATCAGCGCTGAAGGCGGATTCCAAGTCTGTCGCAGCGTCTGGCGACTACGATATCGTCGTCGTTGGTTCCGGCATTTCCGGAGCTATAATTGCCAAGCAGGCTGCAGAAGCTGGCAAGCGTGTCCTTGTGCTTGAAGCCGGAACCGGTGCCCATAGCTCTTTGGCAGCCTATAACGTTCTGCTGACGACCTTCTATTCGGCAGCCACCAAGGATAACCAGTCGCCCTTTCCGCTGAATGCGAACGCAGCCATGCCCCGCAGCACGCAGCTTCGCAAGCTGCAGGCGGGGGAAACCGATAGCTCGACCTATATCGTTCAATCCGGACCTTATGCGGCAATATGCGGCCCATCCTGTCGTTCACGGTTCCGGAATATACCATGAAGGGTGCCGCCTATGGCCGCCAGTTTGCGCGCACCGTCTTTACGCGTCTGGGCGCGCAGGATCATACCCATTATGACCCCAGCGATTTCGGCTATGTGGCCTATGGGGGGCACGGCGATGCGATCCGCGGCGGCACCGGCACCCACATCATGGGAACGACGAAGACCAATTCCGTCGTGGACAAGAACCAGCGCAGCTGGGACCACGAAAACCTCTACCTCGTGGGCCGATTCGGTATAGCCAATGTCACCTTGACGCTGGCCGCCACGTGCTTCCGAAGCAGTCGCGACATTCTGAATATCTGCACTGAACAAAGACCAATATCCGATACGCGGAACGAACTGCGGAACTCGACGCAAGCGACACGAAGCCCGACTGTGCACCTAACTATATTCCAGGGAGCTTGAGGATGGATCCTTATGGCATTAAGACGCTCGATGAGCTGAAAGAGTTTCTCCACCGTGCGATGCAGCTCGAACATGCGACGATTCCGCCGTATCTGACGGCACTTTACTCGATCAAGCCCGGTGTAAACCGGGATGCGGCGCAAGTTCTTCGCGTGATCGTCGTGGAAGAAATGCTGGATTTGACCATTGCGGCCAATATCCTTAATGCCATCGGTGGCACGCCGGATCTTACTAGGCCAGATTTCGCGGTTAACTATCCCGCCTCGCTCCCTGACGGCGAGACCGACTTTAAGGTCAGCATACAGGCTTTCAGCCGTGAAGCGCTGGCGACATTCTTGAAAATCGAGCGCGCGGCCCGGCGCCCCGAACATCTCGCTGGCAAGGGCCTGATACAACGCAAGAACTCCCCGCATATCACAGCGCTTGGCAGTGATCCGAGGCACGAAGATCTCCATTTTTACAGTATTGGCGAGTTCTATTCGGCAATCGCAGACGGCATCAAATACTTAGAAGCCGAAGCGCGCCGGGCGGGCACAACGATTTTTATCGGCGACAAGTTTCGCCAGATTACCTCGGAATATTATTATTCCGGAGGCGGTGAGTTGTTTCCCGTGACCGATCTGAAAAGCGCCCTCGAAGCCATAGAGCTCATCATGGAACAGGGCGAAGGTGACGGTGGCGGTATCTACGACGATGACGAGCACGAACTGGCCCATTACTATCGTTTCGATGAACTGGTCAAAGGCCGCTATTACCGGAAAGGTGATCAGCCCGACCACCCCACGGGTCCGCATTTGCAGGTCGACTGGGAAGGCGCTTATCCCATCAAACCGAACCTCAAGGTGGCGGAAATATCCGAAGGCTCGGAATTGCGTGAGGCGGCGACCGACTTCAATACATGTTATGGCGAGTTTCTGGAGCTTTTGACGCGTGCCTATAATGGCCAGCCGAGCTTGCTGCTGGAAGCCGTTCCGATCATGTTCGAATTCCGCAATATAATCGTTGAACTGATCCGCAATCCCCTGCCGGGCCATCCCGGTAAGTACAGCAGCCCCACCTACGAGATTCCCCACAGTGCAAAACAGGCAGCTGTCACCGGGCAGGCGGAGGCGATCGCATGAGCAGCCGTTTCGATGCATTTCTCGACCTTTCTGTCGAATTGACGGCCTTTTCCCGCTTCGATCTTTTGGGAGCGGGCCTGGCGGAACTCTCGACACGCTCGACACGGTGGTCGGGAGCGAGGTCGCCGACACGCTGCTCACCGCCCTTCGTCACCTTGCCCCATCCGTTCAGTTCCACATCCGTGCACCAACGCCAGATAACATAAGACGGCGATGTCACGTTGTTTGATCAACGGCCGAAAAGTCGCTTGGCGGTAAACTCAGGCAATTGCAGCGGTCACGGCCTTCCACTGCGCCATGGCGCGGATCCGATGAATATGGGTGGCTAGGGCTGAG
>NZ_JAAXDD010000015.1:0-238338 GCF_019798305.1 Rhizobium leguminosarum
AGAGCCTGTTCATGTGCGCCTTCACGGCAACCCGGCACAATCCGGATCTGGCCTCCTTCTATGCGCGCTTGCGCAGCAACGGGAAGCAACACCTGTGCGCCGTCATAGCCGTCGCCCGAAAACTCATCATTCTCGCCAACGCCATCCTCATCCGAAAGACCGAATGGACGCCACAGTACCGGCAAAATTGAAACATGGTTGCTCCCCGCTGGGGAGAAGAGATTTGTGGCAGCGCCTCACTTCCTCTCAAAGCGTCTGTTGTGGAACCGAAGCCAATCCGCTTGCTCCCTCTTCTCCCCAGCGGGGAGAGTGGCCCGAAAGGGTCGGTTTAAGGGGGTGAGCGGCAACGCCGCGAATGCGCTGAGCGTAAGCGAAGGGCAAAGCGCGGGCCAAAACCCTCTCACCCGCAGCCCGGCACATCCTCCAGCCGGTGCCAGACCGGGATGCCACGTTCCCGGGCGATGCGGACGTCGTTGTCGGCGCCCTTGGAATCGCCGGGCAGCCGCAGCACGCCTTCGCAGAGCTGCAGCAGCCGGCCGGCGACCGGGTGGAAGATCTCTTCGTAGAGCGCATCGCCGACCGACCGGCCGCCGGCGGCGTGCCAGATCGGCAGCGCCACCCATTCGCCGATCATCGGCACATGGCCGGCTTCAAACAGCGCGTGCGAGGGCGCTTCCAGCCGCTTCAGGTTGGCAGCCATCTTTTCCGGGTCGTCACCCGTCCCTGACCGATAAGGTCCGGCAATCAAAATCAACATGATCCACTCCTTCGCTCCGCTTATGCGTGAGCACTCCCGGCCTCATGCACGGGATTTCGTGAAAATGCACGATATTTCTTGAATGTCGAGTCACTTCGTGCAATATCGGGATATTCTGTTTAATCTCGTGCAGAGAGACGATGCTGACAACGCAACGCAAGACCCTCATTCTCGACATCCTGCGCCGTGACGGTCAGGTGATCGCCAAACGCGTCGCCGAGGATTTCGCGCTTTCGGAAGACACGATCCGGCGCGACCTCCGGGAAATGGCGGCAGAGGGCCTGCTGAAACGGGTGCATGGCGGGGCGATGCCGCTGGCGCCAGATCTGCCTGACTTCACCGCACGGCGCAGCGTCTCGTCACAGATCAAGGCACGGCTGGGGGCAGCGGCGGCGGCGATGGTCAAGCCCGGTCAGATGATCTTCCTCGACGGCGGCACGACGACGGCGGAGATCGCCCGGCAACTGCCGCGCGACATGCCGCTGACGGTTGCGACCCACAGCCCGACGATCGCCGCCGAGTTGGAACACCACCCGACGGCCGAGGTGATCCTGACCGGCGGACGGCTCTACAAACATTCGATGGTGGCGACGGGAGCGGCAGCGATGGCGGCGATCTCGCAGCTTCGCCCCGACCTTTTCTTCCTCGGGGTGACGGCCGCCCATCCAGTACACGGGCTTTCCACCGGCGATTTCGAGGAAGCGGCGATCAAGCGGCACATCGCCCGCTGCGCGGCCGAAACGCATGTGCTGCTGACTGAGGAGAAGTTCGACCTCGTCTCGCCCTGCCCGGTGCTTGGCATTTCCGAGGTGGCGGGGCTGATCGTGCCCATGGAGATGACGGCCGAACAGCTGAAACCCTATCGCGATCTCAACGGCGCAATCGCCGCAGCATGATGGTGCTGCGGGAGGGCTGCGGTGCTGCAGCATGCGGCAAGAAACTTGCGGCAAGGGCCGCGATGAAGGCCGCCAGCACGGCATAGGCCGGCGCCATACTGCCGGTTCCAAAGGTCAGCATCGTCTGCAGATATGGCTGCGCCAGCGCGATGATGACGGAAAGCGCCGGCATGTCGAGCAGGGTCCCGGCGATCCGCGACAGTTCCGGCATGAAGGCTGCGCCAGAAAGCGCGCCGTAGACCGCCGTCAGGCGGAGGGTGAGGCGCAACGGCACCGAGGCTGCAAGCGGCAGCACGTCGCCATCCTCCAGGGCAAACATGAGATAGGCTGCGAAAGTCGCCAGAAACAGGAAGGCGACGGGCAGTGCGGCCAGGGTGGCGGGTTGCGTCAGCGCCGCCGGATCCCCCGCCAGGAAGAGCAGGATCGGCGTGGAAGCGACGAACCAGATGGCGACGATCGGCCCCCAGAACCGGATGAGCGAGAGAGCGTGAAGACGGAGCAGCGTCGCCATGAAGAGCACGCCGATCGCGGTCCAGATGCAGGCGGGTTTGAGCACGCCCGATATTAGCCGGAGAGCCGGCTCGCAGGCGCCGGCCATGTCGCCGCAGCCGGACAGCTGGATCGTGAGCCAGGTGATATAATCGAGGCTCAGCGCGGCGAACATGAAGATGCCGATACCCATTAGCATCCACCAGAGATAGCGGCCTGCAAACATGCCCTGCCCTCACGGCTTCCAGGACTGTGCTCACGTCGCCGCGAAAGGGTGCATCCGCGATCGCGGGACGTACTCCTTTATATTAGGCAATTCTTATTTTTCTAATAACTTATATACGAAAGCTCGACTCATCCGGCCAAGGCGGAGGTGACCCTGATATCGCCGACATGGATGCCGTTCCAATTGCGCATCGGCGTTGCGGCATAGGCCATCAGGGCCGCATGCACCTCGCTTTCCGTCTCGAAGAAACGGGCGAGTGTCGCCGCCACCATGGCTTCGGCGGCGCGGGTCGTGCCATCCTCGCATTTGAGCGCGATGGCGATGCCCTTTTCCGGGATCGCCGCGCAGAAGACGCCTTCGGCGCCTGTCTTGCAGAAGATGCGGCCGGGAGCGATCTGCATCAGCGCCGTGCAGGCGCGGCCGGAGCCCGCGACATAGAACGGCTCGGCCATGCAGGCCTCGATCAGCCGGCGGGATGCCTTGGCGCGCAAGGGTTCCAGACCAATGCCGGTCGCCATTTTGGCGAAACCATGGGCAAGGCTGCGCAGCGGCACGGCATAGGTCGGAATCGAGCAGCCGTCGGTACCACAGCTATCGGCGCCAATCACGGCTCCGGTGAGGCTTTCGATCGCCGCGCGGATCTCAACCTGCAGCGGGTGGAGATAACCGACATAGCCCTTTGGATCGAGGTCCTGATGGCAGCAGGCGCAGATGAAGCCGGCATGTTTTCCCGAGCAATTGTTGTGCAGCGCGATCGGCGCCTCGAGCGTGCGAGCCTGCTGGATCAGGATCTTCTGGCTCATCGACCAGTGGGCGCCGCATTCCAGCGCCTGGGCATCGCGCCCGGCGCGCGACAGCATGGAGTGGGCCAGTGCCACATGCTCGTCCTCGCCATTATGCGAGGCGCAGGCCAGCGCCAATTCCTTATCGCCGAAGCCATAGGCATCGGCCGCACCACTCTCGACCAGCGGCAGCGCCTGCATCGCCTTGCAGGACGAACGCGGGAAGATGGCGGCCTCGATGTCACCCAGCGAGAAGACAAGCTTGCCGTCGCCATCGACTACAACCACCGCGCCGCGATGACGACTTTCGACGAGCAGGCCGCGGGTGACTTCGACGGTGACGGGATTGGTCATGAGCTTTTGTCCGGATGCTGGCGGGATAGCGCAGTCCATAACGCGTCACGCGGCGAAAGCCAACGGGGTTGACGCTTTGCCAGGCTTAGGCGGCCGCGCGGGTGCCTGCCTGATAGAGCACCGGGTCGATATGTGGCTGGATGTCACACAGATTCCGTCCTCCTCGGCCTTGTGCCGAGGATCCATGCCCGGTGCTGATAGATGCCAGCGTGGATCCTCGGGTCAAGCCCGAGGATGACGGAGGGTGGGGTGAGCCTCGCTGCGGGCTCGTTCGGCGATCACATCGTCCGAATATTCATCACATAAATTGACCGAAGCGATCGAAAACTATCGTTTCTCTGATAGGTCAGATGCAGCTAAGAGTGGTGCATCAGGAACCGCTCCCCATGCCATCCACCTTTTCCTTGATCCTTCGCGACAACAGGATCCGCATCCCAACCGTGACACTCGTCGCGCTGGCCTTCACCTATGCTTCGACCGCGCCCTACCAGTCGATCATCGGGGTCAATGAACTCGGCTTGAGCAATGGCGCCTATTCGGCGCTGGTGTTTTTCTCGGCAATCGTCAACGTCACGACCAGCCTGACGCTCGGCATCTGGTCGGACAGGCTGAAGGAGCGCCGGCCGCTGGTGCTGGGGCTTTCCGTTGCCGGCATGCTCGGCTTCGGGTCGATCGCGCTCATTGATAGCTCCGTGGTCTTCATCTTCTCCACGCTGTTGCTGGTGCCGATGAGCAATTCCACCTATTCGCTGCTGTTTGCCAGCCTGCGCGCCAGGACGAACCAGATGGACCGCGGCCAGGGGGCGGCGATCACTGCAACGGTGCGGGCGCTGTTTTCCGGCTCATGGGCGCTGGCGCCGGGGTTGATCGGCCTCTATCTCGTCAGTTCGCCGTCGATGACGCCGGCCTATGGGATCGCGGCCTTGGCAAGCTGCACCTGCTTCTGCCTGTATTTCTTCTTCGCACCCGGAAATGGCACCGCCGGCCCTGCCCCCGATCCAGTCGGCTTCTTTGCTTCGCTGAAACGGATCTTCGTGCCGCATGTGCTGTCGCGCGTCATCGTCATGGCGATGCTGTTCGGTCTGCAGCGGCTGAACAGTATGCTCTTGCCGTTGATCATCGTCCATGCGGCCGGCGGCACCGTGGTCGATGTCGGCTTCATGGCAGGCTTGACGGCCTTGCTCGAGATGCCGTTCATGATGATGTGGGGCTTTGCGCAGCGCCGCTTCCGAAGCGCGCATGTGCTCGCCTTCGGCGCGCTGATCTATTGCGTCTATCTGCTGCTGCTCGGTTTTGCTTCCGCGCCCTGGCACATCTATGCACTGCTCCTCGCCAATGCCTGCGGGGCGGCAGCGATCCTCAGCGTGCCGATCACCTATCTGCAGGACCTGATCGCGGACCGGCCGGGACTTGGAACGTCGCTGATCTCGCTGAACACTTTCATTGGGGTTGGCATCAGCGCCGGCCTCTTCGCCTTCGGCACCGCGATCACCGATTATTCCGGCACCGCCTTCGTCGGCGCGGCCGCGGATATCGCATCGATCGGCGTGCTGCTCTATCTCGAAAGCAGCCGGTGGCAGGCGCGGCAGTTGGCTTGAACCACGACGTTCCGATCGACAGGCGTCAACGTGGCGTGATGCGATAGGCGCAACGGCGGGCGCCGGCGAGGATGTGCTCGCTGCGCTCGACGCCGGCGCCGAGGACGGCGCGGAAGGTTTCGAGTTCGGAGCGGCAGAAGCCGGCGCAGGCGGTGGCGGCGGCGCAGATCGGGCAGTGGTTTTCGACCAGCATGAAGGAGCCGTCCGCTTGCCTCCAATGATCGGCCATATAGCCCTCGCGGCTGCGGATGCCGGCAAGGGCCTCGACGCGCGAGGCTAGGTCACCGATCTTGTTGAGTTCCTGCCGATAACGCTGCAGCGTCTCGGCCTCGCGGGCGGAGATCACGGTATCGAGGGCTGCGGGGCCGAGCTGTTCGACGAGCGTGCCGAGGAGATTTGCCGTCAGCTCGGCATGGCCATCCGGGAACTGGCGGTTGCCGCTGGCTGTGAGGTGCCAGAGCTGACGCGGCCGGCCCCGGCCAGAAGCGGCAACGGTGACCGGTTCCACCAGCCCCTCCTCCGCCATCTTCGAAAGCTGCTGGCGGGCGGCTTCGCCTGATATCCCGAGCGCATCGCCGATCGCGGCGGCAAGCTGGGGGCCGTCGGTCTTTATCAGGATCAGGATCCGGATGGCTGGAGACTGACGCATATTTTCCAAGTCAAGTCTTGTTTTAATCAGCGCTACGTGTAATTTTCCAATTTATAACTTGGAAAATAATCCTTCGCCAGTAAAAATTCTCGGGGGCCTCCCATGTCGAATATCGACCAGACTGCAGCCATCCCGAACCCCAGTTCCCTTTTCCGCCTCTTTCTGCCCGAGCACCTGCCGGCAACCTTGATGCTGGCCGGCGGCGTGACGCTTTATGCGGTGGAGAGTTACATCATGGCGACGATCGCGCCTTCGATCGTGCGCGATATCGGCGGCCTTGCGCTGTTTTCCTGGGTCACCAGCCTGTTCGTCGCCGCCGCCGTGCTCGGCTCGATCTTCGTCGCCATGCGGCCGCGCGGCATAGGGCTTCGATCCATCTATGTGATTGCAGCGCTGGTCTTCGGCGCCGGCTGCCTGATTGCCGCAGCCGCACCGTCGATGCCGGTGGTGCTGATCGGGCGCTCGGTGCAGGGTCTCGGAACCGGCGCGCTGGCAGCGCTCGGCTATGCCTTCATCCGCTTCGTCTATCCCGAGCCGCTGTGGCCGAAGGCATCGACGCTCTACGCGGCAATCTGGGGGGTCTCGACCGTCATCGGGCCGACGCTCGGCGGCTTCTTTTCTTCGGGTCAGACCTGGCGCTATGCTTTCATCGTGCTCGTGCCGCTCGGCCTGCTGATGGCGTTCCTGGCGCCGCGGCTGTTGCCCGACGTCGAGGACGACCGCGAGCAGGTAAAGACGCCGGTTGCCCAGATCGGCCTGCTGCTTGCTGCCGTGTTGATGGTCAGTGCGGCCGGCGCGATCGAGACATCAGGCGCGAATATCGCTTTGATCGCGGCCTCGGTCATCGCGGTGGCGACCATGCTTCTGATCGAGCGAAAGAGCCCGAACCGGCTCTTGCCGTCCGGCGCCGTCAGCCTCTCCCGGCCGATTGCACGGGTCTACCTGACGATGTTCGCCATGACCGTCGTGCTCGTCAGCGACGTCTTCATTCCCTATTTCCTGCAGACCCTGCATGGGGTGGCGCCACTCCTATCGGGTTATTTGGTGGCGCTCGTCGCCCTCGGCTGGACATTCGCTGCCTTCCTCAGCGGCTCGCTGACCGGCAGACGGGCCTATTGGGCAATCGTCATTGGCGCCCTCATCGAGGCGGCGGCGACCGCTTGCCTCGCCGTCTTCCTGGCCAAGGACAATCCCGAGGGGCATCTGCTCCTCATCGTGCCGGCGGCGATCGGCATGTTCATGATGGGCTTCGGCATCGGGCTCGGCTGGGCGCATCTGGTCGCCATGGTGCTGAAACTCGTCGCCGACAACGAGAAGGACAAGGCCTCCGCCGCGATCCCGACGATGAGTTCGCTTGGCGGCGCTTTTGGTGCCGCCTTCTCAGGCGTCATCGCCAATGGCGCCGGCCTCGTCGATCCCGGCGGCATAGCAGGCGCGCTTTCAGCGGCGCACTGGCTCTATCTGCTGATGGCGCTGCCCGGTATTCTTGCCGTCGGCATCTCGCTAACGCTAGAGCGCCGCGCGTCCGACCGGACGCGCTAAGGACGCTCTATCTCTTTGTTTTGGCGCAATTCCCGGCAAAAGCGCTTCACGCCTTGCCTGGCAAAACCGCTGCACACTTTTGCTGGAATTGCTCTAGCCGACGCGCAGCATGACCTTGCCGACATGGCTGCCTTCTTCCAGCAACCGGTGCGCTTCGACGACCTCTTCGAAGGCAAAGACCTTGTGGATGACGGGGACGACGGTGCCGGCGGCGAGCAGCGGCCAGACCTCGGAGAGCAGATCGTCGCGGATGGCGCGTTTTTCTTCCGCCGTGCGCGGCCGCATGGTGGAGCCGGTGACCGTCAGGCGCTTGACCATGATCGGCGAGAGATTGACCTTTTCAGCAATCGCGCCGCCAAGGAAGGCGATGATCGACAGGCAGCCGTCCCTCGCCAGTGAGGCGATGTTGCGCTCGAAATAGGCGGCGCCGATCATGTCGAGGATGATATCGACGCCGTGGCCGGTCTCGGCCTTGATCACCTCGGCGAAATCTTCGGTCCGGTAGTTGATCGCGCGTTTGGCGCCAAGCTTTTCGCAGGCTTCGCATTTCTCCTTAGAGCCCGCCGTCGCGTAGACCTCGGCGCCGAAGGCGCGGGCGAGCTGGATCGCCGTGGTGCCGATGCCGCTGGAACCACCATGGATCAGCACCGTCTCGCCTTCCGTCAGCCCGGCCATCTGGAAGAGATTGGCCCAGACGGTGAAGAAGGTCTCAGGCAAAGCTGCCGCCTTCACCGCGTCATAGCCCTTGGGAAAGGGCAGGATCTGGCCTGCCGGCAGCAGGCAATATTCGGCGTAGGCGCCACCATTGGCGAGGCCGCAGACCTTGTCGCCGACGGCATGGCCGCTGACGCCCGAGCCGACGGCAACGATTTCGCCCGACAGTTCCAAGCCGAGGATCGGGCTCGCATCCTTAGGCGGGGGATAGCTACCTTGGCGCTGGGCAATATCGGGGCGGTTGACGCCGATCGCCTCGGCGCGCACCAGGACCTCTCCGTCGCCGGGCACAGGAAGCGGACGCCTGCCAATCGCCATCACCTCCGGTCCGCCGAAGGACGGCAGATCGACGAAACGCATATCCTGAGGCAAAGGCATGACCGGCTCCTCCCTAATCGTAAGCAACCGGAATAAATCAGCCCCGCAGGCTTGGGAAGGCACGATGTGGCAAAGGCGTCAATTCGCCTCGCCCACGGCATAAGTGCTACAGCGTCCTTTGCGCGTCTAAAAAGACGCGCGGCGCTGTAGGAAATGGAAGACGAGACCTTCCTCGCTGTCCTTGGCGGCCGACTTGATGATGGCGATCTCGGCGCTGACGCGGTTGATATCGTCAACAACGAGGCCTTCCGGCAGTTCGATGACGCCGATCGAGCAGCGCATCAGCGGGAACAAAGCTTCGGCGCCGGTGCGGTCGTGACCGAGGATGCGGCCGGCGGCGCGGTCCTCGTCGGAATAGAGATCCCGCACATCCTCATGAAAATCGCTGATCAGCCGATCGAGGATCTCCGTCAGCTCCTCCTTGGTCCAGCCGACAATGCCGATGAAGAAATCGTCGCCGCCGACATGGCCGAGGAAATGGCGCTCAGCGAAGAAATAGCGGCGCATCAGAGCGGCAAACAGCGAGATCGCGTGGTCGCCGAGATGGAAGCCATAGGCATCGTTGAACGGCTTGAAATTGTCGAAGTCGCAATAGCAGAAGTGGCGGAGCTCATCGCCGTCGCGGCCGGACTGACGCATGTAATCGCGGATGGCGCGATTGCCCGGCAGGCCGGTCAGCGGGTTCTGGTCCTGTGCGGTCTTCAGCTGTTTCTCGTTGATGACCTTGATCAGCGATGCAGCGGAGACGACGCCGGCATAACGCTGCCTTCCATATTGGCGAAGATGGCCATCAGCTGCTCGGCGTCGCTGTCGAGGCCGACGATCGGCGCCATGTCGACGAAATGCGAGATGCTGCGCTCATACATCTTGTTCTTCAGGAGATCGCGACCGAAGGGCTGGTAGATATATTCCTTGAGGTGATGCTCGTGGATGATGCCGCGCGGCTCGTCATTGGCATTGAGGACTGGAAAGAAGGCCTGGCGCGGATTGCGGCGGAAGAGTTCGAAGACGCTGTCGATGCTGTCGTTCTCATAAACCGTGGGCAGCAGCTCGATCTGCTTGCGGATGAGGATTTCGTCGAGCGACTGGCTGCCCCGCTTGCTCTTGCCGAGCTCCTGCAGATGCGGGAAGGACGGCGCCAGCTCCGATATATGCGTCGTTGGGCGGGAGATGAACCAGCCCTGGACGAGGTCGACGCCATATTCGCGGCAGGCGATGAATTCGGCCTCGGTCTCGATGCCTTCGGCGACGACGCGTGTGCCGAGCACGTGGGCAATATTGACGATGCTTTTCAAGAGATGACGCTTGCGCGGGCTGCGATCAATCTCGGCGACGAAATGACGGTCGATTTTGAGATAATCGACGGGATAGTCGCAGAGCAGCTTCATCTCGCCATGGCCGACACCGAAATCGTCGATCGCCAGCTTGAAACCGGCCTTGCGCAGCCTGGAAACCAGGCCGGAAAATTCCGGCACGCTGGTATTGTCGAAACGTTCGGAGAATTCGAAGCAGACGGAGGATGGCGGGATATTGGCCTTGCGCAGGTGTTGCAGCAGGGTTTCGACCAGGCTTTCGCCATGCGGGATGAGCCGGACATCGAGATTAAGGAACAGCGTCGCGGTGGAGAAATTCGACAGCGTCGCGAATTTGGCGAGCGCGCGGCTGGCGACCATCTGTTCGAGCTGCAGCAGCTGGCCCAGCTGATGGGCCTCGTCGAGGATTTCGACCGGCGTATCATAGCCGATGCGGTCCTGGCCGCGCATCAGGGATTCGTAACCGAAGACCGTGCCGGTGCCGGCCTCGACGATCGGCTGGAAGGCGTTCTCGACCACGAGCTTGGCAAGGGTTACGATCTGATCGCTGGCGTAGCGGCGCAGGACATCCGGCGCGACGGTGGCAGCCAAGGACATCCCGGTTTTCATTGGGGCTGATCTCCACTGTGACTTGTTCTTTTCGTCCGGAACATGCCGCAGAAGGGTCAATGAACTCTTTCGCCAATGTGAAAGTTTTATGAAACGCGCAAGGGTCTTGCACGCGCTCCGCGTTTATTCAATTTTTCCAATACAATCAAACGCTTGTTCAGGCGGAGCGACGGCGCTCCGCCTCGTGATCGGCGAACATGTCGGCGACGCATCTGCCGCCTGACGGAACGCCCTCGTCGTCGAGAACATCGTCCCGGAACTCATTGAGCTTGCGGGTGCTATCCCACAGGCGGAGCGCCTCGCGGACGACCTCGCTGCTCGAGGCATAGCCGCCATTGTCGACCGCGGCGCGGATGCCCGCTGCCTGTTGCGGAGAGATGGAAACGGTGACCATCGGCATGAACTTCCTCCCTTTTCTGATCAGGCAGAACCCTGCCTCTGGGGGACGCATGACCATTTTTAGCATTCTCGGCGAACTCGCCGGTGCCTTGGTGCATTCGCACTCAGACCGTTCTTGCGCGGGACCGGCCTGTAACCCGTTAAGTCTAATCCCCTGTCCTAGTCTTGTCAAAAAAGAACGGGTCTTGTCAAAAAAGAACGGTCAGCGGCATCAGTTTGAACTGCGGATGCCGAGGCCGAAGGCGATCAACGTCGAGCCTTGGACGATGAGATCGGCGGCCAGGAACAGGCCGAGGATCCACAGGCTGTTCACCGGCCAGCCGAGCGCGATGACGAAACCGGCAAGAGCGGTGATGACACCGCTTGCGACGATCCAGCGCCAGCCCTTGGTGGGCTTCATGCGCATGCCGACCCAGGTGCGGAAGACGCCGGCGACGACGAGCGCCAGCGACAGAAACAGCGTCAGCGCCGCCGAAGTCAGGATCGGGTTGATGAAGGCGCAGATGCCGGCAAGCACATAAAGCAGGCCGCTCAGTATCCAGAACAGCACGTGATCCCAGCCGCGCACCTGGAAGGCATGGACGAGATAGATCACGCCGCCGAACAGCATCAGCATGCCGACATAATAGACCGAGACGACGGTGGCGAGCATCAGATTGCCGAGCGCGATCAGACCGCAGACGAGCAGCAGAACGCCGAGACCGGCAAACCAGATCCATTTCGACTGCAGCGAAGATGTCGGCGTTCCCTCGAAGACATCGGCCATGACGCACCTCCTGACACATTCGAATATGCTGCAGCAATTCGGCAGGGAAAGATCTGCATCCAAGCAAATCGCTAAAGATTTTTATTGATTGATCAGTCAATCAAAAATAACCTGTCGCTGATTTCAAGGAGTGGTCTGTTGCCGAAGGTCGGAATGGAGCCGGTGCGCCGCAAGGCGCTTGTCGATGCGGCGCTGCGGGTGATCGGCGATCACGGCTCGCTTGCCGTCACCATGTCCGACATCGCCCGGCAGGCCGGCGTGTCGCCAGCGCTGGCGCATCATTATTTCGGCAGCAAGGAACAATTGCTGATCGAGACGATCCGCTCGCTTCTCCGACAGTTGCGCAGCGATACGGTGGCTGCGCTCAAGGCCGCCAGGACGCCGCGCGCCCGGCTTTCGGCCGTCATCCGCGTCAGCTTCCACGCCGACCAGTTCGCGCCGGGCACAATTGCCGCCTGGCTTGCCTTTTACGCCGAAGCGCAGCGTTCGGAAGAGACGCGCCGTTTCCTGGTGATCTATGCCAGGCGGCTGCGCTCCAATCTGCTGGCTGATCTGAAAGTGCTGTTGCCAGCTGACGCCGCAGAACGCATCGCCGAAGGCGCTGCGGCGATGATCGACGGGCTCTATATCAGGCAAAGTCTGAAATCGGCGCCGATCGGCATTGAAGCCTCGATCGCGCTGACGGAAGATTATCTGAATGCGCTTTTGGCCATCGCCTCCCCCTCTCCCCGGAGCGAGAAGGGAAGACCACATCGAACCACCCAAGGACAAATGACATGAAAGCCCAGCCGAAAGCCTCGCACTTCATCGACGGCGAATATGTCGAGGATACCGATGGCGCCGTCATCGAGAGCCTCTATCCCGCGACCGGCGAGGTGATCGCCCGGCTGCATGCCGCAACGCCTGCGATCGTCGAGCGGGCGATCGCCGCCGCCAAGCGCGCCCAGCCGGAATGGGCGGCGATGAGCCCGATGGCGCGCGGGCGCATCCTGAAACGTGCAGCCGACATCATGCGCGAGAGAAACCGGGCGCTGTCCGAACTCGAGACTCTCGATACTGGCAAGCCGATCCAGGAGACTGTTGTCGCCGACCCGACCTCGGGTGCGGATGCCTTCGAATTCTTCGGCGGCATTGCGCCGGCCGGTCTCAACGGTTCGCAGATCCCGCTCGGCCAGGATTTTGCCTATACCAAACGGGTGCCGCTCGGCGTCTGCGTCGGCATCGGCGCCTGGAACTATCCGCAGCAGATCGCCTGCTGGAAAGCTGCGCCGGCGCTTGTCTGCGGCAATGCCATGGTGTTCAAACCGTCCGAAAACACGCCGCTCGGGGCGCTGAAGATCGCCGAGATCCTGCTTGAGGCCGGACTGCCGAAGGGGCTCTTCAACGTGATCCAGGGCGACCGCGACACCGGGCCGCTGCTCGTCAACCATCCCGATGTTGCCAAGGTGTCGCTGACCGGATCGGTGCCGACCGGCCGCAGGGTGGCGGCGGCTGCCGCCGGCAACCTCAAGCACGTGACGATGGAGCTCGGCGGCAAGTCGCCGCTCATTGTCTTCGACGATGCCGATCTCGATTCGGCGGTCGGAGGCGCGATGCTCGGCAATTTCTATTCGACCGGCCAAGTCTGCTCGAACGGCACACGCGTCTTCGTGCAGAAGGCGATCAAGGACGAATTCCTGAAGCGGCTGAAGGTCCGCACCGAGGCGATGCTGATCGGCGATCCGATGGACGAGGCGACGCAGGTCGGCCCGATGGTCTCCTGGGCGCAGCGCGAGAAGGTGATCTCCTATATCGAGAAGGGCAAGGCCGAGGGCGCAACACTCATTGCCGGCGGCGGCATTCCGAACAACGTCTCCGGCGAAGGCTATTACGTCCAGCCGACGGTGTTTGCCGATGTCACCGACGACATGACAATCGCCCGCGAGGAGATCTTTGGCCCCGTGATGTGCGTGCTCGATTTCGACGCCGAGGACGAAGTGATTGCCCGCGCCAATGCCAGCGAATTCGGCCTTTCCGGCGGCGTCTTCACCGCCGACCTCACCCGCGCTCACCGCGTCGTCGACCGGCTGGAAGCGGGCACGCTCTGGATCAACACCTATAATCTCTGCCCGGTGGAAATCCCCTTCGGCGGCTCGAAACAATCCGGCTTCGGCCGCGAGAATTCGCTGGCCGCGCTGGAGCATTATTCCGAGCTAAAGACGGTCTATGTCGGCATGGGGCCGGTCGTGGCGCCTTATTGAATTGAAGAACAACTGCCCTGCCCTTTGCCCCTCACCCTAACCCTCTCCCCGCGCGCGGGGAGAGGGGGCGTGCCCTAAAGCAGCGTCGAGATTAAGGAAGGCGGCGCGGCATATCCCCTTCGCCCCGCAAGCGGGGAGAAGGTGCCGGCAGGCGGATGAGGGGCAGGCTCTGGGAGACACAAGACGCAGCCAGATGATGGCAGGCTCTAGGAAAGACAAGACTATGCAAGCAGATTTCGTCATCATCGGCTCGGGTTCCGCCGGCTCCGCCCTCGCCTATCGCCTCTCCGAGGACGGCAAGAACAGCGTCATCGTCCTCGAGGCGGGCGGCAGCGATTTTGGGCCGTTCATCCAGATGCCGGCAGCCCTTGCCTGGCCGATGAGCATGAAGAGATATAATTGGGGTTATCTGTCCGAGCCGGAGGCGAACCTCAACAATCGGCGCATCACCGCGCCGCGCGGCAAGGTGATCGGGGGCTCCTCCTCGATCAACGGCATGGTCTATGTGCGCGGTCATGCAGAGGATTTCAACCGCTGGGAGGAGCTCGGCGCCAGCGGCTGGGCCTATGCCGACGTGCTTCCCTATTTCAAGCGGATGGAACATTCGCATGGCGGCGAAGAGGGCTGGCGCGGCACAGACGGGCCGCTGCATGTCCAGCGTGGCGGCTTCACCAATCCGCTGTTCCGCGCCTTCGTCGAGGCCGGCAAACAGGCGGGTTTCGAGACGACGGAGGATTATAACGGCAGCAAGCAGGAAGGCTTCGGTCTGATGGAGCAGACCATCTTCGGCGGCCGCCGCTGGTCTGCCGCCAATGCCTATCTGAAACCGGCGCTGAAGCGGGACAATGTCAAGATCGTCTATGGCCTTGCCCAGAGGATCGTCATCGAGGACGGACGTGCCACCGGCGTCGAGATCGAACGAAACGGCAGAATAGAGGTGGTGAAGGCGAACCGCGAGGTGATCGTCTCGGCCTCCTCCTTCAATTCGCCGAAGCTCTTGATGCTGTCGGGCATCGGTCCCGGCCAACATCTGCAGGACATGGGCATTGCGGTGAAGGCTGACCGGCCGGGCGTCGGCGCCAATCTGCAGGACCATATGGAATTCTACTTCCAGCAGGTCAGCACCAAGCCGGTGTCGCTCTATTCCTGGCTGCCATGGTTCTGGCAGGGGGTGGCCGGCGCCCAATGGCTCCTCTCGCGCGGCGGGCTTGGCGCCTCCAATCAATTCGAGGCCTGCGCCTTCCTGCGGTCTGCAGCAGGGCTGAAGCAGCCCGATATTCAGTACCATTTCCTGCCGGTGGCGATCAGCTATGACGGCAAGGCGGCGGCGAAAAGCCACGGCTTCCAGGTTCATGTCGGCTACAACCTGTCGAAATCGCGCGGCAGCGTGAGCTTGCGCTCCGCCGACCCCAAGGCCGATCCGGTGCTGCGCTTCAACTATATGAGCCATGTGGAGGACTGGGAGAAGTTCCGCCACTGCGTGCGCCTCACCCGCGAAATCTTCGGGCAGAGCGCCTTCAACGATTATCGCGGGCCGGAGATCCAGCCGGGAGAAGGCGTGCAGAGCGACGACGAGATCGACGCCTTCCTGCGCGAACATCTGGAAAGCGCCTATCACCCTTGCGGCACCTGCCGGATGGGCGCCAAGGACGATCCGATGGCGGTGGTCGATCCGCAAACGCGGGTGATCGGCGTCGATGGCTTGCGCGTCGCTGACAGCTCGATCTTCCCGCACGTCACTTATGGCAATTTGAACGGGCCGTCGATCATGACCGGAGAGAAGGCGGCCGACCATATCCTCGGCAAGCAGCCGCTGGCGCGCTCGAACCAGGAGCCGTGGGTCAATCCGCGCTGGGCCGTCAGCGACAGGTAGTCAGTGGTAATCTTCTTCGCGCTGGTGACGGACGGCGAGGACAATGACGCTCGTTTCATTCATCACTTTGAAAAGAATGACATACCCGGCTGAACCGAATGGCACGACGAGCTCGCGCAGCAAAGGATCGTCCGCAGATGCGCGTCTGGCCATAAGCGGGAAATCCTGGAGTATCATCAGCGCTTTTTGGATGGCGTTGATCGCACGTTCCGCCAAATCCGGATCATGTTCGATCAGAAAATCGGCGAGCCGGTCCAGATCCTCATAGAAGGTCTGGGTATACTTTAGCTCGAAGGTCATTTCTGCTGCGCTGCTTTACGGGCTTTCGCCTTTTCAAGCTTTTTGCGCACCAACGCCTGAATGTCGTCCGTTGTGTAAAACACACCAGTCCGCTGCGCGTCAGCCAAGCCAGCCAGACCGCGCGCGATGAACTCCGCTTGGGTCTTTCTATAATCGATCTGGCGGCGAAGAGAGTCCTCTATCAGCGACGACAAGCTCTCGCCTTCTTTGAGAACGCTTTCGGCGGCAGCGCGCAATTCAGGATCCACGCGAAGGGACGGGAGAGATGCCGTTTTCATGACTTCCTCATGCGTTGCAATTGCAATGCAATATGATGGATCGTCGTGTTATATTCAACTCCCCTCCACTATCAGAGAAATCCGATCCAGCGTCCCGCCACAAGTGCGGCGATCCATATCGCCGCCGACAGAGCCGCCGATACTCTTATGGCAGGACGTAGAATGCCGACCGTGGTTGCCGTTCGCCAACCCTGCCCAGCGTGCACCACCAGCACGTTGAGTAATCCAAAGGCAACCAGTCCGAGCTTGGCGAGGAAGGCGGGATTGGCGGCATATTCGACCGCCCGGACGCTGAAGAGGCAGAAGCCGGTGACAATAGCCGCGGCAAGGCCGACGCCGGCGCAGCGTGACAGAAACGGCGCGACGATCTCAACCGGCACCTTGTGGACGAAGCCGGCGAGCCTCAGATCGAGCGGCAGGATGGCGCCGATGAGAAGGCCGATCGCCACGATATGGGCTGCGTTGACGAACATGTAGAGCGTTCCGGAGCGCCGGAGCGCGAGCGCAGGCGTGGTAGCCGACAGCCATTCGAGAGTGTCCATCACGACAGGTCAGTTCGCCCAGAGGTCAGTTCGTCTTGATGCGGTCGGGATAGATATCGTAGCGCTTCTCTCCGATAGTGAGACGCACCGCCTTCATCCGCTTCTCCTTTGCATCCTGCGAACGGTTTCCAAGGGCCACCACCTGGTCGCCGGGCTTGGCCACGCCTTCGACGAAGCCGGAGCGTTCCGTCTGGCGCGGATTGCCGAGCTCGATAAGCCAGACGCCGTCATCGGCGGTGGCGACATCGAGCGTCGGATGTGGTCCGCCCATGGAGATCTTCTCGATGGTGCCACGCAGTTCGATCTGGTCCGCCTCGGCCCAGGACCAGCCGTGATGAGCGGCCGCGCCTGTCGCTATGGCCGCCGAGAGTATGGCAGCAGCCAGTATCCGCTGTGCTGAAATCATAGACATGATATTCTCCCTACCAGCATGAGCAGGCAGTTGGAGCATCGGAGCCGGAGGAAAAGGTATTTCACCAAATCTTGAGAAAGAGGCGGGCGTATGCTCAGGCCAGCAGCCGGGTGACTTCGGCGCTGTGCTTTGGGGCGATGGCATCGGCGATCGTTGTCGAGAACAGCACCTTGCGGGTGGCGTCGGCGACTTTGGCGAAGACGTGGCGGATCTGGCAATTCTGTTCACCGTCGCAATCGTCGCATCTGCGGTAAGCAGTGATCGAGAGGCACGGCAGCGGCGCGATCGGGCCGTCGATGATGCGCAGGATCTCGCCGAAGGTAATCGTGTGGGCGGGCTTCAGCAGGAGATAACCGCCCTGCTTGCCGCGACGGCTGACGACGACGCCGTGATGTTTCAGGTCGAGCAGGATCTGTTCGAGGAACTTTTTCGGGATCTTTTGCTGCGCCGCGATATCGGAAATCATCACCGGTTCGTCGGCATCGGCATCAGCCAAGACCGTGAGCGCTCGCAGCGCATATTTCGCCTTTTGCGTAATCATTTTTGACCATCGACACACACAGGCGGCGCGAATTTCCGCACCGCTACGGAAGTACTTTCACCTCTATGGCACAACCAGCATGAACGGAATTTGAACGCGCCGGAAAAACCCTTGAGAGACAAGCGTTTTGGCCTTGTTTTTCGCCCTCGGCCAAGCGCGCTTAATCTATGCCAAAAGCGCGCCTTCTGCACCATTTTCGGAATCACTTCAGATTTCGGATTGACAGGCTGCGTGTAACTCTACTATTTCTATAGACATTCGAGCTGCCGATGTGGATTTTCATCCGCAGGCGGCTGCTTTTCTGCATCGCGGCAGCTTCGGAGAGATATTTGCTCCTCCGGCCGCAGCTTTCGAAATCCCTTTTTCTGTCCGATCCATGCGGGAACTGCGATACTCCCGTCAACAAAGGACAGGAATCTCATGACTGCTATCAATACGATTGCGGAAGAAGGGCCGATTGCGGAAGCCGAGGCGCTGAACGACAGACTGACAGGCCTCGACCTTGCCGGACGTCTGTCGCTGGTCTCCGGTCTTGGCGGCCGCGTGGTGTTCACGACGTCGCTCGGCATCGAGGACCAGGTGATCACCGCCGAGATCGGCACGCACCGCCTGCCGATCGATATCGCGACGCTGCAGACCGGCCGGTTGTTTGCCGAGACGCTGTCGCTGATCGACGAGACCGAAAGTCAGTACGACATCCATATCCATCGTTTCGAGCCCGAGAAGGCCGATATCGACGCCTATGCGGCGCAATACGGCCTCAACGGTTTCTACGAGAGCGTCGAAGCCCGCCATGCCTGTTGCGGCATGCGCAAGCTGAAGCCGCTTGCGCGTGCCCTCGAAGGTGCTGCGATCTGGATCACCGGCCTGCGCCGCGGCCAATCGGCCAACCGGGCCGAAACGCCCTTTGCCGAATACGACGCCGAGCGCCACCTGCTGAAGGTCAATCCGCTCGCCGACTGGGACCTGGAGGCGATCAAGGCCTTCGTTTCCGCAAATGGCGTGCCGGTCAATCCGCTGCACGCCCGCGGTTATCCCTCGATCGGCTGCGAGCCCTGCACCCGGGCGATCAAGCCCGGCGAGCCGGAACGTGCGGGCCGCTGGTGGTGGGAGCAGGACGAAACGCGCGAATGCGGCCTGCATGTCGCCGAAGAGGCCGCAGCGATCGCCGCACAGTAAATCACCCCACGGCTTTCCCAATCAGGGCGCGGCGACCGCCGCAGCCTTGGGAAAGTCAACATTCCCTGGGAAAGCCAACATCAAGGAATTGCTTTGCGGGCACCCGCAAACGACCGATAGCCTGGAGTAACACATGCCCGATAGCCGTCCGGATACGGAACTCAGCAATCCGCAGAGCGCCAAGGCGCCGCTCGACCCGCATCTGAAAGCGCTGGAAAACGAATCCATCCACATCTTCCGCGAGGTTGCGGCCGAATTCGAGCGTCCCGTCATGCTCTATTCGATCGGCAAGGACTCCTCAGTGCTGCTGCACCTGGCGCGCAAGGCCTTCTATCCCGGCCGCGTGCCCTTCCCGCTCTTGCATGTGAACACCGGCTGGAAATTCTCCGAGATGATCGCTTTTCGCGACGAGACCGCGAAGAAGTATGATCTCGATCTGATCGAGCACATCAATCCGCGCGGCAAAGCCGAAAACATCACGCCGTTTACGCATGGATCGGCCGCCTTCACCGACATCATGAAGACCGAGGGGCTGCGCCAAGCGCTTGATGCCGGCCAGTTCGACGCCGCTTTCGGCGGTGCGCGGCGTGACGAGGAAGCCAGCCGCGCCAAGGAGCGCATCTATTCCTTCCGCACGCCCGACCATCGCTGGGATCCGCGCAACCAGCGGCCGGAACTCTGGAACATCTATAACGGCATGATCCGCAAGGGCGAGAGCGTGCGCGCCTTCCCGCTGTCGAACTGGACCGAAGTCGATATCTGGCGCTATATCCAGGCCGAGGACATTCCGCTGGTGCCGCTCTACTACGCCAAGAAGCGGCCTTTCGTGGAGCGCGACGGCATGATGATCCTGGCCGAAGATCCGCGCCTCGAACTGCTGCCCGGCGAAGTACGCCAGGAAGGCATGATCCGCTTCCGCACCCTCGGCGACTTCCCGCTGACCGGCGCCATCCGCTCACAGGCCACCACCCTCGAAGAGGTGATTGCCGAACTCGAAATTGCAACGGTGTCCGAACGCCAGGGCCGCGCCATCGATCGCGACCAGTCCGGGTCCATGGAAAAGAAGAAGCGTGAAGGATATTTCTGAGATGACTGCAGCCCAAACCGCCGTCTCGGCCGCCACCGTCGTCAGCCTGCCCGCCGCCGAGCCGCTCAAGGCTCAGCGCGATACCAGGCCGCTGCGCCTCATCACCTGCGGCAGCGTCGATGACGGCAAGTCGACCTTGATCGGCCGCTTGCTCTGGGACACCAAGGCGGTCAAGGAAGACCAGGCCGCCACCCTGCAGCGCGATTCCACCGGCAAGCAGAACGATCTCGGCCTGCCCGACTTCGCGCTGCTGCTCGACGGCCTGCAGGCCGAGCGCGAACAGGGCATCACCATCGATGTCGCCTATCGCTATTTCTCGACCGACAAGCGCTCCTTCATCGTCGCCGACACGCCCGGCCACGAGCAATATACCCGCAACATGGCGACCGGCGCCTCGACCGCCGATCTCGCCATCCTGCTCGTCGATGCGCGCCTCGGCATTCTCGAGCAGACGCGCCGTCACGCGACGATCGCCTCGCTGCTGGGGATCAAGCAGTTCGTGCTTGCCGTCAACAAGATCGACCTGACGGGCTACGACCGCGCCGGCTTCGACAAGATCAGCCATGATTTCCGGGAATTTGCCCTATCGCTCGGCGTCAAGCAGATCACCGCCATTCCGATGTCGGCGCTGAAGGGCGAAAACGTCGTCTATTCCGGCCAGGCCGCCATGCCCTGGTATACCGGCCCTTCGCTGGTGGAGACGCTGGAGCTTGCCACCGTGCGCTCGTCGCAGACGGTCGGCTTCCGCCTTTCCGTGCAGCGCGTCTCGCGTCCCGGCGAAAGTTTCCGCGGCTATCAGGGCACGGTTGCCGGCGGCTCGGTCAAGCCGGGCGACAGTGTCATGATCTTACCGTCGGGCATGGTCGCCAATGTCTCGAAGATCGTCACCTTCGATCTCGTCCGCAACGCAGCCGTTGCCGGCGACGCGATCACCCTGGTGCTCGACCGCCAGGTCGATGTGGCGCGCGGCGACATGATCGTCTCGATCGACGCCCAGCCGCAGGTCGGCCTTGCCTTCGACGCACAGATCGTCGCGCTGCAGCCCGAGGGTATCGAGCCCGGCAAACGCTACTGGCTGAAGAGCGGCAGCCGCCGCCAGCGTGTCCAGGTGCAGCCGCTCAGCCAGTTGGAGCTGAAGACCGGCACCTGGAACGCCGCCCAGCGGCTCTACATGAACGCCATCGGCAAAGTCCGGCTCATCTTCGACGAAGCGGCGATCTTCGACCCCTATGAGCAGAACCGGCTTTCCGGCTCCTTCATCCTGATCGATCCGGAGACCAACAACACGGTCGCCGGCGGCATGGTGACCGGCAAGCGCAGCGAACTTGGCGGCCTGCACAATGGCGAAGCCCGCGTCATCCTCTCGCTTCCGGCCGATCTGGCCGAGCAGATCATGGCCAGCGAACTCTTCGCCAGCCGCAGCCACGAGGCCGAGGTGCGGCGCATGACGGCCGCCGAAGCGGCCGACCTCTGGTCGAGCGCTGCTAGCGATATCTGAAATAGGTAAGGGGCCAGCAAGGCTGGCCCCTTATGCGGGGCCGGATCCGCCTGCTGCGCCCGGCGGAGTCTTCGCGAACGGCGCTGTCGCAAATTTCAGTGATGAAATTGATCAGATCCTCGGACGGTGCGGCAAGCTCTCCACGCCCGTTATTGGCCCTTAGCGGACTTCCGCCGCCTCCAACAAGCAGGTGAGAGACGCGGAAGTGGGTGGGGTTCGCCAGACCGTCTTCAAGTCAGAAACGGCATGATGTCTACACCGTCACCAGGAAACACATTGAAGTGCGGATGGTCCTGGAATAGGCGAGCGGCGGCATCAGCGGTTTCCGCCTCCACGACCAGGTAGCCACAGAACTGGTTCTCAGCTTTTTGCACCCCGTCCTTCGTCACGCGTGTCGTTTTGCCCACCATGCCACCGCGATCAAGAATGCATGCAGCATTATGTTCCTCCCAGGCTGACCACTGGGGTATGCCGGCGGCATCGACGGCATCCTGCTCGGCTTTAGGCAAGCTTCGGAACGACGCGAGGGCTTCTGGTTTCATGGTGTAGACCGCAAGAAATCTGGGCACCGGCGTTACCTCCATCGGTTTCATCGTCATCAGCTAACATGCGGCGCGTGGCAAATCACTTCTTACAGTACAACTGGTGGTGCGGCGTAGGATGGCGACTGGCACGAATCCGCCGAAAACTGGACGTGCTGTGACAGCAGGGCGAGAAACTCAAAGCGACTGGCGAAACCGCCGCAGTGATCAACAGCAATGACTTTCCCTATCAATGTGATCGAGCCGCTCTGTGTGCCACTTCCGCTACGCGGCCCCACGCCGCTTGAACACAAAATTGGCAGGTCCCCCAGCTCATTTTTGAGTCGGCCTCTCCGGCCGCTAAAAAACAGAATCTGCAGAAACCGGACTTTTTCAATTCAATACTCGCTGTTTTCCGCTTGCCCGCGGGCCAATGTGGGGTCATTCTTAGATCGGATCCTGGCGGTGCGGTAAGACGAGAGGTCAGGCCTTGCAACACTCAATCTAGACCTCGAAGCATTTGACGTGGCGCCTTTTCTCGACTGATCCCCGAGCGAGGAGGTTGTCCATGTCCACGCTCTATGTCGACCATCCGCTACAACCGGGCGACCGGGTCCCGAACGTTGTGTTTGATGCGATCTCGCGCGAGGGGAAGATCGCACTTGATGATTTTCGTGGCCGAAGCCCATTGTTGATCGGTTTGTTTCGAGGCCTGCATTGTCCGTTCTGCCGGCGGCATGTCGCGGCCATGGCATATCTCAACCCGGTGCTGCGTGAGAAAGGCGTCCAATCCCTGGCGGTGGTAAACACCCCGGTCGAGCGCGCACGGCTCTATTTCCGTTACCATCCGATACCCGATCTTCTTGCTGCTTCCGACCCGGTACGGGCTTCGCACCAAGCCTTTGGCTTACGCGAGGTCGGGATCGACACGGCCATGGCGATACGGATCGATCTTCCGGGCGAGTTGCCCGAGCCTATGGGGGTGATGGCAATGGACGAATTTTTAAACAAGAAGGAAGGATATCAAATTACGGAAGCCGATCAGCAGATGATGACTGCCGACCACGGGCAGCTTGTCGGTCAGTTCCTAATCGACCGGGAGGGTATCGTACGCTGGAGCTTCACTGAAGTTCTGGAGGCTGGGCTCCAGACATTCCAGGCACCGAATTCCCAGGAATTGATGTCGGTTGCTTCCCAAGTCGTGCATTGACAACGAAAACTCGCTCGACGACCTAACGCCCGGGTGGTGCTCACGAGGGTATCCGATAAAGTCCTGAAAGGCGCCGCCGACGATGCGACGGGGCCGATGAGGGCTCCGCATCCGCTTCCGGCCCGTAGCGGTCAGATGGCTTTCTTCTAGACTTCAACATTTCCGCGATCTACATTTGAGCTTCTGTGAGGCTGAAATTATATCGGGTCTCAGCCCCTTCGCATCGCCCACCCTCACCATTTGCGGTTCGGGCCTGCGCTTTCCCCCATTCAACTTAATTTCAACGTGCAAGCGGGAGGAGTTTCCATGGCCAATGCCCAATGCGCCTGCGGCGCTCTGAGACTGATACTCAGCGAGCCGCCACAACTGACAGCTCTCTGCCACTGTTTGGCCTGCCAGCGCAGAACGGGTGCGCCGTTCAGCGCAAATGCTTTCTACTCGATTGCCTGTGTCGAAATATCTGGAACATCTACAGAATTCATTCGTACCGCCGAGAGCGGTCGCAAGGTTCGAATGCATTTTTGCCCAACATGCGGCTCGACCGTCTATTGGAAGGCCGATGCTGCGCCGTCCTGGATCGGGGTGGCGGTAGGCTCCCTTGCCGACCCGGCCTTCACGCCACCTGCCCTATCAGTCTTCGAACAATCGAAACATAATTGGGTGCAACTTGACGAAACGGTAGAACACTTTCAAAGCCTTCCAATCCGCCAATTGGAATGAATCGACTCGGGAAGGTCGGTGAGCGCGAACTTCGGCTTTCGGCATGAAGCGGACTTTGGATCATCGGCAGCGGAAGTTCTTTCACTGCCTGCTAGACAACCACTTCGCGCCGACCATTGATCGCTGACAACACCGCTGGCTTCGGACCGAACCGTCTCGGCAGATAGTCGCGCAAAACTCAGAGTGATCGTTCGAAAAGAAGCTCATTCTCCTTTTCGCCGACATGTTCCCAACCAGCCGCTCGATAAAATCTCTCGGCTCGGGTGTTTGGATCGGTGGTGAGCCAAGCGCGTTCGATGCCCGCAGATTTGAGGCAGGCGCAGGCTTCGGCCAGCAGAATCGAGCCAATTCCTTTTCTTTCGAATCCGGGAGCGACAAAGAGCGCCCAAATGTTTCCGTTGCGTGGGTCAGCCGCAGAAAAGCCGACCAAATCGCCGTTCTCTTCCCAAACAGCCACACCCGGATTTCTCACATACCACTCATAATCATGATCTGTGACCATTGAGGGGTTAGCCAATACGTTTTCGACGACGGAAGAACGGACAACTTTGAGCGCCATGAGGTCACTCGCGACCGCTTTTCGGAGCATGCAACGATCTCTCGATAGCTTTGTGAAGGCTTGCAGAATGCCTCTTTATGGCGACCTGTTCAATGACTGCTTCCAGCCCACTGCGGCCGGCAACTGAGCACTACTTCCCCAAAGCGTTTTTCAGCGAATCGACGACGACGCGGACGGAGGGGACGTCTTTGATATCCGAATGCACAACCAGCCAGACCTCTCTTGTCAACGCCTGTTCGGTCTCGATGCGCTGGAGACCGCTGGACTCCGGGGCGGCGAAATCGGGGAGCATGACGACGCCGGCGCCAAGGCTTGCGGTTGCGGCCTGGAATTCCAGAACGGACGACCTCACGGCGATCGGCCGGCCGGCGGCCAGTTGGATCAGCCGCAGCTGTTGCGGCGAGGCGTTCATGGTTTCGTCGTAACCGATGAAGGTCCAGTCCGACGGTGGAACCGTTTCGAGATAGGTCTTTGATGCGTAGAGATGGAAGCTTGTCTCGCCGAGCTTGACGATGGCGTAATCGCCGTCCTCGGGACGCGACATTCGCACGGCAATATCCGCCTCTCGTCTGTTGAGGGAGGCGAGGCGCTTTTCTCCGACAAGCGTGATCTCAACACCGGGATGGTCTCGCCTGAGGGCCGCGATCGGCTTTGCCAGGAGCACGCTTGAGAGCGCGGGAGGCGCGCTGATCCTCACATGGCCGCGCAATTCCGTGGCGCTGCTGCGACCAAGCTGCTCGATTGCCGCGGTCTGCGCCGCGACAAGAGCAGCGTGCCTGGCAACCTGCTCTCCGTCCGAGGTCAATATGATGCGCCTTCCGCGGCGGTCCACGAGCTTGCGTCCCAGACTGGCTTCAAGCGACGAAATGCGCCGGCTGATCGTCGCGTGTTCGACGCCGAGTTGCTTTGCGGCACCAAGCAAGGTTCCGGACTGCGCGAGCGCCAGGAAATGCCGAAGGTCGTCCCAGTCGATCTTTGTGAATTCTCTCCCAATCATTGTGAATCAATAGGGAATTTTCACACATTAAGCCATCGGATAATTTGTGCCCATGAAGGAGCACTGGAGATGACCGACCAAATCATATGGCTGAACGCCCCCGGTGACGTCACCCAGTTCCATGTCGAGGAGCATCACCATTCTGAACCTCCCGGCGATGGCGAGTTAAAAATCCGTCATCAGGCAATCGGAACCAACTTTCTCGACGTCTATCACCGCAAGGGCATCTACCCCATGCCTTCTTACCCCTCGGTGATCGGCGCCGAGGCGGCGGGTATCGTCGAAGACGTCGGCCCTGGCGTCTCCATGTTCCAAATGGGTGACCGCGTTGCTTATGCCGGGCCTCCGGTTGGCGCCTATCGCTCCACGAGGAACATTGCCGCCGAAAGGGCGATCAAGCTTCCGGATGCCGTTTCAGCGAAAACGGCAGCGAGTTCGCTCCTCAAAGGCATGACCGCCTACATGCTGTTGAAGAAGACCTATGATGTGCGCGCAGGAACCCAGGTTCTGGTCCATGCGGCCGCGGGCGGTCTGGGGAGCATCCTCGTTCGTTGGGCCAGATCGCTCGATGCCACGGTGATCGGGACGGTCGGCTCCTCCGAAAAGGCTGCCCTCGCCGCATCTTACGGAGCCGATCACCTCATTGTTGGACGAGACGCCGATATCGTCGCGGACGTGAAGCGGCTGACGAACGGGCTTGGTGCCGACGTCGCCTATGACGGGATCGGCGGCGACACGCTTCTCAAGAGCATACGCTCCGTCCGCCCATTCGGCATGGCTGTCACCATCGGTCAGGCCGCCGGTGCTATTCCACCAGTGCCCGTCGAGGAACTTCGCCCGGGCAAGGCGCTCTGCCATCCGAGCATCATGGCCTGGTGCGCTGACGTCGGACAGTATCGCGAGGCTGCTCTGGCTGCCGTCGGCGCGATGGAAACAGGGATCGTCTCGCAGATCGGTGCCGAATATCGTTTGGCCGATGTTGCGAAGGCGCACGAAGAGATGGAATCCGGACGCTCGGCGGGCAGTATCCTGCTGATCCCTTGATCGGTCAGAGAAAGAGCGCCGGCAGAAGTCCATGGGCCGCTTTAGGCGCTTCCGATCCAGAGGCGAACCGATTTGTATCGGCGCCTGGCCGGCAGCCATCTATCCATAAAATGGCATTATGTTATGCATTTCAGATTTCTACAGCAATAGAACCTGTTGCGATAAGGTGCCCGCCATTGAGGTGGGCTCTCGGCACAGGTCGACCGCTCTCCCGCAAAATGACGCCCGGCACCGCAGTCGGCGTCAATGACAGGGAAAGGTTCAAAACTCTATGTCTGCACATGAAAAACCACTGATCGCGATTGTCGGTGCAACGAGCAAACAGGGGCGCAGCGTCGCCGCGGCACTCCTTGAGAGCCAGCGTTTCCGGGTGCGTGCTTTCACCCGAAAGAAGGATTCGCCTGAAGCGTTACGTCTGGAGGAATGCGGTGCTGAAATCCTAGCCGTCCCTCTCGAACTTGGCCGTCAAAGGGACCTCGTTGCCGCCTTCAAAGGCGCGGATGGCGCATTTCTGATGACACCGCCGATCGCCCCGCCGGAGACGATCGAGGCTCCTCTCGGCAGGCAACTGGCGGATGCCGCCGTTGAGGCCGGCGTCGGGCATATTGTTTTCAGCACGCTTGAGAATGTCGACAAGATCACCAGTGGCACGAAATATGCACCGCATTTTACCGACAAGGCGCGCGTTGCAGACTATATTCGCGGCCTGCCGATCTCTCATTACTTCGTCATGCCGGCATTCTTCTACACGAATCTGCTCGAATATTATGTGCCGCGCATGGAGGGCGATACGCTGCTCCTGCCGGTCTATCTTCCTGAAGATTTCCGAGCGCCTTTTGTCGATCCGCTGACGGCGACCGGGCCGGTCGTGCTTGAAATTTTCGCAAACCCCGAGCGTTACAACGGCAAAACGCTGCCGATCGTAGGCGACATCATTTCTCCGCGCGAGATGGTCGAAACCTTTCAGCGCGTGACCGGGCTCAAGGCCGCGTATCGAAACGCTTTCACCCGGGATGGCCTGCTGCACTATTTTCCAGAGTTTGGCGCCAACGAACTTCTCGTTCGAGAGATTCTGGGGATGGTCGAATATGCTGTCGACTATGGCTATTTCGGCAAGGAGCACGATCTTGAATGGAGCCGTCGCCTGAACCCCGACACGCTCAACTGGGAGCAGTTTCTAAGGAAGACGGGGTGGCGTGGCGATAAGCGGTCCTTCGGACTTTGAAGCATGTTGCGTAAATATGGCAGCGATTTGCGATAACGACATGCTCATAAACAAAGACTTACGACGGCCGGATTCCCGGTAATCTGGAAATCTCGGCGACGAGAAAGTCGACCAGAAGCCGAACGCGAGCAATGGCTGCACGCTCCGGAACGATCAGCAAGCTCACCGGAACCGGTAAAGGACGATAGTCGCCAAGCACGACCTCGAGCTCGCCGTCATCCAGAAGATCGTGGACCAACCAGAGGTGTGCGGGACCAATGCCGCGTCCGGCGGCAAGGGCTTCGCGCGCCGCAAGCCCGTGATCGACGCGCAACTTGCCGCTGACAGGGATCATCAGGCTTGTGCCATCAGGAGAGGAAAGAACGAGCTGATCGCTGCCGGCCACATTGGACATCACCACGGTTTCGTAGCGTGACAGATCGGCTGGGCGTTCGGGCCGTCCATGGACGGACAAATAGGTCGGAGCGCCCACCAGCAGCCGATGGCTTTCTCCGAGCGCATGAAGTTTCATCGCGCTGTCGGCGAGAGGCCCGAGACGGAGTGCGACGTCGACGCCTTCGCGAACCAGGTCGATACGCTCGTCCGTCAGGTTGAGGTCGACCCGGATGTCCGGATGCTTGTCCTGGAAATCAAAGATCAGGCGCGTGATGTGCATCACGCCGAGCGCTGCCGTACAGGAAAGCCGAACAGCGCCCGCGGGGGCCTGACGGGCATCTCTTGCTTCTTCAGCAGCCTGTTCGACCAGGCGTAATATCTGCAGGCAATTGGTATAATAGCGGCTGCCTTCATCCGTAAGGGTGACGCGGCGCGTGGTGCGGCTGAGAAGCGGTACGCCGACAGCCTGCTCCAGTTCATTGAGGTGCCGCGTCACGGTGGATTGACCGATACCCAGCTCTCTTGCGACCATCGACAAGTTGCCGCGTTCGGCGACGCGGACAAAGGTGCGCATTCTGTCGAGAGACAGTCCCGTATTATCCATTTTTCAGCACAGTGATCATCATTCCCTCGATATAGGGAATGATCTGGGCTGTGCCTAGCTCGAGCATATGCCGACAGTTCAGTGGCATTTCATTCGGCAGATCGTCTCGGATTATCGCGTCGAGCCGCGTGGGATGATCGAGAAGCCGCAATCGACCTTGTCTTCGCCGGGCGGTTCGTCGCGGACGGCGCGCAGCAGCATGTCGGCGACGCGGTAGCCGATTTCGTAGCGTGGAATCTGCACGGTCGTCAGCGTCGGCTGGGTGAAGGCTGAAAATTCCAGATCGTTGAAGCCGCAGATGCCGACATCCTCCGGCACGCGGATGCCGCGCGCGGTGCATTCGATGAGGACGCCGAGCGCCAGATCATCGCTTTGGGCAAAGACGGCATCGATATCGGGCACGCGCTGCAACAGACGGGCAAACAATTCCCTGCCAAGGCCGGTGCTGCTTCCCTCATTTCCGCCAACGGCAAGATCGGGATCGAAACGGCCGGCTTCCCGCATCGCGGCCTGATAGCCTTCCTTTCGGCGGCGCGAGCGAATATCCGTGCCGCGGCCGATGAAGCCGATCCGCTCATAGCCCCTCGACAGCAGGAAGCGGGTGGGTTCGGCACCTGCCTCATGATGATCAAGGCCGACGACCAGCCTTGCCGGCTCCTGGCTGAGATCGGTGATATGGGCGATCGGACAGGTGGCATTCTCGATCAGCGGCAGGAGATCACCATAGGATTCGGCGCCGGCGATGATGACGCCGGCCGGCTTCTGCGTCAGGAAGGACCTGAGCTCGCCGGCCTCGCCGTCGGCGTGGTGGAGCGTACTGGAATATTGCACGCGGAATTCGGTGGCGCGCAGGCAATCCTCGATGCCGATCATCAAGCCGGCAAAGCCATGCTGGTGCAAAGCGGGCGTGATGACACCGATGATGCCGTTATGACGGCCGGCCAGAGCCCGGGCGGCAAGATTGGGGATGTATCCCATCTCGTCTACCGTGCGCAGGATGGTCTGGCGCAGATCCTCAGAGACGATTTCAGGATTGCGAAGCGCGCGCGAAATCGTGATCGGGCTGACCCCCACCTTCTTCGCCACATCGCTCAACTTCACATGCGCGCCGCGCCTGGCTTTCCGCCCCCGCTCCACTGCTGCCCTCATCCCCCCTTTATATGTCCCGCGAGACTCGCCTGCCCTCGAATCGCGGCCTTTACTTTTTGAAGAAGAAATAATTTAGAGTCTACTAACATTTTATATTCGCAACAGAATCCGGAATACAATTCCAGAAAGAGCAGCAGGATCGTCTGACGGCAAATTACGAGCGCATGCGGCGATCGGATCACCGCCTCCGTGACTAAGTCTATTTTATTGTCGAATAAAAACATCGCGGGAGGACGAGAAGCCAGGCAAAGCCGGCCGGAATATCCGAGGGCGTGGCAGCCGGCCCGAAAGCATCGGGGCGAAGATTAAATTCCAGTCATATCTTACAAATCGGCAATATAAACATGATCAAACTTTAATTTGTAAATCGGATTGGTGGGATCATATGAATCCCGAGCGCCAATTCTTCTCTCACCCGGTCGCCGCCCCTCGACGACTGCGCGTTTCCAGGAGGAATTGGGCGCCAAACGCCATCCGACGCCAGGTCCCAGGACATGGAACCACGACGCCATCCAAAGCCAACGCTCTCGCCAGGGACCACCGTCCAAGGGATCAACACTCCGCAACCATCGCACTGCCGCCCTTGTCGGGGCCGCCATCATCGCCGGCGCAGCCTGCCTGCCCTTCGCCATCAGCGCCTCCAATGCCGTTGCCGCGCCTTCCGACGCCGGCGGCGTTCTTGCCCCCAGCGGCTCCTTCGCCTCCATCGTCGATGCCGACAAACCTGCCGTCGTCACCGTCACCACGACTGTCAAGACAACCGATGTCAGCGCTGGAGAGCAGGAGTCGCCGATGGACGAGCAGTTCCGCCAGTTCTTCGAGGACCAGGGCATCCCGCTGCCGCGCCAGGCGCCGAAAAACCGGCCGTCGCAGCAGGCAATGGCGCTCGGCTCCGGCTTCATCATCAGCCCCGACGGGGTGATCGTCACCAACAACCATGTCATCGACAATGCCGTCGACATCAAGGTGACGCTGGATGACGGCACCGAACTGCCGGCCAAGCTGATCGGCACCGACCCGAAATCCGATGTCGCCGTGCTGAAGATAGAGGCGGGCAAGCCGCTGCAAACCATTGGCTGGGGCGATTCCGACAGGCTGAAGCTCGGTGACCAGATCCTGGCGATCGGCAACCCCTTCGGCATCGGCACCACAGTAACGGCCGGCATCGTCTCGGCGCGCGGCCGCGACCTGCACAGCGGGCCCTATGACGATTTCATCCAGATCGACGCGCCGATCAACCACGGCAATTCCGGCGGCCCGCTGGTCGACCGCAGCGGCAATGTCGTCGGCATCAACACCGCCATCTATTCGCCGAACGGCGGCAGCGTCGGCGTCGGTTTCGCCATTCCCTCCGATGAGGCGAAGGCAGTCGTCGCCAAGCTGCAGAAGGACGGCTCGATCGATCACGGCTATCTCGGCGTGCAGATCCAGCCGGTCACCAGGGATGTCGCCGATGCCGTCGGCCTCGACAAGACCGGCGGCGCGCTGGTCGCCGCCGTCACCGACGATACGCCGGCGGCCAATGCCGGCCTGAAGCCCGGCGATATCGTCACCTCAGTCGGCGGCGAGAGCGTCAAGACGCCGAAAGACCTGTCGCGCCTGGTGGCCGACCTTTCGCCGGGTGCTAAGGAAGCTCTCAGCGTCTGGCGCGACGGCAAGAGTATCGATCTCAACGTCACCGTCGGCACCAATCAGGACGGCCAGAAACAGGCCGCGGCCGAAAGTCCCGCCAGCAAAGGCGAGAGCAGCGGCCAGCCGAGCCTTGGCATCGGCCTTGCCGACCTGACACCCGACGTGCGCCAGCAGCTCAACCTGCCGCGCTCGATCAGTGGCGCGGTGGTCGCCAAGGTCGCCCCGGACAAGTCGGCGGCTGCCGCCGGCATTCAGTCCGGCGATGTCATCGTCGCGGTGAATGACAGACCGGTCCATAACGCCCGTGACGTCAAGACCGCGATTGCCGACGCCGGCAAGGCCGGCCGCAAGTCGGTGCTGCTGCTCGTCGAACGCGACGGCAACAAGACCTTCGTCGCCGTGCCGTTTGGGGCAGCGTGACGGTCGCCCGAGCTTTTGCCGCATACAGGAAAAGCCTGCCTGAGGCGGGCTTTTCGACGGACCGGTGCGGAAAGACCTTGGAGCCAAGCACCGCTCAGTCGGCGAAGAAATCTTTAGGACGCCACCCGCTCTTCTATTTGCTGCTCAGGGAGATTTCAGCTTCGTGCTCTTTGCGCGCATGCGGAATCTGCCGCTTTGGCGGTTTGCTTCCTGCTGTTTTGCCGCATCGGATTGGCTGCGTTGCGCGGCCTCCAATTGCTGCCGCGTCGGAAGATCATGGTCGTAGCTGGAAGCGCTGAATGCGGTCGCGTTATCGAACGCACCTTTGTGTGGACGCGCCAGACCATAGGCTTGCCTGTCGGCGCTATCGATCCCCTCCTCCGCCGACGATGACCGCGCTTGACGCGCCTGCGCTATGAGATCGTCTGCAGTCGGGCTTAAGGTTGCGATTTTCCGCAGGAAGGCGATGATTTTGCTTTTCCTGGCCCTGTCCTTTTGATCGGCGGGAATCCCAGACATGTCTTCTTCCTTGTCCGTCATGTCATCGCGACGATCGATCGAGGGGTATCGGCGACATCGCGGCAGGCCCGTTCACGGGATCTCGGACATTCGTTCAGGCAGTCTGGTTTTGGGAAAACGATAGCCTGACGACCGCAGCGATGCGTCCGCACGCCCGGACGCCGTATACCGCGCGATCCGATAGGCTTTCACCGGGGCGCCGCCGTCATCCTGCCATCGGGCAAAGGAGGCGTCTTCCATTGCCTGCGGAAGCGGGCCCGAACTCAACTGTGTCGCGAGATACATTTTCAGCGACGACCTCAACGCGGCCTCATCGACGATGCCCATCTGGAAACAATCGATGAGGAAACTTGTGGCGGTGATCTCACCCTCATCGGCCGCGTGGGTTTCGCCGCCGCGAAAGCCGGCCTTTCGCAGGATACGATCGAGCATCCTCAAATTGTCGACACCGAAAAACTGATCTGATGTGGAAGACATGGCGTCCTCCTTCGTTGGGGCTAGGGTTGACTGGCGTCAGGGTTTACTGCCGCGCCCCAAGCAGCGGTGCCCGTATCGTGCCCGCCGATGAATCAGCTTGCGCTCATTACCACCTCACCGCAACCTCATTCGGCGGCAGCCATTGATAATGCCGTGGCGGAACCCATTTTAGTGACAGGAGGATTCGCATCATGCAGTTCAACGATGAAGCGACCCTCACGAAGCCGTCGGCACTGCCGATGGAAAGGCGTGCACTGGTCGATCACCTGAGGGAGGCGATCGCGCGCTTGACGCACGGGCTGGCAGCCGCCGGATTGGTGGAATTCGTGCCGCCACTGCTGGAGATCAACAAAGTCCTCCGCGATATGACGGACGAAATTTCCCGTGCGGATTCGCTCTATTCCGATGAGGTTATCACGGGTACGATGCGCTTGATCAAGACATCGGAAGCTTTGCTTGAAAACCGGGTGATCGTGCAGACGATCCATTAAGATCTGCCGACGCTCGGACATGCAGGCAGGCTGATGGCCAACCATCTGGCATCAAGCTGCTCGCTCCCTCGTGCATCCATCATCATCACCGGTGCCCGAGTTCCGCAGGTCGGCCGCGCCCACTTCCAAGGATAACCGCAATGACACTTATTTTCCCCAACAGAAGCCGCAGCTTCGACGAAGCGCGAAAAGGTGTCCGCTTCACCGGCTATGACGGCATGTTCGAAGTCAGGTTTCTGGTCGAAGAAGCAGCCCTCGGCAGCGCGATCACCCACAATTCTTCCGAGGCCGCATACCTCAATGCCTTTGATGCCGCGCGTTCTTCCATTCAGGAAGCCGCATCGCGGGCCTATCAGCATAGGCGCGGAAACAACTTCACGCTCACGGCCGCAGATTTTCGTTGACCGCTGGCAGGCGTGCGGTCGGCGAACTGAAGCGGCGATCATCCTGCTACTGCCGGATGAGACAGGGGGAGAAAAGAATGGTTTCGACACGATACCGCCCGAAAGACTTGAAGCTGGCACGTCGCCATATCGTGAAGGCGGCGCATCGCGTTGCCGATCAGGAAATGCTGATCAGGAAACTATTGCGCAAAGGCAGACCCTCCGGATCGGCCTATGCGCTGCTCAGCAGGCTCTACGACGATCAACGGCGGAAGCTCGATCGGCTGAAACTGATCGAAGCAATGGTTGAGGTAGAAGCGCAATTCTGTATGGAAGTGCCCAGCAATCCTGGCACCTGCGCGCCGCCCCTTGCGATCGTGCACAGCAGCGGGATCTCACTGTCGGACCGGCAATCCGCCACGCCTTGCAGCGCAGATGTTTGGCGCCCATATCTGGTGTAGTGGCAGTTTGTGAACGGGTGCTGCTTCCCGGGGTAATCAGAGTTACCCGGCCCCAACCAAAGGAGGGCATGATGTCTTCCACGGTAAACATCCATTCGTGGAAACGCGTGGCTCAGCATATCGGCAGGTTCCGGTATATCGACTTTCTGGTGAAATCGACACCGGCAATCTGTCTTGCCTTTATCGTCTATATCATTCTCAACGATGTCTTCTGGTAAGCGCTGGAAGACTGTTGCGGCGAGCCAAGACGCTCTGCTGCCGATCGAGCCAAGGGCTGAAACGCTGACGGAATTGGATAATGCGATGCAACTGCGAGAAATGGGTGAACAAGACTGCCTCGCCTTTCTGGCAGGCCACACCCGTGGCCACCTGGCATGTCTCGGCGAAAAATATCCCTATATCGTTCCCATTCAGTATGCCTATGAAAAAGACCGGCTTTTCATGTTTTCCATGCCGGGCCTGAAGGTTGATCTATTGCGGGCCCATTCACCCGCCTGTGTTCAGGTTGAAGAATTCGGCGAAAACCGAACGTGGAAGAGCGTGCTTGTTCAAGGCACCTATGATGAGCTGCCCGATACGCCGGCCCGGCATGACGAACGCCTCCACGCCTGGTCTCTGCTGCAAAAGCAACCGTTTTGGTGGGAACCCGGATCGCTTGCTCTAAACTCGGAAAACGAAGACAACCCTGCTCCCTCCATATTCTTCGGCATTTCGATTGACGTGGTATCGGGACGGCAAGTGGTTTAAGGTGGCGTCTTCAGACCTGCCGCGCCTCCACCATCGATTCACGGCGCGGCTTTGCTGCACGATATATGGAACTCCAGACAGACACGGCTAAGCGCTGTCCGATACCAGCCTTCCCATAGGGGCGCGGATTGCTTGATGCATCTTACCAACGCGGCTTGCTGAACCAGCATCGCGTTCAATGCCACACGACCACCCACAGGGAAAACGATGACAGACACACCCGAGAATGAAGCCCTTTTCAACATCACCGGACACTATGTGCAGGAATTGAAGGCCGTTCTTCAAAGCGAGAGCATTGTCGAAGGCTCCGACTACGAAAACAGCGCCTTCGACGAAAAACGACGCAACGAAGGACTTCACCTGCTGCGCTTCCACAAGACCGGGATCGCAGCGCAGGCGACGCAGATCTGGGAAAAACACAAGACGGCCCGGGCGCATCGATAAAACGGCACGAAGCCGGTTCTTCGACCGATGCCGGTTTGAGAGTGCCGGTTCTCCGATCCTCGTTGCGGAGAGAATAGGCGCCGAGATGACCTGATGTCCGGCGCCACATTGCCTTGAAAGGAAAAATCATGACCAATGACACAACGAAAAAGGCCCAGCCGGCCAAAGCGGCCGCGACTGACGGGCCCTACGACGTCATCTACTTCGCGAAGAAACACCGCATTTCCAACGAGGATGCCAAGGGCATCATCGAAAAGCACGGCGCCAATCGCAAAGAGGCTGACAAGGCCGGCCGGCGCATCAGCGTCTGAAGCCGCGCAGGCGTGAATGCATGCCGTCGTCCCAAAACCACTGCACAGTTTTGAGCGACATGCATGACAGCGCCGCGCGTCTTTTCAGACGCGCGGCGCTGTAACACTTTGGATCGACGCATCGTGCTTCCGAAGATCGATTCCGATTTTCGGGCCGATGCGTTAGCCGCGGCTGGCCCGCATCTGCTTTCGATGCCACGATGCAACATAAGCGGACGAATTAACCCTACTGGCTTACCTTAATATCAGCATGCGCTTGAATACATCGGGGCCTATGCCATCGTAGCTTCAGGAAAACACTTCTGGTTCCTGAAGCAGCTCGCCGGAACCGTTGCCTGCCTTTCCGTGGAAAGGCCGGCTTCCATGCATAGGGGCCGAGCTCAATCAAAATGGAGGGTATGTCATGAACAATGTCTTGGAATTTCGTGCAAAATGCCCGCATGTCGAAACTCTGTCCGACTGTCGGGAAGCGCTTGAGCCGGCCGTCATGAAAATCGTCAGCGACGCCATCGGCAAGGGATATACGGCGGCTGAAGCCGCCATGGTGGTTGCCGATATCGCCGACGATTACATCCTCATGCTGTCGCGGCGCCCACGGCATTGACACGCTTTCGTGGCCCGCACCTGTGCCTTCGTGGGCCAGCGCAGGTGCTGAGGTCGACGCGGATCGGGGCCTCTTCGAAGGCGGGAACTTCTAACGCCGAGGTGACGAACGACCGCTGGCGACAGCCGGGAGCAAAGCGCCTACCATCGTGCTTGCATCAGTGGATCGCGCAGCAACTGCAGGGGTAGCAGTGGTACAGGAGACGAGACCTGCCGCGCGATCCGCCGCCAAAACCCCTGACCTTGTCCGAAGTTCCCCCGGAAAAATGCGACGCCACGACCCCGCAAAGTTCGCCGAGGGATCATCAACAACCTGCCCGGGCACGTTGCGACCGTCACACTGATAAGCTCCCGCCGAGCGAAAACCGACAGGCCCATCGCACCGCCAACGAAAACCCCGCCGGAGCGGGGCTTTCAGCGAATCCAGATGGAGCAAGCCGAGCAGTTCGGTCCAGGTCCCAAACAAAATCGATTGTTGAAAATCCGGGCAAGACAAGCTCTTTCACCCGCCTTCGCGGCACTTTCCGTTTCGCTCAATCTTTGAATCATTGCCGTAATGCGGCGTGAAGCACTCATCTGCGCCGCCTTTCGCGACCCCCTCACGTAGGAGAGCGGTTCAGCTTTCGTGGACTGAACCGCTCTCACCTTCTGTTCGATGGCTTCCTGGAGAACGTCTTCTGGACTAACGCCACTTGGGTTGGGGCGGCGGAGCATTGGCGTGGATTTCATGGAGCGGCGCGCGGGGGCCGAGAAGCTTCTTCAGCTTCTTCTCCTCCGCCGGGCCGATCCCGAACTTGCGGCAATGTTCGGCAACATCGTGCTCTCGCGGGCCGGGAATGCGAACTTGGCGATTGTTCATGGTCTTCATGTCTGTTTCCTCCTTAAGAGGAAAACCTGCACGCCGCCATTTTGTTCGTTAGCATATGCTAAAATTTGATCTTTACAGAGGGTGGCAAGAATTTCGTGTAGCCAGGTTTCGTTTGCTCCGTCTCTTGAAAGCTCGCGGGCTTCGCCGCGTTCTGGAAAATTTCAGAGATTTGTATCGGCAGCTGGAACTTTTCCGCCGCCGCCGAGTTACGCGCGAGGATGATGGGAATGCACGCCCCAATCCGCCTTTCCATCCTTGCCCCGCTCACGCGGGGCTTTTTTTGCGCCGGCGCGACGCCAGGCGACAATTAGCTGACGTCGGTGCGTCGGAGACCGGCAGCCTGCAAATCGTTGAGGCTATCCCTCGTGCATTTGCCGGCGGCAGCAGAACGATTGCTGCGATGAATGGAAAAATGCGGTCGGCCGGGAACAATAGCCTTGCGCCGGCGTAAGGGCGCCGGGTCGTGCGGAGGCAGGTTTAACGACCATGCACTTCGATTTCTCCGTGCGGCCCACCAACTCCCAAGAAAACCAAACTCGCCCCGCTTTGGTGGGGCGTTTTTTGTAACAACGCTCTGTGCCCTGCGGTGGAACTCGTCTGAAGATCGGGAGGAACAATTTGTCGCGCGCGGAGTTAGGCGGGCCATCTCAATTGATGGAGGAACACAAATTGCCAAGATATTTTTTCCACGTCCGCAGGAATGATGTCTTCGAGGAAGATTCGGAAGGCATTGACCTCGCTTCACCTGAACTTGCTTGCGAGGAAGCAACCCTTTCCGCCCGCGAGATCGTTGCAGAGAGGATCCGTACCGGCAATCCGGCAGACGGAGGCGCGTTCGAGATCATGACTGAGGACGGCTCGCTGGTCGCGACAGTCCCCTTCCGATCCGCTATCCGCCTGGACTAAATCACCTAAACGCGCGGCAGCGGGCAACGCGCTGCAGGAGATTGGCTCGTGTCGCGCTGCGGCTCTCCAGGACATCGTCGGTCATTGCAATTGTCAAAACCGCACAGAACGTGAAATCCCTGAACCAAGGGATTAACCTCGCGTTTGTCATTCAGCAGGCGGTTGGAGTCATGACAATGATGATGCAGAGCGGAGTGAAGAACAGGCTGTTGCGCTCTTTTCCGAGGGATGCCTTCGAGCTTCTCGCGCCGCTTCTCGAGCCCATCGATCTTCCCGTCAACCGTTCGCTCGTGCGGCCGCGCCAGCCGATCGAGCATGTCTGTTTTCTTGAAAGCGGCCTCGCCTCGATGGTTGCGGAAAGCGCCGACGGCAAAAGCGTTGAAATTCGCCACATCGGTCGCGAGGGCATCGCCGGCTACCCGGTCGTCCTCGGCGTCGAGCGAACGCCGAACAAGACCTTCATGCAGGTGCCGGGCCACGGACTTCAGGTGGCAACGGAGGATTTTCTTCCGATCCTTGACCATCCCGAGGCGCGGCAGCTGCTGCTGCGCTATGTGCATACCTGCGAACTGCAGCTTGCCCACAGCGCGCTGGCAGCGGCAAAATTCAACATGCATCAGCGGCTGGCCCGCTGGCTGCTCATGTGCCACGACCGCATCGACGGCAATGATCTGCCGCTGACGCACGAATTCCTGGCGCTGATGCTCGGCGTCAGGCGGGCGAGCGTCACCGATGAGCTGCACATTCTTGAAGGCATGCACGCCATCAGATCGACACGCGGCAACGTCCGCATCACGGACCGCAGCAAGCTGATCGAGATCGCAGGCGGCTGCTACGGCGTGCCGGAGCAGGAATACGAGCGGCTGATCGAGATCCCGGGGCCGCAAAATGGTTCATTCCCTCGAGCGAAATATGAAGGGGCGGACAGCATCGGGATCGCATCCAGCAACATGCCCTGATCAGGTTTCGGCTGGCGGTAGGGCGGCCACTGGCGTTGCGCCAGGCCGTTCACCGCGATGAAATGGCGAAGTTCAATTGATCTTCAACCAATGCCTGAGTGCTGCCACCGCGCCGTCGCTGGCATAGGCAATGATGCCGCCGATCGTCAGCCCCGCAAAGGCGATCAGCCCCGATATCCCGTACCCGATCGTCTTCATCCGTTTCCACTCGTCAAGCGCCGGCGCGACTGCCTCCTGGTTCTTCTCGACGGTCTCCTTGAGGGTTTTGATTTCCTCACGGATCTGCGCGTCCGCACCGCCGCTGATCGCCATCCTGGTGTCGAGGTGGGCGATCTGCCTGGCCTGCTCGTCGAGCCGCTTGTGGAGCACGGCGCGGCTGTCGTGGGCACTCACCTTTTCGTCGCTCACCTCCTTGCGCAGAAGCGCGACGTTGTCCTCGATGCCGGTCAGCCTTCCCTCGACGCGCCCGAGAGCGCGGAGAATATCGTCATTGGATGTCATCTATCTCCCCTCTGGGGATGGAACGTTTTCAACCGGAGAATGTTGAATCCTAGAATTTTGCGTAGAAGTTTACATGCCGCAAGACAGCGTCGATCGGTATGGCGCGAGGCAAGGCCATGAGAATGTTATTGATGATCATCATCGGGGTTATGGTCGCGTCGATCCTGAGCATTCCGGTGATCAAGCCGTTCATTCAAGGCAGCGGCAAGAGCGAGACACCGCCGCCGGTCATCCAGCAGCCGGAGCCGAAGTGACGAAGGCTCCGCTCGCCGGCTCTGCCTCAAGCGTGCCGCTATCCTTCAGATTGCATCCTCGTCTTTTTTGCGCGACACGCTTAGGGGTAAAATTTCAGCTTTTCCGACTGGGGAATGCGGCTCACGGTCCGCAGGACCCCGTGGAGCACGGGGTGGACATAGGAGCTGGTGTCGAGGTTCATGCCGTGGGCCAAGAGGGTCGCATTGTCCTGGACGTTGGTGGCGAAGATTTCGGAGACCTTGTAGTCCGCCGTTCCATCGCCATTGTCCGCTCTCCCGATCAGCGTGCGCGAGGTCCACAGGCCGGGCTGGTATTCGAAGATGATGCGGGATCCCAGAGGCACCGCAGCGGGCAGCGTCATGGTGTCCCATGTGGTGACGCCATCCTGGTTGCCGGGGTGCCCGACGACGTTGCCCAGAGGAAACAGCTCGGCCGCCGGACCCTTGGTCGGGTCGGCGTCCGACATGAAGGCCGGCACCATGTCGATGACCCCGGCGTAACGCGCGCTGGCCTTGATGCTGTTGTTGACGGTGGCAAGGGTGCCGGTCACAGGGTTCCACAGGGTCGCGACCGCGAAGCCTGCCACGGTGCGGCCTGCATCGGTGGAGGCGAAGGTTGGCATGAGGGTGATGCCGACCACGTGGGTGCCTGCCCCATAGCGGGTCTTCACGCGGTCCACGAGGCCGAACTTGGCGTTGGACCAGGTGCTTGCCGTCGCGTTGTTATCGTTGCGGCCCGACTGGTCGAGCACGAAGGTCCAGATCGGCTTGCCGCCGTTATAGGTGGTGGCGATGGCATCGATCATATTCCAGCGGAGGGTGGCCGAGGTGGCCAGCTCCTGGACCGATTTCGAGCCGGGGACGCCCATGACGAGCGGGATGCAGCTTCCCCAGACGGGATCTCTCTGGTCGAGCCAGCGCCGCCAGATACCCATGTTGCGGCGCGCATCGGCCGAAGCGGCAAGCTCCTGCCGCTCCACCAGGGAATCGGCCAGAACCAGGGGAACCGGCCTGCCGTCCCACCCCTTGGCCAGCACCATGGCGGGGCCATAGGCGAGCGGCTGGGAGTTCGAGACGTTGCCGGCCGTGTTGTAGAAGGCATCGGGGTCACGGTCCGGGGTGCTTGCCGCGTTGGCCGCCGCAAGCGCCTGGACGGAGGCGAGATCGGTTGCCGCCCAATATTTCTCCCCGCGGTGGCGCTGGCAGCGATAGCCGCCGATATAGCTATTGCCCACCGAGCCATGCCAGACAGTTCGGATCCCGAAGATGGACCAGGCCGGCAGAGGCGCGGAAAGCGTGACCTGGCCGTAGACAATGCCCGTCGCTGCCGTGACGGTCGCGGCTGCAAGCCCACCGAAAAGCACCGGATATTCCGTGCCATCGGGATGGATGAAGAATACCTCGTCGATCTCGATATTCGCATTCGGGTTCACCGTCTCCTGAGGCGCGGTGCCACCCTCGGTCAGTCCAAAGCCGGTAAAGGGGATGAGGAAATCATTGGTCGGGTAGTCGGGCGAACCGAAGAACAGCTTCGAACATTGATAGTTCAGGCCGGCCGCGTAAGTCTGCGTGAAACCCGCCGGCCAGCGGGTGCCGGTGGCGGCCGGCATATAGCGGCTGGCATCCGGCACCCATGGCGGGGGTATCGCAGGGGCCCCGCCCATCGGCTTCGTCAGGGCAAGCGAGATGGCATTCATCATCGGCGTGTTCCGTATCTGCTGGTGAGGTCGTCGTAGAATTGAGTGGTGCGCCCCTGGCGGGCATTGGCGCGGTCGAGCGCCTGGCGCTCGCGGGCGAGGATCGCGATGGCAGGCTCGCCCTCGACGACAGGCGCATGCGATTCTCGCCGGCGCAGATCATCGGGTAATGGCGGCAGGACGATGCCGGCCGCCGCCTGCCCCTTCGTCATCGCCGCCTTGTTCAGGCGCTCAGTGGCGGAGCAGCCACTGACGATCAGCAGCAGTGACAGCGCAAGCGCGGTTCTTTTCCGAAAGCTGAAGCTCATAGGATTGGATCTCGGTTTCGAGTGTGTCTCTGGCCGCCTGCTCGGCGGCTTCTGCGGCCGCAAGGCGCTTGCGGTGCTCTTCGCCGGCCTTAGCCGCCGCATTGCGCTGGCGCTCCATCTCGGCCGCCTGGGCCTCGGCTGCGCTCTTTTCGGCAACAAGGACATAGCCGGCGCGCGCCTGCCTTGCCGCCGAGGGATAGCCGATCGAGACGGCGTAGAGGTGATAGAGCATCAGGCCGGCGGCGATGCCGGCGCCCATCTTGAGCGTGTCGAGGATAGAGAACATCAGATGCCCTCGAGGCAGAACTGGCGCTCTTTCTGCCGGCGCCGCGTCAGGCCCGGAAAGACGATGCCGGCGGCGCGGTTCCACTTCAAAAGCGACTCGCAGCCCTCGGCCGCCCTGCCCTCATTGATGAGCTTGATGGCGCTCGAACCGCAGGCCGCCTTGACCCCGATATTATAGGCAAAGGAGGTCAGCGCCACGAACCGGGCATCCGGCAGGGGCACGCGCACGCAGCTTTCGATGCCCCCCGAGTAGGTCCTGAGCTCCAGCGCCAGGAGCGCCTTGCACTGCTCCACCGTCTTGCGGTCCCCCGGCTTCACACCATTGGTGCTGCCATAGCAGATCGTCCAGGGCTGCCCTCCGGTCGCGGGATCGGGATAGGCATTCTGACGCAGCCCCTCAAAACTTCCGACGAGCGCCACGGCCATGGCCGCGGCGGCACTACCCTTCTGCAGGCGGTTTGCCATTCAAGTCTCCTGAGATTTTCTGCTGGACGAAGATGCGGGCGATGATCGCCGCAACGGCCAAGAGGCCTGTGATCGCCGACATGGCGAGCTGGATGTAGATGTTGCGCGACACCCAGGTGGCGGCGACGAAGGTGTAGATCGGCTCAACGATGATGAAGAGCAGCGCCAGCGCCATCAACCGCACCGACCAGGCACGCTTCAGCACCTCGCGCCAGTTATGGACGAGCATGGGGTGGGCTCCGGATTCCGAATGTTGGCGAGGCACCCGGCCCCTGCGTGGAGACGGAGTGAGAGTTGACGTTCAATAATACGTGGTGGTCTTCCGTCGAGCGGAAAAGGACGGGTGTGTAGTCCCTGAGTGTGATGGTGCATCATTGATCCTGGGTCGTCAGGAAGAGGACGCACTATGGGAAATGTTCTTCACGGCAGCGCCCGCACGACGCCGCTCTTCGAGCCATCCTTACTGGCAATTGACAAAGAGGAAAATTTTTCATTTATGCCGGGCGGTGCCCGCGGCGGCAGGGAGAACGATCACTATCCGGTCTTGACGATCGGAATTGAGACCGCGCCGTGACGGGTCGTTGCTGTTTGAGTTTTTCATTTCCGATCTGATGGTTCGCGAGCTTACATCGATGCCGCCCATGAGCGGGAACGCACTAGGGGGAACATCCGGTCATGACTGTGCTCGCCGCCTGGCTTGTCATTGCAGCGATTTTACTATTCGGTCTGACCCTTCATCGTGCGCTTGTGCTTCGGTTGAACCGCGGCGTTGATCCTTATTTTCGTGACGGAACGGATCTGCTTCTTAGCGGCGTCTTGCCGGGACTTGCGCTCGTCGGCGGTTTGGCAACTGCTCTTGGGGCGTTTCATTTGTTGCGCGCGGAAGTCGTGCTGCCCCTTGCTGCCATGTTGATGATCTGGCGCCGGGATGATGTGCTGGCGATTCTTGGCGATTTGCGCAATTTGTCCGCGGTGGGCGTGCGGGCGACTGCCAAGGGCAATCCATTCCCGCTTTTAGCCTCAGCTGCATTTATTGCTTTGATTGGGGTAATGTCGGTTACAGCGTCTTTCCCGGCAGGAACAGCTGACGTTTGGGCTTTTCAGATCCCACTCGCCCAAAGCATCGTTTCCCATGGCGGATTCGTCTCGCCGCAGATGAACAGCAATTTTTACGGAAACATACCGCTTTTCTTCAATGTACTTTTTGCTTGTTCATTATTGTTCGTCGACCACTGGGTCGCTGCAGGTCTGATGAATGTGGCGATCTTCCTCGGATTCCTGCTGTTACTCACAAGTTGTGCCTACCGCTGGCGGGCCGCTGGATTATTGCTGGTTTTCTTCCTGATCGCGTTCCAGGGCTTTTTTACACCAGGCGCCGCAGTTCCTCTAACAGACCTTCCCAGATCCTGTTTTTCGGTTGCCGCCGTCCTTTATCTTTGGCGCTACCTTGAGACCCGCAGGCCATCAGAGATCGTCTCTTGTGCTTTGCTCTTGGGTGGGGCAGTCGGTGGCAAATATACCGAGCTACAGATGGTTGGATTGATCGGCTTGGCACTCATGCCTTCGTTCTTTCGCGGCAAACTGCCACTTTCGCTTTTTTTGACCTGCCTGACCGCGTTTTTATCCCTTGCTGGCTACTGGTACGTCAAAAATCTTATTGTGCTGGGGAACCCGATCTATCCTTTCTTCTTTGGGCATCCCGGCCTTTCAGACGAATGGATGGCGGCTTATCGCGTTGAACTCGGCCGTGCAATGGATCCGGCAAGCCGGGTTTTCGTCACCGATCTGACGACCCCCCAAGGCTGGCACGATTTCTTCTTCATCCTGTATTATTGGTTTCTGGATCAACGCCAATATGCGATCGTCGCTCTCGTCCTTATCGTCGGTGCGTTGCTTGTGTCATTTAGAAGGATTTTCCTGCTCGTCGCGATGACTGCTGCGATGTTCATCATCTGGTACGCCGTCATGTTCAACCACATACGATGGGCAACGCCAGCTTACCTACTGTATTTCTCCACTGCGTATATCGGCGCGAGCTTGATTGCCGAGAAAATTGTAACGAGCAGTGCTGCCCAGTCGGGTGGAATTTTATTCGAAATGTCGGCACGTCTGCGGGAAGGACAGAGGGCCGTAAACGGCCATTTGTTTGCGTTTGCGGTGGTGCTCGTTACTCTCTATGTGTTCTGTCTTCCTGCCGTCAAATTCATGTCTCGCCCCCAGCCCAAACGCCAACCCTATTCCTGGATGGAGCAGGGAGTGATGGATGTGCTTATTGGCCGGCAAAAACTCGATGATTTTCTGGGAGCCCAGCGTGAAGGTTACATCATCTATCGCTATGTCGCGGCAAATGATTTGAGGATCGTATTTCAACCATTCGATACGGGTAGTACTTTATTTGCGGCCGCCTATACGGGAGGCAGAGATAAGGGATGGTTGCTGCCGCCTTATACCTTTCCTGAATCCGAAAACGATGTGGACGCCTTCATCAAGCGCAATCACATCCGGTACTTTATCCGGGTGACAGAGAAACAGCAGTTGGTGGCCGAGCGCATAGGCGCCGCCAAGTTTGCGTTGGCGGAAAAAACCATATCGCGAATGTTGCCGGAATCGACTTTGCTGCTGAAAGACGGATTTGGGTGGGAACTGTACCGATTCAACGGTTTTCCTCCACAATGAAATCGGACGCGTCTTCCGCAATTTGTTTAGGTGTTTGGTCCCGGAATTGAGCTGGTCCGGATTGATTTTGAAGATTGAGGGGTCTTTTGTCCAGGCATCGCAGATTGCCTGGTAGGGCGTTCGCCATCGCAATTCCTTGAGGTGCTTGGCGCAGCTATAGGCTGTGACGAAGGTAAGGACATGGGCTTTCAGGCTTTCGAGATCGTCGTAGTGGTAGATCTTGACGGTGGCATCCTTGATTGTTCGGTTCATGCGCTCGGCTTTCGCGACTTCTAACTTCATTGCCTCCTTTGGTGATTTCGTCGGAGGTTATGTGACCTGTGCTTTTCGCGATGATCTCGCAGCCGCGTTCTGGCTGTGTCAGACCATGGAATGTCAGCGCGATCGGACGAGCCGTGTCTGACGGCTATTCACGATATTTGACAACCTTTGCCGGCGAACCGACCGCGATTGCATATTCCGGGATGTCGCTTATCACAACGGCGTTCGCTCCAATCACGGCGCCATTGCCGATTTTGACGTTCATCAGGATCTTCGCTCCGGCGCCTATCCAGACATCGTTACCGATCTCAACTGTACCGATCTCAGCCTTCTGAAGCCTAATCGGCACATCGCGCCTCATGCCGTGGCCGTGATCGATGATCTGTACATCAGAGCCGATCAGGACATCATTTCCGATCGATATCCGGTTCTTCGCCGTGATGATGTTGCGCCGGCCGATGACGGTGTTGTTGCCGATGAAGACTTTGGGCTCTGGCATTGTAAGTTGAAAGAACGACTGATCTTGGATGGTGACGTTATCGCCGACCTCAAGGACGGCATGACCGACCAGGCGAAACTCAGCGCTTCGCTTCACCACGAGATTTTCGCCGGCGACGGTGAAGTAGCGGAAACGTTTATAAGCAGTGACGAGCCGCTGGATTACGCCGCCTCGATTGCGATATGATGCCTTGTCGACCTGTGCCATTTCTGCTCCTGGCGTGATGCCAGCATGTCAAACACAGGAGTGGAGCTTATTCAAGAGCTCCTTCCGCAAGGGAAATGGAAGCCATCGTTCCAGATCCAGATGCTGCCGGTAGAGCCGCCCAATACCATGCGAATTTGCCGACTTGTATTTGTCCATATCTCTTGCGATCCCAATGCAAAACTGCTCGCTACCTGGATAGAGCCGACGTTGGCGCCATCATTGTTGGCGCCCGCAACAAGCGCACCTTGCGCAGGGTCGGATAGCAGAGCTGCGTTAGTCGTTACCGACGATGTGATCTCGAAACGCAACTTTGCCTTAACCTTCACCCCATTCGGCAATGTCAGCGCCAGGAGTGTCGAAGTCGTAGAGATAGCGGCACTGACAGCGTCTTTGACCGGCGTCACGAAGGTATATTCGTCACGCGGATACAGCACAAACGGCCGAATGTTCGAGCTTCCATCGGTCAGCACGACGCCGATGCATTTCACGATGGTATAGCCGGTGAGCAGGTTCGTGGTGATGCCGCCGATTGTTGCCGATGTCGAGAGAACAACGTCGAAAGACAGGTCTGCGTCCTTGCGGAGGGCATAGGCAAAGTATGTCGCATTTGCTGCCACCGCGCCGGCGTCGAGGCCGCCGGCGCCCGTTCCAGCCGCAAATGTTCCCGTCACCCGCTTCGTCAACGAGGTTGCGTTGGAGACGAAACTCGATCCCGTCCTGGCAGATCCTGCAGCAAAATCAACATGGCTGTTCGGGCTGCCGGCGTTATTGGAAAGGATGAGCCCGACGACGAAATCGCCGACAGCCGAACTGTCAGCTTTGTTCTGGATCCTGGCGAAGAGCTTGTTGGTGAAGAAGACGGCGCCGGAACAGATGATTTCGACGCTGTAGCCGTCCTTGAGGACGAGCGTGGCCGCGCCATCGATCGTCTCTGAGCCATTCGGATCAATCGTCACATCGCCGCCATCGGCAATGACGGCATAGTGCCAGTTTGCACCGAGCGTTGCGGCTGCGGTCAGGGTGAGCGTGGCTGCCGCGGTGAAGCGATGGATAGCGTTATCGTCCGACGCAAGCGCTGTGTAATCACCCGATTTGGCCGCGTAGACCGAAGCCTTGTCGAAGGCGACGTCGACGCCGTTCTGGGTGAACCCCAGCAACCCGCCACCCTTGAGATAGAGACCGGTTTGCGGGTTCGAAGCGAAGCCGAGGCCCGGCGCGGACACCGTTCCGCCTGCGGCCTTCAACGGCGCGACCATCGGCGCCGAGCCGTCGCGCGGCAGCGAGTTGGTGATTTCGTTGCCGAGGTCGGTGGTCAGTGCGTTCCACGGCACGGGGTCGATGACTTGGCCGACCGAGGGTGTCGTTCCGGCGGGCTTGGAATAGACGCCGGTTGAGGGGTTTCTGGGCATTGACCTTCTCCAAAAGAAAAAGGCCGCGCGAATTGCGAGGCCTCGAATCGTATAGTATCGGTTGCGGCATGGAGAGTGATCACGAGCCGAACCAACCGTCACACAGAGCGATCAAGATCGTCGCGATGCTCATCGCGGTCGTCACGCTTGCCTCATGGTCCCCGCTCAGGACGGGCCCCGCCAGCTGGGTGGTCGATCAGTTTCCGATCGAGTTGACCATGTTTCTCGCCGGCGCTTTGACGGCAGGGCCGGCCTGTTTTTTTATATGGAAGCAGGTGCGGGTTAATTGCGAGGGACTTTATTTCAACGGCACCACCTGCCTGCCCGGCGCCACCCTCGGCCTGATGATCACGCTGGCAACATTGCTGCTGGTCGCTATCCGGATCCAGATCGTCCTTGATAACCACTGACATCATGTACCCCTCAGGCCCGCAAGCTTCCAGGAAGGATTTTTAATGAGGAAATTCATATCCATGACACTGGGGGCGATGATGGCCATTGGCGGAGCATCAGCGGCCGCTTACATGTTCCTGTACGCCGGCCAACCCGTCAAATTGATCATCTGGGCCATACCGATAAGCGTGATGGCACTAGGGGTTGCCATTTTGTGGGACGATCTGCGGGGATAGCTCACCAGCCACCACCGCTATTTTTGCTGCTTCCGAGCAAGCAACGGAGCGGAAGTTCATATCCATGGGTCACCGCCATCTTGCTTCTGTCGAGAAAGCAATAGAGCCCGTATGAGTGCCTCCGCCATCGGTTGGCGGACGACTTCCTTGGGGGCGGCATTCAGCGTGGCCTGATAAAGCGGAGAACGTTGCCGAACCATTCGATCAACGGAAGACAGCGCCCGCGATGTCAGAATGTTGGACAGTTCCTTGCTGCCTTGGCCCAAGACTGTCGGGACCAATGCCCCCACAGCCGCGCCGCTGGCGGCGGCGCCGGCGCCACCGGTGCTGCTCGCCGCCGCTCCAGCGGCGCCGCCCGCTGCCGTGCTCAGCATCCGAGCGAGACCACTTCCGCCCTCCAAAAATTTTCCTATGCGGCGCGTGACGTTTTGGGCCGCGCTTCCCCCGGCAATAGTTTTGAGCGCTTCTATTTCCTCGGGAGAAAAACGGAATATCTCCTTGTCCTGAAGAAGGGTTGAGGCGGCGCGTTGACGAATCACATCTACAGTATTTGTAGCGGAAGTGTTTGGTACAGCGCGGAAATCTGGGGATCTGTCGATACCGTTCACAATATCGGAACGCTTTGCGGCTGCGAAATTACCACTTGCTGCCTTGAGCGCGTCGGCTGCGTCAGTCGCCTTTCCAGCCACGACGGTCGCCGGATCGCCGGCACCAATGAACTCGTCCAACTCTCGAATAACGCGGGACGCAGCAGCTTGATCGTTCGGTTCTTTGACGTATTGGACTATTTTTCCGAACGTCTTGCGGGCTGAGTCTAACCCCTCGATGCTCGCCAAGCTGTTTTCCGGAGGGTTAAAGAGTTTTGCGAGAATCTTGTGAGTCTTTCCGGCGAGCTCTGGGTCAAAACCTTCTTTCTCGAGCTTCGATTGAACTGCCTCTGCCATTGTTTTAACGGCATCGGAGGAGTAATCAACACCACTGTTTCGCATCGCCTCGAAATTGCGTTCTGCCTCGGCATAAAGAGCGTTGCTAGATGGCGGCTCTACGCTATTTGGCCTTCGCAGGCTCTTGCTCAATCCTGGGACTAGCCCCTCTCCTGCGCGGAGCCCCGGCGATGCCGGGATGAAAGTCGACGCAAACTCCAACGAACGACCAATCGCCTCTGGGCTTATTCTGCCATCTGGGCCATTCATCTGCACTTTGCCGCTGTAGACGTCACCCGGAAGCATGACGGAGCGTTTTAGCGCTCCCAGAATGCCGGCGTCGCTATCGAAATATCTGTTCCCGTCGGCGTCCCGGCTGATTGGCCAAAGCTGTCCGATATGACTCTTATCTACAGGTGGAGGGAGGCTATCTACAGGCGGGGGGAGGCGCCGCGATAACTCGTCAACTAGAAAATTCTGGTCGTCCGGAGAGAGGCTCAAAAAGCTGTCGTCGACCGTTAACTGCTGACCATTAACCAAGATTGTCGCCATTACTGTTCAATGCTCCATGTGGTGCCGTTCGATGTTTTGCGCATGGTTGAAGGCGTTGTGGTTCCAGCAAGAGCGATAGGGGCTGCCCGCTGTCTCGGAGCGACCGAGGCGGCGACCGGCGGAGTTAGCGCGTTCGGTTGTGCAGATGTTCCAAAATCGGGAACGACATCGGTCGGGTTGAGCTCGTCGCGCTCAACGATATCTCGATATTGTGTAGTGTTCGCGTTGAATGCTTCGTCGGGCGAAACCGCAGACGAGGTGGTAGACGCGTTCTTCGATGCGGCGAGACCTTCAGCCGCACCTGCACGTTTCTCCTGCTGCCTGATCGCCAGGCCGCCCATCAGCGCCTGCGCCAGCCGCGCCGCCCCTTGCCACGGGGATTGCACCGGGCTCGTGTCCATGCCCTGCTGCAGCATGGCGTAGGCCAGCCGCTTGCGCTGGTCGCTGATGTTGCCCTGTGTCTTGCCGGTATCGCCGCCGAAGATGAATCCCATCAGCCTACTGCCCTTTCGTAAGAGACGCGGTCGAAGCCGTCGGCGTGTTCGGACACGGCGTCCGGATGGATTTCTCTGACATCGTCGGACATCAGGCCGATCTGCGTCGGGCCGCCGTCCTTGTAGCGGAAGGCGTAGACCGGCAGGCCATTGTCCAGCGTGCCGACGCGTTTGATGTCTTCCTTCAGCCGCCGGTCGGATTTCGCCCAGCCGCCCAGCAGCGAGCCGCCGAGGCCGAACAGGCCGCCCATGGCGGCGTTCGACTGGGCGAGCTGCTGATTGTAGAGACCCATCTTCTGATTGAAATTCTCGTTGATCAGCCCAGCCTGGTCGACGGTCGGCAGTTGCGTCGTCGGCGTGTTGACATAGCTCGGCTGGTGGACCTGCGAGCCCGACATCAGCGCCGAAATCTCGTTCAGCGGCTGGTTTCGCTCGGCCAGGATCGAATTCTGGGCATTCGAATACATGTCGCCGAGATACTGGTCGGATGCGGCCTGCTTGCGCGTCGAAAAATCGCGCAGCGCATTGTCATAGGCGGCCGAGCCCATCGAGATGCCCTTGTCGGCAAGGCTCTGATCGAGGCTCGCCTGATCGCGGTCCCACTGGTTGTTGAAGCCGGACTGCCAGTGATCGTTGACATATTTGTCGACATTGCCGGCGCTGAGATCGACATTGGTGCCAAGAACGCCCGAAATCTTGCCGGTCTGGTCGTTGGCGAGCCTGGCAAGGCCGAGCTGCGTCTGCTGCGTCTGGTCGTAGATCGCCTGGTTCTCGGGCGAATAGGTCTGATAGGCCGAATAGGTCGGCAGCCGATAGGTCTTGCCGTTCTGGTCGGTCATCGTCTGATAGCCGGTGGTTTTGTATTCCAGCGAACCATCCGGCGTATACTGATTGGTGTGGCTGAGCCCCGCATTGGCGATGGCGGTGTCGACGTTGGTGGCCGTCTGTGCCGCTGCGGTCTGTGTCGGATCAGGCGCCTTCGGGGCCTTCGGCGTGGAGACCATAGGGAAAATCCTCTTTCATGATTGCGTAAAGCAGCGCGTCGCAGTCGCCGAAATAGGCTTGCTGGCGGCCTTCCAGCCGGGCGCCCAATCTTGCCAGAACCTTCTGGGCTTCGACATTGTCGGCATGGGTCCTTGCGGTAGCGCGGCGGCAGCCGAGCTGATGCACGACATAGCGAAAGACCGATCGCATCAGCGTCAGCGTCAGCCGGTCGGCGGCGAGCGAGACCTCGACGTCATGCTCGGTCCAGACGTTGAAGACGAAGCCGGCGATGATCCGGCCGCGGTCGATATGGGCGAGCGTGGTGTAAGGCGGGTGGAAGGTCACGCCGATCCTGTTGCCGACCCAGGTCGCGATCTGCTCGCGTGGTTCGGAGACGATCAAATCGGCGTACCTTTTTCATAAAGCACCGAGCCGCCGACCACGGCGGCTTCGGAGACGGAGCCGGACGAGCCCGAGATCAGCGCCCGGATCGTCGGCGCCAAGGCCGAACCCGCACCGCCGGCGGAGGCGAATTTGCGGACGAGCGAAATGCCGGGGAATTTCGCGACACCCCAGACCGCCGTCCCCCACTTCGCCGCCGCATTGTTTTCGACCGAGGACAGAAGCGCTGTCGGAATCTTGGTCTGGTAGTCCACCGAGATGCCGGCATACATCAGCGTGGAAACCCCGATCTGCGCCGTCACCCCGATCAGCTTCGAGAGCTTGGTCGAGAGGCCGTCGCCATAGCGGCTCCAGGCGCCGACCATCAGCGCGTCGATCGCCACGCCATTGTCGTTGGCGCCGACCTCGGCCTCATAAACCGTGCCGTCGCCCGCCCCGAAGAACAGCCGGTCCTGCCATGTCGCCCAGCAGGAGGCGGGCATGCCGACGAAGCGGCACCAGGCCCCGGTTTCGGTGTTCATCACATATTGGTAGGGGCCGAAGGAGGACGGCAGGTTGACGATCGCCATCTGCCGCGCCGGAAAGCTCGAAAGCTGCCACTCCTCAGAGGTCGTGCCGGCCGCCGCTACGGTCTCGCGCCAGGTCGGGCCGATCTTGGCGGTGATCGCCCCGAGGCTGGTGGCGCCCCGATCGAGCTGCACGGCCTTGGTGATCGGCACGATGCCATCCGTCGTCATGATCGCCAGATCGGCGCCGACCGACAGCAGGCATCGATCGGTGCCGAGCGGCCGGCCGAGCTTGAAGGTGCCGATCAGGCCCCAATTGGAAGCACTCGAAGGATCGGACCCCTGGAAGACGATCACTTCGCCTTCCGAGGAGATCAGCACCAGGCACTGCTGCAGGCCCGTCGCAACGGGGATGGTCCAGACATTGATCGCAATCAGCGTGCCGCCATATTTCATGTTGCCGCCGACCGGCAGAACCGTCGCCGCGCCGCTGACGGCATCGGTGGCGAGATACCAGACATTGGTCGAATTCTTCTCGATGAACCAGAGGCGCGAGCGATAGGCGGTGACGGCGATCAGCAGCGAGGCGTCCGGAATGCCCGTGATCATCGTCGAGGGGACGTAAGGTGTCGCGACCGAACCCTTTTCAAGCTGCGCATTGGTGACCGTTCCCGAGACGGTGACGACAAGCGTGCCGGCCGCCGGCGTGAAGGTCAGCGACACCCGGTTGGCGACGCCTGTGCCGCTCAGCGAGCCGGTGAAGGCGCCGGAAAGGGTGACGGAGCCGGTGCCGAAGAAACTCAGCGTATAGGCCGTGTTCCTGACGCCGACGTTCTGGGTGGCGAGCGTTGCCGTGCCTACCAGAAAATTGTTGGTCCAGGCGGTGCCGTTAAAGAGCAGCGGCGTGTCGAGGCCGTTGACGAGGCGCAAAAATTCCTGGCCGGCCGGGTTGGTATATTGCTGCACCGACCAATGAGCGCTTGCCATGCCGGAGACGACTGGTGCAGCGACGGCGCCGCCCGACGTCACGTCGAAGATCTTGTCGCCGGCCGCGGCAAACAGCCTGTTGCCGACGCCGGAATAGGGAATGACCGTCTGCACGTCGGCGCCAAGGCCGGTGGCGAAAGCGAGGAAGCCGTAACGGGCCCGCACCCGGTTGGCTTCCGGAAAGAAATTGTCGAGCTGGAACGCCGCATCTTCAGGCATATCCGCCATCTCGACATCGGTTCGCCAGCCGCCGATCGGCGCGATCCAGTCTTTGCCTGGCGAAACGCGGCGGGTGCGCCCGTTTTGAGGGACAGGTCTGCGGGTCATGGGTTGGACACCGTAATCGTGCCGGGCCAATAATTCTCGGGCGCCTGCCCCCTTACCGGCAGCGAGAGGTCGACGGGCGCTGCCGCCCGATCGGCGCCGATCGCGGCTTCCTTGGATCGCTCGAAACTGGCGATCTCCTCGCCATAGTCGAGCCCCTTGGCCCGCTTCCAGCGCCAGATCAGCGAGAGTTCGAGAAGGTCTTCGGGGAAACGGGCGGTATCGGTATCGTTTGCCCAATTTGCGGCATAGGTCGCCTCGCCATTCAGCGCCACCCAGAAGCCGGAAATATACGCATAAGCCATCGTCTCGCCTGCAGCATTCGGGTGGATGTCGAGCTTGCCGCCGACCATGCGCCAGATCTCAGGCACCGGGTTCGAATTGAGGATGGTGTTGCGCTGCCAGGTCTGCGGCTCCACCGGGCCATTCAGCTGCCGGAGGCGCGAGGCATTCCAGATCTTCGAATTGGCAGCAAAACGGTCCCAGTCGGCGGGCGGCTCGGCCGGCTCAGGGTTGGCGCCCGTCGTTGCGAATTGCCGCTGCACCATCAGCGTCGACCAGTCATGCTCACGCATCAGGTCGCGGCCGGCACGGGTGGAGAGGATGCGCAGCTGCATGATCTGCGGATCCGCCGAGGACATGACAGCCGTCGGCGGATCGAGGTCGATTTCCGCGCAGACATTCTGAATGATGGTCAGGAGCGACATGCGCGGATCTCCGGTTCAGGCGGCGATGTGGCCGCGGGACTTGGTCCCGGCTTGACGTTCGTTTTCCAGCGACTCGAAGCGCAAGGCCATCTCCTTCATCTGCTCCTGCAGCCGCGTCACCTCGTCCTTCAGCCGCTCGTTTTCGGCGGCAAAGGCCGAGGCAGCACTCGAGTTTTCGGCGGTGGCGAGATAGGCCTTGGCGGCGGCGACGAGCTCGTTGGCGCCCATGCCGATCTTCTGCTTGCTCGTATCGGAGAGTGCTGAGAGCTGCTCGACGGTATAGATATTGACCGCCTCCAGCTCCTTGATCTGGCTGGGTTTGAGATAGGGCCATTGCGCCAGCGGCGTGCCGGTCAGCTGCTCGCGGGCGGCCGCCCCTTCCTTGAAGCGCTTATAGGCGTCGGAAAAACGCTGTTTGTCGTTGTCAGTCACCTCGCGATAGACTTCGGTATGTTTGTCGCCGGAGATGAAGATGCGGACGAATTCCTTGTCGGCGAAGATCGGCCGGCCTTCCTTCTCCCTCAGAAAGGTCTGCTCGACCGGTTCGAGGCTGAAGGAGGCATAAATCCCGGTGCTGCTGTCGGGCATGGTGCGTGTCTCGCTGTTGATGGCGGGGAAAGGAAATGGGCGCTGAAGCGCCTCGGGCGTGATTAGCCTTGTGTGACGGCTGTTCGGATCGTGCTGATGGCTGCCCCTCACCCTAACCCTCTCCCCGTAAAAACGGGGAGAGGGGACGTGCCCCGCGATAGGTCTGAGGGGAACGGAGAGGTCGCGGCATACCCCTTCGCCCCGTTTACGGGGAGAAGGTGGCGGCAGCCGGATGAGGGGCAGGCCGCGTATGGATAGGTCGACGAAACGGGCGCCGAAGCGCCCGTCGATGTCTTGGTTTAGTTCACCTTCGACAGGAACGGACGCATCAGCGTTGCCTCGAGCACGCCCGTCGCGGTGATGGTGATGCCGGTGCCATTGGCGGTGGCGTTGGCCGAGAGGGTGATGCTCTGGACGACGCCGTTCGGGCTGTAGGTGATGCCCGAGATTGTCGTTCCGCCTGGGATGCCGGTGCCGGAAACGGCCGCACCGATGAACGGTCCGGAGCCGGCATTCAGGCCGGAAAGGCTCGTCAGCAGGTTGGAGCCGTTGACCGTGGTTGCCGTGAACGTCTGGTTGGCCGCCGCAAAGTTGACGTTGGCGATGGCCTTGGTGGTTGCCGTGGCGGATGCCGGGGCGCTCGCCTGGCCTGCCGTGGTGGTGGTTTCAGCGACGACGAGGGCCGCCGTTGCGGTTGCGACCTGCGACGGCGCCTGGCCATTGCGCTGTAGCCAGATGTAATAGGTGCCGGGTGCAAGGGTGATGGCACCGATCGGGCCGCCGGTCAGCGTCGGGGGCTGGGCAGCACCCGAAAAGACGCCGCAGCGCTGGCCGACGACGGCAGCCGCCGTGGTCAGCAGCGAGGCGACATAATCCCTCGTCCACTGGAACCACTGACCGGGCTGAAGGGTCGTCTGCGAGGCCAGCACCAACTGGCAATAGACCCATTCGGATTCGCGGTCCCCGCCGGCGACGGCGCCGAGGGAGAAATTCGAGCCCGGAATACCGGAGCCGGAAACGATCGGGCCTTCGACGACGAACGGGTTCGCGCCAAGACGATCGGACTGGATTGAAGCGATCGACATTTGCTTTTCCTTTCGTTGACGATCAGGCGAACAACACGCCCTGCAGGAAGGCGTTGTTCATGGTGAGGTTGCCGGCGAAGCCCATGAGCTGCACGAAGGCATCCTGGTTGGTGTTCATGCGCTCGTCGCCGATCGGCGCCATGTCGCGGTCGCGGTGCGGGCGGTAGAACAGGTACTTGGTGTTCAGGAAGAACATCTGGTTGAGCGGCGCGCCGCCGCCGAAGCCGCCGTCGAAGATCACGTCGGCGCCCATGTATTGCAGCGACTGGAAGCCGGCCATGCCCTTGTCCGCCGAGGTGATGCGCTGGATCGCCTGCAGCGATTCCCAGTAGAGGCGGAAGAAGTTGTTGTCGGCGACGACAAGGTCAGGCGCATCGGAGCCGCGAACGCAGGACATATAGAGCCGGTTCATGTAGCTCTGGATGTTGGCATTCGAGGCGGCGGCACCACCGTCGGCCGAGGCCGAGAATTTCTGGTTGCGCCAGAAACCCCAGGTGGCGCGCGAGATGCCGCCGACGGTACCCGATGTCGGCGAGGTCGAGATCAACAGTTGCAACCCGCCGATCTGACGCCCGCCATCGGCCGTGCCGTCGGAATAGCAGTCGAGCGCGATGTTGTTCTTCAGCGTCGTTTCGGCGTTTTCGATGCGCTGCTCGAGCAGATCGAGGATCGCATCCTCGCCGGAGTTCTGCAGCTGTTCGAGACCGGACATGGAGACGGCGACCGCGGCCTGCTTGAGGTCGTATTCGGCCGCAGTGATGACGTCGGAGGGCTGGACGTTGAGGATATCGTAGCCGGAATAGCGCTTGAAGGTCGAGTTTTCCTGGTACTGCAGTTCCTGGACGATGGTGCGGCCGCCGGAGATGGGCTTCTTGCGGCCGCGGCTGTTCAGACGGGTGAGAAGACCGTTGTTCTTCGTCACGTCGTCGGCGACCGTGCCGCTGCGGTTGCGCAGCGTCGTGGTCACGATTTCAGAGAGATTGGGCGAAATCGGCATTGATCATTCCTTTGATCAGACTTGACCGCGCGAAAAACGCATGGCGTCGCGCAGCGAGTCTCGGATTGAGGTGGGCTGGCCTCTTGCCGCATCGCGGGTCGGGCCCGGCGCGGAAGATCCAGAGATGGATCGCGAGGCGCGGCGGGCTTGATCTGCCGCTGCTGCCCTCTGGGCTTGCTGTTCTTGGACGGGTGCCTGCGCAGTCTGGCTGATCAACTGCCGGCGAATGTCCGGGCGCATCCAGCATGCGGCGTCGTAGGCGTCCTGAAGCGATGATGCCCGCCCTGCGTTGATAAGGGCGATCATGTCATCAAGCACGTCATCGGCATGCGCGTTTGCCGGATCGGAAAGGAAGGCATCGACTTGAGTTTCGGTGTCCCTTTTCCGCAAAACATGTTCGACCGTCGCCTCGACGTTGACGTGTCGCGGCTGCGGTCCTCCTTGCTGTTGTCCGGGCTGTGGTCCGGCCTGCTGCGGGTTCCGCTGCAGGACCTGATCCGTCTGGCCATTGACCAGGGCGTGAAGATTGACCCCGGCCATCCTGGCGACGTGAACGACGGTGTTGACGGGATCGTGGATCAGCGCCTTTTCCCAGTCGATCGCCCGGCGCATGACATCGGCATGGGTCATGCCGGCCTGGCGGATGAGCGGCGTGAACTCTTCGAGCCCCTTGTAATCCTGCAGGACGCGGAAGCCGTTATCGACCTCCTGTTCCCGCTTGGTAATGGCCGCCTGTACTTCCCCGGGAAGGGTCGTAAATTGCGCCTTGGCTTCCGCCGACCAGCCGGGCGGAACCCGGCTGCCGACGTTTGCGGGCTGTTCCCGGGTCTGCATCTGGGTCTGGGTTTGCGGCGTCTGTTGAGCGGCGTTTGCCGCGGGCGCCTGCCCTGCCCTCGCCGCTGTGGCCGCTTGCTCCTGCCCCTTGGCCAGGAAGCGGCCGTTTTCCCCGTCGCGCGGCTGGCCGGCGATATCGCCCGGCGCACCGCCTTCGACGGTGTCGATCGCCGCCTTCAGGCTGTCGCGGATGCTGCCCGGCCTGTCATTCAGGGGCTGCTCGTCGAACGCACCAAAGTCTTCGCTGCCGTTGCCGGCCTCGTTCAGGTCTTCCATGTCCATGTCGGAAAAGTTCCTTTTTCGGGGATTGATGCCCGCTCAGGCGTTGTATTCGGCGTGAACCCGCCGCAGCTCCTTGCGGATCTCGCCGCGATCGGTCTTCGGCTTGTCGATCGGCTGCGGCTTTTCGTTGCCGATCTCGACCACGCCGGCCGCTCGATAGGCCGAGCGCAGCTTGGCTTTCGAGGTGTAATGCCTGCCGTCATGCATCGACTGGATGTCGATGCTGTCGCTGACGAAATGCGGCGCCGGCAGATCGGACTGCGCCGGGTTCTCAGCCGGCATGCAGTTGTGCGGCCATTTATCGAGCGCGTGCCAGCCGCCGCAGACGCGGCAATAGCGTTCTCTCATGCTTTCACTCCGTTCACTAATAGGCGGGCTGCTGCGCCTGCAACTGCTGTAGCGCCTGCGCCGCCGCCTCGCCGCGCGCCTGTTCCATCATGGCGCGATGCTCGATCTCGGCCTGTGCGATGCCAAGCTCTGCTTTCCGCTGTTCGGCGCCGGCCTTCACTTCAGCCGTTTTCAGCTTGATCATCTGCTCGGCCGGTGGCTCCGGCGGCGGTTTTGGCGCGGTGGCCGCCTCGGAGAGCTGGGCGCCGACCTGCTCCAACGTGCTTTCGAGCTGGCGGCCGGCCCTGAAGCCGCGGGCGGCAAAGAGCAGCGTCTCGACCATGACAGGCACCAGCATCGGGTTTTGCTGCGCCATGGCGCCCGCCTGCTGCAGGAAGCCGCCGATCATCTGCACGAATTCCATGCGGCGCTGCTTTTCGGCATCCTCGTCGGGCTCGATCGTCGAATCCGTTTCGATGTCGATCTGGAAGCCGCGAATGCTGTCATTGCGCAAGAGCTGCACGACCTCGTCGATCGTCGGCTGCTGCATCATCTCTTGAAGTTGCGGCGGCATCTGCGGCGGCGGTGGTGCGGGTTGCCCCATCTGCTCGGCGCGCGCCGCTGCCTGTTGGGCCGCCATCTGCATCTGCTGCATCTGCAGCTGAACCTGCTGCTTCTCGGCCATCGTCGGCAGCTTGATGCCGCTGACGAGCATCAGCGTTTCCGGCTGGAACTGATCGCAGATGATTTCGCCGGCAAGGCGGATGATGTCCCGGGCGAAGCGGGCAAGCTCGGCCTGGCGGTCACGGATGCGGATCGAGCCCCACTGGCTCTTGATGCGCTGCGCCGTCGCCGTCTCCGACGCCTGGGTATCGCCGCGGACGATGTCGGAGATGCCGGTGATCTGGTAGACATCCTCGATCAGCTGCTTGCGGGCTTGGATGCAGGCGATGATGACCTTCTGCACCTCGTCGATCGGCAGCGTCACGATGGCTTTCGAGCCGCCCTTGTCGGTGAAGGCAGCCCATTCCGGGATCGGCACCATCACCGTGTCGTTTTCAGGCCGCATCGCCTTCTCGATCGCCGGCGAGATCGCGCCGTCGCCGGAGGGATAGAACACTTTCAGGCGCAGCTGATCGGTCAGCTTGTTGACGCGCTTCGTCAGCAGATCGATCTCATCGCATTGCTGCTGATAATAGACATAGTCGGGAACCGGGATCAGCGAGCTCGTCGACATCGTGCCATAGGCCGGGCGCGGGCAAGGCCAGAAATGCGTCAGATCGAGCGGCGGCTCCGATACTTCGAGCGCCACCGGCGCGCCATCGGCGATCCAGGCGGTATAGTTTTCGCTCTTGCACCAGATCTCCCAGACATGGGTCTTGCCTTCGTTCTCGGCGCGCTCCGTCTGATTGCTGCCCTTGTTGCTGCCGGCGCCTTGCGCCTGGAGCGATGTCATGGCGTCAGGGCCGAAGCGTTTCTCCAGCTCCTCGTCGGTCATCGGAACGCGCCGCGCCACCCATGTCACATCCTTCCAGCGCCGCGCCGGCGAGTGCAGAAAATCGGACCAATGCACATAATCGATGCAGACACGCTCGTCGCTGATCGCCTCGAGCGGCGCTCCGTCATTCTCGCCCATGCCGTCGCCGGGCAAGCCGCCGGGAAGCCCCTCGGGCAATCCACCATTGGCCGGCGCGTCGGAGGGCTGGACGCCCATGTCGAGCGGCTCGAAATCGGCCTCGTAGCGCAGCCACACCGTGCCGCGGGCGCAGAGCAGGAAATCGTCGCGCACCGCCCGCATGATGGAATCGATATCGGCTTCATCGCCCATATAGGCAAGGTTGCGTTCGACCAACTCCGAGGCCATGCGCGCCACCGGCTGGGCGTCCTTGAAGCGGCGCTCGACGACCGGCTGCGGCACACGGGCATAGACGGCCGGCTGCAGCACCGAGGTGTTGGCCCACAGCATCGGAAACCGGCGCTTGGCCGCATTCGTCTGGTCCGACTGCTGGTCGAGATAGATCTTCTCGATCTTGATGCAGCGGTCATGCCAGGATTTGAAATAGCGCTGCGCGCGTTCGAGCTCCTGCTGCCACCGGGCGCCGACCTTTGCCAGATCCCATTGCTGCCCGCCCTCCAAAGCCGTCGTTTCGTCTTCCATCAAACACGCTCGCTATATGCAGGGGTTGCTGCGACGAAGTCGTTGAACGTCGTCGTCTGTAACGTCGGCAGTCGCTTGGGTTCCGGCTTCAGCGGTTCGGGCGCCAAGCCGGTGAAGATGATCGCCAGTCCGCCGAAAGCGTCCGCACCATGCGAAGCCCAATTGTGCAGCGGCGCGTCGCGGAAGACGCTTAAATCCTCGTCCCAGTCCTTACGGTAGTTCCGCAGGCACTTGATGCCCTGGATGCAGCCGGCCTGATCGAACTCGATCTTTGCCAGAATGCGCCTGGTGCCGTTGATCCGGTCATGGACATAGGCGCGCTCGATCTTGCGGACCGTGCCGAGGCCGCGGGCCTTGACCTCCCTCAGCATCACTTCGATGCGGGTCATGCCGCCGCGCGTCCATTCCCTGACCTTGATGTCATGCGGCATGTTGTGGACGCCGTAGACATAGCCGTGCTCGGCGCCACGCCGCTCCAGCTCATCGAGCATGCCGTCCATGCCGGTGCCGGTATGCTCGAAATAACCGATCATCCGGACACGGCCGGGCAGCACCTGAAACAGCCAGACGCTGTTGGTGTCATCCATGCCGATGTCGGAAATGGTATGGACGGGATAACCATCGACATGCGGGAAGACCCCGATCCGCTCTTCGGCATCGGCCACCGCCATCTGGTCGGCGTAATAGGCGCCCTCGACGCTCGCCTCAAAAGCTTCCGCCGGCGTCGACGGATATTCGCGCTTCATGTCGCCGAGCTGGGTTTCGGCCTTCTTGACGTACCAGGCCTTCTGCCCATCCGTCAGCGTGATGCCCTGGTCGGCCAGATTGTCGAAATACTTTGCGAAAGCATCGCTGATGATGACGCCTTCGGGCGCGATCGCATATTGCGGCTCCTTCCACCAGGGGAAGAAATGGAACTTGAAGTCCAGTTCGGTCAGTTTCGTCGCCTGACGCTGCTTGACCTGGCCATCTTCGCAGAGCGTGTAGAAATGCCCTTCTTGGCCCTCCGCCGTGCTTTCGACGAAGACCAGCTGGCCGGCCTGCACCGTATTCAAAGCGCCGGTGCGGACTTCCCTCGCCTTCTCCGGATATTTCGCGCAAAGCTTTCCATATTCGGAAATATGAAGATATTGCAGCGTTCCCGAGCGCAGCGAGGTGCCGACACGGATGCTCGAATTGTTGCCCAGCAGCAGTTCGGTCTGGTTGGCCCTGACGACAGGCACGGCGTTGCGGATACCATCGGGCAGATTGTCATAGGGGTACTTGATCTTGTCGCGGAAGATCGTCTGCACGTCGCCCAGCGTATGGGCGATCGTGCCGGCGCGGATATCCCGGTTGAAGACGCAGGCATCGAGCATGAAGATCTGAATGAAGGTCGTCAGACCCAGCTGGCGGGCCTTGAGCAGCACGTTGAGATAATGCATCTGCTCGAAAAAGGTCATCTGCGTCCAGTTCATCTCGAACCTGACACGTTTGCCCGATTTGTCGGTGATCCAATAGAGGTTGTTCAGACGCCAGCGCCAGTCGGAAAACTGGTCAACCGCCGTTTGGAAGTCCGCGCGTCTTGCCATTGATATCTTCCAGCAGTTGCGAAACTTCGCTAGCGACAACGCCACGGTCGGGCTCGACTTTGGAACCGTATTTCTTCGGCCTCAGCTTCTCGGCGACCCATTGGCGGGTGGCGATGCGGAGTTGCGACCGCCTTATGGCCTCGCCATTCTCCTGCCAGCCGGTGGTCTCGCCGCTCGCATTCTTCTTTTCGATCCAGTCGTCGGCGCGGTCATCGGCAATCTCGACCATTTCGTCGACGAAGCCGTCGGCCTGAATCTCGCGCGCCAGGGCGTATTTGGCTCGAAACGCTGCCTTGTTGTCATCGGCGAGCCAGGAGAGCACACTCGACATGGCCGGCATCCCTTCATCCCGGCAGATCGACCGCAGGCTTTCCCTGTCCGCAATGCGCTCGCAAATCCTGTCGGCAATCGCCTGGGTGAACTTGATGGGTCTGCCCATGAGGCGCCGCTTCTGGAATTGCTTCAGAACAACGCGACGATGTTGGAGGCCGTCGTCCCGGTCAGCGCCACGATGGCGGCATGAACCGGCAGGATCGTCCCGGCCGGCACGCTTTTGAAGATGACCGGGTCCATGTCCCGACGCGGCGCAATGGCCACGTCGCCCGCCGTGCCGATATAAAGCGCGCGCGCACCGACAATGGCGCTGTCATTCGGCGTTACCACTGCCGCCCGCGAGGCCGGAGCAATCGAAGGGTCCATTGCAGTTCTCCTTGAAAGAGGCGAGCGCTGCCCGGCTCGATCCCGATGTGATCGAAAATGAGAGGTCAGGCGGAAAGGGATGGGGATCAACGACGAGCTGAGGAAGCTGGCCGGACAGTGACAGACACACCGATCGGAGGGCGGCGCCGACATGGTCGACATCACCTTCTGGATTCAAATTTCGCAGCTTGGATTTACGGTAGTCTTAACTGATTTGCCGGGGGTGATCAACGGCTAATCGTGAGTCTCGCGTCAGTTCGAAATCGAACCTGCCCGACCAAGCGGGCGTCAGAATGACATCCGCTGCTCCGGCGAGTTTGGCAAGCCGCGCTCCCCACCCTCCGTCATCCTCGGCCTTGAGCCGAGGATCTATGCCCGCTGCCAATGGAGGCCAAGGTGGATCCTCGGGACAAGCCCGAGGATGACGGAGCAAGGGGTAAGCTCAGTGGCAAATCCATGGTGGTGGCTCAGTGACACTGGTCGCTATCATCGACGCAGTTAGCATGGCATTGGGGCCGTCCGACTTGGTCGATATCACCCCTAGATTCAAATTCCGCAGCCTGGATTTGCGGTAGTCATAACGGATGTGCCGAGGGGTGATCAACGGCCAATCGTGAGTCTCGCGTCAGTTCGAAATCGAACCTGCCCGACCCAATGGTGCCAGATTGCTCTACCCGCGCCGGCGGCGGCTTTGGCGGAACGCCGCACCATCCTCCGTCATCCTCGGGCTTGTCCCGAGGATCCATGCCCGCTGCTGATGGAGGCCTACGTGGATCCTCGGCACAAGGCCGAGGATGACGGAGCAAAAGTGAATTCCGTAGCAAATCCGCGGTGGTGGCTCGGTGATGCTGGCCAGCTCGCAAGCCCTGGCAAATGGCGCGTACGATCGGAGGGCAGCGCCGACTTGGTCGACATCACCTTTGAATTCAAATCTCGCAGCCTGGATTTACGGTAGTCATAACGGATGTCTCAGGGGGTGATCAAGGGCTTTTTGATCGCGAGGCATGCGCCGGTTTGAAATCGCCCCGATCGGCAGAACGCCTCACCGCTTTGCGAGCCCTTCAGGTCCGGCGTACAATGAGCAGGCTGTTGATCCAACGGTGGAGAAGTTCAGTGAAAACCACGAGACTTTTTCTTTGCCTCGTCGCTTTTCTCAGCGCCACGCTCGCTGGAATCCCAACTGATGCCGACGAACTGGTTCACTTCGAAAGCGCGCCCGTCAAGCTCAGCCCGTTTCGAATCCGCAAGGCCAATGAACTGGGAGAGAGCCTCCCTCAACCGCAAGGCACGCCACTGCTCGGATATGTGTCCCGCCCCCAGGGTGATGGTCTCTTCCCGGCGGTCGTCGTGCTGCATGGGTGCGAGGGTATGCGTTTGAGCGTCAAGGAGCTTTGGCCGAAACGACTGGTCTCATGGGGCTACGTCGTGCTCGTCGTCGATAGCTTCACCACCCGCAACATCAAGGACACGTGTCAAAGCCGTCTCCCCGATCGCGTCTTCGACGCCTATGGCGCTTTGGCTTTTCTATCGAAACAGAGCTTTGTCGATGCCAGGCGCGTTGCCCTGATGGGCTTTTCAACGGGCGGCACGGCGACGCTGGAGGGAACAAAAATCGAAGGCAACGAGCAGCTGATGGACCACAAATTCCAGGCAGCGGTTGCCTACTATCCCCTCTGCGCGGCAACTCAGGGCGATGCGACGGTGCCGATCCTAATCTTGAGTGGCGACCGAGACAATTGGAGCCCGGCTGAACGATGCCGGAAGAGGCTTGCCGGTCTGAGTGACAATAGCCCGCCCATCGAGCTCAATATCTACAAGGGGACCTACCACGATTTTGATGCGCCGGAGTTTAAGGTGGGAAGGAAGGTGTTGGGTCACATCGAAAAATACAATCCAGACGCCGCCGAAAAGTCGATCCGCAGCGTTCACACATTCTTTCAGAAATACCTCTCGAACTAACGCGCGAACTCGGAGCGCGCCGTCTGCCTGATGCCGGCCTCGCCGCCCGCGAAGACGTGATCACGCGCGGCGGCGGCCTGCTGGTTATGTGCCCGTTCGTCCCGATATCAGATGGTGCTCGGCCGCGCGGAGGTGGTGGATTGGCTGGCGGAAGACATAAACTCTTCGGCGGTCGGCAGTTTTCCCTGTGGGGTCAGGTCGTCGACGGCCTTGGGAAGATCTCGGCTCAGCCGATCGAGAATCTGCTGATGTGAAAGACCGGTATTCGAAGCGATCTCGTTCAAGACGTCCGGGCCCAGCGCTTCGGCGAGTTGGCCGTCATTGATGTCGGCATTCTGGCCCGGCTGTACCCATGATTCGATCTTGTCACCGTGTCCGTTCTGCTGAAACGTCTTCAGCAGATCGCCCAGACCGCCGCTGACGATGCCGCCGGAGGTCAGCCCGCCGAGCAGGCCGCCGAGACCGCCCGAACCACCCAGTCCGCCAAGGATGCCCCCAAGCCCACCCGGCTGCTGGTTTCCCGCGCCAGACTGCTGAGGGTTCTGGATGCCCCGCAGCAGCTCCCCGATCTTGTCCCTGTTCTGGTAGCCGGCAACGGCAAGGACGGCGAGAAGCGCCTTCAATTGACCGCTCATCATGATGAATCCTCCAATGGTGCTTCAACGATGCAGCCGGCCCGAAGCAGAGCGCTGCATGGGCAGCAATGTTCGGATTGCCCAAAGGTTCCGCGCCGGCCGCATTCGGTCGACGATCGTGAAGGCCGGCCGACTTATTGCTCACGCCGCGGCTCAGATTTCCGGGCAGCCTCGCTGGTTGGCGAAGGTCATTCGCTCCGGTCCCCGGCGCGTCATCCCCTGGACAACGATGCTGCGGGGAGACATGCGTATGATCTGCGCCCTGCGAAGTCCTTCGCTGCGTGCGATGTCGAGGGCATCGTCCGGATCGCAGCCTCGCCGTCCGCGCCGGTCATATCGGTCATATCGGTCATATCGGTCGGGGTCGCGATCACGATCGTAAACGCCCAGTCCGCCGGGGCCGAGACGCAATTCCAAGTCCTGCGCGGCGGCGATCGTCGGCGCGATCGTCAGCCCGCTTATCGCGGCCAAGCCGACCAGGACAAACTGAAGAGATTGATGCATAACTTCCTCCCACGGTGCTATCACCATTGAAGTAGCAACATCGGCATGCGCGTTTTGTTCCTCAAGGCAAGAGCGCGTTGGATCATTCCGTAAGAACAGCCGAACGCGCCGCCACCTGAGCGGCGTAGCGACCGGCCGTCGATAAAACCAATTAGTATTGACTCATCAATTAGCATGCGCTATTGATACCTCCATGACCGAAGCCGTTTCCATCACCGCCGTCATGCGCGCGCTTGCCGATCCCACACGTCGGGCCGTGTTTGAGCAGATCGTCAACGCCGATGAGATCACCGTCGTTGAACTGACGCGGGCAAGCCGCGTCACGCAGGGCGCCATTTCGCAGCATCTCAAGGCCCTGAAACAGGCTGGCCTCGTCACTGAGCGTCCCGAGGGCCGGAAGGTCTATTACCGCGCCGAGCCGGAAGGCCTGGAGCCGCTTGTCGACTGGATGAGCCATTACGGCGTCTTCTGGCGTGAACGTTTTGCCAATCTCAGAACATTGCTGAAGGAAATCGATCCATGAGCGACGCCGCATTGAAGCCCGACACGCAAGAGATCGTGGTCGACGAGGTTTTCCCGCATCGGCCGGAGACGCTCTGGAAAACGCTGACCACGGCCGATCTGATGGGCCGCTGGCTGATGATGCCGGCCGGCTTCGAGCCGGTGGAAGGCAAACGCTTCACCTACCAGACGACGCCCGCCGGCGCCTGGGACGGCACCATTCACTGCCAGGTGCTGGAGGTGAAGCCGAACAAGCGTCTCTCCTATGCCTGGAAAGGCGGGCATGAGGAAAACGCCGGCTACGGCTCCCCGCTCGACACCGTCGTCACCTTCATCCTGTCCGAGGTCGAAGCCGGCACGCGGCTTCGCCTCATCCATTCCGGCTTCATCCTGCCCAGGAATGAAACGGCCTTCCAGAAGATGGGCGAAGGCTGGAAGAAGGTCGTGAAGAACATCGGCGCCATCGTCGACGAGACGGACTGAGGCGGCCGACATCGCGCTTGGCGACACAACATTTTATTGAGCAGCGCTTCATCAGGAGAAAAACATGAGCAAGCCTTACACCGGCGGATGCGCCTGCGGTGCGATCCACTATGAAATCGCAGCCGAGCCGATTGCGATGAACGACTGCCAGTGCCGCGACTGCCAGGCGAGCAGCGGCACCGGGCACGGATCCTATCTAACCTTCCCGAGCCGGCAGGCGGTGAAGCTTGAAGGCCAGGCGACGCATTGGCAAATGGTCGCCGACAACGGCAACGTCAAGACCCGCGGCTTCTGTCCCGCCTGCGGCTCACCGGTCTACCTCACCTTCTCCTACATGCCTGACTTCTTCACCATCCACGCCGCAAGCCTCGACGAGCCCGGCCGATACCAGCCGCAGATGGTGACTTACACCGTGCGGGGCCTTGCCTGGGACAGGGTCGATCCGGCCGCGCAGAAATTCGAGACGATGCCGCCGATGTGACACTCCTGCATAAGTCCGGTGCAGTCGCCCGTAGATCGTCATGCTGAGGCAAGGACGTTCTCAGCCCCGCCGCCTCCCCCATTCGGCATGGTGAAAAGCGCCGCGCAGCAGCGCGGCGCCGGTGCATCTGGCGCGCGTCATGCGGCGATGGAGGGATAGTCGGTATAACCTTCGGCGCCGCCGCCATAGATGGTCGCCGGATTCACCTCCGCCAGCGGAGCAGCGGTCTTCAGTCTCTCGACGAGATCAGGATTGGCGATGAATGGCCGGCCGAACGAGAAGAGATCCGCCGCGCCCTCCGTCAATCGCAACGTTGCGCGGTCGAGGTCGTAGCCGTTATTGGCAATGTAAGTGTTTGCGAACTTGGCCCTGAGCTCCGCGTAGTCGAAGGCAGCAGCCTCATTCGGTCCGCCGCGCCCAGCTTCGACGACATGAAGATAGGCAATGCCCATCTGGCCGAGTTTCTCGGCGATATAGTTGAATTGCGCCTGCGGATCGCTCGAGGTGACGCTGTTGACCGGCGAAATCCGCACCCCCGTCCGGTCCGCGCCGACCTCGGCAGCCACGCCGGCAGCGACTTCCAATATCATCCGGGCGCGATGTTCGACCGAGCCGCCATAGGCGTCGGTGCGGGTGTTGGAGCCGTCCTTGGCAAACTGTTCCAGCAGATACCCGTTGGCGCCATGGACTTCGACGCCATCGAAGCCCGCGGCAATCGCGTTGGCGGCGGCGCGGCGGAAACCGGCGATGATCGCCTGGATCTCATCCAGTTTGAGCGCGCGAGGTTCGGAGACGTCGACGAAGGCGTTGTTCACGAAGACCTTGGTCTCAGCCTTGATGGCCGATGGCGCGACCGGTGCCTGCGCATTCGGCTGCAGATCGACATGCGAAATACGGCCGACGTGCCAGAGCTGCAAAAAGATGTGTCCGCCTTTGGCATGCACCGCGTCGGTGACTTTCCGCCAGCCGTCGATCTGGCATTGCGTATAAATTCCCGGTGTATCCTGGTAGCCTTGTCCTTCCTGCGAAATCTGCGCGCCTTCCGAGATGATCAGGCCGGCTGTCGCCCGCTGGGCATAATATGTCGCGGCGATATTGCCCGGCACGAAGCCGGCGCCGGCTCTGTTGCGGGTCAAGGGCGCCATCACGATCCGGTTCGCCAGCGTTAGCTTGCCGAGTTTGTAGGGTTCAAAAATTGCGTTGTCCGTCATTGCGTTTCTTTCGTCTGATTTCATGGATCTCTGTCAGGTCTCGGAGTTTCGCGCCGAAACCCGGCACAGGCCGGCCTTGCGACACAGCCTGTGTTTGTGACAGCGCGTTTCTTCGGGAAGCGCTAGGAGGCGGCGCGATAACGCTCTGCAGGCTCAGCCTGCGAAAAGCCCGGGATCATCGCCTGGCGCGCGCCCTGATAGGCATCCCATTGGGCGGCATTGTGCAGCGGCGGGATGGTGACCGGCTCGCGCTTGTCGAAGCCTGCCAGGGCGGCATCCACCAGTTCGCCCACTTCCATCACGCCGGAGAGCGTGTTGACGTCGATGCCGGAAAGCTCCCAGATCTCCGTCCGCGTCGCCGCCGGCAGGACCGCCTGGACGTAGACGCCTTTGGGACCGAGTTCGAGGCTGAGCCCCTGGGAAAGAAAGGTCACAAAGGCCTTGGTGGCGCCGTAGACCGTCATTCCGAATTCCGGAACGAGCCCGACGACCGAGGAGACGTTGACGATGGCGCCCGAGCCCGCTTCGACGAAGCGTGGTGCAACGGCGCTGGACAGGCGCGCAACCGCCGTCGCGTTGAGCGCGATCAGCTGGGCGATATTATTGACGGGCTGATTGACGAACGTGCCTTCGAGGCTGGTGCCGGCATTATTGACGAGAATTCCGATCCGATGATCGTCGCGCAGACGGGTTTCCACCGCCGCAAGCTCATCGGATTTGGTGACATCGGCCTGCAGGATGTCGATGGTTACGCCGGTTTCTTCGCGAAGTCGCGCCGAGAGAGCATCCAGCCTTGCCTTATTGCGCGCAACCAGTACGAGATTGTGCCCACGCCGGGCGAAACGGTCTGCATATGTCGCTCCAATCCCCGAGGAGGCGCCGGTGATGAGGACGGTGGGAGTGTCAGCCATTGTCTTGTTCTCTTTCGAATGAGCGTTATATAATTATGATGACGATCCTAATTACTGGTTTAAAGTGATGGCTATCATAAAAAAGTCAATGGCAGAGAGGGAGAAATCTCAACATGAAAATCAGCCGTGAGCAGATGGCCGAAAACCGCCAGAGGATCCTCGAAGTCGCAAGCCGGCTGTTTCGGGAGAAAGGATTCGAGGCCGTCGGCGTTGCCGAGGTGATGAAGGCCGCGGGCCTGACGCATGGCAGCTTCTACGGTCATTTCAGCTCGAAGGACGAGCTGATCGTCCAGGCGCTCGCGCATGCGCTTGGCCAGCGCAATGGTGCGTCACTTCCGCTTGGCGCCTACATGGAAGAGTATCTGTCGCCGCGCCATCGCGACAACAGGGCCGGTGGCTGCCCGATTTCCGGACTTGCCGCCGACACGCTGCGCCAGACGCCTGAGGCCCGGGCGGCGATGACGGAGGGTGTGCGGGCGCAGATCGACGGGATGAGCGAGAAGGTCGAAGGGCCGGACGCCGACCGCCGACGCCGGGCAATCGCCAACTGGTCGGCGATGGTCGGGGCAACGATCCTCGCTCGCGTCATAGTCGATCCCGCCCTGTCCAAGGAAATATTGACGGAGACGCTGGCCTGGATCGATGACGGAGCCGACCGACCTGCTTCGGCACCGGCAAAAGCCGAATGAGGAAATGCGACGGCCAGCGGCCGCGTCGCGCCGCAGCTGTCATACCATCGCCGGATCCAAGATCCTTGATACCGGCCCGCCATAGGTGAGCAGCTGTCGGCTGAGCGTCCAGCCCCGCAGCTTTTTGTCGTTGTTGACGCGCTTTAGAGCCTCTCCGGATTAGATTGAAGCATTCTGCCGGAGCAGATTTTCGTCAGGGCAGAGGCGATTGGCGAAGGGCATACCCGTCGTCCGAGCCGATCGCCTCTGATCCTGGCGCAAAGATGCCCGGCCCACCGGCCGCACTGCTCCGCCATGCGAAGCAAGAGGTGCGTCCGGCGATTCTAAAGTCTTGCAGGTTTGCCAGGCAAATCTGCGGGAGGGTTGGCTGAAACGGGCCGGCTGATCGACCGGCCGGCTTGGCCGTAGAGCTGGGCTACGACGCGCGCCGGCCGGTCGACCATCCGACTCCGTTTGAGCCAACAGAATGCTTCAATCTAACCCGGAAAGGCTCTAGTCTCGATCGTAGCTCGGCCGCCAGCCGCGGGTCATGCCGCCGCCCATCGCGCCTTCTGCCAATATCAACTGCCGGCGCAAATGTCGGACGTCCTCCAGCAGCGTGCCTATTGCGGCCCGCATATCGCCATCGTGATAGGCGACCACCTCGGCAAGCTCATTTTCGGCTGGCCGTGACGATGTTTCGGCTTCCATGCCGGCGCTCAAGGAAAGATGCCGGCCATTTTGAGTTTGTCGCAGAAGCTCGCTATGGCTTTAGCGACGCCCTGGCCGCTGGGAAACTTGAATGGTCGCGTGGCTTCCTGGGTCAGAATCGGCTCGCCGGTTGCGGCGTCATTGCCGGTGACATGCGTCGTCAGCAGGATGCCGCAGGCCTCGCCGGCGGCCTCGTCGATCGCCATCTGGACATCGCCAAGATAGGCATCGCTGGGGATATCGATGATGAAGGCCGTGAAAAATCTCACGCCTCGGCTCCCCGCCACGGCCTTGACCAGGCTTGCATGCGCCTCGGAGACCTCAATCTCCTTCTCCGGCGGCCACATCACATCACTTGCAGGCCACGCATCATCTCCCACGGCTTCGCCGATCGGCTGCTCACGCATATCCGCTCTCCATATCTTTGGTTTTCAGATGGCGGCCGCCGCGCCTGTGTTCTTATTATGTTCTGATAACGAAGAGAGTCAAGACGGGTGTTTTGCTGTGAGCAAGCTTTCAGTGCAACCGCCGGAGCGTGCTGCATGATCAAGCGATCTGCACCCCGCTCCGGCCTTGTCTTGTTGCCTCAATGCCTGAGCACGACCTTGCCCAGGGCTCCGGCTGCGACCGCATTCCGCGCCGCACCGATCTCGTCCAGGGTGAAGGTATCGCGAACCGGACCATGTTTGTCTCCAGCCGGCTTGATGCGAGGCTGATCCGGGGGTAATCCAGAACACAGCCACCCTCTCCTTCGACACCGATCTGAAACGACCCCATGGCGCACTTCCTCAATACAGCCCCATCGCCCGCCGGTGGCCCCAACCAGCCGAAACTTGATACGGACGACATCTGGCAGGCCCGCGTCGATCTGGCGGCCTGCTTCCGGATGGCGGCAAGACTCGGCATGGAGGAAGGGATCTGCAACCACTTCTCGGCCGTAGTTCCCGGCTATGACGACCTGTTCATCGTCAACCCTTATGGCTACGCTTTCACCGAACTGACGGCCTCGATGTTGTTGATCTGCGACTTTCACGGCAACGTCGTGTCGGGCAGCGGGCAGCCCGAGGCCACCGCTTTTTACATCCACGCCAGGATCCATAAAAACGTTCCCCGCGCCAAGGCAGCGTTCCACACCCATATGCCTTATGCCACCGCCCTTTCGATGACGGAGGGCGATCCCCTCATCTTTGCCGGGCAGACCGCATTGAAATTCTATGGACGCACGGCCATCGACCGCAACTATAACGGCCTGGCGCTCGACGCGCGCGAGGGCGATCGGATTGCGGCAGCCATCGGCGATGCCGACATCGTCTTCATGAAGCACCACGGCGTGATGGTCTGTGCACCCAATATCGCCGAGGCCTGGGACGACCTCTATTACCTCGAGCGCGCCTGCGAAGTGCAGACGCTCGCCCTGTCGACTGGGCGTGAAGTCCTTGCCGTTGCGCCTGAGATTGCGGACGCGGCGTACCGGCAAATGCGCGAAGGAGACCCGGAGTCGGCCCGGCTCCATCTGGCGTCGGTGAAGCGCGCGCTCGATCGCAGCGAGCCGGAATACAAGCGCTGAGCCGCAGACCGTAGTTTACGCGTGCGCCGGCCGCCAATGCGGATAGGTGACATAGGCGGTGAGCGCGCCTTCGTCGTGCGAGCGGATGGTCAGCGCTTCACCCTTGGGCATGTAGACGATCTCGCCTGGCCCGGCGGTGACTGTTCCCAAGTCCGTCGAGACCGATAGCTGCCCTTCCAGAACGATCATGACGTCGTCGACTTCAATCGTCTCGGTGAGGCTTTGGCGGGGCGCGTAGCGTCCATAGCCGATGGTGATCGGCCCTCCCTGCTGCTCGTCGACCAGATTGCCGACGAAGATGTCCGCCGCTGCCCGGGAGAACGCTCCAATGCCACGTCGGTAACCGTAAACTTACGGACTTTCATCGTCTTCCTCCATTGCCGCCTGCAGAGGTAGCGCGGAAATCCAGCGCGCCAAGAGCGCTCGTCTATAAAGGGCGAACATGCCCGTGTTCTGCCCGCAACGGTGGCGACACTGCCGAGCAGATTTGATGCGTCGTCTTGATCATCGTGTCATGGCTCAGGACACCGGATCCGATCGCCGAAAGAATAGCCTGTGCAGAGATTGGGCCACGCTCAGGCGTCACCGGCACCCAATCCTGCGTGATGCAGGCGGCGATCTGGGTGGGATCGTTGGAAACCATCGCCGCGTTGAAGGCGCGCTCAGCCTGCTCGAGCGCTTCAAGGGCTGCGGCACTCATGCCGACATGTCCTCGTTCCAGCGGCGCTGCATCTCCTCAGGCGTGACCTGCTCGATGGTTTGCGACAACATCCAGCGATGACCGAAGGGATCAAGCACCTGCGCCACCCGCTCGCCAAAACTCTGGTCGGTCGCCGGGCGCAACATCGTCGCCCCGGCCGATAGCGCCTGCGCCAGTGCTGCGTCGGTCGACACCGTGTCCATGTGGAAGGTCACCGGCGAGCCTCCGACGGCATCGGGAGACAAGGCGCCGAAGTCCGGATATTCGTCTGCCAACATCATCAGTGTCTCTCCGAAGCGCAGCTCGGCATGGCCGATCCGCCCGTCCGAAGGATCGGTCATGCGGAAGGCTTCCGTGGCGCCGAAAGCCTCCTTGTAGAAGTCGATGGCCCGTGCCGCATCCTTGACGATGAAATAGGCGCTCACTTTTCGGGCAAAACTCGGCATGGGCGATCCTCCTTGACTGGTTCCTTTATTAACGTTACGTATCGTAAAGATATGAGTCAAGAGAGTAGTGCAACACCTAGGAAACGAGGGCGGCCGCCGAGCGCTGCCGCGCAGAGGCGTGCCTTGGAGGCCGCCCATGAAATCCTGATGGGCGAAGGTTTTGGCCGCATGACGATCGAAGCCGTGGCGGCGCGGTCTGGTGTCGGCAAGCCGACGATCTATCGCTCCTGGGCCAACGCGCAGGAACTGGCGATGGCCGCTCTGCTGGTCAACCGGCTACCGGAAGCGGAGGTTGGAGGGGGCACGGCGCAGGCGGCTCTCAGCGCGCAGATGAGCGGACTGGTGACTGCCTTTGCAAGCACGCGCGGGCGGCAGATCACGATGGCACTTGCCGCCGCCGACCCGGAAAGCGAATTCACCAAAGCCTTCCGCAATCAGGTGATCCTGTCGAGCCGCAACGCGGGTCGTGTCATCCTGGAGCAGGCTCTGGCTCGGGGAGAGATCGTTCCGCCGCTTGATATGGAGGCGCTGCTCGACATGATCTACGGACCGGTCTTCTTCCGGCTGCTGGTCGGCCATCGCCCGGTCTCGCCGGAGTTCGGCGATGCGATCGTCAGGACCGCGTTGCGGGCCGTTGCACCGTCGGGCGTGTGAGCCCCTCACGTCGCGATGGGCGAAGCCGACGGCGGCGCAGGCGGCCGACCAAGCGACCTAACCGTGATCGTCACCCAGTTCGCCGAGGTGGCGCTGGACCCACTTGATCTCTTCCGATGCGGTGCGCCCGAAATGCCGTTTGAAATCGCGGCTGAACTGCGCCGGGCTGGCATAGCCGACCGAAGCCGCCACCTCGGCGATCGTTCTCGTCCGGCGGGCGATCATCAATCTTGCTTCGTGAAGGCGCATCGCCTTGACGTATTGCATCGGACTGTTGCCGGTCAGAGCCTTGAAATGGACATGGTAGGAGGGAACGCTCATGCCGACGTCTCTTGCCAGATCGGTGATCGCGATCTCCGAGCCATAGTTTTCCCGCAGCCAGGCCAGGCTCTGGATGATCTTTCCGGACCTGCCTTTCTGCTGGAGGGCGGCGATCATCGCGCCGCCTTGCGGACCGACCAGGACCCGGTAGTGCAGTTCGCGCAAAATGCCGGCGCCAAGCACATCCGTCTCGATGCTGCAGCGTAGCGCCGTCAGCAGGCGCAGCAGGACATCCTCAATATCGCCAGACATCCTGCTCGACACGAGACTTCTCGGCTCATCGCCGACCAGTTCGGCATGTTTTCCCACCTGCAATGCGATCTCGGCTGCCATCTGCATATCGAACTCGACATAGACCGCAAGCAATGGCCGCTCGGGACTGGCCGTCGACGTCATCCGGAACGGGACGGGCAGCGACACCGCCAGGTAATGCTCCTCATCATAGAGGAAGACCTCGCCTTCGAGGATGCCATGCTTGCTGCCCTGCAGGACGAAAACCGCGCCGGGCTGATAGAGCACCGGGATGTCGTGGAGCACGGCTTCGGTGCGCAAGATGCGAACGGAATTAAGCGCCGTCGGATTGTATCCGTGACGGGCGGCGAGACCTCCGGCCAGCGCGACCATCTCCCCTCGCCTGGATGGGCCGCGATCACCTTGCATAGGATTTGACAACATATTCAGACAATCCGCCATCGAAGCACGGTGTTCTTCATACTATTTGTCAAATCCGATCCTCAATCAAGGAATCCTCGCTCATGACACGAAAGACCTTTTTCATCACCGGATCGAATTCCGGCTTCGGGCTCGCCATTGCGTCTGCGGCTCTTCAGGCCGGTCACAGGGTGATCGGCACCGTGCGCTCGCAGGCGTCGCTGACAGCGCTCGCCAAAACCCTGCCTGGCCTGCAGCCGGTCCTTTGCGACGTCACCGAGTTCGATCGTATCGACGATGTCGTCGGCCAAGCGGAGGAAGAGCATGGGCCGGTCGACGTGCTGATCAACAATGCCGGCTACGGCCATGAGGGCGTGCTCGAGGAGTCGCCGATCGAAGAGATGCGGCGTCAGTTCGACGTCAACGTCTTCGGCGCCGTCGCCATCGCCAAGGCGTTTCTGCCGCGGTTTCGCGCGCGGCGCCGCGGCTTCATCGTCAACGTCACCTCGATGGGCGGCATGATCACCATGCCCGGCATCGCCTACTACTGCGGCAGCAAGTTTGCGCTGCAGGGCATATCGGAAGTGATGCGCGCGGAAATGGCGCCGTTCGGAGTGCATGTGACCACCCTTTGCCCCGGCTCCTTCCGGACGGACTGGGCCGGACGATCGATGGTCCGCACCGAGCGGTCGATCGCCGATTATGATGCCCTTTTCGACCCGATCCGCCAGGCGCGACAGGCCGTCAGCGGCAAGCAGCGCGGCGATCCCGCCAAACTGGCCGCCGCGGTTCTAGAGCTCATCGAATCCGATAGTCCGCCGCCGCAGCTTCTGCTCGGCAGCGACGCCCTCAAGCACGTGTCGGAGAGGATCGTTCGCCTGCAGCAGGAGATCGAGGCGTGGAAATCCGTCACCGTTTCGACCGACGGCTGACGGCGGAACATCAATCAGCCAGCCCTCATTGGATGATTTTCCCACCCCCGGCCGCCTCCAGCTTCCGCCGGAGCGCCTGTTCCTGTTCAAATGTCTTGTGCGGGAAGTGTTCCCAACGCCACCAGCGCGTTGGCACGGCGGGGATGGGCTGTGGCCCCCGGCCTCCCCACTCCTTGCAGCCGGTGCCGTCAGTATGCCGGTGCTCGCAATAATGTTCAACGATCACATTGGCGCCCGGTGCACTCGAATGGCCTTCGATGCTCATGGGTGCGCCGTCCTCCGTTTCCCGCTCTTGATGCTCTCATAGATCATTTCCAGCCGCCTCGAGGCGACGTAGGCACTGTCCTCGTATCCGGCCGACGGCCAATCCAGTCGATGGCTGCCGTCTGTCGCCACGATCCAGAACCATCGATTATCGATCCCTCCGCCTGCCTGTGACCGGAATATCCTTCCGATCTGGGTATCGCCGTCAAAAGCGACGTAATCGTCGCCGGGTTTCTCCTTCCAGGCGTGCCGCCATTTATATTTGATTTCCCGGCCGCTGACATATTCCCACGATTTCCAGGTGATTTGTTCTGGCATGCGTCGTCCTGTCCTCTCGCGAGGTTCCCTTTGACCGCATGGTTGATGGATGGCTCCCGCCCGAGCCAGTGAATTCAGATCAGCGTCGGTTCCGGATCGGGGTCGATCGGATCAATGATGTCAGCCGTGTCATTCTTGGGCGAACCCACATTGCGGCCGATCGGCCACATGGTCATCAGTTCCGCCGGGAACGGCTTCAGCAAATCGTTCGGATCGGGTTCCGGCGATAGCCAGCGCTCGTAATCTTCGCGGTGCAGGACGACCGGCATGCGGTCATGGATCTGCGCCATCATCGCATTCGGCTCACAGGTCACGATTGCGAAGTTTCGGATGTCTACGCCCTCTGGGCTGCGCCAAATCTCCCAGATGCCGGCGAGTGCAAAGGGCGAGCCGTCAGCCATGGCGATCGCATAGGGCTGCTTGTTCTTGCCGGTGCCGAAAATATCCTTCCACTCGAAGAAGCCGTTGATCGGCACCAGGCAACGGCGCGACCTGTAGGCCGAGCGGAACAGGCCGTTGGTACCGATGCCCTCGCAGCGCGCATTGATCGGTGGCGGCCGGCCACCCGGCTTCATCCATGCCGGCATCAGACCCCAGCGAGCGCTGGCGAATACCGGCCCCATGATATCAGGCTCGCGGACCATGTCGCGAATGATGATGGGATAATCCAGCGTCGGCGCGCCGTTGTAGCGCGGAAATCGGTTCCCCAGCGCATCGATCGCACCACGCTCCGCGAAGGCGAAATTGCGCACCAGTTCCTCAAGAGAGGTCTTGATATAGACGCGGCCGCACATCCAGAATTCCATCCCGTTTATTAGGTGTTCTGATTATGTTCTGGGTGTCCGAGGCGAGTCAAGGCCGGTCGCTACAACCGCCTCGACGACGGCCTATGCCAGAAATCTGCTTTGCGCTTGACAGTCTTCCTACTGGAAGGTAGATAAACCGCATGAGCAATCTTTCGACGACGTCCGACGAGATCCTGACTTCTGCCCGAGCATTGATCATGACCGGAGGCTATAACGGCTTCAGCTATGCCGATATCGCGGCTGTCGTCGGGATCCGCAAGGCCAGCATCCATCACCACTTTCCGAGCAAGACCGACCTGGTGCGCACGCTTGTCGTGCGATATCGCGAAGATGCCGAGGCGGGTATTGCGGGCCTCGAGCGACAGGTGCGGGATCCGCTGGCACTCCTCAAAGCCTATGCGAGCCACTGGGCCCAGTGCATCGAGGACGCCAGCCGGCCGTTTTGCGTGTGCGCCCTGCTGGCAAGCGAACTGCCGGCGCTGCCGCCGGAGGTCGCGGCCGAGGTCAAGGCTTTCTTCCGCTTTGCTTCGACCTGGCTGACCTCGGTCATGGACCGGGGCTTGAAGGACGGCAGTTTGACACTGTCGAGCGAACCGCGCGTCGAGGCTGAAGCCTTCATGGCCTCCGTCCACGGCGCCATGCTTTCAGCCCGTGCTTACGGGACCCCCGAGGTCTTCGCCACCATTCTGGCCCCCACCTTGCAGCGGCTCACTCCAACCGCCGCTCGATAAAGTTCGGGGCGGAATAACAACCCGGAGCGATAACGACATTCATTGAAACTACCAACTAGTAGGAAGAACGACATGATCAAGACCATTCTCCCCGCCCTCCTCCTGGGGCTCGCCGCTATCGCGTCGGCGGCGCTTCCGGCAGAGCCCGTCCATGCCGAAGACCAGGAGCCCGATCAGGTCCATGTCAGGGGCAGCATCGTCAGCTACAGCGGCTCCGCTCTCACGGTGAAGACCCGCGAGGGAGAGACAGTCGGTGTGACGCTTGCCGACGGCTGGAAACTGGCGAGCGTCGCAAATGCTGCGGTTACCGACATCAAGCCGGGCGACTTCGTCGGCATCGCATCGCTGCCGAGCGCAGGCGGCGGCGACGGCGCGCTTGAGGTGCTGATCTTCCCGCCGGCGATGAAAGGTGCGGGCGAAGGCAGCTACGCCTGGGACCTCAAACCCGACAGCAGCATGACCAACGCGACCGTCGCCGACGCCGTCAAGGGCGTCGATGGCCGCACCGTCACCGTCTCCTATCACGGCAAGGAAAAAAAGATCGCCATTCCGGACGGCACGCCCGTCGTCACCATCGCTCCGGCCACCAAGGACGATCTCGTTCCCGGCGCCGTCGTCTTCATCCCCGCCGAGAAAGCTGCCTCCGGCCCCCTCGCCCATCAGGTGCTTGTCGGCAAAAATGGCGTGGTCCCACCCATGTGACCACGTCGTCGCCGGCCGGCCGGGCCGCCCCCGGTTCGACCGGCGATTTGCCAGGAATGCCGCCTGACCTGCAGGCGATGGACCCGAACGACGGAAAACGTCGTCTCGACAGCAGCCCGGCGGTGCCGGGGCGGTTCCGAAAGCCCAGGAAATCCAATCGCGATGACGGACGCCGCCGCTCATGACGGTGAGCCGCCCCTATCACACCAACACCATACACACAGGAAAGAGATCATGATGACCGATTATCCAAATGCCGTCGCGTCTGGCGACAGGGAAGAGTGGCTAACGCGCTATTACTTCACTCGCGCAGCCTTTTCCGCCATCTGGGTGGCAACAGCCTTGACGGCCGGCCGCCCGTCGCTCGCCGTCGCGGCCGCCTTGCTGATCCTCTACCCGGCCTGGGATGCCGCCGCCAACCTCATCGACGCAGCGCGGAACGGCGGCCTGGCAAACAACCGCAGCCAGGCGATCAACGTCGCTGTCAGCGCGGTGACGACGGCTGCCGTGATCGTCGCGCTGACGATGAGCATGAACTGGGTTCTCGGTGTCTTCGGCCTCTGGGCGATCTTTTCCGGCCTGCTGCAGCTTGGAACCGCTGTCCGGCGCTGGAAGACCAATGGCGGCCAGTGGGCGATGATCCTCAGCGGCGGCCAATCCGCGGTGGCAGGCGCCTTCTTCATCGCCCAGGCGCAAATGCCGGAAGCGCCGTCCATTGCCAACATCGCCGGCTATGCCGGCCTCGGCGCCTTCTATTTCCTGGTTTCGGCCGTCTGGCGGAGCGTCACGCAGATGCGGCGCAAGCGGGCGTGAGCCGAGCGAAGCACGGATCTGCCAGTCGGGGCGCGGGCGGCAGGAGAATGGCTCGCCCGGCGCCGCTTCTTTCCTGTCATTTCATGATTGGGGGTGAGACGTCGGATCTCCAAATTCATCCGTATCAGGCGCATCGGAACGACTTCCGCCCGGAAGTAACCGGATTCGCCGATCGACAGCGATTTCACGCGCCTAAACCACGATCTTCGCTTTCGTCCTAAAAAGGATGTTCACCGACGTATCGGCGGCCACCGGCAATTCCAGCCCTCCCTCCGTTGCTTAATGAATGTCCGATTGCGCACAGACGGCGACAGAGCAGGAACTGCGACGCAGTAGGCAAGTTCGTTTGGTTGGCACGTAAGCAGCTAACAAAGGGAGCTCATCATTTTGGAGAAGCTTATCGAAGGTGACTTCGACATCACATGGGCAGTTCCCGTGTTCGTTCGCATCGGCAATGGCTTCCGCGAGCGTATCGACGGACCTAAGGCTGCACTGGAAGCCTTGATATATCGTTGGCCGTCGCAAACGCAGGCGGAATACGCCGTTGCCAAGTGCAGATGCTCGGACGCCATCATACACCATGGAAGCGCTGAGCTTGCTCGTAGGACATTCATAGATGCTGCTGTCGCTGCGAAGGTGTTCTCATGAGTGTTCCTCCGATAGATACCGCGCAATTGGCGATGATCCTGGGAGCGCTGACGCTCGTATGTTGGATCGCCGCGGGGTTGGTGGCCGTCCTTGGCGCTGCCGAGGAAATCAAAGACGTTAAGATAGGCCGGACCTCTCAGCTTTTGATCTCAGCCTTCACGGCTGCGGGCGTTACTTCGGCGGTCGCGATGATCGCGGTGCTGATATTCGTATGACCTTCCGGCCGTCCTCGATCATCTGCGGCGAGCACAGGAGAGCCATGGACTGCTGACCGGTGCCTCTGTTCGTCTTCCGCCGGAGAAGCTGGCCGAGATGGAGCACAGGCAGTAGGCAATGGTTCGGGAGCGGCCTCTGGTGCAAGTATAGCGACGTTCGTAAATGGAATCCTGGAACGACAGGGTCCAATTCGCCCCCACGCCTTCAAGAACGTGACGTTCGTTCGTGGCGCCTGACTGCCGAATGCCGGGCATCAGCGCCGGGTATTCGGGCATTTGTCGGACATGCTGTATCTGAAGAATAGCATGAACCGGCACTGGAACGAATTGTGCACGCACAAGTTCGAGCCGTTGAGCGCGAGGGTGTCAGTATGAAAATCCTTGTCATCGGCGCGACCGGACTTGTTGGCAGTGCCGTCTGCGCCCGGCTGGCGACAGGCGGACATGATGTCATCCGCGCCGTTCGCCCCGGAAAACAGCCCGCAGGGGGGCTCGGCACCTGGGTCGAAGTCGACGTGGCGAGGGCGGTTGAGCCCTCTGATTGGCTGCGTCATCTCGAAGGAACAGATGCCATCGTCAACTGCGCCGGCGCGTTGCAGGACGGAATGAGGCACAACATGACGGGCGTCCATGCGCAGGGACCGCGAGCGTTGTTCCGCGCTTGCGAGCAATCTGGTGTACGCCGAATTATTCACTTCTCGGCAATTGGAGTGGATCGGCAGCAGCCGTCGGCGTTCTCGCGCACCAAGCTTTCCGGCGACGTGGCTCTCATGGAGACGGATCTCGACTGGGTGATACTGCGTCCCGCCGTGATCCTAGGCGACGCCGCCTTCGGTTCCAGTGCATTGTTTCGCGGCCTTGCCGCGCTGCCGTTTCTGCCATTGATGCCGTCGACCGGCAAACTTCAGGTGGTGCAGGTCGATGACGTCGCCGAAACCGTCGTTCGCCTTGTCGACAGAACTGCCCCATCGAAAATCTCACTCGAAATCGTCGGCCCGCAACAGCTCGAATTCGGCGAGATTGTAGCGCGATATCGGAGATGGCTTGGCTGGCCTCCCGCCAAGCGCTATCTGTTGCCCCGCCCGCTCGCCAACCTTCTCTATCGGCTCGGCGATTTCGCAGGACTGCTGGGATGGCGCCCGCCGGTTCGAAGCACTGCCGCAAGGGAGATCGTCCGCGGCGCCGTGGGTGATCCAAAGGATTGGAGCGCCGCCACGGGAATCCGGCCCTTATCGTTGGACGATGCTTTGGCACGTCGCCCGGTTTCGGTTCAGGAGCGTTGGTTTGCCAAACTCTACTTTCTAAAGCCCGTCATTTTCGTGCTGCTGCCACTGTTTTGGATATCGACCGGAATAGTTTCGTTGACATCGGGTTTCGACCAGGGTGTCCAACTGATGTTGGCCGGCGGCGCAGGTCGTTTGGCGGCAGCGAGCGTGATTGCCGGAGCTCTTGCAGACATTGTCGTCGGATGCGCCATCGCCTTGCGTCGCACTGCACGATGGGGGCTATATGCGGCCATCCTGGTGTCGCTCTTCTATGCAGCAGCCGGCACGGCAATATTGCCTCAGTTGTGGAACGAGCCCCTCGGCCCACTGACAAAGATATGGCCGATCCTCGTGCTGCACCTGGCTGCTCTCGCGATTCTGGAGGAGCGATGATCTATTTCGCGCTGAAATTCCTGCATATCATCGGCGCCACCGTTCTTCTCGGTACCGGCGCTGGTATCGCCTTCTTCATGTTGGTCGCGCATCGCTCCGGCAATGCGACGACAGTAGCCGCAGTAGCGCGGATCGTGGTGATCGCGGATTTCGTCTTTACCACAACGGCCGTGATTGTTCAGCCGATCACCGGCATCGCGCTTGCCTGGACTAACGGCTATTCCCTTTGGGACCGGTGGATCTTTTGGTCGATCCTTCTCTATCTGGTCACCGGCGCTTTTTGGTTGCCGGTCGTTTGGATGCAGATGGAGATGCGCAACATTGCGACGGAAGCAGCGGCGAAAGGCGAGCCGCTGCCGACGCAATACCATCGGCTATTTTGGACTTGGTTTTATTTCGGCTTTCCGGCTTTCGCTGCGGTGCTGGGAATTATCTGGCTGATGATTACGCGCCCGGTTTGATGATAGTGTGGCTTTGTCTGGCTCTCGGCATCAGTATCTTTCCCTATGCATAGGCATGTCTATTTCGCCTCGACAGCGTGAGGTTGAAATGGACATCCTCATTTAAACCCCGCCTTATCCTCGACCTTGCGAGGGCCCTTACAATTGGCATGTCCCCAACCTCCGCCATCTCCGGCCCTGAGCCTGCGCCTCACGCGCGCGGCAGCGCGTAGGACGAGTCCTTCGCCCGTGCCGCGTTCTGGGTGAGGAAGGAAACGGCAAGTGCGATCAGGCGCAAATGCCGCCGGGTATGCCGGCCTCGGCGCCTTCTATTTCCTGGTGTCGGCCGTCTGGCGGAGCGTCACGCAGATGCGGCGGAAGCGGGCCTGAACTGATCGGAGCGGGAATCTCCAAGTTCGTGGCGGGCGGCGCCCGCCGGCCCGCCCGTACCGGTTATCTCCCGTCATCTCATGAATGGCGGTGAGCCGACATGCGCCAATTGCGATGTGACACCGTCGATCAGCGGGGACCAACTGCCCAGTCGGGGAATTTGTGATAGTTGCAGGCGTTCATTGAAAACAACGCCACATCATCACCGATTTCGTGGCGCGAAAGCCCCCATTCGAAGGTGTCACGGTCATCGAAACCGTAAGATAACGCCATCGCGGTCAACTCCATGAAAGGCCCTGGGGGATACAGGGTACCGTACACTGTCGCCTCATTTCCCAGGAATTTTCCTTTGATAACTCTCTTGATCTCCAAATCTGCCCTCACCATCCGCGACGGAAAATTTTCTGTCAGAAGCAAACCGGATTCGCCGATCGACAGCGATTTCACGCGCGCCTCCACCACGATCTCCGCTTTCGCCAGCAGTTCGTCCTGAGGAGGGCATTGAGGCAATCCGGCTGCCGGCGTCAGACCCATAACCAATAGAGCAAGAATTGCTGTGAAGCCCAGTCGCATTTGCGGATTCAGGAACGCTCGCGGCATCGGTGTCTTTCCTTATGCATATGCGTGTCTATTTCGTCTCGATTGCGCGAGGCTGAAACGAAATCCTGGGGATCCGGTCAAGACGCCCCCACCCTCCGTCATCCCAGGCCTTGAGCCTTGGATCCATGCCGGGTGCTGTGGAGGCGAGAGTGGATCCTCGGGTCATCAAGCCCGAGGAGGACGGAGCGCGCAGCAGGAACAACGACGTATCCCGACATAATCGGCTGCCATCAACACTGATTTTTGCCCCCGCAATTTCGCCCTGGAAAGGCCTCGCCGAGGTCTCGAACACGCGCTTTCAATTTCCAGTCATCGCTTCTGCCACCGCTGCGTCGGAGATTTCCTTTGCCACCTCTGATATCAGTGACCTCAACCACCGATGGGCGGGGTCGTTCCGGTAGCGGACATGCCATGCCAGCTCGACCGGGAAGCTGCCGAGATCGACCGGTGCGGGCAGGATTTTGAGACGCGGGTCGCGGGCAAGGCGCTGGCAGATCAGCCGGGGCAGTGTCGCGCAATAGTCGGTGACGGCCACCATTTCCGGGACGGCCAGGAAATGGGTGACGGAGACCGAGACGTCGCGCCGGAGACCGGCCTGCTGCAGCATCTGGAACAGGCCGACGCGCATCCGGCCGGGCGGAAGCACGTTGACATGCCGCAGCCGCTGATACTGTTCCTCGGAGATGCTTTCGGCGATCTCGGGATGATCTTTGCGCACGACACAGGCCAGTCCATCATCCATGAGATTCTGCACGACCATGTTATCAGGCGGCTCGACGATCCGGCCGAGCACCATCTCGGTCGCCCCTGATATCGCGCCGGTCTCGGCCAGATCATTGCCGAAGGGCGTCAGGCGAAGCCTGATCCCGGGAGCGCATTCGCGCAGCCGCGCCACGATCACCGGCATCAGGACGAACTCGACGTAGCTGTTCGGGGCGATGGTGAACTGCCGTGTCGCCCGCGCCGGATCGAACGCCTGCTGGCCGAGAATGACGTCATCGAGGCTCGCCAAGGCCCCGCGGATCACCGGAGCAAGTGCCTGCGCCATCTCAGTCGGCCTCATGCCGTAGCGCTCGCGGATGAAGAGCGGATCGCGCAGCGTCTCGCGAAGGCGGTTCAACGCGTTGGAGACGGCCGGCTGCGTCATGCCCAGTTGTTCGGCCGCGCGCGTGACATTGCGCTCTTCCATGAGCGCCAGGAAGACAGGCAGGAGGTTGAGGTCATATTTCATCCAGATATATTGCCAAACGCATATCTGAAATCAAAGAAATAAATTTCACGAATGAGATCGGCCGAGGCATGATCCCCTCATCGAAAGCGATCGATCACATCTGTCTCGAAAGGATCCCCAGATGAAAATCCTCATGGTTCTCACCTCGCACGACCAACTGGGCGACACCGGCCGGAAGACCGGCTTCTGGCTCGAAGAGTTTGCCGCTCCCTATTATGCCTTCCTCGAAGCCGGCGCCGACATCGCCGTCGCATCGCCGAAGGGCGGACAGCCGCCGCTCGACCCGAAGAGCGACGAACCGGACTTCCAGACCGACCAGACCCGCCGCTTCCATGCCGACCCGGATGCCCAGGCCGTGCTCGCCTCAACCGTAAAGCTCGCTTCGGTCTCCCCTGCCGATTACGACGCCGTGTTTTATCCGGGCGGCCACGGCCCGCTGTGGGATCTGGCGGAAGACAAGCATTCGATCGCCCTCATCCAATCGTTCTATCAGGCCGGCAAGCCCGTCGCCTTTGTCTGCCACGCACCGGGTGTGCTGCGCCACGTCAAGGCTTTCGACGGCACGCCGCTGGTTCACGGCAGACAAGTCACCGGCTTCAAGAACTCCGAGGAAGACGGCGTCGGTCTGACCCAGGTGGTGCCGTTCCTGGTCGAGGACATGCTGAAAGAGAATGGCGGCATCTACTCCAGCGGCGATGACTGGTCGTCCTATGCCGTCCAGGACGGCCTGCTGATCACCGGGCAGAACCCCGGTTCATCGGTGCAGACTGCCGGTATCCTGCTTGCCGCCATGGCGGCGGCAAAGGCCGCCTGATCAACATGCCTGGCGGTGAAGCCGAGGGCCGGTGCTTCCGCGGCGATTCGAAAAAAGCCCCGCCGAGGCGGGGCAAGTTCATGGATCGCACAGGAGGAACACCCGTGCTTTCCTACCGATCTAACGAAAAAGGGATCGGCCAGGTTCCCGGTGCCCTCCATAAGATCTTCCGCTAGTCGCACCACTCGATGCTCGCCGCAGATCAAAAATGAGCCCCGCCGAAACGAGGCAGAGGCAATTGGGAAAGGTGGATCGCACAGGGCGAAAGAAGGGATGGCGGACGGCCCAGCATGGGGCCACCTGTGCGATCCTACATGCCTAACGGCAGATAGTCGGAAAAAGTTGCTGCGCGGTTCCGTACCGTTGGGTGGATAGATCTCTAATATGTTCGATTAGCGGAGCTTAACCGAGCTACAAGAAGAAAACCCCGCAAGAGCGGGGACCAGGAAGAGGGGTGGTTTTTAGGAACAACGCGTCGTGGCGTTGGAATGACTACTCACACAACCTTAGAGTCTTTGCAATAAATATTACTTTTAGGAATTCGTCGTCCACAGATTTGTTATTTCAACTAGAGGGTACATTGTTCGATTTCGCACTAAAATACAAATTTACTTCAACTTTGAGTCTTATTTTGTATCATTGAGGCGGGCCGCTCAGCGATCACTTGCTATACCCCAAGCATTGCGTCTCCTGTACGTTGGGCGGCCCCTCTGGATCTGACGATCAGCCGCACCAATCATTCTGCTGCTTTGAGCTCCACTTCCTGGCGAATCCTTTCCGAAGCAACGTCTTTGATGCACCTCGCAGGGTCGCCAGAAGCGGAGTGGCAGCCGGTTGGTTGAATGGGTTTCAAGGCGACTTCAAAACGTCCCGAAATTCCGCATCCGGGAGGTCACTTGCACATATTCGCTCGCCGGCGGAGCGCATGGCAAAAGGTCGTGGAGGGATAATATCGCCCTCTGGATAGAAGCCGGCGCTCGCGAAGGCGTGAAAATCGGTTCAGGCAAGACTATCGAGAGCTTTCCAGGCGGCGATCGCCGCGCAGAATGTTCAGCCAGGCCCCCGACACTTTCTCCGCGCCTGTGCCCCCGATATGGCAATCGTCGTAACGGTCTTTTCCATCGAGCAACGCGTCATAATTTACGCCCTCTCGGATACCGTGGCCGCTTTTTGACAGGGCCAGTTGCGCCCGTACGATCGCATTGTCTGGAATATGCTCCTTGAAGCCGCCGTTGCTCGGTTCGAGGCATTTCGATGCGATCGAAATGTAAACGGGTGCTTCGACGCCGTGCTGACGCAATGTGTCGACCATCGATATGAAATGTTCCTGATAGGCCTCCGCAGTGGTGCCCATGACCAGGTCCCTCTCTCCTTGCACCCAGAGGACGCCCGTTATCCGATAACGGGAATCCTGAAGCTGTTTCATTGTGTCGACCAGCACAGGATTGAGGTCACCGCCTGTCGCCCATCGTGCGACCTCAGATCCGGAATATGCGAGAGGTGCGAGGATGACGCCGTCATTTTGTCCCGATGCGATCAAATTGTTCCCAAGAAGCGTCCAGTACTCTCCCTTTGTATCGGTCGATCCAAGAAGTGGCGACGCCGCGACGAAGCACCGTTTGTCAAAGGCGTTTACAACGCGGGCGCCATAATTTGACGTGTGTCGTTGCCCACCGTCGTTGGCCGCGTTCGATTGGCCAAGAATGAGTAAGACAGCCGTTCGGTCAGTCTGAGTCGGGCAGGTCACAGGCGTTTTTGATTCATCCCCGATGAGTCGTCCCTTGTCGTCGAAAGTATAACGGCTTGGAGCCGCCGGCTTCTCTGCGCCAACCATTTTCCTCAGCGCGGAAAGTTGTGGCCAAGGAAAGATCTCATGTCTCGCGCTCATGCCGCCGAGAAAGTACATGGCGATCAAGGCGGCCGGACCGGCTGCCATTGTTTTGCGCATTTCGTTACCTTTTAATCATCATCCGATGACATGAAGCCTATCGGAGCGCTCAAGGCTGCTCCAGCCATGAAGGTTCCTTTACGCCAGCCACATCAGCTTGCTTCCGGCGAGCCCCAATCGACGACGATTTCGCGTGGAGGCGCCGGGAACCTGCTCTAAACTATAGACCGGACGAGTGATTGCAATCATCCGGTTGGGTGAGAGATCGTGCCTGCCATGCAGCATGCAGCTCCATGGAGAAACTGCCGTTGGCCGTCCATGGAAAGGCGATCACGGATTGGGGCGGCGAGGACACCGTGGGAGCGGAAGACCGGTTACGAGCCATTTCCACTGATGTTGCGCAAACTGCCAACCGATTTTGCGGCGCCCCACCCGACGCATCTTTCGCAATCGGCCGCACCGTTTTGTGCCACGCAAGCCAGGGCGCCTCGTCAAGAGGCCACCCTGTTGTTTGTGGTCCGACGGCGCTCAGAGCTTTCCCTCTGCCAGCAGTTCGCGGGTCCGCTTCAGTGTCGATAGAAGGGCGGCCTTATAGCCCGTTTCGCCGTCGAACTGCGCCTGCTCGGCCTGCTCTTCCGGGCCGTTCGGCCGTTTGCCGCGCAGGCCGAGATAGCAGTAGAAGCGCAGTTGCAGCTGACCGTCTTCATCCTCGAAGAGCTCGTTGACGATCGCTCCCTCACGTGGCCCAGTCGCCTGGAAGAAGGTGACCTTGCTTAGCGGCTCGAGGGTGATGATCTCGCGCAGATCCAGCCCGGCAATCGTCGCCTCGCGCACGAAGTGGGTCGGGCTTTCCTCCACGACATCGCAGCGGGTGCAGAGACCGGCGGGAAGAAAGAGCCGGGCGTCGCGTGCCTTGCGTTCGAGACCTTGCCAGGCCTCGGCGCGCGTCAAAGGGGGTTCGCCTTCCGGGTTCACCGGAACTGTGGCTGTCGAATAAATCATGGTGATACTCCTTTTGGGTTAGATCGCTGTTGCTGCCTCAGGAGGAGGCAGCGGTTTCCAACGCGAAGGCGCGATAGGAGCGCAGCGGCCGGCCGAGCAGCTTTGTCAGGCGCTCGACGTCGCCCGTCTCAGGCAGCATTCCGTCGGTCAGGAAGCGCTCGCCCATCAGGCGCATGTCGTAGGCCATCCAGGCGGGCATGAACTGCTTGAGGTTCTGCTCGAAGCCCTCGGTATTGTCGCCGCCGTAGGCGATCGGGCGGGCGAGCACGTCCGACCAGATGGCGGCGATACCGGCCCCGGTCAGTGTCTCCGGACCGACGAGGTTGATCCGGTTAAGCGCCAGCGGCTCTGCAGACTGTTCGCGGCGCAGCAGCTCAAGGGCGGCGATCTCGGCGATATCACGAACGTCGATCATGGCGAGACCCTTGGCGCCGATCGGCATCGGGTAGGCGCCGTAGCCGGTGATGACGTCCTTGACCGTCAGATCGTTCTGGATGAAGTAGGCCGGGCGCAGGATCGTCGCCTTGAAACCCATCTGCTCGATCATCCGCTCGACACCGAACTTGCCGGCGAAATGCGGCACGTTCACGTAGAGGTCGGCGTGGATCACCGAGAGATAGACGATCCGCTCGATGCCGGCCGATCGGGCGACGTTCAGCGCAATCAAAGCCTGGGTGAATTCGTCCGGCACCACGGCGCTGAGCAGGAACAGCGTCGATACGCCCGACATGGCGTTGCGCAACGAGTCGACGTCGAGGAACTCGCCCTGCACGACGCTGACGCCAGCCGGGAAATCGGCGTTCGACGGGTCACGGACAAGAGCACGGACATCGGCGCCGTGCTTGACGAGGTGTTCGACGACTTGGCGGCCAACATTGCCTGTGGCGCCGGTAACGAGAATGGTCATGGTCTTTCTCCGTGTTGGGTTGCTTGACACCCCGAATATGTGTGGTTCACTGGCAGTCCGATAGACGGCGATTTTGGACACACCGTCTCACTGGTGGAACGGACATGGACCTTCTCGCGCTTACCGATTTCAATCTTGTCGCCCGCCATGGCGGCTTCGGCAAAGCGGCACGGGCGACCGGCCGGCCGAAGGCGACATTGTCGCGCCGTGTCGCCGAGTTGGAAAGCGCTCTCGCTCTGCGGCTGTTTGAACGGGGCGCGCGTAACCTGAAGCTCACCGAAGAAGGACGGGCGCTGTTCGAGCGGACGGCGGCGCTGCTTGCCGAACTGGACGAGACGGCTGCAGCGATTGCTTCCGGCGGCCAAAAACCCAAGGGGAGATTGCGGATCAGCGCCCCGTTGCATTTTTCCCAGACCGCCATGGGCAGGATCGCCGCCGGCTTTGCCCTCCAATATCCGGAGGTCAGGCTCGAGGTAACGAGTGAGGACCGGTCCGTCGATATGATCGAGGAAGGCTACGATCTGGTCATCCGGGTCAATCCAGATCCCGACGAAAGCCTGGTCGGACGGGTGTTTCTGCATGATCGGCTGGTTGTGGTGGCAAGCCCCGATCTACCCCGTCCGACCGGCGGACGCGCCGCTCCCGGGGTCGCGCGTGGCGCATCCGAAGCGCAGACATGGCAGGTGAAGACATCAGGCGGCCGGTCGACGATCAAAATCGAGCCGGTCCTCACCTTGTCAACGCTCATCACCATCCGCGATGCGGTGCGCGCCGGTGTCGGCGCAGGCCGTCTTCCCATTTCGCTGGTGAGCCACGACCTGGCTGACGGCACTTTGGTGAATTGGGGGGAGATCGACGCCCCCGAGGTCACCCTCTGGACGCTCTACCCCTCCCGGCGGCTGCTCAGCGCGCGCGTGTCGGCGTTCCTGGACTTTCTGAAACAGGCCTTCCCCAATGGAACGGCGGACGAACTGGCCGCCTATATCGGCAGGTGATGATGGCGCTTTGCCGGCTTCATCGGCGGGCTTACCCCGTCAGGCTCTTTTAGCTCGCATAACGGTTGTAGAAAGCAACGCTCGAGTGGGCCGATTGGCGGTAGTCGACGCGCGGTTATCAGCCCGGCAAGCATTTGTCATTCCCTACTTGTTGTTCCGAAATCACCGTGAAACATAGCCGATGACGATGTTGGCGCCGCGGTGTCCACATTTGCATTTCAGGCGCGGACCTATTGCCGAAATCGTCGTATCCTTGCCGAGCCGCTTCTGTAGCGCCCATCGATCAAGTGGTCGCTTCCGCTTGCAATCCGCGTTCCTGCAAAAGGCCACTAACCCCTCCCACTCGGCCAGATCACCAAGGGCGCGATCAACCTTGCGCGCGTGCTCAGGCTTCACATAGCCATGCCGCCGCGCCCATTCTTCGGGGCCATGGTGGTAGGTGAGCTTGCACCGCTCGTAATGTTTGTTTTCGGTGCGCTGGCATCCGAGGCCTTCTTTTGCGAGCGTCGCGAGGAGCGAAGGCATAGAAGCATTGCCATGCTTTGCAATGAGCTCGTCCCCGTCGAAGAACTTCAAAATCTCGCATTCCTCGCAGATCACGCCCACCCGCTTGCCTGCATATGACTTTAGCCCCGTGCCGGCGTCGGACGAATTCCAATCATCGACGGTCATAGCTCGGCTGCCATCCCCGGGTCATGCCTCGGCTCATGGCGCCTTCTGCCAACGCCAACTGCCGGCGAAGGTGGCGAATATCCTCCAGCAGGGTGTCGATTGCTGCGTGGGTATCGCCCCTGTGGTAGGCAATCACCTTGTCACGCTCATCGTCTTCCACGGCTTCGCCGATCGGCTGCTCTCGCATATCCGTGCTCCATGCTTCAGTTTTCAGATTGGCGGCCGCAGCGCCGATGTTCTTATTATGTTCACGTTTCGATGGAGTCAATAATCCTCCATTTCTTTTTAAGGGCGGCTGACGTCGTGGCAGCATGGACGGCTGTTCCGGCCCCTCAGCTAAGCCGACAATTCCAGCGCTGCGGATCAAGAGGAACCGGGTTGATGATTTCGGCGTCGGTGTTCTTCAGGCTGTCAACGCCCGTTCCGGTCGGCCACATGGTCATAAGCTCCGCCGGGTATGGCTTCATCAGGTCGGATGGATTTGGATCAGGAGATAGCCAGCGCTCATAATCCTTTTGACGGAGGATGACGGGCATTCGTTTACTGATGGTCGCCATCATCTCGTTCGACGGGCAGGTGATGACAGCGAAGGTGCGGATATCGATGCCAGCCGGGTGACGCCAAACCTCCCAAACGCCGGCAAGAGCGAACAGAACGTCGGTCTTCATCGCGACAGCATAAGGTTGTTTGTCCCGGCCGGTGGCGTACTTCCACTCAAAGAAGCCATTGACTGGGATCAGGCAGCGGCGCGACCGATAGGCAGGTCCGGAAAGTCCATGCGTGGCGATGTTTTCGCAGCGAACATTGATCAATGGAAGACGCCGATCGCTCGGTTTCATCAATGCGGGCACCAGGCCCCATACCGCCATTGCAAAGACCGGCGCCATGATATCCGTCTCCGGCTCTGCATCTTGGATGATGATCGCGTAGACCAGCCGCGGTGCGCCGTTATATCGAGGGATGCGGTCAACCAAGCCGTCAAGCTCGCCTTGTCCGGCGAAAGCGAACCTACGCGCAAGCTCGTGAAGCGATCCCTTGATATAAACGCGACTACACATTCGACCATGCCATTGGGAACTACTTATTTAGATGTAACCCTGCTTCGGCAGGTCAAGGCAGCAGAACCGTTCCCGTGCGGAACCGAACAATCGATACCCAATCTGGGTCAATTGCCTTTTAAGATGGTGCTGATGAAGTTGCGGCATGACAAAGCCGCCCCGCACGCGTTCAAAGCCGCTACTCGGTGAAGCCGACGCGCCGCTTCGCAGCCAGCCGCGCCGCCGCAGAGATCCCGCGCAGCCGAACCTTCCCCTCGAGCCAATGCCGGATCGTATCGAGCCGTGCCTTGCGCTGCTGAAGGCCAGGCCGCCGAAGGGCGACAAATGGATTTATGAGATCAAATGGGATGGCTACCGTCTGGCGGTCCACGTCGAGCCTGCGGGCGTGCGCATTCTGACGCGCAGGGGCCTGGACTGGACGCACCGCTTCCCACTCATAGAGGCCGCCGCCAGGGCGCTTCCCGTCTCCACCGCCATTGTGGATGGTGAGGCCGTCGTGCTCGACACGCGCGGTCGATCTGATTTCGGCCTGCTGCAACAATCGCTCGGTGGCCGAGGCGGCATGAAGAGGTCGAGCAACGCCGTCTTCATGGCTTTCGATCTGCTTTATTTCGACGGTCACGACCTCAGGAATTCGGAACTGGAGGTGCGCCGGCATCTGCTCGAGGATCTGGTGCCGGCCGGCGGTCAGGATGATATCCGGCTTTCCGAGGAGATCGAGGCCGACGGTGATCAGTTGCTGGCGAGCGCCTGCGAACATGGGTTGGAAGGCATTATCGCCAAGCGCCGGGATGCGCCTTATCGCTCCGGCCGGCTCGGCGACTGGCTGAAGATCAAATGCATCCAGAGCGACAGCTTTGTGATCGTCGGTTATGAGCGATCTACAGTCGCGCGCGCCGGAATCGGTCGGCTTCTGCTGGCCGCGCGCAAGGGCAAGGCGCTGGTCTACGTTGGCGGGGTGGGGACCGGCTTCAATGAGCGGAATGCCTATGAGCTCCGGGAGAAGCTCGAGGGCCTTATCACATCGACGCCGGCTGCGGCCGTCGATCGCAAAGAAGCAATTTTCGTGAAGCCAAGGCTGATCGCCGAGATCGAATATCGAGCATGGACAGACGACGGCAAGTTGCGCCATGCATCATATAAGGGGCTGCGGGAGGAGCAGGATAACGCGATGGTTTACGAGCTATAGGAGAGAGCTTGTCTTGGCATGCCTATCTTGATGAGAGCTACACCCCGACGGCGATGCTTATGTCATCGGCGGCTGCATCGCTACTAAAACTCACTGGATTCTCTGAAGAATGGTGTTTGTTCACTGAGCGCTATGAGATGACGGACGGTGGAGGCGTGCTTTCGCCGGGAGTCCGCCGTCGAACAAAAGCTTTTCTGCATAATTCCTCGAATCAAAGTCGATTTTAGAGTATAATTCGCCAGTTTACCTAGAGGGCTGAAACGCCCTTGCGCGCCGACTTCGACGCGCGGTGCTGTAGAAGGAAAGATGAGCCAATGAAAAGGTTAGCAATCGTTGCCCTGTCGCTGGTGACGGCGCTGACGAGCGTCCCGCCGGCCATGGCGTTTCCCACCGTTTCCATACCGAAGATCGAAGCCACCAAGGCGCAGCCGGTCCAGTACAGACATCACGGCGGTGGCTACGGCCATGGAGGCTACTACAGGCATGGAGGCTACTACGGGCATGGACACCACGGTAGCAGCAACGGCTGGGCCTGGGGACTCGGCGGGCTCGCGGCCGGCGCAATCATAGGCGGAATGCTGGCGCAGCCGTATTACGGCCAGGGCTACTACGGTCAGGGCTACTACAATCAGGGCTACTACGGCCAGGGCTATTACGGATCGCCCTATTACGGTGCGCCGCGCTACTACGGCTCGACCCTTTACCGTCCACGCTACTACGCGCCGCGCTATTACAGCCAGGTCTATAGTGGCGGCAACGGACATACGAGCTGGTGCTATGCGCGCTACCGGTCCTACAGGGCTTACGACAACACGTTCCAGCCCTATTACGGTCCGCGGCGGGCCTGCATCTCGCCCTACTGATGATTGCGGGGTGCTTGGTGACCACCCGGCGCTTTTTCCGGACCGCCGGTATCGGATTCTTCGCCTTTCCCAAGTGGGATTTGAACCGCTGAAGTGTGTGAGGAACTCAGCAGCCTGGCGGTCTTCTGCGTCTGAAGCCGGTGAACCACGGCGTGGGTTTGGATCGGGCTTAGACGAGCGTGTCCACGACGCCGCCGTCGGCTCTCGACGCTGCACCGGTCGTGACGGACCACCAAGCATTGTCGCAAAAGCGCCGGACACTTTTGCGCGCAATGCTATGTAGCTCCTCGCACTTCTGGAGGAAGCTCTCGCACAGAGGGCCGGTCAGTGGCTTAACCTGCATCTCGTCGTCGCCATCGTTCTACCGGCCATCGGTTCCGCCGCCCAAGCTGTCCTTGCGATTTATGAATGTTTCGGCTTCATCCACCACGCGTTCCTTGACGGCATCATGAGTATCGGACGCAACGTCCACAGCCTTTTGATAGACCTCCGACGCTACCTCTTTACCCTGCGCGACGACGTCCTGAGCCTGATCGCTGAGGGTGTCTTTCGCGCTATCTGCAGCTTCCCCGACCCATTCATCCTCGGTGTCAGTGTGCGGCAGCGCCGCGCCGATCGCCGCTCCGACCGCGAAAGCCAGGGCTCCGCCAACCAGCGGCTGGTCGCGGAAATGGGTGAGGATCGCCTCGTTGAGCTTGCTCGTTTGCTCCTGAAGACTGGTCGCCGCCGAAGAGGATCGGCTCGATAGCGAGCTTGCCGCGCCAGACGCACGGGCGGTTAGATCGCTCGCGGCGTTTTTCGCCTGCTCCCATTTCTCCGCCGCCCAGCCGGTTGCCGCGTCGAGCATTGCACCAGTCTCGTCGGCGATCTGATTGATCTGTTTTCCGCTGGCGTCGGCGAAGCCGCGATAGGTCTTGCCTGCCTCGTCGATGAAATGGCCGGCACGACCGCCTGTTTCGTCGGTCAAGGCTTTCAGCCTCCTGCCGGATTCGTCGGCAAAATGGCTGTATCGCGCACCGTTTTCCATGGCCGGCGGACCAATCCTGCCGACCTGGCCAGTCGCTGGATAGAGCGGGTATTCAGGATCCTCCATCCAGGTCGCCGTGTCGCCGGATGACGGACTGCCTTTTGCCATGAGCCAGGCGAGGCTCACGCCCATCAGCGCGACCGGCAGAGGGTTCGCCTTGAGGGCGTGGCCAAGATTGCTGACATATTCTCCGCCGCCGCTTGCCTTGGCGTAGGCAATCACCTCGTCGACCAGTTGGCCCGGCGACATCCGTTCCTGGATAGCGTCAATCCGGTCTCCAATCCGGCGGCGGTCCTGGTCGATCTCCCGCTGAAGCTCGGCCGATGTTTTCTCCATCGCGTTTTCCATCAGATTTTGTCCTTCACAACATCAACGTCGCGGCGAAGCGAGGTCGCAGTTCGATCCAGTGTCATGTTGTTGCCCCGAAGCGCGGAAAGGCCCCGGGAGACCATTGCCCACGCGATGCCGGCAATGATGATGCCGACGATCAGCGAGGCGAGCGCGCTGGCAGCCGTTTCGGTAAATCCCTGTGTCACGAGGAAGGCCGCGAGGCCACCGACAAGGGCACTCAGCAGGACGCCGACCGCCCCGATTGCCAAGACCAACCCGAAGAGGAGAATCTCCACGCCGCTGAGCGCCTGCGAAAGTTTTTCCGAAGCCTCCGTCTTGGCAAGATCGATTTCCTTGCGGAGCAGGCCGGTGACATCACCGACGAGGCCACTGACGAGTTCGGAGAGGGGGGTGTTCTCTGAAGATTTAGCCATTGTTCTCTCCTCCAGTCGTTGCTGGGCCGGAGCGACCGATTGATGGTTCGCGCGACGCAGCAGTTGTTTGCCTTTTCGCCGACGCTGTCAGGAACCGGCTTGCGGCCAGGCCAGCAAGTGCGGCCATGCCGAGAAAGGCGAGCGGTTGTTTGCGCCCGAAATCCTCGGTCATTGTGGCGATCTCGCCGATGTCCTTGCCTTCCATCCGCCGAGCAACAGTCTGCACGCTCCGCCCGATTTGCTTGGCGTAACGTCCGACTTCCGCCTGACCGGAGCTTTCCATTTCGGCGCCAGCCTTCTCGAGCGCCATTGCAACGCCGCCGACCTGGCGAGCAGCGAAGCTGGTGCGTTCGGACATGACCTCCTTGGCTTTCTCGACGGCGGTGTCGGCGCCTTCCCTGATCGTTTCCCTGGCGGCGGAAACATCCGCGCTCACCTTCGCTTCCAGATCGGAAATGGACGTGCGCGTTCCCGGCGAAGAACCGGAACCTGGGGATGAGGACGGGGTCTGGACGGACGCGCTCCGCCCTGCCGGATCTGTGAAATCGTTTTGCATTTCGAACCTCCCAATTCGTGCTGGCAACTGCCGCAGCCCCGAACCATGAATGGCCCGCTTTGTTCCCGGACGCGCTGTGGGAGATTCGCCTTCGCTATGGCTCAGAACTCCGACTGCACGAAGCAGCACCGTCCCAGGCTCCTGCGGGTCTCTGATCTTTGCCAGGCGTGACAATAGACGCCGCGATGTAACGCTCTTCCCTGTCGCCATCGTTGAAGTAGTAGGCGGCAAGCAGGGATCCATCGCCGCGTTTTACGAGTCTGGGATAACCGAGATCAGCCGTGCCGCCGTCGCTCCGGATGATCGTCTCGGCGCCCCATGTCCGGCCGTCATCGAAACTCATGCGCATCCTGATACCAAATGGCGGATCACGGTGGCCGTAGACGACGAGAAGCATGCCTTCGATGCGCCCGAGCGCCGGCGGGTTGCCATTGCTGCCCGTGTTTTCGACGATGCAGCCTTCCGGCGTCCAGGTCCTCCCTTGGTCACGGGAGGTGAAGGCCTCTATCCAACCCTTGCCAACGCCTCTGCCCATGCAGCGCGTCAACGTCAGGATGGCGCCACCGGAAAGTGCCGTCGATGCCGGCATGATCGAATAGCCCTCAGGTTGCGGACCGACAAAGCCTTGAAGGACGAAGCTGCGCCCGCCATCCACGGTGCGCGCGCAGAACACTCTGCCTTCCGCACCGTCCTCCTTGGAGGTGCTGAGCATGAAGAGTGCATCGTTCCTGCCGAGAGGAACGATATCGGTGCGCGCCGAGATCGGAAGGTGCAAACCGACAAAACGAAACGGACCCTGCCATGTCAGGCACCGGTCCCGGCTGACATAGAACCAGCTGACTGCATTGCCCTCTACATCGGTTCTGGCACACATGACCATCGTCTCGGGGTCGAGGAAGTCCATGGGATCGTCAATCGAGCACAGGTCTTCACGGACCGACAGCCGGGGACGGACTTTGAGATCGGCGTTCAAATGCTCGTCGGCCGAAAGCGAGAGCCCACCCGGCACGCGGCCGCAGAACGGCTCGTCCATCCATGTCAGGCCGCCGTCGAGGCTGCGTGCCTGCCAGGGTACGAAGGGATAATCACGGTCCAATTCGTGCAGCTCGCCCTTCGCTCCGAGTTTGCCGCGCGCGAAGACGACGACCATTTCATCACCCCACGACCAGAGACCATAATTTGCCGGCCAGCCCGCGAACTCGCCGCGTCTGCGATAGATTTCAAGATTGCGGAACTGCGTGTCCATGGAGGCTTCCAGACGGTCAGAGCGTTTCGACTGGAAGTGCCCGCACAAGCAATTCTTCCTCGGCGAGCAACTGTTCGAGTTTGCGCCGGTATTGGCGCCACCAGGCCCGATCGAGACTGTTCACCATCACTTCGATGACGATGACCGTATCTTCTTCAGTGCCCTCGCCATGGGACCAAAACCCCTTTGCCGGGGAATTGAGGTATGACGTCGCCCCGCCATGGCGCTCCGTCATCTCGCGCTGAATCATCGCGATAATGTCTTCGATGTCGATCGCCGCGTGTGCCGCTGCCGGAATAAACAACTGGATCAGATGCATGTGGAATTCTCCTCGTTCCGCAAACTTCGGAGGTCCGACGCGGTTCCGGCCCAGCTCGAAATCTGGTGCCTTGCCATAGGGTGGCAGCTCCCCTCGCCGCCGAATTGACGGATATCCGGTTGGAGGACGAGGAAGTGGCGACGGACGGTCGTTCTCTCGTTAACGGTGTGCACCGGACCGCCGCGGCGGTTCATGCAAGGTCCAAGAGGCGATGTCACCTGTTCTGCGGCGTGCCTTCGACGAACGCATCTGGGCAGCCGTCCGCGTTCTGCGAGCACTTGGCGATAATTTTGCGATGCCTCGATCACCTTCGTCTCCGATGCCCTTGCAGCGCGGACGAAGAACTGATCCAAGCAATCGGTGAGTTCCGCCCCTTCTTGAAACCCGGCAGACTTGATCGCGCGCGCCCTGTGAAGGCGCACGCGCGACCAGAGCATGATGCCGAAACGTGTGAGCGGTTCTCTGATAGCATCATGCTCTAGTAGTTTGATTCAGAACAGGATTCAGATTTGAGGCCGACCCGGCCTCAAATCATCCTAGCGAAAACCGCCGCTGGCAACCAGTCGCTCGCCGGTCAGCCAGCGGGCATCGTCGGAAGCGAGGAAGACGGCAATGTCGGCGATATCGTCCGGCTGGCCGATGCGGCCGAGCGGCGTCTGGGCAACCATGGTCTGCTGCAAATCCGAGCCGATGACGCCGGCCGAGTGCGTGCCCTCAGTCTCGACCATGCCCGGCAGAATGGCGTTGACGCGGATCCTGCGCGGGCCAAGCTCCTTGGCAAGCACGCTGTTGATGCCCTCCACGGCTCCCTTGGTGCCGGTGTAGACGGCCGAGGCCGGCAGCCCCAGGCTGGTGACCACCGATGAGATGTTGATGACGCTGCCGCCCTCGCCGAGATGCTTGGCCGCCGCCTGGGTGGTCAGGAGAACGCCGAGAACATTGACGTCGAACATGCGGCGATAGTGCTCCTCGGTCACCTCGCCGATCGGGGCGAATTCATAGACGCCGGAGTTGTTGACCAGCACGTCGAGCTTGCCGAATTCCTTGATCGCGGCATCGACCACGCCCTGCGCCTGTTCTGCCTTTGAAACATCGCCTTGCACCGCGATGGCCTTGCCGCCGGCCGCACCGATCGCCTGAACGACGGCGTCGGCTCCCGCCTTGCTCGACGCGTAATTGACCACCACTTGCGCGCCCTCTGCTGCGAACGCCTTGGCAATCGCAGCGCCAATGCCTTTGGAGGCGCCCGTGACGACAGCGACCTTTCCTGTGAGCTTAGCCATTTCTCGTTCCTTCAGATCTGGATAGCTGCCGGGATTGGCAAGCTTGTTCCATAGTTCGGAAATTCGGAACTGTTGATCTCAATGTCAAGGGAGACTATATAAAATTCATGAGACCGCTCTTTCATCCAGCCCTGGAGGACATCAAGCCCGAGGCGATCCTCTATGCGCTGTCCGATCCGGAGCGCGTTGCCATTTATGCAAAGCTTGCCGGCGCCAGCGGTGGCGGGACGTGCTCTGCGCTTGCCGATCTCGGCGACCGCGTCATTCCAAAGTCGTCGCTTTCCAACCATTTCAAGGTGCTGCGCGAGTCCGGGCTGATCATGAGCGAGCGCCAGGGTGTGGAGATGCGCAATCAAACGCGCTGCACCGAGTTGGACGAACGCTTCCCGGGCCTGATCAAGGCCATTCTGACGGCTTACGGCCAGCTTCCCGGGCTGCCGAAGACGGACTAGCGCCTGGCCAAGCCTTCGCGTCAACCGCAGCTGAATTGCAGCCCTAGGCGCGGCTCCATGGCGGTCCCTGCTGGAACGAACCTTACCTCCTCGCCCCGCCCTCGACCGTTTGTCGCCACCAGCCCGAACCTGCCAAGGTATTTGAGGCCGGCATAATATCTTGACGCGGGTGGCGAGGATGGAATCGCCCCGCTCGCTTCATTTGCTTGTACGTATTCGAAGAGGCGGGGTGCGCCAGGATCGAGTTCCTCGTCGTGGGGCTCCGATCCAAAGAATGACAGTCGTTCGGCAAAAGGCTTACGTTTTGGAATGCTGCCTTTGTGACACGTCGTCCAGTAAGTCTCTTGTTCCGGCTGGAAGAAATGCAGCCCGTAGCCTGTTCCGAAATAGTAGGTCTTTCCGTCATCGCTGACGTAGGCAACCATCCCGGAATTATATGGTTTTTTCCAAATCTCGGTCCACGCGCTCGATTGCGATGGCCAGATTGCGCCGAGCTTTTTAAGGGCAAATCGCTCTTCCATGCCCAAGCCCCACGCGATGCTGTAGGTCAACTGGTAGCCGGCAGGGGCTCAAGCCGAATTGTAGTCGACCGCGCCATCGCCACATGCCAGACCGCGTAAGCGACACAAACTGCCCCGATCATCACCAAAACGCGGCGTATCCTGCCCTCTGGAGTTCGTCATCCTTGCAATCTTTAGCTGCAGTCTCGCGTTTCTGGAAACGCTAATCTCCGCCATGACGCTCGATCGATTCGGCGAGATCGAGCCAATGCGGGCGATTGTCCCACCAGTGAACATGATCGGGCGCAGGAAACGCTGGATCGGCGAATGTGCCGCCCGCGATGACAACGGTGCCGGGGAAGTATGTTCCGGACTTCGAGAAGCCGCCGCCGCCGCAGATCCGGCAAAAGGCTTTCATCACATCAGGCGTCGTCTCGCCTTGCGGAAACCAGACGGAATAGTCTCCGGAAACGACCCGCACATGTTCCTCCCGGAACCACACATTATGTGCCAGTGCGCTGCCGGATGCACGCTGGCAGCGTGTGCAGGTGCATATGTGATTGTGGACCGGTTCACCATCGACCTCCAGGGACAGGGCGCCGCAGCTGCATTTGGCATGAAAGACAGGCATTTGGCTCATTCCATGTTGATCAGGCTTTGTCGATCTTACGGTGCCGGAATCGACAGGGTCTGTCAAAAATTCAGCATGGCGCTCGCGGTCATAAAGGTCATTGTGGCCTCAGACCGAAAGCGACCTGCTTTGACGCGACGATCCCTGCGCGGACAGGAGCCGTGAGAGCGCCAGGCCTAAGATTCACGTTGCGATGCGGCCGGCGTCACAGCCGCGTCCTCCATGACGTAGGTCGCATATCGATGGTCGCGGATCAGTGTTATCTTTTGATCTCTCCATTCAAGCAGCATGAAGTAAGCAGGAGCAGCGGACGGCGCAGCCGAGACCAGCAATATTTCCCTGCCTTCCAGACAAGCCGGTTCGATCCAAACCGGCGGATAGTCCGCATAATAGGAAAAGAATCGGCCAACATTCGCCGCACCGAAGACCTGCGGCCGTCGTGCCTGACGAAGCCGAACATCCTCGGCAAGCAGGCTGCGCAGGGCCGTCCAATCCCTCGCGTTGAACAGCGCTGCGAAATTCAGAACCTCGGCACTTGGGGGCAGCGGAGCTTCGGACTCCAACTCGGAGATGGATCGCAATCCTGCCCGACCACGTGAGAGATGGGCTTTGACAGCATCGATACTCAGGCCCAATAGCGCGGCGATGTCTGCGATCGGCTCTCCCAGCACATCCTTGAGGATCACCGCGCTGCGCTGCGGCACCGGCAATTTGGCAAAGTGAGCCAAGGCGATCCGCACCGTGTCCTGCCTTATCAGTGCATCCTCCGGATCAACGGCACTGACATCCGCTAGATCAAAGGCCGTCTCCAGAGGCTCTGACGAACGGCTACTTCGCTGGCGCAGCGCATCGATGGCGCGATTGTGAACAATGCGAAACAGCCAAGGTCGCAGCGGCGTGCCGGACGAGATCGAGCCGACCATCGCGAATGCACTGACTAACGCGTCCTGTATCACGTCCTCCCCGTCGATCACCGAGCCGACCAATCGGGCGGCATAGCGATGCAGTTCCGGGCGAACTGCATCCGCCTCCTTGGCCAGCGCCGCATAGAGTGTGTTCTTCGCTTCTGCTTCGAGGGCAGCTTCATCCATCATTGATGACCGTCACGCCTGTATCTCCACGCACGGCGTAGATCATTGCCTCTTCCAGCGCCGTGTTGCCGATCAGTTCGGCTACCGTATCGCCAAAGCCGCGCGGTGTCATGTCCGGCCAGGCAGCGGCCTGTTCGGCGAATGTCCGGCCCGCCGCTGCAGCATAGCCTGCGATTCCGGCGTTGCCCACGCCGGTTCCTGCAAACATCTGCCGGGGAACAATGACCCGGAAACGCAGGCCGAGGCCGAGCTGGGTCGACAAGCCCTCGGCATATTTGGCTATGAACCACTGCGCCCGTTTTGCTCCTGCATAGCCTCCCGATAGCGGCGAGCCTTGCACCGCGGCTCCGCTGGAAATGAGAACGACCAGCCCGCCCGGCGCCATCGGCAACGTCAAAGCGGCCTGGACCCAATGCAGGGCGGCCTTTACATCGACGTTCCAGTTGATCGTGAACGCCTCCCAGCCAACACGGTCGATACGTTCCATGGGCGGTTCCGCGCCGGCGTTCATGATGACGACATCAGGTCGTGTCTCCGACATGATCCTCTTTGCGGCGTCGGCACTGGTCGCGTCAGCAGACACAGTCGTGACGGCCAGTTGCTCTCCCATCGCCTGCAAAGTCGTCGCGTCGCGAGCCACGACGGTCACTTTAGCGGCGCGCGCTACAAACGCCTCGACCATTCCGAAGCCCAACCCGCGGCTACCACCGACGACAACGATGCGTTTTCCATCCAAATCCATGTTCTTTTCCTCATTCGATCCAAACCGCGCAAAGGCAGTCGCTACAAGGACGTTCGAACGAGCTGAAAAGAGTCATTATTTTCGCGCTTGTCATTAAGTTCGCTGTGTCGCCAAACCTTTACCGCTGAGGAGGAAGGCGTTTGGCACTATGCCAAGCAACAAAGCCGCCGACAAAGGTGCCGACGATGGAGCCCCCCGCCATGACCAGCAGGAAGGTCTTGTTGCGGCCAAGGACCGAAAAGCTCTGATCGCGGCTGTAGCGGGTGAACCCGGCCAGCATCGTGGGTTCCGGCCAGTTTGATATCCGCCCCGAAAAGCAGGACAGCGTCGGGATCAACAGCTCTCCGCCCGCCACGCCGAGCAGGGATGCCACAATCCCGATGTATCGCTATCCCTAACGGAGACAATCGAATTCACCAAGATAAGGCTGGATTGCCAAGGCGGTTTAGGGTCCCGCTGATGAGGAGTGTCGCAAGAGAAGACCGTCAGGCCAGCACCTGCGAGCGCAGCCAGTCCCCGAATGGACAACCTCCTGAAAGCTCACATCTAGTGGTCATATTGCCGGCGCGCTTCCTCGATTACATGCCGATTTGAATCTGCCCAGGTCATCAAGGCCATGACTGGGGCGAGAAGCGACCTGCCGACTTCGGTCAGCTCGTAATCCACGCGCGGAGGGATCGTCGGAAAGAGAGTTCGACTGATCAAACCGTCGCGTTCCAATTGACGAAGCGTAATCGTGAGCATCCGCTGCGAGATGCCGTTGATCTGCCGTCGCAATGCATTGAAGCGGACCGGCCCATCCTTCAGGGCCACGAAGATGTAAAGACTCCACTTATCGGCAATGCGATCAAGGATCTCTCGAACGGACGGCAGTCGGCGTCTTCGCTTGGGGTAGGAAACTCTATGTCACTGAGTGTCATGAATGTGCCTTCTTGCGAACAGTCAAATAGTTATCTTAATAGCGTTGGTCACAATTTGATACTACTCTATTCTCCCAGGAGCCACCAATGACCAACATCCTCCTCGTTACCTCCAGCCCACGCGGTCCTCAGAGCCTTTCCACCCGATTTGCGCGTGACATCGCTGAAAGCCTCAAAGCCCGTTCTGCCGGCACAATTGTCGAACGTGATCTTGGGGCGGCACCTCTGCCGCATATCGCAGCAGCCTATATCGACGGCCGCGTTGCGCCGCCCGAGACACGTACACCCGAACAGATCGAAGCCGTCAATCTCGCTCAAAGCCTCGTTGATGAGGTTCAGGCTGCGGACGTGATTGTCATTGGCTCGGGCATGATCAACTTCGGCCCGCCGACGCAGCTCAAGGCTTGGTTTGACTACATCACCTGCCCTGGCGTCACCTTTCGCTATGACGCAACCGGTGTGATGGGATTGCTGCCAGCCAAGAAAGTCTATCTCGTGACGGCAACTGGCGGCGTCTTTTCGGAAGGCAAGAATGCCCCGTTCGACTTCCAGACCAACTATCTCGCCCATCTTCTCGGTTTTATCGGACTGACGGATATCGAAGTGGTTCGCGTGGAAGGAACTCTCGTAAGCCCGGACGCAGCCAAGGCTGCGATCGCCTCCACCGAAGCACAGATCCGGGCTGCACTGGAGCGTGCCGCCTGATCCACAAACCCATCAGTCAGCTACCCAAGAAATCGGCGACTGGACTCGTGCGAGCGGGTATGGCGATGGAAAGGACGGCAGGGCTGCCTTGTGGCTGCTGCCCTCCCCGGCTCCTGGTCAAACGACGGGTCAGACGCTGGCCGAACCGACTACGACCCTGATCTATTCGGCTCAGGAGCGGAGAAGGACAGCACAGCGGGCGGTGCGTCGGCGCAGTCGGCGATCCCTTCGACCTTCGCCTGACTGGCTCACTCCGAACATTCTCAAAATGTCGGCGTCCGTTCCCAACGAAAACCGAGCCTCGGCATCATCAGGCGAAGCGGGTCTCAATCGCACCCCAGCACCTTTCAGAGAAACCATAGATGCCGTCCAACTTCAAAATGATCAGTTTGGCCAGTCGAAGCAAAACTCGTCCTGGGGCAATGATCGCTTGTGGCGCGAAGCAGAAGCTCGCAACGGCTGCACTCGGCCCAAAGGGGCCAAAATGAGTCGCGTCCGCTTTATCCAATGTTCCTCATATCTCGGCTTGGCCTTCCAGGTAGAAGACACAATGACCTACAAGGCTAACCCGGTCCCCGACGAGTTGGCAATCGATCTCACCGCCGCGACGGGAAGCCTGATAAGCATGAAAGGTCGTCTTCTTGAGCCTAGCGGCCCAATATGGTGCCAGCATGCAGTGGGCTGCGCCCGTGACGGGGTCTTCAGGAATGCCTTTGGCGGGCGCAAAGTAACGGCTAACGAAATCATATCCGTCGTCACCCGGGGCCGTAACAATTATACCTGGGCGGTCAAGGCCCGCTATGGCCACGAAGTCTGGCGCGAGGTCGCGGACTGTTTTGGCATAATCGAGAACTGCAAGATAATTGTATTGGTTGACGTGGACCTCCATGGGAGCCACGCCCAACGCTTTAGCAATTCCATGCGGAGGGGGCACATTGTCCGATGGCCGGGAAGGAAAATCCATCACATAGCCATCGCTCGATCGTGTCACGGGAAGGGGGCCGCTCGCCGTTTGGAAGACCACCTCGTCGAGGCCAAGGGCCAGACGTTCCATGATTACCGCCGCCGTGGCAAGTGTCGCGTGGCCACACAGTGGGACCTCGACCGTCGGCGTAAACCAGCGCAGGTGATACTGACCCAATTGCAAAACCAGGAATGCGGTTTCGGCCAAGTTGTTTTCTGCAGCAATCGCCTGCATCGTCGCATCGTCGGGGAAACTCGGAAGAACCATCACCGCAGCGGGGTTTCCCGCAAAGCGTTGATGGGTAAACGCATCGACTTGAAAAAAGGGTACGCGCACCTGCTGGATACTCCTCGACTGACTTTCGGACACGTTAACGACCTTGCCTGCCGTCTTCGTTCCGCACAAGGCTCCCGAATGCGATGACCGCTCCTGGCGCAAACCTGCCGCAGTTCGTCCATTCCTTGAGCGATGGCTGTCCGACCTTTAGGCTTGGACCTGCGAGCGCAGCCAGTCCTGAAGCTTTTCGACCGCTTCGGACTTCCGATATCGTGGCTTCACCAGATAGAAGTGCGACCGCGTTTTGAGGGCGCCGTCGAAGACCTGCCTCAGCCTGCCCGCCTCGATCTCGGTCGAGACGAAGGCGCGGGTCGTCACAGCAATGCCCTGTCCGGCGATGGCAGCTTCGATCGCGTGCGATGTTTGCGAGAAGCTGATGCCCCGAAACAGCGTGGGATCACCGCCGCCGAGGAAGCGATCGATATATTCCGGCCAGGAATTATGGGCATCGTGAAGCAGCGTGTAGCGCGAGAGCTCCTCCGCGTTCTGAGGCTCGGCTCCCTCGCCGATGAGGCTCGGATTGCAGATGGCAATGATCTCCTGCTCGAACAGCAGTTCGGCGGCGAGGCCGGGACCGAAGGGAGGGCTGCCATAGCGGACGGCGAGATCGACGCCGTCGACCTGGAAGCTGGAAATGCGGTCCGTCGCCAGGATGTGGAGATCGAGATCGGGATGCCTCGAGGTGAAATCAGGAAGACGCGGGATCAGCCATCTCGAGGCGAAGGTCGGTGTCGTGCTGACCACCAGTTTGACCGGCTGAGGCTTCAGGTTCGCCGTCGCGTTTGCGAGCAGTTCGAAGGCGCGCCTGACATCGGCGATGTAGCTTCGCCCCTCGCCCGTCAGCGCCAATGACTTCGGCAGGCGCTCGAACAATGTCACCCCGAGTTCCGCCTCAAGCCCGCGCACGTGCTGGGCGACGGCTCCCTGGGTGACGCCGAGCTCTTCGGCCGCGAGCCGGAAGTTCAGATGACGCGCCGCCACGTCGAAGGCCTTGAGGCCGTTAAGAGAGGGAAGATTGCCGATCAGCATGGACATTCGATAGTTTTTCTACTGGGACATTTCAGGAAAACTGGTTCGTTCCCGCTTGGGACCCATGGTATCCCAGGGATCAATGCCCGGCAATGGGTGCAAACCGAGTAGGGAGAGCGGCGATGGCAGTAGAAAAGGTAGCAATCATTACGGCCGGCGGCAGCGGCATGGGTGCGGAAGCCGCGAGGCGGCTGGCGGCCGATGGCTTCAAGATCGCCATCCTATCCTCGTCGGGCAAGGGCGAGGCGCTTGCGAAAGAACTCGGTGGCATCGGCGTCACCGGCTCGAACCAATCCAACGACGACCTGAAGCGCCTGGTGGACGCATGCATGGAAAAGTGGGGTCGGATCGACGCTCTCGTCAACAGCGCCGGTCACGGTCCGCGTGCGCCGATCACCGAGGTCACCGACGAACAGTGGCATACCGGCCTCGACGTCTATCTAATGAACGTCATCCGTTCGGTTCGGCTGGTCACGCCGGTCATGCAGGGGCAGAAGTCTGGCGCGATCGTCAATATCTCCACCGCCTGGGTGTCCGAACCGTCGGCGATGTTCCCGACCTCGGCCGTCTTCCGCGCCGGGCTTGCCGCCTACACCAAGATTTACGCCGATACCTATGCGGGCGACGGCATCCGCATCAACAACGTGCTGCCAGGCTGGATCGACAGCCTGCCGCCGACGGAGGAGCGCCGCGACAGCGTGCCGATGAAGCGCTACGGCACCAGCGCCGAAGTGGCGGCGACGATTTCCTTCCTGGTTTCCGAAGGGGCAGGCTATATCACCGGCCAGAGCCTCAGGATCGACGGCGGCCTTACCCGGTCCGTCTGACAGGATCGCTTTCAACGCCCAAGGAAAACAGCGATATGCTTCAACTGGAACGTCAAGGCCGGCGAGATAAAGAACGCGGAGGCGACAGAGTGAATCTCGCCGAGGTCGATGCATCGGCCTGGGCCGAGCTGGAAGCTGCTGCCGCCGACCCGCAGTCGGCCTTCCGCTACCTGAACCTCTGTTCGGTCGATTCCTACGGCCGGCCGCAAGCCCGCATGGTGGTGCTGCGGCGTGTCGATGTGGCGCGACGCCTCCTGGAAATCCATACGGATGTCAGAAGCCCTAAATGGCAGGAAATATCGGCCGATCCTCGGGTCACCATCCTCGGCTTTGGCCCGCAGCCGAAAGTGCAGCTTCGCCTTCAGGGATCGGCCGAACTCCATGGACCGGCAAGCGAACGCGCGGCCGAAGCCTGGAGCTTGCTGCCGCTGTCGACGCGTAGCACCTACATGGGCGGGCCGCCGGGCGACGAAATCGGCGAGCGGCCGGCAAGCGAGGCGGCCGTCACAGACGCCGATGGACAGGCCTTCTTCGGGGTGCTGATATTCCGGGCCGAGACGCTGGACTGGTTCCAGCTGCGCCACGCCGAGAACCGACGCGCAGTCTTTGCCTACGATCATCTGGGCGCGCAGACCTCCTCCCGCTGGGTCAACCCCTGAACGCCAGACGACATCGACGCCGCCCGTCGGTTCGCATCGTCCGCCACATCCGGATGATGGGCAAATACGCAGGGCACAGGAATGGGAAAGCGAGACTGTCGGTTGGATTGCAAGCCAGGCGATTTTCCTCAAGACCTGGGAGACCGAACAATGTGTCGACCGCCTGTTCTGACGCACCCTTTGACGCGCGGCTTAGCAGCTTAGCCGCTCAGCCTTCGAGCGAACATGATGCTCCAGCCATGCGACAGCGAAGCTGCAGATCGCGGCCGCGTCGACCAGCACCGATCCGTCTCCGACCAGGCCTTGCGCACCCTGCCCGCTGGCCAGAAACGCCCGCACGATCCGGCCGAAATAATCGTCGTCAAGGCCCAGCACGACCGGGTCGCTTGTGTCGAACTCTTCCAGCATCCGCCACACCACGCCGGCCGATGTGGCAAAGGGCGCCTCGTAGCGGCGGAGGCGCTTGTTCGGAATTCGCGCCAGGTGTTCTGCATGGTGGAGCAGCGTCATGTTGTCGAGCGGAGCTCCGGCCATTAGAACCTTGCCGCCTGCCGCCACCAGCCTGCCGAGCGGCGATGTCTCTCCGTAGCCGTAATCAGGCGGGTGGTCGGCGGTGAGCCAATCCGCGCGCGCGCCGATCGCCGCGACCGATGCGCCCGGATTGCCGCTGCGTCTTGCCCCTGAGGTCGTTCGAATGAATTCGGCGAGCACGCCATTATCGCGGGCAGCACGGGAAACAGCCGGATCGAACGGCGCGATATGGGCGCGCCATTCCGGCGGGACGCAGCCATTTTCATCCAGCAACGCATCATAGTCACCGTTCCAGTCGGTATAGGCGACGATGGTGCCGGCAGGCCACACGGCATCGCGAAGCGCTTCGATCAGTACATCAGGCCCGTTGAGCAGCCGCCCCACCCGCTTCATCGCGGCGTGGACCATGACCATGTCGCCGGCGCGAATGCCGAGACTGTCGAGATCCCTGGCCAGCGAGAGGCGAGTATGAATGCGCGGAACGATCATCGGCAGATGATCGTAGGGGTCGCGTGCGGGAGTCAAGCGATCGCGACCCTGCCCTGATATTCACCTTCAGCCGACGACCGCGGTGCACCTGCGTTCGGACTCGTTGCGGCAGGCGCTACGCACATCTTATTCTGGTGGTCCCACGTCACATATAGTCGCGGAGCGTGTGTCACGCTGATTTCACGCGATTTCGACGGTGGATTTTACTAGGTTTCTTCACGGCTTCGCCGGCACGATTTGGTTGGGACGCATGTCTTCTGGATCGCGTTTCGGACAGCGCCGGCCGCCGAAATGGCAAAGAGTTTTCGTGCCGATCAAGTATTGTCCTCGAGGATGAGCGGCGGTCGGTCATTTTCATTGGTCATGCTGCAGTGCAGGAGGCAGCTGAAGATGCAATTTCTGGTCCATTCAAAGACGATCGCCGAACTTGAATATGATAGCGAGACCTGCGTCTTGCGGGTGCTCTACAAAGACGGGCGAGTGAGCTCTGTTGCTGATGTCGCTCCCACGCTGCTGATGAAGATCGTCGCGCGGGTTCCCGTCGAGAAATCTCCTTATCTCATGCAGACCGCGATCTAAGACCTCTGCGAAAAGTCACGACCGTCGGAAAGGACGGGTAGCGCCGTTCTGATCCGCAATGAGTCGCCGGCCTGTTTGGAGCGTCGCCACCGCCCGCTTCTGCGGGCATCATGCTTTAGTAAAGTGTCCTTCGGTAGGCTTGTTCCAGGTCTTCGTCCATCTTTCGCATTTCATCCCCGTCCTTCGGCGCCCCTGTCGTCTCATCCAGAATGATCTTCATGAGCGAGGGCATCTCGGTGCGGTCCTGGAAATGATCCGGGCTCCACAAGCGGGACCGTCTGAACGCCTTGGCGCAATGCATGAAAACTTCGCTGACCTTGACGATGATAGCGAGTTTTGGGAGACGATCGGCAACGCTCATGCTCGCCAACAGTTGAGGATCATTGGTCAGACTTGCCCGCCCGTTGACGCGCAATGTGTCGTCGAAACCGGGGATAAGAAACAACAGCCCGACGTTCGGGTTGGCGATGATGTTGCTTAGGGTATCAAGACGATTGTTGCCAGGTCGATCCGGGATCGCCAGCGTGCGCTCGTCAAGAACCTTGACGAACCCCGGAGGGTCGCCGCGAGGACTGACGTCGGCCTTTCCCTCCGAACTCTGCGTGCCGATGCAGAAGAACGGCGAGCGCCGAATGAATTCCTGCGCGTGCTCGCCAAGAGAATTCTGACACTTCACGATTGCCAGAGCGTGGGTCGGCTCGAACAGCGCCCGAAGCGACTGCTCATCGGCGATGGCAAAATCTGGATTGAGTTGTAAGGTCGTCATGTTCCCCTCCCGAAACCCCTCTCATCGCATGGCCGAACTGCAGGTCCGGAACTCGCAACACTCGTCTTCGCCCGCAAGCCATGGATCTGATGTACGTACCTCAAAACTTATACACGAGTTCGTATCCGGGATCAATGCGGGATTGATCGCCGCATCGCAAGGCAAGCCGCGCTGATAGGGCCGGAACAGGAGGAGATTATGAGGTTCGGCCCCGGCGTGACGTCCAACGTCTGGAACACCTCCTCCGTCTCTCGGTCGACGACGACATCCCGGTATCGGCGATCGACGCCCAAGGCCGACGCTTCGTGCTTCGTGAAGGTGTAGTCCTTTCGGGTGAGCAGCGGAACCGCCGAACCCTCAGGCGGTTTGAGAGCCGGTCGCTCGGCTGGTTTTCACCCCGAAAACCGCTGTCTCCTGCTAAGCCGGGCGGCCGCCCCGGCTTAGCAGGAGACGGTCCTCTTGACCGATGTTGCGGATCCTCCAATTGAAAGAGGACGACAGCTCACCTGCTTCACCGATGCTTGCAGCGCCCGCGCCCGGCTTGCAAATCGATCACGGCATCGAGGCTATTTCCAAGAATTTCTGCCAAAATTCTCTTTTCCGTTCAACATGCTAACAGATTTCGGGCCCGTTTTATTCCAGGTCGCACATACCGCCTTGCCCGCGTCCCTCCCCCCCTTCCAGGTACGGCATAACGTGCTGCCAGAAATGTGCCACACGCCGTCAATAGAGATTACCTCTCCGGAATCGAGTTTAACCTGACCATGTGCGGTGCCGTCCTTGAGCACAGAAAGCTCCCCACTGTAGCCCTCTTCTGGGCCGCCCAGCGCAATCACTTTGCCGTCTGAAAGCAGGGCCTGAAGCTCCTTTCCTATCATCGCGGTAGCAGCAATAGCTTGGGTTCCGAGAAACATCATAGATAGTCCAGTCAGTATAGTCCTGTGCATTGGCCGATTTCCCCCACTTCCGTCAAGCACAGTTTCTATCCGAGATATTTGAACTGCAAGTCATCTCTTGTAATTAGCTAAAACTCGCTTTGCCGGAAAAGCCAAGTCTCGTGATAGTTTGATAGTTTTCGGCAGATTTCTTAAAAAGTTAGTTCATAGGTTATTGTTTTATTGAAAACTCATGATTTATGTTCGAAATAGTTTGTGCAGCGCAATTAATTCGCCGTCCCAGAAGACATCCCCTTTCCTGATCCCCGCTCCAGCGGGGTTTTTCTTCTCTGAACTCAGCGTTGCGCAAGTACAGATTAACCCAAGCATCGGTGCGGAAGCGCACAGGAACCTTTTCGACCAATCGCTGTTTGGCCATAAGGATCGTACAGGTGGCCCCAATCCCGGGGCCGTCCGCCATCCCTTCCTTCCTGTACGATCCGTCCCTTCCAGATTGCCCCGTTTCGGCGGGGCTCGTTTTTTTGATCCGGGGCGAGCAACGTGCAACCAGCCCACTCCGCCGGTCGAGATGTCGCGCTCGAGATTGGCGGATTTGACAGCTGATATGCAGCAGCAGGAATTGGCGGCTGCGAAGACCTCGATTTCGAGTTCAAGCTGGCCGCGCGCTATCATGTCGAAGTCATCCCTGAACGCCTGGTTGGATACAGGCAGTATCCGGGCAACATGTCGTCCAATCACCTGCAAATAGGCCAAAGCGCTCTGGTAGTTGTCAGGCGTTCGCTGGCCGCAAATGCTCCGCTTCCAAAATACGCAACGAAAAGCGCAACCGACGCTACCGAGAAGTATGCATTTAGGGAATTTCGACAAGCCAGGAACACATCTCTGTCCATCTGGCTGTAATGGCTAGTCGTTGCCAAGCGGCGGCCCAGTGAAACGAAGGTGGTGCCTGCCGGCAGATTCTGCGATGCGATCCATATCCTGCGGAATCTGAAACTTGCCTGCCGCCATATCGGCAAAAAAATCTTCGAATCCCCCCGGCGTCAGGATCACCAGATGGCGCGAAGGCATGCCACCGATAACCCGGAAGGTATGCTCCATTCCGCGTGGCACGAAGACAGTTTCGCCGGCCTTCTTCGTGAACCTGTCGCCTTCCACCCAGAACTCGCACAAGCCGGAAAGAAGGACAAAGGTCTCGTCCTCTCTTTCATGGATGTGTCGCGGCGGCCCGCTTCCGACGGGAGACAGGCTGTCGACGATGGACATCGCTCCGCCAGTTGCTGCATTCGTTAGAATAGGCCGGTAAGAAACACCGAGCCATTCAATGGTATCGGGGCATTCCAGTAGATCAATCATCGTTTCCTCCTTGGTTGGGATGAAACGAAAGCGCTTTCGTGTTGTGGTTTTTACCATTCTATCCATTATTAAGAAAATCGTTTGATCATATAGAAACTATCGGTGAAATGAATTTCGCGACCTTTGATCTCAATCTTGTACGTGTGCTCGACGCCTTGTTGCGGGAAGGGTCGACCGTGAAGGCCGGTGAGAAACTGGGAATGTCTCAGTCAGCGGTTTCCGGCGCACTTTCAAGACTGCGTCATGCGCTCGATGATCAGCTGTTCGTCCGTCATGGCCAAGGTTTGCGCCCGACGGACTATGCAAGAGGTTTAGCCATGCCTCTTCGTGAGACGCTCGACAGGATGGAGGCGCTGTTCAGTGGCACCTCTTTTGATCCCGGTAGCGCCAGCCTCACTTTCAAGCTTGCAGGAAGCGATTTCTTTGCGGAGATGCTGATGCCGCGGCTGGCGCGTGAGATTCACGAACGTGCTCCGGGTATTCGGGTGCAATTGGTCGACCTCGTCCCAAACAGCTACATCGACTCTCTTGAGCGGTATGAAGCCGACATGGCTCTCATTCCTGATGCAGAATTTCCAGACTGGATCGACCGACGTGCGCAATTCCGGTCGTCCTTCACAACTATCGCCCGAAAAGGAAACGCAGCAATCGAAGCGGCCGGAATAAAATCTGGCGCAACCTTGCCGATCGATCTTTTTTGCGATCTCGGGCACATCCTCTTCTCGCCTGAAGGAAAAACAAAAGCCATGGGTGATGCGGCACTGGCCAAGATTGGACGAACTCGGAAGGTGGTCATGACGGTTCCTGTTTTCTTCGGCGTCTGCCGAGCTGTGAGCGAGAGTGATCACATCGCACTCGTCCCTCGACAATTGGCAGAGCGCTTGGCGGATCTTTTCGGGCTCTCCCTCTATAACGCTCCCATGCCGCTTCCGCCGGCCCTCATCGTCGGCGTGTGGCACAAGCGCTCGACAGGGAACCCCGGCCATCGTTGGATTCGGAATCTGATCGCCGAGATATTGCTGCCACTTAATGTCGGCGAGCAGCCCCTGCCAAATGAAGTGCGCTGACGGTTCTTTCCCGCGTCGATCGGCAAGAACGAGCCCATGCTCCAATACATATCGAAGCTGACGTGAACGTCGGATTTCGCGCAGCTGCACAGATGAGAACGCTGCTGAAGGGTCCTTTAAGCTTGCGTAGGAACTCCGTCCAGATCGGCCCAGTTTCGCAGGTGCCGATTTCCATGCCTACGACGTCGCGTCGGCCACACGCAGCGCCCAACCTCGGCGCCTAGAGGGGCAACAATCGCTTTCGTCTCGTGGCCATACAGCAAACGGTCAAGATCCACTGCGAATGAACAGGCCGAAATTCGACCCGCAAATTGCCCCTTCCGCCGTCGAACGACCGGACGAGACCACGCAATTTCGACGTCACCTGATGCGGCTGATAGAGGTGGATGCCAAGCTGAGTTCAATCCTTGAGCCCCTGGCGAACGGGTTCGCTCCGGCGGCTATAAATCACAAGCCCCGTCTCCGCAGCCGGACGCGAAAAGCAGACATTTGAGCCGGCATCCCAGCGGTGGTTTCGTGGAGGCCAGAGGGCGGCCGTTGCAAGCCGCCCGCAACATAGCTTCGGCTACTTCGCCATTGCGGCTCTAGCCGCCTCGATTTGCGCCTTGACGGCGTCGAGGTTGAAGCTTGCGCCTTTCTGCATCGGCGGGAATTCGATGGCGGTTTCCGCCAGCTTCCCGACTTCCTGCTGGACAAACACGAAGCGCCAGAATTCGAACATGAACCATTCGTTGAAATACCCCTGTGCGCCGTCCAGCGTTCCGTTTGCGGGCGTGCCCAGGCGTTCGAAGGGATCGAGGCGCAGGTTCGTGATTGAGGGCGCGTCGACGTGCTCCTTGGCTCCGAGCCAGCCATTCGGCTGCTCGATAAAGCGATACTTGTAGTCATCGATACGCACCGCGCCCAGCGTGCTTTCGCCAAAATAGAAGATCTCGTGGCGCTTCGACGGGCCCTTGCCAGTGAGCAGATCTAACTGGTTGTAGCCATCGAGATGGTTCTTATAGGTCCGGTCTCCGATCTGCTTTCCCTTCAACAGTTCGTCCGTGATGTTCGGATTTCCGGCAGCGGCCACGAAAGTCGGCAGCCAGTCCAGTCCGGAGATCAGGCCATTCTCCACAGTTCCGGCAGGAATCTGGCCGGGCCAACGAATGAACGCCGGCACGCGGAAGCCGCCCTCGTAGATCGTACCCTTCTGCCCCCGAAAGGGGGTGTTGCCGCCGTCCGGCCACGTGAATGTCTCCGTGCCGTTGTCGGTGGTGAACAGGACGATGGTGTTGTCGTCGACGCCTAGATCCTTGAGTTTCTGCATCACCAGGCCGACGTCGTCGTCGAGTTGAGCCATGCCGGCTTCCTGGAGCGACCAGCCATTCTGCGCAGTCCGCAGCGCCTCATACTTCGGCGAAAGATGAGTGATGACGTGCATGCGGGTGGGATTGAGCCACAGGAAGAAAGGCTTGTTCTCCGCCTTGGCCTTCTCCACGAACTTCAAGGCTTGGTCGCGGATCTCGTCGTCCACCGTTTCCATCCGCTTCGGATAGAGCGTGCCGGCGTCTTCGATTCTCTGCTTGCCGACCTTCCCCCAGCGCCCGTCTACGGTCGCATCGTCTGTTGTCGTTGCCCAGCTATGGACCATGTTGCGCGGCCCGACTTTGTCCAGCAAGTCCTGCGGGTAGTTGGGATGCGCGGGATCTTCCATTGCGTCGAGGTGATAGAGATATCCGAAGAACTCGTCGAACCCGTGAACCGTCGGCAGGAACTCGTTGAGGTCGCCAAGATGGTTCTTGCCGAACTGGCCGGTGGTATAACCCATGTCCTTGAGGGCAGTCGCCAACGTCACGGCTTCCGCCGGTAGGCCGGTCTTGGCACCTGCCTGTCCGACGGTGGTCATGCCGGTACGGATCGGAAGCTCACCTGTGATGAAATTCGCCCGGCCCGCCGTGCAACTCGCCTCGGCGTAATAGTCGGAGAACAGCATGCCCTCGGCGGCGATCTTGTCGAGGTTCGGCGTACGGCCGGCCATCAAGCCGCGGTGATATGCACCGATGTTCCACATGCCAATGTCGTCGCCCATGACGACGACGATGTTGGGCTTTTGCGCTTCTTGTGCCTGCGCCGGGACAAGCGCGCCCCAGAGAACAGCCGAAGCAGCCAGTGCTCCGATGCCGTAGATGATCTTGCGATACATGTGACTCCTCCGTTGTGATTTCCGGCCGAACGATGAACCATCCGAACGCACGGCAGCAAAATTCAACGAGCGCCGCAGTCGCGTATTCACTCTGAATTCTATCGAAACAACTGGAGCAATTTCAGTATTGGACGCCCTTCAATTGGGAACGGCGCCGCCCAAGCGTGAGGTCCCTTTTGTTTGCGAAAGGAAACTCACAGCGCGCAGCCTACCTGATGGCGGTCCGCTGCGATATTGGACCTTGGGGCAGCCGTGGCCGTTCCTTTTCTTGAAAGGAAACAGATATTTCTTTCGACACTCGCTGTTCGCGTGCCGATAGCAGGCAAGTTGGCGGTAGAGCAGGTCGCCTGAATTCGTGACTTGTCACAAAGACAAGTGGTCGACCCGAAGCAGCGCCGCCCGCGTCAGAAGCCCTCACGGAGCGCAAAATCATCGATATCAGACAGGCTCAACTGAAGCCCGCGCTACTCCTGTCGGCGCGAGCGTCAGCCCGACCCCCTATCATCATGGTGGGCCGCCGCGACTTCCTGCCGATTGTCGTGCTTGCCATGTTTGGAGAAGGCCCATTGGACCCGAGAGCGATCGCTATTCCGTTATTAGTTGACTAACATACTCAAGGATTGTGCGCGCTTCGGGCAATTTTCTGCCAATCCGAAGCGCGATCATGACCCCTGTCGACCTCTTTTCCGAAATCGCTCGCGCCGATGATCGCGCCGCACTTGTCTTCGCCGATGGACGGACGCTCTCCTACGCCGAACTCAACGCCCGAACGCTGCGTTTTGCCGAGCGGCTGGGACGGGCGGAAAAGCGGCTTATTGCGATTTCGGCGGAAGTCTCGGAACATGTGATCGTCGCATATCTCGGCGCGTTGCGTGCGGGTCATGCGGTGGCCATGCTGCCACCCTGCGACGACAGGCTGCGGCGAGATTTTCTTTCAGCATTTCAGCCCGATTTCACCTTGCGGTCAATCGACGGCCGCTGGCGCCTCGTCGAGGAAGTCCGGTCTGGAGATGGCACCGAGCCGCTTCATGCCGATCTCGCGCTCCTGCTCATGACCTCCGGCAGTTCGGGCGCTGCAAAAGCAGTTCGCCTTTCCTACGCCAATCTCGACGCCAATGCCCGTTCGATCGCGTGCTACCTCGAACTCTCGTCTGCCGACAGAGCTGCCTTGATCCTGCCGCTTCACTATTCCTACGGTCTCTCTGTCGTCCATTCCCACCTTGTTGCCGGTGGCAGCATCTTCATTCCAGGCGTCTCGGTAGTCAGCGACGATTTCGTGAAGATCATCGGCGAAAGCGGCTGCACCAATCTTTCGGGCGTGCCTTATTCCTATGAACTGATGGAAAAGACGCGTTTCCGGACAAATGAGCTCAAGGCGCTGCGTTTCATGACGGTGGCCGGCGGACGGCTGACACCCGAGCTTATTCGACTCTACCGAGACCACATGCGCGTCAGGGGCGGCCGCTTCTTCGTCATGTACGGCCAAACCGAGGCATCGGCCCGCATTGCCTTTGTGCCGCCGGAAAGCCTGTCGGACAATGAAGAGCGGATCGGCGTTGCCATTCCCGGCGGCAGCTTGAGCCTCGTCGATGATGAAGGACATCCGCTCGACCGATCGGGTGTCGCAGGAGAACTCGTCTACACCGGCCCAAACGTAATGATGGGCTATGGCACGGATCGCTCAGATCTCGCTCGAGGCGCCGAGGTCACGGCACTGCACACTGGCGACATCGCCATGCGCGACGAACCGGGTTTTTTCCGAATCGTTGGACGCAAGAGCCGCTTCGCGAAAGTCGCGGGGCTCAGGATAGGCTTCGATATCATGGAGCAGGTTTTAGCTGAGGAGGGGATTGCCGCCGCACTCGTGGGTGACGATGAAGGTCTGCAGGCTCATGTGACCGATGCGCGTGTGGCTGAACGGGTGCGGCGGATCCTCGTCGAGGCGAGCCATCTGCCCGCGAATCTGGTTTCCGTCCTCGAGCGAAGGGACCTTCCCAGACTTGCCTCCGGCAAAATCGACTATGCCCGCCTCACCGAGGAGATGCTGGAAACACGCAAGAAAAGCCACGCAGCAGCCGTCAGCACGCTGGATGCCTATGCGCGCGTGTTCTACCCACATGCGGTGAACCGCAACGACAGCTTTGTCTCGCTCGGCGGCGATTCCCTTCGCTTCCTGCAATTGACGATGGAACTCGACTGCCTTGGCGTCGCACTGCCGGAAGGCTGGGAGCACAGGCCGATCGCGGAGTTTGACATGTGGCCGCAAGTCACACCCTCAAGCCGTATCGCAGAGATCAGGGCGCTGCCAACCGATCTGGTTCTGCGGACGATCGCCATCCTGCTCGTCGTGGTGCATCACGAGATGCTGTGGCCAATTCCCGGTGGATCGGGAGTGATGCTGCTTCTCGTCGGCTTCAGCCTGGCCCGCTTCCAATCAGGCCATTTCCTCACCGGCAACTTTCGACACGCGCTGCGGCCGGCGATCAACGTTCTCATTCCCTACTTCCTCATTGTCGTCGCTTACGCGCTGGTCTGGCGGGCGGTTCCCTGGGCCTCGATCACCCTCACCGGCAATTTCGGCTATGCGGAGCCGGCGCGTCACGAGATGGTTCCCTTTCTCTACTGGTTCATCGAAGCCTATGCGCAGACGCTGCTGGTGTTCTCGCTGATTTTCGCAGTGCCTGCTGTGCGCAGGCTCGCGCGGGCGCAACCCTTTGCCTTCTCGCTCGTCTTACTGGGACTGGCAATCCGGCGCGTTTTTCTCTGCCGCTGCTCATCGAGATAGGCCAGCGGCAGATTTTCACGATCTATTGGGGTCTTCACCTCGGCATCTTCGGCTGGTGTGCCGGCATGGCCGGCAAGCCGGTGCAACGGATCATTCTGGCGGCGGTTGCTGCGGCGGTGCTCGGCTATCTCGCCTTCTGGGAAACAGTCTGGATCGGAACGACGATCAAGTATCTGACGATCTTCGCGGCACTCATTGCCCTTCTTTATATGCCGCGCATTCGCTTGCCTGCGTACATGGGCCGCCTGATGACCCTGATCGCAGTCTCTGCATTCCCCACTTACCTGCTGCACCGCTTCGTACCGGAACTGCTGATGACGCCGGCATCGGGCGCGCTGCCTATTCCAGTCTTTCACTTGCTGGCGATCTCCGGCGGCCTGGCGGTGGGCGTCATCGTCAACAAAAGCTGGGCGCAACTCCGGAACGGAATGGCAATGGCGCGAAACTCGGTCCGCCTCACGCAGCTCTATCGCCGCAGCGCCCCTTTCTTGAACGGCGCAAACGCTAACAGCAACCCGACCAACATTGAACGAACGGTGGCTGGCGGAGCGCCTCATAGCGCATGAGCTGAAGTGGCTATCGCGATGTTGGAGCGTGGTTCTGCTGCAGCGATTGAGCGGGCCGCGATACGAAGTCGACGCGCGCCCAACGGCAACCGCGGTGCCCGATGCCTTCAATTCCTCGCACCTCCCGCCACGACAACACCGTCTGGACAGCGCATTCGTGAGATTTAAGGATGCCCGGTGAACTGCGGCGGTGATGCCGCTTCGTGGACCGCTACGGGCGGCAAAGTCACGATATCAGACAGGGCGAACAAAAAGTGTTCAGTCGCTCCTGCAATGCCTCTCTGGACGTTTTCTAAAGTCTTGCCATGTCTGTCGAATAGCCTGTCGACAGGCGACCGATGGCTTTTCAGCCCGAGGAAATGGAGGGAGCAGCTTGACAGCCATTACGATAGCGATCGTGGACGACCACCCTCTTTTTCGAGAAGGGGTGAGCCGCACTCTGTCCGAAATGGAGGATTTCGTCGTTGTCGGTGAAGGGGCAAGTGCCGATGACGCGGCCACGCTGGCGGTGTCCCAAAGGCCAGACGTCCTTCTGCTCGATGTGTTCATGCCCGGAGGAGGGATCGAAGCGATTTCCGCGATTGTGGTGCGAAGCCCAGAGACAAAGGTCCTGATGCTGACCGCCTCGGAGGAAGTCGACCCCCTTCTCGCGGCGCTACGCCGAGGGGCAGCGGGATACGTTGTCAAGGGTATCGGATCACGCGGACTTGCAGACGCCATCCGAACGGTCGTTGGAGGCTCGAGATTCATCTCGACGACCATGCGGGCCAAGATAGTCGAAAAAAGTCTCTTCGGCAGACCGGCTTCACTGACTCCCCGCGAAACCGAGGTGATAGAATTGGTAGCCGAAGGACTTTCAAACAAGCATATCGGGCGCCGCCTGAATCTGCAGGAGAAAACGATCAAGCATCACATGACCGAAATACTGCTCAAGCTTGGCGCCAGCAATCGGACGGAAGCTGCAATCAGATGGCGCCAAGGCGACTAGTCTTTACTGCTTAACACAAGCGTCAGAGGAGCGAAGTCCTCCCACCTCTAATCGGACGAGGAGCATTTCCGGATCCGTTGCGGACATCGGACGCTCGACAGTGGTCGATAACTTGACGCGTCATCAGGGAGGTTTTGACTGGAACTCAGCGACATCGCTAAAACCTCCCTGATGTCCTTTCAACAAGGATCAGGAGAATTTAAGCCGGATCGTGCCTAGGGAAAGCTGGACTTAAGTCCGGCTGGCGACGTCAGGACACGCTGCTCATATGTCATGAGAGGTAACGTGAAGGTCCGTGGAGGGGCGGATAGGAGGAGAATATGAAGTTCGGCCCCGATAACTACAATCACGAAGAGCGCTGCTCGCAAGGCCATAGTTCGGCGTCGACGATCGCGACAATCGAAGCAGCCCTTTCCGCTGATCCGGATATCGACAGCAGTGCCATCGAGATCAGGATGCTCGGTCCTGTCGTCCTGCTCGAAGGCTACATAAGCAACGCCGCAGACCGCGAGAAAGCCATCTCGCTTGCTGCGATGTTCGTCGGCGAGGAGAACGTCCAGGATCGGATGCTGAGCCGTTTTCCAACGCAGTAGACAGCCGAATCCTACGGCTCGGACCAACGTCTGACCAAGCCCGGCATGAGGTCCTACGTCTGGAACACTTCCTCCATCTTTCGGTTTGGCTTCGCCGCGGATACCCGGGATCAATGCGCCGGCGGCAGAGTTACACTGCGGACCGGCTTAGAGTATTTCCGTTTTTCTTCAAATCACGAAAATACTCTATCTCTTTGTTTTCACGCAATTCCGGACGCAAAACCGCTATGCATTTTTACTGGATTGCTCTAGCCGCGACGCCATCGCGCGTGCAATCTCCGCAGGGGTTCGTCAGGAATGGCGAAGACGGAACTGACGTTGATCTCGCAGAGAACGTAGGTGTCGTTGCCTGCAGCGTCCGGTGACCCGTAAAGGAAATCGGCGTCCCAGATAATCGGCAACGACGCTTCCTCGATCCCAAGCGTCGACATCATTTCCGGCGTCCACTCACGTTCCATTCTTGTCCTCAAGGTCTGGAACGGTTCTGCGGATGCTGGATGCATGATCCGCGGACCGGGCTGAAGTGGTTCCCGACCCGGTCCTGACGGTGGCGTCACCAGCGCCTTGACCAGCTGTTGTCCGAAGCCCACGACCCTGCCTCCAGACATGTAGCAGCGGATCATGCCCTCGGGCAGACGGGACTGAATCGGCTGATCGACGATGCAGCCATCCTCGGTGAAGTAGGTATCGCAGCGGGAAATGAAGTCGGACAGGTCGATGGTTTCAGGGACACTGCCTGATTTCGCTTCCAGCACACTGATCAAGGTCGCATCGCCGGCGGGCGTTCCAGCGAGTTCGACCTTCCAGATACCTTGGCCGCCGTTGCCGCGGTTCTGCTTCAACACGCGCGGCCCGGCTGCCAGGAACGTTGGAACGAACGCCTGGCGAAAGTCCGCGGCGGTGCGATAGAGACGTGTGTCGACGCCCCAGCCGATATGCCTGGTCTCGTAGAGCACTTCCTTGACGCCCATCTTGAGGATCACGTCCGGATGCGCACTTACAATTCGGCCGGTTTCCGCCACCTGTCGCAGAAGCGGATCGAGGATCTTTCTCGTCTTCCCGGCGTCGAGCGGGTTCACCCAGACAAGCACGGCGTCGACGGCAAGGAGCTGTTCGAGGACCTCGTCGGCGAATTCTTCGTCGAAGACGGCGGGCTCCGGCGCAAGGCCCAATGCCGCGAGTTCTTCGAAGATCCAGTGGAAGCGGTTGTTCTCCGGCGTCGCCGCGCGCCGGGCGTCGCCGTCGCCGCGCCAGACGATCGCAATCCTTGAGGGCAAGTTCTTCATGGGTGCAACTCGAACGACAGACGATAGGTGAAGACGCCTCGACTGAGCTTGAGTTCCTGCTGGCAGCGGACGTCTATCAGCGTCTGGGCGCGGGGGCCGACGATCCGATTCAGCTTGTCAGGTGTGATTTGAAGAAATGACGGCATTGCGCGTCCTCCGTTTGTGCGGGTTCAAGGACGCGATTCTTCGGCCATAGCCTCGTGGGGCGATCGCTGCCCCATGATCCAAAGCTCTCAAAGCAGGATCGCCATGTCAAGCCGCTTCAGTTTTCAATCTGCTGCTCGGCGACGACGCCCGCCACAACCTCGTCGGTTCCGTTCGGATAGATTGGAAGGTCGATCGTTAGCGCTTCCTTCACGCCCTCGCGCTCGATCGCAAAGAACTTCCGCACTCGCCCTTGTCCCTTCTGCTCTCCAGAAGCCCGTGCTGCTCCTGTCGACGCGAAACTCCGTTCGAATGGCGTTTGTCGAATCGCTCCGGTCATTCCCTCTTATTCCGTCTCGATCCATACATTCGTTAGGGCAATTCTGCCCGAAATTGCCAATTTAGAAAAAAATGTCGATTCCGCCTTAGGTGGGAGGAATGTGGTCACGCCCCTCTGGTTTTCCTAAAGTTTTCAGTAGATGCATATCGCTCTAGTTGTAGAAGGAATAACTCGCGGTGCGCTAGATATTAATACTGCCACATTTTGGGCGAGTCGAGATTCCGCAAATATTTCAAAGCGAAACATCGAAGTGATTCGGATAATGTGGCAGCAAGATGGCTATGCTTCTCAAGTACTTACCGTCGCGCTGCGGTTGCGCCCTCCAGAATGTCGTCCTATAACCCGCCGCCGTAACGCCTAATTAACTAAAAATAGTAACCAGCAAACCAGAACGCTGGGGTTGAGGAACAAGATCATGACGACATACTACGTAGCGACGACCAGCAGCGGCGGCGGTAACGGAAGTGCCTCCACTCCCTTTCGCACGATTGGCGAGGCAATGGCAGCGGACCTTAAGCCCGGCGACGAGGTTGTGGTGCGCGCCGGCGTCTATAATGAGTCGGTGAACATGTACAAGGATGGTTCCGCCGCCGGCAACATTACCTTGCGGTCGGAGGTACCGGGTGGAGCGGTGATCCACTCAGCATCGGGCGGCGCAAATGGTATAAACATCACTGCTAACTATGTGGCGGTCGAGGGCTTCGAGGTCTACGGGAGCGATTCGCACGGCATTGTTGGTGATGGCGTCCACCATGTGAGGATCGCCAATAACGTTTCCCACGACAACGGTGCGTCCGGCGTCGCCTTCGCCGGATCCGACTTCATCACGATCGAAGGGAACGAGACTTACAAAAATGCGAGTTCCGGCTGGTTTTCAGGCATCTCTCTCTACCAGAACCGGAATATCACCGGGGCGCCGGACGATGGCAGCTTCCGCAACATCATCCGGAACAACATCTCGCACGACAACGTCACGAAGACGGGTGCGCACACCGATGGCAACGGCATCATCATCGACGATTTCCAGAGCACGCAGACGAGCGGTCATCCGAACTACACGTTTAAGACCCTGGTCGACAACAACCTCGTCTATGAGAACGGCAGCAAAGGCATCCAAGTTACCTGGAGCGACTCCGTCACGGTGAAAAACAACACCGCATACCACAACAATCAGGACCTGCTGAACGACGGCACTTGGCGCGGCGAACTCAGCAACGCGCAGTCGAGCAACAACACCTGGGTCAACAACGTCGCCGTCGCCGACCCGTCGGTGAACAAGAACAACACCGCGGTCGATAACACGTCGTACGGCGGCTATACCAACGCCAACGTCGTCTGGGCCAACAACAACACCTACAACGGCACGGCCGGCCAGGCCTCGGTCAAGACCGACGGCGGCAACGCTATGCCGAGCACGGCGAACGGCAACAAGCTCGGTATCGACCCGCATTTCGCGGGGGCAGCGAGCGACGACTTCCACCTCGGCTCCGGCTCGGCGGCGATTGACAGCGGAACCGCCAAGTACGGCGTCGGCTCGACCGATCTGGACGGCGACGCTCGCGTCGTTGGAACTGTCGATATGGGTGCCTACGAATCGGGCTCCGCCCCGGTGTCGGGAACACCAACGACGCCGACGCAACCGACAGAGCCGACCACGCAACCGACAACGCCGACCACATCGACGACGGTATACACCGGCACCGATGGTAACGACTACCTGCCACACACCGGTCAGTCCAACGGCGGCAACGAAACCTACAAGGGTCTCGGCGGCAATGACGTGTTGAAGGGCGGCGCCGGCGCAGACCTGCTCGACGGCGGTAGTGGCAACGACACGGCCAGCTATGACGGCTCCAGCGCGGTCAACGTCAACCTGGCGACTGGCGCCGCATCGGGCGGACATGCCACCGGTGACAAGTTCGTCAGCATCGAAAACTTGACTGGCTCCAGCTACGACGACGTGCTGACCGGCGGCAATGGCGGCAGCAACGTTCTCAATGGCGGGGCCGGCGCGGACAAGCTTAGCGGCGGCGCCGGCGGGGACGTCATCAATGGTGGTGCCGACAACGACACGGCCGGCTATGCGGGCTCCGGCGCCGTCAACGTCAACTTGGCGACTGGCGCCGCATCGGGCGGGCATGCCACCGGTGACAAGTTCGTCAGCATCGAAAACTTGACTGGCTCCAGCTACAACGACGCGCTGACCGGCAATAGCGGCAGCAACGTTCTCGATGGCGCGGCCGGCGCCGACCAGCTGAACGGCGGGCTCGGAAATGACAAGCTGATCGGCAAGACCGGTGCTGACATTCTGACCGGCGGCGGCGGAGGCGATACCTTCGTCTTCGATGTGAAGCCCGACAATATCAGCGTCGACAAGATCCGGGATTTTTCCTCCGCGGCGGGCGACAAGCTGATGCTCGATCATTCGATTTTCGCCGCGCTCAGCCTATCCGGATTTTCGGATGAGAATTTCGTTCTGGGAACGAAGGCGCTCGAGGCTGACGATAAGCTGATCTACGATCAGGCCAGCGGCCATCTATCCTATGACGCGGATGGAAGCGCAGCGGGCGCGGCGGTCCATGTCGCCGATCTCGACAATTCCGCAGCACTTCACTTCAATGACTTCCTGCTTGTCTGACCCCGTCGGCCCGTCGCCTTTCAGGCGGCGGGCCAACAGCATCACGGGTAGTCGCATCTCCTCCTCTTGCCGGCGCTTAAATCCCGGCCACATTCTCCGTTGACGCCACTCGCGCAGGTCAGGAGAAGCCTTCGCCCTGGATCGCCTATATCGCCCATTTCATCGCCGCGGCATTTCCGCGACCAACGGCATCCCACATTTCGTCGCTCCTCCGCGACGGCCGACTCTCTTCAAACCATGGACGACTTCTCAGTATCCTGAGGGCTGTCACCCTTTTAGACGGTCCGTTCTGTTGATTATCCATCCAGGTCAGACCGTCATCGGGTCCCCATTTACCGATGCCGCAGCGCTTTGCTTCGACGGCGAACTAGTGCATCTCGAGGATCTATTCTGCAGGGTGCGCGCACGGGCACGCCCAGTGAGGCGTACCTTACTAAAAAAGCCGCATCGCATCGAGGCGCGGCTCTTTCCTGGATGCCCGCCGGAGACCGGCGGGCCGATGTTTCTGAAGGGTATTAGCCGCGGAACAGCGTGAGGATGTTCTGCAGCGATCAAGGTCTGGCGGCATAAGCCCACACCAAAAATCAGGCGAAAACGATCTCATGAAGAGCGACGGCCACGAGGATCACGCCGGCCGCGGCCTCGATGGATTTCGAAACCACCGCCAGTAGCCGCGGCCGTGTGCTCATCAGGCGGGCGAGCTGTTCGCGGAACATCACGGCGAGGAGTGCGACCGCCGAAAGCGTGGCGCAGACCCCGAGCATCATAGATAGGGCAAAGAGCAGGCCGGTGATGATCACCTGATGGATCATCGCGAAGGTCATAACGAACAATGTCAGCGGACAGGGATCAAGCCGGCCATGAAGCCGACGGCAACACCTTCGCCGCTTGAATGGGTATGTGCGCGTCGAAACAGGGCGCTCCATACCATCCACAGACCGATGAGGCCGAGCAAGCCACGGCTGACGGCCTGAAGCACGGGAGCCGACCCTGCATCGACGAAGGAATGTGACGCCAGCGGCAGCGCGAGCAGTGCAATCAGCACCGCCATGCTCACATGGGTGAACGACAGAGCCATCGATACCAGCAGCGCCTTGTGGGCCTTCATCGAGGATCCCGTCAGATAAGTGGCGAGCACGGACTTGCTGTGGCCGGGCGTCATTGCATGGACGGCGCCGAAAACGATGCCCATCGGCAGGAAGGCGAGGAACGACGCCCAGCCGCCGCCCGCAGCAAATTCCTTTATGTGGCCGGCGAAGGCGAGGTAGATCTCACGCTGCACGTCGACAATCTGCTGGAACATTACGCAAGCCCCGTCGTCGCTGCTGCAAGCACGATATAGCGTCCCACTTTGGCGATGGACACCAGCAGGACGAATGTCGGCAGAGGTTCGCGCATGACGCCCGCCACGACGGTTATCGGATCGCCGACGATCGGCAGCCAGCTTGCAAGCAGCGACCACTTCCCGAAGCGGCGATACCAGCCTTGCGCACGGTCGAGCGCTGCCGGGCCGATCGGAAACCATCGCTTTTCCCTGAAGCGTTCGATGCCGCGGCCAAGCAGCCAATTCGACAGCGCGCCGAGCACGTTGCCGAGGCTCGCGACGGCAAGGAGCCAGAAGGTGGAAAACTTTCCGGAGAGGAGAAGGCCGACGAGAACGGCTTCAGACTGCATCGGCATGATGGTCGCCGCCCCGAGCGCCGCGGCGAACAATCCGAGATAGGCCAGCAGGTCGGCCATGCCGTCAAAGGTACTTGGTGATCGTCTTGAACTCATCGATGGACTGCCGCTTGTCGCGCGGCAGGGCGCCGACCGTCTCTTCGAGGCAGTGATCGAGATGATCCTGGATCAGCGTCCGTTTGGCGTTGATGATCGCCTTCTCCACCGCGGAGAGCTGCTGGGCGATGTCGAGACACGGCTTGCCTGCCTCGATCATCGTGATGACGCTCTTCAGATGACCCTCGGCCCGCTTCAGGCGCTTGACGATCTCCGGATGGGTGGCGTGAGTGTGAGGTTCGGTCATCGTGTCCATATTCTCGATCCTTCCGAGGAGAAGGGCGCTCGACCTTACGCCGGGGACCGCCTCCGGGACAAGTCAGTGATGATGGCCTTCCGGCTCTTCCATTCGAAACGGAAGGTCGTCGACGTCGACGCCTGCCATCAGCTTCAGCACCGCGTCGAACTCGTGCGGCTCGGCCGGAGCGACGTTGCTGATCAAGGCGTGATGATCGGTCGGCGAAGGGAGCAGCGGCAGCCGCTCGACGAGACCATCGCGGGCGATCTCGACGACGGCCTCGAGTCCCCTAGCGTGTTTCGAAATGGAGAGCCGCATGCGCTCACCCTCCGGCGTGTCGACAATCTCCAGCAATCCAGTCGCCAATCGGGAACTCACCGTGAACGCGGCGGGTGCGTGGTGATGCCCGTGGCCGCGATGACTGGTGGGCGCTTCGGCGGCGGCCTCGGCGATCTGGATGGTCGCCGTACCCAGCGCCGGAAGATGTGCCTGGAGCTCATTGCGAAGCGTGGCCACGATGACCTTGGCATCCGCGACGGGCTTGTCGCCACTAACCGAGATCGTAACGTCGGCATGGAGTTTATGGCCGATCCAGCGCGCCTTGACGTCCGTCAGACCACCGATGCCCTCGACATGCTCTGCGGCATGACGGATCTCGTCGGTGATCCCCGGCTCGACGCCGTCGAGGCTGCGGGTAATGATGGCGCGCGCCGATTGCCAGACGATGCCGAAGATCGCGATGGTGATCAGCAGGCCGATGATCGGATCGGCGAGCGGAAAGCCGAACCAGACCCCAACGGCGCCGAGCACGACCGCCAAGCTCGTCAGACCATCGGTGCGGGCGTGGTAGCCGTCGGCGATCAGCGCGGCGCTATTCATCTGCCTGCCCACACGGATGCGGAACACCGCCACGGCCTCATTGCCGATGAAGCCGATGACGCCGGCGACGGCTACCGCCAGAAGCTGGGTGATCGGCTGCGGGTTCAGCAGGCGATCGATTGCCTCATAGCCGGCGACGATGGCGCTGAAGAGAATGATCAGCACGATCAGCATGCCGGCAAGGTCCTCGACCCGGCCGAGGCCATAATTGAAGGTTTTCGACGGCTTCCGCCTGACCAGCGTGAAGGCGATCCACAGAGGAATTGCCGTGGCGGCATCGCCGATATTGTGGATGGTGTCGGCCAGCAATGCCACACTGCCTGAATAGAACACGACGACAAGCTGCAGAGCCGCGGTGATCGCCAGAATGACGAACGACCACTTGATCGCCCAGATGCCGCGCTCGGACGAGGCGATGCTGGGATCGACGACGCCGTGCGTGTGACCGTGGCCCCCTGCCTCTCCATGCGAGTGGCCGTGCGAGCCGTGACTGTGGCCATGGGATTGACCGCCTTGGCCGAAGCCGAACCATTCCCTGATGCTGACGAACATTGCAGACCTCTGATTGATTGTGCCGATCACCTATCCCCCTGGAGGGGATGCGTCAAGTTGGTTTCTTGTGTGCGGATCCGAACAAGGTTATCAAATGCGGCATGATTCATCGCCAGGACAACAGATCGAGCATGCTCGCCGCCTTCGTGGCCGCGATCGGCGTTTTGCTGTATGCGTTCGTTGCATTGGGATCGCATGACCCGGGACTGCACATGGCGTCGAACGTCATCGCGGCCGGCGACCATAGTCATGCGGGCGGCGGACACTCGCACGACGACTTCGACGTTGAGCCAGAGGCGAGCGCCAACCACGACCCCGATCATCACCATGCCGATCATACCCACGAGAAGGCCGGCCTGCTCGGCTCGACCGGATCGAGCCTGCGGTCTTTGACCGCGGTTTCTTATTCGGATCATTCGCGCGCTCTTTCGTCCCGACCTCCCTACGGTATAGAGCGGCCGCCGCGTCCGTGACCTCGTTCTAACCGACGCCGCTCAGGCGGCCGTTTCAACGATTTCACGGAGCTTCCAAATGAAGCAATCCACTTCCGGAGGCGGAAGCCGCGCGCTCGTGCCGGGTTTCTCCGTCCTCCAACCTTTGCTTGCGTTGCTATCCCTCCTTGTGATGGCTGGTGCAGCGGCAGCCCACGCCGTCGCAGAAGGCGACAAGGGCTATATCTAGGAGATATCGGGGACCAATCTGATCCCGTTCATCTACTTGGGCGCCAAACATATGGTGACCGGATACGACCACCTGCTGTTCCTGTTCGGGGTAATCTTCTTCCTCTACAGGCTGAAGCACATCGGCATCTATGTCAGCCTCTTTGCCGTCGGCCACTCGACGACGATGCTGCTCGGCGTCTACTACGGCTGGAACGTCAGCTCCTATCTGATCGACGCGATCATCGGCCTGTCGGTCGTCTACAAGGCGCTCGACAATCTCGGGGCGTACCAGCGATGGTTCGACGTCCAGCCGAACACCAAAGTCGCCACCTTGATCTTCGGCTTTTTTCATGGCCTCGGTCTGGCGACCAAGATCCTCGAATACGACATCGCCGAGGACGGGCTGATACCGAATCTGCTCGCCTTCAATGTCGGCGTCGAGATCGGCCAACTCATCGCCCTGACGATCATCCTCATCGCCATGAGTTACTGGCGCAGGACGTCAAGTTTCCTGCGCCACGCCTATACCGCCAACGTCATCATGATGACCGCCGGCTTCGTGCTGATCGGATATCAGCTCACCGGCTACCTCGTCGCATAATCACGGAAAGGAACCCACATGTTCAATTCACAGGCACCCGCTCTCGACGACCTTCCTTCGTCGAAGCAGCTCATCAGGTCGACCGTGATCGCGGCGGCGGCAGCGGCCGCCATTCTCGTCACCGTCGTGCTTCCGTCGGAATACGCGATAGATCCAACCGGCATCGGCTCGGCACTTGGACTGACCGCGATGGGGGAGATCAAGACCCAGCTCGCCGAGGAAGCAGAGATGGATCGCGTGAACTCTACCGGGACAATGCCGGCGAGCCCGCAGCAGGGATCGTCGCTGATCGACCGCATTATTCGTGAGTTCGGCATCTCGCGGGCCCAGGCCCAGGAGATGCGAAAGGATGAGATGTCGGTGACCCTACAGCCCGGCGAAGGCGCGGAGATCAAGCTGACCATGGTCAAGGGCGCCAAGGCCAATTACGCCTGGAGCGCGAATGGCGGTAAGGTCAACTTCGACACCCATGGCGATGGCGGCGGCGAGAACGTCAGCTACCAGAAGGGCCGCGGCGCTGCCGATGATTCCGGCATCATCGAAGCCGCCTTCGACGGCAACCATGGCTGGTTCTGGCGCAATCGCACCAGCGAACCGGTCACGGTCACGTTGACCACGGATGGCGCCTATACCGAGATCAAGCGCATGATGTGATCTAGCGGGCCGCGTCTTCGGGCGCGGCCCATTCATGACCAGCAAACGTTTGGCCACGAAGAACCAGAAAATAGCCGACCGTGCCAGAAAGGATTGCAACAATCGTCGCCGCCGCGAAGGCCTGGCGCATGAAGTCGTATTCAAACATGATGTTCTTCCCGGTTGACGGCTGACGATCGCATCCATCGTGATCATGCCGGTGTGGCTGGTGCTCGACATCTTGGCCACCAGCCATCACGAAAATCCGACCATTGACGTGCATCACGTCGATCTGCGACCCGTAGAGCCGCGACAGGATCGGTGCCGTGACAACGTCCTCCACAGCGCCGAGAGCAGCCTGGCCTCGTCCGACCGGCTCGGTCTGCCGTTGAAACAGTTGCTGCTTGCTGTCGATGATCTCTCAACCAGCTTCCTCTTGTGGAAAGCAGGGTATAAAATGTGATTTTGGCTGCAGGCCCGGATCGGCCCGATGCCGATGGGCGGATCTGGCGCTCATGCTCTCAGTGCGGACGAAGCTGATGACCCGTATCACCGCCATGCTCATGGCAGCGCTTTTTTGCGACTGCGGCGCCGGTCACGCCGAAGAATAGCTCTCGGCGTTCGACCTTTTCAAGAGTCGCTGCTTGACCAAGGGCTCAACCTTCGACCGAACGGCGTCGATTGCGCGGGCGCGGGGTTGGCGACCGCTACCATTCGATCTGGTGATCAGCTTGGCGCCGATGGAGAACGCAGATCTTGCCGAAGGTTGGATGATTGGCCATCGCGGAAACTCGCAATGGCAGGCGATTGTGGTGACGAGGGCGACGGTTAGTGGCACCGCTGTTGAAAGTTGCACGGTCGCCGCCTCGGGCGTTGATAGCGCGGTGTTCGAAAGGGAGTTTTTCAATCTGACGGATGCTGAGCCGGTTCGCGAAGAGCGCAGCCCGAGCCACGTTCATAAGCTGTTTACCTTAAATCCAGCGGGGCGACGGGAGACGATCACCCTAACCTTGCCAGTCGAGCCGGCGGGACGGGATCCGCTGGTGGCAAGTGTCGTCGCTGAGGCGCAATGGGAGAACTGAGCCTGACGCGTTCAAAATCAGCTACCGGCACTTCATGAAAACCTCGTGCCATTACCGGAACCGAGTGCCGGCTTCGATGCTGCGGAGCGGTTCACGAAGGATGGCGCTTACCACCTGCATCGGTGGGGGCGTCTAGCGCCGTCTTCACCCCATCGAAAACCATTTGCTGGAACGTCCGGTCGATATCGGCGGGGGAGATGTCGGCATCGTGATCAAGCCACCAATGCATCACCTCTAAAAGTGCGCCGACGACGAAGCGCGTGGCGATCTCAAGCTCGATGCTACTTTCGCAGTGGCCGGAAAGATCGGTCAGTTCCCGGCGAACCTGCTTGCTGATCCAGTCGTGGATCTCTTCTGGCGTTTCGCGCTTCGACCCGCCGATCAAGGCGCGGTGCATCGCCCGCGTTGCGAGCGCGTGCTCGAACACCGAACGACTGAAGGAGAAGCCCTTGGTATCTGGCTGCGAGCCACGCCTTGTGTCGCTTGTCCGCAGGGGCTTCAGATGCTGGTCGATCGCTGCTTTCCTTAGGCAATCCTTGTCGGGATAGTGGGTGTAGAACGTCGAGCGTCCGACATTGGCTTGCCTGCAGATGTCTTCGACGGTGACTGCCGCATATCCCTTCTCGACAATCAATTTGACAAGTGCCTGCTGCAGAAGGCCGCGTGTGCGGGCAACACGACGATCGATCGATCCGACTGGCACCGCGGGCGTCCTTTTCCGGTCATGGGACGGTCAACCGTCCAGTAATGGGCGCATCTGCTGGTCGCGACCAGTAAAACCGATACTGGACACAGTGTCCACTATCGTATGCTTCTCCTCGTCAGAAACCGATCGACAGGAGACGATGTGATGCATCAACGACTTTTTGGAAGAATTCATCAGCGGCGGACGCAAACGGCGGTCATCCTCATCAAGGTGGCGGTGGTGGTTGGCGCATTCTTCCTGTTCGGACAGGCGAACGTGCTCTTCTCCTTGGGCATTCCCGCCCTGGTGCTCCACGCCGGCCTGCTCGCCGCAATCGCCATTCTGGCGATGTGGCCGAAGGTTCACGGCCGGATTGCCGTGCCGGCTCAGGAGTCGGCTTCCGCGGAGACGAAGGCGCCGCATGTTGGCATTCTGCTCCATTCTGCGGCCCGCTACGACGCGTTGGCGTGGCTTCTGACCGGCGGCCGCGAGCGTGCTTTCCGTCAAAGGATCCTGAGCTTCGCCAGGCTGAAGCCGGGAGACACGGTCCTCGATGTCGGCTGCGGTACCGGCACCATCGCGCTGCTTGCCAAGCAAAGGGTCGGACCGAACGGACGGGTCGGAGGGATCGACGCGTCTGGCGAAATGGTCGCACGAGCCATGGCGAAGGCCGAGCGGGCAAAGCTACCAATCGCGTTTTCGACGGGAACGGCTCAGGACCTGCCCTACGAGGATGGGGAGTTCGACGTCGTCCTCAGCACCCTGATGTTTCATCACCTGCCAAAGCGAGGCCGCGAAGAATTCTGCAGGGAGGCGCTTCGTGTGCTGAGGCCGAATGGTCGCTTGGTCATCATCGACTTTGCTAAACCGCTGCACCGAAGAAGTTTCTTTCGTTTCCACCGCCATGGCCAAGTCGATGTCGACCGGGTCGCGATTGACCTCGAAGAGTCTGGGTTCAACATCGCCGAGCGCGGTGAGGTCGGGACCAAGGGGCTGTGTTACCTCGTTGCGCAGCCGGTCTCCAGCATGCCAAGTCAGGAGGCCACGCAAATGGAAAACGGAGGCAATTAACTCAACTTTCCTCAGGTGGCTTGAGGTGTCGGAACTGCCACAACAGCAGCAAGTCGTAGGTAATTTTCAAAGAAGCGCAGATCAGGAGCGGCCACGCTCGAAACGACGCAGCGAAGAGAGCACCGGCGAGCGCGGGGCTTGCGGCTGCAGCAAGGCTTCGCGGCACGGATGTGAAGCTTGCCGCCGCAGCGCGCTCGGCCTCCGACACGACCGCCATCACATAGGAAGAGCGGGTCGGAACATCCATCTGCGAGAGTGCTGCCCGAACGAGCAGCAAAGCGAGCGCCAGCGGCAAGGTCGGCGCGAATGCGGCGAGGCCCAGGGCCAAACTGGACGGAATGTGGGTGAACACCATGGTGTTGATGAGCCCGACCCGCTTCGAGAGCCATGCAGCGACCGGGAACGAGAAGGCCGACAGAACGCCTGTCCAGAAGAAGAACACCCCTGCCTCGGCGAGCGAGAGATGGAAGCGTGAAAACAGCCACAGCGCGAGCAGCGACTGAACCACGAACCCGCCAGCGAAGGCATCCAGACTAAAGAGAGCCGCGAGCTTCAAGACGATGGCGCGCGAAGGTCCGAGTGCCGCCGGTTTGGCGTCTGCGTGACTCACTGGACGAGGTGGTATGCGAGCATAAAAGAGGCCGCCCACGACGCCAACGACCGCGTAGAGAACGAACATCAGCTTGATGGCGGTCAGTTGCATCAACCCGAACGGTGTTATGAATTCCGGCAGAGCGGCGGCCAGCGCGCCGACGGCGCTGGCGAGCGCTCCGACCAAGCTGTAGCGGGCAAACATCTTCGTTCGATCGAAGCTGGTCACCTCGCGGGCGAGCACGGCGTGCTCAAGCGGTACGAAGATGCTGACGCTACCGGCCGACGGATTGATCGTGCCGGCAAACGCGACCACCAGGAGCAGCGCATAGTCGTTGACCATAGACATCAGGAGGCCAGTCGCCACCATCAGGCTGGCGGCTGCGATCAGCAAGCCCCTGAGATCATGACCCGCCCCGAGAAACCCGATGGCGATCGTCAAGAACGCAGAGCCGAAGAGGGATGCGGTGGCGATGATGCCGACCTGCAAGGGCGAGAATCCGAGAGCCAGCAGGTAGACCGGCAACAGGATGGCCACGAAGCCGTCGCCGAAATCACGCAAGGCCCGCGCCGCGAAGAGAGTGGTGGTCGGTTGGAGGACTTGCACGGGTGTGTTTGATCTCCGTCGGCGACGATGTTCTTGGAAAAGCCTGCGCGTCCGCACGCACCCTTTGGCACTGGGCTGAGCCTGCGCGCTTAGCTCATCGGTTTATGCATGTCGTGATCCCGACACCGCTCCTCACTCCCGGCCGGCATGCATTAGACCCAGCCCATCAGTAGCCCATACAGCAATCCAGCGAGTGAGCAGGCGGCGAGCACCGTCAGCATGCCAACTTTGAAGCGGAACACAGCGATGACGGCGCCAACAGTCAGGAGCAGCGACGGGACATTGACGGAACTCAGCACCGGGAGATCGACGGCTATGCCGAGGCCACGCGCTTCTTGGAGATCTGTAAACAGCACATGTAGCGCAAACCAGATGGCAAGATTCAGGATCACGCCGACGACGGCGGCGGTGATTGTGGCCAACGCGGCGGAGAGCGCCTTGTTGTTGCGCATGGTCTCCATGAACGGCGCGCCAAGGAAGATCCAGAGAAAGCAAGGGACGAAGGTCACCCAGGTGGTCAACAGGCCGCCTAATGTACCGGCCAGCAGCGGATTGAGAGCTCCCGGCGCGCGATAGGCGCCCATGAAACCGACGAACTGCGTCACCATGATCAGCGGGCCAGGTGTGGTTTCAGCCATGCCGAGGCCATCGAGCATCTCGCCGGGCTTCAGCCAATGGTATTGCTCCACCGCCTGTTGGGCGACATAGGACAGGACGGCATAGGCACCGCCGAACGTGACCATCGCCATTTTCGAGAAGAAGATCGAGATGTCCGTGAAGACGTTGCCCTGTCCGAGAAAAAAGAGAAGTGCAAGGACCGGCCCGCCCCAGAGCAGCAACCCGATTGCCGCGACCTTGAGCGACCAACTGGCCGGTGGGCGGGCGTGGGCGGGAACCTCTTCGCCGAGGACGCTATCGGCATCGGCGACCTGTTTGCCGCCGACCTTGCCATGGCCATTGCCTGCGCGGAATGCTGCCCAGCCGGCCCGGCCGCCGACATAGCCGACGATGCCGGCGGCCAGCACGACGAGCGGGAATGGGGCGTGGAACAGGAAGAGTGCGATGAATGCAGCGGCGGCGAGTCCGATCATCACCTTGTTCCTCAGGGCCCGCCGGCCAATCCGCAGTACGGCTTCAAGCACGATCGCCAGAACCGCGGCCTTCAATCCGAAGAACAGCGCCTGAACGGCCCCGACGTTGCCGAAGATGGCATAGATCCAACTCAGCGCCATGATGGCGACGACGCCGGGGAGCACGAACAGGATACCCGCCACCAGTCCGCCCCTGGTCTTGTGCAGCAACCAGCCGATATAGATCGCAAGCTGTTGCGCCTCTGGTCCCGGTAGCAGCGTGCAGTAGTTCAGCGCATGCAGGAACCGGGTTTCGCCGATCCAGCGCTTCTCCTCGACGATGATCCGATGCATGACGGCAATTTGACCGGCCGGGCCACCGAAGCTCAGGGCGGCCACGCGCGCCCAGACGCGGACTGCTTCGCCAAATGTTATCCCGTGGGAGGGCGTATCAGCGCGCTGGACTGATGTGGCGTCAAGGCTCTCGATCTTGTTCATGATTGGTGTCCGTGTATCAGTCGCGCTTCGCGCGGAAATATTGGTAGAGGTTGTCGAAGATCGGGCCGCCCTGGGCGATCCGTTGCTCGTCCTGCGGATTGGCCGCGCAGATCCCGGCGATCAGGCTGGCGATGCCGGTTGTCTCCTCGCGCCCGAATTTGGCGTCCTTCAGATCGATGTTGTGAACGATCTCGGCGATCGCCTGGAGTGCCGGATCCGTAATACCGGCCCTGGCGAGCAGGACCTCGAAACTGCAGTGGTCGCCTTCATGGGTGATCTCGCCCTCGAACATGTCGAAGCGAACTTCGCCCGGATTGGGGACGTAATCTTTGCCCGGCACGAAGCGGATAATCGCATCCGGATCGATGAAGCGTCGGATGAGCCAACCGCAGGCAATGCGATCGACGTGCACGCCCTTGCGGGTGATCCACACGCGTCCCTTCAGATCGGCCGGGGTGAGCGGCGTCATTTTGGGGTCCTCGTTGATCATCTCCATGTCCTCTGCAAGTCTGCTCTCAAGTTCCGCGATCAAGCTCTCCGCCGAGAGGCGGCCGGTCGCCCCGAAGAAATCGATCGTGGCGATGTCGACGATTCGCTTGCGCAGCCGGCCGGTTTGTGTCCGAAGCTCGGCCTTTTCATCGGCCGTGGCTGTCTCCAGCCGAGCTGAAAGCGTCCGAGCCTCGTTGGCGATCGCCTCATAGTCCTCGTCCCGGGCTGCATCGAATAGGGAGCGCGCCTGAGCGTCGGAAAGGCCGTCGATGAGGCGCGCCTCGCACACCATGGCCTCGCCACCGCCTTCGAGGATCTCCTTCAAAAGCCATTCGAAATCCTCTTGCGTCTCGGCGTTTGCAGGCAGCGCGTAGACCGTGCTCTTGACGGCGATGGCGCCGAGGCGCTGCAGCCGCCGCCAGATCTTCACCCGGAAGTAGGCCGGTTTGCTCGGCAGTTGATGGATCAAAAGCAGCCAGCGTTGCTCCACCGGAATCGCGTTGTCATTCATGTTTAAAGCGTATCATCAAAATCTCAGAAAGCAACACTTGTATCATTTCAGATTCGGGCGTAGCCTTCCGCCAGTCGTGTTAAGTGAGGGCGCCATGCACCGGATCATGCCACTACCTTTCAAGCCGCCACGTCTCGACGGCCTCTCCGAGCGGCTGTTGGCCAGCCATTACGAGAACAACTATGGCGGCGCAGTGCGCCGCCTGAATGCGATCGAGCGACGGCTCGATGAGCTCGACTGGAGCGCGGCACCCGTCTTCGACATCAACGGGCTGAAGCGGGAGGAGCTGATTGCCGCCAACTCGGCCATCCTCCATGAAATCTACTTCGACGGGCTCGGTGGGTCGGGCGATGCGGCCGGCGATCTCGGCGCGGCGCTGGAGCGTGATTTCGGCAGTGTCGCCGGCTGGCGCAATCGGTTCACGGCTTGCGCCAAGGCACAGGCGGGTGGGTCGGGCTGGACCTTGCTGGTCTGGTCCGAGCGCCACCGGCGCCTCATGATTCAGTGGGGAGCGGATCACACCAACTGCCTCGCCGGCAGCGTGCCGATCCTGGCGCTCGACATGTACGAGCACGCCTATCACATCGACTTTGGCGCCAAGGCGGGCGTCTATGTCGATGCCTTCATGAAGAACATCCATTGGGAGCGTGTCGGCGCTCGCTTCCGGCGGCTGACTGAGCGGCTGCCCGACATTCCTACGATTGAAACCGTGGGGCAGGATGACGTCGCGCCGGAGGATCTGCTCGCTCGCCTCCAACGCCAGGAAGAACTTGCCGTGCTCGACGTCTGTCTCGCGGAGGACTTGCCGAAGCGCGGCGACATGCTGCCGGATGCGATCGTACGGCCTTCCGAAACGATCGCCGGCTGGGCCGACGAACTGCCCCGGGACAAGCCAATCGTCGTCTATTGCATCTACGGCTTCCAGGTCAGCGGCGATGCCGTCGCCGAACTCCGGCGCCGCGGTCTGGACGCACGGGCCCTCGCCGGCGGAATTGCCGCCTGGCACGCGATCGGCGGTCCGACCGTCCCGTTCACAACTGCTGAAAACCGTTGAAGGAGGTGAGTGCGATGAAATGGGTTACCCGCGAACGTCCGGTCATCGACCGTATCGCCTGCCCTTGGCTGATCGCGCGGTTCATCGACAAGGAGCCGGAGTTCCTGTTCGTGCCGCCGGACCAGGTGATCAAGGTGGCGGAGGAGACCGGCGCCACACCCTACGATGTGCCCGGCGTCGAATATACGCATGTGGGTGAGGGTTGCAGTTTCGATACCTTCGTCGACAAACATGGACTGGACAGCGATCCGGCAATCGTCATTATCGCTGCCATCGTCCGCGGCGCCGACACCGACAGGCACGACCTGACGCCGCAATCGGCAGGGCTGCTGGCAATCTCGATGGGGCTTCGGGACGTAACGCCTGACGATCATGAAGTGCTGAGGCATGGCTTCGTCATCTATGACGCCCTCTATGCCTGGGGCCTCACGCCGCAAAACCGAGACACACAGCTGGCCACCCGCTATGAAGCCGACCGCAGCTTGAGCTCGACAAGGTGGATGTGGCGCGGCCGAGCGGCGGGCGTCGCGTCAGCCATCGCTTTTGCCACGCCGTCCGCCTTCGGCGGGAAGTGCTGGCGAAGGCGACTGCGGACGCTTCGAAACTGATCATACTTTGCCAGATGGCAAGACAGAGAGGGACTTTCACGGTATGAACTCGCGAGCGGTCTCGCGACAGTCTAAGATGCGGATAATCCTTTCGGGTAGTCGACTGCCGAAATGCCGCGATGGCATCGGCGGCGACTTCAACTTAAATCGGACGCAATCATCACGACATTCGCATCGTGTGACATCGTTCCGCCAGCTGGTCTCCATCAATCTTTGCGTCCTCGCCGGGCTAGCCGTCGCCGGTGCTCCGACAGGCGCGGAGGCCCACCCTCATATCTTCGTCGACGCGATGTTCGAGGCGGTCGCGGGCGGAGACGGTAGCCTGGTGGAACTGCGAGACAACTGGCGCTTCGACGAAGTCTTCTCGTCATCGGTGCTTCTCGACTACGATAAGAACCGCAACAACACTCTCGACCCTGCGGAGATAGCGGCGGTCGCGAAGACGGTGCGGGAATCGCTTGGCCAGTACAACTACTACACAAACATGACGATCAACGGCAAGGCGGTGGCGCTGGCTAAGCCAGATGTCGTGCAGGGCACCTATGAGGACGGCTCCCTCACGCTATCGTTCAGTCAGAAGCCGGTGCAGAAGACGCCGTTGAAAGGGTTGATCGTATTCCGGGTCTTCGACCCGACGCTCGATACCGCCCTGGACTTTGCCGACGACACGGCCATGAAGACGTCAGGCGACAGTTTCGGCCGATGCACGCGAAAGGTCGTCAGGCCCGGTTCTAAGGAGATCCTCGCGGAAAACCAGGCGATGCTGACCACTATGTTCTTCAACGACCCTACGGGGACCGACTATTCGCAGATCGTTGCCACCCGGCTCGAGGTTCGTTGTTAAGCATTCTTCAATCGTGATGGCGGACCTTCGCAGATCTGATTCGGGAGGATATACGTGAATCCCCAGCTCAAACTTCTCAAATTCTTCGGACTGCTCGCAGCCGTCGCCTGTTTATCGGCGACCTCCGATTCCTTGGCGTCAGAAGGGGCGTCCCGGCTTCCGGATTGGCTGAACGCGCATGTCGGCGCCGGAACCGGCGAGATCGCACCAGAGGTGCTGGAAAGGGCGCGTGCACTCTACCTGGAGCAGGTTTCGCAAGGCAAGGTCCGAAGCGCCTGCTACTTTGCCATGGACGCAACACGTCCGAACGATCTGACCGATGGGGCGTCGGGAGGCCGGTTCTATATCATCTGCGAGGCAGAGCGGTCCTTTCGGGTGATTTCCTCGGGTCATGGCGGTGGCCGCAACCTGCAGGGAGTCGCCAACTTCACCAACGGACGGCGGTGCGCCAAGAACTTCGGTAATGCCCTCAACTCCAATCTGACCGCAGGAGGAGCCTACCTCACGAGCGAGATCAAGACCTCCTTCAAGGGCTACTACAGCGTTTCCCCAAAGCAGGATGCATTGCTGACCAGATCGTTCGTGCAGTTCGACGGCATTGGCGAGACCGGCAACGCCAGGGAGCGCGCGATAGGCGGACATGCCTCCGCACTTGTCTCAGGCATCTGCATGTTGAAGAAACCGGACAGTCCATACGCCAACAGCGACGGATTTGTTCCTCGTGGGAAGCTTGTCACCTATGCGGGCGGCCGCAGCGACGGCTGTACCAGTTGGTCGCCTTCGGAGACGCCTCAGGTGCTGTCGATGGTGAAGGACAATCCGACGACCCTCTACATCTATCCCGGGTCAAAAGACATCGCCGCGGTCTCCAAGGCCGTGGCGGCGGGCCAGTCGCCCACGCGTCTCGGCCTGTACTGGAACGCCTCTTGTCTGCAGGAGATCGGCGTCCCAAGATTCTGGCCGAAGGAGACGCTGGAGCCGATCATCACCAAGTTCGTCCAGGATCATCCCGCACCGCCGCCGCGTCCGGTTCCGATCTGTGAACGGTCACCTTGAGTATATGCGGGGCCGAACCGAAGGACGTTAAGATCCGTCTTCTAACGGGATTTTCACCTGCTGGTCGGACACCGGCGTTGCGACTCAGCGGATTAATACTTTGAAGTCAGGGCGGCCGCGTCCGATCGGGCGACGCTCCGACCGGCGCGTTCCAGGTTGCGGCGGGCGCTGACATCGTCGCGCAGTCTTCGCCTACGACCATCTCGGCGCCCTCGCCTCCCCCGCGGGGTCAATCCCTGAACGCCGGACGACCACGCGTGAACGCTAATCCGAAAACGTGATGAAGGCGGCCGGTTTGCGCAGCCGCCTTCTGTTTTATCAGGCCGTCCGTCTGACCATTCTCGCAACAGCGATGAGGATGCAGGCTCCGATGAAGCCCGCGATCAGATAACCCAGCCATCCGCCAAGGACGACGCCGAAGAGCGACAGGATAAAGTTGGCGACAATGGCGCCGACGATACCGAGAATGATGTTCATCAGCACGCCCATGTTGCTCTTCATGAGCAATTCGGCGAGCCAGCCGGCAATGCCGCCGATGATGATGGCGGCGATCCAGCCGATACCTGCACTTTCCATAGCAATTCCCCCTTGTGAATGATGAGCGGCCGGCGCGTGCAATCACGTCTCGCTGATCCGAGCTAAACCGATTGGCAAGCGACAAGACTATAAATCTTCACCGCGACAGTTGGTTCCATACGCGCCTCCAAGAGAGTCGCGTGCTCCTCCCCGATCGGCTTCAGGTCACTTGTCGGCCGCGGGCCAATCGTTCGCAGGCTCCTCTATGACGGCGGCGTCGTCCTCCGCAGGGTCGGGATCGCGCTCAAGGGCTGCGCGCAGATTGCCGATCTGCTTGATGATCGTATCGAAAACGTCCTGCTGCCTGGCCCCGGCCACAACGCAATCGTCGACGAGATGCTCCAGCTTCGCGCGAAGCCCGGCCTTCCAATTATTTTTGCTCATGACCTTCTCCTCCTCTGATCGACCCACACTGAGCATGGTCGCTCGCGTGTTCCACCGCCTTTGGGCGGGCGGCGGCTTCCGCGCTCAGACAGTGATCGATGCGTGGCCCTGGTTGACGGTTCGATCCTCGCGAAGCCTGTTCTCCGGGATGAGATCGCGGCGAACGGGTAAGGTGCTCGCCTGGCAGTTCGTTGCCCGCACCGAGAAATCGGAAAAACCGGTGCGTTCACCATCTCCGTCACGTCCGATTGGCACGCCGCGACCTCGGCGGATTAACCGATAGCCGCAGCAACGGTTCCGCCAGGCCTGGACTCTTTGCGTCGGTGAAACTGGCTATAGGCTGGCCGTGTCTTCCCGAACCTTTAGAATACGGTCGATAAGACCCCATTCCAGTGCCTCTTCCGCCGTCATGAAGCGGTCGCGATCCATCCCGCGCTCAAAGTCTTCATAGGAGCGTCCGCAATGCTCCGCGTAGAGCCGCGTCATGCGCTGCTTGGTCTTCAGAATTTCTTCGGCATGTATCAGCATGTCGGAAGCCTGCCCCTGGAAGCCACCGGATGGCTGGTGAATGAGGATACTGGCATTGGGCAAAGCAGCTCTTCCGCCGGCCTCGCCTGCCATCAGCAGGAACGATCCCATGGAACGGGCTGTCCCCATGCAAAGCGTATGAACTGGCGCGCGGATGAAGCGCATGGTGTCGTACATGGCGAGGCCGCTGGTCACGGCGCCGCCCGGTGAATTGATGTAGAGATTGATCGGCTTGTTTGGATTCTCGGCCTCAAGGAACAGTAACTGCGCGCAGACCAGAGCGGAAACGGTATCGTTGACCTCGCCGTTGAGGAAGATGATGCGTTCGCGCAGAAGGCGGGAGTAAATGTCAAAAGACCGCTCCCCTCTGCTGGATTGTTCTACGACCATAGGGACGAGTTGCATCGCTTCGCGCATCGGCGAACTCCAATCTTCCAGAATTCAAAGGGGAGCTTGCCGCGTCAGGCGGCGAGCATGAGGGCCGGACTGTTGCTGTTCGCGGCCGTTTCCGCCATCCGCTCAAGTCTCGCGTCGGTGAGCTCGTGGATAATGCGCAGGCGGGTGCCGCCGGTCGCGTTCGGGACGATCGTGAACGTCACCGTGCTTTCAAGGAAAGGTGGGGCGTCGTCGCGCAGGCTATAGCGGACTTCCTCGCCAGGTGTGATCGTGGCCGGGGTGGGATCGGCCAGAGCGTCTTTCGGCAACCAGTTTTGCCGAAATTCCGGAATGCTGATTGCACGCCAGACCTTTTGCGGCGGTTCATCCAGATCGAATTCCAGTTCGATGCCGTCTTTCTGCTCCTTGGCCTTTTGATCGTTCATTGGTCCATATCCTTCAGCAAGACCTTGAGAGCTTCGATGCGGGCAGGCCAGTAGGCGCGATATTTCGCCAACCATTGTGCGATGAGAGCCAGCCCCTCCGGATCGACTTCGTAATTGACGAAACGCCCCTGCCGTTCTTCCCTCACGAGCTTTGCGCTCCGCAAAACCGAGAGGTGTTGCGACATTGCCGGCTGGCTGATCTCCATGCCCTTACGCAGGGCACTGGCGTTCATGCCGCCCGCCGCCAGCTTCTCGAAGATCGCGCGGCGGGTCGGGTCAGCCAAGGCTCGGAAAATGTCATTCTCGATCATGCCTACACATAAGCACACACTTATGCGATTCGCAAGTCCATTTCGCGATGGCTTTTCCGTTGTCGCGCCACTCCTGACTTTTGCGACACTCCAGTTTCTGCCCGTAGCATACGGTAAACTACCTTCCTTGCGAGAACGCGATGCCGTAGCGTTACCTTCGGGCAAGACCTTGGCCCTGGATTTTCAACAAGCAGCACCGCCCATGACTTCCAGGCGGAGACTTCTATTGGGTGCGTCGGTTCTCGCCGCGGTTTCCTATGCAGGCGTCGCCCGCCGCACCTATCGGCGAGCTGTCTGGTACTAAGGGACCAACCGTGCGGGGACGGAGCCGCCCGTTTTGTCACGGCGCAGCGCTGAAATAACCAAGACATCTGCAGGGGACAACACGCCTAAAGATCCAACCACATCAATGGGAAGCGCAGGAGGCTTGTGATGAAATCTCGCACGTTGTTGCTAACGTCATTTCTGATGTCAACCGGATTCTACATTGCGCCAATCCACGCGCAGACCATCACCGGCACCCCGGGCTCGCCCAGCGCCACGACGACCATCGACGGGAGGTACCTTCCCAATCCGCCGGAGACATTCGGCGGTGAGATCAATCTCAGCGCCAAGGACTCGAAGCCCTATTGGCCGCCGCAAATCGTGCCGCCCAAGGGCGCGCCGAACGTCCTCCTGATCATGACCGACGATGCCGGGTATGGAGTCTCAGGCACTTTCGGCGGCGTCATACCGACACCGGCGCTCGACCGGATCGCGCAGTCGGGACTGCGCTACACGCAGTTCAACTCCACGGCGCTCTGCTCGCCGACACGGGCAGCGCTGATTACCGGACGCAATCATCATTCGAGCGGCTTCGGTGTTATTTCCGAGCAAGCCACGGGCTATCCGGGCTACGATTCGGTCCTCGGCGTCGAGAACGCTACGATCGGCAACATTCTGAAGCAGAACGGCTACGCCACGTCATGGTTTGGCAAGAACCACAACACGCCGTCTTTCCAGTACAGCAGCTCCGGGCCTTTCGACCAATGGCCGTCCGGCATGGGTTTCGACTATTTTTATGGCTTCATGGGTGGCGACACCAACCAGTGGCAGCCCTATCTCTTCCAAGACCACACGCAGATTTTCCCCTGGGTTGACAAGCCCGGCTACAACCTGATCACCGACGAGGCCGACAACGCGATCAACCACATCAAGCAGTTGAACGCGTCAGCGCCCGACAAGCCGTTTTTTGTCTACTATGTTCCCGGCGCCACGCATGCACCGCATCATCCGACGCCCGAATGGATTGAGAAGTTCAAGGGCAAGTTTGACAACGGCTGGAACGCCATGCGTGACGAGATATTCGCCAACCAGAAGCGTCTCGGCGTCATCCCGCAGAATACACTGCTGACCGCCTGGCCGGACGACCTGCCGAAATGGGAAACGCTCGACCCCGAGAGCAAGAAGCTCTTCGCCCGGCAAGCCGAGGTATTCGCCGCCTACGTGGCCTACTCCGACAACGAGATCGGTCGGGTGATCCAGGCGGTGGAGGACGTCGGCAAACTCGACAACACCCTCATCATCTACATCGAGGGCGACAATGGCACGAGCGCGGAAGGAAGCACGCTCGGCACGCCGAGTGAACTGATCACCATCGAGGGCCTGACAATTCCGGTTGCCGAGCAGATGAAGTTCTATGATGCGTGGGGTTCCGACCAGACCTACCCGCATATGTCGGTGGCCTGGTCATGGGCTTTCGACACGCCGTTCAAATGGACCAAGCAGGTCGCCTCGCATTTCGGCGGCACGCGGCAGGGCATGGCGATGTCGTGGCCGGCCCGCATCAAGGATGCCGGCGGTGTCCGCAACCAGTTCCACCATGTCATCGACATCGTGCCGACGATCCTCGAAGCCACGGGCATTCCGGCGCCGATGATGTTCAATGGTGTTGCCCAGAAGCCGATCGAAGGGGTGAGCATGGCCTATACCTGGGACAAGGCTAGCGCCGAAGCTCCTTCCGCTCGACAGACGCAGTACTTCGAAATGTTCGGCAACCGAGGCATCTACCACGGGGGCTGGTATGCATGCACAACCCCACCAGCCGCGCCCTGGCTGATGGGGCAGTCCGCGATGCCGGAAGTCGTCAACGGCTATAAATGGGAACTCTATAATCTCGCCGAAGACTTCTCCCAGGCTAACGACCTCGCAGCGGTCAATCCCGACAAGCTGAACGAAATGCAGGAGCTATTCCTGCTGGAAGCCGCGAAGTACGGCGTGTTCCCGCTCGACAACTCTATCCTGGAGCGCCTCACGACACCCCGGCCAAGTGCGACCGCCGGACGGAACGTGTTCAGCTATTCGGGCGTCATCTCCGGTCTGCCTGGCAGTAACGCCCCGAACATCGTGAACAAGTCCTACACCATCACCGCGGAGATCGAAGTTCCGGCAGATGGCACCGAGGGCATGATCGTCACCACGGGTGGCAAATTTGCCGGCTACGGCCTCTATTTGCTCAAAGGCAAGCCGGTGTTTCTCTACAATTTCATGGATATGGAGCGGTTCCGGTGGGAGGGCTCCGACGTGCTGACGCCGGGCAAGCACACCATCGTGTTCGACTTTAAGTCGGACGGACCAGGCATGGCCAAGGGTGGAAGCGGCGTTCTGAAGGTGGACGGCGAGGAGGTTGCCAGCCAGAAAATCCCGCATACAGTCCCTGCCCTGATGCCGTGGGACGAGACATTCGATGTCGGCTTGGATACGCGCACCGGCGTCGAGGACAAGGACTATCGGGTTCCGTTCGAATTCACCGGAACCATCGACAAGCTGACCGTGCAGTTGAACTGAGTTGAGCTGTTGGCGGCTCTGACGCGAACCAGGGCCGCCAATGGCGAGACCGCTGAAAGAAGGAAACTGAGTGCAAGCGCAAAGCCAGTATTGTTATGCTCCACTCAGACTGCAACGAACGAGATCTTGACGGAGGCAAAGTTCTGCGGCTTGCCGGTCGTTGCAGTGGATTGGTCCGACCGACTGCTCTGGGTCGAAAGCAGATCCATCGCCCCATCATCATCCCCCCATCATCATTTCCCCATCATCATCCAATGGCGAAGGTAAACCGACGACCACCGATCGAGCCCTGCCGCTTCCCTTCTCTCGCTTCGAAGAGCGAGTAAGGAGAAGGACCCACTTTCGCCATTGCTGCGGTGAACGTCCCCTTCGCTCGACCTGGCCCTTGGTCGATCACAAAGGCTCCGCCAGCAGGCCTGCCGCCAAGGCATGGAAAGCCTCGACCGCCTTTGGCATCACGCTCTCTGGGTCTTCGCTGGCGGCGATCCAGAGGGCGGCATTGAGAGCCGCGCCGCTCAGCAACCGGGCCGCCGCCTCCGGGTCGAGCGGCTTGAGGATGCCTTGGGCGATCAGGCGCTCCACGGTGCTCCTGGTCACCTGCAGGCAATTGTTCTGGCTCGGCCACTGCGAGGGATCGCCCAGCACCGCAGGTCCGTCGAGCAGAACGATGCGCTGGACTTCCGGATTGAGCGCCATCTCGATATAGGCCGCACCCTCGGCGAGCAGGCCCTGCCAAGCATCCCCTGCGCGCGCGCCGATCTCTTGCGCGCGCACCGCCATCTCGGTGTCGATCTGGTCGACCACCGCCGCCAGCAGCCCGCGCTTCTCTCCAAAATTGTGGTAGAGCGCGCCGCGTGTCAGACCGGCGTCGGCCGTCAACTCGTCCATCGATGCTGCGGCGTAGCCCTTTTCCGCAAAGGTTTTGCGTGCCGCCGCAATCAGCTTGACGCGATTTTCCTGCATCGTTTCGCTGCGTTTCCTGGCCATGCGATCCCTCATTTCAGATACGGAGCGTATATGGACTTGACATACGATGCGTATCCCTTACATTTCACATACAAACCGTATATCAAATTGGGCGTGAGATGTGAAGCGATACCTCGCGCTCGACGGTCGTTGTCACAATGAAGAGAGATCAGAATGACCCAACGCGAAGCAATCTTTCCAGCCAACCGGCACGCTCTTTACGAGAAGCACGGCTATTCCGCCGCGATCCGATCCGGTGATCTGCTGTTTGTATCCGGACAGGTCGGCAGCCATTCGGACGGGACTCCCGAACCCGATTTCGAAAGCCAGGTGCGGCTTGCCTTTGAAAACCTGAAGGCGACGCTGAGCGCCGCCGGCGCAACGCTGGACGATATCGTCGACGTCACCAGCTTTCACACCGACCCCGAAAATCAGTTCAGAACGATCATGGCCGTCAAGCAGGAGATGTTCAGCAAGCCGCCCTACCCGAACTGGACTGCCATCGGCGTCAACTGGCTCGCCGGCTTCGACTTTGAGATCAAGGTCATCGCCCGTGTTCCGTGAAGTCACTGACATCGGCGGGGCCGCATCCGTCGCCGCACGAAGCGCCCGGCAGAAGAGCGGCCCCGCCCTGCCACCTCCTGACCATTTAACGGTATCACAACTTTAGATTTAAAGTTCCGATCTCACTCTCAGAAGCTTCCTGGAAGCGCGCCATGGATCGCCGGATATCCCTTCCATTGTTGTCTGCTTGCATTGGCCCGGGACGATAGAGAATAGTCCGCCAGGTCGTCTGCGTTGCCATATGTCTAGAAAAATCAAGTGGATATTCTCCGGGAACAAAGATCTCCTTTGCGTGTTTTTACCGCAAGGATCGTCATCTGATCCGCAAAGTGGAGGAACACGTATGAAGAAGATCGCCTTTGCGGCGACCATTCTCTGCGCGTCTACAGTTGCAGCCCTTGCCCAGACAACACCGGCTCCATCTGCGGATGGAAATATACCTGTGGTTGCAGCCCCAGACACCAATAATCCGACTGCGCCCGTTGAGGGCACCAACAGCCTTACCGAAGCTCAGGCGAAGGATCGTATTGCGGAAGCGGGTTACGCCGATGTCAAGAATCTCAAGCTCGACGACAAGGGGATCTGGATGGCCTCCGGCATGAAGGACGGGAAAGCCGTCTCCATTGCCCTCGATTATCAAGGCAACATCGTCGCCAGGTAGCCCAAGGAGAAGCATGATGAGAACTGTAACCGGAGTTTTCGACGACTATTCGGACGCTCGCTCCGCCGTCACCAAATTGGAAGCGGCAGGCATTCCCTCGAACGACATCAGTATCGTCTCCAACAAGGCTGGCCGCGTCCGTCGCTCCGACGTTGTCGAAGATGCCGCGATCGGCGCCGGCATCGGCGCTGCCGTCGGTGGCGCCGGCGGCCTGCTCACCGGACTGGCCCTGATGGCCATTCCTGGTGTCGGACCGGCGGTTGCCGCAGGCTGGCTGGCCGTGACTGCGGCCGGGGCTGTCGCCGGCGCCGTCACTGGCGGCGCGGTTGGTGGCCTGATCGGCGCCCTCACCGACTCGGGCGTTTCGGAAGACGATGCCCACCTTTATGCCGAAGGTATCCGCCGCGGCGGCAGCCTGGTCACGGCCAAGGTCGACGACGCCCGCGCCTCCGAGGCGCAGGCCATCCTCCAGGGGTCAAACTGGGTCGACCCGGTCGACGTCGGCGTGCCTATAACGAGCACGGATGGACCCTGTTCGACGACGCGCCCGATCGCTGCTCCCCCCAACAGCAGATCGCGCAAGAGCGCGACCGGTATCGGCGGACAGCCATTTAATCGGCCTTGAGCTCAACCCTCCTTGCACGTCGCAGGGAGGGTTGAAGCGTTGATCTCACGCAGAGCAGCGGATACCAATCCGCTCAGTTTCCGGTGGCCAATCGTCACTGGTCGTAACTGGCTCAGGTGGTCTTGAGCGTGCCGTTCATCCCTTCCGGATAGAAGCCGCCCTTGCTCACTCCGTCCTTGTCAGTGAGGTAGACGATCCGGAGCACCTCCTGCGGCGTTCTGGTGAACGCGATCGCATCGGGCGTCGAGGGAACGATGTTGGCTTTTCCGTCCCGCTGGATCCCCTGGTCCTTATCGTCTGATCCGTCGATTTTGTCTCGGGCATCGGAGACCGCGTTGGCGGCCTTCCAGGCTTTCTCTCCCTTTCGGTATAGCGTCGATCGCGCCATTCCCATGTGATAGGCCTCGACCGCCAGGATGCCTGCGGCTGCGGCGAGGAAGTCCTTGTTTTTCAGAACTGTCGCCGCACCGGCATAGGCAGTGACGCCGACATCCTCGAACACCATGCCCCCGAGAACGAAGTTCGTCTCGTTGCCGAAGGGGTCGAAGTCCGGCCCGAGGCCCGCCGCTTCCGCGACGGCTTTGAAGCCGGCATCGAAATCGATGGCCGGCCTGTCAACCGCGTTGGTTCCAAGCGTCTTGCGGTAGAAGCGGACGTGCGCGAGTTCGTTTTCCGCGACTTCCTGCATGAATTCGCCGATGGCCGGCGTATCGAACGAGACTTGCTTGCCACCAACGACGTCGCCGGGTTTCGAACCGGCGTCGGCTGCGTCGACGCCCATTCCGGTGGTGCCGCGGAGGTAGTATTCAGCCTCCATATATTCGAGGTTAAGCGCAAAGCGGAAAATGTCCTCGTCCGATATGTCCTGTGCCAAGACCGGCGAACGCCGCGTAATTCCGCTGAGTGCCGCTCCGGCACCGAGTACGATAAGTCCCTGAAGCGACTGACGCCGGGATAGGTGAAGTGCGCCCTGCATGGCGGTCTCCTATGTTTGTTGATTCAACACCGCTGTCAGCACCGCGGCGCCGAATGCATTTGCCTGACGATTAGATGGTCCGGGCCGGCAAAATATTCCCGTGTCCCGCTACAAAGGCCCTGCGAAAGGAGCCGGCGTAATCTCGGCGTGGACGACGTCTAGAGCTCAGTCGCCGCCTTCAACAGATGCGTAGCCTTTCGAACCAGGCGAATTGCCAGCCGATCGAGGACTGATTGCGCGAGGCGGTCACAACGAGCGCCAGCGAAGAGAAACGTATCCGTGAACACGGCGGCGAGCTTGTCCCGCAGCGCTTCGCGGAGCAGCCGGCGTGCGCGATAAAGGCGGGTGCTCACTGTCTGAGGTCGCAATGCCAAAAGAAAAGCCGTTTCCTCAATGCTCATTTCCTCGACGTCCCGCATGACAAAGACGATGCGAAAGGGCTCCGGCAAATCACCGACGGCTCGCTCCAGCAGGCCGCGGATTTCAGCGAGAGCGGCCGCCTCTTCGGGATCAGGCTTGTGTGCGCTGAACGGAGCGACCATGCCTTCGATGGCTTTCGCGTCTACGGTGGGCCGCCTTTTCCGGCGGCGTCCCAGCGCCTCGTTCAGCGCGATCCGGGTGAGCCAGGTCGACAGCCGCGCCTCCGCGCGGAATTCGGCCAGATGGGTGAAGGCGTGGATATAGGTCTCCTGAAGTACGTCTTCCGCCTCGATGTCGTCATTCAGGACGGCGCGGGCGACCCGGTGAAGCCGCAGATTGTGACGCTTGATGATTAGCCAGAATGCGGCAGGGTCAAGCTGTCGCGCGTGTTCAACCAGCCCCGCGTCGTCAAGGTCCTCGATCCTCACTGCCTCGGTGGATCCGCTCGGCTTCATCATAGGCGCTCCAGATGCATCAGCTTACTGTGAGATAAGCGTTTTCCGGCTTTTCGGTCTGCGGCCAGGTGGAGACTTGGGACTCTAGCGGACCGGAGGTCTGCTGACCAAGTAAATCGGACTTGTTGCGGAGCAGTTCTATCTTCCGGTTTGGCGCAACTGAAACTACCAGCGTGGTTGCCGGCGATGACTGCTTTCAGGAAACGGCAAAGATGATCTCTACGGCCGACATGAGGGCGCAAAGCAGCCTTATCCTTCGATAACCAAAAAGGTCCGCTCAGAAGCCGGAAATACGGGCAAACACTTCGCCCAGCGATCGGAGCCATCATCCGGCGAACAGATTGGTGGCCATATAGTCGACGAACACCCGAACCTTGGGGGAAAGATATCTGTTTGTCGGCCAGAGGACGCGAAACGTCCCGGTGTCGGCCAGATAATCATTCAGCAGCGAAACCAGTTTGCCCTCCGCGACCTCGGAGGCAACGGCAAATGCCGGAAGACAGGTGATCCCGTAGGATCGCTCCGCGAGATAGATGAGCGGCTCCAGGGTGCTCGCGACCGTCGTCACAGGCAGGTCGAGTTTGACCTCATCTCCATCGCGGGCCAGCGGCCAGGGCTCGAGCTTGCCGGAATTGGCGAAACGGTGGTGAAGGCAACGATGCTCCAGAAGGTCTTCCGGCACTTGCGGATTGCCATAGGCCATCAGGTATTCCGGTGCGGCAACGATCCTGTGCCTGAACGTTCCCAGCTTCCGGCTCATCAGCCGGGTGTCCCTCACCTCGCCGGTGCGGATGACGGCGTCAAAGCCTTCTTCGATAACGTCGACGAGACGATCGGAAAAGTCGAGGTCGAGGTTGATGTGCGGATAGGTTTGCATGAAAGCGGAGATGGTCGGCATCAGCAGCATGCCGGCCAGCGGAAGGCTCACACGCAGCTGCCCGCTGGGAATGAGCTGCGCATTCGACAGCCGCGACTGGGCGGACTCGTATTCCGATTGAATGCGCCAGCACGCCTCGAGAAAGAACCTGCCTTCCTCTGTCAGGGCCATGCTGCGGGTCGAGCGATTGAACAACCGGACGCGCAGCTCGTCTTCGAGCCGGGCAATCGCCTTGCCGACGGCCGAGCCGGAGAGGCCGAGGCGGTGGCCGGCTGCAACGAAGCTTCCAACTTCTGCCACCTGAATGAAGATGCCGAGCGTGCCGAGCTTGTCCAATGAACATCCTATTGCGGAATTTTCATCCGGTGTGTTGCGAATAGGCGCCCGTTTATCCGCTATCTCCATCCCAATATCCAGATGTCGCCGCGGCCGCAATGGCCCGAGCTTCAGATGGAGACACACATGGAAACGAACCGCATTGCCGCCTTTGCCGGCCCGCCCGTACCGACGACCTTCATCGTCAATGTCATCCACGTCCATCCGGGAAAGCAGCAGGAAGCCTTCGCCATCATCCAGGATGTCGTTCACTACGTCGCCGATCGGAAAGAAGGCTTTCTGTGGAGCAGCCTGGCAAAGAGCAGCGACGGCCAGACGGTGGTCAATGTCGAGGCGATTCAGGGCGCCGGCAACGTCGACGAATTCTTCTCCGATCCGGTCTTCGTCGAGAAGTTCCGGAGGCTCGATGCGGTCTCCAAAGGCGAATTCCACACCTACACGGTGGGCGATCTCGTGCTGCCGAGACGTGCAGCGGCGGTGTGACCGATTTCATCGGCGGCAAGTTAAAAACTCCGTCATGGGGATGCCGGCGCCGCTCCCCACCCTCCGTCATCCCAGGCCTCGAGGCTGGGATTCACTAGGCCAGCATTTGCCGCCGCCCTCACCGCGTCGAATTGCTCGTCTCTTCGCTGACGCCGACCCGGTGGCGATACACCATTTCCCAGCCTTTCCAGCCGTTGAACAACAGCAGGACAACGGCGATCAAAGACAGCGCCAGCCCGGTCGGCACGATGAAATCAGGGCCTTGTACGACCCGACGCCAAAGGCTGACGGCCTCGATCAGAACGAGGATGATGTTGCCGATCATGTGGAACCACGCAGCCCGCAAGCTGCGGATGCGGCTGTCGCCGAAGAAGTCGGTCAATCCGGCGAGTGCTGCCAGGGCTGCCATGACGAGGCCGGCCGCCAGCATCCAGTTCGACGCCGCCGGCCAGAACGGGTCGCCGGATTGGCTGTGGAGGATATCGGTGACAAGCGTTCCGACGAAGAAAGCGACCGGGAACGGGATCAACATGGGATGGATCGGATGGCCGGCAATGCTCAACGTGCTTTTCGGGTTCATGTGCTCGCTCCGACGTGCTCAGCTTATGTACTGTGAAAACAAGCGACTGCATGTTCGGTTCCCGGCACGTCGGAGGTGACGACAATTTCGAGCAGGTTTGCGAAGGCTTCAGGTTTTCCAGGGCTGATCGCTCATGACTACGACTTTGAGGTCACGGCTGGACCCCGATCGTGATCACGGCTGGCCGCGATCGTGATCACCGACCCCGGTCCTGACGTCCTTCTGTTCGATCATGTCAATGCCGGAGGCAGCTTCCGGGCTAGCGCGCGACGATGGCATGCTGTCTGCCTGGGCGCGCCCGACCGGACGAACCACCTCGGATTCGGCCCGTCGATCAGCCGCTGGTACGCCTGCTCGGGGACCCCATAGCAGCCGCCGGCGATCTCGATCGGCTTGTCGCGATCCAGGATGCGGACGTCGCCGCAGGGTCTTGGGACAGCTATCGCAATCTGCAATCGATAATTGCCGACCGATTCAACCAAGAGTATGTAGAGCGGCTTTGCGGCATGTCACCTGCAAATGCTCTGGATCATTTATGTCGAGCTGGTCCCATGGTACCAATATCTTGCTGCCAGGTCCTGCCGCCCCCAGGGCGGTCAGAACGGCGCGGCCAATGGCCAGGGCAGACAGCCGTTCAAAAAGGCCGTAAGCACCGAGGTGATACTCGAGCACGTAGAAATTTTCACCGCGTGCTTCGGCTCTGACCTCTTCCATACGCCCCACAGGCTTGCCGTCAAGGTCGTAGACCTGTTTGCCCAGAAGCAACTCGAGCTGGATCTCTTTCATGATTGTCCTCCCGGAATCCGGTTGATCACGTGCTGCACCAGCCATTCCTGGCATTGCCCCAACGGCGTCACGCGTCGATCCACGTCCACTTCGATGTCGACGCCCACGTCTCTCACTTTTGCCCATGGCACACGAAAAACCTCGGCCGTGCCCTCTGCACCTGCGGCCCTGCGAATCCAAAGCATCCAGCGATGGGGCCGGCGGCCCAGCCGCCGCGACAGCGTCAAACTGCCCATCTCAATGAACGCGACCTCGGGCGCGTTCCCGTCAGACAGGTACAGGACGATCCCGTCTGCCTTGCCGATACGATTTTGCTCTTCGTCGACCATCTGCTTGTCAAGAACGTCGCGGATCAGAAGCATATCATCCTCCGAATATTTGCAACGGAATGGTTATGAGAGCGACGATAAACGAGAGGCCGATGATGACCAGCACGGCGGTGTTACTGATCCATCCATTGCCATGATCGCCGACATAATTCCGATCGTTCATCAAAAACAAAAACGGAACCACGCCAAAGGGCAACGCCAAGGCCGTGATCGCCATCGAAAAAATAGTGAGTTGGAGAGGATCGACCCCAATGGCGATCGGCATGAAGGCAACTGCGATGAAACCGGTATAGACGAGCGAGAAGGCCGGGTCGGTCCTCGGCTTGGCATCTTCCGACCAGTTCCAGCCGAAACCCTGGGCAACCAGATAGGCCTGACCCAGGCTTGCTTCGAGCGCGGCGCCTAAGCAGGTGATGCCAAGGGAGGCGGCAAACAGGTAAAAGCCCCATTTGCCCAAAGCCGGTGTCAAGATCGGCGCAATTTGGTCATACCCTTCGATGTCGGTGATGCCGCGCGGCGGATAGGCGAGTGCCGCCACGATCAGGATTGCGGCTGCGATGACGGCGCCAAAGCTCATGCCGAGCGCCGAGATTACGCGATTGGCGCCAAAGAAGCTCTTGTCCCATTTTTCTTCGATTGCGCCCGACGAGTAGAACAGGAACAGGAACGGAGCGATGACGGCACCGAGAATGCTGACGGCAATGAATCCATAGTGCAGCGGCTGTTTGTCCGGCAGCGTCGGCACCAGACCTTTGGCCACCTCCAGCCAGGGCGGATCCATGACGAATACCCCCACCACGAAGCACAGCGCTACCAGGCCCAGCATAGCGACGCCGTCCTCGATCATGCCGAACGTGCCCTTCCAGAGCAGAAGCCACACGATGAAGGCTACAGGCAAGGCCCACCACTGATAGCCCACGCCAGTGACGAACTGCAATGCGAGGGTAACGCCGCCGATCTCCGACGCCAGGACGAGAAGATTGACGATCGAAACGATCAGCAGCGTGAGCAGAAAATAGTTCGATCCAAATCGTTCTCTCATTCCATCCGCAACGGTGTGGTGGCTGGCGATGGCAAATCGCCCGGCCATTTCGATCAGGAAAATGAGGCAGACTGTACCAATGGCAATGGCCCAAAGCAGGCTGAATCCATATGCTGCGCCGGCCTGGGCCGAGGTCGCAATCTGGCCGGTTTCGATAAACCCTCCGACGCTGGTTACGATTCCAAGTGATATCTGAAGCAGCTTTTTCATCCGCCCGCTCCAAGGGTCGAACGCTGTTCGTCCTCATAGCGGTGGAGCTCGGCGATGTGCTGGTGCCCCTGTTCAAGGCGGCCATGGCCAATCTCGTCATGCGCCGCAGAGATCAATCCATTCAGCATGAGGACGGACTCTCTGGCGTGGGCGGTTCGCGCCGTTTGCGGCAGCTGTGATGCGATATCGGAGATCTCTTTCTGGCATTTCTCGACTGCGTGATCGGTGAAACCTTCTGGAACATTCTTACCGATGCGGGCATCGAGGATCATTTCGGCGCTGGCACTCCAGGAGAGGATCTGCTGCATTTGCTTTTCGAAACGCTCATTCTCGTTCGTGCAGGAGACGACGGACATCGATAGAAACGCCGATAAAGCTGTTTTCCAAAATGGAGGAAACCTTCCTCGCCTCTTATGCCGCGAAAGTTGTGACATCGAAGCTTTTGCAACGTCCGTAGAGGTGCTCCGCAACAAACACTGGATCAAAATGCATCTCCTCACTGCAAAGAATGCAATGTCATAAAAATTCGGTCACCAACTAACCCGCTATCGATCGTCTAAGTTCCAAATTTGTACGCAAGCGCAGGGGGCACCTTTGGGTGGGCCGCCGAGCAGATGCTGCGGAGGTTGCCGAACTAAGCGGTCGTGAGAACGCGTACATCTCCCTTGCGACCCACGACGTCTACGACGACCTGTCGGCCGGACCGGCGAATAGTGACGTCAGCCGAACCGGATCCAACTATAAGATGCCGCAGGGTGATCTCATCCAGGAATGCCGGCAGGCGCGGCTGGTTGAAGCTGATCTGCGAGGCGTTCGGGTCGAAATCCAGACCGAGGCACGATTGCAGCAACGACAAAGGCGCTGACGCGGCCCAGGCCTGCGGGGAGCACGCCACGGGATAGAAGGTCGGTCCATGCGACCGCCGCTGGGCAAAACCGCAGAACAGCTCGGGAAGCCCGCGTAGATCGATATAGGTCGAGGCTGCGAACAGACCTTCAAAGATTTGCGCTGCCGCTGGCTTGAAGCCGTAGCGCGCAAGCCCCATGGCGATCAGACAATTGTCGTGCGGCCAGATCGAGCCGTTGTGGTAGCTCATCGGGTTGTAGCGCGCCTCGGTGGCGGGAATGGTGCGAATGCCCCAGCCGCAGAAGGACGAGGCGTTCATCAAGGTGCGCACTACCTGTTCAGCTCTTTCGGGGTAGGCAATGCCGGTCATGAGAGCATGGCCGGCATTCGAAGAGCGAACCCGACAGGCTCGCTTGTCTCCGTCCAGCGCCAGCACGAAGGTACCGAGTTCCTCGTCGAAGAAACGGAGGTCGAAAGCACGCCGGAGCGCTTCTGCCTTCGCCAGCAATTTCGCCGCGCGCTCGGGCCGGTGGAGCCGGCGGAATATCTCCGCGCCCGCTTGCCACGCGCCATAGACATAGGCCTGTACCTCGGCAATCGCGATCGGTCCCTTGGCGAGTGTCCCGTCCGCATGAAAGACAGAATCGTGGCTATCCTTCCAGGCCTGGTTGATCAGGCCCTCCAAGGTCTGGCGCCCGTATTCGACGAAGCCGTCATCGTCGCGGTCGCCATATTCGTCGATCCAGGTCAGCGCCGCCTCGATATGCGGCAGAAGCTGATGAAGGGTGGCCGTGTCACCGGTGCGGTCCAGGTAGCTCCCCGCCAGCATGACAAACAGCGGGGTCGAATCGACGCTGCCGTAGTAACGGCGGAACGGAACCTCCCCCAGCTCGGCCATTTCACCGAAGCGAACCTCATGGAGGATCTTGCCGGGTTCGGCATCCGAAGCGGGATTGATATCGGTCGCCTGGTTGGCTGCGAGATGACAAAGTACCCCCTTTGCGATGGCGGGATCCAGCCAGAGCGTCTGCAGCGCGGTGATGATCGCGTCGCGGCCGAACACCGTGCTGAACCACGGCGTCCCGGCATAAGGGTACGGCCCTTCAGGGGTGTCGGTGATCAGCATGTAAAGGTCGGACACGCTTCGCCGCGCAAGCTGGTTGAAGATCTGATTGGAGCTCGAGACCGATGCCGCCCTTGTCATCGACGATCGCAATGCCCGTCGAGCATCGCGCATGGCGAGGAAAAAGCCATTGACGCGGCGATCCTTGTCCGAACGGTCGCAGTCGATCTCGATGAAGATCGAGCGGCTGCCGCGCGCGCTCAAGTGGAGGTCGTACACGGCCAGATCCGGTGCGAGTTCATCGGGAGCCGGATCGAACGAGACGCGGGTTGTCCGTGTTTTTTCATCGAGCCCGATATAGGACAGAAGGACGCTTCCATCTTCGATGACGGCAGGCTGGCTACGGCCTCTTTTTGCCCGCACGGTGCCTCGCACCTCGAAGAGGTCGGCAAAGTCCGAAAAGAATTGCAGCTTCATCCGCAGATGATGATCGCTGTCGTCATAGTTCCTCACTGCCAGGCGCTCATAACAACGCCCCGCCCATAAAAAGCGTGTCCTTCGAATGTGGATGAGATCATGCTCGAGACGCAGCTTTCCATCTTTGCCGAGGAAGTCCGGGTTCGTCAGATCGCAGGTGAGCGTGGCGTTGTCGTCGCGCATTGTCGACGACAGCAGCATCGGACGCCGATCCTCGAGCGTCAGGTAGAGATGCGAAAGATATCGCGTGTCGCGGTGAAAGAGCCCATCGGGGCTTCCCGGTCCCGAAAGAGCATCGCCATTGTGATCGAAGACCGCGAATGTATCGCCGTGCTTTAATGTCCGTGGTTGCCGCTCCTGCAGCGACGCGGCAGCGGGAATAAAGAACTGCGCAATCGGCGCCACTTGCTTCGTTGCTGCGGGATTTGAATTGCCGCCTGCAGATGTCGTCACATGTCGCCTCCATTTTTTATGCCACAACCTGGCCAATCGATATCGGGCGGTTCGCGCGCCGGCGCTGCGGGGCTTTTGCGCGGAATCCTTGCAGCTGGCCGTAGATGGCGAGATAGTCCCTTGCCATGCGTCCCGCAGTAAAGCGTCTCTCGAAGTTCGCCCGCACCTTGCGCCGATCAAGCTGCAGTGCCCATTCGACGTTCTCGACAGCTTCGGCAACGGTATCGACCAAAATACCCGAAATCCCGTCGTCGATCACCTCCGGCACCGAGCCGCTGCGGAAGGCAAGAACCGGTGTGCCGCAGGCCATCGCCTCGATCATCACAAGCCCGAAGGGCTCAGGCCAGTCGATCGGGAAAAGCAACGCGCCGGCATTGCCAAGGAAGTCCGCCTTCTGGCGATCGTTGATCTCGCCGATGAACTCGACGTTCGGATGGCTCATCACCATCGGCTGAATTGCCGCTTCCCAATAATGTTTGTCGACATTGTCGATCTTGGCTGCAATCCTCAGCGGCATGCCGACCTTGGCCGCGATTTCAATCGCCCGGTCAGGCCGCTTCTCCGGAGTGATCCGTCCGAGGAATGCGAGGTAACCGCCCGCCGGCTTTTCCGTGAAAGGCAGGAGGCCAGCGGGAAGGCCGTGATAGACCGTCCCCAACCAGTTGACCGGCGGCATCGGGTGGCGTTGGTCATCGGAGATCGATACCAGGGGAATATCTGGAAAAGCCTTGTAGAAAGGCCAGAGATCAGGCAGGTCGAGCCGCCCATGCAGCGTCGTGACGGTGCGGTCGGCAAAATGTCGGATCAGCGGGAAATGCAGCAGATCGACGTGGAAATGCATGACATCGAATTCGTGCGCGCGACTGCGGATTTCCTCAAGCATAAGGATCTGATGCGGCAGGTGGTCCTTGATGGCGGGATTTAGCCTCAGGGCAGTGTTCGAGCACGGCACGAGGCAGGCATCTGTAACGGAATCACCGCTGGCAAACAGCGTCACATCGTGGCCTTGGGCCACCAGTTCTTCGGTGAGATACGAAACAATCCGCTCGGTTCCCCCGTATAATTTCGGCGGAACACTTTCTGCAAGCGGGGCAATCTGAGCGATCTTCATCGGCAAAATCTCCTCAGGTGAGCAGAGAGTCGACCGCAAAAATCGGAGCCGCATACTTCAAGGCATGCGGCAGTTGAATCCTAGCTTTTGCAACGGCTGCTGTTTCCTGCGTGCTCCTTTCCAGTAGGCCTTTCTCGTCCAATCAAGATCGAACTTTGCCAAACTCAGCGAGCGTGTTTTGGTTCCGCCCGCAATGGCCCGCTATCTGGTCTTCTTCCGCAACAGCGTTTCGCTTTCTCAGGCAGCCGCCGAAGTCGTCTCCGACGTGTGGTCATCGCGAAGGCAGGAAGCCCGGTCGAACCCGTCGGCAATTGCGGATGGCTCCAGGGCGTTGAACGCCTGCCAGGACATCTGCTTTCAACCGGACGGATCGAGTTGGGCAACGCGCGCCACTCGGGCCTCCCTGGGCCGCGGCGATCACCTTCGGTGCTAGATGCCGGAGACATTTCGATCGCTGAGCCGTCGCAGGTGCAGGGGCACGTCTTCTATGTCGGCGAGCTTGCCATTCTTTTTGAGAAAGCGACTGAAATTCGCCGCGACGACCGACGCGGGAAGTTGCCGATTGGCTGCTTTCCGGCAGGCGTCCAACATCACCTCATAGGTGACATCGCGTTTCTCCTGTGGCCATTCGTCGAGAAAATCAAAGACATCGTCAAGCCCGGCGACCTCTTGCACGAAGTACTTCCGTTGTGCGTAAATCGGGTGTTCGAAAGTATCAAGTGCCATCGTTTACCTCCTTTCATGGCGTGAGTGCGGCTGATTTAGGCAACCGAATTCCGCTCTTCAAGATCGCGGTTGGCTGAGATCGTCACCGGCATGGCTTTCGTGCTGGCATCGATGTTTATCCCGACGCCTGATTGCATGGTGTCGATGACGATCAGGCCGAGAATATGCAGCTGTCGTGCATCGAGCGCTACGCGAACTGTGGCAAGTCGTCGTGTACATCGTACCATTCGGCCTTCGAGGCGACGAAATAATGCGCGGTCGGTGGCGCCGGCAACGGCGTGTCGAGCGTCCCCAGCCGCAAGCGCACGACATCCGGCATCGCATCGCGGCGACTGATGACGGGCGAACCGCAATTGGAACAGAAGAGGCGATGAACGCCTGGCGAAGAATCGAATGCCTTCAGCGCCTGCTCGCCCTCAATGAAGAGGTCACTGGTCGCGACGGGCGCATTGCTCGCGAACGCGGTAGCGGTCGCCTTGCGACAACGCGAACAATGGCAATAGATCGCCGCACCTAGCTCGCCGCGAACTTCGTATTTCACTGTGCCACAGAGACAGCTGCCTTTATGCATAAGAGCTCCCGTCATACGCCATCACGGCGTGAAATTAGTCTGAGGACTTCATCCTTATCGCTCACGCGGTCCCGGCGCGGTTTCGGGCTACGATTTCATCGTGAGTGAGGCTGCCGCCTTTGTCCATGAAGACCTTGATCAGGGCGTCGCGGTTGCCCGCCAAGCGGTTCTGATCAGCTTTTTCGAGCGCCGTTTGCAGCTCGTCAGCAGACAGTTCCGTGCAATAGGCAGGCGTGCCTGGCTGTTGTCGCCATGAGGTCGCGAGACCCCCGGCATCGAGGGCGTCGAAGCCCGTCGCCTCTACCAGTTGCATGACAATCGACTTCTTTTCGAGGTCATCACCCGCTACCGGAAGGGCGATGCGGCCGGGTTGCGACTTGTCTACGCCTTTTTCCGCGAGCGTCGCAGAAAGCACCGCATTCCAGGCTTTAATGATCGGTCGGTTGATCTGCTCGCTGACCCAGACCGCTTCCGGTTTGCCATCATCGACGTCGGTGATCGTTCCGTCACGGAACGGGTAGTAATTGGACGTGTCTACGACAACGACGTTTTCGGGAACATTTGCGAATAAATTGGCAAGATCGCGATGAGCCGAAAACGGCACGGAAAGGATCACAATATCTACCCCCCTCACGGCATCTTGCTTGGTCGTTGCCGTCGCACCAACGTCCGCGGCGAGATCGCGGATGGATTCCGGGTCCTTTGAGTTGGCAAGTTTGACCTCGTGACCTGCCGCCGCGAGCTTGCGTGCCAGCGTTGCCCCAATATTCCCTGCGCCGATAATTCCGATGTTCATACCATTTCCCTGCTGTGGATATTGCGTTCAACGCACTCCAACGGAGACGTGGGAAGCGACCTCGAGCGACGGTGGCGCCGGGTCGCCTACCCCACCACCTTGCGAACTCCAGGTTCGGACGACGAGATCAACCCATCTTCCAGCAACACTTTGGCTGCATCGCGGTTTGCGTCCACTATGGCAGGATCGCGCGTCGATTGTGCGATTACGATCGCGCCTTGGAAGAGCGACAGGATCTGGATCACGGCTCTTTCGGGATTGCTCAATGCCAAGGGCTCGATGAGTGATGCAACAAATTCATGCAAGCCCCTGAAATATGCACCGATGGTCGCCTGTACGTCTGGGGAGTTAGCCTCCGGTCCGAACTCGGCTAACCCCTTTACGAATGGGCAGCCGCGGAAAGAAGGCGCGCGGAACGGTTCCTCCATCGCGTCAAAAATAGCGAGGACGCGCTCCAGCGGCGACAGCCCGGCTCTTTCAGTCGAGCTCGCGAGCATCTGAAACCAAGTGTCAGTTTTGTAACGCAAATAGGTAGCGATCAGGTCTGCCTTCGATGGAAAGTGTTTGTAGAACGTCATCTTCGCCACGCCGCTTTCGGCAATGATGCGGTCGATCCCGACAGAGTGGATGCTGAACCGGTAAAACAGATCCGATGCCGTCTTTAATATACGTTCTCGCGGCGCGAGGGCATTAAGCGGTTGTCCCTCCACATCCACAAACTCAAGCACGCTGCTCGTTGGCATCATCAATCACCTCAGATTCTTTGTCCGTATATATACAGACTATTCTGTCAATTTTTGGATTGCAAGTACATACAGGTCTGTCTATATGGTGCGACGCCCCTTAGATTTCAGAGAAAGGACTTAAGATGAGCGGAAAAGTCGTTGTTGTGACCGGCGCGAGCAGTGGTTTTGGAAAACTCACGGTATTGGAGCTTGCAAGGCGGGGCCATACGGTGGTTGCGACCATGCGGGACGTCGAAGGAAGAAATGCCAAGGTCCGGAGCGAGCTCATCGACGCGGCGAAAGCTGAAGGGCATGTGCTGCAAGTCCTTGAAATGGACGTTGCCGACGAGGCGTCGGTCAATTCCACGACCGACCAGGTTGTCAAGCAGCACGGAAAGATCGATGCCCTGATCAACAATGCCGGAATAATGCCCGTCGGGGTCACGGAAGCCTACACTGTCGCGGACGTCGAACGGCTATTTGCGGTCAACTTCTTCGGCGCCGTGCGGGCCGACCGCGCCGTTCTGCCGCATATGCGTGCCACCGGCAGCGGGTTGCTCGTTCATGTGACATCGCTGATGGGTCGGGTGGTCTTTCCGTTCTTCGGCACCTACTCCGCGAGCAAGTTCGCGCTCGAAGCGCTTGCCGAAGCCTATCGGTACGAACTGAAGGGATTTGGAATCGATTCCGTCATCGTCGAGCCGGGGCCGTTCCCCAGCAACCTCATCTCGTCGAGCCCGGAGCCCTCCGACCAGACCGTGCTTGCATCCTACGGCGAGGTTGCGGCGATACCGGGTCAGATCAAGGCCCACGCCAACGACGAACATGACGAGGCTAATCCGCCGCGGCCCCAGCGCGTGGCCGATGCCATCGCACGACTGGTCGAGGCCACGGAACGACGTCCATTGCGCACGGTCGTCATGCCTGAGGGCATGGACCTCGGTGTCCAGCGGCTGAACGAGGCGGTAGGCCCAATTCAGAACGACCTGCTCAGCGCCCTCGGCATGTCGAGCATGATCTGACACTCTGGGGTGGGCGGGTGGTGCCACCTGCCGCCCTTTGAGGGGGCACTCCGGACCCGTTTGCGACGCCGCATACCGGTAAGGCTTGTGGCACTTTCTGCGTAACCAGTCGCGGCCGTGATTGCCCTTTTCGCCAGACACGTGTCGGCATTGGCTTTGCTTGTTCGTCTTTACACCGTGGCTCCGTTCGACGGGCCAAGGCGCGGAACGACAGGAGGCCGAAATGAACAGGGCAATGGTTCGGTTGGAAGACCGGGGGCTGGTCGAATGCCCAAGATGGCATGACGGCGAGCTGTGGTTCGCGGATTGGACAAGCGGCGAAATCCTCGCCTTCAGCGAGCACGGAACTGTCAGAGTGGCGACAGCGGCGAAGGCCCCGCCCCTGTCATTCGACTTCGGACCACAGGGCGACATGTACGTCGTCGCGTCCGGGGCATCGCATTTGCTGCGGTTCAACGGCTCCAGACTGGAAGAGTTCGCCGAGTTGGGAGCGAATGGCTGGAACGAGATCGTGATCGGTCCGCAAGGCCGGATCTACGTCAACGGCCCGGCGATCCTGCTGATACGTCCAGACGGGACGGTCGAAACACAAGCGGAAGGCTTTCAGTTTCCGAACGGAATGGCTCTCTCTCCGGACGGGCGCACACTGGTTTGCGCCGAAAGCTGGGCGAAACGGCTGACATCGTTTGATGTCGCCGCCAACGGGCAACTTTCCCATCGACGAGTTTGGGCCGATCTTCCCGGGCCGCCCGATGGCATATGCTTCGACGCTGAAGGCGCGATCTGGTACGCCGACGTCCCCAATGCCTACTGCCGCAGGGTTCGTGAGGGCGGCGCGCTCCTTGACGAAGTGAAGCTCGATCGCGGCGCCTTCGCCTGCATGCTGGGTGGACCTGATCGCACCACCCTATACATAACTGCCGCCAGATGGTTCGGGATGGACAAGATGGGCCAGATAGGCGGAACTGGCCAGCTCTTGTCCGTCGAGGTCGAGACAGCCGGGGCGGGTTGGCCTCACGGCTAGAGCAATTCCAGCAAAAGTGCGGAGCGGATTTGCGTCGGGAAATTGCCTGAAACAAAGAGATAGAGCATTTCCGTGATTCGGAGAAAACGGAAATGCTCTGGTCGGCATCTAGCCGCATCGGGACACAAGATCGGATCGTCGCGCGCTCCAGAAGAGCCTTGCGATGGAGTTTGTGAAAGCTCTCACTGCGGGGTCAAATGGCCCTCGTCCGGTAGGCACGGATTGATTCCGCCAAGGCTTTCTCCTTAGCGTTCGCGGCCGTGAAGCGACCCAACATCAGACCGGCTGCAATATCATACCAGCCAGAGAACCATGGTAAGGCGAACCCCAGCACCACAAGAGCCGGGATTGAAAAGAGAGCCAACATCAATTCGCCGAGCTTGCCGAGGTTCTGGAGCAATAAAATCGGGAAAAGAATCGGCAACGGAGCAATCACCCACCAGAACAAGACGACTATTCCGATCGGAAGCATAGCCAGGCAAGGCGCCCGCTTCGCCAAAGCGAGTGCCCAGAGTTCGCTGCGATGACGGCAGTAGGTGATCCGCTGCCAAAGTTTACCCATCTCATCAAACCCATATCGCGTTGTGCGGACGGACATAACAAATCTACGCTGCTTTTATCTTGCACATTGCATCAGTCCCCCGTTCCGTTGCGTATGGCCCGAAGGGATCTATTGTCGACGAATGCCGGGCAGTTGGGAGTATGTAATGTCGGCAGTGCCTTTCTCAAAGATTTCGACGCCGCTCAACGCGCTGTTCGCTACAATCGGTCTCTTGGTCGTCGCCACACTGACGACCCAGGGCCTTACTGGACAGGAAAGGCTTGTCTTTGAGCTGCTACTTGCGGCAATTTGGCTGGCCTATGTCCTCCAATTGAGCGGCACATTGCTTTCACGGCGACACCGCTTTTCGGGCGGGATCCCGGCCCTCGTGATCGATTTGCTCGCGGTTCTGGTTCCGGCTGCTGCATTCTTGATCGTTGGGTCCCGTGATCGAAACCTCTATTGCGCCATTTGGCTTCTCAAGCCGTTGCGCGACTCGACCTTCTTCAGGCTGCTGGCAAAGGTGGTCGCGAATGAATCGCGCAATCTGCTTGGCGTGACATCGGTGTTCGGCATCGTTCTTTTTGGCGCTGCGTTGGCCGGTTATATCATCGAGCGAGACGTCCAGCCCGATAAGTTCGGCAGCATTCCGCAGGCGATGTGGTGGGCGGTCGTGACGCTGTCGACGACCGGCTACGGTGACGAGATCCCGCAGAGCCTTGCAGGTCGAGTTCTGGCGGGTTTGGTGATGATGAGCGGGATCGGTATTTTTGCACTTTGGGCCGGCATCCTCGCCACCGGCTTTTACGAGGAGGTTCGCCGCCAAGACTTCGTTCGCAACTGGCAACTGGTCGCTGCGGTACCCTTGTTTCAGAAGCTTGGTTCCGCTGCACTGATCGAGATCGTTCGGGCGTTGCGACCGCGCATTGTCCCCGCCGGTGCCGTGATCTGCCGCAAGGGCGATGTTGGCGATCAGATGTTCTTCATTGTCGAGGGGCAGGTCACCGTGGCTATACCCGATCATCCAGTGGAACTCGGTGCCGGAAATTTCTTTGGCGAGATGGCGCTGATCAGCGGCGAACCGCGCTCAGCCACGGTCAGCGCAGCAACGGAGGTATCGCTGCTGTCGCTCTACGCCGTGGATTTCCAGATGTTGTCGAGCAGTAGTCCGGAGATCGCGGAGACCATCCGCAAAACGGCGCTGGAGCGGCGGGGCGGGCCGCCGAAGGAATAATCCAAGCCTGATGGCTGCGGCATTGCCGCAGCCGGTGGGGGTTACGCGACCTGCCACGGGTAATTTCCTCCGCAATGAATTGGGATCCGGCCTATTGAAGGACGGACGCATGAAGAAGCAGCGATTTACGGATTGGAGGCGAGACCGGCGGCTCGCCGGAACCAGATTATTGCGGTGCTGAAGGAACAGGAGTCGAAGGCGGCTGGTCTGTACCGCGAGCATGCCGCCGCACTCCGCGAGCTTCTTGCAAATAAATGGTAGAGCCCGCCAAGTGTGAAGCCGTCGCGCATCTGAAGGCCGTCATGGGCCTCTCGGAGCGGCGGGCCTGCTACGCCCGCCAGCTCTGCCAAAACTCAATGACGACGACAGACTCCGTTCCGTCCCGCCCCACAAATCCTCATGCTCCCCATGAAAGGCAAATGAGTGATCAGAGCGAGTGGGTCACTAGGAGAGGCACTTGCGGCCCATTGCCATCGCCTTGTAAGTCCCTTTCAGATCGACGACGAAGGTCCCCTTGGTTTCCGGAAACACGATCATTTCATATTGCTTCGCCACGTCGCGCTTGAAATTCGGGTCGTCTGTCAGGATGTAGCCGCCGGAATATCCGCCCTTGAGTACGCCGCTCGTGCTAGTGGCCACACCACTATAAAGATGGCCGGCGATGGAGACAAAGATTTGCGATTGGTTCCCGTTCTGAAGGCCGATATCCGCTTTCGTGAACACGCCAAGATATCCGACCTCCTGATTTGCGGTAACGCCCATTTGCACCGAATTTGGGCCATCTGAGCGCACGATCAAGCAATCTCCGCGGGTTCGATTTGCATAGACCGTCCAGCCCTCGACGTCGTCTCCGTATCGGACAAGCACATCGCTAGCCTTGGGAAGGGGACTTTGGTCTTGTGCGTAGGCTGCCATCGCAGACGAAAGTGCTACAGACGTTGCCGCGATGAGTCTCATGAAGTTTCGCATTGATAGTCTCCTCTGGTGTGCTGGGTTGAATTGTTTTGTGGATTTTTCGTGCCACCGACGCGTTATGCGGGGGCTGACCGCATGGGAGTGCGCCATGGTTACCGAGTCGTTCCAATCATGTTGGCCGGTTCGACTTTGAGAGCTTGGATCATTCCCGCCACATCGTCCGCCATCGTCTGTAGTGGGACCCCGTTGTTTGAACCGGTACTCTTGCCCGAACGCCGGACGTTGATGCCGACCATCCACCTCAGGCGGTCGGGGCAAAACGCTCATTCGGAGCCGCGATGATACCGGGCGGCTGCCACGTCCCTTGGCCGGAGCGAAGTAGATCTCGCTTCGTCAACATTTGCCGTACTCTTGTATTATTCGATGAGTTAGAGAAATTCCCCTCGGCAGCACTTCCCGCCCTATCCAACCAGGAGACACGGGAGTTGCCTTCGACCGCGATCCTGACCGGGCACTGTAAAAGCGCAAGTATGTAACGGTAACATACGAGTATCGCGCCGGGCGTTTCGGACATGATGCCATCCGGTCTTGGAGCTGGCATCATCCTCGGCGTGGTCATGGTGGCGCTGGCCGTTTCTGCCTATTTGCTATCCATAAGGTTGGACTCTAAATCTCAGGAATCCATCGAGGATGGTCCGACGCTCTCGTCGCCCCGTTCGCCGATCTCGGAGACGGGCCGCAGGCTGCCCTTTATACGGCGGGACTGACCGAGGAGCCTCTGACCGCCCTTCCTCGCTTCAAGGAAATCAGGGTTTTTGGTCGTGAGACATCGAAGTCCTTGCCCTCCGGCGTCGAGGCGTCCCAGGTCCGTGGCGAGCTGGTGACCCTTGGCAACGGAGTCCTGGGGATCCGGCCAAGACAGCCCCAATCTCCGTCATTCCAGGCCTTGAGCCTGGAATCCATGCTCACGGCTGACGGCGGCGAGAGTGGATCCTCGGGTCAAGCCCGAGGAGGACTGAGCGGGGGGTGAGCTTTGGAGCAAGGACAGCGACGCATCGGCGCCTGCCCCTCATCCGGCTGCCGCCAGAGACCGGGGTCGAGCCACGGGTCTCGCCCCGTCCTTCGGACCCCCGCTTGCGGGGCGAAGGGACATGCCGCGACCTCCGCGTTCCCCACCCGACCTATGCATTGCACGTCCGCTCGCGCCGTTTACGCTGGTCCGACGCGGCGTTTGGCACGTCCCCTCTCCCCGTTTTTACGGGGAGAGGGTTAGGGTGAGGGGCAGTTTTCGGCGTGAACCGAATAGCGCGGGAGTCCGGGCTTTCGCGGCACTTGCTTGCTGCGATCGTCGAGGTCGATGCGTGAAGGTCGGCGACACGCACCATGATGAGCTGTTAATGCGGTTGAGAATTGGTCCGAAGTCGTCACTGTTGGTGGTATCAAGTGCCGATGCACAGGCATCCTCGAACAGTCCTCGGAAAGGGAAAAACTTGGCCGAGAATGATCGCCGGCCAGACCGCGCTCGGCCAATGCGATCATTCGCCTCGATCTTACCGGCGATTTTGGACATGAGGTCGGCACTCTCAAGATCGCCGCCAACGCAGGCGGCCTGATTCAGCGCATCGACGCCGACCTCGAATAGGCACTGCCTTCCAATGAGCGGGCGGGATCAATCCTTTCGCAATTTTACCTCTGGCGCTCTCGTCATGCTGCCACCGGCTTCTGTGGCGTGGCGGCGGCGTGTTGCGCCGCATCCGCATTGATTGCCGCTCCTGGTTGTTGTCCGATAGCGCTGGGAATCTGTACGCTTCTCAAGGCGAAACAGATGCCATTTTCATCAAACGCTGCCTTGATCATGACGAGGGCGCGACGGCGGACGGCCGCCTGCTGTCCGGGCTTTGTCTTGAGCGTCAGCGTCAACTTAATGCCATACTCTCCGAATTCCTCGACGCCCTTCATCTTGAGCGGTTCGATGGTGATTGCCTTGAGTTCGGGATCTTCGGCCAGTTCAAGTCCGATCTTCTTGATGAGCTTGCGCGCCTTCTCCAAGTCGGAATCATAGTTGATGGTGATCGACAGCTTCTCGACCACCCAATCGCGGCTCATATTCTGGACAGCCCCGAGGACGCCGAACGGCACTGTGAATATTGGTCCCCGGCTGTGCCGCAGCTTCACCGAGCGCAGGCTGAAAGACTCAACTGTACCCTTATAATTGCCGCTCTCGATATATTCACCGACACGGAAGGCATCATCCAACAGATAGAAGACGCCGCTGAGGATGTCTTTCACCAGCGTTTGCGCACCGAAGCCAATGGCAACACCGGCAATACCCGCGCCGGCAATCAACGGCCCGATCTGAACCCCCATTGCCGACAAGGCCATCAGTATCGCAACGATGGCGAGCGTGGCCCAAAGAAAATTCCGCAGAATGGGCAAAAGCGTGTTGAGCCGGCTGCGCCGCTGCGTCTCCTCCGTTGGAACAACCGCCGTATCGCGCACTTTTGCAATTTGATTATCAATGAGGGTGCGTAGGACCCGCCAGACCAAGTCGGTGACCAGAAGGATGATGACAGCAGAAATGATGCCATGAGCGACCCGGACGGGGGGCGTGTCAGCCGCGCTGAGCGCGACAAGGTCGATGTTCCACGCCCAAGCGAGGAGCAGCAACCCGGAAATGATCAGAATGAACCGGATGCCCCGACTGAGAAGAGTTGCGCCTGCACTCGGTGTTGCCGCGCCGATCCCGGACGAAGCAGGCTGTTGCAGCAGGTGGACAACGATCCGTTCTGCAATGGCGATAACCCAAACGAGGCCGATCGCTATTGCAGCAAGCCAGAATAGCTGTACTGCGCCGAACGCCCACAAGCACCACAACAGGACGAAATAGGCCGAGATGAGACCCACGGATGTCTTCGTGCGGACAAAAACCTCTCCATCCGCTGCAGCATCCGCGATCGCTGGCCCCGGCGCTCGCCTGACCGTATCGATGCCGACACTGAGGAGGCCCAATCCCAACGAATATGCGACAATCTCGCGGGCTTCGACTGAGAAGCCGAGAAGGCTCAGCGATAGCGTTGTTGCGTAGCTGACGGCAAGGATGATGACAACGAGACCGAGGCGCTGGGTCCAGAACCGAGCCGACTCGCCGTCCATCGGTACGATCCGAAGATCGTTCGCGTCCTTTCCCGGCGGCGACAAAAGAAATCGTAACACAGCGCGCGCGAGGAGCACGATGATGAAGGCGAGTAGACAAGCGAGCACGATCTTCTCGATGACCTCAGGCCAATAGTGCAGGGCCACGAAGACACCGATGCCAGCCGCCGCGATGACTGCGACGCGCCCGACCTCATGGCCGAGGCGGCTAGCGAGGACCATCAGTTGACCGCGCCTTGTAGCAACGTCCAGCTGCGCCACTCGGGTCATGAATCCTGATGTGGCACGCCGATACAGCCGCTCGGCACCGAAAGCGGCAGCTGCGAATAGTCCGAAAAGGCCGACAAGGCCAGCCAGACCAACCTTCTCAGCATCCGCAACAAGGATGGACCAGGCTGCTGCGAACTCATCAGGCAGCGTCGTCAATGCCCGGGCGAGGCCATGGATATGCGTCCGAACGGCCCTGACATAGTCGGCCAGTGGATGGGAGAGAGCCTGGGTGCTTGCCGGAGGGACTTGCGTCGTCGCCGTCGCTGCCTTGTGGGTCTCAAGCCATTTTTGAACTCCAGGATCGGCCAAAAGCGACAGAAGTGCCTCGACATTGGGTGGCAGCTGTTCGCTCGATGGTGCGGTATCGGCTCGCGCCACCAGCGTGACCCCAAGCAGCATGAGGGCAGCAAGAATCAACACACGCATCGTGTTCGTCTCCAGTTAAACGAATATAGTCTAGCTTCCGCCATCCATCCGTGCCGTAGATCTCGCGGCATAGTCGCGTGCGGATAATCTTGCGACGAGTAGGTTACACTAACCAACGCCCGGACGCGACATTTCGAGGCCGTCATCGGCGTGCTGTTGTCTTTGGTTACAGTGCCTGCTCGAGGATCAGCGCCTTTTCCTCATCGGGCCTGGCCTTGCCGCCAAGTTTTATCCAATCTTGTGTTCGCTCCAGCGGTTTTTTGGTTGCGATATTTGAGGTGGTAGCGGCGGGTTGCGGTGCGCAGCCATTTCGGCTGCGCAGCACCGCAACCGTCGAGGAGTTGGCGCTTTACGATCGGCAAACCCATCCAGCCATCACCGCCTTGGATGAAACGCCACGGCGCCGGGGTATTCCCAGTCTGCGTAGCAGGCGGGTCCGGACCAGCTCGCACGCGAGGACGGTCTGCCTTCTGCCTATGAGCCCTTCAGGCTGCTAGAGCGCCGCGCGTCTTTTCAGACGCGCTAAGGACGCTCTAGCGCTTTGATTCCGCGCATAATCCTTTCGGAAAATCGATTCCGTTCGGGGTTATGCGCTAGCGTTCCCGCAATAATCGACTGCTTTCCATCCCATCTTGGTACTTTCAGGGCGTCAGGTGAGTTGAGCGAGGATATCGTCGACGACACTGGGGACAGTCCCCGTCGTGTCGATATTGATGCCGACGGGGAGATATTCCCGGGTATGATGGTAGCGGAGCACCAGCGCCCGCTCGGCCGGTTCGAAGCCCGGCTCATTTGGCCGCCCATCCAATCGTCGGTTCAAGGTCTCAACGTCTATATCGAGCACGAAAACCTTGTCGAAAAGGTCCAGGAGTTTGTGGAAATTGCGCGAGCCGCCACAGAAGAAGGTGACAGGATGGGTGGTGTCGGCAGCAATAGCGCGGACCTTGTCGACAGGCCAGATCCAGTGGGCGTATCCCCAAACGATGCGGTCCGCGCCTGCGGGTGGTCCTGCGAGTGCCTGGCCCGTCTCGGGGTCGCCGACATAGGCCAAGACCCGGTCACCATGGACGACATGGTAGCCCCGCCGCTCCAGTTCGGTAGCGACAGACGTTTTCCCAGTGCCGGAACCGCCTTCGATCAGATAGTTTTTGATTCCCATAGGCGCCGCTTATCATGGCCTTCGATCTGGTGAGAAGACACTCTACCTGGGAAATGCTTCGCCAACGAAATGACGGCCCCTCTCACTGCTCGCAGACGTTTTCCAAGCGGCCAACCTTTGGCCGAAGGATAACTCAAATGGGTATTGCACAATACGATCCAACTGCCTTCCCCGGGGCCCCGGAGCATGAGACGGTGGCGGAGCTGTTCCTGCCGTTGACATAGCACGGCCGGACGGCGGCTTGCCCCTTCTGGTCGCCAGAAGCGGACAAGCCGTTGTCCACCCGGTGAAGGTTTTTCGTCATCGAAGAATAAGGCTGTTTTGCGCGCTAGGAGGGTCACGGAGCGACCGGACAAGATCGGGCGGTAGACATCCTTTTTCGCCTCCTGCGCGGTCGTGCTTCATTGCGACCACACACCACGCCGCGTCCGAGTAACGAGCGAGTTCCGGTCGTTTGCCAAAATTGCGCCGGCCAGACCCCTGAAAGAATGAAGAGCCGTCGGCGGAGACCTGGTGTATGCTAGGCGACGGGATCCGTCACACCTGAGGATCGTCATGGTCGGTTCGCCAGCAACTGCCACCCTTATCCTCAACGACAAGGTTGTCGTCGACCTGGAAGGCGAGACGCTCCGTCTTGAGAACGGCGATGCAATCGCCCTCAGGCCGCAGGCCTTTGCGGTCCTTCGCCACCTCGTCCAGAACGCGAACAGGCTGGTCACCAAAGCCGAGCTGCTTGAAGCCGTCTGGGGAGGCGCCGCCGTTACCGACGACAGTCTCGTTCAATGCATCCACGAGATCCGGCGAGCGCTCGGCGACGAGCGGTATGCGGTCTTGGCCACCGTCTCGCGGCGGGGCTACCGCCTGTCGCTGGAGCGTAGCGACGAGAGTGCGCTCGGCGGCCCTTCGATCGCCGTGCTGCCGTTCGCCACCATGCGCGACGAGCCCAATGACTACTTCGCCGATGGCCTGGTCGAGGACATCATCACCAACCTCTCGAAGATCCCGGGTCTGTTCGTCATCGCACGCAATTCCTCCTTCGGCTTCAGGGGCGAGAAAGCCGATCTGCGCACAATTGCCGCCGAACTACGCGTTCGCTATCTGCTGCAGGGCAGCTTGCGGCAGTCCGGGGGGAGGCTGAGGATCAATGCCCAGCTTGTCGACGGCGCATCGGCCACCAATGTCTGGGCCGACAGGTTCGAGGGCGCGGCAACGGACGTGTTCGATCTCCAGGATCGATTGACTGAGCAGATCGTGGGCTCGATCGAGCCGAGTGTCCGCCGTGCGGAGATCGAGCGTGCGCACCGCAAGCGGCCCGAAAGTCTGGACGCGTACGATCTCTACCTTCGGGCGCTGCCGCACGCCCACGCGAACACGCCCGTCGAGACAGACAAGGCCCTGCAATTGCTGGCGCGCTCGATCGAGCTTCAGCCCGACTATGTCGCTGCGCATGGCTATGCCGCATGGTGTTACGAGCAGCGCTACCTGCGCAACGGGTTGGATCCCGCAGACAAGGCGGCCGCACTCAGCCACGCCGACATTGCGTTAGGCATCAACAGCGACGACCCGCAGGCGATGAGCATCGGCGCGTTCGTCCGCGCCAACCTCACCCGGGACTACGACGCCGCCGTCGAGGTGCTCGACCGGGCTCTGGCATTGAACAACAATTCGGCCCTGGCCTTTGGCTTCAGCGCTTTGGTCAGTGCCCACAGCGAGCGACACCAGCGGGCGGTGGAACATGCGCACAAGGCGCTGCGGCTGAGCCCGCTCGACGATCCGCTGAGCTACCATCCCTACTGCGCACTCGCCCTGACCCATCTCTTTGCCGGCGCCTTCGCCGACGCAGCCAGATACGCCGCTCTGGCAGTCCGGGCAAATCCCGGCTTCAGCATCCCGTACGCCTATCTGGCGGCCAGCCACGTCGGCCTTGGCAATGTCGAAGCCGCGCACTCTGCGGCACGACGACTGATCGAGGTGGCGCCGAATTTCTCGGTCGGCGGCTACGTGCGAGCGAACCTGTTTCAGCCGTACTTGATGGACGCGCTGGCAGCGGCCTTGCGAACGGCAGGGCTTCCCGAATGAGGCCGGCCAGCGGCGACCAAACCGCGCGTCAGATGCGGCGCTGTCAGAAGCCGCCGGTCCCCAGATCATATCCGTTGGACGGATAGACCAGTCGAGCCGCGATGCGAACAACATCTGCGTCATGAAACGTCCATGACGCATCTCCTGCCTTGGTCGGCGTCGAGGAATTCGCGGGCGACCATATCAGCAAATGCTTTTCTAATTCGAAACAGGGTCGGGCAAAGATGCCGATCGGGGAAATATCGTCATTTGATCGGAGTCCGTTCGTTACATGCGACAGGACCTCGCTCACAATTGCCGGCAGATTTGCGACCTGCCGCCCCCGGAACACTGAAGATGAATCGCGCTTTGTATTTCTCAGCTATCCTATCGACGCTGTCTTGCTGGAATGGCGCGACCGCCCACGACACCGAGTCGGGATGGACCTATCCACCCGCTTGCTGCCGAGGGGACAAAGAACGAGGCGATTGCCACGAAATTCCGAGTACCAGCGTGAGCACCGGTCCTGACGGTTTCAGAGTGCTGCTCAATCCGGGCGACCATCACCTCGTCACAAAACAACACTTCTTCCGAATTCCGTATGGTGACACCATTCCGTCCGGAGACAGTCATTTTCACATTTGCTTGCACCCAACCGAAGACCACGCGAACTGCTTCTTTGCCCCTCCTTACGGATCTTGATTTGCGAGGCATCGGAGGCGCCGCGTGCGGGCGGGATGCTGACAGTCAGCTTATTGTTGGAGGCACCACAAAGCAGCCTTCGAAAGCGGACGAAATGTTCCAATCCATTGTCACCCATTGACGTGAACAGGTTTCACCCCAATACGGTCAGGCCAGCCAGACGACAACAGGAGTGCAATGGTGAGCGAACCGACCGTAGCAGATGCAACAAACCGCATTTATGAGTCGCTCCAGGCGGACAATGCCGACATCGACGTGCATATCGCGACCCTAAAGGCCGCGTTGACGCGGGCGGGTTTGAAAGAGGCCGTATTCGACCCGGCCAGGCTCGTGCAGAATAACCGTTCCGGCAGGAAGCGAATGCAGGCCTACTTTCGCCAGCGCGGCGTCATGGTGAAATTCTCAGACTCGTGAACCTTCCTATGACGCCAGACGGTGTAATGACCCTCAGTGGGGGCTGACACCACGCATTGGCGTCGGACGCGAATGAAGGTCGCGTCGAAGTTAACCTGCCTCGTATTGGCCTTAGTGGCCGAGAGGGGCTGCTTGCCCTTTCCCGACGCTCGGCGAGCGGGTGGACCATGAGAGTTGACCGAATGTGGGCTCGCTGGAATAATGAGCCGAGCAGCGTGACGTCGGGGGTATTTGCGACACTGCGGCTCGTGCTCACCCGTTTGATATTCCTGTGGGGGAGACCTCGATGTCTGTCATTTACAGGCCAGCCCAGGCCGAGGATTTGGCAGCCACCGACGTACTGGTGGTCGCCAGCATCTTTGTCGACACGTTCATCGTCGACCGTGCGAAGCAGGAGGACGTCGTCGATGCAATCATCGCGGAAATCGACCCTGATCCTGCGGATGATCGTCCAGGCGCGGAGGCTGAAGCCGTCCAACGAAGGGCCGGGAGCCTGCCGTGATCTCAGGGCTGCCGACGTCAGCGGGGCCGAATCCCTTCCGCCCATGACATGCCGAACCACACCGCCGAATCCGACGCCTTGCTCCATGCGATCAAGGTGTCGAGACCTGCCGTAACCGCGTCTCGTGAAAGCCCGGTCGCAACGATGTCGTCGATCGCTTCGTCGACGATGCTCGCAATGTTGCGAACCACATCCACGAAATCGGGATCACCCGCGCAACCGCCGAAGAAGACAAGCGTGTTACGGCGAGGCCGTAGATCCGCCTGGTGAAGCAACTGCACCAGGCGACGCCCGACGATAGGGTCGTTGCAATGCCTATCATAGGTGCGCTGATAGGCGCTCCAGACCGACCAGAATCCTGGGGGTTCCGGCCATAGCCGCAGGCCGTCGTAGTCGTCATCGGACAGGATCACACGGCCACCCGGCCGCACCGCGCGCGCCATGTTACGGACGACCTGCAGCGGGTCGGGCATGTGCTCAAGGACGAAGCGAGCGTGAGCGACGTCGAACTGACCCAGTTCGTCGTCGCGAAGGGGCGGATCGAGGACGTCGCCCTGCCTCATCTCGATCATTGCGGTCTCGTCGTCGGCCGCCGCCTGGCGCAATGCCTCGGCGATCTGTTCGGGGCTTCGCTCCAGCCCGAGCACCGGGACGCCGGTGACCCGCGCCATCATCCGCGAGTACTGACCGAGGCCGGCTCCGAAGTCGACGACGCGTTCACCGGCGGCGAGCTGCGCGGCATCGATACACCGCTCGTTGAGCCGCCTGTTCAGTGCGGTCAACCGCTGTTGCTCGGCCTCGCTCGATCCATGCGTATAATGGGATGATGACATTCGCTGCCCCCGCTGAATGGCGCGACAACGGTGCCAGAATTCGGGCGGGGGTCAATCAGGTCGACCACATGTCCGCGCGCTCGGCCGACTTGTCCATCGGCGCGACTTTTCCCGTCTTGACGAGCAGCCCTCCAAGCGCTTCCGACGCGGCCACCCCTTGTTGCCGGCAGGCGTACGAGAAGCGATTGCAGGCCTTTCCGCGCCCGTGCCGGTTTCCGGTGAGATGGCGAGCTTTCACGAACTCGTGATAGCGACTGATGTAACGAATGTCGGGGAGATTGCGAACCTGAATATGCGCTCAACGAGAGCGTCCATCCATCATCGGGAGAACGCAATGTCCATCAAATCCACCATCAACTCCGTCGTCCTCGCCGGCGCTGTCACCACGGCCCTTGCTTCGATGGCCGGCGCCGCGCCGCTCACCAAAGCCGAGGGTGCTGCTGCAATGGCCGCTCACAAGGAAAAATGCTTCGGCGTTGTCCTGAAGGGCCAGAATGATTGTGCAGCCGGCGCCGGCACGTCCTGCCAGGGGACCTCGACGGTCGACTTCCAGGGCGATTCCTGGAAGTTCGTACGGGGCGGCACCTGCACCTCCATCGTCCTGCCGAACGGCAAGCACGGTTCGCTGAAGGCAATGTAACTTTTACGCCCGACAGCGACAATGAGGAGGCGGAGAGACGCCATGACCACCGATCAAATTTCAACGACCGCGTCTGCGGCAACTACTCTCCGCTTTCCCCGCCATCCGATCGAGGGGCTCGCGGGGACGAGCTTCAAGCATGAGCATTTTGCCGCTATAGCCGCGGAGGGGCCTCATCGCGGGTTCTTCGAAGTCCATGCCGAGAATTATATGGGGGCCGGCGGGCCGCCGCATCGTATTCTCGAACAGATCCGCTGCGACAATCCGGTGTCGCTCCACGGCGTGTGCATGTCGATCGGCGGACCTCAGCCGCTCGACCGGGCCCATCTTGAACGGTTCCGCTCTCTCGTCGAACGCTACGAACCAGCTCTGGTGTCCGAGCACCTGGCTTGGTCGACGCATCGGACGACCTTCCTCAACGACCTCCTTCCTCTTCCCTACACACGAGAAAGCCTGGCGCGGGTTTGCGAGCATATCGAGGACGTGCAGGAGACCATCAGACGCCCGATCCTTCTGGAGAATCCGTCCACCTATGTGACGTTCCGCCAATCGACGATGAGCGAGACCGACTTCATCCGCGCCATCGTCCGGCGCACCGGCTGCGGTCTTCTGCTCGACGTCAATAATGTATTCGTCTCTGCCACCAATCACGGGTTTTCAGCGCTCGACTACCTGTCCGATTTTCCCATTGCTGCGGTTGGTGAGATCCATCTCGCGGGCCACGCCGAGCAGACGGACGACGAGGACGAGCTGCTGCTGATCGACAGCCATGACGGTCCGGTCGCCGATGCCGTCTGGAAGCTTTACGAGATCGTCATTGGCCGTGGTGGCCCCATTCCAACGCTCATCGAGTGGGACAGCAACATACCCGATTGGCCGATACTGCGTGGCGAGGCCCTCGCAGCGCAGGCGATCATGGATCACCATGGTTCCATCGCGTTGCAGGATCAAAGTCATGCTGCGGCTTGATCCTCCATCTCGCCGCATAGAGCCCCTGACTTATGCGGCGGATTTTGCGCCGGCACTGACCAACCCGGACGCTGCGACGCCCGACGGCGTTGTCGGGCCGAACGGCAAGGGAGCGATCAAACGCTACAACGTCTACCGCAACAACGTCACCGTCAGTCTGATCGATGCCCTCGCCGGGATTTTCCCGGCAGTGCAACGCCTGACGGGGGCGGAGTTTTTCCGCGCCATGGCGCGCTTTCATGTGCGCGCCACGCCACCGGCATCGCCGCTTCTCTTCGAATATGGTCGGGATTTTCCCGCTTTCATCGAACAGTACGAATATGCCCGGTCCTTGCCCTGGCTTGCCGACGTCGCCCGGATCGAACGGGCTTGGCTGGACGCCTACCATGCAATGGATGTCGAGCCGCTTGCCGCTGATGCTCTTGCTTCCGTTCCGCCGGACCGTCTCGGTGATTTGGTCTTTGCGGCGCATCCGGCAACAAGGATTGTGCGGTCGGACTATCCGGCGCTGACGATTTTTGCCGCCAATCGCGGTGACGGCTCCATAAGCCCGATCGAAGTGGTCGACCCGGAAGACGCGCTTATAACGCGGCCGGATATGGAGGTGGCGGCGCGTCATCTTCCTTTGGGCGGCGCAGAGTTCCTGATTTCCCTCATTTCCGGCGAACCGCTTGGTGTCGCCGCAGCCAAGGCCATCGACGCTTGGCCGTCGTTCGACATCGCAGCCAGCGTGGCCGGCATGATCGAAGCGGGGGTATTTTGCGGCATCACTCTCGGAGACGCATGATGATATCGACCAGCACCCAACAGACTTCGATCAAAGGCAGGTTTCAGCCGATCGTGACACTTGTAGAGATGGCACAGAGACTGGTTCGGGCCTTTGCGCAGCCGAGCGTGGTTCAGGCGGTTGTGCGCCTCGCTCTGGCCGTGCCCTTTTGGAAGTCGGGCATTCTGAAGTGGGATGGTTTCCTGCAATTGAACGATACGGCGATCACATTGTTCACCGACGAATTCATGCTCCATCTGCCGGGCGGTCCCTATGCCTATCCGGCGCCAGTCACCATGGCCTTCCTGTCCGGCGCTGCCGAGATCACCTTTCCGATCTTGCTGGTTCTGGGCTTCGCTACCCGGTTTGCGGCGACCGGCCTGCTGTTCATGACGTTGATCGTCGAGCTCACGGTGCCGGACGGATGGCCGATCCACATTACCTGGGCTGCGATGGCGCTGTCGCTCATGGCATGGGGGCCGGGAAAACTGTCGATCGACCATTGGCTTGCACGTTGGTTTGGCCGCCGGGCTGCCTGATCCAGCTCTTGCGGTCAAACTGTTAGCAAGATCGAGCGCAGAGGTTTTGCTAACGCTTGCCATGACACGGCCGTCGTGATGCGACGGCTGGTTCAGCTTGACCACAAAGCTCTCGATAACCCGGAAATGGATGCTGCGATTGACCAGCCTCGACATATGCAACGATCCGAAAGCGACGGTCCGCAGAATATGATTTAGATGCTCAGTGCTACGATCGGACTGATGGCCACACCCCGAACTTCCGGAAGTACGCGCGAGAAAATGCAGCAGCACTGCCAAAGCCGACCTGACGCGCCACCGCCTTCACCTTCGCTCCTTTGGTGAGTTTCCGTCGAGCAACAGTCAAACGCCATCCGGTCAAGTAAGCCTGCGGCGTTGTGCCAACCACCCCGCGAAACAGCGCCATAAAATGGCTTCGTGACATTCCGGCCTCCGCAGCAAGGTCTTCGATGTTCCAAGCGCGAGTCGGAGCATCATGCATAGCTACCAATGTCCGGTGTAAAGAGGAATGGGACAGGCCTGCCAGTAAGCCAGGTCCGGTTGCACCACGGTCGATCGCTGTCCGTAGAATAAGCAAAACCATCACTTCGCAGAGGCGGTTGAGGGCGGCGCTGCGCCCGCAACGGGATCCCACGGCCTCCGCCAGGAAAGCGGCTGTCGTGTCCCGAAGGGTTGGAATGTCGTTGATTTCGACCAGAACTTGATCCGGCAGCGCGTTCAAGAGCGGGTTGTGTGCCCCCTCGAAATCGACCGTCGCTGTGACCAAAGCTGGCGGTTCAGGGGTCGTGTCGCCGCGCAGGCAAAGGATGATCCTTTCCGCAAGTCCCCCCGGTGCGCCGATGACAAATAGCCTCGCTTGTCCGTCGCTGGCCCGCGTCGGTTCTAGCGAGGCTTCCAGCTCGAACGTCTCGAAGAAGGCTGAGAGGCGATCCACTTTCGGAGGGATTTTCGGATTCTCGATCATGCTTTCCGGACCATTGATGGCCCTGACTATGGAATGTTGAAGCACCAACGTCAACTTGGGCGTCGGAAGCATCACACAAGCGGAGTTGATCGATGGTAGTCCCGAGAACACTGGCCCCTGATTTGACCGTCAGAACCCTCCAGCACGGAGAGTTCGATCTCACCCGCGAAAACCCATCGCTTATGACGCTCGTCTGCTTTTACCGTGGTTTCCACTGCCCGGTCTGCGGAATCTATCTCAAGGAGCTGGAGCGGATGACGCCATCCTTCGACGAGCGCGGAGTCAGTACAATCGCCATAAGCTCTGATGGAGAAGACCGCGCCCGGCAAATGGCCGGTAAGGTTGGTGCTGAGCACTTGCGTATTGGTTACGGCCTGTCTTTGAGCGTGGCCCGGCAATGGGGCCTCTACATTTCATCCTCGCGCGGAAAAACCTCAATCGGCATCGAGGAGCCCGAACTGTTTTCCGAGCCGGGGGTCTTCCTGATCAAGCCGGATCAAACGGTCTATTGGCTCTCGGTGCAATCCATGCCATTCGCTCGACCAAATTTCGTCGAGATGGTGCAAGCTTTGGATTTCGTCATCAAAAACGACTACCCGGCACGAGGTGAATATACCGGCGAGGTTTAAGTCCGGTTGGCGGCCCTGGGACGCTGGAACGCAGCTCTAGCCGCCTCGGCCCTGTCTCGGAATACGCAGCCTTCGGCGTGATCATTGATCAGTCCCATCGCCTGCATGAAAGCATAGACTGTGGTGGGGCCGACAAATGACCAGCCGCGCTTCTTCAGGTCTTTCGACAGGGCGATGGACGCGGCTGAGGTGGATGCAGTCTGCGGAGCAGCAAGCTCTGTCGCCTTCGGTTCGAAGCGCCAGACATAGGCGGCGAGCGATCCCTCCTGCTTCACCAGTTCCTGGGCACGCTGCGCGTTGTTTATGACCGCCGCGATCTTACCGCGATGGCGCACGATGCCATCGTCCTGGAGCAGCCGCATAATGTCGGCCTCCGTGAATTGGGCGATGCGGTCAAAGTCGAAACCGAGAAAGGCAGCCCGAAAATTCTCGCGCTTGGACAGGATGGTGCGCCAGCTCAAACCCGACTGGAAGCCTTCGAGGCAAAGCTTCTCAAATAAACGGTGATCATCATCTACCGGAAAGCCCCACTCGGTGTCGTGATAGGGCATGAACTCCGGAGCGGCTGCGCACCAGCGGCAACGCGGCTGCCCATCCGGGCCGAAGATCGTCGCGCTCATTTTCTCACGCCCTAAGAAAGGCCAAGCGGTCGTCGGTGCGGCCCGGTGCAATTTCAAGTATGTCTGCGCTTACGACACCCCCCACAACGAAAGGATCTTGCTGGAGGCGCATTTCGAGATCGGCGCGGGATGTGTTGTGGGCGAGAACCGCTCCGCCCGCACTTTGCTGAAGGCTTCCGGTAAGGAGGAAGATACCATCGTCAAAGCCCTGTTTGATCCAGGCATTATGCCCTTCCATAAGGGCGGACGCTCGGGCCTTGTTGGCGGAGAATTTAAGTGTAACGACGAACAAACGGGGCCTCTTCAGGAATTCTGGATGGAAACGGATTCGGGATGATTGGATAGATTGGGTCGCTGCACTGCCAACCATAGGCACATATCGTCGGCTTCACGGCGGACGAAGGCTTCGTCGCGGAAGGCGGTCGCGAGTGTGGCGACGCCCTGGCTTCGCATCAGGATGTGCATGGCAAGCGCGTCGGCATCGGTCTCACGGCCAAGTGCGGCAAACTGGCGCGAAAGCCAATTGCGAAACAGAGTGAAAAGCTTGGTCGCCTCGTCCTTGGCAGTGTGGTCGAGTTTGGCGAGTTCGTTGCAAAGCGTGCCGACTGGGCAGCCAAAGGCCATGATCTTTGTCTGGTTCATGATGAGCATGTGGATGAAGCTTTTGATCCGTTCGCTGGGGGCTTCAGCCCCAGCCTCCCACGCATCTAGCATCGCCTTGGTCTTTGAAAGACGATGGGCGATTACCGCATCGAGAATCTCATCTTTCGTCTTGAAGTGATAGTAGAAGTTGCCTCGCGAAAGTCCGACGACTGCCGCAATGTCGGCGAACGACGTCGCCTCGAATCCCCGCTCATAAAAGAGCCTGTCTGCAGCCTCAACAATCTGCAGTCGTGTGGTCGCTGCCCCCAAGTGCCCGGTTCTCCATCGCCATCGCTCATCGAGTAGGACAATTGCCCTACAAAACTCTTTAGGACAATCATCCTAAAGACGTCAAGAGTTAACCGCCAGACGAGATTTGGAACAGACGGCCTGCGATCAGCGCCGAGATCTCACTTATCTAAAACGTGGTCCGCTTGCTCAAGGCTTTCCTGACCAGAGCGTCGGAAGGGCAAGGCCAGGACTGACGGAAGCTGCTGATAGGGGGCAGGTTTGCGTCCGGAGAGACGCCCAGCTCCTGTGGTGCAAGGCCCGGATGAAAAACGAAGGTGCCGAAGATCTGGTCCCAAAGTGTCAGGGTTGCGCCGTAATTCTTGGCCTCATTCACGTCCGCAGAATGGTGGTAACGATGCACTTCCGGACCAACGAAGATGTAATTGGCCCATCCCAGGCGCAGATCAACGTTGAAATGGCTGACGATGCCATGAAAGGCATTGATCACGAGAAAGATCAGAACCGCGTCGGGTGAGTATCCCATGAGCCAGATCGGCAGAATGATCGCAAACGCCTGAACGAGCACTGCGTTGAACGGATGCGAAACGGCGTGCATCAGCAGATAAAGCCGTTCCGGCAAGTGATGCGCAGCGTGGATACGCCAGAGCAACCCTCCCAGTGGCCCCCGCAGTTCATGCATGCCTCGGTGGATGTGGTAATTCATGAACTCGAAGACGAGGAACAGGACCGGCAATTGAATCCAGACCGGCCAATCCCCTGCTGGGCCACCGGTTTTGCTGGAAATGGTGATCGTCAGCATTGCAAGTCCGGCGGAGACCAATGCCACGGTCGCCCCGGACGATACGATATAGGCAAGGTCCGGCAACAGTGTTCGCCAAGTCATCGACCAGCGTTTCTGCATCGGCAACGTCAACTCGATAACCAGATAGGTCAGCAGGAGTGGCAGGGTGATCAATATCCAGGCGGGGCGCTCGTCCACGCCCATCGCCAGGAACCGGTTCAGCGCGTAGATGACCCAGATCCACGAAACCGGGTACAGTCCCCAGCGGATGATCCGCCGAATTTTATTCTCGATAGCCATGTTCGGTCCTCCTTGAGTTCTCAGACAGGTGTCTGATAAGTTCGGGAGAGGTAACAAATTTGAGCAGAAGAGCCAGATGAGCCGTGATCATTACGGACAGGTGGGGACCAATATGTCCGATGATCCGCGCGCCGTGCGCACGCGAGCCACCTTGAAGCAGGCCCTGATGCACTTGTTACAGCAGGGTGATTGGTCCGAAATCACTGCAAGCGCCATCTGCCGTCGAGCGGGCGTTGCGCGCTCCTCCTTTTACGAGCATTTCGACACCAAAGCTGACCTGCTGGACGAAATCTTTTCCGATATGTTGGGTGACATAAAGCCCTCAACGCGGCCAAGCGAACCGTTGGCGACGCTGGACTGGCTGGTTTCGCACGTGCGCGCAGTACCGGATTTCTTCGCCGGCGCAATGGCGGGCAAGCGTGGCGATGCTTTACTGCCCCGGTTTCGGGCGGCGCTTAAGGTGCGGCTCGAACTGGAGCTGTCTCTCCGCGGAATGCAAGATGCCTCGGCAAAAGCTGCCTATATCATCGGCGGATCGATGTCCTATCTGGCGGAAGCAAAGGGCGGCGAGGTGCGCGAGACGGTCCAAAAACTGGCAATGCGCTTGCTCGTATGACCGGATCGACTGTGATGCGGTGACTATGGCAACACACCTCCGATTGGCCGCGTCTTGCGGCCTTCAGCCAAGCGCAGTCCTGCACGACACGCAGCTTCCTGAAAGCAGATCTTGCTGGCGATCACGCTGGAGGTCGTCGTTGCGCCGGCACCGGCTTTTGCTCATCCTCTGTGCAAATGGCGGCAACCGATTCAAGATCGGACAGTGATCACCGTCATTGCACGACACCGGCCTTGCGTAGCCCGTCCACGACGAGCTCGAAATCGGCGGGGTTCTTGAAGGGCAGGACTTTGCGACGGTATTCCAAGGAGTAGTCGGGATTGACGCGCAGCACCTCTTGCCACGTCGCGCGAGCCTCTTCGAAACGGCCGAGGTGCCCGTAACAGGCGGCCAGAAGTGCGCGCGAGACATCGGTGACGGGGTTGCGGCTGACGCGCTGCAGCAACAGTTCGACGGCCTCTTGGTACCTTTCCAGTTGAAACAAGGCCAAGGCCTGAAAGTGAAGAACGATATCCGGAAAATACGGGTTCAGGACCCTCGCCCGATCGAAATAGGCGAGTGCCTCCTCAGGCCTGCCTGAATAGATGAGTGCCTCGCCGAGGCTGACCTGCCCTTCGGCGAAGTTCGGATTGAGGACGATCGCACGCTCGACCTCGCTGATGGCTCGATCGTGCTGTCGCGAGTAAAGCTTGACCATACCCAGCGACCAGTGCGCCACGGGATCGCTATCATCCCGCGCTACCGCCAGGGTCGCCGCCGCTTCGGCTTGCTCGAGCGAGCGCTGCGGCAACGCGCTCCACCGGTTCAGGTAGTCGAGCCCGTGGGTCAGGGCGAGGAAGGCGTGCGCCGAGGCGAAGTTCGGGTCCAGTTCGATGGCACGTTGCAAAAGGTCGCGGGCGTCGCTGTTCGTTTGCTTCGTCAGCCGGTGCCACAGCTCCCGGCCACGCAGGAAGCAGTCATACGCCTCGGGGTGCCGGGTCTGGCCCGGCGCAAGTCTTTGCCGATCGCCCTCCGTCAGGTTGACCGCCAGCGCGCCGACGATCTGCTGGGTGACATCGTCCTGAACCGCGAATATGTCGGTGAGGTCGCGGTCGAACCGCTCCGCCCATAGATGCCCGCCGGTGGTCGCGTCGATGAGCTGTGCGGTGATGCGTACCCTGTTTCCCGATTTGCGTACGCTGCCCTCAAGGACATGCCGCACGCCGAGCTTCGTGCCCACTTCCTGCACTTGGACGTTCTTGCCCTTGAAAGTGAACGACGAATTGCGAGCGATGACGAAGAGCTGCGACAGCTTCGATAGCGCCGTGATGATGTCTTCCGAGATGCCGTCGGCGAAGTAGTCCTGTTCGACGTCACCGCTCATGTTGGCGAAGGGCAGGACGGCGATCGACAGCTTCGGCGGCGCTGCCGTCGCCGGTTGGCTTGTCGCGGCTTCCGAGGCCGCGGCTACCTTGGTCCCTGCGCTGCCGACTTGCAGCGAATAGACCCGGATCGGCTCGGCGATGTTCTTGAGCTGCGTGCTGCCGAGATCGCTGACCGAGAGGTCGAGCCTCGCCTTGACCTGGCGATAGGCATCCTCGGACAGGCAGATGGCGCCCGCCGCGGCGACGCCCTCCAATCGCGAGGCGATGTTGACGCCGTCGCCCATCAGATCGCCGTCGCTTTCCTCGACGACATCGCCCAAATGGATACCGATCCGGAACTCGATGCGACGGTCCTGCGGGACGCCGTCATTGCGCTCCACCATGCCGTTCTGCACCTCAATGGCGCAACGCACGGCGTCCACCACGCTGCGGAACTCGACCAGCGCACCATCGCCGGTGCGCTTCACCACCCGGCCATGGTGCACGGCGATCGTCGGATCGATGAGATCGCTGCGCAGTGTCCGCAACCTCGCCAGGGTGAGGTCCTCGTCGGCGCCGGCAAGGCGGCTGTACCCGACCACGTCCGCGGCCAGGATTGCAGCCAGCTTTCGGTTCTCGCTCATGGCGCAATCTCCCAACGTCCAAGATAACAGGGAGACAGAGGGCAAGAAAGAACTTTTAGCCACTGCTCAGAGCGATCCTGGTTGAGATCGCGTTGTCCACGGCTGATGTGGACGCAGCCGGTGGTGCAGCCCCACGCAATGACGGCTTCGTCATGCTGCCGGCCGTCCAACGCGGTCGTTCCGAAAGCCCATTCAGGGTCAGGTCACGACGATCTCCGCACCCGCCCGAATGTCCGCCACCCATGCGCTCCGTCTTGACCCCAGAGCAGAGCGCTCCTACAAGACAGACCATGGCAACACACCTCTGATTGGCCGCGCCTTGCGGCCTTGAGCGAAGCGCAGTCCTGCACGACACCGCGGGGCCACTTCCCCTTGCCCAAGCCAAATCAGAGATTTTCCAATGCCCACGCTCTACCTCACTTGCGGTCTTCCCGGTTCGGGGAAGACGTCGCTTGCCAAGATCATCGAACATGAAGCATCTGCCCTGCGTCTGACCGGCGACGACTGGATGCACATGCTTTACCCTGGCATCTCCACCCCGGAAGCCGAAACCGGTCCGTGCCGAGGCAGAGTCGAGAGCCTGCAATGGCAGATCGCTCTGCGTGCCATCAGGCTTCAATGCAACGTCGTCGTGGATTGGGGAGTGTGGTCACGGGCAGAACGCGACGCCTGCCGGGAGGAAGCGCGCGCAGCCGGTGCCCGCGTCGTCCTCTGCTACCTCGACGTTCCCTTTGATGCGCTTTGGGACCGGGTCTCCCGGCGAAACGCCGCGCTTCCAGCCGGTACGTTCGACATTTCGCGGGCGGACCTGCTGAGGTGGTCGAAGCTGTTCGAGCCGCCAACCGTCGAGGAGTTGGCGCTTTACGATCGGCAAATCCTTCCAGCCATCACCGCCCTTGGATGAAACGCCACAGCGCTGGGGTGTTCTCAGTCTGCCTGGTCGGCGGGTCCGGACCAGTTCGCTCGTGAGGACAGCCGGCCACCCAACTCGGTCATTCCGCATTCATAAGGTCACGGCCTACCTCCTTCGAGGTAATTGCAACTTTCGGTAAAGGCACTATGGTCCGAGGTAGCAGTGCCGGTCACGGTGTTCGTCGTCCATCACCGTGACATTCCGGGGATGGACGACGACAAGCCCCAGAGTGCCGTGCGTCCTTTCGGACGCTCCAACATGTTGAATCTACGCATCGTGCTTTCCGAAAATCCATTTCGATTTTCCGGCCGATGCCATGGCCGTCAACACGCCTCCAGCATCTCACCTGAACCGCCGCCCTAGGCTTCGAACCGACTGTTGTCGATGAGGACATGATGATGATCAAACGTGCAATATCGCTCACGGTAGGACTTCTTGTCGGTCTTTCCCTTTCGGAAGCCGCTTTTGCTCAGGAGGCGATTTCGGAGCAGGAGGCGCATAACATCGGCGTGGATGCCTACGTCTACTTCTATCCGCTGCTGTCGATGGACGTCACCCGGAAGCAGTTCACCAATGTCGAGCCCGGCAAGGAGTTCGGCAAAGGGCCGATGAATATGTTCGTAAACGTTCCGGAATATCCCCCCGCCGATTTCAAAGGCGTCGTGCGTTCGAATTTCGATACGCTTTACTCTATTGCGTGGCTGGACCTTACCAAGGAGCCGCTGATCATTTCCGCGCCGGATACGGCCGGACGATATTATCTCCTGCCGATGCTCGACATGTGGACGGATGTCTTCGCGTCGCCGGGCTGGCGGACGACGGGAACGGCGGCAGGGCAGTTTCTCGTCACGCCGCCCGACTGGACGGGGACGGTTCCGGACGGTGTGACGCGGCTTGCCGCGCCGACCCCTTATGTCTGGATCATCGGACGCACCAAGACGGACGGACCTTCGGATTATGCTGCCGTGCATGCCATTCAAGCCGGCTACACGGTCACGCCGCTGTCTGACTGGGGCAAGGCGGCCCAGCCGGTCACGGCCAAGATCGACCCGAGCGTCGATATGAAAACGCCGCCGAAGATTCAAGTCGATACCATGGCGGCTGCGACATACTTCACCTACGCTGCCGAACTGCTGAAGCTGCACCCGCCCCACATGACCGACCAGCCGATCATCGCCCAGATGAAACGCATCGGCATCGAGCCCGGTAAGAGCTTCGACTTCGATAAGCTCGCCCCCGCCGTCAAGAAGGCGCTGGAAGATGTGCCCGAAGCAGCCCAGCAGCTGATGGCGTGGAAGGTGCCGACCCTTTCGCGCGTTGCGAATGGCTGGTCGATGAATACCGACACCATGGGCGTCTACGGAAATTACTACCTGAAGCGGGCGATCGTCACGCAAGTCGGGCTCGGCGCCAATCTTCCTGAAGACGCGATCTACCCGCTGAACCTGTTCGACGAAACCGGCAAGCCGCTCGATGGCGCCAACAAGTACATGATTCACTTCGAGAAGGGAGCAACGCCGCCCGTGAACGCTTTCTGGTCGATCACCCTCTACGACGGGGAAGGTTTCCAGGTGGCAAGCGTGCTCAACCGGTTTGCGGCCAGCAGCTGGATGCCGTTCAAGATCAATTCCGACGGCTCTCTCGACATCTATTTCCAGAACGAGAGCCCCGGCAAAGACAAGGAAGCCAACTGGCTGCCCGCACCCAAGGGGGCGTTCAACCTCACCATGCGTCTCTACAGCCCAAAGGCCGAAGCCCTCACCGGCAAATGGAATCCCCCTCCGATCACCAGGGTTCAGGGTTTGCCGAGTTTGGCCGCTCAGTGACGGGCCTCCCAATAGCTTTGCCAGAGGTCGAGCCTCGGTTTCAGCGGATCGGCTCCGAACGTCACGCCGTGATTGGTGAAGTCGATGACCCTCTGGACGAATGGGTCGTGGTGAGGCCATTTTGGCCGTGAGCCGCCATTGGGGTCACCGCTCGTTGCAAATTGAACCCAGTAAGCACTCGCCAATGTGGCCATGGCCCAGTCGGCAGGTGTCACCTTGTCTTTGACCAGTGCGTCTGGAATGTCGAGCGTATACGGAATTTCGAAGCCGTGCGGAGTGCCTTTCCATGCCGGATCGTTGCGCAGAGCGTCGGCGACATAGGAGAAGCGATACCACCACGTCGGCTGACCAGCACGGATCATCTCGTCAGCGAGATGGCGGGATGGTTCAACAAGCGTTTTGTCGGCCAGAACCTGCTGCTTCAGCTCATCGAGAGTTTGTTGGCCGGTGGGATCGTAGAGGGTGCGGGCTTCGGCTGCATGCTTCCCGAACAGCGCGAAGAGATCGTCTTTCGTCGCGGCCTGACCGATACCGAGATCCCGATCGTTTGTACCGACGATGACGGGAACCGGCGCTTGACGGCCGGCCGCAAAAGCCGCTTCCGGCGTTTCGAGCAAAAACCGTCCGTCGACCATCGCGCCTGAGATGCCGATGACGGGCTTGCCTGTCGACATTCCCGCCAGCACGTCTTGTGCCGATGCACCTTCGGTCAGCTTTTCCGCAGGCAGCGCCCGAAGGGCCGTGAGAGCCTCGGCATCGCTGCCATTGATTCCCAGAGAAGCCGCATAGTCCAACGCGGTTTTCTCTGCTGCTTTCAATGTTGACAAAGGCGTGCTCTCAGCACGCGCGGTCGGCAAACTCGGTGACTGTAGAATGGCGCCGCGGAAAAGCCCGCGTGACAACGGCGATATCATGTGCGCCATCACCGATCCGCCACCGGCCGACTCTCCGAATATCGTCACTTTCTTCGGATCGCCGCCGAAGGCTTCGATATTTTTCTGGACCCATTTCAAGGCTGCAAGCTGGTCCATGTAACCATAGTTGCCGACGGGCTCGTCAGGGGATTCGTTCATCAGCGCCGGATGGGCAAAATAACCCAGCCGGCCTATGCGGTAGTTCATGCTGACGAACACAATTCTCTGGGCGGCCAGCTGGCCACCGGGATATTGAGGGGTGTTTCCATGGACAAGAGCACCGCCATAAATCCAAACCATCACCGGCAGCGGCGTCCGCGGACGCTTGACGGGTGTCCAGACATTGAGGGTCAAACAATCCTCTGACTTCGGCAGGTCGTCGGTCTGCATGCAGGACGGACCGAAATCGCGGGCATCCTTGATCCCGCTCCATGTCTCCACTGGTCTCGGATTGCGCCATCTCAGATCGCCCACCGGCGGTGCCGCATAGGGTATGCCCTTGAAGCTGACGACCGTGCCCGACCTCTCACCCTTCAGCATTCCGCTGCCGATCGTCACGGTGTCGTCTGCCGCACCCGATCGCGGCGCGAACGTCAGTTGACACGATGCGACGGCCAAAAAGAGCAGGAACGTGCGACGGCCGTCCGCAAACACTGCACTCTCCAACGCCAAGTTGAGACAGTTTGAGAGCAAAATACGCCCATGGAGCGGCAACGAAAAGGGTTCGTCCGGCGTCGCTAAAGTGCGCTATCGCTCCACGGCGGGTTTCGGCTCGATCCGGTCAGAGTTTAGCGAAAACGCATCCCCAACCTCTGTGATACCAGTCCCTGGGCCTATGCGCACCGACACATCTTCCCCGAACGAGCAGGGAAACATGCCAGCGGCTTCCCGCCGCTGGTCTCCCTGATCGCCCCTATAGGGGCAGTACCCAAAATCCGTATTCTGGATGTCGGCGTCAGCGTCGCTCGAGCGTCCTTGGGAACATCAAGACTGTCCGCCCGCGCTCTCCGCTTGCCTGAACGAGCTTTTGCATCAATAGCCCACCCGCAGAGCGAATTCCCACCGCTCCATTTTGGAAAAAGACCACAGGAGATAAAAGTGTCTGCATCAGTGCTCTTCATGTCCATGTCACTGGACGGGTATATCGCGGGGCCCAACGATGAGGTGGGCAATCCCGGCGGCGACGACTTTATGCGGTTGCACGAGTGGTACGGGGATTTTTCCCGACCGACCGGACCGGTCGGACAATTGTGGGACGAATGGAACGCGCCAGGTGCGATTCTGGCGGGTCGCCGAACCGTGGAGCAGGTCGATCACTGGGGCGGTGACAATCACGGTGTCGCGATCTTCGTACCCAGTCACAGGCCGCCGGGGCCATCCGTCGCGAATTATCCGTTGGTCAAATACGTGAGCAACGGGATCGAGAGCGCAATGGCGCAGGCGAAGGCCGCCGCCGGGGACCGGGACGTGTTGATGCTTGGTGCGTATACGGCGCAACGGGCGCTGGAAGCTGGCGTGCTCGACGAACTGCAAATACACCAGGTTCCAGTCTTGTTCGGATGTGGCCGCCGAATGTTCGAAGTCTTACCATCGCGCGTCGAGTTGGAGATCGTTCGGGTGATCGATACACCCGAGGCCACGCACATCCGCTACCGCGTCCGCCGCTGAGCCCGCCGACCCAGCCGTCACTCGTTTGTCGGCGCCAGAATCAAGGCACGGAGGGACCTATGGACTATCGGCTCCTAATCAAGCTGCTCGCCATGCCCGACCGGCTTTGCGGGCTTTCGCGGCTATTGCCTGCTGCGATCGTCGATGACGTCGGTTCGACGCTCCTCGCCTTTGCGGGTATCTTGTCCGTTGACCCGTCAGTTCGCCCTCGCCTAAGCTAGGCTATGGACGAGCCAGAAATTCCTCTGACCGGCGGCAAGGATTCGAACGTCGTGCGCATCGGCGAAACGGTGCGGCGCGGCGGACGTGCGTGGTCTCCCGCCGTTCTCGACTTGCTGCGGCACGTCGAGCTCCAGGGATATGATGGCTGCCCGCGTGCGCTCGGCCTGGATGACCAGGGTCGGGAAGTCCTCACCTATATCGACGGTGACGTCGGCAACGGCGAAGGCTTCCATCCCGATAAAGGCGGTCGCTTCGATCTCCGTCTCCCGGATTATGTCTGGCGCGACAGCGTCCTCGAGCGCCTGGGACAATTGCTGCGATCCTACCACGATGCTGCAGCCAGCTTTTCATGGAAAGATCGCGAATGGCGTCTTGACGCCCGGCACCCTGTTGAAACGGTCTGCCACAATGACCTGACGCCGTGGAATACGGTGTTTCAAGCCGGGCTCCCCGTGGCTTTCATCGATTGGGACGCGGCAGCGCCGGGACCGCGCGCCTGGGACCTCGGCTTTGTTGCCTGGCGCTGGGTGCCGTTCTGGCGTGACGAGAAATGCGAGGCGCATGGCTTGCAAACGGGCGTCCGCGAGAAAGCCCGGCGCTTTCAATTGCTGCTCGACGCCTACGGGATAACGCCGGAGATCGGCATCATGCAGGCCGGAATCGAACGGGTTCGGCAAATGCAGCAACATATGCGCAACCTTGCTGCAGCGGGCTCCGCATGGGAGATGGAATTGGCCAGCCGCGGCGTGCTTGACGAGGGGATGCTTGAGGTCGCCTGGATGGAAGACCATGCGACTGACCTGATCCAGCGCCCACGCGGATGAGCGCCGGGCCGAGCAGCTCCGGCGTCACCCGGCCCTCGTCCGCCGCAAGCCACCTGCTCGCCCACGAGAACAACGGCGGCGGAATCTGGTGCAGGCGCGCTTTCGCTCTCCGAAGCCACTGAGATCTGACCGAAGCGATTTTGCCGATGGTGATGAAGAGCCGTCGGCGAAGCGCCCCATTCCGGCCGTTAGGGCAGCGTTGGCGATATCCTAGAGCATGATGCCGAAAAGTGTGGTCGGTTTTCGGACGACATCATGCTCCAACTATTTAATTTAGAACAGGATTCAGATTTTAGGCCGACCGGGCCTAAAATCATCCTGTTCTAGGAGCTGCCGTTCGTCATCGCTTCCGCGGATGACCAGATCGGGTGGAATTCCGACTGGCGGCAAGCGGGGATCGGTGGTGTCTTACTTTACTGCCGAAAAGGCGGTCGGTGACAACAGCTGGCTAGAGATATTGGAGATGATTTGCCCGTCGCGCTCTGACTCGTCGCGGGCCTTAAGCCATGCGGGATCAGTGGTGAAAGCTTTCCATTTCACCTCGCGATCGGCTAGCGATTCCCAGGCGATGAGATAGGTGAGACGCTGGCTGCTTTCGCCCACAATTGTGGTGAAGAAACCCGCCTGCTTGATGCCGTGCTTGTCCCATATTGTCAGCGTATGTTCGGCAAAGCGGTTGAGCAGCGCGGGCAATCGGCCGGGCAGGCAGTCGTAAATTCTGAGCTCGTAGATCACAGTTTTGCTTCCTTATGTCCCTTGAGAACGACATGTGTTTGGCACTTGCTCCGCTGCGCCCACAATGTCCTCAAGACTTGCAGCAACGTCAATTTCACGGTGGATCCGTCAATATCCCTATTAGAACAGGCGCTGCAGGTATGTGCGAACCGCTAATCTTCTGTCAATCCGATCGCCTGTGTTTAGGCGTGTGATGAAGATCAGCGCTTGGCCTGCCCGGCGCTGGCCGGGGTTGCAGAGGGTGGGCCAAATGCGGGTGCTGATCGTCTTCGGCTTTGGCTTTGAGCAACGGCATCCGGCGCAGGTGTTCGGCTCGATTGGCCAGGAGTCTGGCGAAAACACACGCCCCACCCTCCGTCATCCCAGGCCTTGAGCCTGGGATCCATGCCCGTTGCTGATGGAGGCCGGCGTGGATCCTCGGGTCAAGCCCGAGGAAGACGGAGGGTGGGTTGAGCTCTGCGGCAAATACAGCGACTGCAGACGGCATATGGAAGAATTTCGCTTCCGTCGCTGTACCGAGTCATTCGAAGTCGAGGACATTGCCGTGAGGTTTACCACCGCGCTCCTCGGCAACATACCATTGCAGCCATGCGGGCTCGTCAATCGCGCCGTGTTTTTTCAGGGCTTCAAACAAAATCCCGGCAAGCCGCTCCGACTTGGGAACCCGGCTTTTATCGATCACGAAACAATCGAGCCTCTTGTGGCGGAAAACGCCTTCCGCAGGAATCCTGGGGTCAGTGATGAAAAAACGTGCGACAAGCGCAGAGAACCGAGCACCGTCTTTGTGACGTGTGACATGATAGATGACGCCGGAATCAGAGCCTCATCCGCGAGAAAATTCGACGTAAAATTCCGGCGACAGGTCGATGTCGTTCATTCGCAAATCCTACAGCAGAAGCGCAGCGCAGGCTGAAGGGTTAGCTCAAAAAGCCCCGGCCTTCCATATGTCGGGCTCGGCAAAGCCAAGGCCGCTTGTCTTTGACCCCGAATCCGGATCCAAAGGTATTGCGAATGGTCATGGATGCTCATCCAGCGTAAGCGAAATAAACCTTACCCCGGCCCGGATCAACTATCGTCACACTGCCGCCTTCTCCGTAGGAATAAAACGATCCACTTGACTGGATCGACTGGTTGGCTTCGTCATCGCGGCCGTGCTCAATTGAGATCGTGAAGCCGTACTTTTCCAGGTATTCAAATATCGTCGCAGGGTGGCGCTTAGGACGCTCTACCGCCATCATATCCGAATCACGGTCGTAGGGATGCCATTGGCCTATCGCTGTTTCGTCGCTTCGGTCGTCGACCGGTGTTTCACGCCACGCTCCTTTTGCCCCTTTCAGCATTTTGCCCAGTTGGCGGCCCTGTTTCCGTGCCCAGTCTGCACTGACATCGGTCAGCCGATAGACAACGAAACCGGTCTCGTTGTCTCCGGGCATGAAACCGACACCCCAAGATTCTTCCAGACGGTATTCGATCTCCGCCACTTCGAGTGGTTTGGGAACGCGTGCGAGCAGGTAGTTTCGCTCTCCGATTTTGATGGCAACGTAGGGCAATGCGATAGCCCCCAGACCCAAAGCTATAATGAGAGTTCTCAGGAGGCGCTGGTTGGGTCGCGTCCGCCGCCACATGCGTCGCAGCCCAAAAAAGAGAGCTGCTATGGCTGCTATGATCAGCAGAGCACAAATGGCGAGCACACCCAATATCACAGCGAAGAAATTCATACGTACTCGTAGGTCGTTGAAGATATGATTGGAATTCTCGACGAGCGTGCGGATATTGAAATTGCGTATGCCTAACAACGTTCTACAATGGAAGTAATGTCCGTTTTGTGGCTCAGCTTCGAACACCGCCGGACACAGCCGTAGCCGCAAATCCGACGGCTCAACACACGGGGGTGAACCACCGCATCAACCGCTCCTCGCCCCCCGCAACGCCGTCAATCCCCGCCGCAGCCACAGCAACTGCTGCGGCGGCATCTGGCGCAGGTGGGCGTAGTCCATCACTATGACGTTATAGACCACGCTGCGCACCTGCGGGCCATCAGGGCAGCGCAGCAGGATGCCCTGCAGCGCCATCATGCGGTTGCTGGCTTTGCGGGCGCGGTCGGCGAAGGTTTCGGTCTGCTCGCCTTCATGGCCTTTGACGGAGAACAGCGATTGCGCTCTCGGGCTCGGGGCCGGGATGCCTGTGGTCTTGTGGTAGCGGGCGATCGTCTCGGCATAATCGTCGCCGGCCTGGCGCTGTTCGGCGGTGATCAGTCCGTCGAGGAACATGCGGCCGAGGGTGTAGCCGGCAAAGGGGCTCTTGACCGTCTCGTCATCAACCGTCCGGCCGAAGCCGTGGATGCGGCGGCGGGCTGAGATCGCGACGCTGATATTGTCCTTCTCGGTTTCGAAGGGCTTGATCTTGCCGCAGGGAAAACGCTCGACATTTTCCTTGCGCGGCCGGCCGGCGCCCTTGTTGACCCGTCCTGTCTTCACCTTGGTGGCTTTGCCGCCCATGCTGATCGTCCTTCTATCGAATGATGCCGTTTCTGAGTGCCGCAGCGACCAGCGCCGTTTCCTTGAAGACGCCGAGCTTCATCTTGGCGTTGGCGATGTGCGTATTCACGGTGATCGGCGAGATGCCGAGAATGGTGCCGATCTCGGCGGCCGTCTTGCCCGCCGCCATCCAGCGGATCACTTCGGTTTCGCGTGGGGTGACGTGGCTCATGGCTCTGCAGGCCCATCGATGGTGGGCACGCGCGGCATCGTCACATGCGCGCCCGACAGGGTCACCCGCGTGACGCGGTCGGGGTGGCGGATCGGCTGGACGGGCGGGCCCGGCTTCGGCTGCGGATGCCAGGTGTCTTGCCTCGAGGGGAACCTGTCGCGGTTGCGGTGCGCCATGTTGATGACGGTGTTCTTCTTCGAGCCGAACAGGGTGGCGATTTCTCTCGCCGACAGCCCTTCCTTCCAGAGCTTTTCCGCCCTGACGATCTTGTCTTCCGTCCAAAAGGTGATGGTCACTTGGCTGCCTCCTGTGCATCTCGCGCGGCGCGGGCGATGATCGGGTTGTCGGGAAACATGCGGGCGAGCTCCCGCTTGGCGTTGCGGCTGCCATTGGCCGCATCGCGCAGCAGCTGCATCTTGTAGGCCGGCACTTTCGGCCGCGGCACCTCGGGTTCCGCTTCCAGGCGCGGCCGGCGCTCGGCCTCGATCGCCGCCTGCTGATGGCGGCACTCTTCGGCAAAGCTCGCCGAGCTCGGGGCGAAGGCGCGGTTATGATCCCTGACCTTTCCGGAGATGAAGCGTTTGGCCGCCCGCCAGACCGCCTCTGCCGGCAGGCCCTCGACGGCGACGAGATAGGCGCGGATCTGCATGTCGGGATCAGTGCCTGCGGATGCCGGGAAGCCAGAAAGCATCCCCGAAATGATCTTCACCAGAGGGGAAATCTCGTGCGGCATCCACTGCTGTCCTTCTCGTGCTGCTGTTGATCGACCCGGCCTCCCTCGCCTTCTCCTTGAGGTACCAGTCGCATTTGATCGCCTGCCAGCCGCGGAAGATCTGCATTTCGGCGGCACCGACCGGATCGCCGGTCATGAGATATTCCCTGGCCTGCATCCGGGCGGCATAGACCGTCAGCGGCTTCTTCAGCGTGCGCTTGCGATGCACGATGATCGCTGCCGCCAACTCCTCGCCCAGCACCGGGCGGAGGATCTCCATGATCTCCTCACTCACCGTGTCCTTAGCCATGCGATGTGCCTTTCCGGCTTCCGGCCGCCACGGCCCCACGAATGGTTGGCCTCAAACCCGCAGCCTCCGTCGTCCGCCGGGCGAAATTGACCGGGGCGCCCGGCCTGGCGGGGCGGCGGGGAAACCGCCGGATCTCGCCGGTATGGTCCTGCTGGGCGGTGTCGCCCTTTTCGGCACTTCGTAGCCGGTGGATTTCGCTTTCCACCGAGGGCACCGACGTGCCGAGGATGGCTGATATTTCGATGTAGTCCCGGCCGGTGCGGAAGAGTTCGAGCGCGTTTATGGGAGCGCCTTGCTGCGCCGGGGCGGCCTCGGCCTGGAAGCTCATCGCTTGATCCTTCTTTCCGATTTCGAACGCGGCTCGCCGTTCCCGCCGGAGCGGGGCTAGCCTCATGCTTCATTTTCAAATTCATCGATGACGACCGGAGCCGGCTCTTGCGCGAGCAAAGGCTCCGGTCGTCTGCCAGGCCGCCGCCTGGGTCGGACACGACATCGTCGCGCCGGTGGGCACGACACAGTCGCGCCCGGTGGGCGCGACAGAGTCGCGTCCGAGATGCTGGCGTCGCCGAGGGAGGGCAACGACGCCAGCGGCCGATAGCCTTCAGGGAGGGGCTGGGCTATCGGGGTTGGGGATCGGCAGAGCGCCGGGCGGGATCATCGTCTCCCGCATGTCTTCCGGGCTGGTCGGCCGATCGCAATTCTCGCAGTGACGCTCGATCACCTCGGCAATCGACAGCGCCTTGCTGCACATCGGGCAGCCGCTGTAGCGGGCGGGTGTCGCGGTGGAGACGGTCATAGTGATTCCACCTCCCGGTTGGCGTTCAGCACCTGCTGCAGGGCCTTGGCGAGGAACGGGATATCCTCGTTGCGAACTGATATCACCGATATCCGCCCACCCCTTGGGCCGCGCGGCCGATGAATGATGACGCCGGTCGGCATGACGTCCATGGCGAGCCGCTCTTCCGAGGAAATGGTGAACCTCATGGTGCCGTCTCCTCCAGTCCGATAGGCTGGCCGTTGTTGATGATGTCGCTGTTTGTCATGGCGATTAGGGTACATTTAATACCCGATATGTCAAGCACATTAGGGCATGACATGTACCTTATTTTAGGGTATTTTCTATATCATGTTGAAAGAGCAGGAACAATTTGAGCGCGAAGAACGCGCAAAGCGCCTCGTCATGGCCCGAAAAAATGCGGGCTTTGCTGGGCCGAAGGCGATCGTCGGTCGGTTCGGCTGGAATGCGAATGTCTACAAGGCGCATGAATCCGGCCGCAACGGCTTCGGCATTGCCGATGCGAAGAAATATGCCCGCGCTTTCAAGGTCAATCTCAACTGGCTGCAGTTCGGCGCCGGCAACGCGCTCGATCCGGATGAGCTGCCGGTCTCCGTCGCCGACGTCCCAAAAATCTCCTGGGTCAGCGCCGGGCAACTGAGCGAGCAGGCGCCGATCACCGATTTTTCGGAATTCCCGACGGTCGCCGCCCTCGATCTGCCCGATGGCGAATGGATCGCGCTCGAGGTCGAAGGCAATTCGATGAACAAGATCTCGCCGCCCGGCTCGATCATCTTCGTCAATCTGCGCGACAAGCGCCTGGCGCCGAACGCGCTCTATGTCGTTGCCGACGAGACGGGGGCTGCAACCTACAAGCGCTATCGCCCGAACGACGACCCGCCCTTCCAGCCGGCTTCCTACGAGGACGTGCCGCCGCCGGAATTCCAGGGCGCCGTCACCATCGTCGGCCGCGTCCGCCGATCGATCATCGAGATGTGAGGTTCCATGCCGGGCGCGCTCGAGGATCTCACCGTTTTTGGGTGTACTACCGGCACCCGGGTGCGCACATCACCAAGCTGCCGGGCAGATCAGCAGAAGATAACATTGGAGGGGAAATGCTTGCTTTTATGGGAACATGGCCAGCGCCGGTTGTTTACGGCCTGGTTGGGGGGATATTCGGGGCGATCGGTGCGGCTGTCGGCCATCTGGCGGCCAAGCGATTTCCGAACGCGAGAACGATCATTATTGTTCTGTTTCTTGCCAGTTCAAGCCAAGTCACCAAACTGATCGTCATTCCCAAAATTCAGAATGACGAGGCGAACGCTAACCTGCCGCAGAAGATAGACGCCATTACCACTCTTGAGCGCATCTCTGTCGAGGGAAAGACGGTCCGATATTTTTACCGTCTGGACGATTCGCTCCCTTTAACGGATGGGGCCGTTATGAAATCAGGCATTGCCCCGTCCGTATGCTCTTTCTGGAAGCCGAAGCTTGATTCGGGCGAGGCAGAACTCGCCGTCTACAACTACGCCTTCAAGGATGGGCAGTCGAGTTTCTATCTGAAGGCGAGCGATTGCCAATAACGGACATCAGGTCGTCCATTAATCTCAATGATTCAACTGTCTTATAAAGGGCAAAAGATGCTGAAACCGACATCGCGCGCCGGCAGAATCTGGTTCTATATCGTGACCTTTGCGGTGTTTCTCCTGGCGTTCAGCGCCGCGCGGGAGATCTATGGTCTTTAGGATTTTTCTCTGAACCTTGCCGGATGGCATCCAGGCCCGCCTCGATCACCTCGTCGGTGATTTCGATTTCATGCGCATGGCCGGCCTCTTTTTTCTCTTAGCTTCATACTCAGTTCTCTATCCTCTCTCTTCAGCTTAGGAGGAGAAGGTTCCTGAAGGCTGGTGAGGGAGGGTTCCGGCCAAAGCTTCCCCCTACCCCATGAGCAAAGCCCATGAGGCCGGGGGAGCATTGGCCAAGTCCTGAAGGCCGGAGCCGGGATGGGACACGTGCCAGAGGGGCCATTCGCTTCGCCCTCGTCCTGATTTTCTGACAGCGCACTTAAGGACTTTCGCTTCCCGCGCCGCTGGGCTTCGTCAGCTCGGGAGTTGCACCCGGTGGCCCAATCACTGGCCCAGAATAGACCTATGATTCGTACCTCGTCAATCGTTGAGGTATTTTTTATACCTTTCATTATTGACGCGATCAGGTATGATATATACCTTTCTCTCAAGCCGATCAAAGGGGCAAGAGGACAGGGCGATGCAGCACATTCGCAAGATCGAGACCGAGGAAAGCAGGCGGGATGCCCGCTGGAATGGCGCGCAGACGATCGGCGACTGCCGCGCCTATATGGCGATCGAGGCCCAGCGCATGGGGGCGCTCGGCTTCGCCTTCCTCCGCCGTCCCGAACATTTAATCCGCGGCCCGTCCTGGCTGCGCGGGGCGGCGGCGTCCGTCGAGGAGCACTACCGCTATGCCCGCGAGATCATGGGCATCGCCAACAACGATCAGTTCTACGCCTGAGGGGAACGCAGATGCCTGCCGCCAAGCTTACACCTGCTTCAACCGAGAGCCCTTCCCTTCCTGCGGCCCCACTGGCCGGAGCAACCGAAAAGACCCGCGCCAAGGCCCGCTTCACCGCCGGGGCGCCCGATCTCCTGAAGGCGCTGGTGGAGGCCGAACGCTTTTTCGATGGCAGCGACGATCGCGGCTGCCCGCTTCACCAGAAGATCCTCGCCGCCATCGACACGGTGAAAGGCGGCGCAGCATGAGCGATTGCCTGATCAAGGCCCTTTCCGGCTGCGCCTGCCCGCCCCGCGAATGCGTGGAAAAGCCCACCACCCCGGCGCCGGTCACCTTCGTCTCGTGGCGGACCCAGGCGATCATCTGCCTCGCCTTCGGCTCCTTCGCGGCCATTGTCACCGCCGCCTGGATGGAGACGCCGTTCAAAACCCGGGATCTGCGAAACCAGGAACAGGTATCATGGAAGTGAGCCAGGGCTCTTGCCAGCACTGTCGCTCAGGAGCTGAACTTGATGTCGCTCGCCTTCGCCGCGGTGATGAATGCCCGCCGCACCTGCTCCGGCCCGGCGGCATCATTGAACACATCAAGCACAAGCCGCTCGGCCACCTTGGCCGCCGGCGTCTGCTCGGGCCAGTCATTCAGCAAAGTGTTCCCCGCCTGCACCACATTGTAGACGGTTCTGGTCTTCCCATTGATGGTAATTTTCACCGGTTTGAAGCTTCGTCGCTTTGTCATGATACAGCCCCCTCACGCTGGACACGCGACTCAACGAATCACTTCGGGACTCGTTCCGGTTGAGGTGATTCTTTGTTCGCCAGCCGAGTGCCGAGCCCGATGTCCTCCGTCTGCATGACAGAGCAAGGCGCGGATGCGTGCGAGAATGGGGCAGATGAAGCCCGAACCGGGAGGCAACACAATGGACCTTCAGAGTCTCGTCGCCGCGCACATGCCAAACCGCCGCCGCCCGACGCCGATGGATGCTTCGGCCGAGGACCGATACTACCGCAATCAGATCACCCTGCCGCGCCTGCGGCTTCGGCTCCTCGGGCTGGCTGCCGCGACCGCCAGCGTGACGCTGCTTCTGGCTGGCGTCATCAAGGCATGAGGTGCCGTCATGCTCCGACAGAGCGATCATGCTATGCTGCGATCCGTTGTCACGGGGGACCGCGCGATGGATGACGGCGAGGCTGACCGGGCGGCGATCATGGTCGTGATCCGCGCCGAAACCGAGGCCTGGCTGCAGCGCGACTTCGAGGCGCTGGCGGGCCACTGGGTGCAGTCGCCGCAGACCAGGCGGATGGAATATTTCGCCTCGCTCGGCGTCCGGGTGGACGAAGGCTGGGACCCGATTGCCGCGCGGATCAAGAAGATCGTCGAGCGATTCCCGGAAAAACACGCCTTTTCGGAGCGCGTCCGCTGGGAAAAGGTCAACATCGTCGTCGACGGCAACATGGCCTGGATGACCTTCGATCAGATCGGCAGCGACACCGGCGAAGATCGCAAGCGCCAGCTGCGGATCCTCCACCGGATCGACGGCGCCTGGAAGATCGGCTGCATGGTGATGATGGAGAGCAGCGTCGAGGAGGCGAACTGCCCACTGATCGAGGTCGACGCAGACGCGAAAATCCTCTGGACGAACCGGCTGGCGCGGGAGCGGATGCATGACCATCCCGGGCTCGTCACTGCTGCCGGCCGCCTGCGCGCAAGGCGGCGCGAACGTGACCCTGCGCTGCGCGAGGCGGTGCGCCTGGCATTTCGCGAACTGCAGAGCCAGAGACCGCTGAACATCGCGCCGAAGCAGGCCTGGTCGGTAGCGCTCGGCGAGGACACGGCGGGGATTCCGCTCCACTGCTGGGTTCTGCTCGAGGACGGCAAGGCGCTGGTCTCCTTCGACGACGCCGAGACCCTGGTGCGCCGGATCGCGAGCGCGCGGGAGGTCTTCGGCCTCTCGCCGGCGCAAACCCGGCTTGCCCGGCTGATCGTCGATGGCCATGACCTCGCCGCCGCCGCCGATCTGCTCGGGGTCAGTGTCAACACGCTGCGCACTCAGCTACAGCGCATCTTCGACAAAACCGGCGTCCGCAGCCAGGCGGCATTGGTGCGAGTGCTGTTGAGCGCTGGGGGGCCGAGCGCATAGGCTCGACCGCTGGCGTCTGCTGGGCCAATCCCGCCGCCACCTGCACGAGTTCGGCGGCATCGTTGAAGACATCAAGCACAAGCAGCTTGGCAGCGTTGACCGCGGCGCCCGCTCATGGCGCAGCACCTCGCGCACCGATCTGAACCTGATCTAAACCCGACCTTCCAAAGAGATCGTGATATGGTTGGAGTCCAATTTGGAGGGGGAGCTATGCTGAAAAATCCTATAGTTGGACTGGCGTTTGGCGCGCTTATGGTTTTTGCGCCCCACGCAGGTGCGACTGCCGATCCGCTCCCCAAAGGTTTTGAGCGCCACAAGTTCAACGGATCGGTCAGACCGGAGGTCAAGGACGGCGTGACCCGGTTTGAGATATTCGACCGTCAGTGTTCCCATGTCGACTATGGAGATGGGCGCGGCGAAAATGATTGTCTCAATGGCAACGTCCGCTCAACGATTCGCTATACGCGAGACATGAAGGTTGGCGATAGCGTCGAATACAAGTTCGATTTCCGGCTCGATCCGACTTTTGCCTACAAGGGCTGGCAGAACAACTCCGCAAATGGCTTTTATCCCGATGGCTGGGACAGCCATTTGCGTTTCGCGTCCTGGGAAGGACCGGCAATCCACAATTTCATCTACATGCTGAAAGCCGACACGCGCAACGGCGTGAACTTTCTCGCCCGCCAGTGCCAAAAGCCGGAAGATTTCGGCAAATGGGCGAGATTCTCGCTGAAAATCCGATGGGCAAACGATGACAGCGGCTGGGTTACGGCAAGCTGCGACAATAAGGTGATCTACGCCGCCGAAGGCGAAGCCACCAACCAGGCTCCGCATTGCTGGGAATCGAACGAGTGCGAGCCGCAATCAAACCGCGACCCAAAATCATTCAACTTCATTCTCGGCCCGGTGATGATGGGTTGGGGCAATGACTGGAAGAATTATGACCATCATATGTCCCAGTTTGACGTGGTGCAGCCGGATGGCATCGGCATCGATGTCCGCAATGTCAGTGTGACCCGGGGTGTCAGCTACTATTCCGCCGAACAAGCCGCTTTGCTCAAGAGGTTGCAGCAGCAACTGGTTCATTTGGGCTGCAAGCCGGGGAATGTTGAAGGCAAGGCCGACAAGGCAACACGGCAAGCCGCGCTCTCCTGCCGCAAGTTCGAGAGCGGTTCGCTTCCCCAAGCGCTCAACCTCATGACGCTGCAAGCCTTCGCTGACGCCTATGCCAAGCCGGAGACCGCCAGTCTGCCTTCAGGCAACGCCGCGGCCGCTACCGAAGATGTTTCGCCAAAACCGAGGACCTATATCAAGCTGGGCGAAATGCTTGCGATGAAGACAGGCAAGGACACCAAGGTGAATTCCAACTTCTTCGGCAAGATCAAAGGCGCCAAGAAGGGGCAGAACGAACTGGACTTCATCGTACTGGGGCAGTTCGACTACACCGACAACAGTTTCAGCCAGCTGTCATTTCTTCTGCAAGACAATCTCTCCAAGGCCGAAGTGCGTGCCGCGGCCAAGTGCGGCTATGGGACGATCAGATTTCCAGACGGCACAGATCATCTGGAGATCGGCATGCAACGTTCGGGAAACACGTTCTCGTCGCCGCCAAGAACTGACTGCTTGATCCAGGCGCTCGGCACACGACCGGCATCGCAGGTTCCCTACCTCACCACCGGGTTTGCCGATCTGGCTAAATCAATGGTTTCCGACGGCGGCTGGAAGAAACTCAGGCATGAAGGTTTGAAGATATTTGTCAAACGTGTTGCGGATGGTGAAATCACAGTCGGCGGCTGAGATCGCAGCACAGCGCCGCATTCCATCGGCCGCGGCTTCTTCCCCACCGCGTTCCGGTCGGAATAATCGTGACCGACACTGCGTCCCCGATCTCTGCTTCTGACCAGCATTTGGAATCTAGTAGATGATGTCGCGAGGAATGGCGCAGCATTCGGCGGAGGCCGGTTTGTCGGCGAAAGCCGTAGAGAAGGGATATGTAGTTCCAGAGGTCGGTCTTGCGGTTCAAGGCGATCCGACGACCGCCCGTTCAAACGGTCGCCGGTTCGGCTATTTGACCACGTGCCAAACTCCCCCAACGCCATCGCCCTTGACTTCACCGGCTTTCTTATCCTCGACATAGGTGTAGAGCGGCTTGCCCTCGTAGGCCCACATCTCTTTGCCATCCGCAGCTTTGACGAGAGTCCATTCGCCTTCTGCCTTGGCCTTGGCTCCGGCGTGGAACGCCGGCCACTTCTTCAGGCAATCCTTATCGCAGTTGGATTTGCCTGTTGTATCTTTGTCGAAGGTGTAAAGAACCATGCCTTTTTCAGTAGCCAGGACCTTGCCCATTTTCGTGTCCACCATCTTGGCAGGCTCGGCCGCAAAAGCGGACCCGGCTAAAGCAGTTAACGCACCCATCGCGATCAATATCGTTCTCATGATTTTTCTCCCTTTCGGCAGTGCCGGCGGACTGCCAGCAGTACCCGACTAACTGACAAAAACGCCCGACGGTGAAAGCAGTTCCGTCCACGGGGGGACGAACACGACGGGCCAGCAATGATTATAACGTCCGCGAAGCGCCAATGACGGTTATTAGCCCCTAGATGGAGGCACTCATTGCTGGTCAGCCAGCGCCGGAGATTTGCGCGTCCATCTCACCGGACCGGGGGCCAAGGCGCTCCGTCAAGTTCTGGAGGAGCCTATCCCGGGCGGAGTTCTGGACGAGATCGATGGCCACGGTCAGGGCGCGGCGGCCATCGTTGCTATCGATCTCACAGTGGTTCTTTGTACACCACTGCCGAACCGCAGTGATGACGACTTCGATGTCTTGATCGGACAATGTAATGAGGGACTGAAGCATTTCGATGCCTCCAAAATCCGAGAGCGCCTACGGTCCGCCAAGGGATGAAACCGATTGCTAATGATGAGCAGTGGACGTCGCTGCGTTAACCTTCAGCGAATGAGGGCTGTCAAACCTGGCGATCAGCAGCGTAGCCAGTTCCTCCGGCGTCCTGTGCCCTTGGCTAAAAAGATCGACAGCCGCACTACAGAGCAATTGCGTTGCTCGTTCCGTCGGTGTGACATGATTATGCCGGTACCAGGTCCGAATAGCCTCCGTAAGCACGTTCACGTCTTTCGTCCGGAGCGAGAGATTGAAATCGATCATATCATCCTCCTACGCCTCGCCGCTCCGGGTTAAACTTGAATTCAAGTTCATGCTAAAATTTAATCCATTGGCTCCTCGCCGCCAACTATCAGTGCGGTTGCGCACAGTGGCCGCAAGGGCATCGGCAGCGATGACGAAAGCATGCCCCAATGCTGTTGATCTGAACGCTGCGGAACGGCAAAATAAGTGACTTATCCTGCCGGGCTTTGAAGGATTTCGAATGCCACGCTTCTACTTCAACATTCTGTCTGAGGCAGGATCGCTCGACGACTGGGAAGGAACCGAGCTTCCTGATTTGGACGCCGCTCGCATGGAAGCGGTGCGTGATGCTCGCGCATTGATGAGCAGTGCCGTGCTCCTCGGATATGACATTGCGTCAAGAAGCATCGAGATCAGAAACGAAACAGGCGATATCCTGCTCGTGTTGCCTTTTTCGGAAGCGGTTAAGCGAGTGGGCTAATCTACCTGGCGCCGAGCGGAAGACCCAGCACCTTTTCGTATTCGCGCTCCGGCACTCCATAGCAGCCACCGGCAATTTCGATCAATTTGTCCCTGTCCATTATTCGCACGTTCCCGCGGGTCGATCGGATGGCGTGGACGCCCTCAAGCACGTGTAGTTCATTGGTGACGCCCGAACGCCGGACGCCGAGCATCAACGCCAGAAATTCATGGGTAATGGCCAGGTTGTTGCCTTCAAGGCGGTCGTGACACATCAGGATCCACCGCGCCAGCCGCTCATGCATATTGTAGCGCGCATTGGCGAGCGCCGAATGGGCGAGCTGCAGCACGGTTGTGTGAACATAGCGAAGGAAGAAATCCTTCATCTCGGGATCATCGGCGAGCGCGCGCTGAAACGTCTCCATCGGCACCATAATTCCGGACCCTGCGACCTGCATGAAGGTGCGCGTGGGGGTGGTCTCTACCGCCAGGACGACGTGCATGCCGGATGCGCCTTCGCGCCCGATATGGCCAATTTCCACCACCTCTTCGTCTATGCTGCTGACAACCATGGATGCCAGGCCTCTTTCCAGGAAGCAGACATGCGTGGTTGGGACGTCGCTGGCAACAAGAACGTGCCGTAATGGCAGGTCGACGCGCTCCATCCCTTCCGAGAGGCTTACGAAGCGGTCCGCGCTCAACATTTTCAGCAGGGTATTTTCGACAGTCGATTGGTCAATGTGAGTCATAGCGGCTCCGCATGGGAGCTTGGATGTCAAAACCAAACGCCTGTGAGTTGGTGAAAAACTAAGGGACGGCCGTTGCTTTGGCCATAGGTCCCCGGGAAGTGTGCGTTTATGACAAAACCGCACATAAGCCGCTGAAATTGTTGATGATCAGCGGCGATAAACCGGTAGCGGTCTTTCGATACCGGCCAAAGACCCTAGCACATTTTGCCTCGGCATGCGCGCTCATTGCGAAAGGACGAGCGATTCACAATATAAATATCTGCCTTTTGTGGATCGTTGATATAAATCGCAATCAATCTCGCCAGCCAAGTCGGCGGCAATGCGCTTCGGCGGTCAGGACGGCCGCTTTTCGGTCGGCATAGGGACCTGGCAGATAGACCGTGACTCCGCGGAAACTGACGATCACCGCCTTTGTCGCGCTATCGAAGACGATAGCCATATCCGCCTCGTAGGCCATTTGTTTTCCTGACGGCGCTTACCCCATCGAGATGTGCTCTTATTCGAATGAAACAAGGTGCCGACTGCAATCCTTCAGGCGCTGGCTTTTCACGGCTTGTGACCGAAGCGGTGGAACGACTGGTGCGACGAGCGATCCAGCTGACAATTGGTGCGGAACCGCACAGGAACTTTTCCGAGTATCAATGGGTTAGTTCAAAAGGATCGCACAGGTGCCCCCTCTTGTGACCGGGCCGTACGCCAACCCTTCCTTCCTGTGCGATCCGTCCGTTCCCAATTGCCCCGTTTCGGCGGGGCTCCTTTTTGATCCATAGCGCGCAAGCCGCGAGGACGGTCAGGGACGCGGCAAGGTTTGGCGACGATGCCACACGCAGGTTCTGCGCCGCACGGAGCCGATGCACCGAGCTTCCGCCAGCCGCGCTCGGTTATAACTTTCCTGCAGCAAAATTATAATCGAGGAAGGATAGCCTTTCGGTCGGTTGAGCCCGGTGTTATAATCTTTTTACAGGAAAGTTATAACCGGAGAAAATCCGTGCCCATCCGCGAGATCGATTTGATGTACCAGACCATGCTGGCCGAGTTGGGCCAGCGTTCGCTGGACGGAAGTTTTGTCGCCGAGTTCCCGCTGGAGGGTCGGTTCGTCTCTGTCCCCGTGAAGGGCAAGGAATACTGGTATTTCGATCATCCGGGCCAAGACGGCGTCAAACGGTCTTATGTCGGGCCAAAGAAGGATGAGGAGCTTACGAAAAGAGTGACCAACTTCGGCGCGATCAAGGATGATCTCCGAAACCGCCGGCGAATGGTGGCCACTCTTACGAGAGAAGGCGGCATGAACGCCCCGCCCAGGTTTACGGGCGACATCATCGAGGCACTTGCCAATGCAGGGCTCTTCCGTCTGCGCGCGGTTCTCGTCGGAACCGTGGCATTCCAGACCTATTCCGGCGTTCTCGGCGTTCGACTGCCGGCGTCGCTTATGCAGACGAGCGATGCCGACTTCGCCCAGTTCCATTCGATCTCGACGGCTGTCAACGACAGCATCCCTCCCATAGGCGAGGTTCTCGAAAAACTGGACCCGACATTCCGGGAGGTGCCGCATCTCAATCATCCCACGCGCTCGACCCAGTTCGTGAACGCGAAGAACTACAGGGTCGAATTCCTGACGCCGAATACGGGCAGCGACGACAATCAGCAGAAGCCCGCCGACATGCCGGCCCTTGGGGGAATTTCCGCAGAACCGCTCAGATTCCTCGATTACCTCATCTACAACCCGATCAGGACCGTGATCCTTCACAAGAGCGGCATTACGGTCAATGTTCCCGCTCCCGAGCGCTACGCCGTTCACAAGCTGATCGTCGCCTCGCGGCGTGAGAACGACGACAATGGCGTGCTCAAGCGCGAAAAGGACGTGCAGCAGGCCTCCCATCTTTTCGAAGCGATGGGCGCGACACGCCGCCATTCCGATCTTGCGCTGGCCTATTGCGAGGCGTGGGAACGAGGCCAGTCGTGGCGTGACGCAATTGCACGCGGACTGTCGTTCCTGCGACCGGACCGCCGTCCACAGCTCATGTCCGTTCTCGCAGAAGGCATGGCGGAAATTGGTGAAGACGCCGTCCGCTACGGAGTTGAAACGGAGCCTGACGGAGTCGGAGGAACTTCGACACTTGAGCCAAAGTCCCGCGGTTAGGAGATTGGTAAGTGGGGAGGAGACAAAGGCTGAGATCAGCAGAATCGAAAAACCCCGCCGGAGCGGGGCTTCAGACTGGTCGGAGTGGAGTGATTCGAACACTCGACCCCCACGTCCCGAACGTGGTGCGCTACCAGACTGCGCTACACTCCGTGACCAGCGGCGCTTCTATAGAACAGCCTATCTGGTTGCACAAGCACCAAATTCCAAAAAGCCGGCGGAAATTTTGACAGGGTTGTGACGGGTTTACGGATGAGCGGCTGCAGCAAAAAGACACACCTGCTGCAAATCGAACTTAAGTCTCAATGGGGCAATTTTCTTTTGCCGGGTTCCGCGCTAAAGGGCAGACGGGACAGGCGAAACCGCTCATGAGGGCGCCTTGCCAGCCAATGCGCTAGAGATCAGGGACGACACGATGAATTTCCGCATGATGACCGCGGCCGGGCTTGCCATTGCGCTCGCCGGATGCACGACCATACCTTCCGCCGGCAACCCGATCGAAGCCCGCTGGGTGGGCAAATCGGCCGGCGTCTTCTTTGCCGCCTACGGGCCGCCGATCAGCGACAGCGAGCAAGGCTCGAGCACCATCTATACTTGGCGCGGCGGCTACAAAACCCTGCGCATTCCGGCGAAATATGCCGAAGGCGCCGATGGCAAGCGCGGCAAGCAGATTTCCTCCGCCCGCACCGCCTATCTGCGCTGCCAGGCCGAAATCACCACCAGCTCCGACTACACGATCCGCGACATCCGCACCGTCGCCGACATCCCGGGCGTGAACGGCCCGTCCTATTGCGCAGAGTTTTTGGCGCCCGAACAGAAGTAACGGACGGTTTGTCCGAGATGCATAACAGGCGGCCGGGTGCCGCCTGTTCTGCTGCTGACGACGTCTCGGCGCGGGCCGCTGCTTTCTGGTTTGTGCCGGGGGTCGCCCGTCATGCGGCAACCTCTCGGTTCCTCACAACCTCTCGCTACCGGAATAGCCACGGCGGTGCTTGGATACCCCCCCGCCCTGCCGGGCATCTCCCCCACAAGGGGGGAGATCGGCAAGAAGCGGCGTCTCGCCCTCAATTTACGATCCTTGTGACGGCCAGTTGTTTGTGGAAGCCATCGCGCCCAGCCGATCTCCCCACCTGTGGGGGAGATGCCCGGCAGGGCAGAGGGGGGTGCCACACGGTCCGCACAAGCCCTCACGCCGCCTCCCCCGCCTGCACCGCAGCTTCCGCGCCGCGACGAAATCCACTTTGCCGGAGCCGAGCACCGGCACCTTGCCGATCGTCACCTCGGCCGGCACCACCATATCCATGGCGCCCTTGGATTTGGCGTATCAAATGCATGTGAAATTCTGCTCGTGCCGCAAACTTCGGAGATCCGACGAGGTTCCTGCCCAGCTCGAAATCGCGGATATCCGGGTGGATGAAATCCAATGCGGCGACGGACGATCGTCGCGGTCGTCCAAGGATGTGCACCGGGGCGCCTGCGGCAGCCGGAGACGCAAGGTTGCGTCGTCGGACCGATCAAAAATTGGGCTGGTCCTGGGCTCTTGAATGGTCCGCTGTCACCCACAATATCATTTCGATCAGGATCATTGGTGGCATGAAAGGAGGAAAAAATGCCGCTGAACGATGTCCCATGGGTTCGGCCGGTGAGGCTCCGGTTGCAGTGCGGTTTGGAGCGCGCCTTCACAAGCGTCTACGACGCCCTGGATTTTCTCGAGAACGAGTGGCCGCTGCGTCATGGAGAGCGCCATGATCGGGCGGTGAAGACGTGTCGCGGCGCCCTCAACGGCATCATACCGAGCATGGTCGCGCGGGAGGCTTTTGTCGCAGCCTGCCTCGAAGCCGGCATGCCAACGGTGCTGGCCCCCTGGAAGGCCAAACCCGCCGCGCATCCGCCCAGGCCGGCGCGTCACGTTGGCGACCGATATCAAAGACGCCACGCACATTGACGCGAGGAGAGCGCGAGCAAAGCTCAGGATGTCAGCGAAGATCCGATCAGGCGTTCGAATTCGCGCTCGGCAATGCGGCGCCACGGTCTAAAACGTCAGCCGCAGCTGCGGTTCCGCGGCCGGTGCTCGTCCTTCCAGCGAGGAGAGGGTGACGCCGAGCAGCCGTATGCCTTTTGGCGGCGGAAAGATCGGCGCGAGCAGCAGGTTGACCAAATCCTCGAGGTCGGCGATTGCCGGCAGGGGTGCCAGAACCGTCTTGCTGCGCGTGATCTGGCTGAAGTCGGCATATTTCACCTTGAGCGTCACTGTCTTGGCGGCGATGCCGTTGGCCTCGCAGTAAGCCCACACCTTTTCGATCAGCGGCTGGAGCCCTTCGCGAGCAGGCTCAAGGGCGTGGAGGTCCTCTGAGAAGGTATCTTCCGCGCCGACGGATTTGCGCACCCGGTCGGGCTTGACCTGGCGCTCGTCGATGCCGCGGGCGATGCCGTAAAAATAAGGCCCCGACTTGCCGAAATGCTCAACGAGGAACTCGAGTGTCTTCTCCTTGAGATCGGCGCCTGTGTCGATCCCGAGTTGATGCATCTTCTCAGTGGTCGCCGGCCCAACGCCATGGAATTTCCGGACGGGAAGTTGCTCGACGAAGGCCGGCCCGTTCTTCGGCGTGATGACAGCCTGGCCGTTCGGCTTGTTGAGGTCGCTCGCCATCTTGGCAAGGAACTTGTTGTAGGAAATCCCGGCCGACGCGTTGAGGCCGGTGACTTGCTTGATCTTGGCGCGGATCTCCAGAGCGACCTCGGTGGCGACCGTCATGCCTTTCAGATTTTGCGTCACATCGAGATAGGCCTCGTCGAGCGACAGCGGCTCGATCAGCGGCGTGTATTCGGCAAAGATCTCACGGATCTGCTGCGACACCGCCTTGTAGACGGCAAAGCGCGGCGGCACGAAGATCAGGTCAGGACATTTGCGCTTGGCAGTCACAGACGGCATTGCCGAGTGAACACCGAATTTACGGGCTTCATAGCTCGCCGCCGCCACCACACCCCGGGCGGCCGACCCGCCGACGGCAATCGGTTTGCCGCGCAAGTCCGCATTGTCGCGCTGCTCGACCGACGCATAAAAAGCATCCATGTCGACATGGACGATTTTCCGGATAGGGGGTGAGCTTGTCTCGTTCATGGCGGTTTCAGCGATCGCGATGGGATCGGCCTCTGAAATTGCGCGCCGAAACAAAAACAGAACATAACAGCCTTGGGACGCGATATCAACGATTCCAATCGGCGGCCGGGACCTGCCGTCGAAACTACCAGCCGCCCAAGGCGTTCTCATCCTGTGGACATCGATATCAGGAGGCAGCCAATGGCGGACGACAGCACGACCACGATCCGAGCCAGGTTCGAAACACGCGAAGCCGCTGATCTCGCGGTCGAACATCTGGTTCAGCAGCATGGGATTTCGAGGCCCGACATCTTTATCCAGTCGGCAAGCGACCGGAACAGTGCCGGTTCGGCGCCATCAGGCGGGGATGCCTCTCATGACGATGGCGCCCGTCGCGATGCGCCACTCGAAGGCGAGATCGAGGTCTCGGTGGATAGCGCATCCAGCAAGGTCGCCGCCGTCCAGCGCAGTCTCCGAGCTGCCGGCGCAGTGCGTGTATCGAGCCGCTAGCATGTAGATGCCGCTCACTGAGCACGTTACCGTGATCCTGGCGAGCGGCATCTCCTGACGCGAGAGATCAGCAGGCGTTGGCCGCACCGGATTGCGCTGAGCTGGTGGGAGCAGGATTGCCGGTGCCACTTCCCGTCGCGCGCTGGCAGTCATTCGGATCCCCACCGGAGGCCCCGGGATTGGTGCTGCTCGTCGTGGGATTGCCGGCGTCGGCTCCAGAGCCAGTGGAGTTGCCGCTGCTATTCATATTGCTCCCGGATGCATCGCTGCCCGACGATGAGCCGCTACTCGACGTCCCGCCGCCAGCACCTCCAGAGCTTCCGGAGCTTCCGGAGCTTCCCGACGACTGGGCCATGGCAGATGTGGCAAGTGTGAGTGCGAGGGCGGATGTTGCAAGGATCTTCAAGATCATCAGTATCACCTTTGGGTTGGATCATCGTTGAGATGGCTCAACCTCAAAAACACGGCCGGGTTCCTGCAAGGCAGCCCGCCAACTGTATGTGTCCGTCAACGTACAGAAGAAGGCGCGGTCAGGCCTATATCGGCAGGGGTGGTTGTCCTTCGCGGACCTGGCCGTCCGCGTCCGTCCTCGACGGCGGGTGGTCTATAGGAGACGAGGTGAGGGTATCATGTACCTGCTCGGCTCCCGAAGCCAGGCGCTGATCCTTCCTCATTCCCTTCCTCGGGCTTGTGCCCGAGGGATTCACAGGAATACAGTGCGCCAAGTCCTTGGGCGCGGGAGAACCTGCCGACGCGCGGTGGCTAGATTCCTGTGACGAGCACAGGAATGAGGGAGGATGGAGTAGCGTTCTCGCTGGAATTTTCGTTGGCGTGCCGTGGTACCCCCCTCTGCCCTGCCGGGCATCTCCCCCACAGGTGGGGAGATCACAAGTGGCTTGAACTTCCTGCCCATCTACCGTTTCGCCGTGCTGCGACACCAGTTGTTTGGGGAAGGCAGTGCGCCCAGCCAATCTCCCCCCTTGTGGGGGAGATGCCCGGCAGGGCAGAGGGGGGTGCCACACGAAACGCCCGAATCCTACACCCGCTCTACGCCGCCTCCCCAGCCTGCACCGCACTCTCCGCCAGCTTGCGCGCCGCGACGAAATCCACTTTGCCGGAGCCGAGCACCGGCACCTTGCCGATGGTGACTTCGGCCGGCACCATCATGTCCATGGCGCCCCTGGATTTGGCGAAGGCGAGGAATTCGGTGCGGGTGGCGGTGGGGGCGTCGGTGAGCAGCACCAGGCGCTCGCCCTTCTTGGCGTCGGGCAGCGAGGAGACGACCGACAGCGCGCCCGGCCAGAGTTCGGCGGCGAGCATCTCGACGGCGGCGAGCGAGATCATTTCGCCGCCGATCTTGGCGAAGCGCTTGGCGCGGCCGCGGATCTTGACGAAACCGTCCTCGTCGATGGTGACGATGTCGCCGGTATCGTGCCAGCCGTCGACAAGCGGCTCGAGCACGCCGGGCTTTTCGGCACGGAGGTAACCGGCCATGACATTGGCGCCGCGCACATGCAGCCGGCCGCCCTCTTCGATGCCGGGCACCGGTTCGAGCTTCCATTCCATGCCCGGCAGGATTTTGCCGACCGTGCCCGATTTGTTGTACATCGGCGTGTTGATCGAGATGACCGGTGCCGTCTCGGTGACGCCGTAACCTTCGAGGATGCGCAGGCCGAATTTTTCCATATAGGTCTGGCGGGTTGCGGCCTTCACCGGCTCGGCGCCGGAGAAGATATAGCGGATCGAGCGGAAGTCGTAAGGATGCGCCGTCCTGGCATAACCGTTGAGGAAGGTATCGGTACCGAAGATGATCGTGGCGTTGGAGACATAGATCAGCTCCGGGACGATGCGGTAATGCAGCGGCGACGGATAGAAATAGACCGGCACGCCCGAGATCAGCGGCAGCACCGTGCCGGCCGTCAGCCCGAAGGAGTGGAACACCGGCAGGATGTTGAACACCTTGTCGCCGCTGTGGAAATCGATGCGGGCAGCCGCCTGGGCGGCATTCGACAGGATGTTGCGGTGGGTCAGCACCACGCCCTTCGGCGTGCCTTCGGAGCCGGAGGTGAAGAGGATGACGGCCGGATCATCCGGCTGGCGCTTGACCAGCGGCCGCGCCTTTCTCACATAACCCAGGATCTTGTCCTTGAGTGAGATTTCGCCCCGGAGATCATCGAGCCAGACGATCGTCACCTGCTTTTCCATCTCGGCGATCACCGGGCCGAGTTTGGCCTGGGTGACGAAGGCGCGTGAGGTCAGCACATGCCTGACTTCGGCGGCCTTGCAGGCGGAGAGGATATTGGCGGCACCCGCGGTGAAGTTCAGCATCGCCGGCACCTTGCCCGCGCTCATCACGCCCAAAAGGGTGGCGGCGGCGCCATTGGCATTCGGCAGCATGACGCCGAGATTTTGTTCCGGGAACATCGTGCGGAATTTGGCGCCGAGCACGGCAGCCCCGGTCAGGAGTTTGCCATAGGTCAGCCGGCCGGTGACCGGATCTTCGACGGCAAGTTTCTTCATGCCGAATTCGTGGCCGGCCTGAATGACGCGGTCAAGCACGGTCGACGAGGTATCGGCGGTCTGGAACAGCAGGTTCGACATCACCTGATAGAGCGCGGCCCCTGCCGCCGTGCGGCGCTTGCGGCCTTTCAGCTCTGAGGGCACTTCGAGCTTCACCGGCTCGAGAATGGTGACCTTGACCTTGGGAAACAGCCGGCGGCGGATCTTGCCGTTGTCGAGATAGGAGAGATAGCTCTTCTCCAGCCCGTCGATCTTCACCGGCACGACCATCGAGCCGGTCTTGTCGGCGACCATGGCGGCGCCGTCATAGACCTTCATCAGCGTGCCGGTCACCGTCAGGCGGCCCTCGGGGAAGATGCCGATCGGGTTGCCGTCCTGCACCACCTTGATCAGCGAACGCGTCGCCATCGGCTTTGTCGGGTCAAGCGGCAGGAATTTGCACATCTTCAGGAAGGGCCGCACCCACCAGGCCTGGGCGATCTTGTAATCGACGGCAAAGGTCGGCTCTTCCTCGGTGATGGCGAGCGCCAGGGCGCCATCGAGCAGGCTGACATGGTTGAGCGCGATGATCGGCGCGCGGCCGGCCTTCTTGATATTCTCCAGCCCCTCGACCTCGAGGCGCATGAAGGCGCGGAACAGGATCGAGATGAAATCGCGGAAGGGATTGGTCGGCAGCGTCTTCAGCATCAGCCAGGCAACAGTGAAATTGAGGATGCCGAGGCCGATCAGAATCTGAGGAATAGAAGCGCCGAGCGCCTGGACGGCGGCAACGAGGCCGAGGCCGACGGTGATGAACAGGGCGGAGAGCACATTAGCGGCGCCGATGACGCGGGCGCGGCGGTCCTCATGCGCCCAGGTCTGCAGGGCGGCAAAAGTGGGAACGGCGATGAAGGCGCCGGAGATGGCCATGCCGGCGAGATCGATGGCGACGCGGATGGTATTCTGACCAGTGAAGAAGCCGGCGATCGTCGTTGCATGGCTCACCGAAGCCAGGCCCCAGAGGTTCCAGGCGAGATCGAGGCTGAAGAGGCCGAGCAGCGCCGTGCCGACAGGGGCCGGCAGCAGCACGATGCGGCCGGAGGACATCCAGGCGGCAATCGCCGATCCGACGGCGACGGCAATGGCAAAGACGGTGAGATAGGCCGGCACGACGATCTCGGAGCCGCCGAGCAGCTCGGTCACCGTGGTCGGCAGAATCGAGAGGACGAAGGCGCCGACCAGCCAGAACCAGCAATTCATCAGCGCCGAACGCCACAGGCGCTTGTCCTGGCGAATTTCCATGACGAGGGTGTAGCTGGAGCGGATGACATTGCGGTCGATCTGGAGATCCGGCGCCTTGGAACCGGTGGCCGGGATCATCCGGCTGGCCAGCCAGCAGAGCACCGAAAGCCCCATCATCATCGTGCCGAAGATCAGCACATTGTCGCCGCCTGAAAAGGCGAAGGCGGCGATGATCGTGCCGGCAAGGATGGCAATGAAGGTGCCGCCCTCGATCCAGGCATTGGCCTTCGGCAGGTCGCGGCGTTCGAGATGATCGGGCAGGATGCCGTATTTGATCGGCCCGAACAGCGCCGAGACGATGCCGAAGCCGAACAGCGCCGCCATCAGCACAAAAATCGAGGAGAAGGCGAGACCGATAACGGCAAGGGCGGCGACGGCGATCTCGCAGCGTTTCAACAGCTCGGCAATCTTGGCCTTGTCATGCTTGTCGGCGAGTTCGCCGCCGAGCGCCGACAGCAGCAGGAAAGGCACGATCAGGATGACGCCGGCCAGCGTCACCAGGGCGGCACCCTCGCTGGCCGACATCTTGAAGAGAATGAGGAACACCAGGGTGTTCTTGAGGAAATTGTCGTTGAAGGCCGTCAGGAACTGGGTCCAGAACAGCGGTGCGAATTTCCTGGAGGTCATCAGATTGTGTTGCACGGGCTCGTTCCTCTTTCGGCTGACACGAGAAGGCCACAGAGTTGTTACGCAAAAGTTGAATGCGTCAACAACTCTGCGCTGTGGTTAAGGAAGGTCAATCTTCATCGCTACGATTGAACTTGACGAGCAGCTTTTCGGTGCGGGCATCCTCGACCTTGCGGATCAGCTTCTCGGATTCGGCATTGTCGCGCAGCGTCTTGGTGATATTCACCGTGGTCTGCACCAGCATCAGAATGCCCATGGCGAGATAGCCTTTGCCCCAGAGATCGAGCGGCATCATGTAGAGGCCGAGCGCCAGCATGAAGGCGGCCGAGCCGAAGGAGATGTAGGAGAAGCTGACCCAGCTGGAAGAATGTTTCTGGAAACTGTCGTTCATATCAGTGGTCCCTATGGTTCGATGGATGAATCGTTGGATGGATGCAATTTCAGACAGCAGGCGTTATGCGGCTCTTCAGCCGCGCCAGCACATCATCGGCAGAGGAGCGCAGCGGCGCGCCGAAGCCGGCATTGGCAAGCTTTTCGATGATGCCGGCCGGGCGGACGGCGCCTTCCATGTCCTTCAGGGCGGCGGCCGTCAGCTCATTCTGGCTCTGGCGCAGGCGAAGGCGCGCCAGGGTCTCCTCGGCATCGTCGAGCGTCGCCAGGCCCGGGCCGGCAACTGCGACATCGAGCTTCTGCGCCTCTTGCGTGGCACGCGCCAGCCGCTCGCCGCGCTGCAGCTCCTGCAGCCTTGCCTCCGAAGCGCGGACGATGCCCTTCAGCTTGTCGATCGCGCCGGTGAACTGGCTCTGCGCCTTCTCGGACGCATCGCGCTCGGCTTCGAGATAGGCGATCGCCTCGGCCGCCTCGCGGGCCAGGCCCTCATTGCCCTTGGTGAGTGCCGCGGAAGCGCGGATCTCGAGATCGGCGATGCGGGCAACGATCGTGGCGTGCTGCCCCTTCTCCTGTTCGTTCTGGGCGATGGCGACCGCCACACTGCGCCGCGCCGATTGGATCGACTGGGCGGCATCGCGGATCTGCTGGGAAAGCAGCGGCACGGCGTGGCAGTCGGCGAAAGCCTGCTCGGCATCATGCGCCCTGCCCCGCAACAAAATGGAAATCAGTTTGAACATTTCCTTCCTCCGGTTTATGAACGTTGTTCACGGGAGCTGTTATGGCAGAATCATGAACGACGTTCAAGATAAATTTTGAACGACGTTCAAAAAATCGAAAAGGCATGGTTAATGGCCAGCAGACGAGAAGAAAAACGCGAAGACCTCAAGGCCCGGCTGATCGAGGCGGCGCGTGAGCGGATCGCCAAGGACGGGCTTGATAATCTCCGGGCACGCGACATCACCCAGGATGCCGGCTGCGCGCTCGGCGGCCTCTACACGGTCTTTTCAGACCTCGCCGAGCTCGTCATCCACGTCAATTCCGCGACGCTGAAGGCGCTGGAGGCGAGGCTCACCCTGCCCGAGACCCGCGACAAACCGCCGACCGACCGGCTGCGCAACCTGGCGCAGGGATATCTCGCCTTCGCCGTCGAGCACCGGAACCTCTGGAAGGCACTGTTCGACCACTTTCCGCCGGAAAGCAGCCCGACGCCGCAATGGCACCTTGACGAGCACCTCTTCCTGATGGACGTGATCGCCGCACCGCTGGCCGAACTGCAGCCCGACATGCCGCCCGAAGACCGCGCCATCCGCGCCCGCACCCTCTTCGGCGCCGTGCACGGCGTCGTCAGCATCAGCCTCGAAGGCCGCTTCGTCGGCTTGCCGCTGGAGCGGTTGTCGCGGGAGGTGGATGAGCTGGTGCAGACGATTGCGGCAGGGGCGGAGCGGCGGCGGGGGTGATGGGTGGGGTAGTGTTTTGCTCCGGGCTCAGGAGATCGGCGAGACCAGCCCCTCATCCGCCTGCCGGCACCTTCTCCCCGTAAACGGGGCGAAGGGGATATGCCGCAACCTCTCCGTCCCTCTCTCGCGTCTCGTATGGCACGTCCCCTCTCCCCGTTTTTACGGGGGTCCGAAGGACGGGTCGAGACGAGTGGCTCGACCCCGGTAGGTTAGGGTGAGGGGCAGCCATCGGCACGAAGGGGGCCGTAAATCCTCATGAGGACAGACCTACGAAGCGCCACTCGCCATCTTACCGAGCGGGAAATTTGGTGCATCAACCCGTCCCATATCCCAAAAATATCCCGATCGGTAAATTTCTCTGGACACCGTCTCTACATTCGCTATATTTTCCCGAGCGGGAAAACCACATGCCAAAACACGTACAGACTCCAGCCGACATCGGCGCCCTGGTTCGAAGCACCCGCAAGGAGCAAAACCTGCGGCAGGACGAGCTTGCCGGCGTTGCCGGCGTCGGGCTTCGCTTTATCGTCGACCTCGAAGCCGGCAAGCCCACAGCGCAGATCGGCAAAGTCCTGCAGGTTCTGCAAACGCTTGGCTGCTCCCTCGACATTCTGGCTCCCGGCGAGCGCAGGCTATGACATCAAGGCTTCTCAACGTCTGGTGGGACGGCCGCATTGTCGGTCAATTCACGCAGGACAGAGACGGCGATATCGGCTTTATCTATGCGCCAGCCTGGCTTGACGATGACAAAACGCTGCCGCTCTCGGCGTCTCTGCCGAAACGACCGGAGCGATTTACCCGGCGGGAATGCCGACCGTTTTTCGGCGGCCTGCTGCCCGAGGAAAGCCAGCGCCTGGCCGCTGCACAGGCCTTGGGCGTGTCTCCCGCCAATGACTTTGCGCTTCTCGATCACCTAGGCGGCGATGTCGCCGGTGCGCTGCAACTGCTTGCCGAAGGTGAGGCACCGGCCGAGACTGGGCCGATTGCCGATCGCCAGCCCGTGCCCTTGGACGAAGCAGGCATCGTTGCCGTGTTGGAGGCGCTGCCCGTGCGGCCTTTCCTGGCCGGCGAGGAGGGCCTGAGACTGTCGCTCGCCGGCGCGCAATCCAAACTGCCGGTTGTTCTAGTCGATGGCCGGATCGGGCTTCCCCTGCCCGGCCAGGCCACCACCCATATTCTGAAGCCGCCGATCGCCCGTTTCAAGGCGACGACCGAGAACGAAGCTTTCGTGATGAGGCTTGCGGCCGCCATCGGGCTCGATGTCGCGGCCGTCGAACCGAGATATGTGCAGGGACGCCCGTTCCTTCTGGTCGAACGATATGACCGCGTGTGCGGCGCCGGCGGCCTGGTTCATCGCATCCATCAGGAAGATTTCTGCCAGGCACTCAGCGTCCCGCCGGAAACGAAATATGCGAGTGAAGGCGGGCCGACCTTCAAGGATTGCTTCGATCTCATACGGGGGATTTCGGCAAGGCCGGCTGTCGACGTGCTGAAGCTGCTGGACGCGGCCATCTTCAACCTGATCGCCGGTAATGCCGATGCCCACGGCAAGAACTTCTCCATCCTTTACGATAGCCAAGGCCCGCGGCTGGCAAAACTCTATGACCTCCTCTCCACCGTGATCTATCCGGAACTGTCGCCAAAGCTGGCGATGAGAATCGGCAAGCGCGCCACACTGGCCGAAATGGATGCCGAGGGCTGGAAGGCCTTTGCGGAAGAAGCCGGCATCGGCACTCCGCTGTTGCGCCGCCGCGTGAACGAGCTTTGCGACAAGGTGCTGACATTGACGGGCAAGGTCGCCGATGAGCTGGCAGACGTATCGCCTAATCGAGGGTCGATCGACCAGATCGCCGGGTTGATTGCGGGCCGGGCCGAGGCCGCGAGGTTGACTTTACAAGGTTGAGGGAAACGGGAAACGACGCCCGACGTCGCGCCTCTGGCCGGTCGCCTCTCCCCACTCTCCGTCCTCCTCGGGCTCGACCCGAGGACCCATGCCCGTTGCTGATGGGTGCGGCGTGGATCCTCGCGTCAAGCCCCTGAAATCGCAACCCAAATTCCCCTCATCCGGCTGCCGCCACTGCCAGGGTCGAGCCACTCGTCTCGCCCCGTCCTTCGGACCCCCGTAAACGGGGCGAAGGGGATATGCCGCGACGTCTCCGTTCCTCGCCAGCCTCTCGGATGGCACGTCCCCTCTCCCCGTTTTTACGGGGGTCCGCAGGACGGGTCGAGACGAGGGGCTCGACCCCGGTAGGCTAGGGTGAGGGGCAGGCATCCGCACAAACGAGACAGCCTTGGATCACAGTCCTGAGATAACGGAGCGGGCGGGGGAACCCACACCCCAACTCCCGCATTGAGCAACCAGCCAAAAGCTGCTTGACTGCCCAATCCGCACGCCCGCGAAAGGAGCCCCCATGAGCCGCATCTTCATCACCGGTTCCACCGATGGCCTCGGGCTCGCCGCCGCCCGCACTCTCATGAAGGAAGGCCACGAGGTCGTGCTGCATGCCCGCTCCAGCGGGCGCGGCTCCGATATCTCCGAGATCTCGGCTGCAGCGCTCGGCATCGTCATCGGCGATCTCGGCAGCGCCGTCGAAACGCGATCGATCGCCCTTCAGGTCAACACCATCGGCCGCATGGACGCCGTCATCCACAATGCCGGCATCTATCTCGAGCGGAGCCGGGGCGAAACGCCGGAAGGCCACGCCAAGACGCTGGCGGTGAATGTGCTTGCCCCCTATCTGCTCACCGCCTGGATCGCCCGTCCCGATCGCCTGGTCTATCTCAGCAGCGGCATGCACCGCAGTGGCAGCAGCGCCCTTGACGATATCGACTGGAAGAAGCGGCCGTGGAGCGCAAGCCAGGCCTATTCGGAAAGCAAGCTCTACATCGCCACCCTCGCCGCCGCCATCGCCCGCCATTGGCCGGATGTTCTGAGCAACGCGGTGGATCCCGGCTGGGTGCCGACAAAGATGGGCGGCGCCGGCGCGCTCGATGACCTGGAGATGGGGCACCTCACCCAGACGTGGCTTGCGGCAAGCGATGCCGAAGCTGCGAAGGTCAGCGGTGGGTATTGGTATCATCGGCAGCAGCGGGAGGCTTCGCGGGATGTTGCCGATCCTGGGTTTCAGGATGCGCTGGTGGAGGAGCTTGCCGGACTGACGGGCATCCGTCTGTTTGCGGAGTGCCGGTCAGGCGCAAGACCGGGTTAGCGGGCGTTGCCGCGTGCCCGCTCGATGTTTGCCGGCAGGCTTTCTTTGACCAATCACGCAGCCGGCGTCGGGCTTCGGCTATTCGCGGACAATTCGCAGCAGCGATATTTGTCTACCAAAAAAGACGGTTATTGGAAGAGTCTTGAAATCCGGGATCGCTGCTTTTTGAGAGTCAATTCACTTTAGCAGAAAGCAATGAAACCGAGGGCTGCCGTGGAGATATTTCCGCCTTAGGCCATAATTTCTTCGAGCCTATCCTTCCGCTTTGACCAATCTGGCATCACACGGTCCAAAAGCGCGTAGAAAGCCGCCCCATGGTTCGGTTCGGGGATGTGGCACAACTCATGGGTTATTACGTAATCGATCGCGTCGACTGGAGCGTGGATGAGACGCTTGTTGAGCATTAAGCGTTTCGCTGGAGACATCGATCCCCAGCGCATTTCCAGCTGACGGATGATCAGACCGGTTGGCCGAAAGTTCTCGGGAACAGCAAAACGTTCGAGCGAGGCTTCCAGCCTTTCCCTATACTTGACGTGCGCTCGGTGAAGATACCATGCATCAATAAGGCCTTTCGTGAAATCGCGATTGTTTGGTCTCGTGGAAGAGACTTCAATGAACCCCCGCTTTAGGCTCACCTGGTCTTTTAGGCCGCTCGAAACGCGGAGACGGTACTGCCGGCCAAGGTAAAGATGCGTCTCGCCTGAGACGAACCTCTTCTCCAGCGTTCGGGGCAGGAACTGGCTGAAATATCGTTGTTGCTTCAGTATCCAAGCGGCGCGCTTGTGGACTTTCGCTTCGATCGCCTCAACCGTCGCGCCTATGGGTGCAGTGACGACCACAGACGCATCAGGCTCGACCGCGATCTCTAGCGTCTTGCGCTCGCGTCGACGAACCGTGAATTCGAGCAAGCGAATCCCATAGGTTACCGAATGAACGGAGGTCATCCTGGAAATCTCGCGCGAGCAAGGTCCATGATCCGCTGCTCCAAGTCGTCCAAGGCCTCGACTGGCAGATCGATCCCCTTCGTGTCGCGAAGCTCGTCGAAAAAGTAGTCGTCGATCGCATTCCGCATATTGTTTTGAGCAACTGCATTGCTCCAGACGCCAACGATGTGGTGTGCCATAAGGACATCAATAATCTTGAGGACAATGTGTGCCACCTCGTCATCATTGACCAACTCGCCATCTGGCTTCGCCAGCTTTCCTTTCAGAATGCCGAAGAAGGCAATACCATGGTCGTTACCCTTGATCGCCTCGGGAACATTCATCCCGCGATCCTTAGAAGCGAGCTTTGATGCCAGGTCGGCGACCGCCCTCAGGTACTCACGTTCGGAAAGTCGTTTGGCGCGGTAATCGCTGATTGTCCGCTCGAGAAGCTCGGAGAAGGTCTGATAGAAGGTCGGGTCCTGGTCCATGTTTTCGGTTATGGCACGACGGGTGGCGCTCGCAATGCGATCGGCCTTCGATGCTGCGGTGACACCGGAGTCCTCGATTGCCGCATTCAACGCTTCCGGATCGTTGATATTGATGAGATCGATGACCGTTTCCGCTGGCAGGGCAACGACATGATCGTCAAGAAGTCTACGAATCTTCGGCTCGAATTCCTTGACGTCTACGATCTCCTGATAACGAATTTGGACAGCGCGCTTCAGTTCCGCAAACTGCTTCCAATCGCGTTTGAACTGATCAATCTTCCTTTCATCGAAAACATCGAGCAGCTTGTCGGACGACATCGATATATGGAGGCAGCGGCTGAAGGCCTTTAGCCGTTCATAGAACTCATGTCGCAGGGCTTCGTCCGCGAGCAACTGCTCGAACTGCTCCATGTCCTTCTTGTTTTTGACCGGCTTGAAGAGGTCCCATAGTTGGTCATGCAACTGCGGCAGACGCCTGATTTCCTCGCGCACGTCGTGAACGGTCTCGCCGAGGTCCGAACCCTCATATCCCTCGAAAGCGCTATAGGTCGTCAGCGCTGCGTCCAACTCGCCGAGCAACCCCTCGTAGTCAATGATGACGCCGAACTCCTTTTCTCCGCCATCCTCGGTCTCGAACAGGCGATTGACACGAGCGATCGCCTGCAGAAGGTTATGCTCCTTCAGCGGCTTGCAAATATAGAGCACGGTGTTCCTCGGTGCGTCGAATCCTGTGAGCAGCTTCGATACAACGATCAGGATTTCCGGATCGCCGGTTCCCTTAAAGTCATCGATCAGTTGGCGGCTATACTCGTCTTCGGTCTTATAATGCGCCATCATCCTGTCCCAGAAGACGCGAACGAGGTCCTTTGATTCCCGATCGACGTCCTCATTGTCCTCGTTGTCATCGGGGGGCGAGATGATGACGGCGCTCGAAACGTGCCCGATCTCGTCCAGTACCTCTTTGAAGCGGATGGCGGACGCCTTCGAGGGGGCAACCAGTTGCGCCTTGAACCCGGTGCCTTGCCAGTGCTGGCGATAGTGCTCGGAGATATCAAAGGCCTTGGCGCGAACCGACTGCGTGGTCTTACTCAGCGCGTCGGGCCTGGAGAACTTCCGCTTCAGGTCGGCCTTCTGCTGATCCGTGAGGCCGACACTGATCTTCTCAAACCACTTGTCGATAACGTCGCCACTCACCTTCTGCTCAACCATCCGGCCTTCATAGAGCAGCGGCACGACTGCACCGTCGGCCACGGCTTCGTCGATCGCATATTTGTGGATCAGCCCGCCGAAGGTTGAAAGCGTGTTCTTTTCCTTCTTCAGGAGCGGAGTGCCGGTGAAGCCGAGGTAGCAGGCCTTGGGTAGCAGGCGACGCATCTTTATCGCGAATTGGCCGTGGCCGCCGAACTTACCGGTCTGGCTGCGATGACTCTCATCGACCAACACAAAAAGATTGGCGTCCTCCTCGGCATGGTCGCCGTTCCGGAGTGCTGTATCGAACTTGTTGATAATTGTCGTGATCAGGGGCGTCCTGTTGCGGATGAGCTGGAGCAGATCGGCACCGCTCGTCGCGCGCCTCGGCTCCATGTCGCAGGATTTGAACGTGTCCTTGATCTGTTTGTCGAGATCGTCGCGGTCGGTGACGATGATCAGCCGCGGATTTGAAATGTCAGGGTCAAGGGCGAGCGCCCGCCCAAGCATTACCATGGTTAGCGATTTACCCGAACCCTGTGTGTGCCAGATCACGCCGCCCTTGCGCGCACCAGTGACGTCATACTCCTTGATCCGCCCCACGGCCTTTCGAATACCGAAGAACTGCTGGTGCCTCGCAATCTTGCGCACACCGCCGTCGAATACTGTGAAGCGGCGGACCAGATCGAGCAACCGGTCGGGCCGGCAAAGCGCCATAATCATGCGATCCTGCGCGGTCACGATACGTCCGCCTTCCTCACGCAGGGCGGCGAAATATTCGCGCGCACTGGCAAAGTCGCCGGAGAAAATGGCCTGCTCCTCCGCGAAACCGAGTGGCCGGTTGACATTGTCGACGGCGTCGGTCTCGCTAAACCCTACCAGCATGTCGTCGATCTGGTCGATCTCGCCCTTCAATCGCTCAGTATCGATCGCGGCAGTCACGTCCTCCTCAGCCACCTCCTCGTCGCGCCAGGCATGCCAGAACTTCCGCGGTGTCCCGACGGTCGCGTAGCGGGCGTCCAGCCTGTTCATGACCATTAGCAACTGGGCGAAATGAAACAGCTGCGGAACCTTGTCTTCCTGCTGATAGCCGATCAGCTGGCTGTCGGCCTTAGTCAGGCTTTCGGTGGGCCGCTTGTTCTCAATGACGACGAACGGAATTCCGTTGACGAAGGCGACGATGTCGCTGCGCTTGGTTTCCGTCGAGCCAGTGCGCTCCACGGCGAATTCCGCAGTCACATGAAAGATGTTGTTCGATGGGTTCTGCCAGTCAATAAACCTGAATGAATAGCTCTTGGAATCACCGTCGATCATCTTGGTAATCGTCGTCCCCAATACAAGGGTATCGTAGATTTCCTGATTGGTGACTTTGAGCCCCTTCAGACGGTCCGGCGTCGGCTTCAGCCGGCGCATGGCCTCATGTGCGTCTTCCAGGTCGAAGGCATAATCTCTGCCGCGATATGCATAGCGGTTGATGCGGAGAAGCTGCTCGGCGAGGATATCGTCGAGAACGACGTTCCGAAGCTTGGCGCCGCGAAGTGTCAGTGCCTGCGCCTGGGAGATCGGCTTGAAGCCCATTCCCACAAGAAGTAGGAGTGCCGGTAGCTGAGACTGGTGTTTCTCGGCAGCGTTGAATGTCATCGTCCGGTCACCACAAAACACTTGAAGTCAGATACGGCTTTCTCGGCTTGCTTTGCGGCCAGACCTCTCTGACAGAATCTCACAATTCGCTGGGTTCTTCCGGAAGCGATATTCTCTCGAACGCAAACAAAATCAAAGCGAGCACCAGAAACTGGAAGGAGCTCAAATGTGTATCGATGAGCGTGATCAACACCAAACTCACGACCGGAGGCGTCAACGCTCCAGTACCCCGGAAAATTCAGCTTCTCAATGGCCCTGCGCATTTCGAGGGAGCTGGAATAACGCTGCGCGGGGTCAGGATGGACTGCTGTCAAAATAACGCGCCGAACGGCGGCCGGAATATGGTTTGGGAAATCCTTTTGGCTGAGCAGCTTTCCTGCGTCCATGTCGTTCTCGTATTGCGACCTCCCGACGCTCGCCCAAATTGCGCTCAAGTGGTTCAAACCAAGAAGCATCCTAGCCAAGGTCATACCTGCCTGAAATATGTCGGAACTCACGCCAACATTTCCGGTGGCGCGGACCTCTGGCGCACAATGAAGAAGGTACGAGTTGGGTGCTGCAACGGGATTGCCGTCCGACGATACACCGGTGATGCCGTAGTCCGAAAGCATTGCCTGTTGTTGCGGCCCGAGGAGGATGTTTCCCGGCTTGATGTCATTGTGATAGAAATTGCGGGCGTGCAAATAATCGAGACCTTGAAGGATGTCCCTTGCGATACGCAAGACGAGAGGTAACGGAACGTAACCAGCTGGGTTGGCCAAGGTCTCAACCGATCCATCCGGCAGATAATCCATTGCCAGGGCGACTACGTCTGCTCCTCCAACATTCACGACGTCGGCCTGATGCACCCGGACAAGATTATTGTGCGAAAGGAGATTTCCGATCTGGCCCTCACGCAGACGTTCATCGACTGAAACGCCGGGCTTCAGAAACTTGACCGCAAACTCTCTCTGCAAAGCCAAATCGATAGCCGACCAGACCTCACCAAATGAACCTTGGCCGATCCGATTAATAAGTTGATACTTATAAAGCTGCATATTGGGAACAAGAAGGACTGGTACAAGCTGATTCATGGGTGCCGCAGCCCCCACCAAGCCGCGTTAACTGCATCGGCCATCTTCTCGTCCCAATACTTAGCAGTTCTCCCAACACGGGCTTCACCCAGCTCTTTACTTTTGGCCTTTGCGGTGCCTATGGATGCATAGACTTTAATCTCTACCGGAATGCCCCGATGGGCGCAGGCCAACATCACAGCGCCGTCATTGTAAAACGAGCGCCGTTTTGCCTTGGTGTCCTGCTGGGTAAATTCATTCCCCTTGATCATCACCTTAGCGACATCGGGGTGGTCATCAAAAATTCGATGAATTTCCCGATACAGCCATTCTAAGCGCTCGGCATCCGCATCCTCGGTTATCGAAGCGGGAGCCGAAAGCTTCGTGTCTCCGGAAGAGTTTTCGAGTGTGTAGACACCTCCGATCTCAGACACGATGGCATATCGTGGTGCTTTAGGATCACCGCGGAATCCAAGTATTTTCATTTCTGATGCTCCTCCACGTTCACGCGCCACTCACCAGTCAATAACTTCTGCATCAAACCGCGCTTTTGCGCCTGTATGTCGGATTTAAGAGAACTTGCTGTCAGGACCGATAATTCAGCCGTGTCCAAAATTTCCGCGATCTGTTCTTGCCGAGACAGCGATAGGTAAGGTATTTCGAGCTCCAGAAAGTCCTTCTTGTTTAGAACTCGGTTCCTCCCCGCTCCTCCTGGCGACACCAACTTCAGAAAATTTGTGAAACGCGGCATCCTCACGACATGCCGTAGAAAGCTTGGATTGATTTTGCTTTGGTCGGGCACAAATGTCGGAAAGCGATGTGAGACAAGGCAACCGTCCATTTCGTCACGCACCAGTGCAATGGCGCCTTCCCACGCGAAAGTAATGTTGACAATAAGGTCGCCAGCTTTCGTGACATAGAGCGTGTCCATATCGACGCTCTCAGGATCACCTACCGTTCGGATATAGGCACCTTTTCCGTGGCTACGCACACTTAGCGCACGATAGGCATTACTCGGCCGCGGCACAGGTCGAGAAACCGTTCTAATAACGCTCTTCAATCGTTGGCGCTCAATACCTTCCCATCTCACTAGCCGATTTCTAAGTGCCAAATATTCACGCTCGTAACAGCTCACTAACGTCTGATAATTCTGAATCGCTTCGTCCCACGTTCGGACAATTTCAGAGATTTTACGCTGTTCCTCGATGGGAGGTACGACAATCTCGATGCTTTCGAGATCGGTTCGGTTGATCTTTGGCAGACCAGTTCGAAAAGAACGAGAAGTTGCTTCGGCAACAAACTTGTCGGATGTTAATACATAAAAAAGGTACTGCCTGTCGGCCTTCGTCTCATCTGCGATCCAAAGCGGGTACATATCCGCGCTGCAAATTCCATCAAAATCTGGCAGCGCCACCTTGTTCAGATTTGGGCGAATCTTCGAATAAAGAATCGCGTGACTGTCAAACGCATATTTTCCCGAAATGTGGCCCTGCTCACGTGCTGACAAGAGGTTGCCGCGGTTCAATCCGCCGCCCGAGAACAAGTTCTCGGGACCGACGCTTAGCAGTTCTCCAATGCCCTCAACCTTGGGATCAACCTGGCCAGAAGCGATTCGTACCAATCCGCCTAATGGTTCCACCAACCAACCATCATGCATCGATACCAAGCTCCTTCAGATAGTTGACCATCTTCGTGCGAACAACCGACAACTCGTCCTCAATCCGCGCGATGTTCTTCTGCAGCGCAGCGATATCAACTTCTTCCTCGGTTTCAAAAGTATCGACATAGCGCGGGATGTTGAGGTTGAAGTCGTTTCCGGCTATCTCTTCAAAGGTCGCGCTATGAGAGAATTTCGCGATTTCCACGCGGTCGCGATAGGTCTCCAGCACCTTGGCAATGTGATTGTCGCCCATCACATTCTGCGTCTTGCTTTGTGTGAATTCTCCGCTGGCGTCGATGAAGAGAAGATTTTTGCGAGCTTCGTTTTCGCCTCCCTGCTCGCGGGAGCGATCGAAGATGAGGATCGCCACAGGAATGCCGGTGCTAGTGAAAAGGTTGGCCGGCAAGCCGACGACGGCATCGAGGAGATTTTCCTCAATCAGTGCCCGGCGGATTGCCCCTTCCGCGCCACCACGGAAGAGAACGCCATGCGGCACTATGACGGCCACGCGACCGCTCTGTCGCTTAGCGACTTCGATCATATGGGTGATGAAGGCATAATCCCCTTTCGACTTCGGCGGGATGCCGCGCCAGAACCGCTTGTACTGGTCGGAGCCCACATGTTCCGCGCCCCACTTGTCCAGCGAGAAGGGCGGATTGGCGACGACCACGTCGAAGCGCATGAGATGATCACCCTCGATCAAGGCGGGACTATTCAGCGTGTCACACCACTCGATACGGGCGGCATCCTTCGAATGCAGGAACATGTTCATCCGCGCCAGCGCCCAGGTCGCGCCGTTCGATTCCTGGCCGAAGAGAGCATAGTTGTCGGAGCCGACTTCCTGAGCTGCCTGGACGAGCAACGAACCAGAACCACAGGCAGGATCGCAGATTGTGTCGCCCGGTTTGGGCGCAGCGAGCTTAGCCAGCAGCCGTGACACGGGAGTCGGCGTGTAGAATTCCCCTGCTTTCTTGCCCGCGTCCGAAGCGAAGCGCGAAATGAGGTAGATGTAGCACTCGCCGATTATGTCCTCGGTCACCCGCGAAGGGCGAAGGTCCATGGCCGGCTTAGCAAAGTCCTCGAGCAGATGCTTGAGGCGGCGATTGCGATCCTTCACCTTGCCGAGATTGGCTTCAGAATTGAAATCGATATTCCGGAACACGCCCTCAAGCTTGGTGCGGTTCTTGTCCTCGATCGCCTCGAGCGCGACGTTGATCAATTCGCCGATATTCGCTTCATTGCGCCTATCGTAGAGATCATAGAAGCTCGCACCTTCCGGCAGAATGAAGCGTTCCCGCTCCAGCCGTCGACGGATGCGGTCCTCGTCGCCGCCGAACTGCTTCCTGTAGGTCGCGACATGGTCATTCCACAGGTCCGAGATGTACTTCAGGAATAGCATCACGAGGATGTAATCCTTGTATTGGCCGGCATCGACGACACCCCGGAATGTATCGCACGCGGCCCACGCCGTCTGATTGACCTGCTGCTGAGTTATCTGATCCGCCATGTCATTTCCTTCCCTGCTTGCCGTTATCGGGCGCATTCCTGATTCGTGACTGTATGCATTGCGCGACGAGTCGACGGCGCTTGTCTATCAGCTCCATAGTAAGCTCGGCCTCCCGGCGCGAGAGCGTATCGATCTCCACCACCATCTTCTGGGTCGCAACATCCGGGACTTCTAATTCGAGCGACTCGATGCTCGCCTTGGGGATCATCCGGATCGTCGCGCCCCTCGCATCCGCGTCGAAGTGGCGCTGCGCCTCGGGCTGATTTATCGCCCACACCAGATATTCGGGCAGAATCCGCACCTTGGGCCGAAGAATCAAGATTGGCAAAACCGCTACTGCCGGCTCGACGAAACGACTGTCGAGACGAGCTGCTATGTTTCGCTCGCCCCTTGAGCGGAACACCACGTCACCCGCGCCGGCCAAATATCGCTCAACTGAGCCCCGGAATTTCGACCTCATAAGCAGCGACGGGTCGATCGCTGCCGAGTCTGTCACGTCCCGCAACTGAAGCACCGGCACGCCATCAGCCTCCTCTTCAAGCCGCCCTCTCGCAGTGAAGCCCGAACGCACGTCGCAGACATCAGAAAGGCAGATTTTCATGATTTCCATCTGTATCGTTGCTACAGCACAAAATCGTAAGTCAGCCTTGACTGCTCGTCAAGTTTTAAATTTTATCTGTATTGGAGATACAGCAATTACGGTCAGAAAAGTAGACACTCTGAATGCACACAGAAGTCGGTATGGCGCGGCTGGTAGAGCCGCCGCCCCCAACGGACGGAGCTGCGATTGAAGACGCGCCGAATGCTGCGATGCTGAACCGTTTCTTTGCTGCGCGGAAATAAAATCGTGGCTGGGGCGCCTGGATTCGAACCAGGGATGACGGTACCAAAAACCGTTGCCTTACCGCTTGGCGACGCCCCACCAGAGCTTGAGCGGAAACCGCCTGCTCAAATCGACGCCTGATTAGCAAAGCTCTTCGCCTGTCACAATGACTAAGTTTAACCCGGCGCAGATTTATGCACTGCACAGTACCCGCCGGCGTGCTAGGAAGTGGCGACGTCATCGGCCCGAGATCATTCCTTCATGGACAGTCCCGCATTCGACCTCGCTTTCGAGCCGGCCTATGGGCAGGCCGTGCCGGTTGTTTCGGGTGTCGAGCGGGTTACAGTGAACAACCCCGGGCCTTTCACCTTTTTCGGCACCAACAGCTATATCGTCGGCGCCGCCTCGGTCGCGGTGATCGATCCCGGGCCGGAGGACGAGGCGCATTATCAGGCGCTGATGGCAGCGCTTGGCGGGCGCGCGGTGACGCATATCTTCGTCAGCCACACGCATCGCGACCACTCGCCGCTTTCCAGGCGGCTGCAGGCGGCAACGGGGGCGGTGACGGTGGGGCAAGGGCCGCACCGGCCGGCGCGGCCGCTGAGGGCCGGCGAGATCAATCCCTTCTCCGAAAGCTCGGATCTGTCCTTCGTGCCGGATATCGCGATCAGCGATGGCGAGACGATCTCGGGCGATGGCTGGTCGCTGAGCGCGGTGCTGACGCCGGGGCACACGGCCAATCATGCCGCCTTCGCGCTCGAAGGCCGCGACATCCTCTTCTCCGGCGATCACGTCATGGCCTGGTCGACCTCGATCGTCGCGCCGCCGGATGGCTCGATGGCGGATTACATGGCCTCGCTCGACCGGCTGATCGAACGCGACGACCGGCTGCTGCTGCCCGGTCATGGCGGGCCGGTGACTGAGCCGGCAACTTTCCTCCGGGCGCTGAAGGCGCATCGGCTGAAGCGCGAGCAAGCGGTGCTGGCGCGCATCCGCGCCGGCGATCGTGGCATCGCCGAGATGGTGAAGGCGATCTATCGCGATACCGATCCGAAGCTGCATGGGGCGGCCGCGCTTTCCGTTCTCGCCCATATCGAGGATCTGATGGAGCGCGGTATGATTGCGGCGGATGGGCCGCCTTCGCTTGCCGCCAGCTACCGGCCGGCGTAAGGGAGATGAGGGGGAGAGATGAGCATGGGGCGCGACGAATACAGCTATCGCGAAGATCCTGATGTGCCTGATTTTGCCGATGACCGGCCGCTTGTTGTTTTCGATGGCGAATGCGTGTTCTGCTCCGGCTGGGTGAAGTTCGCGCTGAAACATGACAAGCAGCAGCGATACCGCTTCCTCGCAGCGCAGACGCCGCTCGGCCAAGCACTCTACCGGCATTACGGGCTGCATGCGCGCGACTACGAGACCAATATCCTCATCGAAGAGGGCCGCGCCTTCTTCAAGTCCGACGGCTCGATCCGCATGGTGGCGGGCCTCGGCTTTCCCTTCTCGCTGGTGAAGATTTTCCGGCTGCTGCCGCGGCGGGCGGCCGATGCGCTCTATGAATTCATCGCCCGCAACCGGCTGAAGATCGCCGGCCGGCAAAGCTGCATGGTGCCGACGCCGCAGCAACGCAGCCGGTTCATCGCATGAGCGGCGAGCGATTTTGCCTACTCATCATCGGCGGTTACGGCACCTTCGGCGGGCGGCTGGCCCGGCTGCTTGGCGATGAGCCGCGGCTCAGGCTGCTGGTTGCCGGGCGCTCGCTTGAAAAGGCCGACGATTTCGTTGCCGATCTCCGGACGCCGAAAGATGGCGCCGAGGGCCTGGGCAGCAACAATCTCGGCGCGATGGTGCAGGCGGTAGCCTTCGATCGCGATGGCGATCTCGCCGAACAGCTGACGCGGATGAGGCCCGATCTGGTCGTCGATGCCTCGGGGCCGTTCCAAAGCTTCGGCAAGCATGCCTATAAGGTCGCCGAGGCCTGCATCGATCTCGGCATCGATTATGCCGATATCGCCGACAGCACCGGCTTCGTCGCCGGCATCGGTGGGCTGGATGCGGCGGCCAAGGCCAAGGGCACCTTCGCGCTCTCGGGGCTGAGCAGCCTGCCTGCGCTTTCCTTCGCCGCACTCGAGGCGATGGCGCCGCATTTTTCCCGGATCGAATGTGTCGCGGCGGGCATTGCCCCCTCGCCGCATGTCAAGATCGGGCTCAATGTCGTCAGGGCGATATCAAGCTATGCCGGCAAGAAGGTTCCGGTGCTGCGCGATGGACAGCCGGCCTCCGGGCGCGGGCTGATCGATGCGATGCGGATGACGGTGGCGCCGCCGGGGGTCAAGCCGCTGCGCAGCCGAAAATTCCTGCTGGTGGATGCGCCGGATCTCAAGCTGCTGCCGGCGCGTTTTGCCGATCTCAAATCCAGCTTCACCGGAGTCGGCACGGAGCCGCAGCCGCTGCAGCGCTTGCTCAGCTTCTCGGCAAGGCTCGTCCGCCTCCGGCTGCTGCCGACGCTGCTTCCGTTTGCGCGGCTGCTGCAGCGGGCCAGCCACGCTTTCGCGGTGGGCGAACATCGCGGCGGCATGTTCGTCCGCGTCGGCGGCGTCGATCACGCGGGACAAAGACTGACAGCCGGCTGGCATCTGATTGCCGAAGGTGATGACGGGCCGTTCATTCCGGTCATCGGCGTCGACGCGCTGGTGCGCCGGCTGCTGACCAGCGTGCGGCCGGAGAATGGCGCGCGGCCGGCGGCCGGCGAATTGCAGCTTGCGGATTTCGAAGCGGCCTTCCGGCGGTTTTCGATCACAACAGGCATCACGATGGAAAACGAGGAGGCACGCCAGCCGCTCTACCAGAGGATCCTCGGCAGCGCCTGGGAGCGGCTGCCGCCCGCTCTCGCCGCCCTGCATGCCGGCGGCGCGCGCGTCGCCTCCGGCCGGGCGCGGATCGAGCGCGGCGGCGGGCTGCTGGCGAGGATCGTCGCTCGGGTGATCGGCTTTCCCCCCGCGGGCGAGGATGTGCCGGTCACCGTGCGCTTCGCCGCCGATGGCGACAAGGAGATCTGGACACGCGATTTCGGCGGCACGATCTTCCGCAGCTGGCAGGTCGAGGCAAAGGGCCGCGGCCGGCATCTGCTCGCCGAGGTCTTCGGGCCGTTCCGGGTGCTTTTGGCGCTGGTGCCGGAGGGGCAGAAGCTGCGGCTCGTCGTGCGCGGCTGGCGGTTTTGCGGCATTCCGCTGCCGCTGTTTCTGGCGCCTGGCGGGGATACTTATGAGGAGGAGCGCGATGGGCGGTTCCACTTCCACGTGGAGATCGGTGGGCGGCTGACGGGGTTGGTGGTGCGGTATACGGGGTGGTTGGTGGTGGAGTGAGGCTGCCCTTCGCGCGGGTGGCAAATGCGCCGTTCGGTTTGCGCGGATAGCTGCCCCTCACCCTAACCCTCTCCCCGTAAAAACGGGGAGAGGGGACGTGCCCTGCGAGAGGTAACGAGGAACGGAGCGGTTGCGGCGATTCCCCTTCGCCCCGCGGCGGGGGTCCGAAGGACGGGTCGAGACCCGTGGCTCGACCCAGGCAAAGGTGCCGGCAGGCGGATGAGGGGCGGGTCGGCGTGCCGTGATACCCCCCTCTGCCCTGCCGGGCATCTCCCCCACAGGTGGGGAGATCACAAGTGGCTTGAACTTCGTGCCCGTCTACCGTTTCGCCCTGCTGTGACACCAGTTGTTTGGGGAAGCCGGTGCGCCCAGCCAATCTCCCCACCTGTGGGGGGTCCGAAGGACGGGTCGAGACCCGTGGCTCGACCCTGGGCCCGGCAGGGCAGAGGGGGGCTTACGGGGCGATGGTGCAGCATACGGGTTTAGTGGAGTGAGGGCGGGCATGTCCTCTTCTCCCCAGCGGGGAGAAGGTGGCCCGAAGGGTCGGATGAGGGGGCCACACGGCACGCCTTCTCATTTTAACTATCCCGCCATGCCGACGCGAGTGTGGTAGAATCCCGCATGAACGTTGTAAGGAAAGACCGGCTTCGCCGGCCCCCTCATCCGCCCTACGGGCACCTTCTCCCCGCTGGGGAGAAGAGGGAATCGAGACGGTACAAGGTTGTCAAATCTGCCGCACCCTATCCTGGCCCTTCGCTTGGGCTCAGGGCGTTCGCCGCTGCAATCGATTCACTGGATCGATTGCTGCCGCCTTCGGCGGCACCGCGGCTCACCCACCCGCAATTCCCAACAGCTCAGCATCCAGCGCCTTCAGATAATCGCCGGCGATTTCGGCGCTGAAGCCGAGGTCGTGTTGGCCGTAGCGGGAGGCGACGCGGATGTCGACGAAGGTGGTTTCGGCCTCTTCGCGCAGCCGGATGATGAAATCGAAGCGCAGGCCGAGGATCAGCGTGCGGGTGGTGCCCTGCAGCGTCACGCCGTTGACGCCGCGGATCAGTTTGGCGACGTCGTCGTCATAGGGGCGCGGCGTCGGCACGGGGATGATATCGGGCGCATCGGCCACGGCATCGTCGCTCGCCTCCGGCGGCTTGACCGGTCTGTCCTCGGGATCGCGGCCGGGCTCGGTGTCGCCACTGCTCCTGGTGATGGTCATGCCGCTCATCTTGGCGACCTTGCGCACCGCTTCGAGCACGCGGTCGAGCGCGCCTTCATAGCGCCGGCCGGTGAGTTCGGGATAGGCGGCGAGCTGCTTTTCGCGATCCTCCGGCGTCACCTCAACCTTGCGCTTCAGCCAGATCTGGTTGAAATACGGCTGCGAAAGCCAGTCGGGTGCGGAGACCGGATCGGTGGAAACGTCATAGATATCAGGCAGCGTCATGTAGCGCTCGGTGGCATAGGCGCCGAGGCCCAGCGGAAAGGCGGCATAGATCAGCGCCGCCAGCGCCGCCAGCCCGCCTTCGGCCCCCGTCATCCAGAGGCTGCGCAGCCCGAGTGCGGCGAGCATGACAGCGAGAAGCGCGCCGCCGGCGGCGGCAATCAGCAGCAGCACCAGATAAGGTGTGGCCAGGCCGCCGAAGCGATGGGCGATCATCACAGCCAGCGCCAACACCAGTGAAAACGCCCCCAGCAGCCGCGAAAAGCGGGCGGCGCTGGAAACGGGGCGGTCATAGCGGATGGCCATCAAACTTACCGGTTGCTCGTCAGCGCCCGCGCGTTCGACCACGCAAATCGCCTCAACCCTGTTTAGAGCATGATGCCGAAAAGTGTGAAGCGGTTTTCGGACGACATCATGCTCTATTCTTTGATTTAGATCCGGATTCAGATTTTAGGCCGGCCCAGCCTAAAATCATCCGGATCTGGGGCAAGATTCGGCTAAATTGAAACGATTGTCTGACGCATTGCGTTGGAATCCACGGCGAAGGCCATGGTGAAACGGCGGCCACTTCATAAGCCCTTGCTGATATGTCAAAAAAAGGCCATTCTGCCGCGGTTTTCATCTCCAGATGCAGAGGAGAGACGGGATGATTTCACCCGAGATTGCAGCAAGGCCGCAGGCGTCCGCGCTTGGCGGGGTCGACCACCAGTCCGAAACGATGCTGCCGATGGAACTGCTCGAGCTCGAACTTTCGCTCGAAAGTTATGCCGGCGGCGATACCGACTTCTGCGCGGCGGTGCGCCAGGCCGCGGCACGCTCCGGTGGCGAATTGTTGTTCGACCTTCCGGCCGGCGGCCTCGTCGAGGATTGCCGGCGCATTGCCGTGCTGCGCATTCCAGGTGATGGCCGGGAGATGCGCGTCGTGCTGGCGCTGCTCGACGGCAACGGCACGGAAATCCGCATGCAGGCGCCCGATGAAGAGACCGCGCCGCTGGTGCGTTTCGCCGATGCCTTCATCGAAGTGCTGGAGAGAATCTAGTTCTAGATCAAGATGTCAGCGCCGCTCGGCCGCGGCTTCCGCGACGCTGCGGAAGGGGAACTTGCGTCCGCATTCGCATTTGATGACGAAATTTTCTTGGTGGTTGGAAGGCCGCTGCACGCCGAAGCCGCGCGGCAGCTGATCGACCTTGAAATCCGGATGCTTGCGCTTGGGATCATCGACTTCCGAGGCCTCGGCAAAGCCCTCATTGCCGCATTGCGGACAGTTCAGTTTTTTCGAAAATCGATCGCGAAGGGCCATGCTCGTTCCAAGGTTTGCAAGCTTTCCTCATACATAGGAATGGCCCTGATGCATAGAAAGGTAGGCCGGCAAAAGTGGAACCAAGTGCCAAGCCTGCCGTTCCTTTTTCGAAAAGGAGGCACTCATGCCCAACAAAGACCCGATCCCGACACCCAATGCCGATACCCCGCGCGGCCCGACGCCGACGCCCGGCATTCCCGACCGCATCCAGGAAAAACCGCCGCTGACGCCGGCACAGGACCCGGGCGACACGAAGAATCCGCAAGATCCGCCGCTTGATCCGGCGTTATTGCCGATTGGGGATCCGGCTGGGGCGGCGTGAGGTCGAGCGCCAGTGGCTGCCCCTCACCCTAGCCCTCTCCCCGTTCTGACGGGGAGAGGGGACGTGCCCTACGAGAGGTTGGTGGAGAAGCGAGAGGTCGCGGCATATCCCCTTCGCCCCGCGAGCGGGGAGCAACCATGTTTCAATTTTGCCGGTACTGTGGCGTCCATTCGGTCTTTCGGATGAGGATGGCGTTGGCGAGAATGATGAGTTTTCGGGCGACGGCTATGACGGCGCACAGGTGTTGCTTCCCGTTGCTGCGCAAGCGCGCATAGAAGGAGGCCAGATCCGGATTGTGCCGGGTTGCCGTGAAGGCGCACATGAACAGGCTCT